>CAWISK010000001.1:0-9130 GCA_963838805.1 uncultured Pseudomonadota bacterium
CAGCGCGCGAAAGCGCCGAGGCGAGGTCCCGAAATGCCGCGCAAACGCTTCGTGGAACCGCGACATCGAGCCGAACCCGGACGCGAACGCCACCGACGCCACATCCTCGCGCGTCCCGGCCAGCAGCGCCTGCGCCCGTTGCAGCCGCTGGCGCAGCAGGTAGTCGCCGATTGTCATGCCCAGCGCCTGCCGGAACAGGGTCATCGCATAGTTCGGGTGAAGCCCGGCGCTGGCCGCCACCTCCGCAGCCCCGATCGGCCTCGCCGCATTGGCAGTCATGAACCGCGCCATGGCGATCGCCCGCTCATGCGCAGCGTGCCGGCCACCGCCAACGTCGCCACGCGTGCCGCCTAGCAGGTCGCGCCAGCCGGTCAGGTCAACGCGGCGCAGCATGTGCTCCAGCTCCGCGCGGTCCAACTCGGCCAACCGTCGGTCGGGGCCGACCATCTCGGCGTGCAGCCGCTGCAACTGCGCCGGATCGAAGGGCTGCGCCTGCTCGGCCGTCACCACGCCACCCGCTAGCACGGCGGCCATCAGCCTCGTGCCGAGCGGCAGCGATAGGAAGCGGTCAATCGGCACGTAGATGCAGACGAAGGTGCTGCCCGGCTCCACCGCGACCGCTTGATGCGGGGCGGCACCCCAGAAGAAAACGAAGTCGCCGGCCCGCACCTCGACCGAGCAGGCGCCGAACAGGTAAGTCATGCCGCCGCGTAGCAGGAAGTTCAGCTCCACCTGGCTGTGCGCGTGCGGACCGGCATGGGCAGGATTTCCTTGCGCGATCCTGCGCAGAAGACGTGCGGCGGCACGAAGAACGGGTCGGGGGTGTCTGGCATCGGACATCCCAGCTTAGGATTCCGGACATTTTTTGCAGGAACCCGGACGACAGTCCACATTGTCTTCGGCATAGTCGGCCGAATGGCGCCGCCACCGACGACGGACGGCGCCCCATGAACACTTGGGAGGGAACAGGATGCACGCGCTCATCCGACTTGCTTGCGCCGCCGCTATAGCCCTGCCGGCAGCGTCCCGTGCCGAAACGCTCGTCTTCAATGCCGACACGTCCGACCCGGCGCCGAAGGCCGCCTTCAACTCGGTGGTCAAGAAGTTCGAGGCGGAGAACCCGGGCGTCACCGTCAAGTTCAACGTCTATGACCATGAGAGCTACAAGAGCTCGATCCGCAACTGGCTGACCTCCGAGCCGCCCGACGTGGCCCTCTGGTATTCCGGCGCGCGGATGGAGCAATTCGTTGAGCCGGGCCTGCTGCTCGACGTCAGCGATCTCTGGACGCCCGCGGAGAAGAAGCAGTTCCCGGACAAGGTGCTGGCCACCGTCACCGTGAACGGCAAGCAGTATGGCGTGCCATACAGCTATTACCAGTGGGGCATCTACTATCGGAAGGATATCTTCGCGAAGGCCGGCGTGCAGCCGATCAAGACCTGGGACGACCTGCTGGCCGCCTGCGACAAGCTGAAAGCCGCCGGAATCGAGCCGATAGACATAGGCACGAAGGATCTGTGGCCGTCAGGCGGCTGGTTCGACTATATAGATTTGCGGATGAACGGCTACGACTTCCACATGCAGCTGATGCGCGGGAAGGTCAGCTGGGAGGACCCGAAGGTCAAGGCCGTGTTCGCGCAATGGAAGCAGCTGCTCGACAAACAGTGCTTCGTGAAGAACCATACCAGCTTGTCGTGGCAGGAGAGCCAGAGCCTGCTGTATCAGGGCAAGGCGGCGATGATGCTGATCGGCAACTTCATCACCCAGGGTTTCCCGCCCGAGGTCGCGCCGAACATGGACTTCGTGCCGTTCCCGGTGGTGACGCCGGGCGTTGCGGATTCCGAGGAGGCGCCGATGGAGAGCATTCACATTCCGGCGCACGCCAAGAATGTCGCCGACGCCAAGAAGTTCATGCAATTCATGATGCGGCCGGACATCCAGACCGAGATCAACCAGACCGAGAAGCAGCTGCCCGCCAACGCGGAGTCCACCGTGGCGGATGACCGCTTCCTCAAGGCCGGCGCGGCGCTGCTGAAGGATGCCGCTCACCTGACCCAGTTCATCGACCGCGACACCAGCGAGGACCTGGCCACGATCGCGATGAAGGGTTTCCAGGAGTTCATGGTCAAGCCGAACCGCTTGGACGCCGTGCTGGCGAACATCGAGCGGGCGCGCAAGCGGATCTACGCCAGCAACTGAGGTGGTTGCCCCCTCTCCCAACCCCCTCCCCAGGGCGAGGCTTTCTTCTCCCTCTCCCCTTGCGGGAGAGGGCGGGGATTACCGCGTGTCTGCAACCCTGACCATTCCCGAGACCTGGTGGCGGCGCCACCAGATGCGGCTGGCGCCGGTGATCTTCCTCGCCCCCGCCTGCCTGCTGTTCGCGGTGTTCGTGGTCTGGCCGATCGCCGACAGCATCTGGATCAGCCTGCACGACTGGGACGGCATCAAGCCGATGCGCTGGGTCGGCCTGGCCAACTACGCCGAGCTGATGGGCGATGGCGTGTTCTGGACCAGCGTGGTCAACAACGTCTGGTGGCTGCTGGCCTACATGCTGGCCCCCGTGTTCGGCCTCGCGCTGGCGCTGCTCCTCAACCAGACCATCTTCGGCATGAGGCTGATCAAGTCGCTGTTCTTCTTCCCGTTCGTCATCAGCCAGGTGGTCGTGGGGCTGGTGTTCAGCTGGTTCCTCAACGCCGATTTCGGCCTGCTGAACACGGTGCTGCGCGGCGTCGGCCTGCCCGGCGTGGACATCCTGGGCAACGAGACCTGGGCCACCTTCGGCATCATCCTGGCCGGGCTGTGGCCGCAGACCGCGTACTGCATGATCCTGTACCTGACGGGCCTGACCGCCATCAACGCCGAGCTGATCGAGGCCGCGCGGCTCGATGGCGCCAAGGGCTGGCGGCTGCTGCGCCACATCGTCATCCCGCAGCTTCGTCCCGCGACATTCATCGCCATCGTCGTCTGCGTGGTCGGCGCGCTGCGCTCCTTCGACCTGGTCTCGATCATGACCAAGGGCGGCCCATACGATTCCTCGTCGGTGCTGGCGTACTACATGTATGAGCAGACGTTCATGTCGTTCCGCTATGGCTACGGGGCGGCCGTGGCGACCGTGCTGTTCTTCATCATGGACGCCTACATCGCGTTCTTCCTGGTCTCGATGCTGCGGCGCGAGCGGGTGCGGTAGATGTTCCCGACCCCGATCCAGAAGCTCGGGCCCGGCGCTCGTGCGCTGTATCGCGTGGCGGTGCCGGTCAGCCTGCTGCTCTGGCTGCTGCCGCTGTTCGCGATCGCGCTGACCTCGACGCGCTCGCTCGACGACCTATCGCGCGGCAACTACTGGGGCTGGCCCACGCACCTGCGCATCGTCCAGAACTACACCGCGGTGTTCACCTCCTCGCCGATGGGCCGCTACCTGCTCAACAGCGTCGTCATCACCATCCCGGCAGTGGCGGGCACGCTGGCGGTCTCGACGATGGCGGGCTTCGCGCTGGCCCGCTACCGCTTCCGCGGCAACATCGCCCTGTTCGCGATCTTCATCGCCGGCAATTTCGTGCCGTTCCAGGTGCTGATGATCCCGGTGCGCAACCTGATGATCTACGTGTTCCCGCTCTACGACACGGTCTGGGCGCTGGTGCTGTTCCACATCGCCTTCCAGACCGGGTTCTGCACGCTGTTCATCCGCAACTTCGTCCGCGAGCTGCCGGACGCGCTGGTGGAATCCGCGCGCATCGAGGGCGTGACCGAGATCCGCATCTTCCGCTACGTCATCCTGCCGCTGATGCGCCCGGCGCTGGCCGCGCTCGCGGTGCTGGAGTTCACCTTCATCTGGAACGACTATTTCTGGGCGCTGGTGCTGGTGCAGTCCGACACCGCGCGCCCGGTCACGGCGGGCTTGCAGGCGCTGGCCGGGATGTGGCTGGCATCGTGGCAGCTGATGAGCGCCGGCGCGCTGATCGCCGCGGCCCCCTCGGTCGTGATCTTCTTCCTCATGCAGCGCCACTTCATCGCCGGGTTGACGCTGGGAGCGGTGAAGGAATGACGGTCTGGCGCTTGGACGGCGCCAACACCACGCTGCTGCTGCTGGCGCGCGGCGAGCAGTTGCCGGAGATCGTGCACTGGGGTGCGCGCCTGCCCGCGCTCACCGCCGAGGACGTCCGCACGATGCGCGACCGGGCGGTGGCGCCGAACGCGCTCGACGAGGATGTCCCGTTCGCGTCGGTGCTGCCGACCTTGGGCGCGGGGACGTTCGGCGCTCCCGCCCTGGCCGCTGTCCGGGGCCGCGTGGACTGGACGGCGGAGTTCAGGCTGGACCGGGTGGAGGAGCGCCCGCAGGCCCTGGTCCTGCACGCCAGCGATCCCGTCAGTCGCCTGATCCTGGAGATCCGCCTGAGCCTGGCCCAGGACGGCGACACGCTGACGCAGGCCGTCGCGCTCACGCCTGGGAAGCACTCCCCGGTCAGCGTGCATCATCTTGCCGCGGGCGTGTTCGTGCTGCCGCCCCGCGCGCGCACGGTGCTGACCCTGGGCGCTCGCTGGGGGCGGGAGTTCGCGGAGCACTGGGTGGATCTCCCGGCGGGTATGCTGGCCGTCGAGAACCGGCGCGGCCGCACCTCGCACGATCGCCAGCCGTCGCTGATCGTGGGCACGGACGGCCTGACCGAGGATGCGGGCGAGGCCTGGGGCGTGCATCTCGGCTGGAGCGGCAATCACCGCACCACGGCGGAGCGGCTCCCGGACGGCTCGTTGCTGGTTCAATCCGCGCAGCTCCTCCATCCCGGCGAGGCCGAGGTTGGGGAGGGAGACTGCTTCAGCACCCCGGATGCGATCTGCGCCTACTCCAAGGGCGGACTGGCCGGCTTGTCGCGGGCGTTGCACAGGCACGTGCGGACGCAAATCCTGCGCTGGCCCGGCGGCAGGATGGCGCCCCGCCCCGTGACGCTGAACACCTGGGAAGGCACCTATTTCGCCCACGACGAGCGGCGGCTGATGGCGCAGGCCGAAGCGGCGGCGGCGCTCGGCATCGAGCGGTTCGTCCTCGACGACGGCTGGATGCTTGGGCGGCGCGACGACACGGCCGGCCTCGGCGACTGGGCGCCCGACCCGCAGAAATATCCCGGCGGCCTGCTGCCGTTGGCTTGCCATGTCATGTCCCTCGGCATGCAATTCGGCCTCTGGGTCGAGCCGGAGATGGCCACGCCCGACAGCAAGTTCCTCCGCGCGCATCCGGATGCGGTGCTGCACGTGGACGGCCGCACGCTGCGCACCGCCCGGCATCAGCTCGTGCTCGACCTGACGCGCGAGAGCGTGAGGGCCGCGATCCTGGGTGCCTTGGAGCGCCTGCTCGGCGACCTGCCGATCCGCTACCTCAAATGGGACATGAACCGAGACTTGGTCGCCGCCGGCGACAGCTCCGGGCATCCCGCCTACGGCGGCCAGGTGCGGGCGCTCTACGCGATGCTGGCGCACCTGCGCCGGGCCTTTCCGGAGCTGGAGATCGAGAGCTGCGCGTCGGGCGGGGGCCGGGCTGATTACGGAGTCCTGCGCCACACGCATCGCGTCTGGGCGTCCGACTGCACCGACGCGCTCGACCGGCTCGCGATCCAGCGCGGCGCCCTGCGCTTTCTCCCACCCGAGGTGATCGGCGCGCACGTCTCGGGAAGCCCGAACCACCAGACCGGGCGACGCCACACGCTCGGCTTCCGCGCCGCCGTCGCGCTGTTCTTCCACATGGGCGTCGAACTCGATCCGCTCGCCCTGCAAGCGGAGGAGCGCGATGAGCTTGCCGGCTGGATCGCGCTGCACAAGCGCCTGCGCCATCTGCTGCACGCTGGCGAGCACGTCGCCCTGCCGATCGAGGACTCCCGCAGCCTGCTCGGCGTCGTCGCCCCCGACCGCAGCGAGGCCGCGTATCTCGTCGCGCAGGAGGCGTCGCCGCTGCGTGCGATCCCGGCGCCGCTGCGCCTGCCCGGCCTGGATCCGGTGACGCGCTACCGCGTCCACGCGCCCGCGCCGCAGCGCGTGCCGGCGCGTGCCTCGGCCACGCACCGCGCGCTGTTCGCGGCCGGCGTCACGCTGCCCGGCGCTGCCCTGGCAGCCGGCTTCGTGCCGCCGCCGATGCTGCCGGAAACGGCCCTGGTCCTGCACGTCACGCGCATCGAGGGAGGCTGAGCCATGTCCGACGTGTCGCTGCGAGGCGTGGTCAAGCGGTTCGGCCCGGTCGAGATCATCAAGGGCATCGATCTCGACGTCGAACGCGGCGAGTTCTGCGTGTTCGTGGGGCCGTCGGGCTGCGGCAAATCAACGCTGCTGCGGCTGATCGCGGGACTGGAGGACATCAGCGAGGGCAACCTGCGCATCGGCGGCCGCGAGATGACGCGGGTGGCGCCGGCCAATCGCGGCATCGCCATGGTGTTCCAATCCTACGCGCTATACCCGCACATGACGGTGGCGGAGAACATCAGCTTCGGCCTGCGCATGACGAACGCGCCGAAAGCGGAGATCGCCCGGCGCGTGCAGCAGGCGGCTTCCCTCCTGGAGCTCGGTCCGCTGCTCGACCGCCGCCCCTCCCAGCTCTCCGGAGGTCAGCGCCAGCGCGTCGCCATCGGCCGCGCCATCGTGCGCGAACCCTCCGTGTTCCTGTTCGACGAGCCGCTGTCCAACCTCGATGCGGCGCTGCGTCTGCAGACCCGCGTGGAAATCCTGAACCTGCACCAGCAGCTCGGGGCGACGATGATCTACGTCACGCACGACCAGGTCGAGGCGATGACGATGGCCGACAAGATCGTGGTGCTGCAAGCCGGGCGCATCGAGCAGGTCGGCTCACCGCTCGACCTGTATCACAAGCCGGAGAACCTGTTCGTCGCCCGTTTCATCGGCTCGCCCAAGATGAACATCTTCCGAGTTCGTGTCGAGGGCGTGGAGGGCGGGATCGCGCGGTTGGCATTGCCGGGCGGTGCCGGCCTGGCGCTGCCGATACGCGGCGCCGCACTCCCGGATGGCGAGGTGCTGCTGGGCATCCGCCCGGAACACATGACCCTCGCGCCGGCGGAGGCAGCGGTCGCGGGCAGCGTGCGGCTTGCGGAGCACTTGGGCGCGGAGACGATCCTGCATGTCGGCGTCGCCGACGGCGAGGTCGCGCTGGTGCGTGCGGACGGCCTGTCCGCCGCGCGGCCCGGCGAACCGGTCGCGCTCGGCATTCCGCCTGAGGCCTGCCACCTGTTCCACCCTGACGGGCAGGTGCTGCTCAACGGCTCCCTGCTGCACTGAAGGATGTTTGATGCTCGGCGTTTGCTACTACCCGGAGCACTGGCCGGAAGGCTGGTGGAAGAGAGACGCGGCCGCGATGCGCGCCATGGGCATCACCTACGTGCGCATCGGCGAGTTCGCCTGGTCGCAGATCGAGCCCGAGCCGGACCGCTTCGAGTTCGGATGGCTCGACCGCGCGCTGGCCGTGCTGGGCGAGGCGGGGCTGCGCGTGGTGCTGTGCACGCCGACCGCGACGCCGCCGAAATGGCTGGTGGATCGCCACCCCGACATCCTGCCGGTTGATGCGCAGGGACGCACGCGCGGCTTCGGCAGCCGGCGGCACAGCACATTCTCGTCGCCGAGCTGGTGGGAGCAGAGCCGGCGCATCACCACGATCCTGGCCAAGCGCTACGGCGAGCACGATGCGGTGGCCGGCTGGCAGGTGGACAACGAGTTCGGCTGCCACGACACCGTGCTGTCCTACGGGCCGGAGGATCTGCGGGCGTTCCGTAACTGGCTGCGCCGCCGCTACCAGGATGCGCGCGCGTTGAACGAGGCCTGGGGCAACGTCTTCTGGTCAATGGAGGTCCGCAGTTTCGACGAGGTGGCCCTCCCCGCCGGGGCGGTGACGGAGACCAACCCGGCGGCGCGGCTGGACTACTGGCGCTTCGCCTCCGAGCAGGTGGCCGCGCTACGGCGCCATGCAGGCCGACATCCTGCGCGCGCATTCGCCGGGGCGGTTCGTGACGCACAACTTCATGGGCCGGTTCTTCGACTTCGACCATTGGCGGGCCGCCGAGGCATACGACTTCGCGAGCTGGGATTCCTACCCGCTGGGCTTCACCGAGCAGTTCCCCTGCACGCCGGACGAGCGCGCGGCGTTCAGCCAGACCGGGCTTCCCGACATCGCGGCGTTCCACCACGACCTCTACCGCGGCGTCGGGCGCGGCAAGTTCTGGGTCATGGAGCAGCAGCCCGGGCCGGTGAACTGGGCGCCGTGGAATCCGGTGCCGCTGCCCGGCATGGTGCGGCTGTGGAGCTGGGAGGCCTTGGCGCACGGCGCCGACGTGGTCAGCTATTTCCGCTGGCGGCAGGCGCCGTTCGCGCAGGAGCAGATGCACGCCGGCCTGCACCGCCCCGACCGCGTCCGCTCGCCCGGCGGCGAGGAGGTGGCGACCGTGGCGCGCGAGCTTGCGGCGCTCGGCTCGCTGCCAGACACCGCGCCGGCGCCGGTGGCGCTCGTGTTCGATTATGCGGCGTCCTGGGTGACGCGTATCCAGCCACAGGGCCGCGACTTCGACCTGTTCGCGCTGACGTTGCGTTGGTATCAGGCGGCGCGGCGCCTGGGGTTGGACGTGGATGTCGTGCCGCCGGGTGCTTCGCTCGCGGGCTATCGGCTGGTGCTGGTGCCCTGCCTGCCGATCATCGGCGAGACGGCGCTGGCGGCGTTGGCCGAGAGCACGGCGGTGCTGCTGATCGGCCCGCGCTCGGGGTCGAAAACGCGCCATTTCGTCATCCCCGAGACACTGCCGCCTGGCCCGTTGCAGGCGCTGCTACCAATTCGGGTGGTGCAAGTAGCCTCGCTGCGGCCGGGGCTCTCGCATCCGGTGAGGGGGGGGATTTCCGGCGCAATGGAGCGGTGGCGCGAGTGGGTCGAAGGCGAGGCCGAAGTGCTGGCACATTTCGAGGACGGCGGTGCGGCGGTGCTGCAGGCCGGGCGCGCGATCTACGCCGCGGGCTGGCCGGACGCGGAATTGCAGGGGAGCCTCATGCGTCACGCGGCGAGCGCCGCGGGCTTGCTCTGCCTGGACTTTCCCGCCGGCATACGGCTGCGGCGTCGCGGGCCACTGACCTTCGCCTTCAACTACGGCGACACCGCCTGGA
>CAWISK010000002.1:0-546567 GCA_963838805.1 uncultured Pseudomonadota bacterium
ATAGGCTCTTGATGGATGGTTTTTTCCTTCGCCCAACGGATTTCGTCGGGGTTGGCGTAGGTGACGCCGGGTTCCCACCAAAGTGCCGGGGCCTGCACGAAGGATGGCCGCTCCCTCAGGCGTGCGACGAGCGCCGCGATTTTCCGTCGGTGCGGCGCGTCCCAACTCAGGCCTAGCGGCCGCCGCTCAATGAACTGGCACCAGCACGCCAACAGCACGTCCTGCACGGACACGACGCCCGGAACGAAGCCATCCTCGGGACTCGCAAGTTCACCCTCGAACCAGTCGAACAGATGCTGATTGCGGATGCCGCATCGCACTGCGTGCGAGTTGTCTTCCTGGCGGATGCCTGACCAGCACAGCTGGGAAACCGTCGCTGTCGACACACCGAGCGTCTGCAGTGACGCATGCAACAGCTTGTCTCGCCATCCGTGATCGAGGCGCACATATTCGGCCGCGAATGGCTTGCAGCCCTCAGGAGCGGGCAGGTTGGGATAGCTCGCCATCAAGTATTCAATAATCACGGCCGAATCCCACAGCCGCAAATCACCATCGATCAGCGTCGGAACCTGAAGCGACGGCGCAACCTTGGCGCGCTCTTCGACACTCGGCGTCGTGTAGGCCTCATCGTGCTCGAACGACAGCCCCTTTTCGGCGAGCACGACGCGGACCGCCCGCGCGAATGGCGAGCCGGTCGTGTAGTAGAGCTTGCGCATGCTTCACACCCCCGAGCGAGTGCTTCGGTGCCGCCCGATGATGGCTCACTTATAGGGCTGTTTCCAGCCGAATTGGGCGGATACCGTGCTGGAGGCCCTCTCTCCCGAAGCCGCCGCATGGAACGGCTTGCCCAACACCGCCGGTGCCGCCAGCTTCAACGGCACCAGGTCGAGCAAGATCTGCACCAGCACGACAACTGTGACGGCATACGCCAGCATCGCCAGCAATCGGAGATTGACCGCCGGGCCGAACGCCTCGGCCGGGTAGCGCACCACCGTCACGAACCCGAACAGCAGCCCGCCATTGCCAGCCACAGCGGCTTCCACGTCGAGAACACCACCCGCCGGAGCTGGCCAATATCGGCGCGCGTTTCTTCGAGCGTCCGTGAATCGACGCACAGTTGCGCCCCGGCAAATGCATCCGGGGACGTCCGTAGCGAGCCAGGGCCAGGCCGGGCAACCGTCTCGCGTCATTGCCGCGCCGGTCCAGCGTCCAGCAGTGCCAGATCCTGCTGCGCCAGATCAGCGGTATCGGTGTCCGGCGCCAGGCTGATCGCCCGTTCCCAGTCCTGTCGGGCGCCTACCGGATCGTTGGCCCGCTGCCGCAGAATGCCGCGCTCGAGCAGCGCCTCGGTATTGTCGGGGTCGCTCGCCAGCGCCCGGTTGATGTCGTCCTGCGCCAGGTCAAGGCGACCCAGGTGCCGCCAGGCGGAGCCGCGCAGCACCAGCGCGTCGATCCGCTTCGGATCGATGTCCAGCGCGTGCGACAGATCGGCCTGCGCGTCCGCAAATTTCTGCAACGACGCAGCGGCGATCGCGTGGTTCACCAGCAGATCGGCGTCGTCCGGAAGCAGGCTCAACGCCAGGGTGGCGGCGGCAAAGCCGCGGTTCTCGTCGCCGGCCATCAGCCATGCCTGGTCGGCCTGGTCGAAAACCTCGGCGCGAGCGGCGTCCGGCGCGGTGCTGGTCGAGGCCAGCGTTTCCAGCATCTCCGCTCCGCCCTGCGGGTCGCCCAGCTCGATCCTGGAGAGCGCCAGGCAGTGGGTGGCCGCCTCGCCGCCGCCATGCTCCTGCCAGGTCTCGGCCATGTCGCGGGCGCCCGAGGGGTCGTCGGGCAGCATCGCGAGGCAGCTCTCATACTCCGGACCCTGGGCGATGCGCGGTGGCACCGGCGGTATTGGCAGCGGCGATGCGTCGGCAGCCGCCCCATCAGCCATGACCGCCGGCGGCATGGTGGGAACGACCACAATCGGCCGCAGCCACCATGCGCCGGCGCCGGCGGCCAACAGCACAACGGCGGCGAGGCCGCCTCTGGCGACTCGCGTGTCCATCCGGTTCGCAGTGTAGCGCGTCCGGCGACCCGCCGGCAAACTGGCCATCTGAGCGGCGGTGCCGGCGTCCTTTGCAATGTCGTGTCGTTCGTCGCCACAATCCGAGCAGAAAGCCAGGGAAATGAACGAAAGAATGGCCGGAACGCCAGGCGGACTGAGCGGCGGCCTGGTGATCGGCCTCGCCACGATCATCGGGCGCAGAACGCACACTCTGCACAGGACGCTCGACAAGGCATCCGAGGACTGGCTCGACCGCACGGCGTCTGCCGCTTTCGGCTACGCCTACGGCATGTTGCGTGGGCGCTTGCCGAACCTGCCGTCCGTCGTGCTCGGTGGCCTCTATGGGACCGGCCTCTATGTCGTCGCCATTGCCGGGATCGCACCGCTTGTGCGCATCACCAGGGGCGAGCAGTCCGTTTCCGGACGGGTACGCGGCGAACGGTTGAGCGTGCATGTCCTGTACGGCCTGCTCACAGCGATTGTCGCGGATGTGCTGAGGGCAGGTCGTGGACACGCATGACCCGCCGGTCATGCACCTGCTCGTGTTCGGCCTCGGCTACAGCGGTGCCGCCATTGCCGCCGCAGCGGCGCGGGCGGGGCACGCGGTTGTGGGCATCAGCCGCGATCCAGATCGGCGCCACGGTGCCGGGAGTGCGGATCGTGGATTTCGCCGCTGCGCGCGAGGCGGTGGCAGATGCGACGCACATCGTCTCGACCGTCGCCCCGGCCGCTGACCGCTCGGACGCGCCAGGGATTGACCCTGTGCTGCTGGCCTGGCGGCAGTCGCTGGACGAAGCGCGAGGCCTGCGCTGGCTAGGCTACCTCTCCACCACCGGCGTCTATGGCGACCGCGGCGGCGGCTGGGTGGATGAGCGAACACCGCCCGCTCCGGGGCAGCCGCGCAGCCGTCGCCGTCTGGCGGCCGAGCAGGCGTGGCGTGCACTGGCCGGCGATCGTGTAGCCCTGGATCTGTTCCGCGTTGCCGGCATCTACGGCCCGGGTCGTTCAGCGCTGGACGATGTGCGGGCCGGCCGTGCGCGCCGGGTGGCAAAACCCGGTCATGCGTTCGGCCACATCCACCGAGACGACATCGTGGGTGCCGTCCTCGCGGCCGCCATCCAGGACCGGCCCGCCGGGGTGCGGGTGCTGCATCTGTCCGACGATCTTCCGGCGGAGCCGTCCGACATGGTGGCCGAGGCCGCAGCCCTGCTGGGGGTGCCGCCGCCTCGGTTGATCCCGTTCGACCAGGCCGCCGCCTCGATGAGCGACATGGCACGCAGCTTCTGGGCCGAGCATCGCCGCGTGGACAGCGCGCTTACCCAGCAATGGCTCGGCAGGCCTTGGCGTTATCCGCACCTATCGCGAAGGCTTGCGCGCGATTCTGGCCAAAGGTGAGCGGATCAGGCGGGCTGTGCCACGGCGAGCCAGCCGGCGTCGATCCCGCGCAGGCCCGCAACGCTCTGCGCGTGATGCGGCGGCGCAGGGAGCACTGACGGAGCGGGAATCCGAAACGGGAAGCGTGTGTCCTCGGCCCGGTCCGGTTCGATCCGATCCGTGGCGGTGTGAACAGGCTGCGCATCTCTCCGTCTGGCGTCTGCGTGGCGGTAAGGTTGAATTGCCTCGGTCCGGCAGTCCGGCAAGCGGCGCGAGACATGCGGCCTCGTAAAGCGGTGCGGGTCTTCACAGTCTTCGCTCGCTAGCGGTGTAAGTCTCGGACAGCGTGTCAGCCATGCATGGAGGCCCGCTGATACGGCAGGAACAGCCTGCCTTCCTCGGTGAAGAACCGTCCCACCTCGTCGGCCGCCGGCATCAGCCGCCGCTCCGCCATGCGCACGACATGCCATTGCCGGATGATCGGCAGCCCCTTCACATCGAGGATCGACCAGGCGGCGCGCCTGCACTTCCATGTCGATCGTGTGCGCGGACAGGAAGGCGATGCCAAGCCCCGCCATCACCGCCTGTTTCACCGTCTCGTTGCTGCCGATCTCCATGCCGATGCGCGGAGCGATGCCGGAGTTCGGCGAAGAACCGCTCCATCAGCGTGCGCGTGCCGCTGCCCGGTTCGCGCACCAGGAAAATCTCGCCGGCCAGCGCCGCCGGCGGCACTGCGCGGCGACCGGCCAGGCGATGTCCGGGCGGGCGCCACGACGACGTGCGGGTGGTCGCCGATGACCGAGGAGGCGACGTCGATCTCGTCCGGCGGTCGGCCCATCACCGCGAGATCGAGGTCATGCTCGCGCAGGCCGCGCATCACCTCGGCGCGGTTGCCGACCATCAGCCGCAGCTCGATGCGCGGATGCGCCTGCGCGAACGCGGCCAGCACGCGCGGCGCGAAATACTTGGCGGTGCTGACCACGCCCACATGCACGGTCCCGGTTTCCGACCCAGCCAGGGCGGCAAGCGAGGCGGCACTGTCGCGACAGGACGGCCTCGATCCGACGCACAGTGTCGGCGAGCAGGCGTCCGGCATGGGTCGGCACCATGACCCGCGGCGGTTCGCTCGACCAGCGGCAAGCCCGATCTGGTCGGACAGCAGCTGCATCTGCAAGCGTGACGGCCGGCGGGGAGACATTCAGCGCCTGTGCCGCGCCGGTGACGGAGCCGGTGCGCGTCACCGCGGCGAAGACGCGCAGCTGCTTCAGGGTGACGTTCTTCACATTCAGTTTTCCTGAAGGCAACGCTAAGTTCTTTAGTCTGGACCCGCAAGACGACCCGCAAGGAAGCTGACCCGCAGAACCAGCCCGCTCCCACGATGCGGCGGGTCAGGGAGGTTCGGATGGCGGATCGGATCGCCGCTCGAGGACTACCTGGCGGCCGGCGCCGGCCACGACGCGGCGACGACCCAGGCGGTCGCCGAGACCGTCCTGGCGATCGCCCGCGCCGGCTGCGGCATCGCCGATCTGCTCGCCGCCGGGCCGCTGAATCCCGGGTCTCGCACGCGCATCGCGGCGACAGCAACGGCGACACGCAGAAGGAACTCGACCTGCGCGCCGACGCGCTGGTGCTGGACGCGCTGCGGACCTGCCCCGTGGCCTGTCGTCGCCTCCGAGGAACGCGACCACGGCGGAAACGCTGCGTCCGGGCGCGCCGCTCGCGGTGGCGATCGATCCGCTGGACGGCTCGTCGAACATCGACACCAACGCCCCGGTCGGCACGATCTTCTCGATCCTGCGGGCGCTGCCGGGCGAACCCGCCGCATCGTTCCTCCGCCCGGGCGCGCGAGCAGCTCGCGGCCGGGCTTTCTGATCTACGGGTCGCAGACCGCGCTGGTGGTGACGCGCGGCGACGGGACGCATGTCTTCACGCTGGACCGCGGAGCGCGCGGCTTCCTGGCACGCGGCCGCCGCGGTCAGCATCCCGCCTGGCCGCCGCCGAATACGCCATCAACGGCTCCAACCAGCGCCATTGGCCGGCGCCGGTGCGGCGCTACGTGCGCGAGTGCCAGCTGGGCGCGACGGACCGCGCGGCCGCGATTTCAACACCCGCTGGATCGCCTCAATGGTGGCGGAGGCATACCGCATCCTGGTGCGCGGCGGCGTCTATCTTTATCCGGCGGACGCCCGCACCGCCTATCGCAGCGGGCGGCTGCGGCTGATCTATGAGGCGAACCCGATCGGCTGGCTGATCGAGCAGGCCGGGGGAGCCGCGACTGACGGCCAGCGCCGCATTCTCGACCTGCTGCCCACGCACATTCACCAGCGCGTGCCGCTGGTGTTCGGCGCGGGCGAGGACGTGGCGCTGATCGCCCTCTATCACGCTGCGCCTGATGGCAATCATGACCGACCCGCTCTTCGCCAGCGCGCTCGCTGTTCCGCGACACCTCCGACCTGCGTGGAGCCGCGCGCATGAGCGCGCGCCATCCGATCATCTCGGTCACTGGATCCTCGGGCGCGGGCACGACCTCGGTGCGCAACACCTTCGAGCAGATTTTCCGCCGCGAGAAGATCGCCGCCGCCTTCATCGAAGGCGACGCTTTCCATCGCTACGACCGGGCCGGGATGCGCGAGAAGATGCAAGGAGGAAGTCGGAGAAGGGCGACAACCATTTCAGCCATTTCGGGCCCGAAGCCAATCTGCTGGAGGACTTGCAGGCGACATTCGCCGAGTACGCGGAGAACGGCGGCGGCCGCACCCGCCACTACATCCACGACGCTGATGAGGAGACAGCTCTACGGCGCGCCGGCCGGCACGTTCACCGATTGGGAGCGCCTGCCGGAACCCACCGATCTTCTGCTCTACGAGGGCCTGCACGGCGCCGTGCGTCACGGCAGCATCGATACCGGCAGGCACGCCGACGTGCGCATCGGCGTGGTGCCGGTGATCAATCTGGAATGGATCCAGAAAATCCATCGCGACCGCTCGACGCGGAACTACTCGACCGAGGCGGTGATGGACACGATCCTGCGGCGGATGCCGGACTACGTCCACTACATCTGTCCGCAATTCACCGAGACGGACATCAATTTCCAGCGCGTTCCGACGGTCGATACGTCGAACCCGTTCATCGCCCGCTGGATTCCGACGCCGGACGAATCGATCGTGGTGATCCGCTTCCGCAATCCGCGCGGCATCGACTTTCCGTATCTGCTGTCGATGCTGCACGGCAGCTTCATGTCGCGCGCCAACTCGATCGCCATTCCCGGCAACAAGCTCGACCTCGCGATGCAGCTCATCCTGACGCCCATCATTCTGCAACTCATCGAGCGCAAGCGGAGGGCGGCATGAACGACGTCATCACGCTGGCCGAGCTGATGCTCGACGACGCGGCCGGCGGCGACGGAAGACATGGCCAACGCGATCCGCGCGCTGGCGATGGACGCGGTGCAAGCAGCCAACTCCGGCCATCCGGGCCTGCCGATGGGCATGGCGACGTGGCGACCGTGCTGTTCACCCGGCACCTGCGCTTCGACCCCGCCGACCCGGCCTGGCCGGACCGCGACCGCTTCGTGCTGTCCGCCGGGCACGGCTCGATGCTGCTCTACGCGCTGCTGCATCTGTGCGGCTATCCCGGCGATGACCGAGGCCGAGACTGCGCCGCTTCCGGCAATGGGGTGCGCTGACGCCGGGCCATCCCGAATACGGCCACACGCCGGGCGTGGAAACCACCACCGGCCCGCTCGGCCAGGGACTGGCCACCGCCGTCGGCATGGCGATCGCCGAGCGGCATGCTGAACGCCCGCTTCGGCGACGACCTCGTGTCGGCACATGCACCTATGTCCTGGTCGGCGACGGCTGCCTGATGGAGGGCATCAGCCAGGAGGCGATCTCGCTGGCCGGGCATCTCGGCCTGTCGCAGCTGATCGTGCTGTGGGACGACAACCGCATCTCGATCGACGGCCCGACCTCGCTGCTCGACGTCGGAGGACCAGCGCGCGCGCTTCGCGGCCGCCGGCTGGCACGTGGCCAGCGGTGGACGGTCACGATGCCGAGGCGGTGGACGCGGCGATCGCGGCGGCGCGCGCCAGCGACCGCCCGTCGATGATCGCCTGCCGCACCGTGATCGGCTACGGCAGCCCGAAGCGCCAGGGCACCGCACGCCGCGCACGGCGCGCCGCTCGGCGCCGACGAGGTCGCGGCGACGCGCGCCAATCTCGGCTGGCCGCATCCGGCGTTCGTGGTTCCGGAGCGTGCGTGCCGCGTTCCGGGAGGCCGGCGCTCGCGGCGCTGCCGCTGCATCGCGCATGGAACGCGCGGGTGGGCGCGCAGGACAGCGCAGTGGCCGGCACGCCATGCACGACATCGACGCGGGACCGCATCCCCGACGACGGCGTTCGAGGCGCTGCACGCGCTGCGCGCCCGCTGGCTCGCCGCCGCCGGCAAAGCTCGCGTCACGTCAGGCGTCGCAGAAGGTAATCGAGGCGCTGGCGCCGGCCATGCCGGCCCTGGTCGGCGGCTCGGCCGACCTGACGCACTCCAACCTGACGCTGGTGAAAGGGCAGGAGCCGATCGGCGCCCGGACGGTTTGCCGGCTCGTATATCCACTACGGCATCCGCGAGCACGCGATGGCCGCCGCCATGAACGGCATCGCGCTGCATCGCGGCCTGGTGCCCTACGGCGGCACCTTCCTGGTGTTCTCCGACTATGCGCGCCCGGCGATCCGGCTGGCCGCACTGATGCGGCTGCGCGTGATCCACGTGATGACCCATGACAGCATCGGCCTGGGCGAGGACGGCCCCACGCATCAGCCGGTCGAGCATCTGGCGAGCCTGCGCGCCATCCCGAACCTGCTGGTGTTCCGCCCCGCCGACGCGGTGGAGACGGCGGAGGCGTGGGAATGTGCGCTGGCCGCCGCGGGCACAGCCGTCGATCCTGTGCCTGTCGCGGCAGGCCCTGGCGTCCGCTGCCGCGAGCGGAGCGAGCCGCCGGCCGATGTCCGGCTCGGCGCGTACGTGTTGCGCGAGCCGGCGGGCGGGCGCGACGTGACGCTGATCGCCACCGGCTCGGAGGTCGGCGTGGCCGTGGCCGCATCCGACCGGCTGGCGGCGGACGGGATACGCGCCGCGGTGGTCTCGGCACCCTGCTGGGAGCTGTTCCGACGAACAATCCGAGGCCTACCGCCGCGACGTGCTGGGCGGGGCACCGCGCGTCGGCGTCGAGGCGGCCATCGAGGGCGACTGGGCGCGCTGGCTTGGCGAGCGCGGCGTCTTCGTCGGCATGAAGGGATTCGGCGCATCGGCGCCCGCCGAGACGCTGTTCGAGAAATTCGACATCACGCCCGACGCCGTGGCGCGCGCCGCCCGGCGGCTCATCGGACAGTGAGGGAGACAGGATCATGGCCCGCATCACGCTGCGCCAGTTGCTGGACCACGCCGCCGAGCATGCGTACGGCGTGCCGGCCTTCAACATCAACAACATGGAACAGGTGCTGGCGATCATCCGCGCAGCCGACGCCGCGGATGCGCCGGTGATTCTGCAAGCCTCGCGTGGTGCCCGCAGCTACGCCGGCGACATCATGCTGGAGAAGATGGTCGAGGCAGCGGAGGCGATGTTCCCCGCCGTGCCGATCTGCCTGCACCAGGATCATGGCAACGACGAGGCGACATGCCTCTCCGCAATCCAGCACGGCTTCACCTCGGTCATGATGGACGGCTCGCTGCGCGCCGATGCCAAGACCCCAGCCGACTGGGACTATAACGTGTCGATCACCGCGCCATGTGACCCGCATGGCGCACAAGGTCGGCGTGTCGGTCGAGGGCGAGCTTGGCGTGCTGGGCAGTCTGGAGACCGGCCACGGCGAGGCAGAGGACGGGCACGGCGCCGAGGGCGCGCTGTCGCACGACCAGCTGCTGACCGACCCCGATCAGGCCGTGACCTTCGTCCAGCAGACCGGGGTCGATGCGTTGGCGATTGCCATGGGCACCTCGCACGGCGCCTACAAGTTCTCGCGCAAGCCCGACGGCGACATCCTGGCCATGCACGTGATCGAGGCAATCAACACCCGGCTGCCGAACTTGCATCTGGTGATGCACGGCTCCTCCTCGGTACCGCAGGAGCTGCAGGAGCAGTTCAACCGTGCCGGCGGCGAGATGTCACAGACCTGGGGCGTGCCGGTGGAGGAGATTGTCCAGGGCATACGGCATGGCGTGCGCAAGGTGAACATCGACACGGATTGCCGTCTGGCGATGGCGGCGCAGTTCCGCCGCGTGGCGCAGGAGGATCGTGCGGAGTTCGATCCGCGCAAGTTCCTGAAACCGTCGATGGACGCGCTGATGAAGCTGTGTCGCGGCCGCTTCGAGGCATTCGGGGCTGCCGGCCATGCGCAGCACATCCGCCCACTCAGCCTGGCCGAGATGACGCGGCGCTACGCGAGCGGGTCGCTGAACCCGCGCCCGGCGATCACCGCCGCCGCGGCGTGAACGGATTTGATGGGGAGACTGGCATGAACGAGATCAGAAGAGACGCGCAGACGGTTCGCGGCAAGGAGCGGTACGTCTCCGGCGTCATGGAATACCGCAAGATGGGCTATTACGAGCCCGACTACGAGCCGAAGGATACCGACATCATCGCCTGCTTCCGCATCACGCCGCAGGAGGGAGTCGATCCGATCGAGGCGGCGGCGGCAGTGGCGGGCGAGAGTTCAACCGCGACCTGGACCGTGGTCTGGACCGACCGGCTGACCGCCTGCGAGAAATACCGCGCCAAGGCGTATCGCGTGGACGAAGTGCCGAACGCGCCGGGTCAGTATTTCGCCTATATCGCCTACGACCTCGACCTGTTCGAGCCGGGGTCGATCGCCAATCTGACCGCCTCGATCATCGGCAACGTGTTCGGCTTCAAGCCGCTGAAGGCGCTGCGGCTGGAGGACATGCGCTTCCCGGTGGCCTACGTGAAGACCTTCGATGGGCCGCCCACCGGCATCGTGGTCGAGCGCGAGCGGCTCGACAAGTTCGGCCGGCCGCTTCTGGGCGCCACCGTCAAGCCGAAGCTCGGACTATCGGGACGCAACTATGGCCGCGTGGTGTACGAGGCGCTGAAGGGTGGGCTCGACTTCACGAAGGACGACGAGAACATCAACAGCCAGCCCTTCATGCACTGGCGCGACCGCTTCCTGTACTGCATGGAGGCGGTGAACAAGGCGCAAGCCGCGACTGGCGAGGTCAAGGGCACGTACCTGAACGTGACCGCCGGCACGATGGAGCAGATGTACGAGCGCGCCGAGTTCGCGCACGAGATAGGCTCGGTGATCGTGATGATCGATTTGGTGATCGGCTACACGGCGATCCAGTCCATGTCGAAATGGGCGCGCCGCAACGATATGATCCTGCATTTGCACCGCGCCGGCCACGGCACCTACACGCGACAGAAGACGCATGGCGTGTCGTTTCGCGTGATCGCCAAGTGGATGCGCCTCGCCGGCGTCGATCACATCCACGCGGGAACCGTCGTGGGCAAGCTGGAGGGCGATCCGAACACGACGCGCGGCTACTATGACGTGCTGCGCGAGGATTTCAACCCGACGTGCCTGGAACACGGACTGTTCTTTGACCAGCACTGGGCATCCTTGCGCAAGACCATGCCGGTCGCCTCCGGCGGTATCCATGCCGGGCAGATGCACCAGTTGCTGGAATATTTGGGCGAGGACACGGTGCTGCAGTTCGGCGGCGGGACGATCGGGCATCCGCAGGGCATCCAGGCGGGTGCGACGGCCAATCGGGTGGCGCTGGAGGCGATGATCCTGGCCCGCAACGAGGGCCGCGACACCTTCCACGAAGGACCGGAGATCCTGGAGCAGGCCGCCCGCACCTGCCGGCCGCTGAAGCAGGCGTTGCAGACCTGGAAGGACGTGACCTTCAATTACGCCTCCACCGACACGCCGGATTTCGTGCCGAGCGTCAGCGTGGCCGCATAGGGAGATGAGCACATGCGCAATACCCAGGGCTGCTTCTCGTTCCTGCCCGACCTGACCGACGAGCAGATCACGAAGCAGGTGCAATACTGTCTCGATCGCGGTTGGGCGGTGAACATCGAGTTCACCGACGACCCGCATCCGCGCAACACCTATTGGGACATGTGGGGCCACCCGATGTTCGACGTGGCCGACGCGGCCGGAGTGATGATGGAGCTGCGCGAGTGCCGGCGCACCTACGGCGACCGCTACATCCGCCTGTCCGGCTTCGACTCCTCGCCGGGCTGGGAGTCGGTGCGCATCTCCTTCATCGTCAGCCGCCCGGAAGCGGAGCCGTCCTTCCGCGTGGTGCGCACCGAGGCCGCCGGCCGGTCGATCCGCTACGCGACCGAACGGGTGACGTGATGCTGGACGCAGCGCCGCCCGCCGCGATCGATCTGCGCGCCGAGTTCGATGCGGCGGGCATCGGTGAGATCCTCGAATCGCTCGACCGCGACCTGCTCGGCCTCAAGCCGGTCAAGACGCGGATCCGCGAAATCTCGTCGCTGCTGCTGGTGGAGCGGGTGCGGCGGCGGATCGGGCTCGAGGGCGAGCCGCCAACCCTGCACATGTCTTTCACCGGCAATCCCGGAACGGGCAAGACCACGGTGGCGCTGCGCATGGCCGGTATCCTGCACAAGCTGGGCTTCATCCGGAAAGGTCATCTCGTCTCGGTCACGCGCGATGACCTGGTGGGTCAGTATATCGGCCATACCGCGCCCAAGACCAAGGAGATCCTGAAGAAGGCGATGGGCGGCGTGCTGTTCATCGACGAGGCCTATTACCTGCACCGCGCCGAGAACGAGCGCGACTACGGCCAGGAGGCGATCGAGATCCTCTTGCAAGTGATGGAGAACCAGCGCGAGGACCTGGTCGTGATTTTGGCCGGCTATGCCGATCGCATGGAGAAGTTTTACGCAACCAATCCCGGCTTCCGTAGCCGGGTCGCCCATCATATCGAGTTCCCCGATTACGACGAGACGGAGTTGCTGGGCATCGGCGAGTCGATCCTGACGCGACAGGCGTACAAACTCACGCCCGCCGGACGCGAGGCGCTGGCACGCTACATCGCGGCACGCCGCAAGTTGCCGCACTTCGCCAATGCCCGCTCGATCCGCAACGCGCTGGACCGCGCCCGGCTGCGCCAAGCCAACCGGCTGGTGGCCGAGGTGGGCGGGCCGGTCACGGCGGACGACCTGGCCAGCATCGATGCCGCCGACATCACCGCGAGCCGCGTGTTTCGCGAGGCGGAGGAGGCCGAACGTGGCTGAACCCCTGGTCATCGCGCCGTCGATCCTGTCGGCCGATTTCGCGCTTCTGGGCGAGGAGGTGCGCGCGGTGATCGCGGCGGGAGCCGACTGGATCCATGTCGATGTGATGGACGGGCATTTCGTGCCCAACATCACCCTCGGTCCGGAGGTGGTGCGCGCGATTCGTCCGTACACCGACCGCGTGTTCGACGTGCATCTGATGATCGCCCCCGCCGATCCGTATCTGGAGGCGTTCGCGCGGGCCGGTGCCGACATCATCACCGTCCATGCCGAGGCCAGCCCGCACCTGCATCGCTCGGTGCAGGCAATCCGGGCGCTTGGCAAGAAGGCAGGCGTCGCGATCTGCCCCGCGACGCCGGAGAGCGCGCTCGAGTACGTGCTGGACGATGTCGACTTGATCCTGGTGATGACGGTCAATCCCGGCTTCGGCGGCCAGGCGTTCATCCGCTCGCAACTCGAGAAGGTCCGCCGCATCCGCGCGATGATCGGTCATCGCCCGATCCGCCTGGAGGTCGATGGCGGCGTATCGCCCGCAACCGCCGGCGACTGCGTCGCCGCTGGGGCGGACACGCTGGTCGCGGGCTCCGCGGTGTTCCGGGGCGGCAGCGCCGCGTACGTGGCGAATATCGAGGCCATCCGCGCGGCGGCGTTGGTGCCCGCGTGACTATTCCCTGCCGGTGATGAGCCGCGCGCCTGGCTGATGGGTGAGATAGGCGAGCAGCCATTGCAGCGCCACCACGGCGCGATTGCGGAAGCCGATCAGCAGGAGGATGTGGACTCCGCCCCAGAGCGCCCACGCGACGAAGCCGCGCAGTGCCACGCGGCCGAACACGGCGACCGCCGCGTTGCGGCCGATCGTGGCGAGGTTGCCGCGATCGTGATAGCGGAACGGAGCCGGCTCGGCGCCATCCAGCAGCCGCCTCCGCAACGCTCGACCCAGATATTGACCCTGTTGCTGCGCCACCTGCGCGAGGCCGGGCAACTGGTTGCCGCTGGCGTCCTTGCACCCTGCAAGATCACCGAGCACGTACACGCCCGGCAGTTCCGCCACCGAGAGGTCGGGGCCGACCGGCACGCGGCCGTGCCGGTCGAGCACAACCCCCAACCATCGCCCCGCGCCGGATGCGGCAACTCCTGCGGCCCAGACGACCGTCGCCGCCGCGATCGGCGCGCCGCCGGCTGTGACACCTGCCTCGCTGACGGCCTGCACAGGGGTGTCCAGCCGCACGGTGACGCCCAGCCGTTCCAGTGCGCGCCGCGCATAGGCCGAAAGGTTGGGCGGAAAACTCGGCAGCAGACGCGGCCCGGCCTCGATCAGCAGCACGCTCACATCTGCCGGGCGCAGGCTGCGGAAATCATGCGCAAGCACGCTGCGCGCCAGTTCGGCGACGGCGCCGGCCATCTCCACGCCGGTCGCACCGCCGCCCACGATCACGATGGTCAGCAGCCGCTTGCGCTCGATCGGATCGGGGCAGCTCTCGGCACGCTCGAACGCCGTCAGCACCCGGCTGCGGATTTCCCGCGCGTCGTCGAGCGTCTTGAGGCCCATGGCGAATTGCCGCCATTCCGGGTGGCCGAAATAATTCTCGGCGGAACCCGCCGCCAGCACCAGCCGATCATAGGCGAGGGAGCGTCCGTCAGCCAGCGTGACAATCCGGGCGCCGGGGTCCACCCCGGTGACATCGGCCAGCATCACCTCGATATTCTTGAAACGGTTCAGTACGTGGCGGACCGGGGCCGCGATATCGGCAGGCGACAGGGCGGCAGTGGCGACCTGATACAGCAGCGGCACGAACAGATGGTAGTTGTGTCGGTCGATGAGCGTGACCCGAACCGCGCTGCCGCCAAGTCCGCGCGCGCAGCTCAGACCGGCGAACCCGGCACCGACGATCACGACATGAGGGTGCGGCTGGACCGCCATGCGCCTCAGCCTAGGGCGAGTGCGGCCACGGTGCGCTGCAACAGCGCAAGATCGTGCGGCCGCGACAGCCGGTGGTCGCCGTCCTTGATCAGCGTCACCTGCACGTCCGCCCCTCTCAGGCGCTCGGCGATGCGCAGCGCCGTCTGCCACGGCACATCCGGATCGCGCTGGCCGTGCAGCAGGCGCACCGGGCAGTCCACGGTAATCTCCCCGCGCAACAGCAGGTGCCGCCGTCCGTCCTCGATCAGGCCGTTGGTGATGCGCTGCGGGGGCCCATAGGGGTTGGGGACATCCACGAAGCCGTTGGTCAGCAGGAACGCCTGCTCGTGCGGCATGGCCGCTTCCCACATCAGATCCTCGGTGAAATCCGGCGCCGCAGCGATGCCGACCAGGCCCCTCACGCGCGCGCCCAATGCGCGGGCCATCAGCAGCGCGATCCAGCCGCCCATCGAGGAGCCGACCAGCAGCAGCGGCCCGTCGGTCAGCCGCTCGGATAGCAGCAGCGCGTCGTCGGTCCAGCGGCCGATCGTGCCGTCCGTGAACGCACCCTCGCTCTCGCCGTGGCCGGAATAGTCCAGCCGCAGCATCGCCTGGCCGCACCCCTCGGCCCAGCCGGCCAGGGCCTCGGCCTTCGCACCCGCCATGTCGCTGCCGAAGCCGGGCAGGAACACCACCACCGGCCCACGACCCTCCAGACGGCGCCACGCCAGATGCACCCCGTCCCCGCGATCCAGCCTGCCGCTGCGTTCCATTCGTCCCGCCTTTTCCGTGCCCCGGCCCGTGATATAGCCCGCGCATGTCGCCACCGCGCCCCGTCGTGTTGCAGGTGCTGCCGGCGCTGGGCGGCGGCGGCGTGGAGCGTGGCACGGTCGAGATCACGCAGGCCATAGCGCTCGCGGGCGGCGTGCCGCTGGTGGCCAGCCAGGGCGGACGGTTGGCAACGGCGGTGGAACGGGCCGGCGGGCGCAACATCCTGCTGAAGCTGGCCAGCAAATCTCCCTGGAGCATCTGGCGCAACGCCGCCCGGCTGGAACGGGTGATCCGCGAACAGGGCGTGCATATCGTCCACGCCCGCTCGCGCGCGCCCGGCCTGGTCGGCCTGGCTCGCGGCACGGCGCGCGGGCGTGCATTTCGTCACGACCTACCACGCGCCCTATGCCGAGGATTTCCCCGGCAAGCACGCCTACAACGCGGTCATGGCGCGCGGCGAGCGCGTCATCGCCATCAGCCGGTTCGTGGCCGACGAGGTGGCCCGCCGGCACGGGGTGGAGGCGGCGCGCATCCGCGTCATCCCGCGTGGCGTCGATCCGGCCGTGTTCGACCCCGCCCGCGTCTCGTTCCATCGCGTGGGCGGGCTGGCCGAGGAGTGGCGGGTGCCGCTGGAGCATGAGGTGATCATGCTGCCGGGACGGCTGACCCGCTGGAAGGGCCAGGCAGTGCTGATCGAGGCCCTGGCGCGGATGCAGCGCCGCAACACGACCGTTGTGCTGGCCGGCGGCGACCGGCGGCGGCGCGGCTACGCGCCGGAGCTGGTGGCGCTGGCCGAGCGTCTGGGGGTGGCCGAGCGGGTGCGCATCGTGGGCGACTGCGACGACATGCCGACGGCCCTTGCCCTGGCGAGCGTCGTGGTCAACGCCTCGACCGAGCCGGAGGGATTCGGCCGGGTGATCGTCGAGGCGCAGGCAATGGCCCGCCCGGTGATCGCGAGCGGTCACGGCGGCGCCGCCGAAACCATCGAGCACGGCGCTGACCGGCTGGCATGTGCCGCCGGGCGATGCCGCGGCGCTGGCCGCGGCGCTCGATGCGGTGCTGGACATGGGGCCGCTGGAGCGTGCCGTGTTCGGCGCCCGGGCGCGCGCGGCGGTCGAGCAGCATTTTACGGTGCGGGCGATGCAGGAGGCGACGCTCGCGGTTTATGCCGAGTTGCTGGACGATGGTTCCGAAATGGCGTAGAATTAGCGCCAGAATGGAGGCCTCGATGTCCGTGAATCTGTCGATCAAGGACGTGCCCGATGACGTGGCCGAGCGGCTGCGCGAACGCGCACAGCGCAACCACCGCTCGCTGCAGGGCGAATTGAGGGCGATCATCGAGGCGGCCGCCCGGCCGGTCGGTCGCCGTTCGGTGTCCGATCTGCTGGCCGAGATCAGGGCCTCGGGGCTGGAGACGGCCGGCGACTCGGTGGAGATCATCCGCGCCGCGCGCGATGGCCGATAAGGTTGTCGATTCCTCCGCAATTGCCGCAATCCTGTTCAACGAACCCGAAGCGACATCCGTTGCGGCCAGGTTGGAGGATGCCCGACTATTCGCTCCCGCCTTGCTGTCGCTCGAGCTGGCCAGTGTCTGTGTCACGAAGTCGCGCCGCCAGCCGGAGCAGCGTCAGAATCTGCTCCGCTGGTACTCATCCCGGTTCAGGCTGGAGATCGAGACATTCGACGTGAACGTCGACGAGGCAATCGTGCTTGCACTGAAAACAGGGCTGAGTGCCTACGATGCCTCCTATCTGTGGCTTGCGCATGACCTTCGTGCCGAACTCGTCACCCTCGACAAGAAACTTGCCCGCGCCGCCGCGACGGCCTGAGCGCCGGGTCCTGGTCATCCGCCTGGGCGCGCTGGGCGATTTCGTGCTGTCGTTCGCCCCGTTCGCGGCAATCCGGGCGCACCACCCGGATGCCGAGATCACGCTGCTGACCACCGAGCCATTCGCCGATCTGGGCCGTCGCACGCCCTGGTTCGACCGCGTGCTGGTCGATGCCCGCCCGAATTGGTGGCAGCCGGCTGCTCTGCTCACGCTGGCCCGAGCGGTTGCGCGGCTTCGACATGGTCTATGACCTGCAAACCTCGCAGCGCTCGTCATGGTACTACCGGCTCGCGGGCCGTCCGCCCTGGTCCGGCATCGCGCCAGGCTGTTCCGCCCCGCACGCCAATCCGGCGCGCGATGCGATGCACACATTGGAGCGCCAGCGCGAGCAGCTCGGCATGGCCGGGATCGCCACGGTGTCGTGGCCCGACCTGTCCTGGCTCGCCGCGTCCCCTCTGCCGCGGCTGCCCGCCCCCTTTGCGCTACTGGTCCCCGGTGCATCTGCACACCGTCCGGAGAAGCGCTGGCCGGTCCAGCGCTTCTGCCGCCCTGGCCGGCCTGCTGCTCCGCGCGGGGCCTGATCCCGGTCGTCGTGGGCACGCGCGGCGAGGCCGATCTGGCCGCTTCCATCCGCGCCGCCTGTCCGGCGGCACTCGATCTGACCGGCCAGACCGACCTGCCCAAGCTCGCGGCATTGGCCGCGCGGGCGGTCCTCGCCGTCGGCAACGACACCGGCCCGATGCACCTGGCCGCAGCCCTGGGCTGCCCCTGCGTGGTGCTGTTCGGGCCGGCCAGCGACCCGGCGCTGACCGCGCCGCGCGGCCCCGGCGGGTCGTGGCCGGTGGTGCTGCGCGTGGACAATCTGGCCGATCTGTCAGTGGACAGGGTTGCCGCGGCGCTCCCCTTGACGGCATAGGAGCGACCCGACCCGCCACCCCCATCTGCCACCCAAGGTTCTTCCCATGCCCGCCATGACGCTCCCCGACGGTTCCGTGCGCGATTTCGCGGCACCCGTCACCGGGACCGAGATCGCGGCCGCGATCGGCCCCGGCCTCGCGCGCGCGGCACTGGCGATGAGCGTGGACGGCAAGCTCACGGACCTTTCGGCGACGCTCGACCGCGACGCCGCGGTGCGCTTCGTCACGCGCCGCGACCCCGAGGCGCTGGGCCTGATCCGCCATGACGCGGCGCACGTCCTGGCCGAGGCGGTGCAGACGCTCTATCCCGGCACGCAGGTCACGATCGGCCCGGCGATCGAGAACGGCTTCTATTACGACTTCGCCCGCAACGCCCCGTTCACGCCGGAGGATTTCCCGGCGATCGAGGCGAAGATGCGCGAGATCATCGCCCGCAGCGCTGCCTTCGAGCGCGAGGTGTGGGACCGCGACGAGGCGATCGCATTTTTCGAGGCGCGCGGCGAGCGCTTCAAGGCCGAGCTGATCCGCGACCTGCCGGAAAGCGAGACGATCACCCTGTACAGGCAGGGCGACTGGATCGATTTGTGCCGCGGCCCGCACATGCGCACCACGGGCGATGTCGGCACGGCTTTCAAGTTGCAGAAAGTGGCCGGCGCCTATTGGCGCGGCGACCACCGCAACCCGATGCTGAGCCGCATCTACGGCACCGCCTGGCGTGACGACAAGGAATTGGCCGCCCACCTGCATATGCTGGAGGAGGCGGAGCGCCGCGACCATCGCCGTATCGGCAAGGATATGGATCTGTTCCACGTCCAGGAGGAGGCGGTCGGCAGCGTCTTCTGGCACCCGAAAGGCTGGCGACTGTATCGCGCCGCTGAAGCCTATCTGCGCCGGCGCCTCGACGCGGCCGGATACCAGGAGGTGCGCACGCCGCAGCTCGTGGACCGCTCGCTGTGGGAAGCCTCCGGCCATTGGGAGAAGTTCCGCCAGCACATGTTCCTCGCCCAGGTGGAGGACGAGGACAAGACGCTGGCGCTGAAGCCGATGAACTGCCCCTGCCACGTCCAGATTTTCCGTCACGGCGTGCGCAGCTACCGCGACCTGCCGCTGCGCATGGCCGAGTTCGGCGCCTGCCACCGCTACGAGCCGTCCGGCGCGCTGCACGGCATCATGCGGGTGCGCGCCTTTACCCAGGACGATGCGCACATCTTCTGCGAGGAGGACCAGATCGCGCCCGAGACCGCGCGCTTCGTGGATTTGCTGGCCTCGGTGTACCGCGATTTCGGCTTCGACTCCTTCGCCGTGAAGTTCGCCGACCGGCCGGACCAGCGCGCCGGCAACGACGCCGACTGGGACCGCGCCGAGGCGGCGCTGCGCGAGGCCTGCCGCCTCGCCGGCGTCGAATACGCGCTCAACCCGGGCGAGGGCGCCTTCTACGGCCCGAAGCTGGAGTTCGTGCTGCGCGACGCCATCGGCCGCGACTGGCAATGCGGGACGTTACAGGTCGACTACGTGCTGCCCGAGCGTCTGGACGCGCTCTACACGGCGGCCGACGGCAGCCGGCGGCGACCGGTGATGCTGCATCGCGCGATTCTCGGCAGTTTCGAGCGGTTCCTGGGCATCCTGATCGAGCAATATGCCGGCCGCTTCCCGCTGTGGCTGGCACCAGTGCAGGCGGTGGTGGCGACCATCGTCTCCGACGCCGATGCGTATGCCCTGGACGTAGCGGACCGGCTGCGCGCCGCCGGCCTGCATGTCGAGGCCGACCTGTCGCCGGAAAAGATCAACGCCAAGATCCGCACCCATAGCGTGGCGCACGTGCCGCTGATCCTGGTGGTCGGGCGGCAGGAGGCGGAGGCCCGCACCGTGGCCCTGCGGCGGCTCGGCGGGCGCGAGCAGGACGTATTGCCGCTTGACGAAGCGGTGTCGCGTCTTGCAGGGGAGGCGCTGCCACCCGATCTTGCGAGGTTGGGGCAGCAGCCCAGCCCGCTCGCCTGAAGCCTGCCACCTGTCCACCATCATAGGAGCGACCGATAGCCCGAGGACCCTTGCCCGCGCCGCCGACCCGCGACGGGCCCCGCGTGAATGAAGAAATCCGTGTGCCGCAGGTGCGGCTGATCGACCAGGACGGCGAGATGGTGGGCGTGATGAGCGCGCGCGAGGCGGTGCAGCGCGCCTTCGCCGTGGGCATGGACCTGCTGGAGATCAGCCCCAACGCCGATCCGCCGGTCTGCAAGATTCTCGACTTCGGCAAGTTCAAATACGAGCAGCAGAAGAAGAAGAACGAGGCCCGCAAGCGGCAGAAGATCGTCGAGATCAAGGAAATCAAGGTCCGGCCAAATATCGACGAGAACGACTATCAGGTGAAGATCCGTGCCATGAAGTCGTTCATCGACGAGGGCGACAAGGTCAAGGTGACCTTGCGCTTCCGCGGCCGCGAGATGGCGCACCAGGACATCGGCGTGAAGGTGCTGGAGCGCATCCGCACCGAGATGGACCCGCTGACCAAGGTCGAGCAGATGCCGCGCATGGAAAACCGGCAGATGATCATGGTGCTGTCGCCGCGGTAGTGGCATGCCGCTCGTCGGAGGGCGGGCAGTTTCTCCCGGTTCAGGCCAGGATACAGCGAAGCTAGGTACGCAGCCGAAAGCCGAAGCTGTCTAGCGCAGCACGTTCGCCATCCGGACAGATCGTCGGATCGGCCGGCCACGAGCCGTCCGGTTCGCGGCGCAGCAGCTCGCCGCGGATGGTCCGGCTACCGAGGACCAGGACATTCGCGCAGGCTCGGCAGCCCCAAATAGGAGCGCACCGCTTCGTAGGTCTCGTGCTGGTTGGAAGGCGACAGGATCTCGATGATGATCACGGGATCCGTGGCCATGTAGTGCTCGACCACGGGCGAGCACGTCACGGCGAGGTCCGGCACCCGGACATTGGTGGCCGCCCCGGCCCGTGGCTGTACACCCGGGTGCCCCGATGACCCGGCAACCGCTCTCGATCCGATCCAGATGATCCGCCAGCCGGCGCCCGAGTTCAATCTGGAGTAACCCATGCATCTGGCTCGCCGGCGCCATCGCGACCGGCTCGCCATCAATGAGCTGGAACTGCCGGCCCGTGCCGTCGCCCGGCCAGGAGGCGAATTGCTCCGCCGTCATCAGCGGGCGGATTTCCAGGAGGGAGATTGCGGCGCTCATGGCACCACTTTACCACAGCGGGCCCGGGTTGCAGTGCGCCCGCGACGCCGCTTGACGCCGGCGCTTCCGCCGCGCATATCCCCCGCTCTCCGCCGGTCCGCGAGTGTTCGCGCACCGGCGCGTTTTTCGTTGTAGGATCGCAGGCACCGTGTTCGAGGCACTTTCCGGCAAGCTGACAGGCGTCTTCGACCGGCTGCGCCGCCGCGGCGCGCTGTCCGAGGAGGACGTGGCCGAGGCGCTTCGCGAGGTCCGCCTCGCCCTGCTGGATGCCGACGTGGCGCTGCCGGTGGTGCGCGACTTCATCGCCAATGTGCGCACCCGTGCCGTGGGGCAGGAGGTGCTGGACAGCGTCTCGCCGGCGCAGCAGGTGGTCAAGATCGTCCACGACTGCATGATCGAGGCGCTGGGCGGCAGCGGCGCCGTGCCGCTCAACCTCAACGCGCCCGCGCCGCTCGCCATCCTGATGGTGGGTCTGCAGGGCTCGGGCAAGACCACGACCTCCGGCAAGCTCGGCCTGCGCCTGTCCACGCGCCTGCGCCGCCGCGTGCTGCTGGCCAGCCTGGACGTGCAGCGGCCGGCGGCACAGTTGCAGTTGCAGCAGCTCGCCACACAGGTCGGCGTATCCAGCCTGCCGATCGTGCCGGGCGAGGGGCCGCTCGCCATCGCCGCCCGCGCGCTCGATACCGGCCGGCGCGAGGGCTACGACGTGGTGGTGCTCGACACCGCCGGCCGCCTGTCGATCAACGCGGAGCTGATGGAGGAGGTGCGGCAGGTCCGCGCCGCCACCAACCCGGCCGAGACGCTGCTGGTGGTCGATGCCATGACCGGCCAGGACGCGGTGAACACCGCGAAAGCCTTCAACGACGCGGTGGGCGTCACCGGCATCGTCATGACCCGCATGGACGGCGACGCGCGCGGCGGTGCCGCGCTGTCGATGCGCCAGATCACCGGTGCGCCGATCAAGCTGGTCGGCATCGGCGAGAAACTGGACGCGCTGGAGGAGTTCCATCCCGAGCGCGTGGCCGGGCGCATCCTGGGCCAGGGCGACGTCATCAGCCTGGTCGAGAAGGCGGCCGAGACGATCGACGAGGAAGAGGCGGAAAAACTCGCCCAGCAAGATGGCGCGCGGCGCCTTCGACCTGGAGGATTACGCGAAGCAGCTTCGCCAGATCACCAAGATGGGCAGCCTGTCCTCGATCATCTCGATGCTGCCCGGTGCCGGCAAGATCCAGGCCCAGCTCGAAGCGGCCGGCAAGACCGATCTGGACAAGACCATGCTGAAGCGCCAGGCGGCGATCATCGGCTCGATGACGCGCAAGGAGCGCAAGACCCCGGACATCATCAAGGCCTCGCGCAAGAAGCGCATCGCGGCCGGGTCCGGAACCAGCGTGCAGGACGTGAACAAGCTGCTGAAGCAGTTCGACGACATGTCCACGATGATGAAGCGCATGAACAAGCTCGGCCAGAAGGGCCTCATGCGCGGCGGTTTGCAGGCGCTGATGCCCGGCAACCGGCGACCCTATTGAACCGACTGATGGAGAACACCGACCGATGAGCCTGAAGATTCGCCTCGCACGCGCCGGCGCCAAGAAGCGGCCGTACTACCACATCGTGCTGGCCGAGAGCCGCAGCCCGCGCGACGGTCGGTACATCGAGAAGCTGGGCAGCTACGACCCGATGCTGCCGGCCGAGCACGCCGACCGCGTGCGCCTGCAGAACGAGCGCATCACCCACTGGCTGGGCATGGGCGCGCTGCCGACCGATCGCGTGGCCCGCTTCCTGGGCCATGCCGGTTTGGCGCCCATGCCGGCCTTCAAGGAGCGGACACAGCCGGTCCAGTCGGCGCCGAAGAAGAAGGCGCAGGAGCGCGCGAAGGCCGCCGAGGCCGCGGCGGGCTGAGTTGCCCAATACGCGCATCCTGATGGGCGTGCTGGGCCGGCCGCATGGCGTGCGCGGGCTGATGCACGTGCAGAGCTACGCGGCCGAACCCGAAGGGCTGACCGCCTACGGTCCGCTCTGCGACGAGCGCAGCCGCTGGTTCAGCCTGCGCTGGCGCGGCGAGGGCATCGTCGAAGTGGCCGAGACGGTCGCGGGCAAGCGCGTGCCGGTGGCTGACCGGAGCGCGGCCGAGACGCTGGTCAACACCCGACTGTTCCTGCCGCGCGAGCGGCTGCCGGCGCCCGAACCGGACGAGTTCTATCTCTCGGACCTGGTCGGGCTGAAAGCGTATGGTCCAGACGGATCGGTGCTGGGGCCGGTTGCGGCGGTGCATGACTACGGCGGCGGCGCGTCGCTTGAAATCGGGGCGTGGCTGGTGCCGTTCACGCGGGCAGCCGTGCCGGAGATCGACCTTGCGGCGGGCCGGGTGACGGTGGTGCCGCCGGCGGAGCTGGACGCGCGATGAGTGGTCATGCGAAAGCCTGGCGCGCCACCGTGCTGACGCTGTTCCCCGGGATGTTTCCGGGTCCGCTCGGGCTGTCGCTCGCGGGGCGGGCGCTGGGTTCGGCCTGGATGCTGGAGGCGCGCGACATCCGCGGCCACGCGACCGGCGCGCATCGCAGCGTCGACGACACGCCATTCGGCGGCGGTGCCGGGATGGTCATGCGCCCCGAGGTGGTGGATGCCGCACTGGCCTCCTGCGCCGACGAGCGGCCGGCGATCCTGCTGAGCCCGCGCGGCGAGCCCCTGAGCCAGGCGGTCGTGCGCGATCTCGCCGCCGGTCCCGGCGTGGTGCTGCTCTGCGGCCGCTACGAGGGCATCGACCAGCGCGTGATCGACGCGCGGGCGGTGCGCGAGATCAGCGTCGGCGACTATGTGCTCTCGGGCGGCGAGCCCGCGGCGCTGGTGCTGCTCGATGCCTGCGTGCGCCTGCTGCCGGGCGTCATGGGAGCGGCCGACAGCGCCGCCGAGGAAAGTTTTTCCGCGGGCTTGCTGGAGTATCCGCACTACACGCGGCCGGCGGAATGGAACGGGCGGCGTGTGCCCGACGTGCTGCTGTCCGGCAATCACGCCGCGATCGCCGCCTGGCGCCACGCCGAGGCGGAGCGGATCACGCGAGAACGCCGCCCCGATCTGTGGGCATTGCATGCGGCGCCGATTGCGCGGGTCGCTTCCCGCGCCTAGACGACGATGACCGAAAGGACGACGACCATGAACATCATCCAGGCCTATGAGGCCGAACAAATCGCCCGGCTGACCGCGACCCGCGCGGTGCCCGAGTTCCGCGCCGGCGATACCCTGCGCGTGCAGGTGAAGGTCGTGGAAGGCGAGCGGACCCGCACCCAGGCCTTCGAGGGCGTGTGCATCGCCCGCTCGAACCGGGGGCTGAACAGCAATTTCACGGTGCGCAAGATCAGCTATGGCGAGGGCGTGGAGCGCGTTTTCCCGCTCTATTCGCCGACCATCGCCGAGATCGCCGTGGTGCGGCGCGGCGATGTTCGCCGGGCGAAGCTGTATTACCTGCGCGGCCGCAGCGGCAAGTCGGCGCGCATCGCCGAGCGCGCGCGCGATACCGCGGTGACGGTCCCCGCGACCGGCAGCGCCGAGCCGCAGGCCGCCACCGCCGAGTAGTCCGCATGACAGGCCCGCGCACGCTGTTCGACAAAGTCTGGGACGCGCATGTGGTCCAGCGTCTCCCGGACGGCACCTGCGTGCTCTATATCGACCGCCATCTGGTGCATGAAGTCACCAGCCCTCAGGCCTTCGAGGGGCTGCGCCTTGCGGGACGCGGCGTTCGCCGGCCGGATGCGACCATCGCGGTGGCCGACCACAACGTGCCGACCTCCGACCGCCGCGGCGGCATCGCCGAGCCCGAGAGCCGGCTGCAGATCGAGACGCTGGAGCGCAACGTCGCCGAGTTCGGCGTGCCGTATTTCCCGGTGCTCGATGCGCGCCAGGGCATCGTGCATATCGTGGGGCCGGAGCAGGGCATCTCGCTGCCCGGCACCACCATCGTCTGCGGCGACAGCCATACATCTACGCACGGCGCGCTGGGGGCACTCGCCTTTGGCATCGGCACCAGCGAGGTCGAGCATGTGCTGGCGACGCAGACGCTGTTGCAGAAACCGGCGAAGAACATGCTGGTCCGCGTCGATGGCGCGCTCGGCTTCGGCTGCACCGCCAAGGACATCGTGCTGGCGATCATCGGCCGTATCGGCACGGCAGGCGGCACCGGGCACGTGATCGAATACGCGGGCGAGGCGATCGCGCACTCGACATGGCCGGGCGCATGACCGTGTGCAACATGAGCATCGAGGCGGGTGCCCGCGCCGGCATGATCGCGCCGGACGAGACCACCTTCGCCTATGTGAAGGGCCGGCCCGTACGCGCCGAAGGGTGCGGATTTCGAGCGCGCGGTGGCGTATTGGCGCACGCTGCCCTCCGATCCTGGCGCCGTCTATGACCGGACCGTGGTGCTGGACGCGGGCCAGATCGCGCCGATGGTGAGCTGGGGCACCAATCCGGAGGCGGTGGTGCCGATCACGGGCCACGTGCCCGACCCGGCTTCGGTCGAGGACGAGGCCAAGCGCGCGCAGATGCAGCGGATGCTGGACTACATGGGCCTGCGTCCGGGGCAGAAGCTGGCGGAATTGCCGGTGGACGTAGTGTTCATCGGCAGTTGCACCAACGGCCGCATCGAGGATCTGCGCGCCGCCGCCGCGGTGGCACACGGCCGGCACGTCGCTGATGGCGTGCGCGCGATGGTCGTGCCCGGCTCCGGGCTGGTGAAGCAGCAGGCCGAGGCCGAGGGGATCGACCGCGTGCTGATCGAGGCCGGGTTCGAATGGCGCGAGGCCGGCTGCTCGATGTGCCTGGGCATGAACCCGGATAAACTCGCGGCTGGCCAGCGTTGCGCCAGTACGTCGAACCGCAATTTCGAGGGAAGGCAGGGGCCGGGCGGGCGGACGCATCTGCTCTCGCCGGCAATGGCTGTGGCAGCCGCCGTCACGGGCCGCCTTGCCGATGTGCGGGAACTCGTCTGATGCAGGCCTTCACGACGTTGACCGGCATTGCGGCACCCCTGCCGCTGGCCAATGTCGATACCGACAAGATCATTCCCGCGCGCTTTCTCAAGACCATCGCGCGCACCGGCCTCGGGAAGAACCTGTTCGACACGCTGCGCTACGACGAGCGCGGCGCCGAGCGGCCCGATTTCGTGCTGAACCGCGAGCCGTACCGCCACGCGGAGATCCTGATCGCGCACGAGAATTTCGGCTGCGGCTCGTCGCGCGAGCATGCGCCCTGGGCGCTGCTCGATTTCGGCATACGCTGCGTGATCGCGCCGGATTTCGCCGACATTTTCCACAATAACTGCTTCAAGAACGGCATCCTGCCGATTCGCTCTGCCGCGCGAGGTCTGCGACAGGCTGATGGAGGATGCGCGCATGGGCGGCAATGCCCGCCTGACCGTCGATCTGGCGCGGCAGGTCGTGGTGCGGCCGAACGGCGAGGAGATCGGCTTCGAGATCGACCCGTTCCGCAAGCATCTGCTGCTGGAAGGGCTGGACGATATCGGCCAGACCTTGCAGCACGCCGCGGCCATCGACGAGTACCGAGGCGCGGCGGCACGACTGGATGCCGGGGATTTCGTAGCGCCACCGTCACCCTCACCCCGGCCCCTGCTCCCTCAGGGAGAGGGCCGGGGAATGAGGGTGCCTTCCGAGGACCGCACCATGCCATCCAACAAGCGCCTGCTGATCCTGCCCGGCGACGGCATCGGCCCCGAGGTGATGCGCGAGGTCCGCCGCGTCATCGACTGGATGGACCGCCGCCGCTCGGTGAGCTTCGAACTGTCCGAAGGTCTGGTCGGCGGTGCCGCACTGGACGCACAGGGCGTGCCGATCACCGAGGAGATCGTGGCCCGTGCGAAGGACGCGGACGCGGTGCTGTTCGGCGCCGTGGGCGGTCCGCAATACGACACGCTCGGCTTCGACAAGCGGCCCGAAATCGCCATCCTCACCTTGCGCCGGGAGCTGGGCCTGTTCGCCAATCTGCGGCCCGCCACCGTGCTCGATCCGCTGGTCGATGCCTCGACGCTGAAGCCGGAGATCGTGCGCGGCCTCGACCTGATGATCGTGCGCGAGAGCACTGGCGGCATCTATTTCGGCGAGCCGCGCGGTGTCGAGACCCTGCCCGACGGCAGCAAGCGCGGCATCAATACCGAGGTGTACACCACGCACGAGATCGAGCGCGTGGCGCGCGTCGGCTTCGAGCTGGCCCGCAAGCGCCAGCATCGGCTATGCAGCGTCGAGAAGGCCAATGTCATGGAAAGCGGCCTGCTGTGGCGGCAGACCGTGACCGCGCTGGGTGCGGCCGAGTATCCGGACGTGACGCTGTCGCACATGTACGCCGACAATTGCGCCATGCAGCTCGTGCGCAATCCGCGCCAGTTCGACGTGATCGTGACCAGCAATCTGTTCGGAGATTTGCTGTCCGATCTCGCCTCGATGCTGACCGGCAGCCTGGGCATGCTGCCGTCGGCGACACTTGGCGGGCTGGATGCGAACGGGCGCCGTCACGCGCTGTACGAGCCGATCCACGGCAGCGCGCCGGATATCGCGGGCAAGGGCCTCGCCAATCCGCTGGCGCAGACGCTGAGTTTCGCCATGCTGCTGCGCTACTCCTTCGGCATGGACGAAGACGCGGGCCTGATCGAGCGCGCCTGTTCCGAGGTGCTGGCGAGCGGCCTGCGCACGCCGGATGTGATGGCGCCCGGCTGCACGCAGATCGGCACCGAGGCGATGGGGAGTGCCGTGCTGCGCGCGCTGGACCGGCTGGCGGCCTGACGTCGGGCACTTTCGGCCACCTCTCTCGTTGAGAGCGGCATCAACCGAGAGGCATCCTGGCATGAGCTACGAACTCTATTACTGGCCGTCGATCCAGGGGCGCGGCGAGTTCGTCCGCCTGGCACTGGAGGAGGCGGGCGCCGACTACATCGACGTGGCCCGCGACGACAATTCGAAGATGATCCGCCTGCTCTCCGGCAAGAAAGTCGAGACGCCGCCCTTCGCACCGCCCTTCCTGAAATCGGGCGACATGCTGATCGGCCAGACCGCCAACATCCTGCTCTATCTCGGCGGCCGGCACGGTCTCGCGCCGCAGGACGAGGCGGGACGGCTATGGGCCAACCAGTTGCAGCTCACCATCGCCGATTGGGTGGCGGAAATCCACGACACACATCACCCGGTCGCGAGCGGCATGTACTACGAGGACCAGAAGGAGGAGGCAGCACGCCGCACGGCCGATTTCCGCGATGTGCGCCTGCCCAAGTTCCTCGGCTATTTCGAGCGAGTCCTGGAGCGCAATCCGCGGGGCGCCGCGCATCTGATTGGCAACAGCATCAGCTACCCGGATCTATCGTTGTTCCAGGTCATCTCCGGCCTGCTCTATGCCTTTCCGCTGACGATGGAGCGGCTTGCGGGCGAGTATCTTCGGGTCATGCAGTTGCATGTGCGGATCGGCCAGCGCCCGCGCATTGCAGCCTACCTCGCCTCGCCGCGCCGGATCGGCTTCAACGACGAGGGCATCTTCCGCCACTACGACGAGTTGGACGAGCCTGTGTAGCTACCAAGCGTCGAACCCCATCTGCCGCCGTCCGAGCGGCGACAGGTCCGCCTCGGTGGCGCGGCCGGCGAACTCCACCTCGTAGTCCTCGGCGGCGAAATCCGGGGAACTGCGCCCGGCCAGGAAGGCGTCCTTCTGCAACGGCAGGAAGGCGCGGTTCTTCGCGCAGTCCGGTGCCGCGCCGATGTAGATCACGCTGCTATAGCCGCGGCCGCGATGCTCGTTCTCGACCGCATGCACCACATCGGGGTGCCACCAAACCGTATCGCCCGGCTGCACGGTGGGAATGGGGATCAGCGCCTTCAGCAGCGGCGCGTGCCACTGCTCGGTCATCCATAGCGCGCGCCCCGCCTCGGCGCCGCATAGCTCGTCCTCCGGCACGTCGTCGAGCAGCGGGCGCAGCAGCATGTAGACGATGGCATTGGCGATCGGCACCACTTGCAGCGTACCGCAGCCCGGTCCTTGTTCAGTGAGCGCCGTCCAGCCCTGGAAAGTGCGGAAGACGCGGCACACGGCAGCGGACGGGATTTCCTGCGTTTCGGTGCGGTGCGCCGCGTCCCACGGATCGTGCCGTGCCCAGTCGCCGGAAAAGACGTGGCGGTATACTTCGCGATAGGCGGGGTCGATCCAGCGTTCCACCGAGCCGCCATCCATGTGCGGCGACAGGCCGAGCGTGCCGTCGCCCGGCTCGCGCTGGCGGATGCGGTCGGCATAGGTGCATTCGCGGCCCGGCTCGAAATGTCCCTGCCAGGACCACAGGCCGTTCAGCCAGGCGCGGGTGCGCGCCAGCGCCTCGCCCTGGCGCGCCTCGACCTGGGGCTTAGACCAATAGATGCCGTAGATCTGCGGCCGGCCGTTCTTCATGCGCGCGAAATACTTGTCCAGGCCCATGCGCGCCTTGGCATGGCCAACGTAGTCGTTGCCGCGCACGTAGTCCAGCAGTGCCGCATCCCATGCCGATGCCTGCGCGCGCGGGAACACGCCGCGCACCACCGCACAGCCACGACGCAGGATGTCCTGGCGCACGGCTTCGGGCACCGTGCCCGCGGCAATATCGGCATAGGCGACCTGCGGCACCACCGCCTCGCCGTCGGCGTGACGCGCGGCGATCTCCGCCGCCTCACGGCCGAGCGCATCGGCGACCTCGCCAAACACCTCGCGCGCGCGTGGCAGGGCGTGACGCAGCAGGCGCTTGCTCTCGCTCACCCGGTTCGCGACATCAGCGGCGTCGAGCATGATCGGCCCCCGTCAAGGATTGCGTTTCAGATGACATGGTCCGGCCGCAGCGCGCACTCATGCGCCATCGCCCCGGTTTCGAGCTGGACCGTGCAATGGCCGATGCCGAACCGCGCGCGCAACTCATCCGGCAGTCGCCGCAGCATTTCATCGCCATCGGCCCTGTCGGCCAGCACCAGATGCGCGGTCAGCGCCGTCTCGGTGGTACTCAGGCCCCAGATGTGCAGGTCGTGGACCTCGTCCACGCTGGGCAGGGCGCAGAGATAATGCTGGACCGCGCTCTCATCGACGCTCGGAGGCACCGCGGCGAGCGACAGCGTGAGCGAGTCGCGCAACAGCGACCAGGTGCCGGCAACGATCACGGCGCTGACGATCAGGCTCGCGGCCGGGTCGAGCCATTGCCAACCGGTCAGCAGGATCAGCGCGCCCGCCACCACCACGCCCGCCGCCAGCACCGCATCCGCTGCCATGTGCAGGAAGGCGCCGCGGATATTCAGGTCGCCCTTGCGGCCGGAGGCGAACATCAGCGCGGTGGCACCGTTGACAACGATGCCGATGGCGGCCACGGCCATGATCGTGATCCCGGCGGATGGCTCGGGCGTCATCAACCGGCGGATCGCCTCCCAGGCAATGCCGCCGGTGACAATCAGCAGCAGCACGGCGTTGCCAAGTGCCGCCAGGATGGAACTGCCACCCCACCCATAGGTGAAGCGGGCGGTGGGTCGGCGGCGGACCAGATAGGCGGCGAGCCAGGCGCCGCCCAGACCCAGCACGTCGCCCAGATTATGACCGGCATCGGCCAGCAGGGCGAGCGAATGCGCGGCCACGCCATACACCGCTTCGGCGACGACGTAGGCGATGTTGAGCGCCATGCCGACGGCGAAGGCGGTGCCGTACCGAACCGGCGCGTGGTCGTGATGCCCCGCATGGTCGTGTGCGTGGTCATGCGCCATGCGGTGTCCCTTCGCTTCGTGGTGGCCCCTCATCCAACCCTCTCCCCAAGGGAGAGGGCTTTCTGCTCCCTCTCCCTTGGGGAGAGGGTTGGGTGAGGGATTTCGGCTATCCTATCACCCGAGCACGAAGCGGTTCCACCTCGCCACCACCTCGTCGGCGTGTGCCGCCCACCACGGCAACTCGTAGTTGATGAGCTGCGACTTGATGGCGGGCGCGGTGGGCAGGACGGCGAGGCGCGCGGGCGGGATGTGATCGGCTGCCTTGTCGTTCACGAACCCGTACGGAATCAGCATCGACAGCCGCGCCTGCGAGATCGGCAGGGTGATGAAGGCGCAGAGTTTCTGCCCGTTGCTTGCGTTGGCCGCACCACGCGGAATCCCCCAGACATCGGTGCGCAACAACTGGTTCTTCCAGATGATGTCGACCGGGGCACCGGTTGCCTGGATGGCGGCGATACGGCCGTTCCACGCGGTCGCCATCACCACCTCGTTGTCGTTCAGCAACTGCGCCGGCTGCGCGCCCGCGGTCCACCACTTCACGACATCGGGCTTGACGCGGCCCAGGCTCTTGAAGGCGCGGTCGAGGTCGATCGGATAGACCTTGGACGGCTCCACGCCGTCCGCCATGACGGCGAGTTCCAGATCGGCCTGCGTGCCGGAGGCGCCCGATTGCATCGAGCGCGGGCCGGGAAAACCCTTCCTGTCCCACAGATCGTCGGTGCTGGCAGGCATTCTGCCTTTGAAGCCGTCACGCCGGAAGGCGATGATCTGCGCATAGGGCAGCATCGCGAAATACAGTTTTGCGCGGAACGCCTTGTCGATGTTCGCGGTATCGAACAGCGAGTAGTCGATCGGCTCCCAGTAATCGCCCTTGGAGGCGAGGTTCACGACGTCGGCACCTTCCATCTCGGTCACGTCGTATTCCGGGTTCTTCACATCGACCATTGCCTTGACCTTGGCGGGGTCGGGGCCTTCGCTCTCGATCACCTTGATGCCGGAAAGCTCTTGGAACGGCTTGAAATAGGCCTGCCGCTGCGCGTCCTGGAACGCGCCGCCATAGGAGCAGACGCGCACCACGCCGCTGCCCTTCAGATTGTCCGGGATCGAGGTCATGGCGGGCAGGTTGGGGGCCGTTGCCGCCATCGCCGGAGTGAAGGCGAATTGCCGCGTCATCGCCGCCGCCGCGGCGGCCGAGAGGCCGAAGGCGGCGGCGTTGCGGATGAAGCTTCGCCGCGTACCATCGGCGATGTGCGGCGGCTCGGCTGCCATGCGACGCAGCAGGTCATTCGGATCGGTCATGGTCGTCCTCCCGTTCTTGTTTTCTTGGCGGATCATGCGAGTTCCAGCACTGGCGCGCGGCGCCGTTGGCTGCGGCGGCGCAGCAGTTCCGCCCCCAGCATCAGGCTCGTGGTAATGGCGATCAGCATGGTCGAGACGGCGGCGATGGTGGGGTCGAGGTTGAAATGCATCTGCTCCCACATCCGCCGAGGCAGGGTGACGGCGGTGCTGCCGGACAGATAGAGCGCCACCAGCAGCTCGTCGAACGAGGTGATGAAGGCGAACACGGCGCCCGCGAAGATGCCCGGCCGGATCAGCGGCAACGTCACCTGCCGGAACGCACCAATCGGCGTGGCCCCCAAGGTCAGTGCCGCCTGTTCCAGCCTGCGGTCCACGCCTTGCAAGGCGGCGGTGACGTTGATCACCACGAACGGCACCGCGAGGCAGGTGTGCGCGACCACGAGTGCGATCGGATGGCCCACCATGCCGTAGCGCGCATAGGCGAAATAGACCCCGATCGCCACGATGATGCCCGGTGCGATGATCGGCGACAGCAGGAAGGCGGCCACCAGCCGCTTGCCGGGGAATTCCACGCGCGCCAGCGCCAGCGCCGCCGGCGTGCCCAGCAGCACCGACAGCGCCGTAACCGACAGCCCGACCCAGATGCTGATCCAGGCGGAATCCGTCCATTCGCCGCGGTCGAAGAAATTGCGGTACCATTGCAGGCTGAAACCCGGCGGCGGAAACGTCAGGAACTTCCCGGCGGAGAACGACAACGGCACCACGACGGCTACCGGCAGCAGCAGATACACGAAGACGAGTGTGACCAGCCCCAGCAGCAGGGCGCTCGGCAGGCGGTTCATACCAGCCGGTCCACCCGCGTCACGCGGGTAAAGACGACGAATGCCACCAGCACGACGGCCAGCAGCACCGCCGCCATTGCGGAGGCGGAGGGCCAGTTCAGCAGCCCCACCTGATCGCTGATCAGCATGGAGATCATCACGTCGCCGGTGCCGCCCACCAGCGCCGGGGTGATGTAGAAGCCGATCGACAGCGTGAACACCAGCACGCAGCCGGCGGAAATTCCGCGCAACGACAGCGGCAGCAGCACCTGCCGCGCCGCCGCCAGCGGGCCGGCACCCAGCCCGCTCGCCGCCTGCATCAGCCGCCAGTCCAGGCCGCGCAGCGCCGCGTAGATCGGCAGGATCATGAACGGCAGCAGCACATGCACCATCGCCACGATCACAGCGAACCGGGTGTTGAGCAGCCGCAGCGGCCGGTCGATGGCGCCCACGAACAGCAGCAGGTTGTTGATGATGCCGTTTCGGCCCAGCAGCACGGTCCAGGCATAGGTGCGCACCAGGATGCTGGTCCAGAACGGCACCAGCACCAGCAGCATCAGCAGGTTCGCGCGGTCGCGGCTGGCCCGCGCCATGACATAGGCGACCGGGTAGCCGAGCAGCAGGCAGAATGCGGTCACGATCAGGCTGACGCTGGCGGTGATCCACATCACTCGCCAGAACACGTCGCTTTCCAGCACCCCTCCGAACACGGCCAGGCTCCAGACCTTGCCCGGAGTGGGGCCATGCATGCTTTGCAGCAGCATCGCCCCGAGCGGATAGGCGTAGAACACCAGCAGCCAAGCCAGCACCGGCACCGCCAGCAGCAGGCGCCGGTCCCGGAACGCGGCAAGGCTGGCTGCAGCGTCTGCCATGCGGACCCGTCCGTTCCCCCTGGCCCGGAGTATGAACCGGGGTTGCCGCCCGTCAACTCGCCCGCTCTCGACACGGCCCGCGCCATCGCGGAGCATGGCGGCGGGAGAGGGGGCCGCGCATGGATAGCCCGGAATGGGTCCGCCCCGGCACGCGCCAGCCGGCGGGGGCGGCGGTGAGCCTGCAAGCGGTGTCGCGCGTCTATGGCCGGTTCGCGGCCATCGAGAGCTCTCGATCTCGACATTGGCGCCGGCGAGTTCGTGACCCTGCTGGGGCCGTCCGGCTCGGGCAAATCCACCACGCTCGCCATGATCGCGGGCTTCGACCGCCCGACCTCGGGCGCCATCCTGGTGGGCGGAGAGCCGATGCAGGCGGTGCCGCCGCACCGGCGCAATATCGGCATGGTGTTCCAGAACTACGCGCTGTTCCCGCATCTGACGGTGGCCGAGAACATCGCCTTCTCGCTGAAGCAGCGCGGCGTCGCTCGCGCCGAGATCGCGCGGCAGGGTCGAGGCGATGCTGACGCTGGTGCAGCTTCCGGGCCTGGGCGGTCGCTATCCGCAGCAGCTCTCGGGCGGCCAGCAGCAGCGCGTGGCGATCGCCCGTGCGGTGGTGTTCGCGCCCTCCGTGCTGCTGATGGACGAGCCGCTGAGTGCGCTCGACAAGCAGTTGCGCGAGAGCCTGCTGCTGGAGATCCGGCGGCTGCACGCGGAGCTTGGCATCACGTTCATTTATGTCACCCACGACCAGAAGGAGGCGCTGGTCATGTCGGACCGGGTGGCGGTGATGAACCACGGCCGCATCGAGCAGATCGCCGCCCCGCGCGCGCTGTACGATGCGCCCGCGACCCGCTTCGTCGCGAGCTTCGTGGGCGAGGCGAATTTCATCGAGGGCGGTGTGGTGGAGGCGGGCGCGGACGGATGCGCCTACCGCATCGGCGAGACCGTGCTGCGCGCGGCCGGGAGGCCGACGGGCTCGGCCTCTGCTTGCATGGTCCGGCCGGAGAAGATCACGCTGCGCACAGCCGCATCTGGCGATTCGGCGATGAATGCGCTTGCGGCCACGGTCCAGGAGACGGTGTTCATGGGCGAGACCACGCGCTACGTGCTGGCAGCACAAGGCGGTCCCGCGATCATCGCCAAGCAGCCGCATCGCGCGGACATCGAGGTGTTCGAGCCGGGGCGGCATGTGGTGATGGAATGGGCGGTCGAGGATGCGCGGCTGGTGTGACGATGGAAAAGGACCGGCTGGTCGCGTTCACTGACGGGGTGATCGCCGTCATCATCACCATCATGGTGCTGGAGATGAAGGTGCCGCACGACACCAGCTTCCGCGCGCTGCTGGCGATATCGCCGGTGTTTCTGAGCTACGTTCTGAGTTTCATCTACGTATCGATCTACTGGAACAACCATCACCACTTCTTCCAGCTGGTGGAGCAGGTGGACGGGGTGGTGCTGTGGGGCAACCTGCATCTGCTGTTCTGGCTGTCGCTGATCCCGTTCGCCACGGGGTGGATGGGCGAGAACCATTTCGCCGCCCTGCCGACGGCAATCTATGGCGTGGTGCTGCTGATGGCGGCGGCTGCGTGGTACGTGATGCAGACGGTGGTCATCCGAGCGCAGGGCAAGGACTCGGCGCTGGCGCGGGCGTTGGGCGGCGATATCAAGGGCAAGGCCTCGCCGCTCTTCTATGCGGCGGGAATCGCTTGCGCGTTCATCGACACACGGATCGCCGACGCGATCTATGTGCTGGTGGCGCTGATGTGGCTGGTGCCGGATCGGCGCGTCGAGAGGATGGTGCGGCGGTGATAGGGGATCGTCCGACCGAGGCGAGCGGCCAGGCTGGTTGGGGCGGAAGGATTCGAACCTTCGCATGGCGGATTCAAAGTCCGCTGCCTTACCGCTTGGCGACGCCCCAACAGCCCCGCCTCAATAGGCCGCCGCCGCCGCCCTTCAACCGGATGCGGCGCACCGCCCCATACCCACCAGCCGGGCCGCTCCAATACCCGCGCCGCGCGCCGTGCCTGTGCGGCGTCGGCGAACAGGCCGAAGCAGGTCGCGCCCGGACCCGCTCATGCGCGCGAGCAGGCAGTCCGGCGCGGCGCGCAGCGCGTCCAGCACCGTGCCGATGAGGGGACAGAGACAGCCGCGCCGGCTGCTCCAGATCATTGCCGAGCCGCGCCAGATCGGCGGCCATCGCGCCCGCGTCCGCCCAGCCGGCGGGGAGTGCCGCGGGGGCCGAGAACGCCGCACCGGCGCGGGCGCGGAACACCTCGGGTGTCGCGAGGGCCACGCCGGGATTGACCAGCAGCAGCCCGAAACCGGGCAGTGCCGGGGCAGGGGCCAACACCTCGCCGATCCCGCCCATGCGTGCCGGGCGACCGGCCACGCACACCGGCACGTCGGCACCGATCGCCCGCGCCATCTCGGCCAGCGCCGAAGCGGGCAGCGAGACGTCCCATAGCCGCCCCAGCAGCCGCAGCGCGGCCGCGGCATCGGCCGAGCCGCCGCCGATGCCCGAGGCGACGGGCAGGTGCTTGTCCAGCGTGATCCGCGCCCCGCCCGCAACGCCCGCGGCTTCCGCCAACGCCCGCGCCGCGCGCAGCACGAGATTATCCGCCAGTGCCGAGGCAAGGGCCGCGGCACCCGGTCCGGTGATCCGCAGATCGAAGGTCTCGGCCGGCTCCGCGGAGAGACGGTCGGCAGCGCCGGCGAACACCACCAGACTGTCCAGCAAGTGATAGCCGTCCGGCCGCCGCCCCGTGACATGCAGGAACAGGTTCACCTTGGCCGGCGCGGCCTCGCTGAGCACGATTTCGTCCACGCCGGTTTGCTAGGGCTGGGTCTTGGCCGGCGGCTGGTTGGCGGCATCGACCTCGCGCAATTTCTTCTGCAGGGCGGCGGCTTCGTCGGCCGCGGGCTTCAGGGTCAGGGCGCGGCGCCATTGGAACGCCGCCTCCAGCGGCCGGTTGGCGGCGCGGTAGGCGTCGCCCAGATGGCCGTTGATGACCGGGTCCTCGGGTTCCAGCTCGACCGCGTGCTCAAGCTGCTTCACCGCGTCGGCCACGTTGCCCTGGCGCAGCTCGACCCAGCCCAGGCTGTCGATGATCGCCCCGTCATTGGGCCGCAGCGCCACCGCCCGCTCGATCATCTGCCGTGCGCGCGCCAGATTGGCGCCCTGCTCGGTCCAGCTATAGCCGAGATAGTTCAGCACGAACGGCTCGTCCGGCGACAGCGCCAGGGCGTGCTCGAAATCCGCCTCCGCCTGCGGCCAGCGATGCGCCTGCTCGAGGGCGATGCCGCGCGCGTAGAACAGCGGCCAGTTGGCCTTCGTCGGGTTCGGCACCCGTGCCACCGCCTGGTCGTACGCCGCCACCGCCTGGGCGGGGTGGTCCTCGGCGCGCAGCAGGCTGCCCTGCATGGTCCAGGGCTCCGGCCGGTCCGGATAGGTCTTCTCCATACGCGCCAGCAGCGACAGCGCCTCCTGCGTGCGGCCGAGCTGGTCGAGCAGGGCGGCGCGGCGCAGGTCCACCAGGCCGGCGAGCGGATCGTCGGCCGCGACGGGTGCCAGCGCGGCGAGCGCCTGTTCCGGCTGCTTCGCCTCGGCACTGATCTCCGCCGATAGCAGGCGTGCGGCTGTCAGATCGGGGCGCAGTTGCAACGCCAGGTGCAGCAGCAGCGCCGCGTAGTCGTTGGCGTCCTGCGTGCGCAGCGAGGCGGCCAGTGCCAGATAGGCCTCTGCCATGCCGTCCGTCGCGCTGGCCACTTGCCGCTGGGCAATGCCGCGCTCCAGGGCGGGCAGGGCAATGGCGAGATCCGGGCTGCTCGCCACCAGCCCGCGTATGGTGCGATCGGCCGCGGCGGCGTCGCCCTGCCGCGCCTCCCAGCTCGCCAGCATCCGCGCCAATTCCAGGTTCATCTCGCCGAAGGCGCCCTGGGCGGCGCGATACAGCCGGGTCGCCTCCGGATCGCGGTGGCCGAGATCGGCGATGAGTGCTGCGTGCAGCACATAGACGGCGTGGAACCGCTCGCCCTGGAGATAGGGCCGCAGCGTCGCCAGCGCGAGGTCGGCCCGGCCGCCGCCGAACTGCGTCCAGGCGAGCAGCAGCGGCTGCAATACCTGGGTCATGCCCTGCATCGGCAAGGCGGCAGCACGGTTCTGCGCCTCGCCCCAGTCGCCGCGCCGGGCGGCGAGGTCGGCCAGATAGAGCTGGGCGATCGGGCTGTCGGGCTGGGCGCGCGCCAGGCTTTCGGTCTGCGGCCGGTCGGTCAGCAGACAGGCCAGGAAGGCCTGCTGCACCAGGTCGGGGTCGCCGGGTTCGCGCGTAAGGGCGCGCAGGAACGCGCCGGCGGCGGTTTGCAGATCGCCCTGCTGGCCGGCGAAGCGGCCCACCAGGAAGCCGCCGCTGACCGAGCTGAGCGTCCCGTGCGATCGCGGCGCGGCACCGGCCACCGGCCCGAGCGAGGCTGCTGTCCCCGAGGCGGCGCAGGCCGACAGGAGGGACAGGACCAGAAGAGCGGAGCGATGAAGCGAACGCATATGCTGCATGGCGCAAAACTATCAGGCGCGGAAGCGCAGCGCCATGCCGGCGCTTGCGCGCATCGCGGCCCGGTCGGATTGTGGCCCGCATGGATGCGCTCGCGGCGTTGCGTTTGCAAATCGAGTGGGGAGCCGACGAGGCGCTGGACGCGGCAGCTTCCGACCGGCGCCGAACCGCTGCCGCCATCGCCGCCACCGCGCCCGTGCCTGCCGCGAGAACCCCGCCGGCACCGCCTGCGTCCGCCGGGCTGGATGCCGCCGCGCGGGCGCGGCAGACGGCCGAGGCGGCGGGAAGCCTTGCGGAGCTGGAAGAGGCCCTGCGGAATTTCGATGCCTTCGGGCTGGCGGCCACGGCGACCGCGCTCGTGTTCGGCGCGGGCAGCACCCGCCCCGCGCTGGTGCTGATCGGCGACGCACCCGGCGAGTCCGAGGATGGCTCGGGCATCGCGTTCAGCGGACCGGACGGCCGGCTGCTCGATCGGATGCTGGGCAGCATCGGGCTGGATCGCGGCCAGGTCCGGCTGACCACGCTGGTTCCGTGGCGTCCACCCGGCGGACGCGCGCCCAGTGCCGCGGAGATCGCCTGCTGCCTGCCCTTCCTGCACCGTCAGCTGGCGCTGCTGCGGCCAAGACGCCTGGTTGGCCTCGGCGTGCTGGCCGCGCGCGCGCTGCTTGGCAGCCGGGACTCCATCACGCGGCTGCGCGGGCGCTGGGTGGAGGCTTCGGTTCCGGGGCTGCGCGATGCGGTTCCGGTGCTGCCGATGCTGCACCCCTCGCAACTGCTGGCGCGGCCCGATCTGAAGCCGCTGGCCTGGCGGGATCTGCGGCTGCTGCGCCGCACGCTGTCCGACGATGACGCATTCGTGAATACGAACCACATCGCAAGTAACTGATTAACGGCCGGGCCGTGTCAATATTGATACCCGATCTCGATTTCGCGCGTTGAGTCTCCTGCCGCTCACGTGTAGCGGCGCACCTCATGCGAGGGATCGGTTTCACGCTCTCCCGCCGGCCCGCCACGACCGCGCTAATCGCGGGCGCGGCCCTGCTGGCTGGTTCTTCCACCGTCGCAGGGGCCAAGGCAGGGCCGGCATCGGCCGGGCAGGCGCCGGCATCGGACGACACGGCGCTGGCCATCCCGCGCCTGTCCCCCTTCGGCAGCGGCGAGGAAGTGGCCCTGCCGCAGCCGCTGGCGCCCAGCGACGCGGCGCAGATCCGCCGCATCCTGTCGTTGCAGGCGCACGGGGCCATCGAAGCCGCCGAGCGTGAGACCACGAAGCTGGATACGAGTTCGGCGCTTGGTCACGCGATGCTGGGGACGATCCTGGCCGACCGGTATCTTGGCCGGTTCACCAGGCCGGACGCGGCAACGCTGGCCAAATGGCTGGCGCGCTGGCCCGACCTGCCGGAGGCGCAGGCGATCTATGCGCTGATGCTGTCGCGCCTGCCGCGCGGCGCCTCGCGGCCGCCGCCGCCCGTGCTGGCGGCACTGCCGGCAGCGCATGGCGGCGCGCCGGTCGTGGACGAGACGGTGCCGGAAGAAATGATGCCGGAAGAAATGGTGCCGGAAGAAACGGGGCCGGACGAACGGGCGCTGGTGCGCAACCCCGACCTCGATCGCTCGGTTGCCAAGGCGGCGCGCGACCGGGGCGCCGGCGGCGTGCGCCGGCTGCTTGCGCACACCAGCGGGCTGACCGGCTCCTATGCCTCGCAACTGCTGGGCGAGGCGGCGCGGACCCTGTTTACCCTGAACCGCGACCAGGAAGCATTCGAACTCGCCGCCGAGGGCGTGCATGCCTGCCGCCGCTGGCCGCAGCCGAACTGCCAGAGTGCCGCACTCGCAGGCTACGCCGCCGGCCTCGCGGCATGGCGGATGCACGAAACCGACCAGGCCAGGGCGATGTTCGAGGCAGCCTGGCGGGCGCGCCTGACGACCCCATCGCTGCGCGGTGCCGCTGCGTTCTGGGCGGCGCGGGCGCGGCTCGTCGGCCGCGACGCGGGCGGCTATCTCATCTGGCTGCGCCGCGCCGCTGCCGAGCGCGACACCTTCTATGGCCTGCTGGCCGGCCGCATGCTGCAACAGCGCGGTGCCTCGGCTCCGGGCGAGCGCGCCGCCAGGCACGACCAGGAGCGCGAGACGCTGGGCGAGGCCGATCTGGACGCGGTCGCTGCCTGGCCGCAGGGCCTGCGCGCCTTTGCACTGTTGCAGATCGGCCAGCCGGATCGCGCCGAGGCCGAACTGCGCCAGCTCTGGCCCGTGGTCGCCGACACCCCGCCATTGGCGCGCGCGGTGATGCTGGTGGCCGATCGTGCCGGCTTCTCCGATCTTGCGGCGCAGAGCGCCGATTTGTTGCAGGCGGCGGACGGACGGCCGCGCGACGAGATGCGCTTCCGCGTGCCGCATTTGCGACCCGATGGCGGATTCAGTGTCGATCCGGCGATGATCTATGCGCTCGCACGCACCGAATCGAACTTCAACGCCACCGAAATCTCATCCGCCGGCGCACGCGGCATCATGCAGATCATGCCGGACACGGCGGACTCGATCGCAACGGTCGGGGCCAAGGGGCAGCGGCACGAGGCGCGGCTGTTGCGGATGCTGCAGGATCCGTCGGCCAATCTGGCGCTCGGGCAGAAATACGTGACGTACCTCGCCAGTCATGCGGCGGTCGGCGGCGACCTGATCCGCCTGCTCGCCAGCTACAATTGCGGACCGGGGCGCTTCGGCCAATGGGGCGATGCCGTGCGTGACGACGGCGATCCGCTGCTGTTCATCGAGGCGATTCCGATCGACGAGACGCGCGCCTTCGTGCCGCGCGTGCTGACCTATACCTGGATCTATGCGCGGCGGCTGCATCTGCCCACGCCCAGCCTCGACGAACTCGCGGCCGGCGAATGGCCGCGCTATCATCCGCTGCTTGTGCGCGGCGAGGCGGTCGCGCGCCTGCACTAGATCGCGGGAGGCAAGGGCGATGGCGCGCATCGACGAGAGCCGGCGGTTCCTGGCGGTGCGCATCGCCGTGCTGACCGTCTCGGACAGCCGCACCGCGGCGAACGACACCTCCGGCGATGCGCTCGCGGATCGCATCACCGCGGCCGGGCACGTTGTCGCGGCGCGGGCGATCGAGCGCGACGAGGCGGCGGCGATCGAACGGCGGCTGCGCGGCTGGATCGCCGATCCCGAGATCGACGTGGTCATCACCACCGGTGGCACCGGCATCACCGGGCGCGACGTGACGCCGGAGGCCTTCGACCGCGTGCTGGAAAAGCGCATCGAAGGCTTCGGCGAGCTGTTTCGCATGCTCAGCTTCCAGAAGATCGGCACCTCCACCATGCAGTCGCGCGCGTTGGGCGGCGTGGCCGGCGGCACCTATCTGTTTGCCTTGCCGGGCAGTCCGGGGGCGGTGAAGGACGCCTGGGACGACATCCTGGTGTGGCAGCTCGATGTGCGCCACCGGCCCTGCAACCTGACGGAGCTGATGCCGCGCCTGCAGGAGCATCTGCGCGCGGCGCTGCCCAGCGTCGTAGCGGCGGTCGGCGCCGGACCGGCTTTCGTGTTCTATTAATGTTCTTGACCTCGGCCGGCCTTCGCGGCATGTGAGGGATGGAACAGAGAGGGAACATCATGCGCGATGATGCCGCCCGAGCCGATCTCGCGCGCGAGATCGATGCCGGCGAGTTGGCGGTGCTGGAGAGTTCCGGCCTGCCGGATCGCGATCCCGACACGCTGGCGGCACGGCGCGGCGCCGTCCGGCACGGCCGGGGCGCTACCGTCAATCCGGCCAGCCGCTACGATCGCCAGGCAACGTCGCCGTTCGACGATGGCTGGGACAGCATGGCCGAGGATCTTGCCGAGCTGCCGCCGCTGCCGACCACGCTCACCCGCGATTCGAGCCGCAGCGCCATCAGCTGGAACGACAGCCCGGATATCGGCTTCGATCGCGCGATCAATCCCTATCGCGGCTGCGAGCATGGCTGCGTCTATTGCTACGCGCGCCCGACGCACGCCTATCTGGGTTGGTCTCCTGGCCTCGATTTCGAAACGAAGCTGCTGTACAAGCCCGATGTGGCGGAGTTGCTCGAACGCGAGCTGCGCAAGCCCGGCTATGTCGCCCGACCGATCGCACTCGGCTCGAACACCGATCCGTACCAGCCGGTCGAGCGCACGCTGCAACTGACGCGCGCCGTGCTGACGGTACTGGACCGTTGCGACCATCCCTGCACGATCGTCACCAAATCGGCCGGCGTGCTGCGCGACCTGGACATTCTGCAAGGCATGGCGCGGCGCAACCTGGTGCGTGTCTGGCTGTCGGTCACGACGCTCGATCCGCATCTCGCTCGCCGCATGGAGCCGCGCGCGGCCACCGCCACGCGCCGGTTGCAGGCGATCGAAGGATTGTCGCGGGCGGGCGTGCCGGCGGGCGTGCTGGCGGCGCCGATGATCCCGGGCCTGAACGATGCCGAACTGGAGCGCATCCTGGAGGCCTCGGCGCGGGCGGGAGCGGGGAGCGCCGGCTATGTCCTGCTGCGCCTGCCGCACGAGTTGCGGCAGATTTTCCAGGATTGGCTGGAGCAGCACGTGCCGGAGCGCGCGCGCCATGTGCTGTCGCTGATCCGCGAGACGCGCGCGGGCGGACTGAGCGACGCGCGGTTCGGCCACCGCTTTTCCGGCAGCGGTCCCTATGCCGATCTGCTGGCGCGACGCTTCGCTCGTGCGGCGCGGCAGTTCGGGCTGGAAGGGCGGCCGGAACTGGATTGCAGCCGCTTCCGGCCACCCTCGCCGGCGCGGCCGGGCATGGCGGAGGCGCAACTCAGCCTCCTGTAGCGTCGGTGCGTACGGATGGAAGGAGCAGCGGTCATGGAGCAGCGGTTGAGTATCGTGACGCTCGGCGTCGCCGACCTGGAGCGCTCGCGGCGATTCTACGAGGATGGACTCGGCTGGAAGCGCGGCAATTCCGGCGAGGAGATCGTCTTTTTCCAGGTCGGCGGCGCGGTCCTGGCACTCTATCCGCGCGCGGCCCTGGCGGCGGACGCCCGAGTGGCCGAGCCGGGTGCCGGATTTGACGGCGTCACGCTGGCCTATTGCACCCGCACGCGCGAGGAGGTGGACGAGGTGGTGGAGGTGGCTCGGGACGCGGGTGCCACCGTTCTCCTGTCGCCGGAAGATGCCTTCTGGGGCGGGTATCACGGCTACTTCGCCGACCCCGATGGTCACGCCTGGGAGATCGCCTGGGCTCCGTTTTGGCCCCTGGCGGAAGATGGCTCGGTCAGCCTGAAGCGCACCGACGACCCATAGCAGGGAATCGGAGCAGGACTGTGATTTCTGGCTCATGCTGTTGCGCTCCCGTCATGGCGTGGCGTGACCCGGCCATGACGGGTGGGGCTGCACGAGTGACACTCGCCGCGTTCGTCCTCCGGCTGATGCTGGCGTCTCCCGGGATCATCTGATCAATTGACAGGCCCCGCGCTTGCGTGAACCTTTGTGAGCACGGCAGGCACCCCGAACAGGGTACGCCCGGCAAAGGACAATGCGGGTTGGAAGACTGGCTCGCCTCCGCGGGACTCGCGCACCGGATCGCGTCGTTTCAGACACAGGGCATCCGGCGCGAGCAGCTCGGCGAGCTGACCGATCAGGATCTGCGCGAACTCGGCCTGCCGATCGGCGAGCGCAAGCTGTTCCTGCGCGCCATCATGGCGGACGGGCTGCTCGACTTGCCCACGCGACTGCCGGCCGAGCGGCGGCCGCTCAGCATGATGTTCGTGGATGTGGTCGGCTCCTCGCGGCTCGCCGAGCGGCTGGCGCCTGAAGACCTGATGGAGCTGCTGCGCCGCTACGGGGATTTCTGCGCCGGGCCGATTGCCCGCTATGGCGGCCGCGTCACCCGCATGGTGGGCGACGGGCTCCTGGCCTATTTCTGCTTTCCTGTCGCCAATGAGAACGATCCCGAGCGCGCGGTGCGGGCGGCGCTGGAGATCACGCGTGGCATTGGCGGTCTGGAGGTGCCCGGAGGCGAGCCGCTTTCGGTGCGCATCGGCATTGCCACGGGGCCGGTGGTGGTGGGCGATCTGCACACGGCGGGTGGCACGTACCGGCACATCGTTGTCGGTTCGGCACCCAATCTGGCCGCACGGGTGCAAGGATTGGTGCCGCCCGGCGGCATCGCCATCGGCGAGGGCACCTGGAAGCGGGTGCGCGACCGCTTCGTCTGCGCCGATCTGGGCAGCTTCGAACTGCGCGGCATGGGCCAGCCCCGCCAGGTTTGGCAGGTGCTGCGTGAGGCGGCGACGCACGGGCGCATCGTCCGCCCCCGCGCGAGCCCGCTCTGCGGCCGCGCGCGGGAGATGGCGGCCTTGCAGGCGCGCTGGGCGGCGGCGCAACAGGGCGAAGGCGGCGTCGCGATCCTGACCGGCGAGCCGGGCATCGGCAAGTCGCGTCTGGTGCAGACGTTCCTGGAGGCCTCCGGCGACGGTGCCGGAACCATTCTGCTGGAAGGCTCGGCTTTCGAGACGGACTCGCCGCTGCGGCCGGTCATTGCCTGGCTGCAGGCCCTGGCCTCGGAAGGGGCCGATGAGCAGAAGGCCGATGGCTCGGCGCTGGCGTCCCGCCTGCGCGGATGGGACGAGTGTGCGCCGGTGCTGGCCGGGCTGCTGGGTGCCGCGGGCGAGGTCGCGCCGCAGGGCACGCCGGAACAACTGCGCGAGGCGATGCTGGAAGCGGTCGCCCGCCTGCTGCTGGCCCAGGCGGAGGTACAGCCGCTGCGGCTGGTGCTGGAGGATCTGCACTGGTTCGATCCGAGCACGCTGGAACTGGCGGGCCGCCTCGCCGGACGCCTCGCCGGCTCGCGCGTGCTGATGCTGCTGACGGCGCGGACCGATTTCCCGCTGGACTCGGCGCTCGGCGGGCAGGCGCCGCCGCGGGAGGCGCTGGTGCTGCCGTTGCAGCGGCTGGCCGAGGCGGAGGTCACCGAGCTGGCGGCCGCGATGCTTGCGGGACGGACGATCAGCCCGGCACTGCTGAGCGCAATCAATCGCAAGGCGGGCGGCGTGCCGCTGTTCGTGGAGGAAGTCGTGCGCGCGCTGCTGGCACGCGGCGAGACGCGACATCATCGAGCCTGCCGCGACGGGCGCCGAAACACCTGATCTCGCGATCCCGGCCTCCGTGCATGAATTGCTGGCCGGTCGCCTGGATCGGCTGGGCGAGGCCAAGGAGATCGCGCAGGCCGCCGCGGTGATTGGCCGCGAGGTGCCGCGCGACATCCTCGCACGGGTCTGCCAGGCGCAATTCGGGACCAGCGACGAGGTGCTGGACGAGGCGCTGCAATTGCTGGTCAGTGCCGGCATCCTGACCGAAGGCGAGGAGGGGCGCCGCGCCGGCGCCTTCACCCATGCTCTGCTGCGAGACGCGGCCTATGCCAGCCTGCTGCGCGAACCGTGCCGGGCACTGCACCTGCACGTCGCGCGCGCGTTCCTCGAAGCCGATCCTGACGTGGCGACGGCACGGCCCGAGCTGGTGGCGGCGCATCTCGTGGAGGGTGGCGACCCGCTCGCGTCGCTGCCGCATTGGCTCGCGGCGGCCCGGCGGGCTCTGGCGCGCTCGGCGCTGACCGAGGCGACGCGCCTGCTGGGCCGCGCCATGGCCGCGCTCGATGCGCTGCCGCGTACGCGCGAGCTGATCGAACAGCGGCTGGAGGTGATGACGCTGCTGGGGCCGGCGCTGATGGCGCTCAAAGGCGAGGGCTCGGCCGAGGCGGCGCAGCTCTACGCCGCGGCCAACGCGTTGTGTCAGGAGCTGCCTAGACTCCGCGCGGCATTTCCCGATGTATTCTGGGGCTGGTGGCGCGTCTCTCGCGACTATTTCGCGCATGCTGGACCGCGCCAACGCGCTGCTCTCGCGGGCGCGCCGGCGACGCGATCCGGAATTGTTGCTTCAGGCGCATCATTGCGGCTGGGCGAGCGAGTTCTTCGCGGCAACTATGCCCGCTGCTGCGCCCATGCCGATGCGGGGCTTGGCGATCTATGAGCGCCACGACTGTCCGCCATCACACGCATCTGTACGGCGGTCACGACGCCAAGGTGTGCGGCCACGGCGAGCTGGCGTTGGCCCATTGGATGAGGGCCGGCCGCTATCGGCGCATGGAGCAGGATCGGCTGGCGTCAGGAATGGGCCGGTGGACTGGGTCACGTCGGCAGCTTCGCCCAAATTCGCGAGAATCAGCCTGGTGCCGTCACGCCTGGCGCCGCGAGCTGGAGCGGCGGCTTACCCAGGCGCAGGCGTTGATTCCCTTCGCCGGCGAGCACGCGATGGAGGATGTGCGGGTCAAGGAGTCTGATCTTCTACGGCTGGGCGACCGCCTCGTGCGGCGATGTGGCTGCCGGGCGGCGGACGCTCGAGGAGGGTTGGCGCGCCAGCGCGGCATTGGCACGAAGGAAGACTTTCCAGTGTATGTCTGCCTGCAAGCCGAGTGCCTGATCGCTGCGGGAGAACCGGAGAAGGCGGTCGATGCGCTCCGCCAGGCGGGAGCCGAGTTTGCCCGGATCGGACTCGGGTTCTGGGCCTCGGAGGTGCGGCGGATGGAGGCCGAGGCGCTGCTGGCTGCCGATGCCCGGGGCGGAGCCGGGGTGCTGGGTGAACAGGCGCGCGCGGCATTCGCCGAGGCTATCGAGATCGCCGAGGCACAGGACGCCGCCACACTGATGCTGCGGGCCTTGACCGGCCTGGCACGGATCGACCCCCGGGCATCGGTGCTGCGGCGGCTGCTGACCTGCCTGGAGGCGGTGGCGGAGGATGATGGCGGCGCGGACCTGACGGACGCCCGCCTCGTGCTGCACCGGCACGGGCTGCTGCCAGGCAGGATCGCCGCCGCCAGCGGGCGATGAGTGCGGCCATGAGCGCCGAGGCGGTGCTGGCGCGCGTGGCGCCGCTGGCACCGCTCATGGGAGTCACGCGATTCGCGGTGCTGACCGGGCTCGACGTGATCGGCGTGCCGGTGGCGGCGGCGGTGCGCCCGAACTCGCGCACGGTGGCCGTGCATCAGGGCAAGGGCGCGACACTCGCGACCGCGAAGCTGGCGGCGCTGATGGAGGCGATGGAGTGCTTCTGCGCCGAGCGGCCGACCTTGCCGCTGCGCCTGGCCACGGCCGAGGAGCTGGCGGATGAGGGTGCCAGCCCGCTCGATGTGCGGTGTCTGCCGCGCTGCCGCGCCGGCCGCGACCCCACGGCGGAGCGGCTGCTTTGGGTCGAGGGACGTTCGCTTGGCTCGGGTCGGCCGGTCTGGGTGCCGCGCGAACTGGTGGCGGCCGATTTCATCGAACCGCTGGCGCCCGGCAGCGGCGTGTTCCAGGCGACCACCAACGGGCTTGGCGCCGGCGTCACCGAAGAGCATGCGATCCTGCATGGGCTGTGCGAGGTGATCGAGCGCGATGCGGTCGCCCTCTGGCACGCGGCTTCGCAGGCGCGGCAGGATGCGACGCTGGTGGATCCGGCCAGCGTCGATGGCCCGCGCAGCAGCGAGATGCTGGCGGCCTGTGCCGCCGCCGGCGTGGAGGTCACGATCTGGGAGATGACGTCCGATATCGGCGTGCCGGTGTTCTCGGCGCTGCTGGCCGATCCGCTCGGCCATATCCAGCCGGAGCTGGGTGCGGCCTGCCGCCCCGATCCTGACGCGGCGCTGGCCGCGGCCCTCGCCGAGGCGGCGCAGGCACGCCTCACCACCATTTCCGGCGCGCGCGACGACATGACGGAAGCAAGTTTCGGGCGTGCCGCAATGCGGGCGCGGGCCGCCTCGGCTGCCGCCTGGCGTGATGTTGCGGCCGTGCGGCGTTTCGCGGCCACGGATGACTCCGGCGGCGGCTCCCTGGAGTCGGTGCTGCGCTGCCTGGAGCGGGCCGGGGTCGCGGAGGCGGCCTGTGTCATGCTGACCCGTGCCGAGCTGGGCGTGCCGGTCGCGCGGGTCGTGGTGCCGGGCCTGGAAGGGCCCTGGACCGACGCGGACGGCGAATACGCGCCGGGCATGCGGGCAAGGGCGGTGCGGTGAGCGAAATCGTGGTGTTCGCCGGGCCGACGCTGCCGGCGGGCGAGGTGGAAGCGATCCTGCCCTGCCGCTGCCTGCCACCGGCACGGCAGGGCGATGTGTGGCGCGCGGTGCGCCGGCTCCGCCCATCGGTCATCGGGCTGATCGATGGCGTGTTCCTCGACGTCGCCGCGGTCTGGCACAGGGAAATCCTCTGGGCGCTGACGCAGGGCGTGCATGTGTTCGGCGCCGCCAGCATGGGCGCGCTGCGCGCGGCGGAGCTGCATCCGTTCGGGATGCAAGGCGTGGGGCAGGTGTTCGCGGCCTACCGCGACGGCGTCTGGCCCGGCTTCCCCGAGACGTTCGAGGATGACGACGAGGTGGCCGTGGTGCATGCGCCGCCGGAGGCCGGCGGGGCTGCGCTGTCGGATGCGATGGTGGATTTGCGCGGCACCCTGCGCGCGGCCGTGGCGGACGGCGTGATCGACGAGGGAACGTGCCGCTCGTTGGCGGCGGCGATGAAGCGGCTGCACTTCCCGGATCGCAGTCTGGCGGCACTCGCTGCCGCGGCACCCGCCGGTCTGCGGGCCTGGCTGCCGGCGGGGGCGGTGCCGCAGAAGCGGCTCGATGCGGTGGCGATGCTGCATGCGATCGCCGCGTTGCGTGCGACCGCACCGCCGCCGTTTCGTCCATCCTTCCGCTTCGAGCGTGCGCTGGTCTGGGAGCGGTTCGAGGCCGAGGCGACGCGCGCCGAGCAGGCCGCCCGACACGCCGCGCTCGCCACCGCGCGCGGGCACACGAATACGTTACGGCCGGAGGACATTGCCGCCTGGCTGGGCTAGGCTGCGGCATTCCGGAAAGGGAACGGGATGCACCACACACGATCGGGAGGCACGCGGTTCAGCCTGTTCCCGCAATATGACGAGGGCTTCGCACCCGAGGTGGTGGAGGTCAGCTCGCCCGCCGGCAGCCTTGGTCCCGGGCCGCGCGATCGCCGGATGTACGTGGCCGACGCGCTCGGCAAGACCCGCCCGTATGCGCCGCCCGATCCGGCGCCGCCCTGGACCGGACCTGTCCACGCCCCGGCGCTGCCCGATCCAGCCGGCCATTTCGACTCGCTGCCGCCTGATACGTCGCAATTCCGCGCGGCGCATCTGTTCGGCACGGTGCGGCTGGTGCTCGACATCTGGGAACGGCTGCTGGGCGGCCCCGTGCCCTGGTGGCATCCCGATGCGTCCCACGACCTCGAATTGGTGCCCGTGGTCCACTGGGCCAATGCGCAGAGCGGTCCCGGCTTCCTGGAAACCGGCCTGTGGCCCGGTCCGGACGGAAGCCTGCAGCCGTTCTGCCTCAATTTCGACGTGGTGGCGCACGAGGTGGGCCACGCGCTGCTGTTCGGGGTCATGGGCGTGCCGTCGCCCGACCGGCTGGACGAGAGCTATCTCGGCTTTCATGAGAGTTTCGGCGATCTCGTGGCGCTGCTGAGCGCGCTGCATTTCCCGAGCGTCCGCGCCCGGCTGCTGCGACAGACCGCGGGCGACCTGTATGCATTGAATCTGTTGAACCGGCTGGCCGAAACCGCGCCGCACCAGCAGATCCGGCTGGCCTGCAACAGCACGACCATGCAAGACGTGGCGGGGCTGCGGGTCCGCGCGGATGGGAGCTGGTTCGATCCGGCCGGGCTGGGCCGCAACGCGCACGCGCTATCGGAGCCGCTGACCGGCGTCGTGTTCGATTGTCTGGTCGAGCTGTATCAGGAGGGGCTGGTGCGACGCGGCGCGATCGGCGCCACGCATGACGTGCGCGGCTGGAGCCGGTCCGGCGTCGCGCTCTCGCTCGGGAGTGTCCACGACGCGCACCGGCGCGCCTATTCCGGGTTCGCTGCGGCGTTCGACGCGGCGCTGCTGGACGCGCGCGACGCGGTTTCGGCGGCCCTCGTGCATGTGGTGCGCACGCTGCCGGCGGCGGGCGTGACGTTCGGCCGGGTCGCGGCGCTCATGCTGGAGAGCGTGGCGCATGGCGGCTTCGCGTCGCGGTTCGACAGCCTGCTGGAGCTGTTCCTGCACCGCGGCATCGAGCCGCGCCCGCATCTGTGGCTCGCGCCCGTGCTGGGCCAGCGCGCGGTGCGGGCGAGCCGGCGCGGCGCGCGTGTGCTGGCGACGCAACCCGTGCCGACCTCCTGCCGCTGCGCCGATCCGGGCCATGTGGCGCTGGCACGGCGGCTGATGCCGCACGCCCACCGCTCGGCTGATCGGAATGTTTGCGTATCGTGACGCGTCCGCGTATTGTCGTATCTAACCAGAAACGGAGAGAATGATGGACCTCAAGAACGAGGCCGGGCTGGGCGGGACAAACGATGACGCCGAGAACCTGACCGGGGAGACGCTGCTGGCCTGCAGCACGGTGCGCCTGTTTGGGCGGCCATTCGAGGGACTCGTCCTCCATCCGGCCAAGCTGGGGCGGCAGATCGCCACGGAGCGCAAGCCCGGCCTCGCCCGCATCTACGGGTTCAGTTGGCAGGGCAACTATTTCAAGCTGAGCGCGCCGGCCGTGTACCTGGTCTATGGTCCCGGCAAGGTGGTCGAACCGGGTACCGACCGCGCCGAAATCGGCGCTACCGGCGTCGAGTTCAAGGACGAGTTCTTTTCGGTGGGTGTGCTGATGTGGGCCGCCTACGACGTGGACTTCGCGGTGCGCATCGACATCACGGCGGGCTGGCTGTCGGAGATCCTGATCGCCCCGGAGGCGAGCGACGCCAGCAACATGACTGGCGTGGGCGACGGCAGCGATAGGCGCGGCTCCATTACAGGCCGACGCGGCGATGACCGGGCGGGCGGCCATGGCGGCGCGAGCGGCGATGGTGGGGCGGCCGCCGAACACTTAGCAGTCGGCCAGCGTCTTCGGCACGCTCTCCTCTTGCGCGCGGCGAGCCGCCAGCGCCGCCTCGATCGTCGTGCGCAGGCTGTCCGGCTCGAACGGCTTGCGCAGCAGGGGCCAGCGAATCTCGCTCAATGCAGGGATCGACGCGAGATCCCGGCCGCTGGTCAGCACGATCGCGAGGTCGGGTCGCCGACGCTCCACCTCATGCGCCAGATCGACCCCGTTGGCACCGCCAGTCAGCAGGATGTCGGCAAGGATCAGATCGATCCGCCGGCCGTCGCTGAGTGCGCCAAGCGCCGCATCGGCGCTGGAAACCCGCGCAGCGGCGTAGTGAAACTGCGCCAGGAGGTCGAGCACCAGCGCCGCCACCTCGTCATCGTCCTCCACGACCAGGACATGCAGCCGTCGGCTGGTGCCGGCCGGCTTCGTGTCGTCCGCGGGCGTCGGGGCGACGGCGTCCGGGGACCGGGTATCGGGTGTCTCCGTGCAGCGCGGCAGCAGCAGGGTGACGGTGCAGCCCTCGCCCCATTCGCTCTCGATCCGCGCCGTTCCTCCCGATTGCACCGCGAAGCCATGCACCTGCGCCAAGCCGAGGCCGGTGCCCTTGCCCGGTTCCTTCGTGGTGAAAAACGGCTCGAACGCCCGCGCCGTGCCGCACGCCGCATTCCCGTGCCGCAATCGGCGACCGAGATGGCCACGTAGTCGCCGGCCCGCACGCCAGCCTTTGGCGCGGCATGAGTGGCGAGCGTCACGTTCCGCGCCGCGATCGTCATCGTGCCGCCATGCGGCATGGCGTCGCGGGCGTTCACGGCCAGGTTGAGCAGCGCCAGCTCCAGGCCACCCTGATCCACCTTTACCGGCCAAAGTCCGGGCTCGGCCTGCGCCTCGATGCGCAGATCGCCGCGCAGCGCGTGACCGAGCAGCATTGCCAGCTCGCTCATGCGCGGGGCCAGGTCGGCGGCTTCGGGTTGCAGGCTCTTCCGCCGGCCGAATGCCAGCAGCCGCCGTGTCAGCTCCGCACCGCGTCCGGCCGCCTGCTCGATGCGGTCGATCAATTGCTGGCGGCGCTCCTGCGTCTCCGCCCGGCGCAGCATGTGCAGCCCGCTGATCACCACGGTCAGGAGATTGTTGAAGTCATGCGCGACGCCGCCGGTGAGCTGGCCCAGCGTCTCCAGCTTCTGCTGCTGGAACAGCCGCTGCTGCGCCTCCTCGCGTGCCTTGATCTCGGTTTCGAGCCGCGCGCTGAGTTCCCGGTTCTTCCGTTGCAGGGTGGCGTTGGCGGCGAGCAGCTCACGATGGTCCGCAAGACCCTGATCCGATTGCTCATATATGGTCTGCGCAGATTGCCGTTCGGCACGGAGCCGGTCCGACTCGCCGGGCGCCCCGGCCCGTTCGCCATTCGCTCTCGGCATGGTCATGCCTCCTTCGCAATTGACGACGGGTGCATGGTAGCTCCGCGGGGGCTGGCCGGGCAACGTCTCTCCGGCCCGTTCGCGCGGCTGGGCAGCAGGCGCGGAATGTTTCAGCGGCCTCGTTCGCGCAACCGCGCCAGCATGGCAGACGCGGCGGACGGTGCCCGAACCTTTCCCCCGCCGATGAAATAGACGAAACAATCATGGCCGCCGCAGGCCCAGGCGCGCAGACGCTTGTGCCAGGCATCGAGTGCCGTCTCCGCATAGCCGTCCGGCTCGGCCTCCGAATTGCGCTTCAGCCTCGCATAGATGAAAGGTGCCGTTTGTTCGGCCGGCGGATAACCGTCGGCGTCCACCATCGCCCAGGCGGTGCCGTAGCGGCGCAACAGCGGTGCGACAGCGGGATCGGCGAAGCTCTCATGCGGTGTCTCGATGGCGTGGCGCAGCGCCAGCCCATATGCTCGCGCGGCAGCAGGGCAAGGAACGGCTCGATCGCGTCCGCGTCGAAGCGGCGGGTCGGCGGCAACTGCCAGAGCATTGGCCCGAGTTTCGGACCCAGCTCGGTCACGCCGGAGTCGAGAAAGCGCGCGATGGACGGTCCTGCCTCCGCCAGCGAACGACGCCAGGTGGCGTAGCGTGGCGCCTTCAGCGAGAATACGAAACCGTCCGGCACCGCGTCGCGCCAGCGGCGGAAGCTGTCCGGCTTTTGCGATCCGTGAAACGTCGCATTGATCTCGATCGAGGTCAGCTGCGCCGCCGCGTACGCCAGTTCCTGCGCGTGCGGAAGGCCCTCCGGGTAGAACACGCCGCGCCAGGGCGGATAGGTCCAGCCGCCGATGCCGACGCGGATCGCGCCCGCCATCAGCCCTTCACTGCGCCGGCGGTGAGTCCCTGCACCAGATAGCGCTGGATGAAGGCGAAAAACGCCACCGCCGGGATCAACGCCAGCACCGACGCCGCCATCATCTGCCCCCAATCGACCGAGAATTTGGAGACGAAGGTCAAGAGGCCCACGGCAAACGTCTTCTGGCTGTCGCTGTTGATCAGCATGAGCGCGAACAGCAGCTCGCTCCAGGCGGCGGTGAACACAAAACCCAGCGTGGCGCCGAGGCCCGGCAGGGTGAGCGGCAGGATCACTCGCCGCACCGCCTGGATGCGCCGCGCGCCGTCGATCATCGCCGATTCCTCCAGCTCGCGCGGGATGTCGTCGAAGAACGACTGCATGAGAAAGGTCGCGAACGGCGCGTTGAACGCGGTATAGACGATGATCAGCCCAAGCAGATTGTCGGTCAGGTGCAGCGCACCAAGCATCCGGTAGATCGGCGGGATCAGCATGACCAGCGGAAACATCTGCGTCAGCAGCAGCAGGAACATCACCGCCGGGCGCGCACGGAAGCGGAAGCGTGAGAAGGCGTAGCCCGCGGCCGCCGCGATGATCGTCACCAGCACGGCGGTCGCCAGCGAGACGATGACGCTGTTGCGGAAATAGGTGGGAAACGACGTCTCCAGCAGTACCGAGCGATAACTGTGCCAGGTCATGTGCGAAGGCCACAGAGCCACGCCCTCGGTGTAGAGCAGCCGTTCCGGCGTGACCGAGATCTTCAACAGCCAGAACAGCGGGAACAGCGCGAAGATGACGTAAAGCGCGATGGCCGCGCGGTGCCCCAGCATCGGCAGCCACCTGCGTCGCGCGCGCACGCTCATGATGCCACCAGCAGCGAGCGGCGCAACCGCAGCACGACCAGTCCGTAGAGCAGCAGAAGCAGCAGCAATGCTGTGGCCACCGCCGAGGCGTAGCCGAAATCGAGCTTGGTATAGGCGGTGCTGAAGATGTAGGTGGCAAGCGTCTGCGTCGAATCCGCCGGCCCGCCATTGGTCATCACCCAGATCAGATCGGCGAAATTGGCGATCCAGATGGTGCGCAGCATCACCGTGATGGCGATGGTGGGCGCCAGGAACGGCAGGGTCAGGCGCGCGAATCGCTGCCATGCGGAGGCGCCGTCCACCTCGGCCGCCTCGTACAGCTCGGCGGGAATGGCGACGAGACCTGCCAGCAAAGTGATGGCGAAGAACGGGATGCCGTACCAGACATTGGCGATGATCGGCCCGAGCATCGCCCAGCCGGGCATGGCCAGGATGTTGTCCGGCTTGTTCATGATGCCGACGGCCGCGAGCCAATGCGGCAGCGGCCCGATCAGCGGGTTGAACAGCCACGCCCAGGCGAGGCCCGAGAGAAAGGTCGGCACCGCCCAGGGCACGAACACGATCGCCTGCACCCAGCGCCGGCCGCGGAACGGGCGGCGCAGCAACAAAGCGAGGCCGAAGCCCAGGCCGAATTGCAGAATCAGCGAGCCCAGCGTCCACTCGACCGTGTTCAGCGCCGCATGGCCGAAGGCCGGATCGTGCAGCAACTCGCGGAAATGCTGCAATCCGACCCAGCCGGTGTCGAATGGGTCGAACACCTGCACGTTGCGGAACGCATAGGACAGGCCGACCACGAGCGGCAGGAACATCACCAGCGAGAGCAGCAGCAGCGCCGGGGACAGATAGGCGAAGGGCTCGATCCAGCCGGCGGCGCGCGGCCGCCGCCGCCGGCGAAGCGTGCCGACAGCGGCGGTGGCGCTCACTTGCTGGACGCCATCGACTGCTTCTCGGCCGCGGTCAGGAACTTCGCCCACTGGTCGGCCACGTCCTGCGGCTTGCGCTGACCGAGCAGCATCTGCTGGGCAGTCGGAATCGAGATCACGTCATAGAAATAGCCGAGCTTGTCGAGCTCGGCCGGCACCGCCACCGGCACCCAGCGCGGATCGTTCAACTCCTTGAACCAGCCGGCGAACTTGTCGCCGCGGAAGAACGCGTCCTGATCGGCGGATTTATGCGTGGGGATCACGCCCACGAACTTCGACCAGGCGAGGTTGTTCTGCGCGTCGGAGAGCCAGGCGATCAGCTTCCATGCGGCGTCCTTGTCGGCGGTCGCATGGAACATCGCCCAGCCGGAGTAGCCGAGCGTCGGGAACGATTTGCCGGACGGGCCGAGCGGCATGGGTGCGACCGCAAAATCGTTCTTGTCCATACGCTGGGAAACGGCGATCAGCGCATCCGGATCCTGGTCAAGCATGGCGCAGGTTCCGGAATAGAAGCCCGCCACGACCTCGTTGAAGCCCCAGTTCACACTGTCCTTCGGGGCGTAGCCCTTCTGGTACAGATCGACCATCATCTGCAGGCCCTTCACCGCCCCCGGCTGGTTGAAAGTGCTGGTGCCGTCCGGCGTGAACCAGGCGCCGGTGCCGTTCTCGGCGGACATGAACATCTGCCAGCCGCCGAAGCCGCCCTTCGCACCGCGCAGGCAGTAGCCGTATTTGCCGTCGAGCTTCGAGACCTTCGCTGCATCGGCCATGAAATCGTCCATCGTCGCCGGCGCGTCGGTGATGCCCGCCTGCGTGAACAGCTTCTTGTTCCAGAACAGGCCGCGAATATAGAATCCGTACGGGATCATGTAGGCGGTGTGGTTCACCGAGCGCGCATATTCCAGCGTGCGCGGGCTGAGCTGCGAGGTCTCGTCCCACTTCGCCAGATACGGCTCCAGGCTTTCCAGCTCGCCATGCTTGGCATAGAGGCCGACCCAGCGTTCCGGCATTTCCACCACGTCCGGCCGGCTGCCGCCCTGGACCATGGTCAGCAGCTTTTCGAATGCCTGTCCCCAGGGCAGCGAGACGATGTCCACGGTGACGCCAGGATTGGCCTTCTCGAACGCATCCACCTGGCCTTGCAGAACCTTGGTCCGCTCGGGGCTGGTGATGACCTCGACCAGTTGCAGCTTTGTCGCAGCCCAGGCGTGCGACGACAGCAAGGCGCCTGCCAGTACGGCCGCTGAAACCAAGACTTTGCGCACGATGACCTCCCCATGGGACGCGTTGCCGCGGATATTGCGGCCGGAAGACAGCCCGTGCCAAGGGCGCCAGCATGGCAAGCCCCGCAGCTTCTGTTCGCCGAGCCGGCAGTGGTCGGCGGGACAGGGTCCGCGATCGCGTGCGGGTGACGCTCGGTGCCGGCGGCGTGATCGAGCAGGTGCAGCCCGATGCCGACCCGCTGCCCGGCGACGAGCGGCTGGCCGGGCTGCTGGTGCCGGGCATCGCCAACCTGCACAGCCACGCCTTCCAGCGCGCGATGGCGGGGCTGGCCGAGCGGGCGGGGCCGGAGGGCGACAATTTCTGGCGGTGGCGCGACGTGATGTACCGCTTCCTGGCGGTGCTGTCGCCCGAGGATGTCGAGGCGATTGCCGCCCAGCTTTATGCGGAGTGCTTGCGGCACGGCTACACCGCCGTCGCCGAGTTCCATTATCTGCACAACGCGCCGGACGGGACGCCATACGACGATCCGGCCGAGCTGTCGCTGCGCATCCTCGCGGCGGCCGAGCGGGCGCGGAATTGGCATGACCCTGCTGCCCGTGCTGTACCGGCATGGCGGGTTCGGCGGCCAGCCGGCGGTCGCCGGCCAGCGTCGCTTCGTGATGGAGGTCGATGCCTTCGCCGGATCTGTGCGCGCGCCTGACCAGCGCGGGCGAGCGCTGGGCGTGGCGCCGCACAGCCTGCGCGCCGTGACGCCGGACGAGCTTGCGCTGCACATCGCCATCGCGCGCGACATCGGGCCGGATGCCCCGCTCCATATCCACGCCGCCGAGCAGGTGCGCGAGGTGGAGGAGTGCATTACCTGGAGCGGCGCGCGGCCGGTCGAATGGCTGCTGGATCATGCGGCGGTCGATCGCAGCGTGGTGTCTGATCCATGCGACCCACATGCTGCCGGACGAGATGGCTCGGCTCGCGCGAGCGGGGCGGCGGCCGGGCTGTGCCAGACCACGGAGGCCAATCTCGGCGACGGCATCTTTCCGCTGCGCGCCTATGTCCAGGCCGGCGGCAGCGTTCGGCATCGGCACTGACAGCAACGTGTCCACCAGCCCGATCGAGGAAATGCGCTGGCTAGAATATGTGCGGCGGCTGGAGAGCCGTGCGCGCAATGTGAGCGAGACGGAGCAGGGCCGATCGGTCGGTGCGGGGCTGGTGCGGCGCGCGGCTGCGGGCGGTGCCCAGGCATTGGGGCGCAATGCGGGCGAAGATCGCGCCAGGCAGGCTGGCCGATCTGGCGGTGTTGGACACGACCATCCGGCGCTGGCGGGACGGTCGGGCGAGGGGCTGCTGGACGGTTGGGTGTTCTGCGGCAACAGCACGCCGGTGCGCCACGTGATGGTGGCAAGGCCGCTGGGCGGTGCGCGACGGCCGGCATGTGCGCGAGGCGGAGATCACGCCGGCATTTCTGCGGACAATGCGAAGGCTGCCGCTGACGGGATGAGCACGAGCCTTCACCCCGGTCTCCGTCATCGCGAGGAGCGAAGCGACGTGGCGATCCAGCGATGCTGCTCACCGCTGCCCTGGGTCGCAGAAGGGGCGGCTCGCGATGATGTTCTCGGGGCGCTACACCGAAAAATACTTCGCCGCCGGGTTCAGCACGACGACGGCACTCGTGGACTGCTCCGGATGCAGCTGGAACTCGTCCGACAACTCGACGCCGATGCGCTCGGCCCCAAGCAGCCGCAGCAGCGCCGCCTGATCCTCCAGCTTCGGACAGGCGGGATAGCCGAAGGAGTAGCGGCTGCCCCGATAGCCCTGCGCCAGCATCTTCTCCATGTCGCGATCGTCCTCGCCCGCGAAGCCCAGCTCGGCGCGGATGCGCTTATGGGTGTACTCGGCCATCGCCTCGGCCATCTCGACCGACAGGCCGTGCAGATACAGATAGTCCTGGTAGCGGTCGTCCTCGAACCACGCCCGGGTGGTCTCCGACGCCTTCTGCCCCATCGTCACGACCTGCAAGCCGATCACGTCGCGCTCGCCATCATCCACGTCGCGGAAGAAATCGGCGATGCACTCGCCGTCTTCGCGCGGCTGGCGCGGCAGGGTGAAGCGGGCGAGTTCGGTCTCGCCATCGGTGTCGAACACGATCAGATCGTTGCCCTGGCCAGCCGCCTTCCAGTAGCCGTAGGCCGCTTGCGGACGCAGGATGTCGTCCGTCTCGCATTGCGCCAGCACGCGGCGCATCACCGGGCGCAGCTCCTGCTTTGCCCAACCCAGAAAGTCATCGAGGCTGCGGCCCTGCTTGCGGAAGCCCCACTGGAACTGGTACAGGCTGCGCTCGTTGACGAACGGCACGATCGCCTTCGGTGCCGCCTCGATGATGCGCGCCCCCCAGAAGGGCGGTTCGACCACCTTCACGTCGCGCGTCAGCCGCTGCCGCCGTTCCTGCACCACGGCCACATCGACCGGCCGGAACGCTCGCGAATCGGCCTGACCCAGCGTGCGCGCGGTGTTGCGCGCCTTGCCCACGCGCTTGGATTGCAGTGCTGCCAGATAGTCGTCAAAGCCGTTGCCGGTGACGCGGTCCATCAGATGCAGCCCGTCGAACGCATCGCGCGCATAGGCGACCCGGCCGCAGGCATAGGCGCGCACGCAATCGTCCTCCACGTAGTTGCGCGTCAGCGCGGCACCGCCGAGCATGACCGGAATCTCCACGCCCTGCCGGCTCATCTCCTCGAGGTTCTCGCGCATCACCACCGTCGATTTCACCAGCAGGCCGGACATGCCGATGGCGTGTGCCCGGTGCTCGCGCGCGGCGCTGAGCATGTCGGTCAGCGGCACCTTGATGCCGAGATTGACGACGCGGTAGCCGTTATTGGTGAGGATGATATCGACCAGGTTCTTGCCGATGTCGTGGACATCGCCCTTGACGGTCGCGAGCACGATCGTCCCGCGCTCCTGGCCCTCGACGCGCTCCATCATCGGTTCCAGATAGGCGACGGCTGCCTTCATCGTCTCGGCCGATTGCAGCACGAACGGCAACTGCATCTTGCCGGCGCCGAACAGCTCGCCCACCACCTTCATGCCGTCGAGCAGGATGCCGTTGATGATATCGAGCGGCTTGTGCGTGACGAGTGCCTGGTCCAGCTCGTCCGTCAGCCCCTTGCGGTCGCCGTCCACGATGCGGTCCTTCAGGCGGCCTTCCACCGTGGCCGCACGCTGCTTCTTGCCGGCATCGGCCAGCTTGCGGTCGGCAAACATCTCCAGCAGGCGCTGCAACGGGTCGTAGCCCTCGCGCCTGCGGTCAAAGATCAGGTCTTCGGCGACCTGCACCTCCTCCGGCGGGATCTGGTGCAAGGGGCGGATCTTGCTGACATGCACGATCGCACCCGTCATGCCGGCGCGCACCGCGTGATCCAGGAACACCGAGTTCACCACCGCGCGCGCCGCCGGATTGAGGCCGAAGCTGATGTTGGACAGGCCGAGGATGATCTGGATGTCGGGGAAGCGTTCGCGGATGACGGCGATGCCCTCCAGCGTCCAGAGCCCGAGCTTGCGGTCGTCCTCGTTGCCGGTGGCGATGGTAAAGGTCAGGGGGTCGATCAGCAGGTCCGATTGCGGCAATCCGTAGCGGGTGCAGGCGAACTCGACCAGCCGCTCAGCGACAGCGAGCTTGCGGTCCGGCGTCTTGGCCATGCCGGTCTCGTCGATGGTGAGCGCGATCACCGCTGTCCCGAATGTCCGCGCCAGGCTCATGCGCTTCTCGGCCGGCGCCTCGCCGTCCTCGAAGTTGATGCTGTTCAGGATCGGTTTGCCGCCGTGCAGCTTCAGCGCCGATTCCAGCACCACCGCCTCGGTGCTGTCGATCACCAGCGGCGCGTTGACGGACGAGGTGAAGCGGCGGATCACCGCGTCCATCTCCGCCACCTCGTCGCGGCCGACGAAGGCGGTGCAGACATCGAGACTGTTCGATCCCTCGGCGATCTGCTCGCGGCCCATCGCGACACAGCCATCCCAGTCATGGCGTTCCTGCAGCTCGCGCCATTTCTTGCTGCCATTGGCGTTGCATCGCTCGCCGATAGAGAAATAGCTGTTCTCCTGCCGCAGCGGCACGGCACCATAGAGGCTCGCGACCGACGGCACCCAGACCGGGCGGCGCGGCACCGGGGCCGGCCGCCAGTCGCCGCGCGCGCGCAGCATGGCGTCCAGGGCCTCGATATGCGGCGTCGAGGTGCCGCAGCAGCCGCCGATCAGGTTCACGCCGTCCTCGGCCACGAACCGTTCCATCCAGCTCGCCATTTCGGCCGCACCCAGCGGATAATGCGTGTGCCCGTCCACCAGCTCCGGCAGGCCCGCGTTGGGCTGGACGCTGATCAGGCCGGGCCAGGTGGTGGACAGGTAGCGCACATGCTCGGCCATTTCCTGCGGGCCGGTAGCGCAATTGAGGCCGATCAGCGGCACGTCGAGCGCGTGGATCACGGTGGCCGCAGCGGCGATGTCGGGGCCGACCAGCAAGGTGCCGGTGGTCTCGACGGTCACCTGCACGAAGATCGGCGTGTCGGTTCCGGCCTCGGCGCGCGCACGCTTGGTGCCGTTGACGGCGGCCTTGATCTGCAACGTGTCCTGGCAGGTCTCGATCAGGATGGCATCGACGCCTCCCGCAATCAGGCCGCGTGCCTGCTCGAACAGGGCTGCCTCCAGCGGATCATAGGCGACGTTGCCGAGCGTGGGCAGCTTGGTGCCCGGACCGATGCTGCCCAGCACATAGCGGTGGCGGTCGTCGGCGAAACTCTCCGCCGCTTCGCGCGCCAGTTCGCCCGCCACGCGGTTGATCTCGAAGGCGCGATCGGCGAGGTCGAACTCGCCCAGCGTGATTGGCGAGCCGCCGAAGCTGTTGGTCTCGACCATGTCGGCGCCCGCCGCGAAATAGCCGCGATGGATTTCGCGCACCAGGTCGGGGCGGCTCAGGTTCAGCACGTCGGTGCAATTCTCGCGGCCCCAATAGTCGCGCTCCACGTCGAGCGTCAGCGCCTGCACGCGGCTGCCCATGCCGCCATCGCACAGCAGCACGCGATGGCGCAGCGCATCGAGCAGGTGCGGACGGGTCATGGAGTCTCCTCAAGCTGGCGTGTCTTGGCCGCGGCGGGCAGGGCGGGCCGGCTGGCCGCCCACAGGCGCACATCGAGCGGTCCTGCCACGGCGCCCGAATCCTCGGTGTGCAGACCGGCGCCGGCCAGCAGCCCGCGCATGTGCAGGTCCGAGAAGCCGGGCCACCGATGCGCGTGCCGTGCTTGCATGGCCGCGTCGCCGTGTGCGGCGAGATCGACCACGATCAGCCGGCCTCCGGGCCGCAGCACGCGCGCGGCCTCCGCCAGCGCCGCCACCGGATCTTCGGCGTGGTGCAGCAGCATCTGCATCAGCACGACGTCGAACGCGCCATCCGGCAGCGTCAGCCGGTACATGTCGCCGAGCCGCACGGCGCAATGGCCGAGATCGGCGGCGCCATGCTCCGGCCGCGCCAGGCGAGCGCGCGCGAGCGCCAGCATCGCCCGGCTCGCGTCGATGCCGATGGCGATCTCGGCGCGTGGTCCCAACAGCTCCAGCAGGCGCGCGGTCCCGGTTCCGATATCGAGCAGCCGACCGATCGGACCCGCCGGCAGCAAAGCGAGCAAGGCGCGCTCGACCTCGGGCGCGGGCAGGCCGAGTGCCCGCATCTCGTCCCATTCCGCCCCGCGGGCGCGAAAACTGTCGGTGGCGGCACGCGCACGCTCTGCCAGCACGCGCGCGGCCTGCCGCCGGTCGGCGGCCAGCACGGGGTCGCCCTCCGGCAGGCGCGCCAAAAGCTCGCGTGCCAGCGATCCGGTGGGCGAGACGGCGGAAGGCAGGGCCAGCCAGACATTGGCGCCCTCGCGCACGCGCTCCAGCAATCCGGCCTCGGTCAGCAGGCGCAGATGGCGCGACAGGCGGGGCTGCGACTGGCCCAGCACCTCGCAGAAATCCATGACGCAGAAGCTGCCGCGCGCCGCCAACGCCAGCAGCCGCAGCCGCGTCGGCTCGGCACAGGCGCGCAAGGCGGCTAGAAGGTCATCCATGCACGAGAAATCGCATAAAGACATCCTTATGTCTAGCGTATGATGGACGGCGACGGGCGCATTCCCGTGGTGGTTGGGCGGGCGGAGCAGGTGGTGCCGGGTGATCGGCTGCTGACGGTGGCGCCGTCGCGCCGCGCCGGACATGCGGCCTTGTGCGCCTGCTGCCGACCGCGTGACTCGCTGGCCAGGGCCTTGGGGAGCTTGTTCCTGGAGCACGCCCGCGCCGCCGTGCCGCCGTTTGGCCGTGTGGTGGTAGTGCTGGATGATGCGGAGGCGGTCCGGCAGGCGATCGAGGGCGACGTGCTGGCCCGCGCCCGCTACCGTTTTGCCGGGAGGGCCTGAGCATGGACTGGTCGTATTACGAGAGTGTGCGCGCCCTGCTGGATGCCAGGCAGGAGAGCACCGCGCTGGAAAGCCTGGCCGCGCATCGGTTGCACGATGGCCATTTGGCGCCCCCGCTCGCGGTGCTCCAGGCACAAGCCCTGACCACGCTCGGCCGGCATCGCGGCGCCCTGGACACGCTGCTGGAGGTGGTGGCGCGCGGGGAGGCGGATTTCTGGACCTGGTACAACGTGGCCGAGGCGCGCCGGCATCTGGCGGATTGGCCCGGCGTGTTCGTGGCGAGCCGAGAGGCGCACGCGCTCGCCGGCTGGCCCGAAAGCGGCGCGCATGGCTACCGTTTCACGCACGACTATTTTTCGGCCAATTTGTGGAACTGGCAGGACTGGTTCGCGCGTCACGTCACCGCCGCACCCCTGCGGGCGCTGGAGATCGGCAGTTGGCAAGGCGGCTCGGCTTGCTGGCTGCTGGATCGCGTGATCGGCCCGCGCGGCGGCAGCCTCACCTGCATAGACCCGTTCGAGGGCAGTTCGGAGCACGCGGGCTTCCTGCCCGCCGTGCTGGGCGAGGTCGGTGCCACGCTGGAGGGTCTGTTCGACGACAACATTGCCCGCACCGGCCGGGCGGGGCAGGTGCGCAAGCTGGTCGGTTACTCGCAGGATCTGCTGCCGAGCCTCACGGGCGAGCGCTTCGACTTCATCTATATCGACGGTGCGCACGAGGCGAAGTTCGTGATCCAGGACGCGCTGCTGTGCTGGCGCCTGCTGGGGCCGGGAGGGCACTTGCTATTCGATGACGTGCCGTTCACCTTTGCCGACCGGCCGGAGCAGGACACCGCTCGGGCGATCGACTTCTTCCTCTCGGTGTTCGCCGACGAAGTGGAGGTGCTGGTGCGCGAGCGGCAGTTGCTGTTGCGATGCATCGCGCCAAGGGCGCAGACGCGCTGATGGCGGACCGGGCGCTGCTGCTGTCACGGTTGGACCTCGCGGGGCGGCGCGGGCTCGAGATCGGGCCCCTGGCCTGGCCGTTCCTCTCCAAGACCGAGCACGACATCCTGCTGGCCGATCGGCTCTCGACCGCCGATTTGCGCGCGAAGTTCGCCATTGATCCGGCCGTGCGCGTGGACGAGATCGCGGAAATCGATGTGGTGATCGAGGAGGACCAGGGCCTCGCCGAAGCCTTAGCCGGGAAGGCCCCGTTCGACTATGCGATCGCCAGCCATGTCATCGAGCATGTGCCGGATTTCGTAGGATTCCTGAACGAGATCGCAACGCTCGTTCCGGCCCCGGGCGGGCAGTTGCTGCTGATAGTGCCCGACCGGCGCTTTACGTTCGACCTGCTGCGCGAGGTTTCCTTGTTGCGCGAGGTTATCGAAGCCTGCATCCGGCGCTCCCGCCGGCCGTCGCCCAGCCAGGTATTCGATCATTTCGGTTACGTGTCTGATGTGGACATGCAGGCAGCCTGGGCGGGAACCCTCGACCCCGCGCGTGTCAAGCGGCATGGCACGCCACAAGCTGCCCTGGATCTCTCCCGGCGTGTTTACGCCGATCAGACCTATCTCGACGGCCATTGCTGGGTGTTCACGCCGCGCTCGTTCCTGTGCCTGTGCGAGCGGCTGGCAGAGCTGGGCCTGCTCGGCTGGGAGCTCGGCTATTTCGCAGACACGCGCCCGAACGAATTGGACTTCGGACTGATCCTGCAGCGGAGCGCTGCCCACGAGGATCCGGCGGGGATCGCGCGCAGCTTCCGTGCCGCGTTGAACGAGCTTGGACCCACCGAGTCCGAGTTGCAGATCGAGGCCCTCCGCGCCGAAGCCGACCGCCTTCGCGGCAGGCTGGAGGCGCTCACCGGGTCGCGCTCTTGGCGGATCACTCGCCCGTTGCGCGGGATCTATGGGACGCTGAGCCGCTTTCGTCCGCGGCGGATCTAGGGGGGTTGCGGAGCAGGCGTGCAGTAACTCATCCCACGCGTGCTTCAAGCCAAGCCCTGGCTAAGCGGGTCGACAAATTGGCTTCGGGACTCGCATGAGGCTGGGCGGCGGACCTGCGCCATGCGCTATTGCAGGCTCGACGGCTCACCGCGGCCATGCGCCAGATCATCCGTTCTTCGTCACTTTCGCGGCCGCCTCGTTTCGTTGGTCGGCCGCCACCTGCTCGAACGCGGCCTGTAGACGAGCAATGACGCTCTCGCGGCCCTCGGGCAGCGGTGTTTCGAGGTGGATGTGGCGCAGTTCGTCAGCGAAGGCGCTCCAGAGTGGCGGGCCGCCCTCTTCCATCAATTGCTGACGGATCGCCAGCTCCGGCGAGGTCGGCAGATGTCGACGGCCCCAGGCGCCCAGTTGCACCAGCACGGGCACCAGCTCGATCGCCTTTTCGGTCAGGCTGTAGATCCCCTTCTGCCGGTGCGCGGGATCGTCGGTATGCGAAAGCAGCCCCGTCCCGACCAGCCGCTTGAGCCGCGCGGCCAGAATGTTGGAGGCGATGCCCTCCTGCGAATGGGTGAGCAGCTCGCGGAAATGCCGGCGGTTCCCGAACATGATGTCGCGGATGACGATCAGGCTCCAGCGGTCGCCGAGCACTTCGAGCGCGAGATTGATCGGGCAGCCGGAGCGCTTTTCGATCATGGGCGGTTGCAATATAAAACCGGTCGGGCAATGCTCAACCGGTTGCGGTCCGCAATCAGAGGAGGAGGTCTCATGGGCAGGGTGCGCGCGGCGGGTTTTGCGGTGTCCATCGACGGTTTCGGGGCCGGCCCGGACCAGAGCCTGCATCATCCGCTCGGCAAGCGGGGCGAGGAGTTGATGAACTGGTTCTTCCCGACCCGGGCCTTTCGGGCGATGCTGGGAAAGGACGGCGGGACTGACGATCGCTTCGCCCGCGCCGCGATGGAAGGCTTCGGTGCCTTCATCCTCGGCCGCAACATGTTCGGCCCGATCCGCGGCGAATGGCCGGACGACGCGTGGAAGGGCTGGTGGGGCGACAATCCCCCGTATCACGCGCCGACCTTCATCCTCACCCACCACGCCCGGGCGCCAATCGTGATGGAGGGCGGGACGACCTTCCATTTCGTCACCGACGGGATCGAGGCGGCGCTTGCCCAGGCCAAGGCCGCCGCGGGCGACCTGGACGTGAAGATCGGCGGCGGAGTTTCGACGATCCGCCAGTACCTGCTCGCAGGAGCGATCGACGAGTTGCACCTGGCGCTGTCGCCCGTCGTTCTCGGCCGTGGTGAATCCCTGTTCGCAGGCATTGACCTGCCAGGCCTTGGCTATCGGGTGGCGGAGACGGTCCCAACGGAGCTGGCGACCCACCTCGTGCTGACGCGCTGACCGTCGGGAGCGGACCGGGCGCCTCGGCCATTTGATGGCCGAGGCGAAGCCGAAACTTGCTTCGCACGGGCAAGCGACGCTGGCTTCAGGCACGTTGCGGCCTACGCAGAATCCTGCCTCTGCACGGCCACTCCGAGCGTCCACCTGGCGCGCGACATCGCGCACACCGAGCGCGAGATCGCCTACTATCTCGACCGCCTCGACGTCATGGACGAGCAGATGGCGAAGGGCTTCGTCGATCAGCCCGCTCATCGCGAGCCGTTTGGCGCGGCGATCGCATCACTCGAGCGTCGCAAGGACCGGCTCGCCAGGCGTCAGGTCGAACTCGATCAACGGGACGAGAAGGTGGTCGTCTTTGGCGAGCCGGAAGCCAAGCCAATGGGTTACGGCTTTGCGCCAAAGCTGCCCGCCTACAACCTCCAGAGTGTCGTGCACGTGGAAAGCGGCCTGATCGTCCACCACGACGTCTGCAACGACGCCAGTGACAGCCATATGCTTCACCCGATGTCCGTCGCGGCGAAGAAAGTTCTCGAAACTGACGAGCTGCACGTGCTCACCGATGGCGGCTACTCCAACGCCGCCGAAGTCGCCCGCTGCGAGGACGAGGCGATCACCGTGTCTGCACCCATCAGGCGGGGGCCGATGAACAGCGAGCACTTTCGGCCAACTCAGTTCCACTACGACGTCCCGCCGGCCAGAACCTGCGCCCCTCGGGCAGGCACACGCGCAACCGCGCGGTCCACTACCGGACGTCCGCCTGCAAGGACTGTCGGCTGAAGGCGCAATGCACGCCCGGCGCTCAGCGGACCATCCATCGGCTGATCGACCAAGGCGCCCTCGATCGGATGAAGCGGCGCATCTACGCCGATCCCAGCCCGATGAGGATCAGGCGATGCACCGTCGAGCACCCGTTCGGCACGATAAAGCGAATGTCCGGCGGCGGCAGGTTTCTGACGCGAGGGCTAAGGAAGGTGAAGGCGGAAGCGGCGCTATCGGTCCTCGCCTTCAACATCCTGCACGCGGTGAACGCCTTCGGTGCGGGGAAGCTGGCTGGCGATGGCTGACACCGGCCATGTTGAGCCGCGAACTTCGTTCTCGCGCGCGGCCTCACCGTGAGTTTCTGCACAGCCTGGCAGGCGCACCGTCCGTCGATCAAAATGTCGCGACGCGTCGTTCCATGCTGGCGTTATAGGCCCAGTGCCGCCGCCGCGCGCCGGGCGAGGCGGAGGAGCGCCCGGTCGTGGCCATGACCGGCCACGAGCGATAGCCCAATAGGCGCGCCGCCCAGGCTTGCCGCCGGAAGCGTCACCTCGGGCAGACCGCACTGGCTCACCACGGCGCTGATGCGGCCAGTGCGTTCGCGTACCTTCTCCTGCTCATCCGGCGTCGCGGACAGCAGCGGCGCGGGAACCGGGCTTGTGGGGAATACCAGCATCGCGCCGCCGGCCAGCAGCGCGCGTGTCCGCGCACTCAGCATCCGCCGGAACGCGCGGGCGGTGGCGGCGTCCGCCTCGCCTACTGCCCGCGCGGCGGCAAAACGCAATTGCACCGCGGGGGACAGGGCGGCCCTGTTCGCTTCGACCCAGCCGCCCAGCGTCGCCCACGCTTCCTGGCCCTGCAGCGCGCGGTGCTGGCGATAGAGCGCCGCCGGTCCCTCGGGCAGCAATCGGACGCCCAGAATCGGCCCGAACGCCTCCGCCAGGCGCGGCAACGCCGGCTCCAATGCCGCCGTCACGGCCGGGTCCGCATTGGCCCAGGCCTCCTCGAAGCGCAGCAGCGGGCCGGGCATGTCGGCCCCCGGCGCGTCCTCCGGAAGAAGCACCTCGCCCACCTGCGCCAGCAGGTCCGCGTCGCGCGTGAACCAGCCCGGCGTGTCCATGCTGGGTGCGAGCGCGCAGGCGCCGGCCAGCGAAATGGCGCCCTGGCTGGGGCGGATGCCGAACAGCCCGCAATAGCTGGCCGGGATGCGCACGGAGCCGCCCGTGTCCGATCCCAGCCCGATCTCGGCGAGGGCCGCCGCCACCGCCGAGGCCGAACCGCAGCTCGATCCCCCTGGGAAGCGGTCGGGTGCCCGCGGATTGACGGGCGTGCCGTACCAGGGGTTCTCGCCCGTCAGGCCGAAGGCGAGTTCGACTGTCTTGGTCTTGCCGACCAGCCGCGCGCCCGCCTCGAGCAGAGCCAGCACGACCGGAGCGGTGGCGACCGCGGGCGCATGGGTGCGCGCCCAGTCCGGATTGCCGAAGCCCGTCACGGCGCCTGCCACATCGAACAGATCCTTGACCGCGAGCGTCCGCCCGGCCAGAGGACCGGCCTCCGCGCCCGCACGGGTCAGCCGCTCGCCCGGCACGAAGGCGCCGTTCGCGTCGGTGGAGGCATCAATTTCTGGTTCCATACGGCTTTTCCCTATGGTATGGCGCCACCTAATTGACTGTCCCAGTGGGAACAGCTAAGCTGAGCCCGACGCGGCGAATGATCGTGGATGCGGATGCTGAGCCGGGTCAAGGGCGGCCTGGCTCGGGGTTTTTATCCCGATTAACCTTGCGTCATGATATAAGCGCCTGGTGCGCCACGCCATGAGCAGGCAGGGCTGCGGCCGCGTATGGGGGCGGTGTGATCCGGGTCATACGCCGTCGGATGGGCGGCGGCCTTGATTGTGTTCGAGTGGACTGTCCTCGACGGAGGTGGCGATCGTGAGTGGGACTGAAGCGGCGCAGATCGGCGGCGACCCCGGCAATCTGGGCCGGGCGAGCGATGATCGGGCCGCGCTCAAATACGCGCTGGAAACCAGGATCCTGGCGATCCTGGCCGTCGGCCAGTTCCATAATGTCGATCTCGACCGCGAGGCCCTCCGCCTGCCGCCGGGGGCTCCGCCGCCGCCCGCGACCCTGGTGCAGTGGATCCGTGACGGCGGCCTGTGGGCCAAGGCGATCCGCATAAAGTGGAGCCAGCTGATGAAGCTGGAGGTCTCCTCGCCGATCATCCTGCTGCTGCGCGACGGCAGTGCCGCGATCCTGACCACCGTGGACCTGGCGCGCAACGTCGTCTGGGTGAAGGATCCGCGCGCCGCCTCGGGCGATCTGCCGGTGGCCGTGGACGAGCTGCGCCTGTCCCAGGTGTGGGACGGCGAGGTGATGCTGGTCCGCGCCGAGCGCGGCATGAACGAGGACACGGCGCCGTTCAGCGTGTCGTGGCTGGGCCGGCTCGTCTGGCAGGAAAAGAAGATCCTGCGCGACATCTTCTACGGCTCGATCGCGATGTCGTTCCTGACCATCGTGCCGCCCCTGGTCACCATGACCATCATCGACAAGGTGCTGACGCATCAAAGCTACTCGACCCTGCTGCTGGTCAGCCTGATCATCTTCGTCGCGGCGATGTCCGAGGCGGTGCTGAGCTTCTCGCGACGGCTGCTGATGATGACGGTTGGCGCGCGCGTCGACTCCAAGCTCAATCTGCAAGTGTTCCGCAGGCTGCTCAACCTGCCGCTCGATTATTTCGAGCGCGAGCAGGCCGGCGTCATCACCCATCACCTCATGGAGGTGAACAAGATCCGGGAGTTCCTCACCGGACGCTGCCTCACCCTGCTGCTGGACCTCATCACGCTGCTGGTGCTGCTGCCGGTGCTGTTCGCGCTGCAGCCGACGCTGACCTGGCTCGTCATCATCTGCGGCGGCATCATCGCCGTCACCATCATGGCCTTCCTCGGTCCGGTCAGCCGCGCCATCGGGCGGTGGATCAATGCCGAGACGCAGAAGCACAGCGTGCTGATCGAGAGCATCCACGGCATCCGCACCGTGAAGTCGCTGGCGCTGGAGCCGCAGCAGCGCGAGGTCTGGGACCGCAAGGTTGCCGAACTCGACGCACATGAAGCTGCTCAGCCTGAAGATGGCCAACTGGCCGCAATCGATCACGCTGCCGTTCGAGAGCTTCATGCAGCGCGGCGTGCTGCTGCTGGGCGTCTATCTGGCGCTGAAGAGCGGCAATGCAGCCAATGCCGGCGGCCTGATCGCCTTCATGATGCTGAGCAGCCGTGTCGCACAGCCGCTGGCCGGGCTCGCGCGGGTGATCGAGGACATGCAGGAGGTGCGGGTATCGATCGCGCTCGCCGCCTCGGTGCTGAACGTGAAGCCGGAATCGGCCAATCCCGGCGCCGGGCTGCGGCCGCGCTTCGAGGGGGCGATCTCGTTCAACAAGGTGAACTACAGCTATCCGGGGGCGAAGTCGAGGGCGCTGGACGGTGTCACCTTCGAGATAGCGGCCGGCACCATGCTGGGGCTGGTGGGCAAGTCGGGTTCCGGAAAATCCACCATCACGCGTCTGCTGCAAGGCATCAGCCGCGACTACGAGGGCTTCATCAAGATCGACGGCAACGATCTGCGCGAGATCAATCTCGCGCACATGCGCCGCAATTTCGGCGTCGTGCTGCAGGAGAACTTCCTGTTCCGCGGCACGATCCGGGAGAACATCATCGCCGGCCGCCCGGGCCTGACGCTCACCGACGCCGTGCGCGCGGCGCGGCTGTCCGGGTCGGAGGAGTTCATCGAGCGGATGCCGAACGGCTACGAGACGCATATCGAGGAAGGCTCGCCCAACCTGTCGGGCGGCCAGCGGCAGCGGCTGGCGATCGCGCGCGGCCTGATCCACGATCCGAAGCTGCTGATCCTCGACGAGGCGACCAGCGCGCTCGACCCGGAGAGCGAGGCGCTGGTGAACGCGAATCTGCAGCGCATTGCCAAGGGGCGGACGATGGTGATCGTGTCGCACCGCCTGTCCTCGCTGACCGACTGCGACCAGATCCTGGTGCTCGACAAGGGCCAGCCGGTCGACATGGCGCCGCACTACATCCTCGTCGAACGCTGCTCGATCTATCGCCAGCTCTGGCTGCAGCAGAACCGCCACCTGGAAACCGGCGGCATGCCACGCGGCGGCGTTCCGGCGCCCGTCATCGCGCAGGGCGATTGAGGAGACACGCACATGGCAGGCAAGGGCAACCCCATCCTACCGCTGCCGGCGCCGTCGCGCGGTGCGCTGGTCAAGACCGAGACCGATCGGACCGGCTTCGCGCTGCTGGAGTTCCAGTCGCCGACCTCGGCCCTGATCGCCGAGCCGCCGCCCTTCGCGGGGCGGATGACCTTGTACATCATCACCACCATGATCCTGGGCATGCTGGCGTCCATGTTCTTCGTGAAGGTGGACATGGTGGTGACGGGCGATGCGGTGACGCAGTCGGTCAACCCGAACATCATCGTCCAGCCGCTGGAGACGGCGGTGGTGCGGTCGATCGACGTGAAGGACGGGCAGGCCGTCAAGAAGGGCCAGTTGCTGGCCACGCTCGATCCGACCCTCACCGGCAGCGACGACAAGTCCACCACCGCCCAGGCGGAGAGCCTGCGGGCACAGGTGAACAGGCTGAAGGCGGAACTGGCCGACAAGCCGTACGTGTCGGACGGGACCCGGTACAGCGATGCCCAGGCGCAGATGTGGCAGAGCCGGCACGCTAATTTCGTGGCGCAGAGCGACAGCCTGAAGCAGAAGATCCAGGCCGCCCGGTTCCGAGTCCAGCAGCTCCAGGCCGATGAGAAGGGCTATATGGAGCGCCTGCCGTTGGCGCAGACGGTCGAAAGCAAGCGCCGGCAGCTTGCCAATGTCGGCCTCGACAGCCAGCTCAACCTGCTGGCGGCGATGGATCAGCGGGCGCAGATCGAGGCCTCGCTAGCCGACACCCGCCAGCAATTGCAGGGCGCCCAGCACGATCTGCAGGGCGCCATCGCCGATCTCGCCGCTTTCGTGCATCAATGGTACTCCGACACCTCCGACACGCTCGCCACACAGGAGCGCGCGCTGTCCGACATGTCCGGGCAATCGACGAAGAACCAGTTCCTGCACAAGCTGGTCGAGATGCGCGCGCCACAGGATTCGGTAGTGTTCAACATCTCGAATTTCGCGATCGGATCGGTGCTGCAGAGCGGTTCGGAGATGATGCGCCTGGTGCCCACGAACTCGGCGCTGGAAGTGGTGGGCATGATCCAGGGCTCGGATGCCGGGTACATGAAGGTGGGCGATCCGGTCGCGATCAAGTTCGACACGCTGCCCTACATCATCTACGGCATCGCCCAGGGCCGGGTGACGAGCGTCAGCGCCGACAGCCTCTCCAACGCGCCGCCGATGCAGTCCAGCCCGCTGCCGCAAACGCCGACCCTCGGCATCGCCCAGCCGCAGAACCTGCCGGCGGTCAGCCCGGTGATGTACCAGGTGCATATGAGCATCGACGAGGTGCGGCTGCATAACGTGCCGCCGTCGTTCAAGATCATACCCGGCATGCCGATCACGGCCGACATCAAGGTGGGACGGCGCAGCGTGCTCGAATACTTCTTCGAGCGTGTGCTGCCGCTCTTCTCCGAGGGGATGCGCGAGCCTTCATGACGCAAACCCAGGGGACGACGGCGACCAGCGGCGCGGTCGTGGCGCGCGGCAGGGAGGGCTGAGAGTGGCCCTGCTGCAACGTTTCGGCGATTCGATGGCCAGTCCCGCCGCGGCCCTGCGGCGGGCGCAGAAGCGGATCGAGGCGGGCGACCGCACCGAGGCATTCCCGCTGCTGGCCCGCGCCGCCCGCGCCGGCATCGCCGAGGCCGAGTTCCTGGTCGGCCGCGCGTATCTCGACGGCGCGGGAGTGCCGCCAAGTGCGACGGAGGCAGCGCGATGGCTGGAGCGCGCGGCCGAGCGCGGCTATGTCGAGGCGCAGACGCTGATCGCCGCGATCTATCTGCACGGCGTCGCAAGCCGGCGCCCCGCGCCCGGCGAAGCCGTCTCCGCCGACGCCGCGCCGACCGTGGCGGAGCTTGCCGGCCCGGCATCGACGCTGTTCCGTGCCTCGGTCGGGGTCGAACCCGACCCCGATCGCGCCGCCGTCTGGGCACGCCGCGCCGCCGATGCCGGCTCTGCCGAGGGGCAGGCGCTGCTCGGCTACTTGCTGACGTCCGGGCCGGACTCGCTGCGCGACGTCGAGGCGGGCGAGGCGCTGTACCGGCGCTCGGCCGAGGCGCATTGCCCGCAGGGTCATCTTGGGTACGCCCTGGCGCTGCTGCGCCAGGCGCAAACCCCGGCCATGCTCGCGCAGGCCGGGGAGCAACTATCCAAGGCATCGGAAGCCGGGCTGGGTACCGCGCAATACCTGCTGGGGGTGCTGCACGAGCAAGGCAGGGGGGTGGCGCAGGATCTGGAGCGCGCCAGCGCGCTCTATGCCGAGGCGGCGGGCAAGGGCATCCGCGCCGCGCAGGCGCGCTATGGGCTGGCGCTGCTGAACGGCCAGGGCGTGGAGCGCGACCCGCAGGAGGGCGAGTCCTGGCTGCGGCGCGCGGCGCTGGAGGGCGATCCCGAGGCGGCGGCGGTGGTGGGCGACCTGTATGCGCGTGGCGGCGAGTTGCCGCCCAATCATGCCGAGGCAGCGATGTGGTTCCGCCGCGCCGCCGAGGCGGGGCACAAGACCGCGGCACGGGCCTTGGGGCTGCTGCACCTGACCGGGGCCGGCGTGCCGCGCGACCCGGCGGAGGCGGCGCGCTGGTTCCGCATATCGGCGGAGGCGGGCGATCCGCAGGCCAAGCAGGATCTCGCCAATCTGGTGTTGCAGGGCAAGGGCGAGCCGGCCGATGCGGAGCGCATCCGAACCTGGTTCGAGCAGGCGGCCACCGCCGGCGACCTGGTTGCCGCTTTCAACTACGGCATCTGCCTCGCCGAGGGCGTGGGCATTGCCCGCGACGACGCGCAGGCGGTGCAATGGCTGCGCCGCGCGGCACAGGGCGTGGTCAACGCGCAGGTACCGGTACGGAAGGATGCGTATCGAGGGGCGGGGCGGGGCGGTCGATCTGGCCGAGGGGCGAGCCTGGATCACCCGTGCCTCCGATCTCGGTATGCTGGACGCGAACGTGGCCTTGGCCGAGCTGATGGTAAACGGAAAGGGCGGTGCGCGCGACCATCCGGGCGCATTGAAGCTGTTCCAGCGCGCGGCCGAGCATGGCCATGTGGGTGCCATGTTCGCGCTTGCCGCCATGCTGGGCGGTGGGCACGATGTGCCGTGGAACCGGCCGGAGGCGCAGAAATGGTTCCGTACGGCGGCCGAGCGCGGGCACCCGCACGCGCAGATGATGCTGGGGCGCTACCTGGCGCGTGGCCTCGGTGGTGAGACGGACCCGGCGCAGGCGCGCCTCTGGCTGGAGCGGGCGCTGTCCCAGGGATTGACCGAAGCGCAAGGCGACCTGGATGCGCTGCCGCCAGGCACGGTCGCGGCACCGACGCGCGAGACGCGGCCGCCTGGGACGGCCGCGCCGCCCGTCGCCCGGGAGCGGAGTTCTGCGACCACCGACACCCTGGCTGGCTGACCCGTCGCGGCATCGCGCGCCCAAAACCCAGGCGGAGCGCGAGGGGCAGTTGGCGCTGGCCGCCATGCAGAGCGGCCAGGCCGCGCTGTCGGACGGCGACGCCGGGGGCGCGGTCGCGTGGCTGGAGCGGGCGCTGCGCTATGCGCCGGACGATCCGGCGCCGCTGCTTTCGCTGTCGGCGGCGCGGCTTGCCGCCGGCGATATCATCGCCGCCCTGGCGGGGTTCGAGGCCGTAGCTGAGCGCTGCGACACGCGCGAGGCGTGGCTCGGGGCGGCGGTGGCAGCTCTGCGCCTGGGTCGTATCGCCGCTGCCGCGGCCGCGCTGGCCGCCTGTCTGTCACGCCATCGCTGGGACGGCTCGCGCTCGGTCGCCGACTCGGTTGTCGCAGCGCGTCGCCTGCCCGGGTGGTGCGCGCTGGCGGCGGACGGCACGATCGCTGTAGGGCTGCGCGTGCCCGGCCGCCTCACGATTCGCGCCGATGGAGCCGAACTGCCGACCGACCGGCCTGTGCCCGCGACCGTGCGCCGCATCGAGGTGACGCTTGGGGACGAGCCTCTGCTCGGCAGCCCGATCGACGGTGCGCTGATCCATCGGGTCGAGGGCGTCGTCGGCGCACGCGACGGCGGGGTCGAAGGCTGGGCGTGGCATCCGGGCGATCCCGACCGCGATCCGGTGCTGCGCCTGACCGGATCCGGGCGCGAGCTGGTGATCGTGGCGCACGATCAAAGCATGACCGCGCTCCGCCCTCTGACCCGGCCGCGCCGTTTCGCGGTCCCCGCGGATGCGCTGGCCGGGTTCGGCGGGCCGATCGGCGTGACCGGTGCGGACGGGCTGATGCTGTCCGGCAGCCCCGTCGATCCGGGTGCGTTCCGCGATAGCGCGGCAGCGGCGGCCCGGCTCCTGGCCTCGCGCTGGCCCTGCCGGGGCGAGGCGCTGGCCGAGGGCGAGGCGCCGTTCCTGCCGGCGGTTCCGGCGGCCGTGCGGGGGAAGCCGGCCGAGGCACCGCTGCGGCGGGCGCGGGCCGCCGCCGTCGTGGTGCCGGTCTATCGCGGGCTGCGCGAAACCCTGGCCTGCCTGGAAGCCGTGCGGCGCACCGTGCCCCCCGGCACCGAGATGATCGTCGTGGACGATGCCTCGCCGGAGGCGGCCCTGGTCACGGCGCTGGAGGCGCAGCAGGCGCGGGGGGCGATCCGCCTGCTGCGTCTGTCGGTCAATCACGGGTTTCCAGGTGCCGCGAATGCCGGGCTGCGGGCCGCCTGTGCGCTGCCGGGCGAATGCGACGTGGTGCTGCTGAACAGCGACACCATGCCCTGGTCCGGGCTGGCTGGAGGCGCTGCGCGATGTGGTGCATCAGGCACCCGATATCGGCACCGCCTCGCCGCTGTCGAACGATGCCACCATCCTGACCTATCCCGACCCGCGTGCGCGGCTACCGATACCGCCGCCGGACGGGGCGGCCCTGGATCGTCTGGCGCGGCAGGCGGGGCGCGCCAATGCCGGGGCCGTGGTGGAGATCCCGACGTCTGTCGGCTTCTGCATGTACATCCGCCGCGAGTGCCTGGAGCAGGTGGGCGTGTTCCGCGCCGACCTGTTTGCGCAGGGGTACGGCGAGGAGAACGATTTCTGCCTGCGCGCGCGTCACCTGGGCTGGCGCCATGTCGCGGTGCCGGGCGCCTATGTGGCGCATCTGGGCGGCCATTCCTTTGGCCTCGCGCGCGAGGCGCTGATCGCGCGCAACATGCAGGTGCTGGAGGATCTGCATCCCGGCTACCGCGCGCTGATCGACGACTGGATCGCGGGCGATCCGCTGCACCCGGCCCGGCGACGCCTGGACGCCCTGCGCTGGCGCGCTTCGTGCCGGTCGCGTAGTGAGGCGGCCGTGCTGCTGGTGACGCATGACTCCGGTGGCGGCGTGGAGCGGTGCGTGCAGGCGCGCTGCGAGACGCATCGCGCACAGGGGCGCCGGCCGCTGCTGTTGCGGCCTGTGCTCGATCGCTCGGGCAGCCCGGAGGCGCTTGAGCGCGCCTATCTGCCAGGGCTGTGCCGCATTGACGAGCCAGGGCAGGACTGGCCGAATCTGCGCTTTCGGGTGAGCCAGCGAAATCGCCGAACTGGCGAGCCTGCTGCGCGCTGCGCGACCGGTGGCGATGGAGGTGCATCACCTGCTGGGGCACGACCATGCCTTGCTCGATCTGGCGCGGCTGTTGCGGATTCCGTACGAAATCCGCGTGCATGACTACGCCTGGTTCTGTCCGAGGATCGCGCTGGTCGGCACGAATGGCCGCTATTGCGGCGAGCCCGACGCCGCTGCCTGCACCGCCTGCGTCGCCGACCAGGGCAGTCGGCTCGAGGAGGCGATCACAATTCCTGACCTGCGCACCCGCTCCGCCGTGGATTTTGCCGGCGCCGCGCGCGTGGTGGTCCCATCGCACGATGCGGCGCTGCGGTTGCGCCGGCATTTCCCGGCGGTGCGTCCCGCGGTCGAACCGCATGAGCCGGACGCTTACGGCCCGCCGCCGCGCCGGGTGGAGGTGGTGCGCGTCTGCGTGGTGGGTGCCATCGGGCAGGAAAAAGGCTACGACGTGCTGCTTGGCTGCGCCCGAGATGCGGCGGCGCGCCGGCTGGAGCTGAGTTTCGCCGTCGTCGGCCACACCATCGACGACGAGCGCCTGCTCGATACCGGGCGCGTCAGCATCAGCGGCCCGTTCGAGGCGCGCGACGCGGAGGCGCTGATTCGCGCGCAGCGGGCCGATATCGGATTTCTGCCCAGCATCTGGCCGGAGACGTGGTGCCTTGCCCTGGGCGATGCCTGGCGGGCCGGGCTCGCGGTGGCGGCGTTCGACCTGGGCGCCCCCGCCGAGCGCATCCGTGCCACGGGACGGGGTTGGCTGCTGCCCTTGGGCATGCCGGCCGCGCGCATCAACAACGCACTTCTAACGTTGCCACCGCTTGCGGGGGTTTGCCGCGTCATGCAAACGGGCTAACCGAAATGCAAGCCAAGTCCCGGCACTATTCCCGCCATTAGCGAGAGCCCGACCATGTCCGATGCGCCCGTACAAGCCGCCCGCGGCCAGACCGCAGCACGGCCCGCACCCGCTCCGGCCCGCGGCCAGCAGCCAGCCTCCGAGCCGCCGAGGGCTGGCCAGCCGGGTCCGAGCCATATCCTGTCCGAGCTGAAGGTCAGCGGTCATCTGATGACGCTGGAGGACGGGCTGTACTGCATCGTCCAGACCCCGGCCAAGGGCGCCGAGCCCGGGACCGGCCTGCCCGGGGTGCGTCTGTCCCTGCCGCCCGGCGCCGCGAGCCGTCCCGACAGCATCAGCATCGCTGGCTATCGTCCGGACGGGTGGCTCGCGGCCGGAGGCGATGCGGCGCTCGTGCGTGTCAGCCACGGCCCGGCACAATTGCTCGTGACGATCTATCAGTCGGCCGCCTCGCGCGAGGGCGGGGCGCCGAACATCCAGGTGATGCGCCTGTTGGAGGGAAGGGGCGCCGCTCCCGCCGATGCTGGTGCGCAGCCTCGGGGAGGCGCCGGAGCCGGGTCGCGCGGCGCCGCCGCCGACGCGCGCGGTGATGGAGATGGTGGCGCATATCCAGGAGCGTGGCGACGTCGGCGCGATGCTGGGCGAGTGGCTCGGCGAGCGCGGCAGCAAGCGCTGGATCGAGGGCTTTGGCGTATCGCCCACACAAGCGATCACGCCCAAGGACATCGAATATCAGGGCGTGCTGGGCCAGGGCTGGCTCTCGCCCTGGGTCGAAGGCGGCCAGTTCTGCGGCAGCCGGGCGATGGCGCTGCCGCTGCTGGGCCTGCGGGTGCGGCTGCGTCCGGAGGCGGCCGAGGAGTACGACGTGGTCTATTCGGCGACCTTCATCGACGGATCGGAAATCGGTCCGGTCATGAACGGGGAGGCCTGCGAGGCGGACAGCCTGGCCGCGATGGAGGCATTCCAGATCGTGATCCGGCCGCGTGGCCGGCCGGCACGCAAGGAGCCGGCACCAGCCGCGCGGGGCGGTCAGAGCAAATCCGCCAAGGCGACGCGGATCGTGCCGGAGCCGGTCCCGGAACCGGTACCGTCGGGTGCCAAGTCGAAGAAGTCAGCCAAGGGGGCGGAGCAGGCTCGCGGAAAGGCGTCGGGCCGCGGCAAGCGTTGAACCGAGGAACAGCGTCGGGCCGCGTGCCGCAGCGGTTTGGACAGGCGGGCGGACAGGCATGAACTATCTGTTCGTGCACCAGAACTTTCCGGGACAGTACTATCATGTCATCCAGCACCTGCTGGAGGATCGGTCGAACCACCTCGTCTTCATCTCCGAGCCGAACGCCAACCGGATCGAGGGCGTGCGCCGGGTCTTCTACCAGACGCCAAAGGGCGAGCAGGAAGCAGCGCACCCGAACGCGCGCGACTGGGAGGCGGCGGCGCGCCGGGCGGAGATCGTGGCGCAGACCGCTGCCAACCTGAAGCGGCTCGGCTTCACGCCCGATGTCATCATCGGCCATCACGGCTGGGGCGAGCTGCTGGATCTGTGCGACGTGTGGCCGGGCGTGCCGATCCTCGGCTACTACGAGTTCTACTACGACACGCACGGCCAGGACGTGGCCTACGATCCCGAATTTCCGGTCAGTCCCGACCGCTACGCGCGGATCCGCGCCATGAACGTGGTCAACCTGCTGGCGCTGGCGCAGGGCCAGCCCGGACAGACCCCGACGCGCTGGCAGTTGACCCGCTACCCCGACTGGGCCCAACAGCGCATCCGCATGCTGCCCGAGGGCGCGCGGCTCGATCTGTGCAAGCCCGATCCGCAGGCGGCACGCAAGCCGTACGCGGTGAACGGCTTCGCGGTGTCGCCGAAGCAGAAGCTCGTCACGTTCGTCTGCCGCAATCTTGAGCCGTATCGCGGCTTCCACATCATGATGCGCGCTCTGCCGCGGCTGCTGCGCGAACGGCCGGACGTGCGCGTGGTGATGGTGGGCGGCGACGAGGTGAGCTATGGCGCGCGGCTGTCGAAGGGGAATTGGCGCGAGTTCATGCAGCGCGAGCTGGCCGGCAAGTATGACGAGAGCCGGGTACTGTTCGCGGGTCAGGTGCCGTATGCGACCTATGTCAGCCTGCTGCAACGGTCGGATGCGCACGTGTATCTGAGCTACCCGTTCGTCGCCTCGTGGTCGCTGCGCGAGGCGCTGGCCTGCGGCTGCCAGGTGATCGGTGCCGATGTCGAACCGGTGGCGGAGTTTATCACTCACGGCGAGAACGGGCTGCTGGTGCCGGGACTCGATCCCGAGGCGGTGGCCGAGACGATTGCCGCGGCGCTGGAGGACAAGCGCCGCGCCAAGCGGCTACGCGAGGGGGCGCGCCGCTATGCGGAGTCGCATCTGGCGATGCAGGCGCATCTGGATGCGTATGACGCGACGGTTGCGGAGATCACCGGCCAAGGATCAAGGCCCGAAGCTCCGGCTCCTCAGTCGCGGTCGGGCGCGCCCAGCGGAAAAAGCGGCCGGTAGGGCCGGGCTTCGTCGATCGCGCGGGCGAAAGAGGGCCGTGCATTGAGGCGATTGCGGTAGGCGCGAACATTCGGAAACACGCCACCGATCGGGTGAGTCCAGTCTGGATATAGTTGTCGAAGAAGCGGTCCATGAAGCGCACGCCCAGCGCTGCCGCCCGATCCCCGGGGATCAATCGGACGGAGCCGGGGTAATGTGGGTCGAGATGCTCGATGATGACGGTCGCCTCGGCAATCGGCGTTCCTGCATCGACCAGAACCGAAAGCGCTTCAGCGGCCAGAGAGCCCCGAACTCGGCGAGCGTGTCCGGATCGGTGCGGGTGAGCATTCGGAAGGTGAACGGCGTCTCGTTTTCGTAGAGCGAGGGCCTCAACCCGGGCCAAGGGAGCGGCACATCGCCTGCTCGCCGTTCGGGGCGTCGCGCGTGAGCATCGCCCCGCGTCCGCCCAAATCCCACCACACGTACCGCCCGGCCGCATAGCGTGCACCGTCGGCGCTCACCACATTGGCCATGACCAGCGACACGCCGCCCAGCGGCAGCACGGCCAGGCTGTTGCCGGCGCCGTTCAGATAGGTGACGGTGAACGGTCCGGCGGGCAGCCCGAGCCGAGCCGCCCTCGGCATCGCACTGAAACCGCGCCTGATGCCGCTCGATGGGTGATGTGCCCGAGAGCGGGATGCGCAATTCGGTCGCGCGCAGCGGCCCGGCGACGGCGAACAGCGCCGCGCAGCCCGCCGCGATGGGCAGGGCGCAGCGCCCGTCAGGCCGCCGCAGCGATCGCCCGGGCAATCACGTCCTCGGCCGCCGCGCGGTCGGCCCAGCCTGAGACCTTCACCCACTTTCCGGGCTCCAGCCCCTTGTAGTTGCTGAAAAAGTGCTCGATCGACTGCCGCGTGATCTCGGGCAGATCGTCGATGGCGTTCACCTTGCTGAACTGCGGGTGGATCTTGTCGTGCGGCACGCAGATGATCTTCTCGTCGGTGCCGCTCTCGTCCTCCATCTGCAACATGCCGATCGGGCGCGCCCGGATCACGGCACCCGGCACGATGTTGACCGCAGGCGTCAGCACCAGCGCATCGGCCGGGTCGCCGTCGTCGGAGAGCGTACCGGGGATGAAGCCGTAGGCTGCCGGATAGGCCATCGGCGTGAACAGGAAGCGGTCCACCACCAAGGCGCCCGAGGCCTTGTCGATTTCATACTTCACCGCCGACCCTTGCGGGATTTCGATCACCACGTTGATGTCGTGCGGTGGGTTCCGGCCCGTCGCGATCTGGTCAACGTTCATCGTGATCTGATCGAGTTCCATCGTGCGCCCGCTCCGAATGCCGGCAGGCAGGCCAGGACGGCCGGCACGGCGGCGCCGCACCCGTACCGGATCGCCCGGCCGCTGTCCATCGCGTTTCGCTGCAATGCAACATAACGGCGGCCGGGCGACGTGTCACCCGAAACCGGCCAGGATCGCCAGCAGCAGCAGCGCCACGATATTGGTGATCTTGATCATCGGGTTGACCGCCGGACCGGCGGTGTCCTTGTACGGGTCGCCCACCGTGTCGCCGGTGACCGCCGCCTTGTGCGCCTCCGAGCCCTTGCCGCCGTGATGCCCTTCCTCGATGTATTTCTTGGCGTTGTCCCAGGCGCCGCCGCCCGAGGTCATGGAGATGGCGACGAACAGGCCGGTGACGATCACGCCCAGCAGCATCGCCCCCAGCGCGCTGAACCCGGCGGTGCGACCGCCGATCGCCGAGATGACGAAGAACAGCACCACCGGCGCCAGCACCGGCAGCAGCGAGGGGATGATCATCTCGCGGATGGCCGCACGGGTCAGCAGATCGACGGCCCGCCGATAGTCCGGGCGGGCGGTGCCCTCCATGATGCCCGGGATCTCGCGGAATTGGCGCCGCACCTCGATCACCACGGCGCCGGCGGCGCGGCCGACCGCGGTCATGCCCATTGCCCCGAACAGATAAGGCAGCAGGCCGCCGATGAACAATCCGACCACCACGTACGGATCCTGCAACACGAACGAGACATGCAGGTTCGGGAAATAATGCGTCAGATCCTCGGTATAGGCGGCGAACAGCACCAGCGAGGCGAGTGCGGCCGAGCCGATGGCGTAGCCCTTCGTCACCGCCTTCGTGGTGTTGCCCACCGCGTCGAGGGCGTCGGTGGTCACGCGCACCTCGGGCGGCAGGTCGGCCATTTCCGCGATGCCGCCAGCATTGTCGGTGACCGGGCCGTAGGCGTCGAGGGCCACGATCATGCCGGCCAGCGACAGCATGGTGGTCGCGGCGATAGCGATGCCGAACAGTCCTGCCAGCAGGTACGACGCGATGATGCCGGCGCAGATGACGAGAACCGGGAGCGCCGTGGATTCCATCGACACGGCCAGGCCCTGGATGACGTTGGTGCCGTGGCCGGTGGTGGAACTTTGCGAGATGCTGCGCACCGGCCGGTACGCCGTCGAGGTGTAGTATTCGGTGATGACGACGATCAGCCCGGTGACCAGCAGGCCCACGATGGCGCAGATGAACAGATCGAGGCCGGTCACGTTCGCAACCGCCGTCACCCCCGCCATGCCGAGCGGCGTTCCAAGCCCCACCGTTGCCAGGATGACGAGGAAGATCAGCACCGCCGAGGCGGCGCCGGTGACCAGCAGGCCGCGATACAGCGCCTTCATGATGTTGCCGTCGCCGCCGAGCTTGACGTAGTACGTGCCGCCGATCGACGACAGGATGCAGACGCCGCCGATCAGCAGCGGCAGCACCAGCAGCGACTCGCGCACGGCGCCTGTGAAGAAGATCGCCGCCAGCAGCATGGTCGCGACGATGGTCACGACATAGGTCTCGAACAGGTCGGCTGCCATGCCGGCGCAGTCGCCCACATTGTCGCCCACGTTGTCCGCGATGGTCGCAGGGATTGCGGGGGTCGTCCTCGGGGATGCCGGCCTCGACCTTGCCCACCAGATCGGCGCCCACGTCCGCCCCCTTGGTGAAGATGCCGCCGCCGAGCCGCGCGAAGATGGAGATCAGCGAAGCGCCGAAGCTGAGGCCGACCAGCGCCTCCAGCACCGGGCGCAGCGTGTCGCCGCCGACCCAGGCGCGGAGAATCCAGTAATAGATGCTGACCCCCAGCAGCCCGAGGCCGACCACCAGCATCCCGGTGATGGCGCCGGACTTGAATGCGACATCGAGCCCCGCCGCCAGTCCCTGCCGCGAGGCCTGGGCGGTGCGCACATTGGCGCGAACCGAGACGTTCATGCCGACATAGCCGGCCGAACCGGACAGCACGGCGCCGATCAGGAAGCCGACACCGACCTTGAAGCCCAGCAGCACGGTGAGGATGATGAGGATGACAACGCCGACAATGCCGATCGTGGTGTATTGCCGGTTGAGATAGGCGCTGGCGCCCTCCTGCACGGCGCCGGAAATCTCCTGCATCCGGGCGCTGCCGGGGTCGCAGGCCATCACCTGCCGCGTGGTGTAGATGCCGTAGGCAAGTGCCAGCACGCCGCAGACGATCGCGATGATCAGCGGTAGGATCATGTCGGTCCGTTCTCCAACCCTTGTTTATTGGCCGTGACGCACGGCTTCAGCTCTCGCCCGCGTCCGGCTGACCGGCCAAGGCTTGGCGTGGGAAGGATGGCAGAACCGACCGGGCGGAGCAACCGACCGGCCGAGTCGCGGCCGTGCCGAAGCCCATGTTATGATGGGCGGGCTGCGAAGGAGATCGGACATGAACGTGGCGCTGCGGCCTCGGACCATGACCGAGGCGGAGTTCCTGGCCTGGGTCGAGCCGTTGGAACGACGATACGAGTTCGACGGGACGGGGCCGGTGGCGATGGTGGGCAGTACAGATTGCGCATGGCGTCATCCAGGCGAACCTTTTGCGCGTGATCGGCAACGCGCTGGCGGGCACCGGCTGCCGCGCGATTGGCAGCGACAATTTCACGCGGGTCTCCGGAAGCCTGCGCCTGCCGGACGTGCTGGTCGTATGCGGCCGCTTGGAGCGCAGAACCGCAGCCGTGTTGATTGCGAACCCGGTCGCCGTATTCGAGATCCTGTCCGAGAGCACCGCCCATATCGACCGCTTCGCCAAGGCGCGGGAATACTGGGACACGCCCTCGATCCAGCACTACGTCATGCTGGAGCAGGATCATATCGGCGCGGTGGTCCTGTCGCGGGGAGCGGAGACCTGGACCCGTATCGCGATCGACGGCAGCGGCACCATCGAACTGCCCGCCATCGGGGTCTCCTTGCCGCTCGCGGACCTCTACGACGGCCTGAACTTCCCCGAGCCGGACAGCGACCCCGCACCGGTCTGACCCTCGCTCCTTGCCCCTGAGGGGGGCGCGTGCCACATGAGCGCGTCCGTGCGCCCGTAGCTCAACGGTTAGAGCGGGCCGCTCATAACGGCTTGGTTGCGGGTTCAATTCCTGCCGGGCGCACCAGATCCAAGCCCTGCCCCTCGTGGAGTATCCGATGCCGGCCTACCAGTATGTCTATGTGATGAAGGATCTGACCAAGGCCTTCCCCGGCGGGCGCGAGGTGTTCAAGGGCGTCACCCTGTCCTTCCTGCCCGGTGTCAAGATCGGCGTGCTCGGCGTCAACGGCGCCGGCAAGTCGACGCTGCTGAAGATCATGGCCGGGATCGAGACCGAGTATGGCGGCGAGGCCTGGGCCGCCGAGGGCGTACGCGTCGGCTACCTTCCGCAGGAGCCGCATCTCGATCCCAACCTGACCGTCTCCGAGAACGTGCAGCTCGCCTTCGGCCCGTTGAAGGCGGCACTCGACCGCTTCAACGCCATCTCGGCCGAGTTTGCCGAGCCGATGGACGACGAGCGGATGAACACGCTGCTGGCCGAGCAGGCCGAACTGCAGGAGAAGATCGACCACGAGGACGGCTGGGAGCTGGAGCGGCGCGTGGAAATCGCGCTCGACGCCCTGCGCTGCCCGCCGCCGGACAGCCCCGTGGCCAACCTCTCGGGCGGCGAGCGGCGGCGCGTGGCGCTGTGCCGGCTGCTGCTGGAAAAGCCGGACCTGCTGCTGCTCGACGAGCCGACCAACCATCTCGACGCCGAGAGCGTCGCCTGGCTGGAAAAGACCTTGCGCGACTATGCCGGCACCGTGCTGGTGGTGACGCACGACCGCTATTTCCTGGAGAACGTCACCAACTGGATTCTCGAACTGGAACGCGGCCGCGGCTATCCGTTCGAGGGCAACTACTCCTCCTGGCTCGATCAGAAGCGCAAGCGGTTGCAGCAGGAAGAGAAGGAGGAGAGCGCGCGGCAGCGGGCGCTCGCCGCCGAACAGGAATGGATCGGCCAGAGTGCCCGCGCGCGCCAGACCAAGAGCAAGGCACGCATCCAGAAGTATGAGGAGATGCTGGCCAAGAGCCAGGAGCAGCAGGCCGGAGTGGCGGAGATCGTCATTCCTCCCGGCCCGCGGCTGGGCAGCACCGTCATCAAGGCCGAGCAGTTGCGCAAGGCCTACGGCAACCGGCTGCTGATCGACGATCTGGAGTTCTCATTGCCGCCCGGCGGCATCGTCGGCGTGATCGGCCCGAACGGCGCCGGCAAGACCACGCTGTTCCGCATGATCACCGGCCAGGAAAATCCCGATGCCGGAACGCTGGTGGTCGGCGAGACCGTCAAGCTGGGCTACGTGGACCAGAGCCGCGACAGCCTCGATGACAGCAAGACGGTGTGGCAGGAGATTTCCGGCGGTACCGACATGATCTATCTGGGCAAGCGCGCAGTGCCGTCGCGCGCCTATGTCGGCGCCTTCAACTTCAAGGGTAGCGACCAGCAGAAGAAGGTTGGCATCCTCTCGGGCGGCGAGCGCAACCGGGTGCATCTGGCGAAGATGCTGAAGACCGAGAGCAACGTCATCCTGCTCGACGAGCCGACCAACGATCTCGACGTGGACACGCTGCGGGCGCTGGAGGAGGCGCTGACCGAGTTCGCCGGTTGCGCGGTCATCATCAGCCACGACCGCTGGTTCCTTGACCGGCTGGCGACGCACATCCTCTCGTTCGAGGGCGACAGCCACGTCGAATGGTTCGAGGGCAATTTCCAGGCCTATGAGGATGACAAGCGGCGTCGTCTCGGTGATGCGGCCGTGGAGCCGCATCGGATAAAATATCGCCCGCTCGTGCGGTGATCCCGTGACGCCGGCGGCGGTCAATCCGTTCTGGTGCATCCGCACGGGCCGGCTTGTGCTGCGGCCGGTGTGCTTCGCCGATCTCGACGGGCTCGCGGCGCTCAAGGCCGATCCGCGCGCGTTCGGGCTGCTGCTGGGCGGCGTGCGTGATCGGGAGCGCACGGCGCGCGAGTTGGCGAACGACATCCTGTTCTGGGGGCGGCACGGCGTGGGCATGTGGAGCATGCGCGAACACGCGACCGGCGCCCTGGTCGGCACCACCGGCATCATGGAGCGGCCGGACGGGCGCGGCATGGCGCTGCGCTTCGCGCTCGATCCGTGCTGCCGGGGCAGGGGCTATGCCAGCGAGGCCGCCTCGGCCGCCCTGCGCTTCGCCCATGAGCACGGGCGGCTGGCGCGGGTGATCGCGGTGGCGCGCGAGACCAACACGGCCAGCCGCGAGGTTCTGGCCGCCATCGGCATGACGCTGCATGAGACGTTCATGCAGCACGGCTGGCGGATGTGGCTGTTCGAGAGCCGTGGTCAGAGCAGTGGAGGATGCACCCGCGCCAGCGTGAGCTGCGCCGCGCAGCCGGGGGCCGCGTAGGTCAGCGTCACGCTCTCCTGCGTCAGCCGCCCACTGACGGAGAGCGTCTGCGGCGCGCGCGCGCCGTGCGCGGCCGTGCCGCCTGCCGGCTTCTCCTCGGCCGGCCGGAGCGCCAGCGTGCCGGCCAGTGTGCCGTCCGGCGCGACGGAGCCGTCGACCACCAGCGAGCCGTCATAGGGCGCGAACGCAAAGCCACGGCCCAGCCGTGTCAGCGTCGCGGTGACGCCGCCACCCTCCGATCGCCCACATTGCGGCGCCGGCCCGGTGTAGCGCACGGGCGTAGGCGCCCCGCCAGCGCAGGCCGGAACCAGCAGCGGCAGCAGAAGGAGCAGGGCCGGCCGAACCGTGGTCGTGCGCATGGGTCCGGCCGATCCGGTACTGCTCCGGGTCCTACTGGGCCTTCATGAGCTGGCCGCGGATCTCTCCGCCCGGGTTCGCGGCGGTGTGGACGTTCACGTATGTCTGGCCCGCTTCCAGCTCGCGGACCTGCTTGGCGGTGAGCTTGGCCGACCCCTTGATGGGGCTGGTCGGGTTGTTGCCGAGCGGCACCATGACGCCCGCGTTCTTGCCGGCTGCCGCCGGGCCGTGGATATGCGCCATCGTCGCCGGCCCGGTCAGGCCGGAGAAGTTCACCGTGTAGTCGATCGCGCGCGTGGCGGTGTTCAGGGTGACGGTGGCATCGCCGGTGCCGGATGTGGTTTTCGGCGGCACCTCGCTGGCGCCGTTCATCGTGGCGGTGAAGGTCATCGTCGCCGCCCAGGCCGGGGCGGTGAAGGCGATTGCCGCGAGAAGTGCGGTGGAGGCGAGCAGGCGTGACATGGTTTCGCTCCGCTGTGATGAGGGCCGTCCACGGGACGGCGGCAGGACTCTAGACCGCAACCGGGGTTCCGGCCGCCTCCTCTAAGTCGCGGCACGCATCCGGGTTGCCGAGTGACGGCGGTGCCAGGACGCCCAGGGCGTCGGCGATGCCGAACGGGCCCGGGCAGCGCGCCCAGCGGGAACAGGCGCGTGACGTGTCCCAGCTTGCGCCCGGGCCGCGCCCGGGTCTTGCCGTAGTGGTGCGGGATGAGATCGGGGGTGGCCAGGATCTCCGGCCACAGAGCGGCTTCCTCAGGTCCGACCAGGTTCTTCATCACCGCATCGCTGTGGCGGCTCGCCGCCGGAAGGGGCAGGCCGGCCACCGCGCGGACATGCAGCTCGAACTGGCTGGCCGGACAGGCGTCGATGGTCCAGTGCCCTGAATTGTGCGGCCGCGGCGCGATTTCGTTGGCGATGACCTGCCCATCGCTGTCCACGAACATTTCCAGCGCGAGCAGCCCCACCACGCCCAGACGCTCGGCAACCCTGCGGGCCAGTGCCTGCGCCGTGCCGGCGACCTCGCGGGAGACGCGCGCCGGGCGCGAAGGTCATGTCGAGAATATGGTTGCGGTGACTGTTCTCGACGGCATCGAACGCCGCCATCGCCCCGTCCAGGCCGCGCGCCACGATCACGCTGATTTCGGCGGCGAAGTCCACCACGCCTTCCAGGATCAGCGGTTTCGGTTCCAGGGCCGTCCAGGCGTCATCCACTGCGCCCGCGTCGCGGATCAGCACCTGGCCGCGCCCGTCATAGCCGAGCCGGGTGGTCTTGAGGATCGCCGGCAGGCCGAGGGCGGCTACCGCCTCGCCGAGTTCGGCTCGAACTCGCAACCGGCAGCCAGGGCGCGGTCGCGACCCCGGCGGCGTTCAGGAACTGCTTTTCAAGCATGCGGTCCTGGCTCACGCGCAGCACCGAGGGTGACGGGCGGACCGGGCGCAGCGAGGCCAGCAGGTCGAGTCCGCCGGCGCTCACATTCTCGAACTCGAAGGTGATGACATCGACATGGCTGGCAAAATCGCGCAGGGCGGCGCTGTCTTCGTACTCCCCGATCGTCACCCCGGCGCTCACCAGCGCCGCCGGGCTGTCCGGCTCCGGCGTCAGCACGTGGCAGCGCAGCCCGAGCCGGGCGGCGGCGAGGGCGGACATCCGCCCGAGCTGGCCGCCGCCGACAATGCCGATCGTGGCGTTCGGCGGCAGGCTTGCGTGTGTCATGCCGGTACGGACTCCGGTTGCGTGGCGACCCTCTCGGACTGGGCGGCGCGATGTGCCTCGAGGCGCCCGGCCAGTCCAGGATCGGCGAGGGCGAGGATGCCAGCGGCCAGCAATGCCGCGTTGATGGCACCGGCGCGGCCGATGGCCAGCGTTCCGACCGGCACGCCCGCGGGCATCTGCACGATCGAGAGCAGGGAATCCAGTCCGCGAAGCGCGTGGCTCTCGACCGGCACCCCCAGCACGGGCAGCGTGGTCCAGGCGGCCAGCATTCCGGGCAGGTGCGCGGCCCCGCCGGCGCCGGCGATCAGCACAAGCAGGCCACGCTGCCGGGCTGAGCGCGCGTAGTCCGCCAGTCGGTCCGGTGTGCGGTGGGCGGAGACGATCCGCGTCTCGTGCGCGATCCCGAGCGACTCCAGCGTGGCCGCACTGTGCGTCATGGTCGCCCAGTCCGACTGGCTGCCCATCACGATCCCGACCACCGGATCGGCCGCCGCGCCGCCGTTCACGCGATGCTGTCCGGGATCAGGCGCGATTCCAGCCAGCCGATCTCGTCCTTCAGCAGCAGCTTGCGCTTCTTCAGCCGCACCATCTGGAGCTGATCGAATGGACCCTGGGCGGCCAGACGGGCGATCACCGTGTCGAGATCGCGGTGTTCGCTCCGCAATTCGTGCAGCTTGCGCAGCAGGGTGTCACGATCAGTTAACATGGGCTGCGCAGTATCACGAATTGTCGGCCGATGCAGCGTCGGTGTGGATTTCGACACGCGGCCGGCGTTACGCTTCCCTGCGCCGCGCGGCCCTTGCGGGCAGCGTTGCGACGGCCGGAGCTATGCGACGGCCGGCGCTTCCCAGACCAGGAGGTTTCATGAACCTGCAATCCCGCTTCGAATCCCTCCAGTCCCGTCATGCCTCGCTTGATGCCCGCATCGGCGTCGAGGGTCAGCGACCGATGCCCGATGCCGACGAATTGGCCAAGCTCAAGCGCGAGAAATTGCGGGTGAAGGAGGAGATGGAGCGGCTGCGGGCGGCGGCCTCGTCGAACTGACAGCCGCGCGCCTCAGGCGTAGTCGCCAGCCTCGCCGGGGGTCGGCGGGGCTGGCACGGCATGGCCCTCGCGCACCAGGCGGTCATTGGCGGCGCTGACCATCGCGTTCAAATCCGTCTGGGTGCACAGGCCCAGGATGACCGGGTCGCGCGGCTTGATGTTGGCCGAGTTCCAGTGGCTGCGATCGCGCACCTTCTGGATGGTCTCCTTCGTGGTGCCCATCAGTTTGGCGATCTGCGCCTCGGTCAGTTGCGGGTAGTTGCGCAGCAGGAAGGCGATCCCGTCCGGGCGGTCGTTGCGCTTGGCGACGGGGGTATAGCGGGCCGCGCGCGAGCGCTTGGGCAACTGGATCGTGCTCGGCAGAAGCCGCAGCCGCAGCTGCGGATCGGCCTCGCTGCGCTTGATCTCGTCGAGGGAAAGCTGGCCGTTGGCCACCGGGTCGTAGCCGACGATGCCGGCTGCCACCTCGCCATCGGCGATTGCCTGCACCTCGAGCGGGTGCATTCCGCAGAACTCGGCGATCTGCGTAAAGGTGAGCGCAGTCTTCTCGATCAGCCAAACGGCTGTTGCCTTCGGCATCAGCGGCAGTGTCATGTTTCGGGCTCCTCGCGCCGGTGTACTGGGCGCCGCGCCTGCGGGCCGGGCCGGCCGGAAAGGGATGCATATGGGCGTTGGCCAGGGTAGGGGTCAAGGAAGCGATTGCGAGGATTCTGACATGATCGACGAGGACGAACCCAAGAAGCCGGCCCCACGGCTCGTCTCTCCACCACTCGGCGCCTGGGGCATCGAGGAGCTTGAGGGCTACATCGCCGAGTTGCGGGCCGAAATCGAGCGCGCCCAGACGGCGATTGCCGCGAAGCAGAGCCACCGCGCGGCCGCGGCGGCGTTCTTTCGAACGCCGTAGCAGAAAGGGGCCGGATCGCTCCGGCCCCTCGGCAGATAGAGCGAAGCGGCGAAGTTCAGGCCGCTTGGGCGGCACTCTGCGCGTCGTTCGCGACGTCCCCGGCAGACAGCTTGGGAGCCTCGCCGTTCACCGCGATACGGCGCGGCTTCAGGGCCTCCGGCACGACCCGCTTCAGCGAGACATGCAGCAGCCCGTTCGCCAGATCGGCGCCTTCGACCACGATATGGTCGGCCAGCGCGAACCTGCGTTCGAACGCGCGCCCGGCGATGCCGCGATACAGCACCTCGGTCGTCTTGGCCTCGTTGGACACGCGGCCGGTGATGAACAGGGCGTTGTCCTTCACCGTCACGTCGATGTCCTCGGCGCCGAACCCGGCGACGGCCATCGTCAGGCGGTAAGCATCATCGCCGGTCTTTTCGATGTTGTAGGGCGGATAGGTGAGTTCCGCGGATGAAGCGGCACTGTTCGCCACCCGCGCCAGCCGGTCGAAACCGATGGCGGTACGGAACAGCGGAGTGAGATCGAACGTCGTCATGGGAAAACCTCCTGCAAGAGCAAGGTTGCTGATGTGGACTGCCCATCGGGCCAGTCCGCTTCAGACCCCGGGGCCCATCATTGGCGCCCCGGACGATGCAGGAGATGGTCGGGCGCGCGCCCCGGTTCAAGGGCGCGCGGAGGCCGCGCGGTCAGGCCTTGCGCGTGCCGAGGCCCGCGAACTTCTTGTTGAACTTGGCGACCTGGCCGCCGGTGTCCATGATGCGCTGCACCCCGGTCCAGGCCGGGTGCGACTTGGGATCGATGTCCAGCCGCAGCGTATCGCCCGGCTTGCCCATGCAGGAACGGGTCTTGTACGTGGTCCCGTCGGTCATGATGACGGTGATCTCGTGGTAGTCGGGGTGGATGCCCGGCTTCATGGCGATGGTCCCTGTGCTGGCTCCGCCGATGCCGACCGGCCGAGCGAAGCGGGGCGTATAGCCGCGAGCCTGCCGCGGCGCAACCATGACCGCCTCTCGTTGCGCGAGTGCATGGCCCGTGCAATCAACGCGCGGCGGAGGAGTGGACATGCGGCTGGGCGGGAAGGTGGCCCTGATCACCGGCGGGGGCGGCGGGTTCGGAGAGGGCATCGCCCGGCTGTTCGCGGCGGAGGGCGCGCGGGTCGTGGTGGCGGATCTCGATGCCGCGGCGGCGGGCCGGGTTGCGGGCGAGATCGGCGGCCATGCCGTGGCTGGCGATGTCAGCCTTGGCGCCGACGTGCGGGCGATGGTGGCGGCTGCGGAGCAGGCATTCGGCGGGCTGGATATCGTCGTCAACAATGCCGGCACCACCCACCGCAACCGGCCGATGCTGGAGGTGGACGAGAGCGAGCTTCGACCGCGTCTATGCGGTGAACGTCAAGTCCTTGTTTCATATGGCTCATGCCGCCGTGCCCGTGCTGCGCCGGCAAGGGCGCGGCGGGGCCATCGTCAATATCAGCTCCACGGCCGGCATCCGCCCGCGTCCCGGCCTGGTCTGGTACAACGGAACCAAGGGCGCCATGAACGTCATGACGCAATGCATGGCCATCGAGCTGGCGCCCGACCGCATCCGCGTCAACGCCGTCTGTCCGGTGCTGGGCGTCACCGGGCTTACGGACTCGTTCATTGGCGGGCCGGCCACGCCCGAGGTGATGGCGCGCTTTCTCGCCACGATCCCGCTCGGGCGCATGAGCACGCCGCAGGATATCGCCAATGCTTGCCTGTTCCTGGCCGAGGATGCGGGGTCGTTCCTGACCGGGGTGCTGCTGCCGGTCGATGGCGGTCGCACGGCGTGACGGGCGGCCGGTGAACATCCTGTCGATCCAGTCCTGGGTCACGTACGGCCATGTCGGCAACACCTCGGCGGTGTTTCCGCTGCAACGGCTGGGTGCCGAGGTGTGGGCCATCAACACCGTGCAGTTCTCGAACCACACGGGCTACGGCTCATGGACTGGCAGCGTGTTCACCGGCGCGCAGGTCTCGGCACTGGTGGACGGCGTCGCGGCGCTCGGGGTGCTGGGGAAGTGCGATGCCGTGCTGTCGGGCTACATGGGCGATGCCGGCATCGGGGCGGCCATCCTGGACGCGGTGGCACGGGTCAAGCACGCCAATCCGGCTTCCCTCTATTGCTGCGACCCGGTGATCGGCGATGTCGAGACGGGCGTCTACGTCCGCCCCGGAATTGCGGAGTTCATGCGTGACCAGGCCCTGCCCGCCGCCGACATCGTGACCCCCAACCAGTTCGAGTTGCGGCATCTGACCGGGCTGGCCTGCACCACGCTCGACGGGGTCAAGGAGGCCGTCGCGGTGGTGCAGGCGCGGGGTCCCAAAGTGGTCCTGGTGACGAGCCTGCTGACCGACGCCACCCCCACCGGCGCGATCGACATGCTGGTGGCCGGAGAGGGACGCTGCCACCTGCTGCGCACACCCCGGCTGCCGGCCTCTGTCAGCGGCGCCGGCGACGCCATCGCGGCGCTGTTCCTGTTCCACATGCTGCGCAGCGGCGACCCCGCCGAAGCATTGGCGGAGGCCGGAAGCGCCATTTTCGGCCTGCTCGATCGCACCGCGGCGGCGGGTGCCAGCGAGATCCTGACCGTGGCCGCCCAGGACGAGTTCGTGCGCCCACGGCGCCGGTTCGTGCCCGAGGCGTGCTGAAGCGGCGTTCTTTCATCTTTCGCTAAGCGGCTCGGGTGAAGCTGCTGCGCCATCAGAGCGCGGCGGACATGTCCGGCACCGATTTCTACAATGACACGGCCTTCGACCCCGGCAGCTGGTCCGATACCGTCATCTATGCGCCGGCCGGCTTGGGCGCGCCAGCGACCGTGCAGGTCGGTGGATTTGGCGCAACCACCGTCACCCTGAACGGCAATGTCGGCCAGGACGGCGCCACGGTGACGCTTACCATCGAGACCGGCGGCCCGTCGATCCAGCGGCAGTTACAGGCCGTGTGCGACATCGTGGGCGGTGGCGTGTTCACCGACGGTGCCGGCGATTACTACGTGTTCTCCAATGGCGGCCTGACCCAGGGCGACACGTACGATGCCGTTCCGGGCTACGGCCATTTCGGCGATGGGCCGCCGCAGCCCGCCTGCTTCGTCGCGGGCACGCGGATCGAAACGCGAGACGGCCCGGTTGCGGTGGAGGCGTTGCGGCCAGGCGATCTGGTCCGCGCGGTGCTGCGCGGCGCGCGCGGCGCCGGCTGGGCGCCGGTGGTCTGGACTGGGCATCGTCACGTGCTGTGCGCACGACATGCGCGCGACGAGGATGTCTGGCCGGTGCGCGTCGTCGCCGGCGCGTTCGGACCTGGTCGGCCCGGTCGCGACCTGTATCTCTCGCCGGATCATGCGGTGTTCGACAGCGCGGCACTCATTCCCGTTCGCTACCTGATCAATGATGCGACGGTCGCGCAGGTGCCGACCGAGCAGGTGACGTATTGGCATGTCGAACTTCCGTCGCACGACGTGCTGCTCGCCGAGGGCTTGGAGACCGAAACGCTATCTGGACACCGGCAACCGTGCGGATTTCGTGGGTCGTGGCGGGCAGGCGCCAGCCCGGGCGCGGTTCCCCGCGGATCACGCCCTGCGTGCCTGGCGCGAGCGCGGCTGCGCCCGTCTGTTGCTGCATCCGGCCGAGCATGCGCCGCTGCGACGGCGCCTGCACGATCGCGCGCTGGCACTCGGCTATCGGGAGACGGGCGATGCGGCACTGACGCTCCGCTCCGGCGCGGCCGGACTGCCCTGCGAGTGGGACGGGATCCAGCGCGGCGGCGTCCATCCCGCCCGGAACGCGGTCGCTGCGTCTATGCAGCCGCAGCACCGTGCCAAGCGGGCGTAGCGGTGGCAGTCCGGACGGGCGGCGGCTCGGCGTCGCCGTCACCGAGCTTAGCCTCGATGGATGCCCGGTGCGCCTCGATGATTTGCGGCTGAATCAAGGCTGGCATCAGCCGGAAGAAGGATGGCGTTGGACAAATGGTGACGCGGTGATCCCGCTGACTCCATCGCCCCATTCGCGACGGATCGAGATTCGGACGGCACCGATGCTGATCTATTGGCGGCCGCCGGAGATCGTGGATGCCGCCTGTACCGCCGCCTGATCGGCGTTGCGCGGCGACGGCGCTGCACGGGATGCTTGCAGGAGCCTCGCGTCGCGGTGCACTCTGCCCGAACCGGCCGCAATCCGTGGTCCACCGCACCGGGGAGGACGAACACGATGACCGTGGCAGCGATCCTGAAGCAGAAGGGCCGCGATGTCGTCGCGGTGGCGCCCAGCCTCTCGGTCGAGGATCTCGCGCGGCTGTTGCACAAGCGGCGCATCGGCGCGGTTCTGGTGCAGGATGGGGGCGGCGAGCTGCTCGGCATCATCAGCGAGCGCGATCTTGTGCGTGCCTTGGCAGAACACGGTGCGGATGCCCTCGCCCTCACCGCCGGGCAACTGATGACGAAGGAGGTCATGACCGCGTCGCCGACCTCCACCGTCGAGGAGGTCATGGAGAAGATGACGAACAGCCGGGTCCGCCACCTCCCGGTCCTGGAGGAGGGCCGCGTCGCCGGCCTGGTCAGCATCGGCGACGTGGTGAAGGCCCGCATAACCCAGCAGGAGCACGAGGTCGATAGCTTGAAAGCCTATGTCGCGGGCGCGGCCTGACGGCCCGCGACCGCGACCGTCAGCTTCCGCTCGGCGACACCGGCCCGCTCGGGGTCGGCACGCGGACCTGCGGGTTGTCGTAGACCGGTTTGCCCAGATTGAGCTGGTTCGGGCTGGTCGACGGCGCCCGTGACCGCGCCGGCCCCGGCGCCGATCGCGCCGCCCACAACCATACCCGGCGGGCCGGCCAAGGCCCCGACACCCGCCCCGGTCGCCGCACCCGCCAGGGCGCCCCCGCCCGTCCGGTCGCTCGGATTGGTGCCGCAGGCCGCGAGCAGGGCCATTGAGCCGATTGCGGCCACGAGCAACAGCGTTCTCATCGTGCTTCCTCCTTCCCGAATTACATGACGTGCCATCGTGCTGATGGCGAACGCCGCCCTATCGGTGCGGTTGCATGATGAGCGGGGAAGGCCGCAAACTGGCGCGGCGACGAGGCCATCGAGAAGGAGAGCGCCGATGCAGCCGCCGATCCCCATTCACCGCCCGGCCTGGGTCAGGGAGTTCCAGGCCTTCATCATGCGCGGCAACGTCGTCGATCTGGCGGTCGGCATCATCATCGGCGTGGCCTTCACGGAAGTTCGTGAACAGCCTGGTGAAGGATCTGTTCACGCCGGTCCTCGGCCTGCTGATCGGCGGCATCGATTTCAGCAACATCTTCTTCACCTTGCGCGGTCCGCATGCCGCGACGCTGGAAGCGGCACAGGGCGGCCGGCGCGGTCACGCTCAATCTCGGCGTGTTCCTCAACACGGTGATCAACTTCATCATCATCTCCTTCGCCGTGTTCTGGCTGGTCCGACTGCTGAGCACGCTGTACCGCCCGAAGGCCGGCCGAGCCGGCAGTGCCTCCGCTCGACCCGCGATCAGGTGCTGCTGGAGGAAATTCGCGATCTGCTGGCGGCGCGGCGCCCGGTCGCCTGAAACGTGGACGACGCACCGCACCGCCTCAGCCGCGAAATGCTGCTGCGGGGCGGCCTTGCCGAGATCGCCGCCCGCACCGCGCCGGCCATGCGGTTATGGAGCGATGCCGAGCGGGAGGCGTCGTGGCGAGAGGTGCTGGCCGCCAACCCCGATCCGTCGGGTGCGGTCTGGCTGCTCGGCTATGGCTCGCTGCTGTGGAATCCGACCGTGCGGGTCGTATCGAGGCGGCGCGCGCGCGTGCCGGGCTGGCACCGCGCCTTCTGCCTGCTGGCGCGCGCCGGCCGCGGCACCGCTTCCTGCCCCGGCCTGCTGCTGGGCCTTCGTCCGGGCGGCGAATGCGAGGGCGTGGCCCTCCTTGTGGACCCGGACGGGCTGGAGGGCGAGATTGATCTGCTGTGGCGGCGCGAGATGCTGGCCGGCAGCTGCATGCCGCGCTGGCTGGCCCTGAGCGGTGCGGCGGCCCCGGTTCATGCCGTGGCGTTCACCATCGACCCGCAGAGCCCCGGCTTCGCCGGCGATCTGACAGAGGACGAGGTGGTGGAGCGCCTGTCCGCCGCGCGGGGCGAACTGGGAAGCTGCGCCGAATACCTGCTGCATACACGCGATGCGCTGCGCGCGGAGGGAATCGTCGATGCGCGGATCGAGGCGCTGGCGCAGCGAGTGCTGGCGCGGCCGCGACCGGCCTGATCGCCGTGGCTCGCCCCTGGAATGCCGCTGCGGGCGGAAAATCGAGTCATCGGCCCCGTCAGGGCCAACGCAGATAGGCGCGTGCAAAGAAGACGCCGGTGATAGCGGTGGTCCAGCACAGCGTCAGCAGCCGCGTCACATTGGGCGCCACGACGCGGCCAAGGCGGGCGCCGGCGACGCCGCCAAGCAGCCCGCCCACCAGCATCGCCAGCGTCTGCGGCCAGCGCACCGCGCCGGCGAGGACGAAGGCAAGCACCGCGACCGTGTTCGCGGCGCTGACCAGGAGCGTGCGCGGCGCATTCAGCGCCTTGATGTCACTCTCGCCGAGCAGCACCCAGACCGCCACCATCATCAACCCGACCGCGCCGCCGAAATAGCCGCCGTAGACGCCGAGCCCGAATTGCGCGAGCAGCACCGGTGCGGTGCGGCCGCGCAGCCGACCGCGCAGTGCCGCGCCGGCTCTGCGCCCGAATGCCAGCGCGATCGTTGCCAGCAGCAGCAGCCAGGGCAGGATCACGTCGAAGGCTGCCGAGGGCGTCCAAAGCAGCAACAGGCTGCCGGCAAGCCCGCCGGCAAGCGTCGTGGCCAGCATCGGCCTGGCTGCGACCCCGCAGACGGTCCGGAATCGCTCGTGGTAGGTCCACGCACTGGCGGCGCCGCCGGGCCAGAGTGCCACCGTGCTGGAAGCGTTCGCCTGGACCGAAGGCAGCCCGGCGGCAATCAATGCCGGCAGGGTGACGAACGAGCCGCCACCCGCCAGCGCGTTCATGGCGCCCGCGAGCAATCCGGCGGCGAACAAGGGGAGAAGAGGTGACATGCCGCCCAGCGTCAACGGGATTGGGCGCGTGGTCGAGGCCGACGTCGGCATGGCTGTTCTGCCCGCCGGCTTGACAGTGCGATGCCGGCTCGAGGGCCGATGTGCTAGACAGGCAAGGTGCTTCGTGAGGCGAGAATGATCCTGCGACTCTGGCTGTGCTTGCTCGCGCTGTGCCTGTGGTCGGCCACGGCCGACGCCGGTGCCGTGCTGGTGATGAACTCCGCCGGGGCCTCGCTGTCGCTGATCGACATGGCGAGCCTGAAGGAGATCCGCCGCATCCCGGTGCTGCGCGAGCCGCATCACTGGGCGCTGACACCCGACGGGCGCACGCTGCTGGTGGGCGACACGGGCGCCAACGAGCTGTTCGCCTATGACCCGTCCACCTTTGCGCTGCTGCGCCGCATTCCGGTGGCCGATCCGTATCAGCTCGGCTTCAGCCCGGATGGAAAATACCTGACGGTGAACGGCCTGCTGCGCAACCAGGTCGATATCTACGACGCGGCGACGATGAAGCTGGCGCATCGCTTCCCGCTCGCCTCGATGCCGAGTCATCTGGCCTATGCGCCGGACAGTTCGATGGTGTTCGTGAGCCTGCAAGGCACCGACAAGCTGGCCGCGATCGATCTGCGGGCCATGCAGCTGCGCTGGACGAAGCCGGTCGGGCGCACGCCCGGCGGGCGTGTTGTGGCATGACGGGCGGGTGCTGGTGGCCGACATGGGAGCCGATTATTTCGCCGTGGTCGATCCGGTGGACGGGCATGTCGAGCGGCGCGTCGTCACCGGGCGCGGTTGCCACCAACTTTTCCTCTCGCCCGACGGCAAGACCATCTGGGTCAACAACCGTGTCGCCGGCACCACCTCGGCCGTCGATGCCGCGACCCTTACGGTGCGCCGCACCTACAAGCTGCCGAGCGGACCGGACGACATTGGCTTCGCGCCAGACGGCAGGCTGTGGATCACCCAGCGCTTCGGGCGCAGCGTGGCGGTGCTCGATCCCGCAAGCGGCGCCGTGCAGACGGTCGAGACCGGCCGCAGCCCGCACGGCATCTTCCTGAACGCGGCGGCGAGGCCGACCTCGTGATCGACGCGCTGACCGCACCCTTCGACGCGGTGGCCGGATGGCTGCAAATGCATCTGGTGGTGCCGCTGCTGTACGCGGCCGGGCTGATGCAGTGGGAAGATATCGGCTACGGCTGGGCGCTGTTCGCCGTCTATGGCGCCGCACAGGTGCTGGTCACGTATGCGGTTTGCCTGCCGCTGGAACGCTGGCGGCCGGTGGAGCATTGGCCGGACCGCCGCCGCGTCGGCGTCGATGTGCTGTACACGCTGATCGCGCGCGTGGGGCTGCTGCCGCTCGTCACCTTCGTGCTGTTCTTCTCGTTGCAGACCTGGCTGAACGGCTGGCTCACCGATCACGGCTGGGTGCCGCCCACGCTGGAGCGCCTGTTCCCGTTCCTGCTCGGGCGCCAGGTGCTGACTTTCTGCCTGTACGTGGTGATCCTGGATTTCGCCGATTACTGGCGTCATCGGCTGAGCCACGTGTTCAACTGGTGGTATTCGCTGCACGCGCTGCATCATGCGCAGGAGCAGATGACGTTCTGGTCGGATGATCGCAACCACCTGCTCGATGAGGTCATCAGCTTCACCTGGTTCCTGGCGATCGGGCTTCTGATCGGCATTCCGCCGCTGCAATTCCCGCTGCTGGTGCTGCTGCTGCGGATGCTGGAAAGTTTCTCGCACGCCAACACCCGGGTTTCTTTCGGCTGGCTGGGCGAGCGGCTGCTGATCTCGCCGCGCTTCCACCGCGCGCATCACGGCGTGCTGGCGGCGGGGCAGCGGAGCCGCAATTACGGGGCGATCTTCCCGTGGTGGGACATGCTGTTCGGCTCCGCCGATTTCTCGGCCGCCTATGTGCGCACCGGCGATCCCACGGCGGAGGCGGCGCTGGTGCGTGGTGGCTGGGCAGCGCAGCAATGGGCGGGGTTGCAAAGGCTGGTGGGTGTGCGCGGCCCCCTCACCCAACCATCTTCCAAAGGGAGGGGGGTTTCCGCTCCCTCTCCCTGACGGGCGGCGACTACGTGACGTCGTAGGCGATCACCTCGTTGCCGCCCGTCATCGGGCACGCAGCCCGTGATGCTCAGAACGAGGTGATGAACACGCCGCTTGCGGTAAACACGCTGATGCTGCTGCTCTTGGCGTTGGAGACGAAGATGCGGCCAAGCCCGTCCACGGCGATGCCCTCGGGTGTGGCGACGTCGCGATTGATGCCACGCAGCGGTGCGCCGGTTGAGACGAGATAGCGCGTCACGTTGTCCGCGTACAGGTTCGTGACGAGCAGCGACTTGCCACCGCGGCTCAGCACGACACCGGTCGGCCCGCTGATCCCGGTGGTGAGCATTGTCGTCGGCGTGGGCGTACCGGAGAAGAACGTTCCGGCGCTATATTCCCGAACCGAGTCCGTGCCGACCTTCGGCCCCACGCCCACATAGAGCGTCCCGTTCTGGATATGCAGCGTGGTCAGCAGCGTGTAGGCGGAGGTGGTATCGCCGCTCACGGTGCCGAGCAGCGTTCCTTGCGGGCTGTAGCCCTGGACGTTGTTCGTCTTTCCGGAATTGGCGACGAACACGTTGCCGTTCGCGTCCACGGCAACGCCCTGCGGATTGCTGAGGCCGGTGATCGTGGCGCTCTTTATCTCGCCTCCGCTCTTGGCGTTATAGACCGTGACGGTGTTGGCGGCGGCGTTGGCGACGTAGATCTTCCCCTGGAACGTGGCCAGCCGCGTCGGGTCGGAAATGTCACGGGTGATCGCGAGGCCCGGCGTCGGTGGCAGAGTCGAAATGTCATAGCTTTGCACCTGGTTGGCGCCGGAATTGGCGACCCACAGGACGCCGGAATGGTCGATCACCAACCCGGACGGGTGCATGAGCGTCGTCGCGGCGAGCACCGGGACGGCGCCCAGGAGGCCGGTCAGCGCGGAGCCGGCGATGGCAAGCAGGCGAAGTGTTCTGGACATCGTTCCTGTCCCTTCCTCCAGTATCCCGGTTGCGGGAGCGTCCGGTTGGTGCGAACCTGACACGGCGCCGATGCCGCAGCAACGAAGTTTAGATGACACAAGGCAGCGATCGCCCCGGCTGTGGTGCGTCGCCGCCCTCGGCTTGATACTCGCGCTGGCGCTCGGGGCGGTGGGTCTGGATCATCTCTATCCGCCGGAACTCGATCGGCTGGCGCGGGTCGGCACCCAGGTTCTCGATCGCAACGGGCGGGTGCTGGCATTGCTGCCGGCACCCGGGCGGCGTGTGGCGGCTGCGGACGCGACCGGAGGACGTGGCCCCGGCGCTGATCGACACGCTGGTCGCCACCGAGGATCGGCGGTTCTGGTGGCACCCGGGCGTTGATCCGCTGGCGCTGCTGCGGGCGGCGGCGGCGGATTCTGCGGGCCGGGCACATCGTCTCCGGCGGCTCGACGCTCACCATGCAGGCCGCTCGCCTGCTGCATCCGCGAAGGCGCGGATGGTCCGCCAAGCTGATCGAGATGCTGCGTGCGGTGCAGCTCGAGGCGCATTTCACGAAGCGCCAGATTCTCGGCATCTGGCTGACGCTGGCACCGTTCGGCGGCAATGTCGAAGGCGTCACGGCCGCCTCCTACGCCTGGTTCGGCGAACCGCCTTCGGTACTCGATGCGTCGCAGGCGGCGCTGCTGGTGGCGATCCCGCGCCGGCCGGAGGCGCTGCGGCCCGACCGTCATCCGGCACAGGCCGAGGGACTGCGCGATCGCATCCTGCTGGCGATGCGCGCCACGCCGGGCCCGATGCCGCGGCAGCGTGTCCCCATGCCGGACCACGCGGCGTCGGTCGTGGCGGGACTGGGCGGCGGCCGCGTGGTGACGACGCTCGATCTGCCCTTGCAGGCGGCGCTGGAACGGCTCGCCCGCGAGCGGCTGGACAGCCTGCCCGAGCACGCCTCGCTCGCGATCCTGGTCGCCGACGCGGCATCGCGGCAGTGGCGGGCGCTGGTCTCGGGCGATGGCAGCAGGGGCACGCTCGACCTGACGCGCGCGGTGCGCTCGCCCGGATCGGCGCTGAAGCCGGCGGTTTATGGCATGGCGTTCCAGGACGGCATCGCCGGCCCCGGCACGCTGCTGGACGATCTGCCGCGCCGGTTCGGCGACTATGCGCCGGAGGATTTCGACCGAGGCTTCGCGGGCCAGGTCACCGCCGCCGAGGCGCTGCGCCGATCGCTCAACCTGCCGGCGGTGGCGCTGCTCGACCAGATCGGGCCGCTGCGCTTTCTCGCGGCCTTGCGGGCGGCGGGCATCGGCTTGCGGCTGCCGCCGGGTGCCGCACCGTCGTTGCCGCTGGCGCTTGGCGGCGCCGGCATCTCGCCTCGGTCGCTGGCGGCGCTGTACGCCGCGCTCGCGACCAACGGCGAAGTGGCGCCCGTCGGCCTGCTTGCCGGTGTCGCGGGCGCCGCCTCCGTGGCCCTGCTGTCGCCGCGCGCCGCGGGCGAGGTGGCCGACGTGCTGACGCGCCCATTCCCGCAGGGCGGGCCGGACGGGGTTGCCTGGAAGACGGGCACGAGCTGGGGCGGCCGCGACGCCTGGGCGGCCGGGTTCGATCGGCGGCATGTGGCCGTGGTGTGGATCGGCCGGCCGGACGGCACGCCGCTGCCGGGTGCCACGGGGCAGGGCTTGGCATTGCCGCTGCTGTCGCGGGTGCTGGCCCTGCTGCCGCCGGCTCCCCGCCCGGCGCCCCCGCTGTTCGCGCCCGACCGGACCGCGCAGCCGCCCTCCGTCGCCGACGCGCTGCGGCTGCTGTTTCCGCCGCCCGGCGCTGTGCTGTCCGGCGACGGGCCGATCACCTTGCGGGCAATGGGTGGGCGACGGCCGCTGACCTTCCTGGTGGATGGCGCACCGCTGCCCGGCAATCGCGCCAGCCGCGAGGTGAGCTGGGAGCCCGCGGCCACGGGATTCTTCCGGGTGACGGTGCTGGACGCGGACGGGGAGGCGGTCCATGCCGGCGTTCGGGTGCGCTGATCGCGGGCGATTTGTTCGCGACGCCGTAACGCGCCGCCGGGCCGGCCCACATTGCGGGCGGGCGAAAACGGGAGGATCGTCCGACTGTTCTCGCTCGTGCGGAAAAGGGAGGTCGAACAGACATGGACTATGGCATTCGCGATCGGGTGGCTGTCGTCACGGGTGCCGGGAGCGGCATCGGCCTGGCCACCGCCCGGATGCTCGCCGCCGAAGGCGCCCGCGTCGTGATGTCCGACCAATATCCGAGCAGCTTGCAGGCAGCCGCCGACCGGCTGCGCGATCTGGGCGAGGTGGTGCCGATTGCCGCCGACCTCACCAGCACCGAACAGGCGCAGCAACTGCGCAGGGCGGTGCTGGAGAAGGTCGGGCCGCCCAGCATCCTGGTCAATGCCGCGGGCATCACCGGGGCGACGGGACCGTTTCACGAGGTGGACGAAGTCGGCTGGATCAGCACGCTCGACACCGACCTGATGGGGGCTGTGCGTCTGCTGCAGGCGTTCGTGCCCGACATGCGCGGGCACGGCTGGGGACGCATCGTGCTGATCGCCGGCGAGAACGCGCGCCAGCCCTATTCGGACGAGCTGCCGTACTGCGCGGCCAAGGCCGCCATCCTCAACTTGGCGAAGGGTCTGTCCAAGGCCTATGCGCCGGAGGGCATCCTGGTGAACACGGTGAGCCCGGCCTTCATCGCGACGCCGATGACCGACGCCATGATGGACAAGCGCGCAAAAAAGAACGCCAGCAGCCGCGAGCAGGCGATCGTCTCGTTCCTCAACGAGCAGCGTCCGACGCTGGCGTTGAAGCGGCGCGGCGAGCCGGACGAGGTCGCCGCGGCCATCCTGTTCCTGTGTTCGGCGCAGGCCAGTTTCATCACCGGCGCCGATCTGCGCGTCGATGGCGGGTCGGTGGCGGCGATCTGACAACGGCGGAGCCAAACCGCATCAGTTGGCCAGCCATGCCTGGCCGTTCGCCTTCATCGTTCTTTCCAGATCGCTGCCCTTGGTGGCAAAGACGCGCTTCACAGGGAAGCCGCTCTTTTCCAGCAGATAGGCGAGCGGCGCGTATTCGCGCGGATACTTCCTGACGATGCTTTGGTCGATCTCAACGATGCCCTGGGGGAAATTGAAATACCCGAAGTCGTAGATGCTCTGACGCTTCAGGATCTTCCACGCGTCGTTGCGTTTTTCGACCTGATCATAGAAGCGGTTATGCGCACTGCAACCAAGATTGAGGCTGGCGTTTTCGCCAACGATGACGGCGTTGGTCTCGACGATCGCCTTGCTACCATTGAACGCTACCACCGGGGACGCGACGAAGTGCTTGGTGCGTATGTCGGATTTGCCCATGCGCATCGAACCATCGACGAAATCGCGGGCGAGGCCCTCGAACCAGGTTACTTCGATGGTGCCGTCCGGATGAAACAATTCGCGCAGCTTGTCCCACTCCGCCAGGTCCCGATGAATCCAGCCCGTCATCAGGTCGGCAATGCTCAGCCGATCTTCCAGATCCGTGTCCACGGTGATCTCCTCGATTTGCGTTCGACAGCAGAGGACGGAAACAGTCACGACTGTCGCCCTTGATACTATTCCCCTGACAACTCGCGCCGGCGCCGGTCCAGTTCCTCGCTGTAGCGGCGCAGCGCGTGCTGCTCGGTGAGCAGGCCGATCACGCGGCCGCTTTCGCGGCCATCCACCACGGCGAGCGCGTCGCTCTCCGCTCGCTCGAACATCTCGATCGCTTCCTTCACCGTCATCTGCGGCAGCAGGACGTTGTTCGCGTAGTGCAGCAGCTCGGCGAGCTTCGCGTCGGCCGCCATCTCGGCGGCGTGCGCCTCGGCCACCAGGACGATGCCGGCGTAGCGGTCGGACCCGTCCACCACGACGACACGGGTGGAGGCGCCCAGCGGGAAGTCGCGCCGGAAGCTGGCCAGGGTGGTGTCCTCGCGCACCGTGCGGATCTCGCGGCGCATCATGCGGCCGACCGTCAGGTTGCGCACCCAGCCGACATCGACGGCACTGCGGATCGCCTCGCCGCGCAGATGGAACCGCCAGGTGGCGAAGGAGTAGCCGAAGGTGCGCCGCACCGTGATGGCCGAGATGGTGCTGGCGGCGACGACGGCCGCGGTCAGCGGCAGCGAGCCGGTGGTCTCGAGCGCCAGGAACGACATGGTGAGCGGGCCGCCGACGATGGCAGTGGCCAGCGCACTCATGGCGACCAGGGCGCAGACCACGGCGGGGATTGCCTGCGTGGTCGAGACCAGCGCCAGCACGCCGGCGAACAGCTTGCCCATCAGCGAGCCCAGCAGCAGGCTCGCGAAGAACAGGCCGCCGCGGAATCCGGAGCCGATCGAGACCGCCGAGGCGATCGCCTTCAGCACCAGCAGCATGGCCACATGCGGCAGCGTGTAGGGCGCATCCAGCCCCACCCCCAGCGCACCATGCCCGGATGACAGCACCTGCGGCGAGGCCAGGGCCAGCAGGCCCACCACGCCGCCACCGATGGCCGGGCGCAGCCAGGCGGGCGTGCGGCTGCGGCGGAACAGTCCCTCGGTCAGCGTCACCCCGCGCATGATGGCGATGCCCACCAGGGCCGAGATCATGCCCAGAGCCAGCAGCGGCAGGTAGTCCATCGCCGGGATCACGGTCGGCACCTGCACGTCGAAGCTGTACAGATGCGGTTCGAGTTCGCGCACGACCGCCACCGCGCATAGCGCCGCCCCCACCACGGGGGCGAGGGTGCCCAGCGAATAGGTGCCGATCACCAGCTCGAACGCATAGAAGGCGCCGGTCAGCGGGGCGTCGAAGGCGGCGGCGATGGCGCCGGCGGCGCCGCAGCCCACCAGCAGCCGCAGATCGTTGCGCCGCACCCGGAAGGCGCGGCCGAGGCGCGAAGCAAGCGCCGAGCCGATCTGCGTATAGCCGGCCTCGAGCCCGACCGAGGCGCCGACCCCGTTGCTGGCCATCGTCTGCGCCACGACCAGCAGGCTGTCCTTGGCGCCCATGCGGCCGCCATAGAGCGCGTTGGCCTCGATCGGGTCCACGGCGCGGCCCGGATGCCAGCGGGCGATCGCCCAGCCGAGGGCGCCGACTCCCAGGCCGCCCAGCAGGGGCACCAGCACGCTGCGCCACGGATCCACCGCGATGGCACTGCTGAGCCGCTGGCCCGGCGGCAGGTCAAATAGCTTCTGATGGGCGAACAGGGTGACCATGTTCATCGCGGTCACGCACAGCCCGGCGCCGATGCCCACGCTTGCGGCCAGCACCACCAGCCAGATTTCGTCGGCGCGCACCAGGGCGCGCACGGCCTGCGGCACATGCAGCACCCAGGCGCGCAGCCGTCGCCTGCGCCGCTCGCCGAGGCTGCCGCTGCGAGCGCCAGGTGTCGCGGGGTCGGAGGTCGTCGTTACGTCGCGCTGCAATCCTGCCATCCCAGGCCTGAACGCTTGCCGATGGCCTGAGTGATGGGCCGAATGATGGCCGGGATCAATCGCATAAGGCGTGGAGCTGACCCGGGCTCACACCAGTTCGGGCGGGCGACGCTCCATGCAAGGCGGCCAGCACCGGACTTCGCAAGAATCCGCCAGCGGCCGCCGAGCCGGATTCGCAACAGAACCGTAATACCAGCCGCGCTTGCGCGAACGCGTGCCGCTCTACTACGGTCCGTGCGGCGTGAACGATCCCGGCGATGCTGGCGATCAATAGCGAACGAGGGAGTGAACCAGAATGGAACGGCGAGCCCTGCTGACCGGCGCCGCGGCTGCTTCGGCGGCATTGCTGCCCTTCAAGGCGGATGCATATCCCACCTATGAGGGACTGCCGGATGACGTCACCGCCGCCCTTGCCAGGTTCCGCAGCACCATCCCCAGCAATTTCGATCGCGACTACGTCGAACATGCCGTCGTCCCGTTCTTCCTGACGAGCGTCTATGAGGGAGAACGGCCGTCGCTTCCCATGATCGATGTCACGCTGACCAAGCAGGACGCCCTGCCGCACGATTTGTGGGGTCTCATCTACAAGGATTGGAAGCCAACGCCCGAGGAGGGACTCACCGTCTTTCTCCAGGGGCTGGAGAATCGCGGCGACGGCAACCTGCGCAAGAAGATCTACTTCTCGGCGATGACACCGGATCTGTACGGGCCGAAATACCAGGCGAAGGTGGTCGCCTTCTTCGACCAGCTGCTCGACCAGAAGCACGCCGGCAAGCCGTTCATGCGGCACTATCTCGACTACTATTTCGACATCTACTGGGATCTCCATCTCGGCGTGAAGGGCGACGCCGTGCCGGCCGGAGTGCGGCAGATCGGCGAGAGCTTCAACACCGTCCTCGCCAATCGCAACCCGACGAAGCAGATCGTCTATGAGCACTACATGAAGGTTCGTGCGCTGCTCGATCCGCTCAAGGAGTGGATCGACGACAGGGTGCGCGATCTCGAAAGCGGACGGACCGCCGATCCCGACAAGACCATCGCCTGGTACTGGCTCAGGAACGCCGGGAATGGCGAGCATTTCAGCCGCAAGGACATCGTCTTCGAGGTGTTCCACAATTTCGTGGCGCTGAGCCAGTGGGGCAACACGATCTTCGGCATCATGTCGCGCCTGAGCCGGTATGGCGGCGATGCGGACGTGCGCGCGTCGTTCGAAAAGACGATGAGCGGCGACTACGACAACGCGAATGGCGGGCCGTACACGCCCCTTGAGCTGTTCGTGATGGAATTGTTCCGCACGATTTCGCCGAACGGCGGAAGCATCTCGGCGATGGTGGACGCGAGGCAATCGGATCGTGGCGCGTCACCGCACCTGATTCTGGACGCCCGCTTCGCGCGGTACGGCTACATGGCCACGCCGCATCCCGCAACCAGCTTCGATCCGCGCCACTGGCAGAACCCGCAACAATTCGACCCTGATCGCTACCGCAGCGTTCCCACGAGCGATCAGATCGACGAGGACAGGTGCAAGCAGATCGGCTTCGCCCGCTGCCCGTTCGACATGACGACACTCGACGTCGTTGACGGGCGCAAGGCGGGTGTCACCAATAGCGGATTTGGCACCGTGTTCGGCGTGGTCGATGGCAAGCCGCTGCCCGTTTGCGACTATGCGGGATTCGCGCCGTTCGGCTTCGGCTATCGTCGCTGCCCCGGCGAGCAGTTGACGATCCAGGTGTTCGAGGACTTTCTGCGCAAGGTGTGGGCCGACAAGATCGAGTTCGCGAAGCTCGACCTGCCCGTTCCGGGCCAAGTTCCGATCGGGCCCAATACCGTTATCGAGGACAATATCGGGTTCACCAGGCGCGCCTGACCGGAGCGCTCGAATCGCCTCAATGCGCGCCTGGCATGTCCCGGCGCACCGGGCCCGCGGAGGATGTCGCGGCCTTCCCGCCGTGTTCTGCGGTGCCGCGGCCTTGCTCGCCATCCCGCGCGCGGGACTGGCTGGCTCGGCGCGCGACTATCTGAACGCGCCGATTGATACCTGGCTAACTTTCTACAACTTTGCCTATTCCAGCGCGGTGACACCCGAGGATGGGCTCGACGTGACGTCGACCGTCCGCACGAATGTCCTGGCGCAGTCGCTCGTCGCCACCCGCACCTTCGATGCCTGGGGCCGCACCGCCGGAGTCTCCCTGATCCTTCCCTATGTCTATCTCGATGCGAGTTCCGGCGCCTTCCGCGCGTCCAACAACGGCGTGTCGGATGTGGGAATGCTGTGGCAGGTCAACCTGTTCGGCGGGCCGGCGCTCTCGCGGGAGCAGTTCCGGTCCTTCGTGCCGCAGACCTTCGCGAGCTTTCACCTCGCCGTGACGACGCCGCTCGGCGAGTACCAGGCAACGGCGCCGCTGAGCCCGAGCGCCAATCGCTGGATGATCAATCCCACGGTCAATTTCAGCTACACGCCCGACCGCGGCTGGACATGGCTCGAAGCCTATCTGGCGGGCAGGGTGTTCACGGCCAACGACGATTACCGCGTGGGCGGCGCATCCAGGCTGACGCAGAAGCCTCTGCTCATCATCGAGGGCCACGCGAGCCGCAATCTCACGCGCCGGCTATGGGTCTCGGCGGACGCCTATTACCACGCGGGCGGCGAGACCAGCATCGACGGGACCGGCCAGGACAACGCGGCCAACACGCTGCGGCTCGGCGTGGGCATGGGCCTGACCGCCTGGCCCGGTGGCGACGTGGTTCTCAATTACGAGCACGTGGTCGCCAAGCCCGCCGGGCAGCCCGACGCGCAGGCGGTGCGGATGACGATCAGGCAGGTCTGGTGAGCGTGGCGGGAGGTCTTGTCGCGGCACGTCCTCCGGTTCAGGTTCAGCTCGCGGCGCCCGATCGGCTCACATATCGTTGGGATAACAATGCACGTTCGCCTGTCAATCCGTTCCGTGAGCCTTGGGCTGTGCACGGTGCTGCTCGGCGCCTGCACGTACACCGCTGCCGGAACGTCTCCCGGCGCGCTCACGATTCATCGGCCCGGCACCATCCCGCAGCCGGCGCAGGCGTTGCCGCCTCCGCCGCCGGTCCCGGCAGCCGCCGCCCCCGCGCCTCGCACCGGGCGTTATGCCGGGACCGGCCGGCTTGTTGCCAATCCAGGCGCGCGCAACCCGTGCCGGGCCACGGTCCCGGTCACCAACTTCATCGTCAGTGGTGATCGGGTTACATTCGGCGGACTTCGGGGTACGATCGACCCCAGCGGCCGGTTGGACATGCAGGGCGCGCATCGGTTCGTTTCCGGCCGATTCGTGGGCGAGCGCTTCGAGGGACGCTTCTGGCAGCCGCCGCCCGCCTGCACGTACTGGCTGACGCTCGATCCGGCCGGCTGACGCAACACCTTCCATCACCCGCCCCTGGCTATCGCGCATCCTCTCTCTCCTTGCGCGTCGCTTCCAGATCGTCCGCCACGAACGCCCGCACCACGTCTTCCAGCCCCTCCTGTTTCGTGAAGCCGAGCGTGCGGCCGCGCTTCGTCTCGAAGACGGCCGGCCAGCCGTTGACGATGGCCTCGATCGCCGCATCGGGCTTGCGCGCCACGCGGGCGGACGCGCCCGGCTGCACCGCATCCAGCGCGGCCAGGATGTCGCGCACCGTGACCGTCAGCCCAGGGGGATTGACGCTGCGATCCAGGCCCATCGGTGCCGTGTCCATCGCGGCGGCGTGCAGCAGCCAGTCCACCGCCCGCCGGGGGCTCGCCACCCAGGCGGCGAAGTCCTCGGCCACCGGCAACTCGGCCGCGAGACCCAGCAGCGGCTCGCGCACGATCGCCGAGACGAAGCTGCTGGCGGCGCGGTTCGGCCGGCCCGGACGCACGATGATGGTGGGCAGGCGCAGGCACACTGCGTCGAGGAATTCCCGGCGCGAGGCATCGGTCAGCAGCAACTCGGCCGCCGCCTTCTGCGCGCCGTAGGAATTGGCCGGTACCTGCCGCGTGTCGTCGCTCAGCACCTGGCCCGGGCGGGCGGAGTAGCTGGCAATACTGCTGGTGAACACCAGTCGGGGCGGACGCGCGAGCCGGCGGCAGGCGTCGATCACGGCATCGGTGCCGCGCAGGTTCACCCGACGGCCGAGGTCATAATCGGCTTCGGCCGCGGCGCTGACCACGGCGGCCAGGTGGAACACCAATTCGGTCTCGGGCGGGATCGCGTCCGGCGGCAGTTCGGCGAGGTCGCCGCCAAGAACTTCTTCACTGCAAAGGCGGCGCCGTCAGGCATAGGCGGCGGGGTGAGGTCGAACAGGGTCAGCGACCGCACCGGGCGGCCGCCGATCTGGCCGTCCGCTGCCAGTCGCGCCGCCAGCTTGCGGCCCAGAAAGCCGCCGCCGCCGAGAATGCTGATGTGCATGTCCGATCCTTCCCGCATTGTCGCGATCCGGGATAAGCACGGGGCCGGTCTTGGCGGAAGCGGGATGAAGGCGGGCGAGGCGGCGGTCTGGTCGGAACTGCTGCGCGGCGGCAATGCCGCGCGCAGCGCCGTGGTCGGCGGCGGCATGGTGATCCACGCCGTCAACGTGTTCATCGTTGCCACCATCCTGCCCACGGTGGTCCACGATATCGGCGGCCTGCGGCTGTTCGCCTGGAGCACCACGCTCTACGTGGTTGCCTCGCTGCTGGGCGGCGTGGCCTCGGCACGGCTGCTGCGGCGCATGGGCGCGCGCCCGACGTATCGGGCGGCGCTCGCCGTGTTTGCGCTCGGCTGTGCCGCCTGCGCGCTCGCGCCGGTCATGCCGGTGCTGCTGGCCGGCCGCTTCGTGCAGGGACTGGGTGCCGGGACGCTATCCGCCCTGTCCTTCACCCAGGTCAGGGCGCTGTTCCCCGAGCGGCTGTGGCCGCGGGCGCTCGCGGTGATCTCCGCCACCTGGGGCATGGCGACGCTGCTGGGGCCGGCGATCGGCGGCGTGTTCGCGCAATACCATGCCTGGCGGGCGGCGTTCTGGAGCCTGCTCGCAGTGACACCGCTGCTGGCGCTGCTGGTCGAGGTGGCGCTGCCGCGCGACGAGCAGCCGCCAGCCGACGTTCGGGCGCGCATGGCCTGGACCAACCTGGCGCTGCTGACCGGCGGCGTGCTGGCGGTCTCGGCCGGCAGCATGGCGCGCGCGCCCCTTGGCAATCTGCTGGGGCTGGGTGCCGCGGTTGCGGCGCTGGCGCTGTTCGCGCAGCGCGAGCGCGCGGGGCCGATCCGGCTGCTGCCGCGTAGCGCCTGCCTGCCGGGCACCGTGTTGGGTGCCACCTACGGGACGATGGCGCTGCTGCTGGTCGGGCTGACGACGGAAATCTTCGTCCCCTATTTCTTGCAAACCCTGCACGGGCTGCCGCCGCTCTACGCCGGCTATCTGTCCGCGCTGCTGTCCGGCGGCTGGACGCTGGGCTCGATGACCAGTGCGGGGATCGGGACACGGTTTGCGCGCCCGGCCCTGACTGCGGGCCCGCTGTTCGTCTGTGTCGGGCTGATTGGCCTCGCCCTGCTGATGCCGCGCCCGGCGGGGCCGGGATTCGATGTGGCGGTCATGGGGGCCTGTCTGCTGGGGATGGGGCTGGGCATCGGCATGTGCTGGCCGCTGTTGGGCACCCGCGTCTTCTCCGGCGCGGCGCCGGGTGAGCAGGCGCTGGCGGCGGCCTCGATCACCACGATCGTCATGGTGGCCAACGCGTTCGGCGCGTCGCTGGGCGGGATGGTGACCAATCTCGCCGGCATGGCGCAGGGCGGCGCTGCCGGCGCGGCCCCGGCGGCCGCCTGGCTGTTCAGCCTCGCGGCCGCGGCGCCCCTGCTCGCCAGTCTGCTGGCACGCCGCCTACGGGCAACCCTTGCCGCCGAGCCGCGTCGCCCAGGCCTGAGCGGGCGGCATCGGAAGGCGTGGTTGCGTCCTCGTGGTCGCCCAGCACGTCTCCGACATAGGCTTCGCGCACGACGACCAGGAGCATGGCGATGACCGGGGTCGCCAGGATCAGTCCCAGCACCCCGTACGCGGCGCCCAGCAGGACCATCGCCATCAGTGTAAGCGCCGGCGGCAGCTCGACCGTGCGCCGCTGCACGATGGGTGCGACGATGTAGCCCTCGACACCGTGGCAGACCAGGAACACGCCGATCACCCAGAGCATCTTCGAGAAGCCGAGGGTCGCTGCCACGATCAGCGCCGGGACGGCGCCCGCGATGGCGCCGAAATAGGGTACGAAGGTCAACAGTCCGGCGACCACTGCCAGTGCCAGTGCCAGTGGCACGCCGATCAGCGCGAGCCCGACGCCGGACAGCGTTCCCACCACCAGCATGTCGATCGCCTGCCCAACCTGCCACCAGCGCAAGGTGTGCGAGATCTGCACCAGGATCTGCCGTGCGCGGGGCCGGTAGCCGATCGGCACGAGGCGCACCGTGCCGTCCAGGTACATGGCCGGTGCGGCGGCCAGATAGATCGCCGTGACCACCACGATCAGCACGCTGCCGAGAGTGCCGATCGTCCCGCGCACGACCGTAAGGCCGGGGCGGAGCAGGTCACTCGGCTGGCTCGTCGAGTTCGAGAGATGCTGGGACAGCGTATGCACCAAGCCGCTCGATCCGGAGCCGCCGGTCTCCTGGTCCAGCTTGTCGAGCCATCCCGAGACCTGGCTCGCGAGCTGTTTTCCTTCCTTCACGAAGTTCGGTCCGACCCAGTAGCCGATGCCCGCGAAGACCAGGAACACCCCGATCGTCACAAGCGCCAGCGAGACACCGACCGGAAGCCGGGTGAGGGTGCTGACCTCCTCGGCAAAGCCGCGCAGCAGCACGGCGATCAGCACGGCGGCGAACAGCAGCAGGACCAGATCCGAGAGAAACCACAGGACGATCAAGGCGCCGGCGACAAAGGCGGAGGCACGCACCGTCACGGCCAGGAGGGCGAGCGGATCGGACACGCCCGGCCATGCCAGCCTCATTTCCAGCCCTCCGTCCGAGCCGTTCCCGCGATGCCCGGCATCCTCGCAGCAACCGACATCCTCGCCGCAAGATGCTCCTCGCGATTGCCGCCGCTTCAAGGTCCGCCGCCACGTCAAAGTTCCTCACGGGCAGGATCGGTCGCACGCGCCGGAACCCCATGCGGACGGGTGACGTTGGGGCTGCGTTGCGAACGGGTCGTGTCGCCTCATGTCCCTGCGTCATCGTGTCCTGAGCCATCTGCGCAAGCGCCTCGGCGATGCGCGCCTGCCGTTGCGGGTGACCTTCTGGGACGGCGACAGCTTCGACTTCGCGCCAGTGCCGTGCGTCACCATCGCGATCCGCTCCGCCCGCACGCTGCGCCTGTTCCTGACCGGCGACATCGACGGGCTCGGCGCCGCCTATGTCGCGGGCGACATCGTCGTTGACGGCCGGCTGCAGGACATCCTGCATGTCGGCATCACGATCGCCGAACGGGTCGGCAGGGCGAGGCTGGCGCAGCGTCTGGGCGGGGCACTCGCGCGATTTGGGCGGCTGCGCCGGCGCCACAGCAAGCAGGCGGATGCCAAGGCCATCGCCTATCACTACGACGTGTCGAACGAGTTCTACGCGCTCTGGCTCGATCGGCGCATGGTCTATTCCTGCGCGTACTACCGCACCGGCCGGGAGGATCTCGATACCGCGCAGGAACAGAAGCTCGATCATCTCTGCCGCAAGCTGCGGCTGCAACCGGGCGAGCGGCTGCTCGATATCGGCTGCGGCTGGGGCGGCCTCGCCATCTGGGCCGCGGAGCATTACGGGGTCTCCGTCCTTGGTGTCACGCTGAGCGAGCGGCAATGCGCCTATGCGCGGGCGCGCGTGAACGCGGCCGGACTTGGCGAGCGCATCGACATCAGATTGCAAGACTATCGCGACATTCCCGGCGAAGCCTGCTTCGACAAGGTTGTGTCCGTCGGCATGTACGAGCATGTCGGCCTCGCCAACCTGCCGCTCTATTTCGCGACGATCGCACGCCTGTTGCGGCCGGGGGGCACCGCGCTCAATCATGGCATCACCGTTGCGGATCACGGCGGTCGCGCGGGCGGCCCGCCGGGCGGCGGGTTCATCGACCGCTTTGTCTTCCCCGGCGGCGAGCTGCCGCATATCTCGCGCGTGCTGCACGAAATCGCCCGCAGCGGGCTGGAGCCGTTGGACGTGGAGGATTTGCGTCCGCATTATCCGCCGACCTTGCTGCATTGGGTGCGCCGGCTGGAAGCCCATCGTGACGCCGCGATCGCGGCGGCCGGCGAGCAGCGCTACCGGATATGGCGCATGTACATGGCGGGCATGGCCTATGCCTTCGATCGCGGCATGCTGTCGGTGGCGCAGGTGCTGGCCTGCAAGCCCACCCTCGGCGGCCCGGCGCCACGACCCTGGACGCGCGCCTATCAGGAGTCGGCGGAGGGCACGGTAGCGCTTGCCGAAGTCCTCGACTGGGGGAATATCTGAACGGCGGCAGGTTCGGCGTCGCCGCCCGGGGCGATCGGCTCGGCGTAGTAATGGTTGAGCACGATCTTGATGCAGGAGGCGATCGGCACCGCCAGCAGCAGGCCGATGATGCCGAACAGCATGGCGCCGCAGACAAAGGAGAACATCACCACCACCGGATGAACGCGCACCGACCGGCCCAGCACGAAGGGCCCCACCCCGTTGTCAATCGACAGTCGCAGCAGGATGGCGAAGGCCATCAGCAGCACGGCGTCGAGGATGCTGCCCTGCTGGATCGCCGTCAGCCCCACCAGCACCATCGAGCTGGCCGGCCCCACCGCCGGAATGATCTCCAGCACGCCGACTACGATTGCCAGCAGCACGGCGCCGCTCAGATGGAACACGGGACCGAAGCCGATCCACGCGACGAACGCCGTGTAGGCGACAACCGCCAGCACGCCCAGCAGATAGCGCCGCAGCAGCGGCGTGATCTGCGGCAGCATCTCGCGCACCGATCCGCGTCGTTCCGGGGGTAGCAGGCGAACCGCGCCGGCCGCCAGAATCCGGACCCGACATGATGAAATACGGGATCAGCACGAGCGTCAGCACCAGCCCTGCCAGGGCGGCGAAGCCGAGACTTGCCATGACCGCAAGCTGGGGTGCCGCGACCAGCCGCGTCGCGGCGTCGCGCAGGGCGCCTGTCAGCGCGTCCGGGGTGAGCTTGTGGCCGAAGATCGTGGTCCCCTGCGGGCCCAGGATGGCAGTACCTGCGTCCTGGACCATCTTCGGCAGGCTGGCCGCCGCGTGCGACAGGTCGGTGATCGCCAGGCGGCCGACCCAGTAGCAGCCGGCGGCAAACAGGGCCAGGATCAGCAAATAGAGCAGGATCGCCATCGGCCAGCGCCGGCCGCCGGTGTAGCGCTTCGACCGGTCCAGCACCGGCTGCACGATGAACCCGATCACCGCGGCGATGATGAAGGGCAGCAGCGCGAAGCGGACTGCGTAGAGCAGCACCGCGACGACGGCGGCTGTGACCGCGATCGCCCATCCCGAGACCCGTGAGCGCCGTTCGCCCGCGATCAGCGCGGCCCCGTGCGGGCGGACGATGCGGCCGCGCAGGGCCGTCCCTTCCACCGGATGCGCCGCCGCGGGCCGGGCATGGCGCTGTGGCAGGCGATGGCGGCGGCCAGCGTGGCGCCAAGGGGGAACAGCAGGGCAAACCACCGCGACACGCCGAAATGCCGCGTGGCACCCAGCAGCACTCCCAGAACGATGCCGGAACCGGCGAGGGTGAGCGCCAGGCCGACCCATGCCGCAACCCCCGGATGCGACCGGGCGGCAATCGCCGCTCCGACCGGCAGCAATGGCACCGCCCAGCCGACCGCGACGGCGGCCAGGGCGACCGCCAGGGTTCGGCGGCCATCGCCCATGATCTCGACCGCGCTCCTCGCAAAGCCCTGCCAGAGCGAGCGGAGGCCGGAATACAAGCGGGCGCGGAGCAGGGAGTCCGCGGCGAGCGCCGCGTACTTGAATCCTGCCGCCCGGACACGACAGGCCAGCGCCTTGTCCTCGCACAGCTCGGCACGGACGGATGCATGTCCGCCGACCGCGAAATACGCCTCCCTGCGGATCAGGATGAACTGCCCGTTGACGGCGATATCGGCCGAGTCCTTGCCGGAAGGCGGGCGCAGCGTGCGCGAGCAGGCGACCATCAGCAGGCCGGTGGGGATGACCAGCCGCTCCCAGAAGCTGCCCAGCTCGTGCCGCGGCAGCAGGCAGAGCATGTCGATGCCGCTGCGTCTCGGCGGCCTGCATCGCGGCCGCGATCAGCGCCGGCTCGGCGCGCGCATCCGCATCGACGAAGCACAGCCAGTCCTCGCCGGAAGCAAGGGCGCCGCGCCAGCAAGCGTGCGGCTTGCCCATCCAGCCAGGGGGCAGGCCACCAGCTTCCAGCAGCGCCACCCGGGGATCGGCGGCGGCGAAGTGTCGCACCACGCCGGCCGTGCCATCCTGGGAGCCGTCATCCACCACGAGAACCGCGAATCCCGCTGCCGTCTGCGTCTGCGCGGCGAGGCTACGCAGGCAGGCTTCGATATTGGCGATTTCGTCGCGTGCGGGAACGATGACGCGGACCGAATTCGCAACGAAATGCGGGTTCGGCGTGACCAGCGTCTCGGCTTCATGGATGCGGAACTGCCGCACCATGCGCAAGAGCAGCCCGACCACCAGAGCCAGCCAGATCACGCCCACGAGCAGCGGCGTCATCCCGTGCTCACGATCCGTTCAGGATTCGCGCCAACGTCGTTTCCGGCAACGTCGCCGTCCTCCGCGACCGCCGGCCCGAACCGGCGCAGCAGGCAGCCTCGCGATATCCACAGCTCGTGGCGCTCGCGCAGGAACGGCTGGCGCTGGTTCGCCACCGGGTTGAAGGCCCGCGCCAGCGCCCACAACACGATATTGCCGCCGAGACCGTGCCACGGGTGGCCGGAGGTCTCGTCCTCCACCAGGTCGAACCCGTAACGCGCAGTCACCCGTCTGATGCGCATGGCGCACAGCCGGCCGCAGAATGGCGCGCCGCCGCCGAACGCCCGGACGCTGCGCCACTCCGGTGCCTGCTCGGCGAACGCCGCCAACCGGATGAGCGAGAGCGCCATGCAGTGCTGCATTGCCTTGGCCCACCGCAGATCCGGGCCGGCCTTGGGGAAGGGCGGCAGGTGCTCGTTCCAGAAATGGATGCCGCCGACCGGCTCGCCGGCCGCAATGCGCGTGCCGTCGCTGAGCACAAGGTCCGCTTCGGCCAGGCACGCCTGAAGGCGGAGCACACATTCGGGGTCGTCAGTGAACTCGAACACCCCCTGGCACCGGCGCAGCACCGCATCCGCGCGACCGACCAGGGACGCCCAGGCGAGATCCCGCCACGTCGGCTCCAGCGCGGGGCGGGCAGGCGAAGCGGCCGATCCGGCTGCGGTCTCCCGGCTGGGTGTCTCGTCCCAGGGGCGGACGCCGCGCCATCCGGCGAGCAGGGAGCCGCCAGAATCGCCGGAGGGGTCGCCATAGGTCAGCATGGGCGGGCACCTGTCCCGGCACGCCCAGGGCGGAGCCGCGGACAAAAAAGACCGGAAACCCGAGCGTTGGCGGCGATTCATGCCTAATTCCGATGCAGTTGCAGCGAAGGCAGGCGTTGTGTCGATCTATAAAGCCTCGGCACGGAGCGGGTTCATTGTTTCGGGGGTGCTTCACGATGTCGTGAGCCGGCAGCGGGCGCTCTGGCCGATTGTGCAACGCATCATTAACGCCGTTCGGCGCGAAAGCGCCTCGCCATCCAGGCGCCGACTGCTTAAAGAACCGGCGCGCGGGCGCCGACCTGGCATGGCGTGCGTGAGGCGGCAGGATCGGGGGACGATGTGGCATACTGTTTCCATCTCGTGAACATCAGGGGCGTTGCGAGCGGGGTGGCCCTGTGACCCCCGCGCTCGATCGCGCGGGCGTGACCAGCGCCGGCACGTGGCTCAAGCGGCTGGAGGCGGAGAGCATCCACATCATCCGCGAGGTCGCCGCCGAATGCCGCAAGCCGGTGTTCCTGTACTCGATCGGCAAGGACAGCTCGGTGCTGCTGCGCCTGATGCAGAAGGCGTTTCATCCCGGCCCGCTGCCGTTCCCCGTCTTGCACATCGACACCGGCTGGAAGTTCCGCGAGATGATCGCGCATCGCGACCGCACCGCGCGCGAGCTGGGCTTCGAGCTGATCGTGCACACCAACGAGGAGGGGCGTGCCAAGGGCGTCAATCCGTTCGATCACGGATCGAGCTTCTACACGCATACGATGAAGACCGAGGCGCTGAAGGAGGCGCTGACGAAATACGGCTTCGACGCGGCGTTCGGCGGCGCGCGGCGCGACGAGGAGAAGAGCCGCGCCAAGGAGCGCATCTTCAGCGTCCGCTCGCCCACCCATTCCTGGGATCCGAAGAACCAGCGGCCGGAGTTCTGGCGCCTCTACAACACGCGCGTCACGGGCGGCGACAGCCTGCGGGTGTTCCCCATCTCGAACTGGACCGAGGCGGATGTGTGGGCCTACATCATGGCCGAGGACATTCCCATCGTGCCGCTGTATTTCGCGCAGCCGCGCCCGGTGGTGGAGCGCGACGGCATGCTGATCGAGGTGCATGACGAGCGGATGAAGGCACGCCTCGCGCCCGGCGAGGAGCCGCAGATGCGCACGGTGCGGTTCCGCTCGCTCGGCTGCTATCCGCTGACCGCCGCGATGGAGAGCAGTGCCGCCACCCTGCCGGAGATCGTGGCCGAAACGATGGCGGCACGCGACAGCGAGCGCGGCGGACGGCTGATCGACCGCGACGAGGAAGCCAGCATGGAACGCAAGAAGCGCGAGGGGTATTTCTGATGGACGCGCTGGTGGACCAGGAGGCCGGGCTGCTGCGGGTGATGACCTGCGGCAGCGTCGATGACGGCAAATCCACCCTGATCGGCCGGATGCTGGCCGACACGCACGGCATCATGCGCGACCAGTTGCTGCAACTGGCGCATGACAGCCGCCGGCACGGCACCACGGGCGAGGAGATCGACTACGCGCTGCTGCTCGACGGGCTGGAGGCGGAGCGTCAGCAGGGCATCACGATCGACGTCGCCTACCGTTTCGCCACCACGCAGCGGCGCCGGCTGATCATCGCCGACAGTCCGGGCCACGAGCAGTACACGCGCAACATGGCGACCGCCGCCTCGACGGCGGATGTGGCGATCGTGCTGGCCGATGCCCGCAAGGGCGTGCTGGTGCAGACCAGGCGGCACAGCTACATCGCGAGCCTCATGGGCATCCGCCATGTCGTGCTGGCGGTCAACAAGATGGACCTGGCCGACTGGTCCGAAGCGGTGTTCCGCGCCATCGAGGCGGAGTACCGGGATGCGGTCGCGACCTTCGGCTTCGCGAGCGTTGTCGCCATTCCCATGTGCGCCCGCAGCGGCGAGAACCTGACGCGCGGCGGCGAGGCGAGCCATTGGTATTCCGGCCCGACCCTGCTGGACTATCTCGACGGGCTGGAGCTCGCGCAGGCGGGGCCGGTCGGCGCGTTCCGGATGCCGGTGCAATGGGTCTCGCGCCCGAATGCCGAGTTCCGCGGCTTCGCCGGCACCGTGGCAGCGGGCCGGGTGGTCGCGGGGGGCACGATCGTTGCCAGCGGCTCCGGGCAGTCGAGCCGGATCGCGCGCATCGCCACGATGGACGGCGACCTGCCGGAGGCCCATGCCGGCGACGCCGTGACCCTGGTGCTGGATCGGGAGATCGACGTCTCGCGCGGCGACGTGCTGGCGGCGGAGGCCGCCCCGCTCGAGATGGCCGACCAGTTCTCGGCGCACCTGATCTGGCTCGCCGATGCGCCGCTGGTGCCGGGGCGCGCCTATCTGGTGAAGATCGGCACGCGCACGGTGAGCGGCAACGTCTCGCGCATCCGTCATCGCATCGACGTCAACACAAGGCAGGAATTGCACGCCGATCAGCTCAGCCTGAACGACGTCGCCAAGGTGCATCTGTCGCTGGCCTTGCCGGTGGCCTGGACTCCCTACGCGGAGAGTCGCGACCTGGGCGGCTTCATCCTGATCGACCGCATGACCAATGCCACCGTGGGCGTCGGCATGATCGACTTCGCGCTGACGCGGGCGGCCAATTTGCGCTGGCAGGAGCTGGACACCGATCGCCACGCCCGCGCCGCGATGAAGGGGCAGAAACCGGCGGTGCTGTGGTTCACCGGCCTGTCCGGTGCCGGCAAGAGCACGATCGCCAACCTGGTCGAGAAGCGGCTGTTCGCGCTGGGCCGGCATACCTATGTGCTGGACGGCGACAACGTGCGCCACGGGCTGAACCGCGATCTGGGCTTCACCGAGGCCGACCGGGTCGAGAACATCCGCCGCGTGAGCGAGGTGGCCGCGCTGTTCGCCGAGGCCGGGCTGATCGTGCTGGTGTCGTTCATCTCGCCCTATCGCGCCGAGCGCGAGGCGGCGCGCGCGCGCATGGCGGCCGGCGAGTTCCTGGAGGTGTTCGTCGATACGCCGCTCGAGGAATGCGCCGCGCGCGATCCGAAGGGCCTGTACCAGAAGGCGATGGCCGGACAGATCCAGAACTTCACCGGGGTCTCCGCACCCTACGAGCCACCGCTGCAGCCGGAGATCCATCTGCGCACCACCGAGACGGCCGCCGACACGCTGGCCGAGCGGGTGGTGGCCATGCTGGCAGACCGTGGGCTGATCGAGCTGCATTGATTTTTCGCGGCTTGCGGCCTCGCCCCGGCGATCACGGATTGCCGGGGCGATCACACTTTCGTTTCGGACGGTCCGATCAAGATCCACTAGAATTGCGCTTGCGATTTTCAGCTCGCGTCCCGCAGCGACGCTCGGGACAGGCGGCCGCGTGCCGCGGAAAGAATTCCGACCGCGACGATCCCGACCGCGACTATCCCTGGCGACGGAACGCAGATCGCCATTCCGGCTCTCGGCAGGAGCCGCCGCGCCGGGGCCAGGGCAGACGTCACGACACGAAGGTCATTCCAAGGGAGGGCGACCGATGGACCGTACCGAGTGGCGCCTGAAGGGCGAATGGATCAAGAATTGCAATTGCGCGTTCGGCTGCCCGTGCGACTTCAACGCGCGACCGACGCACGGTGCCTGCAAGGGTCTGGTCGGCATGCACATCATCGAGGGCCAGTTCGGCGACGTGCGGCTCGACGGGCTCAGTTTCGTGGTGACGGTCGATTTTCCCGGACCGCTGCACGAAGGCAATGGCACGATTGCAGCCAATCATCGACGAACGGGCGTCACCCGCCCAGCGCGAGGCGCTGTTCGGCATCCTGTCCGGCAAGAACTCGGCCGAGGGCACGATCTTCAATATCTTCAGCCTGATCGTGACCAACATGCTGGAGCCGATCTTCGCCCCCATCGCCTTCAGCTTCGACATGGAGGACAGGCGGGCCAGGATCTCGATCCCGGGTGTGCTGGAGACCGAGAACGAGCCGATCCGCAATCCGGTCACGGGTGCCGCGCATCGCATCCGGGTGGTCATGCCCGATGGGTTCGAACACCATGCCGCCGAGGTGTGCAGCTCGCGCATTCTCAGCACCGGCGGCATCCGCTACGAGGTGGCGCAGGGGCACGGCTCGCTCGCGACCGTCGAGCAGACGCCCCTCGGCGTGGCCGCCTGACCGCAACCGTCGGAGTTCGGCGGCGGGGACCGATGATCACCGGTTTCGCACGGGCAATCCTGGGCCGCGATCGCGTCGTCGTGGTCGGGAGTCTGGCCGCGCTTACCCTGATCGCATGGGCCTGTCTCCTGCTGGGCGCCGGCATGGATCGGCAGGCGATGGAGATGGGCGGCGCCATGATGGTGATGCCAGGCGCAATGGACGCCGGGCTATTTCGGGCTGGTCCTGCTGATGTGGGCGGTCATGATGCTCGCCATGATGCTGCCATCGGCCGCGCCGGTGATCCTGCTGGTCGCCGCTATCTCTCGCCGCCGCGCGGGCGTCAGCGGCACGGTGCCGGCGACCACGCTGTGCTTCGCATCGGGCTACGTCGTCGTCTGGCTTGGCTTCAGCGTCTTCGCGACAATTCTGCAATGGCGGCTGGATACTGCCGCCCTGCTGTCGGCCCGCATGGCGGCCTCTGGCGTCATGCTGGCAGGCCTGATCCTGATCGCCGTGGGGGCGTACCAGTGGAGCCCGCTCAAGCAGGCGTGCCTCCGGCACTGTCGGTCGCCGCTCGACTTCCTGCTGCATCACTGGCGCGAGGGTGCCGCCGGCGCGCTGTCGAGCGGCATTCGGCATGGTCTGTTCTGCCTGGGCTGCTGCTGGATGCTCATGGCCTTGCTGTTTGTGGGCGGCCTGATGAACCTGGTCTGGATCGCCGGCATCTCGCTGCTCGTGCTGGCGGAGAAGATATTCCCCTGGGGGGGCCGCATGAGCAGGATTGCGGGCCTCGTCCTGATCGCCTGGGGTGCAGTGACGCTTCGCGCCGTTGTGTAACACGGTCAGGCGTCCGTCGGCGGATCGGGCTGATCGAGCGACATTGACGAATAATTAACGAACGAACACAAACTGTGACGTGGTTCACAGGTGATCTCGCGGCTGACCGCCTATATTCGGGACCGCCATGCAAGGGGAGCATCCTGCCATGAGCCGTTTCAACCGATTGTCAGCCGTGCTGGGCGTGGCGCTGTTGCTCGGGGCGAACACGGTGCGCGCCGATGAACTGCGCCCGATCGAGGGCCGGACCATCGTTCTCGGATCGATCACGGGAGTTGCCTACTACACGACCGAGGCTGACGGGGATCGTCTCGTGGCTACGCTGGCGGATCCTGACGGCGGCACGCCGTTTCGCGTCATAACCGTACTGGCCGCCGGCCAGTCGATGACGCTTTCGGTGCCGCGCGGTGCCGGCCAGCCGGCAATCGAGGTGGCGTTCACGCGGCGCGGCGATCGCGTGTTCGTGTCGGAGTCAGGCTCGATCACCAATTAGTCGTCGCGGAGCGGCCGGGCCGGGATCACCAGATGCCGATGCCCGGCCGTTTCCTCATGCACCGACAGGCGCAACCCGGGATGCAGGCGGCAGCCCGTCTCGCGTTCGATCGTTCCCTTGGGATCGGCCAGCAGGCGGAGGCGGAATGGTTCGTCATTCCAGGCCCGCGCTGTCACGGTGACTTCGATGTCGGTGAGATCCCACTCGCCAAGGCTCAAGGTCGTGATACATCCGGCCTCCCGACTGCGCTGCTGCTGCATCCCGTCCTTTTACGACGCCGGACCCCGGCCGGATGCACCTCTTGTGTGGCGAAAACAAACATAAGGTGACGGCTTGACGGCGTGCCGGGTGGCGCGGAGTTTGCCCCGCCGCCGTCCTGGAATGACCGATCGGAGCCGCCATGACCCTGCCCGCGCGGATGACCCGCATTGCCGTGCCGCCCAAGACGGACGGCACGCCGGGGCCGGAGGTGCTGCGGACCGAACAGGCGGAGGTGCCGCGCCCGCAGGGCGACGAGGTGCTGATCCGGGTGCTGGCGGCCGGTGTGAACCGGCCGGACGTGGCGCAGCGGCAGGGCGTGTATCCGCCGCCGCCCGGCGCCAGCCCGGTGCTCGGCCTGGAGGTGGCGGGCGAGGTGGTGGCAATCGGCCCGGATGCCGGGGGGTTGCGCATCGGCGAGCGGGTGTGTGCGCTGACCAATGGCGGCGGTTACGCCGAATACGCGGTGGCCCCCGCGCCGCAATGCCTGCCCTGGCCGCGCGGCTACGACGCGATCCGCGCCGCCGCCCTGCCCGAGACGTATTTCACGGTCTGGGCCAACGTCTTCATGCTGGGGCGGCTGGCGGCCGGCGAGCGGCTGCTGGTGCATGGCGGCACGTCGGGTATCGGTGTGACCGCGATCCAGCTGGCGCGCGCCTTCGGCGCCATTCCGTTCGCCACCGCCGGCTCGCCGGAGAAGGTTGCGGCCTGCCTGCGGCTCGGCGCGGAAGCGGCGATCGACTATCGCACCCAGGATTTCGTGGCCGAGATCAAGCGGCTGACCGGCAAGCGCGGCGTCGATGTGGTGCTCGACATGGTGGGCGGCCCGTATTTCGCGCGCAATCTGGCCTGCCTCGGCATGGACGGAAGGCTGGTGCAGATCGCGTTCCTGCAAGGGGCGAAGGCTGAGAGCGTGGACTTGACCCCGATCATGGTGCGGCGGCTCTGCGTGACCGGCTCCACGATGCGGCCGCGCACGACGCATCAGAAGGGCGCCATCGCCGATGCGTTGCGTGCCCAGGTCTGGCCGAAGCTGGATGCCGGCGAGTGTGCCCCGGTGATCCACGCGACCTTTCCCCTGGCTGAAGCGGCCGCGGCGCACGCGCTGATGGAGAGTAGCGCCCATATCGGCAAGATCGTGCTCGTGGTGGCCGCGTGATCCTGCGCGCCGTCGAGCGTGGCAGCGGCGGCACGCCGCTGGTGCTGCTGCACGGGCTGTTCGGCCGCGCCGCCAATTTCGGCGTGGTGCAGGCCCGACTGGCCGAGCGGCGGCGGGTGTTGGCACTCGACCTGCGCAATCATGGCGCCAGTCCGCACGACGCCGCCATGAGCTACGACGACATGGCCGGCGACGTGATCGAAACACTGTCGGCGATGGCGGCGCTGCCGTGCGTGCTGGTGGGGCACTCGATGGGCGGCAAGGCCGCGATGTGTGTGGCCTTGCGGGCGCCGGAGGCGGTCGCGCGGCTGCTCGTGGCCGATATCGCACCGATCCGCTACGCGCCGCACTACCGCGCCTTTGCCGAGGCGATGCTGGCGCTGCCCCTGACGCCGGGTTTGACCCGCGCGGCCGCCGATGCGGCACTTGCGCCGTCGGTGCCGGATCGGGCCGTGCGCGCCTTCCTGTTGCAGAACCTGCGGACCGGCGCCGAACCGGCCTGGACCTGCGGGCTGCGCGAGATCGCCGGCGCGCTGCCTGTGATCGAGGACTGGCCAGCCGATCCAGGGGGTCTATGAGGTTCCGTCATGGTGCTGTCGGGCGGCCGTTCGGACTACGTGAGGCCGGAGCACCGGCCGTTGTTCCGCGCGATGTTTCCGAAGGCGCGCTTCGCGACGCTGAAGGCGTCGGGACACTGGCTGCACGCCGAGGATCCGGACGGGTTCGTGACCGTGGTGGATGGGTTCGCCGGATAGGGGAGTTCACGAGTCGCCGCGTTCGGGCGTCAGAACTCTTGCCGCTCGGCATCACACCGACTGCTTGATCTTCTTTCCTGAATCCGCAGCGCGCCAGAGATACCAGGCGGCGGTGCTGCGGTGCGGCGCCCAGATCTCGCCCGCCGACGCCAGGGCGCGCGGTTTGGGCTGTTCGGGCAGGCCGTGCAGCAGGCGATAGCCCTCGCGGATGCCGAAATCGTCCACGGGCAGCACATCCGGACGGCCGAGCGTGAAGATCAGCAGCATCTCCACGGTCCAGCGGCCAACGCCGCGAATGGGGGTCAGCCGGTCGATCAGCTCCTGATCGGACAGCCGCGCGGCGGCGCGTCGCGCCGGCACGACACCCGCCACGGCGTGTGCTGCGATGTCGCGTATGGCGGCGATCTTGCTCGCTGAAAACCCGCAGGCGCGCAGCGCCTTCTCCCCGGTCGCAAGCACCTGCTCCGGCGCGGGGAATGCCTCGCCAGGGTAGAGCGCCAGGAAGCGCGACAGGATCATTTCCGCGGCGCGGCCGTGCAGTTGCTGGTGGGCAATCGCGCGCACCAGCAATTCGTAGGGACCCATCTGCCGCCGCACGACCAGCCGGCAGGGGCCGATGCGGGCACACAGCGCCGCCATGACCGGGTCAATGGCGGAGAGATGGCGGCGGGCGACGGTCATGCGCGGAAATGTCGCACGCAGGCGCTCGCCTTGCCATATAGTGCGGCGCAGGGAGGCTCTGCGATGACGGGTATGTTCCGCCTCACCTATCGTCCGGAGGAGGATACGTCGCTCGACGATCAGGCCGGCGCCGACCGGCAGACCGAGAGCCTCGCGGCGCTGGCGTTGCTGCTCCTGCTCGTGGTGGTCGGCCTGTTTCTGGTGCGCGTGCTGATGGCCGAGGGCGTCGTCGAGGACTGCCTGATGGCGGGCGGCCACAATTGCGATGCGGTGCTCGCGATGCAAGCGCTACCATCACTCTGGTAGCGGCGAGGCGCGGTCCGCCGCCTCTTGGCGGTTCTGGCCTCGCGTGGTTTGCTGCCGGCCGAACAAATATTGGGAGGTAGGCATGAAGCTCGGACGTCTGACATTTCTAAGCGGTGCCGTGCTGGCGCTCGGTCTCGGCGCCGCGACGCTCGCACCACCCGCACGAGCGGCCGAGACGGTACGCTTCACGGCCGCCTATTACAGCGCGGCCACCGGCCCGTATTTCCAGAAGATGGCGGACGAGTTCCACAAGGCGAACCCCGGCATCACGGTCAAGGTCGAGGTGGTCAACTGGGACAACCTGCTGCAGAAATTGCAGACCGACATCTCCGGCGGCACCAACCCCGACATCTCCATCATAGGCACGCGCTGGCTGCTGGATTTCGTCAAGGATGACCAGGCGCAGCCGCTCGACCCGATGATGAGCGCCGAGTTCAAGGGCCGCTTCATCGGCACATTCCTCAAGCCCGGACAGATCGGCGGCAAGACGTACGGCCTGCCGATCGCGGCCTCCGCGCGGGCCATGTACTACAACAAGGATTTGCTGGCGAAAGCCGGCATCACCACCCCGCCGGCGACCTGGGACGAGGTGGCCGCCGACGGTGCCAAGCTGAAGCCGCTCGGCATCCCGGCCTTCGGCATCCAGGGCAAGCAGATCGAGACCGACGTCTATTGGTACTACGCGCTGTGGACCTATGGCGGCGACGTGGTCGGACCGGACGGCAAGGCCGCCTTCGATTCCAAGGCCGGCATCGACTCGCTGACGATGTACAAATCGCTGATCGACAAGGGCTACACCCAGGACGGCGTCACCAATTACGCGCGCGAGGACTTGCAGAACCTGTTCAAGCAGGGCCGCGTGGCGATGATGATCACGGCCCCGTTCCTGATCAACCAGATCGCCACCGAGGCGCCGAAGCTGAACTACGGCGTGGCCGCCGTGCCGAAGCAGACGACGAACGCGACCTACGCCGTCACCAATTCGGTGGTGATCTTCAAGAACAGCAAGGTGAAGCCGGCGGCGTTCAAGTTTCTCGACTTCCTGTTCACCAAGGCGCCCCGGCTGCAATTCAACAAGAACGAGGGCTTCCTGCCGACCACCAAGGCGGTCGCGAACGATCCGTACTTCACCAAGAACGAGCGGCTGCAGGTCTTCGTCAAGCTGCTGCCGGACGCGCATTTCGCGCCCACCGTCACCGGCTGGGAGGACACGGCCAAGGCCGTGAGCGACGCGGTGCAGTCCGTCTATCTCGGCAAGGCCACGCCCGAGGCGGCGCTGAAGACGGCCGCCGCCCAGGCCAACACAGCGCTCGGGAAATGAGCACGCGCGGCGCCGTCCTGGCAGGGACGGCGCCGCGCGCCCGGGTGGCGCGCGGCGCGGCACTGCAACGGATGGCGCCGCTCGCCTTGGTGGCGCCCAGTCTGTTTCTGGCGGTGGCCGTGCTGGGCTATCCGCTGTGGCAGATCATCCATCTCTCGGTCTCCAACGTGTCGCGCTTCGGACTCGTGCGCGGCTTCGTGGGTCTGGCCAATTTCTCCACGGTGTTCGCCGATCCGGTGTTCCGGGCAACGGTGCTGCGCACCCTCGTCTGGACCGCGAGCGTCGTGGCAGGGACCGTGCTGCTCTCGCTGCCGGTGGCGCTCGTGCTGCGTCGCGACTTCATCGGCCGTGGCGTCGCGCGCACCATCATCATGCTGCCGTGGGCGATCAGCCTGTCGATGGCGGCGATCATCTGGCTGTGGAGCTTCGACGGCGACCACGGGATGATCAACACGACGCTGGTCTCGCTGGGGCTGCTGGCCAAGCCGATCCAGTGGATGGCGCGCGCCGGCACGGCGTTTCCGATCGAGATCGGCGTGGGCATCCTGGTCTCGGTCCCGTTCACGGTGACGATCCTGCTCGGCGGTCTGGCCTCCATTCCGGGCGACGTGTACGAGGCGGCGGCTATCGACGGTGCGACAGGCGTGCAGGCGTTCCGCTGGATGACGCTGCCGCTGCTGCGCTCTTTCATCACCATCGCCGTGGTGCTGAACGTGATCTACGTGTTCAACAGCTTTCCGATCATCTGGGTGATGACGCAGGGCGGCCCGGACGAGGGTACGCAAATTCTCGTGACCTATCTGTACGAAACCGCGTTCCGCCTCGGCCGGCCGGGACAGGCGGCGGTGATGTCGCTCGTGACGCTGGCGATCGTGCTGGTGTTCAGCATGATCTACGTGCGCATGCAGCGCGAGGACAAGACATGATCCGCCGCTCGATCTGGAGCTGGGTGGTGCTTTCGCCGCTGCTGCTGCTGGTGCTGTTTCCGTTCGCGGTCATGCTGTCCACGGCGCTGAAGCCGCTCGACGAGGTGTTGGCCTATCCGCCGCGCTGGCTGCCGACGCACATCGCGTGGCATAATTTCGCGGATATGTGGGTGGCGGCGGGATTTGGCACCGCCATGCTGAACAGCCTCGGCATCAGCATCGCTGCCACGCTGCTGTCGCTCGCGGTCGCGGTGCCGGCTGCCTATGCGATGGCCCGGCTGAACCTGCCGGGGCACGGCGCGTATCGGCAATTTCTGCTGATCACGCAGATGCTGTCGCCGATCCTGCTGGTGCTGGGCCTGTTCCGCATGGCCGCGGCGATCCCGTTCGGCGGCGGCACGCTGGTCGATACGCGGCTGGCGCTGGTCATCATCTATGCCGCGTTCAACATCGCCTTCGCGGTGTGGATGATGGCGTCCTATTTCCAGACCATTCCGCGCGATCTGGAGGAGGCGGCCTGGATCGACGGGGCGACGCGCTTCGGCGCCGTCTGGCGCATCTTCCTGCCGGTGGCGCTGCCGGCGCTGGCGGTGGCCGGGATCGTCACCTTCGTCGCCTGCTGGAACGAGTTCACGGTGGCGCTGACCCTGCTGCGCAGCGACGACAAGCTGACGCTGACGCTGCGCGTGGTGAACCTCGTCGCCGGTCGCTACAGCGTCGAGTGGAACCAGGTCATGGCGGCGACCCTGCTCGCGACGGTCCCCGTGGCTATCGTGTTCGCATCGTTCCAGCGCCTGCTGACCGGCGGGCTGACGCTGGGTGCGGTGAAGTGACGTCTACGGGAGGCGACCGCGCAGGGGTTTCCGCTGGTCGGCACTACATCAAGCTCGCGCCGATATTGACCGAGAGCGCCAGGATCACGGTATTGAACAGGAATCCCAGCAGCCCGTGTACCGTCGCCAGGCGCCGGAGCTTGCGGCTGCTGATCTGCACGTCGGAGACCTGGAAGGTCATGCCGATGACCAGCGCGAAGTAAAAGAAATCCCAATAGTCCGGGGGGTGGTCGCCGGGAAACTCCAGGCCCTTGTCGATCACCGTGCTCTCGCCGGTCGTGCCGTAATATTCGTGCGCGTAGCGCAAGGCGAACAGGGTGTGCGTCGCCAGCCAGGATAGCAGCAGCGTCACCGCGACGAGGCCGATGCGCAACTCGCGCACGCCGGCCGGCACGTCCTTGCCGCCCGAGAACTCGCCGATGATGGCGGCAAAGCTCGCCAGCACCGCCGCCACCGTCAGCCAGAAGATCGTCCACTCACCTTCCTCCTGCGCCTCGGCGTCCTCCGCCATGCTCCGTCTGCGAGTGCGCGAGAACAGCTCCGCGCACAGGATCAGGAAGACGATGCAGCCGGTATTCCAGGCCAAGAGCACCCGCGTCAGCGGCAGGAGCTGTGACGGCAGCAGCGGTGCCGCCACAGCGCCGCACACAGCGGCGGCGATCAGGCGGGGGCGGCCGCGCAAGGCGGACATGACGCTCATTACTGCAACGAGCCAGCCTCCGCGGCGAGCGTCAAGCCCCGCGAGAGCTACCCGACGCCGGAAACACTACGCGCAGGACAGTGCCCCTCGTATCACCCACCAGCCTCAGGCTTCCGTCCAATTGCTCCGCCAACGATTGCATGATGCGCAGGCCCAGGGAGTCCGCGGCCTGCGCGTTCAAGATCCTCCCGCAGGCCGATGCCGTCGTCGCGAATCTCCAGTTCTATCCACCCGGGCTCGGTGGTGCGGAGGCGGAGCTGAAGGTGCCCGGCGCGAGCCTCGGGAAAGGCGTGCTTGAGCGCGTTGCTCAGGCCCTCGCTGGCGATCATGGCCAGCGTGGTGAGCCGGTTCGCGTCGATCCGGATGTCCGGGTCGATGTCGAAGTCGAGCGTGACCGGCCCGTCCCCGCAGGCTTCGAGCTGCGTGCGACACAGCTCGGTCAGAACATCGCGCGGATCGCTGGCCGATCCACCGGAGACCAGTTGCCGATGCAGACGGGCCAAAGCATCGAGGCGCCGGGTGGCGTCCGCCAGTGCTTCTGCCTGACGCCCGTCGCCGGAGCGCGTGTGCAGCATGACAGCCGAGGCGACCAGTTGCAGGGTGTTGGCAATGCGATGGTGCAGCTCGGCGGTTTTGGCCCGTTCCGCCGCCTCCGCCGCCTCAGCCACCTCGCGTTCGGCGGCTTCGGCCGCGCGGGATCGGGCCAGGCCGGCGACAAGTGCCACGGCGAAAGCCCCCGCGCACACGAAGAACGCCAGCGCGGCCGCGTCGACCGGGCTCGGCCAGGCCAGGACGCCAGGAGGGCGGATCAAGAACCACCAGGACGCGGCGGCGCCGGCGAGGGTCACGCCGAGGGCGGGCGCGCGGCCCGAGATCCAGGCGGCCAGCAGTATCGGCGGAAAGAACGCCAGGAAAGGAAAGGCGCGGCTCCCCAGCGGCAGTTCGAGCCGGAGCGCCAGGAAGACGAGAAGCAGGCCCAGCGCAGCGGCCCATCGGCCGAGCGGATCCAGGGCCGGCGCCTGCCAGCCGAAGGGCCGAGTGGTTTTGGAACCTCGATGTTCGGACATAGCTTCGCGCAAGGTTGCGGGACGTGCCGGGAGCTGCGATGTCCTCCCGGCGCGGGCCGGACCCTCGGTCATTCCGGCCGCCCCTCAAACAACATAGGTTAGTCGCCATGTCGCAACCTCTGGTGCCCGGCGGGTCGGCAAGGGACGGGGCGCCACCTGGCACTCATTGCGCATCCTGCCCGCTGCGCAGCCTGGAGTTCTTTCGTGCCAACACCGAGGAGGAGATTGCCTTCATCCAGGGGCTCAAGGTCGGCGAGCTCAGCCTGCGGGCACGCGGCGACATCATCCGCGAGGGCGACGTGGCGGACCGGCTGTACACGCTGCTGTCCGGATGGGCGTTCCGCTACAAGACCTTGCCGGACGGGCGCCGGCAGATCCTGAACTTCCTGCTGCCCGGCGATCTGGTGGGCCTGCAATCCAAGCTGTTCGACCGCGCGCTGCACGGTGTGGAGGCGCTGACCGACGTCACGCTGTGCTGCTTCTCGCGCGACCGGGTGTGGGAGATTTTCCGCCTCTTCCCGCAGCTCGCCTTCGACGTCACCTGGCTCGGCGCGCAAGAGGAATCTCTTGTGGACGACAATCTGTTTTCCGTGGGCCGCCGCAGCGCCGCCGAGCGGATCGCGGCCCTGCTGTTGCAGCTCTACCAGCGTGCCAGTGGCCTGCGGAACGGCGGGGGCGGCGCGGTGCGGCTGCCGCTTACGCAGGTGCATATCGCGGACGCGCTGGGCTTGTCGGGCGTACACACCAACCGCACCCTGCAAGCATTGCGCGCGCGGGGCCTGTTCGATCTCGTGGGCGGGATGCTGCGGGTGCGCGACGTGAATGGATTGCGCGAATTGGCCCGCGCGGCCGACATCCCACCCGAGTCGCGTCCGCTGATCTGAGCGGTTCTAGCGGACGAAACTTGACGGGAGTTTGTTTTGGATGCCCACCGGCTGGCTCTGCGGGGCGCCCATGAGGGTCAGTCCGCTTCAAATTCACAGGTCCGATGCCAGTATTCATCGGCCCGGCCTTCCGGGCAGCCCTCCTGCTGCCAAAGCACGTAGGCACGCTCGCGAAGATGCTGGTCGTGAGCGCGATTCCAGTATTCCTCGGCCCGGTCTTCCGGACAGCCCTCGTGCTGCCAAAGAAAGTAGGCGCGTTCACGAACGACCCGATCCAGGCCCTGCTTCGTTTGCGACAGGACGTCTCCGTCATCCCCGTACGGAGCCATGGCTCCGCCGTGGCTGACATGCATCCTGGTGGTCAGGCTCTTGAGGTCGGCGTCGGGCACAAGCTGCGCGTGTGCGGCCGCTCTCGATGCCTTTTCCTCAAATTCGGCATCTTTTGTAGCCGCATCCGAGCCTCTGACCGTGACCGGATAGGTGTGTAGAACAGATTTGTTGTGGTTCAACACATCAACCAAACGCTCTGCCATCCATCATCCTTTCTGGATTAGATATGATTCTAGAAGCCGGCTTTTCGGAATGAGTTTTACAAGTCAACAGATATCTGGCCATGCTTTGATGACGAAAGTCGGTCATTGCCAGATATATCACCTTGCCTGTAAAGGCATCATCTTGCAATTTTCTAGATTGCGAGATAAATCTAATCTCTAATTTGGGGCCACACCATAAAATTCTAGGCCGATATAGCCATTTATTTTTTGGCGTGTTTGCTGAGAGAACGGTCAAACGCGGCGTTGAGACCGGAGCGTGCCCCCTGCGCAGGGGTTGCTCCGAAAGAAGCGCTTCGGGTCAAAAGCCGACGCACCCGGACCCGAACCTCGGATTTCTACCGCTAGTGGTAAAAACCAGACGGTTGGTACCCGACACGGTAGCGACGTGCTTCGACCAAAGTACAGACCTTCCCCTGTTCCGAATGGCAACCGTAAGCGGACGTCAACGTGCCAGCGATCGGGTCAGTGGCCTGCCTCGAGATAGGTGGCGATCTGCCAAATGTTTCCCCAACTATCGGCGACCGTAGCGCGTCGATCTCCCCACGACATATCGCTTGGAGGCTCGATAATCTCAGCGCCCGCCCTGGTCGCCGATTGGAATGTCGCGTCCGTATCGGCGACATAGACGTAGAGCATTCCGGGCATGGAGGGTCTCAGTCCTCCGCCATCACTGACCATTATGATCGAATCCCCTACCTTCAGCTCGACCGGCCGGTCTGGCACATGGTCACCCTGCGCATCGAACACAACGCGAATAAATTCGACGAGCCCAGCAACATCGGACGCAATCAAGCGCGGAGTTACGGTGTGACGACCTTCCCGCAAGTAAGTGACCATTCGCTTCCTCCCGACCCGTAGACGTAATGTCCGTTATCAGCACCAGATGCTCAAGGGCCACCCTTCCGCTCACCACCAGACCCGGTCGCTCACGATAGGTCTCGGCGGGTACCAAGCGTCTGATTTTGACTGCTAGCTCCGGAGCAGACCGGGCACGGGAGCAACGCTGGCGCTGCCGGGAAACACGTCGTCCAGCGACGCCGCATCCAGCCCGAGATGCGGCCCGATCAGGCCCTTGGCAAAGGCGCGCAGATCGGTCGTGGGTTGGAGGTCTCGCCCGTCGAGCAGTCGTCCCGTACCAAGCCCCGGCCAATCTGCCAGCACCCGTCCGCCTGCCACCGCTCCCCCGGCGGCGAATGCCACCGTCGCGGTGCCGTGGTCGGTGCCCCCCGTGCCGTTGACATGGACCGTTCGGCCGAACTCCGTCATCACCAGCACCGCTGTCTGACGCCAGACCGGACCCAGGCCCTGCTGCAATGCGACCAACCCGGCGGCAAGCTGGCCGAGCGGGCCAGCAAGCCGCGCCACCTGCGCGGCATGGGTATCCCAGCCACCGATCTCGAGCGCGGCGATGCGCGGACCGCCCGGTGCGGCTAGCAGCCGCGCCGCTTCGCCGGCCAGCACTGGGAAGGCGCCGCGGTCGCGGCCGGTCGCCTGGCCCGCCAGCACGGAATCGGAGAATCCCCGCTCGCGCAGGCCCGTCGCGACCGCCGGGCCGATCAGCCTGTCATGCGCGCAGAGTGCCGCCACGCGAGCGTAGATATCGAGCGCCGGTTCGGGTAGGGCGTGTGGCACCCAGCTACCGACCACGGCCCGGCCGCGCAGTATGAGCGGCACGGACTGGCCGACAGCGATCGCCTCGGGCGCGCGCTCGCCGCTCTTGCCAGCCGCCGGCAGGGCCAGCACGACGCGGTTGAGCCAGCCGCTGGTCAGGCGATGGTCGGCGCCTGAACTCGAGATAGTCCTGCGCCTCGAAATGGCTGCGCACCCGCCAGTCGCCGGCCACGGCGTGCGCCACCAGCAGGTCGGAGGCGGCATACATCGGATGCAACGCGGCCAGTGCCGGGTGCAGGCCGAAAAACCCGCCGAGATCCAGCAATCCGCCCGGCGTGCCGGGGGCCGGGGGCACCAGGACCGCCCGCAAATCGCCCAGAGCGGGGTCGCCATATGGCGCCACGGCGGCCAATCCATCGAGCGCGCCGCGCAGGATCACCACCACGAAACGCTGATCCGTGGCGGCCCGCGCCAGGGCCAGGGAGGAGCGCCCCAGCGTGACCGCCGCCCCGAGACCCAGCAGGGCCGAACGCCGCGTGATGCGCATTGTCGTCTCCGCCATCGTGCTATCGCCGCATGAACTCGGGCGAGGCGAGCAGCAGGGTCAATGCCTCGCGCCGCGACCCGGCGTGGCGCATCTGGTCGAGCATCTGCCCCGAGCCGAGAGGCCCGAGGCATTCCGATGCCACCTGCATGGGGTCCAGCTCCGGGCAGCGTCCGGCGATCGCCCAGGCCCAGTCGATGCGGCGCACGAGCGTCTCGCCGCCCGACCAGTCGGCCGCGCGATCGGGCCAGCCATTCGGCAGAGGGGCCGCGAACAGCGGCTGGCCGAGCAGGCCCTGCCACTGTGCCACCTGCTGCGTCCGTTCGGGGCGGAAGCCCGTGGCGCGGAGGGCTCCGGTCACATAGTCGAACGGGGTGCGCAGCTTGCCCAGCCCCTGCCACGCCTCCGGGGCGTCCAGCGCGGCCGCCGCCGCCGCCTTCAGATCGCCGCCGGTGTCATGCAGCGCCGCCTCGATCCGGCGCACCGCCGGGGGTGGCGGGTCGTCGGCCACGAAATGCACGGACAGCTTGCGCGCGAGATTGCGATATGTGGCGGGATGAGTGCCGAGCCAGGTCAGCGCCTCGATGCCGCCCTGCTGACCGGGCGGGAAGCGGCGGCCCATGATGGTCTGCGATCCGGGCTGGTGAGCCGGGGCGCGGAACACGAATCCCGCCCGTTCTCCGGCCAGATCGACCGACCAGCCGGTGAGCACGGCGGCGAAGGCGGTCACGTCGGCCTGGGTGTAGCCGGCGGCCGGGGTGATCGTGTGCAGTTCCAGGCATTCGCGGGCCAGGTTCTCGTTGAGGCCGCGATGGGTCCGCTGCCCCGTGGGGCTGTCCGGCCCGAAAGAATGGGCGTTGTCGAGATAGATCAGCATGGCGGGGTGGGTCATCACCGCCAGCAGCAGATCGACGAACCGGCCGGTGGCGTGCGGGCGGATCGCCTCGCGCAGATAGGGTCCGAGGCAGGGCATCACGGCACCCTTGCGCGTGCTGACCGTGAAATGGTTTGCCCAGAACCAGACCAGGCGCTCACGGAACGGCGCCTCGGTGGCGAGCAGGTTGGCCATGATGGCCCCCAGCTCCTCCTGCCAGAGCGCGCGGGCGGTTGCCGCTTCTGCCGGCAGGGTGCCGCCGGCGCGGCGGGCGCGACGGTCCTGCGCCAGGGCGCGCAGCATGGTGGCGATGTCGGGGGCTGGGCGCGCCAGATCGGCGTCGGGACCATCGAGCTGCGCGCGCAGCCAGCCGCGCGGCTCGTCGGGGGGCGCCTCGCCGGATCGGCGCCCGAGGCCGAAGCGGATCAGCGCATGTGCGGTATCGGCGTCCATGCCACGCATTATATCCCGCGACGGGGCGACGATGTGTTACCAAGCGTGAGCGGCGCGGCCGGCAGGCATCGGCCCTTGCAAAACATGCCGCGCCGGCGCATGTGACGCGCCTGCTCGCCTGAAGGTCCGGGTTGGGGCGCGGGGACATGTGTCCGCCGCGCCTTTTCGGCCTAGGCTCAACCGACCGCCGTCTTTGCCCGCTCGACCAGGAGGCTACCGTGTCCGCAACGCCGCTCGACAAGATCCGCAACATCGGGATCACCGCGCATATCGACGCGGGCAAGACCACGACGACCGAGCGTATCTTGTATTACACGGGCATGTCGCACCGCATCGGCGAGGTGCATGACGGCAACACCACGACCGACTACATGGAGCAGGAGCGCGAGCGCGGCATCACCATCACCTCGGCCGCCGTCACCTGCGAGTGGAAGAACCACCGCATCAACATCATCGACACGCCCGGCCACATCGATTTCAACATCGAGGTGAACCGTTCGCTGCGCGTGCTGGACGGTGCGGTGTTCATCATCGAGGGCGTGGCCGGCGTGCAGCCGCAATCGGAGACGAACTGGCGCCTGGCCGACCGCTACAACGTGCCGCGCCTCATCTTCATCAACAAGCTGGACCGCACCGGCGCCGATTTCTACCGCGCCTTCGCCACGCTGAAGGAGAAGCTCGACATCATCGCACTGCCCTTGCAGTTGCCGATCGGCACGGAGGACACGTTCGCGGGCGTGGTCGATCTGGTCGAGATGAAGGCGATCATCTGGGAAGGCGGCGAACTGGGTGCGAAGTTCCACGACGAGCCGATCCCCGCCGATCTCGCCGAGCAGGTCAAGGAATACCGGCAACTGCTGCTGGACACCGCGCTCTCGGTCGATAACGCGGCGATGGAGGAGTATTTCGACAAGGGCGACGTCTCGGTGGAGACGCTGAAGCGCTGCATCAAGATCGGCACCATCGCCGGCGATTTCCGCCCGGTGCTGTGCGGCACGGCCTTCAAGAACAAGGGCGTGCAGCCGCTGCTGGACGCGGTGCTGGACTATCTGCCCGTCTCCCGTGGACGTGCCCGGCATTTCCGTGGCCGCCGAGGAAGGCGAGGAGGACGGCGAGCACAGCGACCGCCGCCGCATCAAGGCCGATCCGGACGCGCCATTCGCAGGTCTTGCCTTCAAGATCATCAACGACAAATACGGCACGCTCACCTTCGTGCGCGTCTATGCCGGCACGCTGAAGAGCGGCGACACGCTGTTGAACACAACGAAGGAACACAAGGAGCGGGTCGGCCGCATGTTCCAGATGCACGCCGACAAGCGTGCCGAGATCAAGGAAGTGGCGGCGGGCGACATCGCAGCCTTCGTGGGCCTCAAGGATACCGCGACCGGCGACACGCTGGCCTCGCCGGATGATCCGGTGGTGCTGGAGCGCATGGCCTTCCCGGTGCCGGTCATCGACATCTCCGTCGAGCCCAAGACCAAGGACAGCGTCGAGAAGATGACGATCGGCCTGCAGAAGCTGGCCGGCGAGGATCCGTCGCTGCGGCTCAAGACCGATCAGGAGAGCGGCCAGACCATCCTCTCGGGCATGGGCGAACTGCATCTGGAGATCATCATCGACCGGCTGCGTCGCGAATACGGTGTCGAGGCCAATATCGGCGCGCCGCAGGTGGCTTATCGCGAGACCATCACCAAGACCCACACCGAGACCTACACCCACAAGAAGCAGTCCGGCGGCTCCGGCCAGTACGCCGAAGTGAAGATCGTGTTCGCCCCGCAGGAGCGCAACGCGGGCGTGCTGTTCGAGAACAAGGTGGTGGGCGGCACGGTGCCGAAGGAATACATCCCGGCGGTCGAGAAGGGCATCCGCGTGCAGGCCGATACCGGCGTGCTGGCCGGCTTCCCCACGGTCGATTTCAAGTACCACGCTGGTCGACGGCAAGTACCACGATGTCGACTCCTCGGCGCTCGCGTTCGAGATCGCGGCCAAGGCATGCTTCCGCGAAGGCATGAAGAAGGCCGGCCCGGTGATCCTGGAGCCGATCATGGATGTCGAGGTGACGACACCGCAGGACCATGTGGGCGACGTGGTGGGCGACCTGAACCGTCGCCGCGGCATGATCCAGAGCCAGGAGAGCAGCGGCAGCACGGTAATGGTGCGCGCGCATGTGCCGCTGAAGGAGATGTTCGGCTACATCAGCGATTTGCGCAGCATGACCAAGGGCCGCGCCTCGTTCACCATGCAGTTCCACCACTACGACCCGGTGCCGCGCAACATCGCCGACGAGATCATGGCGAAGTCGGCCTGAGCCGGCAGCTCGCCCGACCCCACCCGGCGCTCCGGCCCGAAGGGCCGGGTGGGGTGTTCGGCTAAAGACCGAGACTGCTCCCGCCCGCTCAGCCCGACCAGCGGCGTATAGTGCCAGACGGATGCGGGCGGGAAGTTGAGCGGTGTCCAGGCGAGACGGCGCGCCGCCAGCCCGTGCTTGGCCGCCGGCAGCGGCGAGGTGGCGCAATAGCTGTAGTGCAGGAACCCGCGTCCCGGCGCGACCACCGCCATCGCCTCGATGAACCGTCGCTGTTGCGCGAGTGGCAGCAGCACCAGCGGAATGCCGCAGATCACAGCGCCGATCCGGCGGTGCCAGGGGCGGGGCAGCAGAGCGGGCAGCGCCCGCGCGTCGCCCTGGATGACGCTCGCACCCGGCAGCGCGCGACGCAGGTGGTCGGCCATATCGGGCACGATCTCGACCACGCACAGCCGATCGGGCGGCAGGCCCGACCCGAGCAACGCGCGCGAAATGACGCCGGTGCCGGCGCCCAGTTCCAGCACCGCTTCGTCTGACGCGCACCGCGCATGCGCGACGATGCGCCGGCACAACGCCGGTGACGACGGCACGATGGACCCCATTTGCAGCGGATTCGCGATCCAGCGCCGGAAGAACATTCCCGGGTTCGCAACCGTGCGGTCCCGGACATCATTCATGGTGCAGGCCGGAACTGCCCGACTGTTCATGAGGTTTGTTCTTGGTCATGTCTGTCATTGTATTGTCACAACCCGCCCAATTGTTCCAGTTCGACTGCCTGCTATCGCAAGTGACGGTGTCGCGGAAGGGTCTTGGCAATGCAAGCAGGCGCTCGCGGATGAGATCTCGGATTCAGGGGGAAGGACGCATCGACGAGTTTGTTCAAAGCGTCGGGACTGCGGCCTCTATTTGCGGACCCGGCGCGGGCCTGCGCGGTGACAAGAGCGGCATCCGGATCGTGGCCGTCGAACCTGCCGAGTCGCCGGTCCTCGCGGGCGGGCCTTTTGGTGCCCACAGGATCGACGGCATCGGAGCGGGCTACGTCGTCCCGCTCTGGCGGGCGGACATTGCCGACCAGATAGAGCCGGTCTCTACCGACGGCGCGCGAGCCATGGCCGTCCGGCTTGCCCGCAAGGAAGGCGCCGTAGCAGCGGCGCCCCGGCCTACTTGATCTTGGCTTCCTTGAACGCGACGTGCTTGCGCGCGACCGGGTCGTATTTGCGAAATTCGAGCTTGCCGGTCTGCGCGCGGGCGTTCTTCTTCGTCACGTAGAAGAAGCCGGTATCGGCGGTCGAGACGAGCTTGATCTGAACGACGTTGGACTTGGCCATGACAAAACCTCAGAACTGGCGCGGGTCATCGCGCATCCGACCACTCCTCGTCAAGCGCCCCCGCGGCCTATTGCCGCATCGGAGCCGCAGCGGCGCCGCTGTCCGGCCCCAGCAATGCGGTCGCATAGGCCGCGGGGTGGTCGAGCAGGAACCGGGCCGCCGCCATGTCGCGATCGCTTCCGACGGCGGCAGGGCAGGCCGTGCGAATGTCCAGCGCCTCGGCCGGCGGCACCGGCGCGCGCGCCCCGCGCTCGCGGGCCAGGGCGCGCGCCATCGGCTGCACACCCTGGGCCAGCGCGGCCAACTGCCGCGCCGTCGCGTCCCGGCCCATGCTGGTGCAGACCTGCGGCAGCACGCCTAGGCCCTGGATAGGCCAGCCGAGCGGTGCCAGCACCCGGCTCCAGGTCACATACAGCAACCCGCCATCCGGCAGCGGCAGGATCGTCTGCACCAGACCTTTCCCCAAGGTGGCGCTGCCCACCACCACGGCACGGCGCTCGTCGGCAAGGGCGGCGGCGAGGATTTCGGCGGCGCTCGCGGAGCGGCCGTCCACGAGCACGATCACCGGCACACCCTCGGCCAGATCCGGCCCTGTTGCGCGGAAGACATGGGTGGCCTGCGGATCACGCCCGACCGTCGAGGCGATCAGCCCGCCTGCCAGCAAGGTGCTGGCCGCCGCCGATGCCTGCGCCAGCACGCCGCCCCGATTGTCACGCAGGTCGAGCACCAGCCCGCGGACGCGACCCGGTGGCGTGCCCGCCAGGCTGCGGACCAGCCCGCGTGCCAGTGCCGGCCCCGTGCCGTTCGAGAACGCGGTGATGCGCACGATCAGGGCCGCGCCCACCCGCCGCGTCTGCACCGTGGGCGATCCGAGCGCGCTGCGGATCAGTTGCACAATGCGGGTCCGCCGATCCCGCCCGCGCACCACGAGCGTCACCTTGCTGTCCTCCGGTCCGATAAGGCTGGCCGCGACCTGCTGCGCCTCGCCGCCCGCCACGTCCTCGCCATCGACCGAGAGCAGATGATCGCCGGGACGCAGGCCGGCCTCGGCGGCCGGGCTGTCCGGCTCTACGGAGGCGATGATGAAGCCTGCTCCCCATTGGCCGATGCGAGCGCCGATGCCGGCCGTCTCGGCACGCCCGGCCTGCTCGGCCACCGCCTCCTCGGGCGAGACATAGCGCGAATAGGGGTCGAGATGACTGAACACCTCGTCGAAGAAGACGCGAATCACCCCGTCGGTGCGGGCGAGGCGCACCGCTTCGGACGCGTTCCAGCCAGCGCGGATCAGCGCGGCCGCCGCTATGCCCCAGCCGTCGGCGTCGCCGATATCCGGCGGGGGCCGCGAGAGCAGCAGGCGCTCGCCATTTCCCTCGGCCATCATCAGCCGCAGCGTGCGGTTATCGATCTGCGGCGACAGGCGGGGATCGAGCGTGGTCAGGCCGCGCAGGCCCCACATGGCGAGTTGCCCGGCCGGCACCGGCTCGAGAATGCGCGGCACCATGAACGCGAGGGCGGTCGCCATGACCTGGGCCACCTGCTCCTGATCGAGCATCTGGCCGGGACGGAACGGCTCGGCCCGCGCGGGCGCGCGGGCGGCAAGCAAGAGCGCCAGCAGCAGGAGGACGGCGAGCCTCACCGGCGGCGGGCTTTCCCCCGGAATGGTGCCGGCGGTACCTGCGCGATCTGGAACAGCAGCCCGCCGGTGACAGGGTTGGCCTCGGCCAGCCGCACTTCCACCTCCTGTGCCAGGCGGAACGAGCGGTGGCTGCGGCGGCCCGTCAAGGTCTGCGTGGATTCGTCGAACATCCAGAAATCATCGGGCAACGCGGAGATCGGCACGAGTCCGGAAGCACCGCTTCCCGAAACCGTGACAAACAACCCGAAGCGCTGCACGCCGGAGACTCGCGCCTCGAACACCGATCCCACCTTGTCCGCCATGAAGGCCGCCAGATAGCGGTCGATGGCGTCGCGCTCGGCCAGCGCGGCGCGGCGCTCGGCGGCGGTGATGTGTTCGCCGGTCTCGGCGAAGTACTGCGCCTCCGCCGCGCTCAGCCCATCGGTGCCGAGGCGGAGCCCCGCGACCAGCGCCCGATGCACCAGCAGATCGGCGTAGCGGCGTATCGGGCTGGTGAAATGCGCGTAGCGAGGCAGTGCGAGACCGAAATGGCCGATATTGTCGGGGCTGTAGGCGGCCTGGCTCTGGCTGCGCAGCACGGTCTCGTTGACCAGCGCCGCCTGCTCCGTGCCGGCGACACGGTGCAGCACGCGGTCGAGGTCGCGCGGGTGCAGGTCGCGCCCCATCGGCAGCGAAATGTCGAACTGGTGCAGGAAGGCACGCAATGCTTCCAGCTTCTCGTCCGAGGGCGGCGCGTGGACGCGGTACATGCAGGGCTGACCCACCCGCTCCAGCTCCTCGGCGGCGCAGACATTGGCCAGCACCATGAACTCCTCGATGAGTCGATGGCTGTCCAGACGCGGGCGCGGCAGCACCGCTGCCACGTGCCCGGAATTGTCCAGCACGACGCGGCGCTCGGGCAGATCGAGGTCGAGCGTGCCGCGCGCCTCTCGCGCCGCCAGCAGCGCGCGGAAAGCGGCATAGAGCGGGGCGATCGGCAGGGCGGTCTCGGCGTCGCTGTCCTGCGCCTTCTGCACGTCCTCGTAGGTGAGGCGCGCCGCGCTGCGCATCAGGCCACGACCGAAAGCGTGCGAGAGCTTGCGCCCGGCGCGATCGATGCGGATGTCCACGAACAGACAGCCGCGATCCTCGCCCGGTCGCAGGCTGCACCAGCCGTTCGACAGCGCCTCGGGCAGCATCGGCACGACGCGGTCGGGGAAGTAGCAGGAATTGCCGCGCGTCCAGGCGTCGCGGTCGAGTGCCGTGCCGGGGCGGACGTAATGCGCCACATCGGCGATGGCGATCACCAGACGGAAGCCGTCGCCATCGGCTTGCGCGAACACCGCGTCGTCGAAGTCGCGCGCGTCCTCGCCGTCGATCGTGACCAGGGGCAGCCCGCGCAGATCGGTGCGGCCGCGGGGGCCGATGCCGCGCGCCCGCTCGGCCTGGGCGATGGCGGCCGGCTGGAACTCCGTCGGAATGTCATGCGTGTGGATGACGAGCAGGCTCACCGAACTCGCGTCGCCCATGCGGCCCAGCCGCTCGGTGACACGTGCTGGCTTCAGGCCGTAGCCGGTGGAGGGCAGGGGCGTGGCCGAGACGATCTCGCCCGCTTCGGCGCCGGCATCTTCGCCTTTGGGCACCAGCCACTCGGCCTTGGCGCGCCGGTCGGTCGGAATGATGCGGCCGCCGCCGTGCGGGCTGGGCCGATAGACGCCCAGCACGCGGCCGGGCGTCTCGGACAGGCGTTTGACCGTGCGGCCCTCGTAGCGTCCGGGTCCGATCGGACGCAGCCGCGCCATGACGCGCTCTCCGGGTGCCAGCGCCGGCTGGCCGCGCCGCTCGGGATGCATCAGCACGAGAGGCGGCGGCCCGTCGCCGTTCCATTCGGCGGGCCGGCCGGTGGCGTCGCCATCCGGGTCGGTGCCGGTGATCTGGACGACGCTCTCCTCGGGCAGTCGTCCGCGTCGTTGCGGGGGCGCCCTAGGCGCCACGACGCGCGGCGGCCTTTCTCGCAACCGGCTTCGTCGTCGCTTTCGCCTTGGCCTTTGCAGCCGGCTTCTTCTTCGCGGTGGCCTTGCGCGCCGGCGCCTTCGGCTTCTCGGCGACAGCCTTCTTCGGCGTCGCCTTTGCCTTAGCCGTCCTGCCCTTCGCCTTCATCGGCTTGCCGCGTTCGACGAGCAGCGCCACCGCCTCCGGCAGCGTGATATCGTCCATCATCACGTCGCGCGGCAGATTGGCGATCTTGCCGTTGTGCTGCGCATACGGCCCAAACCGGCCCTTTCGCACCAGCACCGGCTCGCCGTCCTTCGGGTGCGCGCCCAGCGTCCGCACGCCGGCGAGCTTCTTCGCCAGCACCTCCACCGCGCGGTTCATGCCGACCGCCAGCACGTCGTCGTCGCGATCGAGCGAGGCGAACACGCCGCCCATCTTCACGTACGGGCCGAAGCGGCCGATCCCCGCCTCGATCGGTTCGCGCGCCTCCGGATGGATGCCCACGATGCGCGGCAGGCTGAGCAGACCCAGCGCCTGTTCCAGCGTGATCGTCTCGCCATCGACGCCGCGCGGCAGCGAGGTGCGACGGGGCTTGGTCTTGGCCTCTTTCTCCTGCTCGCCCTGCTGGACGTATAGCCCATACGGGCCGCGACGAACGGTGATGTCCTCGCCGGTCTCGGGATGCCGGCCCAATGTGCGCATCCCCTCGCGCAGCGTCTCGGCATCGCCGTTGCCGTTCTCGACCGCAAGGCGGCGGGTGTACTGGCATTCCGGGTAGTTGGAGCAGCCGATGAAGCTGCCGTGCCGTCCGAGCTTCAGGCCGAGCCGTCCGGCTTGGCAGGCTGGGCACAGCCGCGGATCGCCGCCATCGTCGCGGGCGGGGAAGAAATGCGGCCCGAGATCCTGGTCGAGCGCGTCGATCACGTCGCCGATCTTGAGTTCGCGCGTCTGCTCGATGGCGGTCGAGAAATCCGCCCAGAACGCGCGCATGACCGCGCGCCAGTCGGCCCGCCCGCCCGAGATGTCGTCGAGCTGCTCCTCCAGCCCCGCGGTGAAATTCACATCGACGTAGCGCTCGAAGAAGCTGGTCAGGAAGGCGGTGACCAGCCGGCCGCGATCCTCCGGCACGAAGCGCCGGTTCTCCAGCCGGGCATAGCCGCGCTGGGTCAGCACGTTGAGGATCGAGGCGTAGGTGGAGGGGCGGCCGATGCCCAGTTCCTCCATCTTCTTGACCAGGCTCGCCTCGGAATAGCGCGGCGGCGGCTGGGTGAAGTGCTGGTCGGCCGTCACCTCGCCGCGCTGCAGCGGATCGCGCTCGGCCATCGGCGGCAGCATCCGGTCCTCGTCGTCGCTTTCGGGCGCGTCGTCGCGTCCCTCGCGGTACAGCTTGAGGAAGCCGTCGAAAGCGATCACCGAGCCGTTGGCGCGCAGCCTCGGACCGCCGGGCTTCGAGGGATCGGCGATCTCGACTGCCACCTGGTCCAGTTCGGCCGACTGCATCTGGCTGGCGACGGCACGTTTCCAGACCAGTTCGTACAATCGCCGCTGCTCGGGGCCGAGATGGCGGGCGACCGAGTCCGGCGTGCGGGTCACGTCGGTCGGGCGGATCGCCTCGTGCGCCTCCTGCGCGTTCTTGGCCTTGCTGCTGTATTCGCGCGCGGTGCCGGGCACATAGTCTCGGCCATACGCATCGCCGATATGGGCACGGATGGCGGTGATGGCCTCGCGCGCCATCTGCACGCCGTCGGTCCGCATATAAGTAATAAGACCAGTGGTCTCGCCGCCGATGTCCACGCCTTCGTAGAGCTGCTGGGCGGTCCGCATCGTCTGCTGCGCGCCGAAGCCCAGCTTGCGCGAGGCCTCCTGCTGCAAGGTCGAGGTGGTGAAGGGCGCGGGCGGGTTGCGCTTGACGCGGCGGCGCTCGATCGAGGCGACGGCGAAATCGCCAGCCTCCACCAGAGCGCGGGCGCGCTCGGCGGTCTCGGCGGTGTTCAGGTCGAACTGGTCCAGCCGCTTGCCGTCCAGATGGGTGAGACGTGCGGTGAACCGGGCGCCGAGCGGCGTGCGCAACGCCGCCTCGACGGTCCAGTATTCGCGCGGGCGGAACACCTCGATCTCGGCTTCACGCTCCGCGATCAGGCGCAGCGCCACGGACTGCACGCGCCCGGCGCTCTTGCTGCCGGGCAGCTTGCGCCACAGCACCGGCGAGAGGGTGAAGCCCACCAGGTAATCCAGCGCGCGGCGGGCCAGATACGCCTCGATCAGCGGCAGATCGAGGTCGCGCGGATGCGCCATCGCGGTGCGGATGGCATTGCGGGTGATCTCGTTGAAGGTGATGCGGCGCACGTGCTTGCCGCGTAGCACCTGCTTTTCGTCCAGCATGGCGCGCACATGCCAGCTGATCGCCTCGCCCTCGCGGTCAGGGTCGGTGGCGAGATACAGGGTGGCCGGCGCCCTTCATCGCCTTCGCGATGGCGGCCACCTGCTTCTGGCCGCGCTCGTCGGCGGCCCAGTCCATCGCGAAATTCTCGTCCGGCCGCACGCTGCCGTCCTTCGGCGGCAGGTCGCGGACATGGCCGAAGCTCGCCAGCACGGTGAACCCGTCGCCGAGATACTTGTTGATTGTCTTGGCCTTGGCGGGTGATTCGACGACGACGACGTCTGTCATTGCGTCCTGTCAGCTTGTAGCTGCCGCCCCGGCAGGGGCCAGCAGCGCCACCCGTCCACCGGGCAGCGATTCCACCCGACCGGCCAACTCCAGGTCGAGCAGCGCCGACATGACCGCGGGACGGGAGAACTGGCAGCGCCGGATCAGATCGTCAATCGGGGTGGGAGCGGGGCTCAGCAATGTCAGCAACGCCGTGCGTGCCGCATCCAGCGTGGCCGGGGTCATGTCGGCGTCCGGTTCCAGCCCGGCCGGGGCCGGCTCCTCCAGCCCAGGAGGCCGGGCGCGGGCGAACAGCGGCGAGCGCGCGATGCCCTGGAGCCGCGGATGATCGGGCAAATTGTCCAGCACATCCGCCGCACCCTCGGTCAGGTGCGCTCCCTGCCGGATCAGGTCGTTGGCACCCTGGCAGCGCGGGTCGAGCGGGCTGCCCGGCACGGCGAACAGCTCGCGGTCCGCCTCCTGCGCCAGCCGAGCCGTGACCAGGCTGCCGGAGCGCAGCGCCGCCTCGACCACCACGACGCCCAGCGACAGCCCGGCAATGATGCGGTTGCGGCGCGGGAAATGGCGGGCCTGAGGTGCCGTGCCGAGCGGCGCCTCGGCGACCACGGCGCCACCCTCGGCGATTACCCGATTTTGCAGGTCGGCGTTTTCCGGCGGATAGGGCTGGTCGAGCCCGCCGGCGACACAGGCGATCGTGGCGCCGCCGGCCGCCAGCGCGCCCTTGTGCGCGGCGGCGTCGATGCCGCGCGCCATGCCGGAGACGACGGCTACCCCCGCCTGCGCCAGTTCGTGTGCCAGGTGCTCCGCCATGCGCTGGCCGTTGGCGCTGGCGTTGCGGCTGCCGACGATGGCGACCGCCCGTGCGGCGAGCGCCGCCAGCCGGCCCTGTACCGCGATGGCGGGCGGGGCATCGTCGAGCAAGGCCAGCAGGGCGGGATAGAGGGGCTGGCCCAGGAACAGCAGCCGGGCGCCGAGCTTGCCCAGCCGCTCGATCTCGCGTCGCGCCGTATCCCGCGAAGGAACCGCCGGCGGCGTTCGCGCGCCCGCCGGCGCTGGCGAGACGGGGCAGGGCGTCGAGCGCCGCGCCGGCGCTGCCGAAACGATCCAGCAGGCGGCGATGGGTGATCGGCCCAACCCCCTCGGCGCGCGCGAGGCGCAGCCGGTCGATGTCGTCTTCGCTCAAGCCCGGTGCCCGATGCGCGGCTCGGTCCCGGCCAGCAGGCGGCGGATATTGGCGTGGTGCCGAGCCCAGACCAGCACGGCCACACAGCCCGCGAGCCCGATCACGACCGGCCGAGCGCCGACCGCCCAGGCGAGCAGGGGGGCTGCCACAAAGGCGGACAGGGCGCCAGCCGAAGACAGGCGAGTGGCGGCGGCGACGGCGATCCACACCGCGCCGGCAGCGATCCCCGCCAGCGGGCTTGCGGCGATCATCACGCCGAAGCCGGTCGCCACCCCTTTGCCGCCACGGAAGCCCAGCCACACCGGGAACAGATGGCCGAGAACCGCCGCGAGCCCGCCCACGGCTACGCCCCAGCGCCCGGCGAGCCAGAGCCCGGCCAGCACTGCCGCGGCACCCTTGATGCCGTCCAGCAGCAGGGTGGCGAGAGCCAGGCCCTTGCGGCCGGTGCGCAGAACGTTGGTGGCGCCGATATTGCCGGAGCCGACATGCCTGATGTCGCCCAGCCCGGCGGCGCGCGTGAGCAGCAGGCCGAACGGGATCGAGCCGAGCAGGTAGCCCAGGACGGCGATGACGGCGAGCATCGAAACAGTGTCGCCCTATTGGCGGCCTGGACACAAGCGCCCCGTGTATCCTCCGCGGCTATGCGACGGCCGCCTGCGCCGCCGCCTGGGCACCCATCGAGGCCGCGATGTCCGCCCGCACCTGCGGCAGACTCCCGATAGTACTGGTGGGAGCTCATGAAGTTGAAGGGTAGTCGCGGATCCGGGTGCAATCCACCATGCGGAACTGCGCGGGCGGGAAGCGGGCCGGGTCGGATTTGTCGCGCGGGCCGTCCTGGCCCAGCCGCTGGGCGCCCAGGTTCACGACCATGCTCAACTGGAGCACCTGGTCGGCCTGGCTGAAATAGACCGAGATGTGCTGCGCCAGATGCGGCAGGCCATTGAGGCGGGCCAGCGGCGGCGGGTCGAACACGTCGTAAGTCGCAATCCGCCGCCGCCAGCACCGCCTCCTGGAACAGCACAGCGTCGCCGTTGCCGTGCAGGAACCAGCTCTCGACCGCCGCCTGAAGCGCCAGGTTGCCCATGCTGTGCGCCAGCAGCGTCGTGAAGCGCCCGCCTGCCAGCGCAGCGCGCAGGATCGGCTCCAGATTCGCGAAGAAGCGTCATCAGGTGGATGCCGGAGTGATTGGCCATCATCTGGTCGTGGATGTAGTCGGCCTGGAGCACGGGAAAGCTCAGGATTTGACCCGCCGAGGGCCAACTGAACGCGATGACGGTCGCATCCGCCGCGGCGACGCCCGATGCGGCGAGCCATTCGCGATTGAACGCCGCCCGCGTGATCGCGTCCGAGAAAGTGTTGTCGAATCCGTGGATGAACACCAGCAGGCTGCGGCCGGGATCGGACAGGTCGCCGATCGCCTGCTGCCGAGAAGCCGCCCTTGTTGGTGTCCTGGATGAGCGAAATCGTGCCCTGCGCATTGGTCGCGATATCGATGCCATCCACAAAGGCCGTGCCGTAGGTGATGGCGGCGGGATCGGGGCGCCACGATCCCCGGCCCGTAGCTCGCGACGCGCTTCGGGCGGCCCGGTCAGCGCCCGGTTGGTCGCGAAATACACCGTGGTGTTCATAACCGCGTCTCCCGTAGGAGCGGTCGCGAGCATAGCACGACGGTACAGGCGAAAATGCAATAAATACGCAATGCTACCGAGACCGCGCGCGGCGAGCCGGTCCGGCGCTGCGTTGCCGCGTCGCGAAAAGCCTTTGCTCACTGAAACTTGCCAGCCGGAGCGGGCATCGGAGGCTATGCCGGCGCGTAGAAGTCACGTGTTTCGCAAGCCGAGCGCCAGGGCGCGGCTGCCGGTCGAGGAACTGAGAGGACGAGCCGCGATGACAGCATACGACACAGGGATTGTTGAACAGACCCATTTCGAGCGGGTCGCCAAGCACGCGAGCTGGACGAAGGCCGGGCCGGTGGTCTCGCGCCTGCCGGATGACCAGATCGCGGTGATGGAGGAGCGCGCCGTCACCACCGTGGGCGATCCCTCGATCCTTGGCTTATGGGGTTTCGCCACAGGGACGTGGATGGTGGCGACCGTGATGGGCGGAATGCTGACGAGCGCCGCCCTGGCCGAGACCGCGCCGGTGCTGCTGGTCTTTGCGGGGTTGGCGCAATTCATCGCCGGCCTGTGGGCGTATCGGCGCGCCAATGCCCTGGCGGCGACCGCGTTCTGCTGCTTCGGCGCGTTCAACGTGACGGTCGCGATGACGCTGCTGCTTCAGGCATCGAAGGTGTTGCCGATGGATGCATCCGGCAGCCTGCTGCTCGGTTTCCTGCTTGAATCCTTCGGCTTCATCGCCCTCGCGCTGATGCTGGCCGCAATGCGGGCCAACATGGCGCTGGTGGTCGTGCTGGGGACGCTGTGCGTGGGTTATGTGCTGTCCGGCATTCCGCATCTCACCGGGCTTGCGGCGACGACGCCGGGTGTGCTCGGCAGTCTTGGCGCGTATTTCCTGATGGCCTCCGCCTTTTTCGCCTACTACACGGGCGCCGCGCTGGTCGTGAACAGCACCTGGGGCCGCGCCGTGCTGCCGCTGGGCGGCGAGCCGTAAGTCGAACGTCGGGAAGGCGGGGAGGGCGTGAGATGATCATGTCACGGCGCACCATGCTCGCGGCCTCAGCGGCCGGCGGGCTGGTGACGGCGACTGCCGCTCGCGGCGCGGGTCTCGGCGATCCCGACAATCCCCCGCAAGGGCCCGCTGCGGTCAAGGGCAACCCGCACAGCGCAAGCGATCCTGGGCCGCGCAACACCGCCCTGGCGGGGCAGTTTCCCGATAGCGAGATGCCGCCCTCGACCGATCACGGCAACGTGGAAAACTTCTGGTTCCCGTTCTCGCAGGCAAACCGGCGCGTGCAGGATGGCGGCTGGTCGCGCGAAGTCACCGAACGGGAATTGCCGATCGCCAAAACTCTGGCCGGTGTGGACATGCGGCTGACAGCCGGCGGCGTCCGAGAGCTGCATTGGCACAAGCCGGCGGAATGGGCGTTCGTGCTGTATGGCAATGCCCGCATCACCGGCTTCGATCAGGCTGGCCGCAGCTTCGTGGCCGACGTGTCGGCCGGCGATCTGTGGAATTTCCCTTCCGGCATCCCGCACTCGATACAGGGGCTGGAGCCGGACGGCAGCGAGTTCCTGCTCGTGTTCGACGATGGCGGTTTCACCGAATACAGCACCTTCCTGCCGACCCAGTGGCTCGCGCATACGCCGCTGGACGTGCTGGTGAAGAATTTCGGGGTTCCCGCCTCCGCCTTCGATCCGATGCCGCTGCACGAGCTGTACATCTTCCAGGCCAAGCCGCCGGGTCCGTTGGATGCGGCACAGGCGGCGGCGAAGGGGCCGCAGGGGTTCACCCCGGAATCCTTCAGCTACCAGTTGCTGAAGCAGAAGCCGAGTTTCAGCTCGGCCGCGGGCGAGGTCCGCGTCGCGGACCAGAGCAACTTCCCCATCGCCTCCACCGTGGCGGCCGCGCATGTCATCGTCCGTCCCGGTGCCATGCGCGAGATGCACTGGCATCCCAATGCGGATGAGTGGCAGTACTACATCAGCGGCGACGCCCGCATGGGGGTGTTCGCCTCCGGCGACAACATCCGCACCAAGGATTTTCATGCCGGGGACGTGGGCTACATCCCGCGCGCGATGGGCCACTACATCGAGAACACCGGCAAGACGGATCTGGTGTTCCTGGAAATATTCCGCAGCAGCTACTACGCCTCGATCTCGTTCTCGCAATGGCTCAGCCATCTGCCGCCCGAACTGGTCAAGGCGCATTTCCGGTTCTCGGACGCGACGCTGGATGCGTTTCCAAAGGACAAGCTGACCGTGGTTGGGGTCTGATCGCCTCGCGGTGGCAATGGCGGTCGGCTCTTGTCCGGCCGTGCCGGGGCGCCCATCATTCGACGGCGTGAGCGACATCCCTTCCACCCTCGTCCCGGGCGCGCATAGCCACGTCTTCCTCGGCGCCGGCCACGCGCGCGCGGAGCGGCGGACCTGGGCGGTGATCGCTCTGTGTGCCGCGATGATGGTGGCCGAGATCGTCGGCGGCTGGCTATTCGGCTCGATCGCGTTGATCGCTGACGGGCTGCATATGTCCACGCATGCGGGCGCGCTGCTGTTGGCGGCGCTGGCCTATCTGTATGCGCGCCGGCACGCGACCGATCCGCGTTTCACCTTCGGCACCGGCAAGCTGGGCGACCTCGCCGGGTTCAGCAGCGCCATCGTGCTGGCGATGATCGCGCTGTTGATCGGCTACGAGGCGATCACGCGGTTCGTCGCGCCGGTCGCGATCCATTTCCGCGAGGCCATTCCGATCGCGGTGGCGGGCCTTTGGTCAACATCGCGAGCGCGTGGCTGCTGAGCGGCGGACAACACCATCACGATCACGACGATGACCATCATCACCATGATCACGAGGCGCACGGCCACGCGCATCATCGCGATCACCAATCCGGATACGCGGACACGGCGCATCGCGACAACAATCTGCGCGCGGCGGTGGTGCATGTCCTGGCCGATGCGGCGTCTCGGTCCTGGTGATCGCGGGGCTACTGCTGGCCCGTGCCTTTGGGTGGCTATGGATGGATCCCCTGGCAGGCGGGGCATCTGGGCGCCATCGTCTCGGTGGTGACTCGCCACCCGCGTGACGCGCAATTCTACCGCGAGCGCCTGGCCGGCTACGCCACGCTGTCGCACCTCACGGTCGAGGTGCGGCGGGCCGCGTGAGGCGCCGTCTGCAACTTCCGGCTCGTGGTGGCGCTGCTGACGGCATGGCGGCACAGGAGCGGGGCATGGGTGCGTTGCGGTATTTCGTTCCCCTGGTTGGGATCGGCATGGCCATCGCCGGCGCCGACAAGCTGGCCGGGCAAAGTTCCTATGTGCGCCTCTATCGCCGTTGGGGCTGGACGCCGCACCAGCGCCAGCTCGCCGGTGCCGCGGAGCTGGCGGCCGGCACGATGATGGCCTGCCGCAGCACGCGCCAGCTTGGGGGCGTGGTCATGGCCGGGGCATCGCTCACCCAGCTCACCGCCGAACTGGCGCATGGCGATGGCGGCCTGGCGCTGGCGCGGCTGGGCGTGCTGGGTGCGGCGCTTATCGCCCTGCTGGGCTGAGGCGCTCCCGCCGGTGCGGGGCGGCGAAGTCGATCTCGGGGCCGAGCGGCACGATCTGGCTCGGGTTGATGGTGCGCTGGCTCACATAGTAGTGACGCTTGATGTGGTCGAGGTTCACCGTGGCGGCGATGCCCGGCACCTGATACAGGTCGCGCGCGTAGCCCCACAGGTTCGGATAGTCGCGCACCTGCCGCAGATTGCATTTGAAATGGCCGTAGTACACGGCATCAAAGCGCACCAGCGTCGTGAACAGCCGCCAGTCCGCCTCGGTAATGGTGTCGCCGCACAGATAGCGTGAGCTGGCGAGACGTGCCTCCAGCTCGTCCAGTGTGGCGAACAGCAGGCGGCACGCTTCCTCGTAGGGCGCCTGCTTGGTGGCGAAGCCCGCCTTGTACACGCCGTTGTTGACGCGGTCGTAGATCACGGCGTTCAGCCGGTCGATCTCAGCCGCCAGATGCGCCGGGATAGAAATCGAGCGCGGCGTCCGCACCCACGCCGTCGAAGGCGCGGTTGAACATGCGGATGATCTCGGAGGATTCGTTGTTGACGATGGTGCGGCGCTGCCTGTCCCACAGCACGGGTACGGTGACGCGGCCGGAATAGCGCGGGCGTGCGGCGAGATACAGGTCGGCGAGTGTCGTGGCACCCAGCACCGGGTCGGGGTCGTCGGCGGAGAACACCCAGCCGCGTTCCAGCATCAGCGGATCGACGATCGTCATGCCGACCAGCGGCTCCAGCCGTTTCAGCACGCGAAAGATCACGGCGCGGCTGGCCCAGGGACAGGCGAGGGAGACATAGAGGTGGTAGCGTCCCGGCTCGGCCGGAAAACCGGAGCTGCCATCGGCGGTGACGGCATCGCGGAATTGCGGGTCGATGCGCACGAAGGCGCCGCCGCTGCGCTCGGTGTCGTACCATTGGTCGTGCCAGATGCCGTCGATCATGACGCCCATGCGGCTGTTCCCTCAGCTTGCCTCGGCGTCATATACGCGCCGCCCCGCCTTCCAGGTGCCGAGCACGCGCCCTTCCAGCGCACGGCCGTCGAACGGGGTGTTTTGCGCCCGGCCGGGCAGGCGGCCGGCCTCGACCCGCCAGGCGCGATCCGGCTCGAACAGCAGCAGATCGGCCATAGCCCCGCGCGCCAGCGTGCCGGAATCGGCTCCGAGCAGCCGGGCCGGGCGCACGCTCAGCAATTCGATGGCACGCGACAGCGCCAGCGTGCCGGCATGGAATTGCGCGAGCGTGATGCCGAGCAGGGTGGACAGGCCAGCGCCCCCGGGAGCGGCCTGGGCGAAGGGCAGGCGTTTGTCGTCGGCGTCGCGCGGCTGATGGTCGCTGGCAATGGCGTCGATGGTGCCGTCCGACAAGGCGACCAGCACCGCCTGCCGATCGGCCTCGGCGCGCAGCGGCGGCGACAGCTTGGCATAGGTGCGGTAGTCGCCGATCGCCGTCTCGTTCAGATCGAAATAGGGCGGTGCGGTGTCGCAGGTGACGGCCAGTCCCTCGTCCTTGGCGCGGCGGATATGCGCGAGCGCCGGCAGCCGTCGAGACATGGGCGAAATGGATGGCACCCCCGGTCAGGCGGGCAAGGGCGATGTCGCGGGCGACCTGGATCGCCTCGGCCTCGGCGGGGATGCCGGGCAGGCCCATGCGGGTGGCGCGCTCGCCCTCGGTCGCGGCACCGCCGGCGGCGAGGCTCGGGTCTTCCGGGTGCTGGACGATCATGGCGCCGAAGCCGCGCGCATAGAGCAGCGCCGCGCGCAGCAGCCGGGCGGAGGCGATCGTGTGCGCGCCGTCGGTGAAGGCGACCGCCCCCGCCTCGCGCAGCAAGCCGTATTCGGCGAGCGCCTCGCCCGCGCAGCTGCGCGTGGCCGCGGCATAGGGCAGGATGGTGAGGCTTGCCGTTTCCTCGCCGCGCGCGCGCAGCAGGCGCACGAGCGCGGGCTCGTCCACCGCCGGCTTCGTATCGGGCAGGGCGGCCAGCGTGGTGATGCCGCCGGCGGCGGCGGCGCGCGCGGCCGAGGGGACGGTCTCGCGCCAGGCGCCGCCCGGCTCGCCCACCTCGGCGCGCATGTCCACGAGGCCGGGGCGAGGATGGCGCCGCCGCCGTCGATGGTCTCGGCCCCGTCCGGGCGGCCGAGCGCCGCGCCAAGATCGGCGATGCGGCCGTCGCGGACCAGCAGTGCGCCTTGCTGGTCGAGACCGGCGGCGGGGTCGAGCAGGCGGACGTTGGCAATGAGGGTATCCATTGCGCCCTTGGTCGCAGGGCGGCCGGATCGGGTCAACGCCGGACGCGACCTAGGCCGTCCTTCTGGCGAGGTTATCGCCGCGCTGGGATGCGGTGAGCGGCACGGCCGCCGCGAGCGCCAGCACGCCCCCCAGCGCGAGCAGCGTAGGCAGGCCCGCGAAGGCCTGTGCCTCGGGCAGCAGGCCGGAGAGGAAGAAGGCAAGGGCCGCGACCGAGGAACCGATGCCCAGCGCCCATCCCTGCTCATCGGCACTCGCGGCAGCGCTGATCAGCGTGAGCAGCCCGATATAGGCGAGCAGGTTGGCAGTGCAGGCGCAGGCGGCCAGGAGCCATTGCGCCGGGGCCGGCAACGGCAGGGCGCTGGCGGCAAGCAGCACACCGACCAGGATCACCCCAAGCCGCGCCACCCGGTCATCGCGCTCCAGCAGACGTTTCGCCCGCGCATAGGCGAGAGTTGAGCCGATCACGAAGCCTGCGCCCATCATGCCGGAGAACAGGCCGAGCCCCGCGGTGCTGAGGCCGTAGTCGCGCCGCATCCGGATCAGGATGAACAGGTAATAGATTGCGAACCCGAACTGGAACAGGAAGAAGGACGCGGCGAGCGGGCGGATGACCGGGTTGGCTAGGGCTTTCGCGAATACCTGGAACGGCCGGTGCAGGCTGAGGCGCATCGCCGCGCGCGGACGCGCGGCGTCCGGCGTCGCGAGCGCGATCCAGGCGAATGCCACGCCGCACAGCACGATCGCGAAGGCCAGCGGCGCGCGGAAATCGACATGCCCGAGCAGGCCGCCCAAGGTCGGGCCCGCGACCAGTGCCAGACAGTTCACCAGCACGACATGCGACATGTTGCGCCCGCGTTCCGCCTCGCTGCTGTGGTCCATCATGGCCGCCTGGGCGATCGGCCCGGTGCCGGCCATCAAGCCCGACAGCAGCCGCCCGGCCAGGAACCAGGCGAGCGCCCGCGTCTGCACGCCGACCAGCATCAGCCCATAGGCGCAGCCCAGCCCCGCCATGCAGATCAGCAAGGTGCGCCGCCGCCCCAGCGCATCCGACAGATCGCCCAGCAGCGAGGCGCCGAAGAACATGCCGGCGGGAAACAGGGAGAAGGCGAGGGAGAGATACAGCGTGCGCAGCGGCGCCGAGTACAGCGCATCGATTGCCGGCCGGTGGAACAGCGCCACGATGACGGGGTACATGAGGCCGAACGAGAACAGGTCGATGAACACCGCCGCGAACAGCGGCAGCATCGGCCGGATGACACGGGCGGCTGGCTTGGCGGCGGGGGGCATGATGCCTCGTAACAGACCCGGTCCATTCCGGGTAGCTATTCCTGCTGCCGTTCCCGACCCTCACCCGTTCCAGCGTTGCGCCAGCCGGTCGAGCACCGCCATGCGCACCGCGACACCCATTTCCACCTGCTCGCGGATGGCGCTGCGTTCCGGGTCATCGGCGACGCGGCTGCTGATCTCCACACCGCGGTTCATCGGGCCCGGATGCATGACGATCGCGGCAGGCTTTCGCCCAGGCGAGCTTCTCACGATCCAGGCCGTAGAAGCGGAAATACTCTTCCTCGCTCGGGACGAATCCGCCAGTACCCATGCGCTCGCGTTGCAGGCGCAGCATCATCACGACATCAGCTCCGTCCAGGCCCGCGCGCATGTCGTGGAACACCTCGGCACCCAGCCGCGCCGCCTCGGCCGGGATCAGCGTGCGGCGGCCCCACCACGCGCACGCGATTGCCCATCGTGGTCAGCAGGAAGATGTTGGAGCGCGCCACCCGGCTGTGCAGCACGTCGCCGCAGATGGCGATGGTCAGTCCCTCCAGCCGCGCGGTGCGGCGGCGGATGGTGAGAGCGTCGAGCAGCGCCTGGGTCGGATGCTCGTGCGTGCCGTCGCCGGCGTTGATGACGGCGGCATCGACTTTCTGCGCGAGCAGGGCGGGCGCGCCGCTCGCGGCATGGCGGATCACCAGCAGGTCGCATTGCATGGCGTTCAGCGTGGCCGCGGTGTCGAGCAGGGTTTCGCCCTTGTTCACGCTACTGGTGGAGACGCCCATGTTGATGACATCCGCGCCCAGCCGCTTGCCGGCCAGCTCGAAGCTGGTGCGGGTGCGGGTGCTGTCCTCGAAGAACAGGTTGATGAGCGTGCGCCCGCGCAGCCGGTCGCGCGCCGTTTTGCCGCTGCGGTTGAGCAGCACGTAACTTTCCGCGAGATCGAGATAGGCGGCGATTTCCGGTGGGTGCATTCCCTCGATGGCGAGCAGGTGTCGCATCAGGCGACGGCCGCGATGCGCGAGAGCGACTCGTCACGGCCAAGGGCGGCGAGGGTCGCGTCGATCGGCGGGCTGCTGGTGCTGCCGGTCAGTGCTGCGCGCAACGGCTGCGCCAGCGCGCCGAGTTTGATGCCCTTCGCTTCTGCGAAGTCACGCAGTGCGGCATCCAGTGCAGGCGCGGAGAAATCGGTGCGCGCGAGCGCAGCACCCAACTCGTGCAGCATTGGCCGTGTTTCGCCGGTGAGCAGTGCCGACGCTTTCGGCTGCAAGGGCTGGATGTGCGCGAGGAAGGCGGCGCTGTCCGCCAATTCCAAGAGCGTTTTCGCCCGTTCCTTTAGCGCCGGCATCAGCATCTCGATGCGGCCTGCGACCTCGGGCGAATGCACGCCCAGCCGCGTCACCACGTCGCGCGCCAGCCGCGCGTCGTAGGCTTGGCGCAGATAGACGCCGTTCAGATGCGTGAGCTTCGCATAGTCCATGCGGCTCGCCGCACGTCCCACGCCATCCAGATCGAACAGGCGGATCGCCTCCTCGCGCGAGAGGATTTCGGCGTCGCCGTGACCCCAGCCGAGGCGCAGCAGATAGTTGCATAGCGCCTCGGGCAGAAAGCCCATGTCGCGGAACTCGGTGACGCTCTGCGCGCCGTGGCGCTTCGACAGTTTTGCGCCGTCGGCGCCGTGGATCAGCGGGATGTGCGCGAATGCGGTGCGTCCCAGCCCATCGCGTCGTAGATCTGGCGCTGGCGGAAGGTGTTGGTCAGATGGTCGTCGCCGCGGATGACATGGGTGATGCCCATGTCGTGATCGTCCACCACGACCGCGTGCAGATAGGTGGGCGAGCCGTCGCTGCGCAGGATGATCATGTCGTCCAGCTCGGCATTGGCGACGCGCACAATGCCCTGCACCAGATCGCGCACCACCGTCTCGCCCTCGCGCGGCGCGCGCAGCCGGATCACGGGGGCGATGCCCGGGGGCGCCTCGGCCGGATCGCGGTCGCGCCAGCGCCCGTCATAGCGGAACGGCCGCTTCTCGGCGGCCGCCTGCTCGCGTTGCGCGGCGAGTTCTTCCACCGAGTCGTAGGCGCGGTAGGCGTGGCCGGCTTCGAGCATGGCGCGCGCCACCTCGGCATGGCGGGCCTCGCGGGTGGACTGGAACACCGGGCGGTTCGTCGGGGTCGAGGCCGAGCCAGGCCAGCCCGTCCAGGATCACGTCCACCGCCTGCCGCGTCGAGCGGGCGCGGTCGGTGTCCTCGATGCGCAGCAGGAACTGGCCGCCGTGGTGACGGGCGAACAGGTAGTTGAACAGGGCGGTGCGGGCGCCGCCGATATGCAGCATGCCGGTGGGGCTGGGGGCGAAGCGGGTGCGGATGGTCATGGCGCCCCTGCTATCAGGGGCGGGGCCGGCCTTCCAGCGCCGCCTCGATCGCCTCCAGGCTGCGGCCCTTGGTCTCGGGCACAAGTGCCGCCGTGAACACCAGCGCCGCCAGGGTCAGCACCGCGTAGATCAGGAAGGTGCCTACCCGTCCGCACAGCTCGATCAGCGACAGGAAGGTGATCGTCACCAGCAGGTTGAAGCCCCAGTTGGAGAGGGTCGCGAGGCTCATCGCCCGGCCGCGCACGGCAAGCGGGAAGATTTCCGCAATTAGCAGCCAGAACACCGGACCCAGCCCCACCGCAAAGAATGCCACGTAGCCGGCGAGCGAGACGACGGTGAGCCAGCCGAGGGGGCCTGCGGCGCCGAACGCGAATCCCGCCGCCAGCAGCGCCAGCATCGCCGCCATGCCGGCCAGACTCCAGAGCAGCAGGGGCCGGCGTCCGACGCGGTCGATCAGGGCGATCGAGACGATGGTCAGCAGCACGTTGACGGCACCCACCCCGGCCGTGGCCAAAATTGCCACAGAGGCGGAGGACAGCCCGGCGGCCTGGAAAATCTGCGGCGCGAAGTAGATCACGGTATTGATGCCGGTGATCTGCTGGAACATCGCGAGCCCGACGCCCACGACGAGCGCTGGCCGCAGATGCGGCGCCAGCAGGGCCGACCACGGCAGCAGCCGCCCGTCGTCGCGGCGCAGATCGGTCCGCAGCTCGTTGAACTCCGCGCGGATATCGGCACCGTTGCGCAGGTGGCGCAGCACTGTCTCGGCTTCGCCCAACTTGCCATGCCCGGCGAGCCAGCGCGGGCTTTCCGGCAGTACCAGCATTCCGAGCGCCAGCAGCGTGCCGGGAACCGCCCCCAGCCCCAGCATCCAGCGCCAGCCGCCCGCCGCATGGGCGAGGGCGTAGCCGACCAGGTAGGAGACCAGGATGCCGATCGTGATGCAGAGCTGGTTGAGCGAGGTGACGCCGCCGCGCGACGCGGCGGGCGCGATCTCGGCCAAGTACAGCGGCGTCAGCATCGAGGCGATGCCGATCGCCACCCCGATCAGCACCCGCCCGCCCAGCAGCACGCTGACCTGGCCCGCGACCGCCGAGATCAGCGCGCCTGCCATGAACACCAGTGCCGTGGCCAGGATCACGCGACGGCGCCCGAACCGGTCCGAAAGCGTGCCGGCGATGGCGGCGCCGAGCATGGCGCCGGCCAGCACGATCCCGGCGACGATGCTCTGGCCGCCGGTCGAAAGGTGGAATACCTCGCGGATGAACAGCAGCGCGCTGGAGATGACGCCGGTATCGTAGCCGAACAGCAACCCGCCCAGGGCGGCGACGGCTGCGATCAGGGCGAATTGCATTGGGTTCTCCAGCGGAAAGGGACTGACGCCTGACGCCGGATCGAGAAGGGATATCATATGGACGCCGCTGATTCCTGGGACGTTGCCTGCATCGGGCAGCCGATGTCCCTGGCCGATTTGGATGAAGCGGGATATTTGCTGGCAAATCCCGACGTGCGTGCCGCAGGCATGTCGCCGGCCGAGCACTTCGCCCGGTACGGTCAAAGGGAACTGCGCAAGCAGGCGGTCAACCTGGATCGCGTGTTCGCGATGCGTGAGCAGAAGCTGTCGAGGCTTCGCTTCCGCATCCGACCCGCAGCCCGCCGGGCCTACGGCGAGGCGGCCAATTTCATCACTCGGGAGATGATGGCCGAGTTCGGCATCCCGGAACATCCGCCGATCTCGGACCACAGCTATTCCGGGATGGCGGAGATGCTTCGGGACAATCCTCACCTGCTGTTTCTCGACGTGGGTGCGGGCCTTCGGCCGAGCGTCAGCATCAACATGGTGAACACGGAGATTTACCCCGGCATCAGTACGGACGTGGTCTGCATTGGCGAGGAGCTTCCCTTCGAAGACGCCCAGTTCGACGTCGTCCTGTGCGCGGCCGTGCTGGAGCACACCCGGCGCCCGTGGGATGTCGCGCGCGAGATATGCCGCGTGGCCAAGCCAGGGGGCACGATCCGCATCGACTATCCGTGTCTGGCACCGGTGCATGGCTTTCCGAACCACTACTTCAACGCGACGCCCGAGGGTACCAAAAGCCTGTTCGACAGCTACTGCACCATCCAATCGAGTGCCGTCGAGCCGCACAATCATCCCGTCCACGCGCTGTGGTGGATGCTCGCGGCGTGGAGGAGTGGAACTCGCGGATGAGCACCGTGCCGGGTTTGAGAAGCCTGACGGTGGGCGAAATCCTGTCGCGACCGCCGGAAGCCCAGCTCGGCGACGATTTCTGCCGCAAGCTGAGCGAGGAGACGCAGCGCATCATTCCCGCCGGCTCGACCCTCGTGGCGATCAGGAAATAGCCGGGCGCAGGCCGCCGCCGTAGTGACCGCGACGGTGCTTCGCGGCTAGTGTTGCGGCCGTGCAATCATCACGGCCAGCCCCGTACTGATGTCCGGCCGCGTCGTCCGGGCGCCTGTCGTCATCCGCCTGCCGTCGCCGCGACCGGCCGTCGCGCGCCTGTCCACGGCTCTGGCCGACTGGGCCGCCGCCGAGCGGGGCCGGTTCGCGCTGTGGCTGCCGCTGTGCATGGCCGCCGGGGCCGCGCTGTATCTGCTGCTTACCGCCGAGCCGCCGTGGTGGATCGGTCCCGCTGCCTGCGCATCCGCCACGGCCCTGGCGCTCCTGACCCGTCGCCTCGCACTGGTGCGGGCGTTCGCCGCCGTGACGCTCGCGGCCTCGCTGGGCTTCGCCAGCGGCCAATGGGCGACCTGGCACGCGGCCCCGCTGCTGGACGTGCCGCCGCGCGCGGTGATCGTCAGCGGCACGGTGCGCGCGGTCGAGGCATTGCCGCAGGGCGCGCGCGTGACCCTGGAGGCGCCGGTGCTGACCACGACGGAGGGCTCGGCACCCAAGTCCGGCCGGCTGGTGCGCATCCGCCTGCACCGGGGCGATACGCTGCGGCCCGAGACCGGCGACCGGCTGCGGGTGCGGGCACTGCTGATGCGGCCGTCACCGCCCTCCTATCCGGGGGCCTGGGACTTGCAGCGCGACGACTTCTTCTCCGGCATGGGGGCTTACGGATTCGCTCTCAACCAGGCGGTGCTGGAGAGCCACGCGGCACCCGCCGGTCCGGCTGCCTGGCTGCAACGGGTGCGCGAGGCGATCGCCGGGCGCGTGGCGGGCGTGCTGGCAGGACCCGAGGCGGCCATCGCCACCACGCTGCTGACCGGCAGCACCTCCGCCGTGCCGGCGGCCGACAAGCAGGCGTTCCGCGATTCCGGGTTGGCACATCTGCTGGCCATCGCCGGGCTGCATATCGGCATCGTCATGGGGCTGGTGTTCGGCGCGGTGCGGCTGGGCCTCGCCTTGTCCGAGCGGGCGGCACTGCATTGGCCGTGCAAGGCGATCGCCGCCCTGGCCTCGCTGGGCGCCGGCGCCTTCTACATGGCGCTGACCGGCGCGCATGTGCCGATCATGCGCAGCTTCGCCATGGCCTGCCTGTTCACGGTCGCGGTGCTGGCTGGGCGGCGCGCGTTCTCGCTGCGCGGCTGGGCGCTGGCGATGGCTGCCCTGGTGCTGCTGGCACCCGACGCGGTGCTGGGCGTGTCGTTCCAGATGAGCTTTTCCGCCGTGCTGGCGCTGATCGCCGGCTACGACGCGCTGCGTCCCTGGCTGCGGCGGCTGCGCGGCGAGGGAGGCTTCGGGCGGCGGCTCCTGAGCCACATCGTGGCCCTGGCGCTGACCAGCGCGCTCGCCGGCACCGCCTCGGCGCCGTTCGCCGCCTATCATTTCGGCCGGGTGCAGCTCTATTTCGTGCTGGCGAACATGATCGCGGTGCCGCTGACCGCGCTGTGGATCATGCCGCTGGGGCTGCTGTCCCTGGCATTGATGCCGCTGCACGCGGAGGCGCTCGCCCTGGCGCCGATGGGCTGGGGCGTGGACGCGGTGCTGTGGATCGCGCGCGAGGTCGCGGCGCTGCCGGAAGCCACGATCGGCGTGCCGCACACTCCGGGCTGGGGCCTTGCGCTGGTGGCGCTGGGGGGCGCGTGGCTCGGCCTGTGGCGCGGCCGGACGCGGCTGGCCGGCGTGCCGGTGCTGGCGGCGGGCCTGCTCTCGGCGCTGTGGGTCATGCCGCCCGATCTGCTGGTCTCCCCCGATGCGAGGCTGATCGGGCTGCGCACGCCAGAAGGCGTGTTCGTGCAGAGCGGGCGCGGGGCGGACAAGTTCACCCGCGAAGCGTGGGAGCAGTTCTGGGCCGCTGGCCCGGCACAGCCGATGCCGGAGGTCGGGATGGCGGCCGGCGGGGCGCTGGCGTGCGACACGGCCTCGTGCCGCTGGACCGGGCGCGGCGGCAGGCTGGTGATCGTGGCGCGAGCGCCGCCGGGGCCGGAGGCCTGCGCCGCGGCCATGGTGATGGCGGCCCAGCCGGTGCGGCTGCGCTGCCCGGTGGCGGTGCCGGTCATCGACCGCTTCAGCGTGTGGCGCGAGGGTGCCTATGCGGTCTGGGTCGGTGCCGCCGGCGTGCGCGCGGTGTCCGAGCAGATGGTGCGCGGCGACCGGCCCTGGGCGCCGCCGCCGCACCACGCGCGCTCGCTGGCCGGGCTGAAGATGGCCCCGACCGCGAAGCTGCCGCCCGAGGAGCAGTAGGGCGCCGTCCTTGACTCCCCATGCCCCGGTGGGCTTCATCCGGGCCTCCCCTGTTCCGTGATCGGCGGCCCTGGCGCCCATGCCCCTGACAAGCACGACCAAGTGACAAGCACGACCAAGCGAAAGACCGCGAGCAAGTCCGGAGCCAAGGCGGGCGGCAAGGCGGCCGCCAAGCCCGGTGGCATCCTCGATACCGCCAAGACGATCGTCTATGCGGTGCTGATCGCGTTGGTGATCCGCACCGTGGCGGTCGAGCCGTTCAACATTCCCTCCGGCTCGATGATCCCGACCCTGCTGGTCGGTGACTATTTGTTCGTGTCGAAGTTTTCATACGGCTACAGCCACTTCTCGCTGCCGTTCGCGCCGGACCTGTTCTCCGGCCGGATCTTCGGCGCGCTGCCGAAGCGCGGCGACGTGGCGGTGTTCAAGCTGCCGCGCGATCCGTCGATCGACTACATCAAGCGCATCATCGGCCTGCCCGGCGACCGCATCCAGATGCGCGGCGGAATGCTCTACATCAACGACGTGCAGGTGCCGCGCAAGCCGGTCGGCGATTACATGGTCGAGGGCGACGGGCCGCGCATGGTGGACAAGGAATATCTGGAGACGCTGCCCCCGCCGCCGCCCGGCGGACGGACGCACCGGATCATCAAGGAGTTCGATCAGGGCGGCATGAACGACACCGAGGTGTACACGGTGCCGCCTGGCGACGTGTTCGCGATGGGCGACAATCGCGACAACAGCGAGGACAGCCGCTACCAGAACGCGGTGGGCTTCATCCCGGTGGAGAATCTGGTGGGCCGCGCCGAGTTCATCTTCTTCAGCATCGACGCCAACTCGCCGTGGTGGGAGTTCTGGATGTGGCCGTTCGAGATCCGCTGGTCGCGGCTGCTGTCGGGGATCAACTGAGCGCGGTCGGGGAGTCGCGCGCGCCGCCCTGACCGGCGCCGAGGCGCTGCTCGGCCACCGTTTCGCGCGTCCCGCCCTGCTGGCCGAGGCATTGACCCACCGCTCGGCGGTGAGCGGCCCCCGCCTGTCGCGCGGCCGGCAGGGGCGCAGCACCGGGCGCGGCTCGAACGAACGGCTGGAGTTCGTGGGCGACCGTGTGCTGGGGCTGCTGATGGCCGAGTGGCTGGCCGAGCGCTTCCCGGACGAGCAGGAGGGCAAGCTTGGACCAAGGCTCGCGCACCTCGTCTCGCAGCCGGTGATCGCCGCCATCGCCGAGCAGCGCGGCCTGCCGGCGCTGCTGTCCGTGGCCCCCGGCGAGAGCCGGGCCGGGGTGCGCCATCGCGCCACCGTGCTGGCCGACGCCGTGGAGGCGCTGATCGGCGCCGCTTATCTCGACGCAGGGCTGGAGCCGGCGCGCCGCTTCGTCCGTGGCGCCTGGGCCGAGGCGATGAGCGAACATCTGGAGCCGCCGAAAGACCCCAAGACTGCGTTGCAGGAATGGCTGCTGGCGCGCGCGCAGCCGCTGCCCGTCTACGCGCTGGTATCGCGCGAGGGTCCGCCGCACGATCCGGTGTTCACGGTGCGCGTGAGCGCCGGCGAGCAGCAGGCCGAGGGCACGGCCGGCAGCAAGCGGCTGGCCGAGCGGCTGGCGGCCGAGGCGCTGCTGCGCGTGCTGTCGGCATGAGCACGCGCTGCGGCTTCGCCGCCATCATCGGGGCGCCCAACGCCGGCAAATCGACGCTGCTGAACCGGCTGGCCGGGGCCAAGCTGTCGATCGTGAGCCCGAAGGCGCAGACCACGCGCAGCCGCGTGCTGGGCATCCTGATGCACGGGCCGGCGCAGGTGCTGCTGGTCGATACGCCCGGCATCTTCCGCCCGCGCCGCCGGCTGGACCGGGCGATGGTCGCGGCCGCCTGGAGCGGGGCGAAGGACGCCGATCTGGTGCTGTTCCTGGTGGACAGCGGCAGCGGCATCACGCCGCAGGTGCGGGCCATAGCCACCGATCTGGCGAAAAGCCGTGCGCCGTTCTGGCTGGTGCTGAACAAGATCGACGCCGTTCCGCGCGGTCGCTTGCTGCCGCTTGCCGCCGAGATGAACGCGCTGCTTCCGTTCGCCGAGACCTACATGGTTTCCGCGTCAACCGGGGATGGCCTGTCCGAATTGCTGGACGCGCTGGCCGCCGCCATGCCGGAGGGGCCGTACCTCTATCCGCCGGATGATCTGACCGATCTGCCGGACCGGCTGCTGGCGGCCGAGATCGTGCGCGAGCAGATTTTCCTGCAAACGCATGACGAGGTGCCGTACGGCGCCACGGTCGAGACGGAGAGCTTCCAGGAACGGCGCGACGGCTCGGTGCGGATCGAGGCCACGGTGTATGTGGCGCGCGCCGGACACAAGGCGATCCTGATCGGCGCCGGCGGACAGCGCATCCGCGAGATCGGCGCCCGCGCGCGGGCGCAGTTGGCCTCGTTGCTGGAGCGGAAGGTGCATCTGTTCCTGAACGTGAAGGAGCGCGCCGGCTGGGACGAGGAGGCGGCGCGGCTGCGCGCCATCGGCCTCGAGGAACTCGCCGCCGTGAGCCTGCCGCCCGGATCGGCCGAGCATCCGCATGGCGAGCTGGCGATCCGCACCATCGCAATGCCCGCCGACACCAATGCCAACGGCGACATCTTTGGCGGCTGGATCATGGCACAGATGGACCTGGCCGGAGGCAATCTGGCACTGCGTCGCGCGCGCGGCCGGGCGGCGACGGTCGCCGTGGAGGGGATGACCTTCATCAGCCCGGTTGCCGTGGGTGACGAGGTGACGATCTATGCCCGCGTCGGCTCGACCGGGCGCACGTCGATGCGCATTGCCATCGAGGCCTGGAAACGTACCGGCCACGGCGAGACGGTGACGAAGGTGACCTCGGCCGTGTTCGTGTTCGTGGCGATCGACGAGGCACGCCGGCCGCGGCCGCTGCCGCCGGAATGAGCCACGCGGAGCCGGACTGGCTCGGCTGGGTGCGCGACATGCAGGCGATCGCGCAGACCGGACTGGCGTTCACGCGCGACCCGTACGACCGCGAACGCTATGAGGCGCTGCGGCTGCTCGCCGCGCGCATGGCGGCGTCGCGCGCCGATGCGGATGCGACGCGGCTGCTCGATCTATTCGTGGGCGAGACAGGATACGCGACGCCGAAAATCGACGTGCGCGGCGCCTGCTTCGACGGGCAGGGGCGCATCCTGATGGTGCGCGAGGTGCTGGACGAGGGCCGCTGGACTTTGCCCGGCGGCTGGGCGGATGTGAACGCGACGCCGGCCGAGAACGTCGTGCGCGAGGTGCGTGAGGAAAGCGGGTTCGACGTGCGAGCGGTCAAATGCGCCGCCGTCTGGGACCGCACGCGGCAGGGTCATCGGCCGGCGTTCTTCAGCGCGGCCAAGCTGTTCTACATCTGCGAGATCCTGGGCGGTGCGCCGGCGGCGAGCTTGGAGACCAGCGAGGTGGCGTTCTTCGCCGAGGATTCGCTGCCGGAGGATTTGTCCACCGGCCGCGTGCTGCCGCATCAGTTGGCACGCATGTTCGCGCATTGGCGCGAGCCGGGGCTGGCGACGGAGTTCGATTGAACGCGAGGCGCCCTCCATTGGTGCGTCACGCAATCGTTCGTACCACGCCGCCATCGACCCGCAAGGCTGCACCGTTGGTGGCGGATGCCTGCTGCGAGCAGACATAGACGACCAAGTTCGCCACCTCCTCCACCGTGGCAAAGCGTTGCAGCAGCGAGGTCGGCCGGTGCTCCCTGATGAAGCTGGCAGCCTCGGCCTCGGCGGTGGTACCGTGCTCGCGCGCCATCGCCTGGATGAACTGCTCGGCGCCATCCGATCGGGTCGGTCCCGGCAGCACCGCATTGACGGTGACGCCGGTGCCTGCGGTCAACTCCGCAAGTCCGCGCGACACGCCGAGTTGCGCCGTCTTGGTGACGCCGTACTGGATCATCTCCTTGGGGATGTGCAGGGCCGATTCCGATGAGATGAAGACGATCCGCCCCCAGTTGCGCTGTAGCATTCCCGGCATCAGGGCGCGCGACAGCCGCACACCGGACATCACGTTGGTCTGGAAGAAGCGCAGCCAGTCCTCATCGGGAATGGCGAAGAAATCCTTCGGCTCGAAGACGGCTGCGTTGTTGACGAGGATATCGGCGTTCGGCACGACGCTGGCCAACGCGGCGCAGCCCTCGGCGGTCGAGACATCCCCGGCGACGCCTTCCACGGCGGCACCCGCCACCTCACCGCGCAGCCTCTCGACGGCCGGGCGGGTGGTGCGCTCGTGCCGCCCGTTGACGCCAACGCGCGCCCCGGCGGCGGCCAGGCCGCGGGCGATCGCGTAGCCGATGCCCGCGGTCGATCCCGTCACCAGTGCGGTCTTGCCGGTCAGGTCGATCCTCATGCGCCGCGCTCTCCTGTCGTTCAACGCCGATAGTGATACCGGCGGCCCGCGATCTTGGGCCCTCATGTGGACGCCCGCCCCCAGGACCAGGACGACGCTATCGCCGCCGTCCTGGCCGAAGAGCATGGACTGACTATGGCCTCCGATTAATGGCGGGCCTCTGTTTCTCTTAGCAGTCCGGGAGTAGGGTAGGCATGGAGGGATGACCCGATGAGCATCATGCACGATCTTATCATTTCCCTGCCGCCCGAAGCCGCTGCGGATGTCGAGGCAGCGGTGAGTTGTGGCGGACCATAGCCCGGCCGAGATCGTGATCGAGGCCGTGACGGAGTGGCGGCTGCGGCACCGGGCCGAGGCCGCCGAGACCGAGGAACTGCGCCGGCTGGCGAGGGAAGGGATCGAGAGCGGTGCCAGCCTTGACGCGGCGGCGTGTTCGCGAGGTTGCGCGTCAAATACGGTGTTGTCTCAGAGAGGTGAATGGCTCGGCGCGGCTGCTCATCTCACCTCGAGCGGCCGCCGATCTCGATGCCATTGCCGAGTACGTCGCACGCGACTCGCCGGAGCACGCGCGTCGGTTCATTGTGGAGCTTGAGCGCAAATGCGCCGCCGTCGCACGCTGGCCGAAGCCTATACGTTGCGCGCGGACTTGGCGCCTGGCCTGAGAATGGCGGTCCACAAGCACTACCTCGTCTTGTTCCGGGAGGTGTCTCCGAGCGGCCAGGTGCGGATCGAGCGCGTCCTGCACGGTGCCCGAGACATTCCTGCGTCGTTCCGGTAGGAGGATGAGCGAATCACATTTCTACCGCTTCGTTCTGTCCTTCAGGGTCGCGCATCCGATAGCAGACCTTTCGCCGTTGGCAGAAGCGATCGGCGTGACACCCTTCCGCGTCGTGAAGGCAGGACAGCCTCGAATATCTCCGACGGGAGAGAGGCTGCCAAGACTTCGAGCGACAATCCGCATTTTCAGTCATCCCGCTGGAAGGCGCGGGCGATCTGCCGGATGCAGTCGCTCGGGCGCTCGACATGCTGGAGCCAGACCGACGACTCCTTTCAGAACTGACCGATGACGGTGCCGATCTCGAGCTGTCCGTTGGCTGGTTCTTCGACCACAATTCGGGCGATGTCTTCGGGTGGAAACTGTTGCAGCGTCTGGCATCGCTAAGGGTCGGGCTACGCTTCGACGTTTACGGGCCGTGACGTTCGGACCAAAGCCTCCACTCCCATGAGCCTCGACTGGGACGCCCCCGCCATCGTGCTCGACGCCCGACCCTATGGCGAGGGCGACGCCATCGCCGCCGTGCTGGCCGAGGAGCAGGGGCTGTATCGCGGCCTCGCCCGCGGTGGCGGGTCGCGCAGCCGGGCGGCGCTGTGGCAGGCCGGCAATCTGGTGCAGGCGCGCTGGGTGGCGCGGCTGTCCGAACAGCTTGGCAGCCTGACCGCCGAGGCGGTCGCGCAGCCGGCCTCGCTGGTACTGGACGATCCGCTCTCGCTCGCCGTGCTGCGCGCCGCCTGCGCCACCGCCGAGGGGAGTCTCGCGGAACGCGAGCCGCATCCGCGCGTGTTTGTGGGGCTGATCCGCCTGTTGGCCGCGCTGGGCCACGGGCCGGCGCCGCTGGCCGACATGGTGCGGTGGGAAGCTGTGCTGCTGGCCGATCTTGGTTACGGGCTAGACCTATCCGCCTGTGCCGTGACGGGCTGCCACGGATGGTCTGGCCTTTGTCTCCCCTCGCACCGGCCGCGCCGTGGCGGAGGCGGCGGCCGGGCAGTGGCGGGAGCGGCTGCTGGCGCTCCCGAGGCTGCTTCTCGACCCGGACGATGCGGGCGATCCGGCGCAATGGGCGGACGGGCTACGCCTGACCGGGCATTTCCTGGCGCGTGACGCTTTCGGCCATCACCACCGGCCGTTGCCTTCGGCGCGGATCGCGCTGTACGACCAGGTGGCGAAGCTTGCGGAGACCGCCGATGACTGACCACGCCGCCGGCCTGATCGAGGACACAAACCTCGTCGATGCGCTGTCCGAGCGCTATCTGGCTTATGCGCTGTCCACCATCATGGCGCGCTCGCTGCCGGATGTGCGCGACGGGCTGAAGCCGGTGCATAGGCGGCTGGTCTACGCCATGCACCAGTTGCGCCTCGATCCCGCCGCCGGCTTCAAGAAATGCGCGCGCGTGGTGGGCGACGTGATCGGCAAATACCACCCGCACGGCGACACCGCGACCTATGACGCGATGGTGCGTCTGGCGCAGGATTTCGCGACCCGCTATCCGCTGGTCGAGGGCCAGGGCAATTTCGGCAATATCGACGGCGATAATCCGGCGGCCATGCGCTATACTGAGGCGCGGCTGACCGAGGTCGCGAAGGCGATGCTCGCCGGCATCGACGACGACGCGGTGGATTTCCGGCCCAATTACGACGGCGAGGAAAGCGAACCCGTCGTGCTGCCGGGCGGCTTTCCCAATCTGCTGGCCAACGGCGCCGCCGGTATCGCCGTCGGCATGGCGACCTCCATTCCTCCGCACAATGCGGGCGAAGTCTGCGCCGCCGCCGCCCTGCTGGTGCGAAGACACGCACGCCACGACCTCCGAGTTGCTGGCGCTGATGCCCGGGCCGGATTTCCCGACCGGCGGCGTGCTGGTCGAGAACGCCGCCGACATCGCCCAGGCGTACGAGACCGGACGCGGCGGGTTTCGCGTGCGCGCCCGCTGGGCGGTGGAGCGCGGGAAGAACGGCACCTGGACCGTCGTGGTGACCGAAATTCCATACCAGGTGCAGAAGGCCAAGCTGATCGAGCAGATGGCGCAACTGCTGGAGGAGAAGAAACTCCCGCTGCTGGCCGATGTGCGCGACGAAAGCACGACCGACGTGCGGGTGGTGCTGGAGCCGCGCAGCCGCAGCATCGAGCCGGAGGTGCTGATGGCCTCGCTGTTCCGCGCCACCGCGCTGGAGAGCCGCTTCCCGCTCAACATGAACGTGCTGACCGCCGACCGCACGCCAATGGTGCTGGGACTGCGCGACGTGCTGCGGCACTGGCTGGATCATCGTCATGCCGTGCTGGTGCGGCGCAGCCGGCACCGGCTCGCGGCAATCGAGAAGCGGCTCCTGATCCTCGACGGGTTCCTCGCGGTCTTCCTCAACATCGACGAGGTGATCCGCATCATTCGCACCGAGGACGAGCCGCGCCCGGCGCTGATGGCCGCCTTCTCGCTGTCGGAGGTTCAGGCCGAGGCGATCCTCAACATGCGCCTGCGCAGCCTGCGGCGGCTGGAGGAGATGGAGATAAGGCGCGAGCACAAGGCGCTGACGCAGGAGCAGCGCACGCTGAACAAGCTGCTCGGCTCGGAGGCGCACAGGTGGGAGCGCATCGCCGCCGAGCTGGACGAAACGCGGCAGAAGTTCAGCGGCGGTGCCCTGGGTCAGCGGCGCACGGAGATCGCCGGTGCTGCGCCCGAGATCTCGGTGACACACGAAGCGTTCGTGGAGCGCGAGCCGATCACGGTCGTCCTCTCGAAGCAGGGCTGGCTGCGCGCGCTGCGCGGCCACGTCGCCGATCCCGCCGAGCTGAAGTTCAAGGAAGGCGACAAGCTGCGCCTGCTGCTGCGCTGTGAGACGGTGGACCGGCTGTGCCTGTTCGCGACCAATGGCCGCGCCTACACGCTGCGCGCATCAGACCTGCCGCGCGGCCGCGGCGACGGGCAGGCGGTGCGCGTGCTGGCGGACATGGGCAGCGACGACGACGTGGTGGCGCTGTTCGTGCTGCGCGACGACGGCCTGTATCTGGTCGCCTCCGATGCCGGGCGCGGCTTTGTCGTGGGCCAGGACGGGTTGCTGGCGGAGAAGCGCACCGGCAAGCAGGTCTTGAACCTGAAGCCGGGCGAGCGCGCGGCGCTGTGCGTGGCGGCGGATGGCGATCACGTGGCGGTGGTCGGCAGCCACCGCAAGCTGCTGATCTTCCCGCTGGCGCAGGTGCCGCGGATGGCGCGCGGCGCCGGTGTCATGCTGCAGAAATACCGCGACGCGAAGCTGGCCGACGCAAGGGTGTTCACGCTGTCCGCCGGACTGAGCTGGCAATTGGGCGAGAAGACGCGCACCGAGACGGATCTGTCGCCCTGGCTGGGTGAGCGCGCGCAGGCCGGCAGGATGCCGCCGAACGGGTTTCCGAAATCCGGAAGGTTCGGGAGCTGACGGCGGCGGCTCAGGTCTCCGTTGCCGGCGGCTCGGCCGGCACCAGCAGGAAGCGGCCAAAATCGGCAATGACGTAGCCAACCCCGCGGCTTGACAGGATGCTGCGATGCGAAATGCCGTGCACGGCCAGCTTGCGCCGCAGCTTCAGCACAAGCTGGTCCACGCTGCGATCATCCGCGGTGAGCGAGCGCTTCAGCGCGATGCGCCCCAGACAGTCGCGCGAAACCGGCGTGGGCGCCCCCTCCAGCAGCGTCGCGAGCGCCGCGAACTCCGCTTCGGTGAGTGACGTGGTGACGCGGCCCGGGCCGATCAGCTGGCGATGGGCGTAGTCGAGGATCACGCGCGTCTCGCCCGTCGAGTCCGGCATGGCAGGGCGCGTCAGGCGGCGGTGCAGGGCGCGGATGCGCGCGGCAAGCTCCTTCAGCGGCACCGGCTTGACCATGTAATCGTCGGCGCCGATGTCCAGCCCGGCGATGCGTGCGCCCTCGGCGTCGTGCGCGGTCACGACAATGATGCCGCAATCTCCGCTCTGTGCGAAATGCTCGATCAGCGCGTGCCCATCCATGTCCGGCAGGCCGAGATCGATCAGCACGATATCAGGTGCGAACCGCGTCCCGGCCGCGATGGCCTGCTGCCCGGTTGCCGCGATGTCGGTGTCCATGCCCTCGTCGCGCAAGGCCGCTTCCAGCATCGCCGCGACCGGCCGCGCATCCTCGACGATCAGCACCCGCAAGGGCGCCGCCTCCGACATGTCCGGCAGATCGGAAGCCTGCATGAGCGGCAACTCCGGGTACTGCGAGAGTCTCATCCTACCAACAGCCAGCACGAGACTTGGCACCTATTCGCACGTGCAATGATCCTAGACATCGAGCATCGCCCGCCAATCCGCCTCATCGATGACGCGGATGCCGAGTTCAGCGGCCTTGCGCGCCTTGCTTCCGGCATCCTCGCCCACCACTACCAGATCGGTCTTGCAAGTCACACTGTCCGTGACGCGAGCGCCGTGGCGCTCGGCCAGGGCTCGCGCCTCCGGCCGTGACATGCTGGACAGCGTGCCGGTGAACACGACGACCTGGCCCGCCAGCCTGGCACCGGCCGCCTCCGGCGCGGCTGCTGCGTCCTCGATGTGCAGCAGCACCGCAAGGGCGTCCAGTGCCTCGACATTGCGCGGTTCGGCAAAGAACGCCGCGAGCTCGTCGGCGATCGCGGGACCAATGCCGAGGATCGAGCCCAGTGCGATGCGCGCCTCCGAGCCGATCGCCACGGCATCCAGCATGTGCCTGCGCCATTCGGCGAAGCTGCCGTAGTGGCGCGCCAGCAGCTTCGCGTTCGCCTCGCCGATGCGCCTGATGCCGAGTGCGTAGATGAAACGCGCAAGGGGAATCCGTTGCCGCTGCTCGATCGCGCGCGCGAGCTTGTGCGCGGATGCCGGGCCCCAACCGTCCCGTGCCGCGATCTGCCGTTCGTGCTCGGGCAGGCGGAAGATGTCGGCCGGCGTCGCGATCAGCCCGGCGCGCGTGGAACTCGCGCACCGTGCGTTCGCCCAGCCCCTCGATGTCGAAAGCGGCGCGCGAGGCGAGGTGGATCAGCCGCTCCTCGACCTGCGCGCGGCAGGTGAGCCCGCCGGTGCAGCGCCGCACCGCCTCGCCCGGATCGCGCACGGCGGCGCTGCCGCAAACCGGGCAATGGTCGGGAAAGACGTAGGGCAGGGCTTCCGCCGGTCGGCGCTCCGGCACCGGTCCCAGGATCTGCGGAATGACGTCGCCCGCGCGTTGCAGCATCACGGTGTCGCCAATGCGAATATCCTTGCGGGCGATTTCGTCCTCGTTGTGCAGCGTGGCCCGCGTCACAAGCACGCCGCCGACATTGACCGGCTGCAACGCCGCGACCGGCGTCAGCGCGCCGGTACGGCCGACCTGGATCAGAATGTCCTCCAGAACCGTCGTCGCCTGCTCGGCGGGAAACTTCCAGGCGACGGCCCAGCGCGGTTCGCGGCCGGCGAAACCAAGTCGGGATTGCAGAGACAGGTCATCGACCTTGTACACCACGCCATCGATGTCGTACGGCAGCGACGCGCGCTGGGCCGCGATGTCGGCCTGGAAGGCTTCGGCCTCGGCCTCGCTGCCCAGCAGCCGGCTCAGCGGATTGACGGCAAATCCCCAGCCGCGCAGGCGCTTCAGGAAATGCCAGTGCGTGTCGGCGAGCTGTTCGCTGGCCTCGCCCAGCGCATAGGCGAACAGCAGCAGCCGGCGGCCCGCCGTGATGCGCGCGTCGAGCTGGCGCAGGCTGCCGGCCGCGGCATTGCGCGGATTGGCGAACAGCCGCTGTCCGGCCTGCTCCTGCGCCGCGTTGAGTGCCAGGAAATCGGCCTTGGTCATGAAGACCTCGCCGCGGATTTCGATGCGCGCGGGCGCGTGGCCGGCAAGCCGGCGCGGCACGGCATCCATCGTCAGCAGATTGGCGGTGACGGTCTCGCCCTCGCTGCCGTCGCCGCGCGTGCTGCCCATGACCAGCCGGCCATGCTCGTAGGTGAGCGAGATCGACAGTCCGTCGATCTTCGGCTCGGCCACGAGCCTCAAGCGGTTCGCTGCTGCCCAGGAACCGGCCGATGCGGGCGATGAACTCGGCGAAATCGGCAGCGTCGAACACGTTGCCGAGCGAGAGCATCGGCGCGCCGTGCCGGTGCTTGGCGAATCCTCCGGATGGCGCGCCGCCCACCCGCCGCGACGGCGAATCCTCGCGCACCAGGGCCGGAAAGCGCAGTTCGATCGCGGCATTGCGACGGCGCAGCGCATCGTATTCGGCGTCGGTCGCTTCCGGCGCGTCGCGCTCGTGATAGGCGCGATCCAGCTCGGCGATGCGCGCGGCGAGTGTCGCCAACTCGGCCGCCGCTTCATCCTGCGTGAGGCGCGTGACCGGCTTCACTGCAGCAGGCTCGCGGCGGCGGCGCGCGCGGCATCCGTCACCCTCTCGCCCGCCAGCATGCGGGCGATTTCCTCGCGCCGCGTGGCGTCGTCCAGCCGGTCCACCCGCGTCTCCGCGCGTCCGTTGGCGGCGTGCTTGGCGACGCGCAGATGCGCCGAGCCGCGTGCCGCGACCTGCGGGCTGTGCGTGACCAGCAGCACCTGCACCTGTGCGGCGAGCCGCGTCAGCCGTTCGCCCACGGCGGCGGCGGTCGCACCGCCGATGCCCGAATCCACTTCGTCGAACACCAGTGTCGGCACCGGCGCCGCACCCGCCAGCACCACCTTCAAGGCCAGCATCAGCCGGCTCAACTCGCCGCCGGAGGCGACACGGCCGAGCGGTCCCGGCGCCTGGCCGGGATTGGTGGCGATCAGGAACTCCACGCCGTCCGCACCATCGGCACTCCACGACTCTGCGGCCTTGGCGGTGATCCGGGCCACGAAGCGCGCGCGCTCCAGCTTCAGCGGCGGCAGCTCCCGTGCCACTGCGCGTTCCAGGCGCGACGCCGCCTGGCGGCGTGCCTCTGACAGCAGCGCGCAGGTTGAGGCAAAATCCTCGCGCGCAGAGGCGGAGGATCGAGCCAATGCCTCGACCTCGGCCTCGCCGGTTTCCAGGGCCGCGAGCCGTTCCTGGAACGATGCCAGCAACGCCGGCAGGTCGGCCACGCTGACATGGTGCTTGCGCGCCATCGCCCGCAAGGCGAACAGCCGCTCTTCCGTCTGTTCCAGCCGCCGCGGATCGGGCTGCGCCGCGTCGGCACTGCGGGTCAGCAGGGCCTCGGCTTCGGCCAACGCCTCCTCGGCGCGTTCCAGCGCGGCGCCGGCGGCCGGCCTCCGCGTCGGTGGGCGTCGGCAGACGCTGGAGCGCGCGGGCGGCAGCGCGCAGTGAAGCCGCCGGACCGGGCGAGCGATGGCGGTCGCGCCCGCTCTGCGGCGCCAGTTCGGACAGTGCCGCCGCCACGATCTCGGCGCGCTTCTCCCCCTGTTGCAGGAGCTGGCGTTCCGCCGCGAGCCTCTCCTCCTCGCCGTCTTCGGGTGCCAGCGCGCCAAGTTCGGCGGTGGCGTGGCGCAGGAACTCCTGGTCGCGCAGGGCGGACGCGATCCGCTCCCGTGCTGCGCCAAGCGCCTGCTCCCGCTCGCGCCAAACACGATGCAGCGCCGCCACCCGGGCGCGCAGTCCGGCATCGACGCCGAACGCATCCAGCAGCGTCAGATGCCCGGCCGGGTCGGCGAGGCCCATCTGGTCGTGCTGGCCCTGCACCTCGACCAGCAGCGCGCCGAGCCGACGCAGCAGCCCGGCGCCCACTGGCGAATCGTTGGCGAAGGCGCGCGAGCGGCCATCGCGGCCGAGCACGCGCCGCAGCGCGATGTCGTCCTCGCCGGCAATGCCATGTTCGCGCAGCAGCGCGTGGGCGGGATGGTCCAATGCCGGCGCGAACACCGCGACCACCGAGGCCTGTTCCGCACCCTGGCGCACCAGTCCCTGCTCGGCGCGCGCGCCGAGTGCCAGGCCCAGGCTGTCCAGCAGGATCGACTTGCCCGCGCCGGTCTCGCCGGTGAGGACGGTGAGGCCGGAGTCGAACTCCAGATCCAGGCGCTCGATCAGCACCACGTCGCGGATCGCCAGGCTGGTCAGCATGGCGCGGTCAGCCTCCTCGCAGCGCTAGTGCTTCAGAAGAGCGAGCCGAAGGTGCGAGCGATAAGGCCCTGCTTCGGGCCGGTGCTCGGCTCCGGAACCCGCGAGCCGTTGATCTGCTTGTCGGCCACGAGCTGGTTCCAGCTATCGTCGTACCAGACGCTGCCGGGATAGTTGTAGCCCAGGACGGCGGCCGTCTTGCGCGCCTGATCGGTCAGGCCAAGCTTGAGATAGATTTCCACCAGCCGGTGCAGCGCCTCGGGCACGTGGTTGGTGGTCTGGTAGTCCTCGACCACGCGCTGGAACCGGCCGATCGCGGCGGTGTACAGGTGCTGGTCCTCGTACCAGCGGCCGATCGACATTTCCTTGCCGGCCAGATGGTCGCGGGCGAGATCGATCTTCAGTCGCGCGTCACGGCCATAGGCGCTGTCCGGGAACCGGTTGACCACTTCCTGGAGTGCCGCCATCGCCTCCTGCGTGCCCTTCTGGTCGCGCGAGACATCGGCGATCTGCTCGTAGAACGAGAGCGCCCGCAGGTAATACGCGTACGCGACTTCCTTGTTGGACGGGTGCAACTGGATGAAGCGGTCCAGCGTGGCGATCGCGTCCGTATAGTGGCTTTGCAGATACTCGCTGTATCCCTGCATGAGCTGGGCATTCACGGCCCACGACGAATAGGGGTAGTACTGCTCCACCATCTCGAATTGCGTTACCGCGGTCGAGTAGTTCTTTGCCTGCATGGCATCGACCCCGTGGTTGTACATTTCCTCCACCGGCACCGTGGTCGGGTCTTCCTTGGGCCCGATATCGGCGGCCCGCCCGCTCCAGGGCGAAATCGATTCCAGCGCCGAGCAGGCGCCGAGCGAGAGGACGACGAGAACCGGGGCGAAAAGGCGGAGGGAGGATCGGGCGCGCATCATGGCCATAAGCGGTGATTGACGCGCCCGCCATACACCATGCGACGGCGCCGCGCGAACCCCGGACGTTGCGGCCCGTGTCAGGCGGCGCGCAGCTGCTCGCCCCGCAGCACGACCGGCTGCACGAGCCGGTCCGCCGTGGTGGCGCGGCGCCAGTTCCGCCGTTCGGCGAACAGCGCCCGCAGCAGCCGGTTGTTCAGGGCGTGGCCGCTGCAATGGCCGACAAAGCGCGCCCGCAGCCGCCCGCCCGCCAGCGCCAGGTCGCCCACGGCGTCCAGCATCTTGTGGCGCACGAACTCGTCACGCATCCGCAGCCCGCCGGGATTGAGCACCCGCGCCGAGTCGACCACCACGGCATTGTCCAGGCTCCCACCCCGGGCGAGGCCGCCTTCGCGCAACTGGGCAATCTCTTCCGCCTGGACGAAGGTGCGGGCCTGTGCGAGCTCGGTCCGGAACGAGTTGGGGGACAGGTGCAGCGACAGCGCCTGCCGGCCGATCGCCGCCGCCGCGAAGTCGATCGACAGCGCCAGATCGAGCCCATCGCCGGGGGCGCTGCGGTGGGGACGCAGCTCGGCGAAGGCCCCGTCGCATTCGACGCGCACCGGCCGCAGCACCTCGATCTCCTCGCCGGGCTGCTCCTGAAGGGACAGGCCAGCGCAGTCGATCAGGAACAGGAAGCTGGCGGCCGAGCCATCGAGGATAGGCGCTTCGGGTCCGTCCACGCTGACGACGGCATTGTCCACCCCGGCCCCTGCCAGCGCCGCCATGACATGTTCCACGGTGGAGACGCGAATATCGGGTGCCGCCGGCAAAGCCAGCATGGTGCAGAGGCGGGATTCGGCCACATGATCAAAGCGGGCAGGGATGACCGGGGCCTGAGGCAGGTCGGCGCGACGGAAGACAATTCCAGTGCCGGCGGGGGCGGGCGCCAGGGTCAGCCTCGCCTTGGCGCCGGAGTGCAGTCCGACGCCCACGCAGTCGATGGCGCTTTTCAGCGTCCGCTGACCGCCCGTCAGATGCTGCGATGCGAGGTTCTGCGGCAGCCCGTCCATTCGAATCCAATCCCGCCTGTTGCCCTGCGCTGGCCCGTGGCAACGGGCGACAGTCGCTTGCGCGCAGAGTTCAACGCGGAACCTATGCGGGGACCGCATCGCGGCCAAGTCAATGATTATTGCCGAATATTTCTCAGCAAAGAGCTGAAACACAAAGGGTTTTCGCGCCGCACCATCGCGGTGGATGGTGCGGCGCGACGACACCTTGGGACGGGTCGATGACTCAGGACGACTGGCGCCGCAGGAAGGCCGGGATCTCGAAACCCATCTCCTCGCCGCTGGTCTGGCGCACACGGACCGGGTTCGGTGCCGGATGCCCGGCCAGATCGGTACCGTGCTGCTCGTGCTGGCCGGCGTGCAGGGTCGGCTCCGAGCGCGGCGCGGCCTCGGGCAGATCGTCGCCGGCAGCCTCGCCGAGCGGCGGGGTGGCATAGCTGCCGCGGATGGCCCCCGTCACCATCTTGAACAGGCTCGGACGCGACGACGCGGGGGTCGCCTGGGTCGCGCCCTTCGGCTCGGCGAACAGACCGCGCCGCCCGGACGGCTGGGCGCCGCCGCGACCCACGCCGCGCGCCGGTTGAGCGGATGCGCCCTGCGGCACGCCGAGCTGCTGGTCATAGCCCTCCGCGTCATCCGGCATCATGTCTGGCTCGAGCCGCGCCGAGGCGGCCGGCGCCGCATGCGGTGCCGGGCGACCCTGGGCCGGTGTTGCATGCGGCTGCATGGTCTGCGGCTGCCCGGATTGCTGGGCAGCGTACTGCGCCGCAGCCGCTTGCAGGCGGGCCAGCGGCAGCGGAGGCCGGGGCAGCGGCGCCGGGCGCAACGGCGCGGGCTGGGCCGCGCCTGGCTGGCCTGCATGGCCGCCCATCGAGGGAGAAGCGGTATGCGCAAACTGCCCGGGAGCAGCGCTCGCCATCGGCCCTCCCTGAAGCTGCTGCGCCTGGGCCATGCCGGGCGGCATCGGCATCGGCGCGCCGCCGCCCACGGCCACCAGCCGCGGCCGCTCGGCCGCCGCTTTCTGTGCCGGCGTCTCGATGCCGGTCGCCACCACCGAAACCCTGATCTTGCCGCCGAGCGACTCATCGACCGCCGAGCCGAAGATGATGTTGGCTTCCTCGTCCACTTCCTCGCGGATGCGGTTGGCGGCCTGATCGACCTCGAACAGCGTCATGTCCTCGCCGCCGGTGATGTTGATGAGCAGGCCGCGTGCGCCCGCCATCGACGTGTCTTCCAGCAGCGGGTTACTGATCGCGACCTCGGCGGCACGGATGGCGCGATTCTCGCCCTCCGCTTCGCCGGTGCCCATCATCGCCTTGCCCATCTCCGCCATCACCGTGCGGATATCGGCGAAGTCCAGGTTGACCAAGCCGGGTGCGACCATCAGATCGGTGACGCCGCGCACGCCCATGTACAGGACGTTGTCGGCCATCTTGAACGCTTCCTTCCAGCCGGTCCGCTCGTTGGCGAGGCGGAACAGGTTCTGGTTCGGGATGACGATCAGCGTATCGACGAATTGCTGCAATTCCTCGATTCCGGCTTCGGCAGCGCGGGCGCGGCGGGCGCCCTCGAAGGTGAACGGCTTGGTCACGACACCTACGGTGAGGATGTTGCGCTCGCGCGCCATGCGCGCGATCACCGGTGCGGCACCCGTGCCGGTGCCGCCGCCCATGCCGGCGGTGATGAACACCATGTGCGCGCCGTCGAGGTGCCGGTACAACTCCTCCGAGGCTTCCTCGGCGGCGGCGCGGCCGATTTCCGGCTTCGCACCGGCACCCAGCCCCTGCGTGATGTGCGGGCCGAGCTGGATGCGCCGGTCCGCCTTGCTGTGGACGAGCTGCTGTGCGTCGGTGTTGGCGACCACGAACTCGACGCCCTGCAAGTTGGACGCGATCATGTTGTCCACCGCGTTGGTGCCGCCGCCACCCACGCCGATGACGGTGATGCGCGGCGTGAAGTCGGTGTGCATCTGCTGCGGGATCGTCAGGTTCAAGGTCATGGGTTCACTCCCCCGGGAAATCGTGTGTACGCGATCGCGGCGAGTCGCGACTGCATCAGACTCGCTCGCGCAAGAAGGCGGCGATGCGGCGCAACAGCCCGCGTGGCTGTTCCGCATCGAAGTCGATGTCGTGCGGCCCGCGCCCCGCACCGGCCGCCCAGGCCAGCAGGCCCACGGCGGTCGCGAAGGCGGGGCCGCCGGCGCTGTCGGGCAGGCCGCGCAAGGGCTGCGGCCGTCCGTTGCGTACCGTGCGGCCGAGAATGCGCGTCGCCATCTCGCGCGCGCCGTTGAGCTGGCTCGCGCCGCCCGTCAGCACCACGCGCGTTCCGGCGGCGCGACCGAGGCCGGAGCCGTCGATGCGCTCCTTCACCATCTCGAAGGTCTCTTCGAGTTGCGGCTTGATGATGCCGACCACCATGCTGCGCGGCACCTTGGCGATCTGATGCTCCTCCTCGCCCACCAGCGGCACCGGCAGCATTTCGCGATCGTCGTCGGGGCTGGCCTGCGCGCTGCCGTAGAGCGTCTTGAGCCGCTCCGCGTGCGCCACCGGAGTCGAGAGCAGCCGCGCGATGTCGTTGGTGACGTGCTGGCCGCCCACCGGCAATTGCGCCGTGTGCAGCAACTGCCCTTCGGCGAACACCGCCATGCCGGTGGTGCCGCCGCCCATGTCGAGCACCGTGGCGCCAAGCTGCCGCTCGTCCTCGACCAGTGTGGACATGCCGGCCGCCATCGGGGCCGAGACCAGCTCGGCGATGTCGAGATCGCAGCGCGCCATGCAGGCGCCGAGCGTGGACAGCGACGTGCGCACCGCATCGACCACGTGCAGCCGCGCGGACAGCGCCTCGCAATGCAGGCCGCGCGGATCGGCGACCCCCTGCGCGTCGTCGGCCGAGAAGGCGAGCGGCAGCGCGTGGATGATGTCGCGCCCCTCGCTCGCCGCGCGGGCGCGGCCCTCCAGCAGCACGCGGCGGATATCGGCGTCGGTCACGGCGCGGCCGCCGACCGGCCATTGCACGTTGAACAGCCGGCTTTCCGGCTGCCCGCAGGAGAGATTGACGGTGATGCTGCGCAACCGCGTGTCCGCCTCGTTCTCGGCCTGGCCCACGGCGGCGCGGATGGCGCGTTCGGCCGCTTCGAGATCGGTGATGCCGCCGCCGCGCACGCCCTGGCCGCGCTGCCAGCCGAAGCCCAGCACGCGATTGCTGCCGTCGCTCTCGGTGCGGCCGATGATGCAGACGATCTTGGTGGTGCCGATGTCGAGCACGCCGAACGGCCCCGATTGCCGCGCGCGATGGCGCGGCGGTTCCGGTTCCTGCATGGCGGGAGGCAGCATGGTTCCGCGTGGCATGTCGTTCATGCGGGCTTGCGCGCGTCGCCCGGCTTCGGCGTCGCGTCCTTCGGTGCATCGACGGCGGGCAGGGGGCGGATCGTCAGCCGGTCGGGCAGCCGCATGTCCACCATCTGCAACGGCCGGTCCAGCAGCTTGTGGTCGTGTTCGAGCTGCACCAGCTTGGCGAGCGCCTGCGGCACCGCGCCCTCTGGCAGCTTGACGTCGATGCCGTTGGCGAGATGCAGGTTCCAGCGCCGCTCGCCTACGCGCACCGCGGCGGCGACCCGCGCCTGCAAGGCGGGATAGACTGCCAGCGCGTCGATCAGCGTGGCGGCGGCCTGCGGCGCGCCGGTTCCCACCACCAGCGGCACCTGATTGGCGAAGGCCGCGACGTCGGAATCGGTGACGGTGTTGCCAAGTCGGTCGATCAGCACGAACCGGCCATCGTGCTGCCAGACCGCGAACGGCGTGCGCTCGTCCAGGCGCACGACCAGCGTGCCGGGCAGGCGCCGCTGCACGGTGGCACTCTTGACCCATTGGATGCTTTCGATGCGCGCCCGCGCCTGGCCGAGCGAGAACGTCAGCAGCGGATCACCAGGGGCCACACCGATCGCCGCGCGCAACAGCGGTTCCGGAGTTCTTCTGCCGTCCCTCGACGACCACCTGCTGCACGCGCAGGCCAAGGCGCGCCGTGGCATGGCCGAAGCGTTCGGTGAAACTCTCGCCGTGACCCAGCGCCAGCACGAGCACGACGCCGGCGAGGCCGACCGCGCCGAGGCCGGCCAGCGCCAATGCGGGACGGACGAGGCGCCGCTGCCGGCGCAGCAGCACGCGCCAGCGGGCGGGCCGATCAAGCGGCACCCGCTTGCGGGAAGCCGCATCGTTGCGGCTTATGCGCGGCATGTCGCCTGCTCCACCATCCAGGCGCAGAGCTCCGGAAAGCCGATGCCACGATGCGCCGCCTGTTCGGGCAGCAGCGAGGTGGGCGTCAGGCCCGGCTGTGTGTTGACCTCCAGCAGCACCAGCCGTCCCGGTTCGCCGGCGGTATCGTCGTAGCGGAAGTCGGCGCGCGAGGCGCCGCGGCAGCCCAGCGCATTATGCGCGAGGAGCGCCATGTCGAGCGCGCTCTGCGTGACGTGCGGATGCACCGGGGCGGGGATCAGGTGGCGCGAACCGCCGGAAGCGTATTTCGACTCGTAGTCATAGAAGCTGTGGCCGGCGACGATCTCCGTCACGGCGAGCGAGCGGTCGCCCATGACACCCACCGTCAGCTCGCGGCCGGGGACGTATTCCTCGACCAGCGCGTGCGGGCCGAAGCGCCATTGTGCCGCGATCTCGCCGCGCCGGTTGTCCGACTGGCGCACGATCGACACGCCGACCGACGAGCCTTCGTTCACCGGCTTCACCACGTATGGCGCGGGCAGCGGGTCCGTCTCGCGCAGCGTGTCGATCGCGACGACGCGCCCCTGCGGCACCGCCAAGCCATGCGCCGCGAACACCGACTTCGCGGCCACCTTGTCCATCGCGAGTGCCGAGGCGCGCACGCCGGAATGAGTGTACGGAATGCCGAGCCAGTCGAGCATCCCCTGGATCGTGCCATCCTCGCCGAAGCGGCCGTGCAGCGCGTTGAACACCACATCCGGCGCGGGATCGAGTGCCGCGAGCACCGCGCGCAGATCGGCGCCCACCTCGATCGGTGTCACCTCGAACCCGGAATCGCGCAACGCCGCGATGACCTGCTTCCCGGAGGAAAGGCTCACCTCACGCTCGGCCGAGATGCCGCCATGGAGCACCGCGACGCGCATCATGCCGGCACCCCGATGCGGCGGATTTCCCACTCCAGCGAAATCCCGCTGCTGGCGAGCACGCGCGCGCGCACCTTCTCGCCCAGCCCTTCGATATCGGCCGCGGACGCGGTGCCGGTGTTGAGCAGGAAGTTGCAGTGCTTGTCGCTGACAGCCGCACCGCCCAGCGAGAGGCCACGGCAGCCGGCGGCGTCGATCAGCTCCCAGGCCTTCATCCCGGAGGGATTGCGGAAGGTGGAGCCGCCGGTTCGGGCGCGCACGGGCTGCGTCGCCTCGCGGCTGTCGCGGATCGCGCGCATCCGCTCGGCGATCAGCGTCGCGTCGCCGGGGGTGGCGCGCAGCCGCGCACGCACGACGATGCCGCCGGGCGGCAGCGACGCATGACGATAGGCGAGCGACAGGCGCGGTGCCGACAGCCGAACGAGCTGGCCGTCGCGGGTGACGATTTCCGCCCAGTCCAGGCAGGCGGCCATGTCACCGCCATAGGCGCCGGCGTTCATGGCGACGGCGCCGCCAATGCTGCCGGGAATGCCGGAGAGGAACTCCAGCCCGGCGAGTTCCGCCGCCGCCGCCGCTTCAGCGACGGTCACATCCAGCGCGCCGGCCCCGGCCACCACGCCATCCGGTTCGGTCGCGATCTCGGCAAAGCCGCGCAGCAGGCGGATCACCACACCATGCACGCCGCCGTCGCGCACGATCAGGTTCGACGCGGCGCCGATCGCGGTGACGGGCACCTCGTTCGGCAGAGCCGAGAGCAAGGGCGCACAGATCCTCCGTATCCGCCGGACGCACCAGCAATTCGGCCGGGCCGCCGACGCGAAACCAGGTTGCAGGCCCGAGCGCTGCTTGCGCCTGTACGCGCCCGCGCAGGGCTGGAAGCGTTTCAGCCAGCGTCGCGCCCGAGGCCATCATTGCCCGCCCGCCGCGCGCTTCGGCATCGCCGCTTGCAGCGCCGCCAGTTGCTGCGGCAATGCCGCCGCCCACTGTGTGATGTTGCCGGCGCCCAGGCAGACCACGAAATCGCCGGGCCGCGCGATCGCATGCACCATCTCGGCCAGGTGTTCCGGTCCGGGCAGCGGCACCACGCTGCGATGCCCGCGCGCGCGCAATCCGTCCACCAGCGCGTCGCGGTCCACACCCTCGATCTTCTGTTCGCCGGCCGCGTACACCTCCGCCACGATCACCGTGCCGGCGTCGTTCATGCAGGTGCAGAACTCCTCGAACAGCGAGGCGAGCCGGGTGTAGCGATGCGGCTGCACCACCGCCACCACGTCGCGCGCCCCGGCCTGCCGCGCCGCCTTCAGCACGGCCGCGATCTCGACCGGATGGTGGCCGTAATCGTCGATCACCGTGATGCCGCCCGACTCGCCGGTCTTGGTGAAGCGCCGCTTGACGCCGCGGAATCCGGCAAAGGCGCTGCGCAGCGTGGTATCGTCGATGTCCATCTCGATGGCGATGGCAACCGCCGCCAGCGCATTCTGCACGTTGTGGTGGCCCAGCATCGGCAGCCGGAACGGCCCCATCTTGCGGCTGCGGTTGCGCGCGCGGTCTGCCACCATCACCTCGAAGGTGCAGCCCAGCTTGTCGGCCACAAGCTTTTCGGCCCGCACATCGGCCTGCGGCGAGAAGCCGTACGTGATGATCCGCCGGTCCGACAGGCGCGGGATCATCTGCTGCACCGCCGGATGGTCGATGCACAGCACCGCGAAGCCGTAGAACGGAATGTTCTCGACGAACTGGTGATAGCCCGCAAGCATCGCCTCGCCGCTGCCCCAGTGGTCGAGATGCTCCGGGTCCATGTTGGTGACGACAGCGATGGTCGCGGGCAGGCGCAGGAAGCTGCCGTCGCTCTCGTCCGCCTCCACCACCATCCACTCGCCTTCGCCCAGGCGCGTGTTGGTGCCATAGGCGTTGACGATACCGCCATTGATGACGGTGGGATCGAGCCGTGCGGCCTCCAGCACGCAGGCCACGAGGCTGGTCGTGGTGGTCTTGCCGTGCGTGCCGCCGATCGCGATTGCCCAGCGCAGGCGCATCAGTTCGGCGAGCATCTCCGCACGCCGCACCACCGGGATCAGGCGTGTGCGCGCCGCCTGCACCTCGGGGTTGTCGGCGCGCACGGCGGTCGATGTCACCACCACCTGCGCCGCGCCGAGATTGGCTGCGTCGTGGCCGATCGCGACACGGATGCCGGATTCGCGCAGCCGGGCGACATTGGCGTTCTCGGCGATGTCGCTGCCCTGCACGCTGTAGCCCAGCACATGCAGCACCTCGGCAATGCCCGACATGCCGATACCGCCGATGCCCACGAAATGGATCGTGCCGATATTGAGCGGCATCGCCCTCATCGCACGCGCTCCGCGGCAAGCTGTTCCACCGCGTCGGCGAGCGCATCGGCCGCGCGGTCATGGGCTTGCGCGCGGGCGGCGATCGCGGCGCGCGCAAGTGTCGCGGGATCGGCCAGGAGCGTCGCCAGCCGCGATGCCAGTGCCTCGGCCGAGAACTCCGGTTGCGGCATGACCCAGGCGCCGCCCGCCTGTGCCAGCGCGCGCGCGTTCGCGGTCTGGTGATCGTCGATGGCGTGCGGCAGCGGCACCAGGATGGCCGGACGACCCATCACCGCAAGCTCCGCCACGGTCGAGGCGCCGGCACGGGCGATCACCAGATGCGCGCGACCGAGCCGGTCCGCAACGTCGCCGAAGAAGCGCGCCAGTTCGGCGTCGATGCCGGATGCGGCATAGGCGTTGCCGACCCGCGCCAGATCCTCCTCGCGGCATTGCTGCGTCACACGCAGGCGCGCGCGCAGCCGGTCAGGCAGGAGCGAGACGGCGTGTGGCAGCACGTCGCTGAACACCCGCGCGCCGAGCGAGCCGCCCAGCACGAGCAGGCGAATCTCCTCGCCAGCTTGCGCATAGTCGCGCGGTTCGATGGCCGGTCGGACCGGATTGCCGACCACCCGCGTCGTGACGCCCGCGGGCACAAGTGCGGTATCGGCAAAACTCAGCGCCAACAGATCGGCGCCGCGCGCCAGCACGCGATTGGCGCGGCCCAGCACCGCATTCTGTTCGTGCAGCAGCAGCGCCGGGCGTCGCCGCAGCAGGCGTGAAGCGACAAAGGGTGCCACACTCGGATAGCCGCCAAACCCGACCACCAGGGCGGCATCCAGCCGCGCGCAGAATGGTCCGCGACTGCGCGACACCGCGCGCCAATGCCGCCGCCGCACCGACTGCGCGGGCGCCGCGCCCGGCCAGACCCGCGCCCGCCAGCTACGAAACGCTCGCGTCCCTCGAACACCGCGGACCGCAATCCGCTCGACCGCGCATCGGTCAGCAGCACGATCCGCTGCCCGCGCGCGACCAGCGCCTCCGCCAGCGCCTCGGCGGGGAAGAAATGCCCGCCTGTCCCGCCGGCCGCGATCGACGATGGGCTGCACCGCAGGCCCCCTCATGGCGGGTCGCCCGCGTGGCGTCGCCGCGTCAGCGCCAGCAGCAGACCCATCTGGAATGCGATCGCCATGACCGAGGAGCCGCCATAGGAGACGAAGGGCAGGGTCATGCCCTTGGTCGGGATCAGGTGCAGCGTCGAGCCCATGTTGACGAACGCCTGCAGGCCGAAGCTCGCGATCAGGCCGGTCGCTGCCAGGATCACGAACATCTCACCCTCGCGCAGCAGATGCAGCAGCCCGCGCAGCACGATGAAGGCGAACACGCCGAGCAGCACGAGGCAGATGATCAGCCCGAACTCCTCGCCGGCGACGGCGAAGATGAAGTCGGCATGGGCATCGGGCAGCACGTCCTTGATGTGGCCCTCGCCCGGCCCGCGCCCCAGCAGGCCGCCATTGCCGAATGCCTCGAGCGCGCGATGCACCTGGTAGTTGTCGCCCACGTTCGGATGCAGAAAACGCGCGACGCGGCTGCGCACGTGATCGAACGCCGCATAGGCCGCGGCCCCGCCGCCGGCGATGGCACCCAGCAGCACGCCGGCGAAGGCGAGATTGAGGCCGCCGACGAAAAGCTGGATGAAGAACGTGCCGGTGATCACCGCCAACATGCCGATATCCGGCTGCGCCTGCAGCACCACCACCACCAGCGCGAAGACCGCAAAGGCGAGCGCCATGCCGGGGAACCGGCCGGGCTTGCGGCCCTCTGTCATCAGCCAGGCCACGACCACCGCAAAGCAGGGCTTGAGGAACTCGCTCGGCTGCACCGAGAGGAACGGAAACGCGATCCAGCGTCGCGCACCCTTGATCTCGACCCCGATCACGAGCGTCAGCGCAGTGAGCGCCAGCGCCACGATAAAGCCCGCCAGCGCCACGCGCCGCACGCCGCGCGGGCTGAGCAGCGAGACCGCGATCACGATCAGCCCGGCGATCGCAAGGAAGATCACCTGCTTCAGGATGAACATGTCGCGCGAGACATGAATGCGCACGGCCACGGCCGGGCTTGCCGCCATCACCAGCACGTAGCCGAAGCCGATCAACGTCGCGATGGCGAGCAGGGTCCAGCGATCGACTGTCCACCACCAGCGGCCCAGCACGGAGGTATCGGCGCGCGAGAGGGTCGGCATCAGGCGGCCCTCGCCAGATCGGCCACGAGTTCGCGGAAACGGTCGCCCCGCGCTTCGAAATTGGCGAACTGGTCGAAGCTGGCACAGGCGGGCGAGAGCAGGACGACCGGCACGTTATTGCGACGCGCGCGGGCGAATGCAGCGGGAACGGCGGCGTCCAGCGTGCCCGCGATCTCATGCGGCACATCGGCCAGGGTCGCGGCGAACGCCTCGCCGTCTCGCCCGATCAGGATCGCATGTGCGACGCGCGAAAACAGCGGCCGCAATGGCTCGATCCCGCCCGCCTTGGCGATGCCGCCCGCGATCCACACCACCCGCCCATAAGAGGCCAGAGCCTTGCTCGACGAATTGGCGTTCGTCGCCTTGCTGTCGTTGACGAACGCGACATTGCCGACGGTGCCCACCAGTTCCAGCCGATGCGGCAGCCCCGGGAAGCTGCGCAGCCCGCGTTCGCTCGCCACCGCCGGTACGCCGAGTGCATCGGCCATCGCCAGAGCGGCTGCGATATTCTGCCGGTTGTGCGTCCCCGGAAGTGTCGGCGGCGCCTTGGGTGTCGCGTCGGCGTCGCTGATGGCCGTGACGCGCGCCGGCCGTGTTCGCAGCCACGCGGCGAAGCGGCGCGACTCCGGATCGTCAGACCCGACCACCGCGACGTCGTTCGCCGTCTGCCGCGCGAAGATCTCCCTTTTCGCAGTGACGTAGCCAGCGAAGTCGCCATGCCGGTCGAGGTGATCGGGGGACAGGTTCAGCATTGCCGCGACATCGAATTGTATCGTCGCGAGTTGCTCCAACATGTAGGAGGACATCTCCAGCACGTACACTCCATCATGTGGCAACAATGGCAGTGACAACGCCGCCTGCCCAAGATTGCCGCCGGCGGCGACCGGCACACCGGCGGTCTCCAGGATGTGCGCCAGCAGCGCCGTGGTGGTGCTCTTGCCGTTGGTGCCGGTAATGCCGGCGAAGCGCGCGCGTGATCCGCTGGCGCGCACGACGCGGATACAGCAGCTCGGCGTCCGACAAGATCGGCACGCCCGCCGCAATGGCCGCGGACGCAAGCGGATGCGGCGCGGGCAGATGATGCGGGATGCCGGGGGACAGCACGAGCGCGTCCAGCCCTGCCATCGCCGGCTCGGCCACGGAAAGCCTCTCCGCCCCGCTTGCGCGCGCGCCGCGGCCGAATCGTCCCATACCACGACGCCCGCGCCCATCGCGCGCAGCGACGCGCGCCGCCGGCAGGCCGTTGCGGCCCAGCCCTACCACCGCGAATCGCTGTCCGGCGAAGATGTCGGTGGGGAAGCGCGCTCATCGGATCTTCAGCGTGGCGAGGCCGACCAGGGCGAGGATCATGGAAATGATCCAGAACCGGATGACGATGGTGGGCTCTGCCCAGCCCTTCTTCTCGAAATGGTGGTGCAGCGGCGCCATCAGGAACACGCGCCGGTGTGTGCGCTTGTACCAGAACACCTGGACGATGACGCTGATCGTCTCGACCACGAACAGGCCGCCCACGATCATCAGCACGATCTCGTGCTTGACCGCGACCGCGACGGCACCCAAGGCCCCGCCGAGCGCCAGGCTGCCGGTGTCGCCCATGAACACGGCGGCGGGCGGGGCGTTGAACCACAGGAAGCCGATTCCCGCACCGATCAGCCCCGAGCAGAACACCGCCAGCTCGCCGGTGCCGGGCACGAAATTGAGTTGCAGATAGTCGGAGAACACGCGGTTGCCGACGAGATAGGCAATCAGCGCGAACACGCCGGCGCAGATGATGGTGGGACCGATCGCCAACCCGTCCAGCCCGTCGGTCAGGTTCACCGCGTTGCTGGCGCCGATCATCACGAACGCGCCGAAGAACGGGAAACCGAGACCGAGCGGGATCAGCAGATCCTTGAACAGCGGCACGGTGAGCGCGCTGCCGATCGGGTCGCGCGTCAGCCAGGCGAACCACGCCGCGGCGATCAGGCCCAATACCGCCTGCACGATCAGCTTGCCGCGTCCCGACAGGCCGCGGAACGACGCTTTCGAGAGCTTGATGTAGTCGTCGAGGAAACCCAGCGCGCCATACCCGGCCGTGACCAGCAGCACGCCCCAGAGATAGCCGTTGCGCAGATCGGTCCAGAGCAGGGTGGAGACGATCAATGCCAGCAGGATCAGGCCGCCGCCCATCGTCGGCGTGCCCTTCTTCTCGATCAAGTGCCGCTCCGGCCCGTCCGGGCGGATCGGCTGACCCTGCCGCTGCACGCGCTTGAGCCAGCGGATGAAGGCGGGTCCGACGACGAAGCTCACCAGCAGCGCCGTCATGCAGGCCGCACCGGAGCGGAAGGTCAGGTAGGTGAGCAGCCGGAACAGGCCGAACTGGTGTTCGTACAGGCGGGCGAGGTTATAGAGCATCAGCCGCGCGCCTCGATCGCCTGCACGACCAGCTTCATGCGGCTGCCGAGACTGCCCTTCACCAGCACCGCGTCGCCGGCGCGCAAGGCCTCCGCCACGATCGGCGCGAGTGCCGCGGCATCCGGCGCGTGCGCGCCACGGATCCCCGCCGGCACGGCGTCATGCAGGCGCCGCATCATCGGCCCGCAGGTGAACACCAGGTCGGCGCTGGCGTCCAGACCTTCCGCCAGGCCCATGTGTTCGGCCGCGGCGTGTTCGCCAAGTTCCAGCATGTCACCAAGCACGGCGATCCTGCGGGCAGCTTGCTGCAACTCCAGCACCGACAACGCCGCACGCACCGAGGCGGCGGAGGCGTTGTAGCTTTCATCGAGAAGAATGATCTCGCCATTCCCGAACGACAGCGTCCGGCGCGAGCCGCGACCCACCACAGGCGCGAACGCTTCCAGTGCCGCGGCCGCGCACGCAACGTCCAGATCCAGGGCGGCGGCCACGGCGAGCGCGCAACCAGCGTTCATGGCCATGTGGGGACCGGGGGCCTGCATCGTGAATGACAGCGTCTCGCCGCCTGCCCGCGCCGTGACAAGGTTGCTGGTGGCGTCGCTGGCCGTCCGCAGCAGCTGGACGGTTGCGGAGTTTGCGGTGCCGAACGTGATTGCGGGTTTGCCCCACAGCGCCAGGTACAGGGCTGGCGGACGGCAGCACCAGCCTGCCGCCTGCCGACATCCCATCGGCGACCGACAGCTTCTCTCGCGCGATCGCCTCCAGACTCCCCATGTTGCCGATATGCGCGGCGGCTATCGATGTGATTGCCGCGATATGCGGGCGCGCGAGACGTGCCAGCGGCGCGATCTCGCCCGGATGGTTCATGCCGATCTCGACCACGCAGAACGCATGGCCGGGCGGCAGGCGTGCCAGGGTCAGCGGCACGCCCCAATGGTTGTTGTGCGACGCCTCGGCGGCCCAGGTGCGGCCAAATGCCGCGAGGATGGCGCGCAGCATCTCCTTCGTGGTGGTCTTGCCGACGCTGCCGGTGATCGCCACAACCTTTCCGCCGAAGCGCGCGCGCGCGAAGGCGCCGAGTGCGCGCAGACCGGCCAGCGTATCGGCCACTTGCAGCAGCGGCGCGTCATCGCCGATGCCATCCGGCAGGCGATGCACCAAGGCGCCCGCCGCCCCGCGCGCCAGCGCGTGCGCCACGAACTCGTGGCCGTCGCCGCTGTCGGTTGCCAGCGCCACGAACAGCGCACCCGGCTGGGTGGTGCGGCTGTCGATCGAGACCGAACTCGCCGAGAACGGGGTCCGCAGCAGGCCGCCGGTGGCGGCCAGCAGGTCGGACGGCGACCACAGCGCGGTCACGCGCTACCCGCCAGCCGGCGAACGGTGGATACGTCGTCGAACGGCAACACGCTGCCGCCCACGCTCTGCCCCTGTTCATGGCCCTTGCCCGCCACCGCCAGCACGTCGCCTGCGCGCAGCATCGACAGCCCCGCCGCGATCGCCGCCGCCCGGTCGCCGATCTCGATGGCCTCCGGGCAGCCCTCCAGCACGGCGGCGCGGATCGAGGCCGGGTTCTCGCTGCGCGGATTGTCGTCGGTGACGATGCACACATCCGCACCGCTCGCGCAGGCCCGTCCCATCAGCGGGCGCTTGCCGGGATCGCGGTCGCCGCCGGCACCGAACACCACGATGAGACGGCCCGCGGTGTGCGGGCGCAAGGCCGCCAGCAGCCGCGTCAGCGCGTCCGGCGTATGCGCGTAATCGACGTAGCAGGCGGCGGCGTTCGCCAGCCGCGCGGCCAGTTCCATGCGTCCGCGCACGCCGGACAGGCGCGGCAACAGCGACCAGGGATCGTTCACCCCTGTCGCTTCGGCGAGCGTCGCCGCCAGCAGCAAATTGTCGGCCTGGAAACGTCCCGGCAGGTTCACCGCCAATTCGTGTCCCGTCCCGGCCGCCGTGAACTCCAGCACCTGGCCATCCGGGAGCGCGCGCGCGCGCAGCAGGCGCACCGCCGAGCCGTTCTCTCCGACCGTGCGCAGATCGAGCCGGCGCTGCCGCGCGATATCGGCCACGGCGCGCATCGCCACCGGCTCCAGCGCCGTGCTGGCCGCGAGCGTGCCACCTTCGTCCAGCAGCACCGAGAACAGCCGCAGCTTGGCTGCGCGGTAGCGCTCCAGATCGCCGTGGTAGTCGAGGTGATCGCGCGTCAGATTGGTGAACGCGGCGGCCCTGAAGTGCTGCCCGTCGAGACGGAACTGGTCCAGCCCGTGCGACGACGCCTCCAGCGCCGCGCAGGTCACCCCGCGCCGCCCGAGGTCCGCCATTTGCTCGGACAGTGCCACCGGATCCGGCGTGGTCATTGCCGATCCCGCCTGCCCGTGGGCGCCGGACTCGATCACGCCGAGCGTGCCGAGGCTGGCTGCGCGGCGCCCGGCGAGCGTCCATATCTGCCGCAGGAAATCGACCGTGCTGGTCTTGCCGTTGGTACCGGTGACCGCAACCAGTGTAGCCGGGGGCGGTCCCGCGAGCCGGGCCGCGATCTGCGCCAGGCGGCGACGCGGCTCGGCATCCTCGATCAGCGGGCGCGGCGGGACACCGGGCGGCCATGTGGTGCCGGGGGGCGCCAGCACGGCCACGGCACCGCGGGCCACCGCCTCGCCAATGAAGCGCCGCCCGTCGGCACGGCCGCCGGGAATGGCGACGAACAGTGACCCCCGCGCCGCCTGCCGGCTGTCGTCGGTGACGCCGGAGATTTCCACGCCGCCGGCTGTCCGCCAGCCGGTGCTGGCGCCGGGCGCGCGGTCCAGGTCATCCAGCAGCGCCATCAGCTCACTCGCTCGCAACGGGCGCGGCCGGGGCCGGACTGCGCCAGATCGCCTCGTGGCGCAGGTCGCGCGGCAGGACCACCTGGCGTGGCGGGGGAGAAACCTGCGGCGGTGTGGCGGGATGGATCGCGGAGAGTCGCGAGCCGGGCCTGTGCCGGCCCTGAGGCCGCTCACCGGGCAGGCCCGCCATCGAGACGGTCGGGGCAACGAATGGCGGCGGCTGCAGCGGGCCGCGCGCACCGGGCGGCCGCGGCGGCTCCAGCGGAATGTCCAGCGACGCCTGGATCGCCGCCGCATCGGCGGTTTCCGGCAACAGGCCGAGCATCGGCCCGATGCGGGCGATCACCCGTCCCGCCCCCGGCGCGCTGACCGCGCCGGCCGTGGAGAAGCCGCCCGTCGATTTGTTGCCCTGCGGATCGTCGAGCATGAAATACACCGCATAGCGAGGCGCGTTCATCGGAAAGACGGAGACGAAGGCCGAGACGTTCGCGTGCCTCTCGTAACTGTGATGCGAGACCTTCTCCGCCGTGCCGGTCTTGCCGCCGACGAAATAACCCGGCACCTCGGCCGGCTTGCCGTAACCCGACGTGACGACAAGGCGCATCAGCTTGCGCGTGATGTCCGACGTTGCCGCCTGCATGATGCGCGTCCCCTGCGGCGGGGCGGAATCATCCTGCGCCAGCATGGTCGGCTGATGCAGGATGCCGCCATCGGCGACCGCCGCGGTGGCCGCGACCACATGCAGCGGCGAGACGGCGACGCCGTGGCCGAAGCCGATGGTGAGCGTCGCCGCTTCTTTCCAGTTGGCGACGGACGGGAACAGCGGCCGACCGGCCTCGGGCAACTGCACTTTGAGCCGCGACATCAGTCCCAGCTTCTCAAGCCAGGCTCGCTGCCGCTCCGCGCCGACCGCCTGCGCCATCTTGGCCGCGCCGATATTCGATGAGTAGGCGATGATCTCGGGGATGTACAGGAAGCGGTGCTTGCCCTCGAAATCGTTGATCGTGAAGCGTCCGATATGGATCGGGTTGGTCGCGTCGAAGCCGTTCCAGGTCTGCACCACGCCGTCGTCGAGGGCCATCGACACGGTTTGCAGCTTGAACGTGCTGCCCGGCTCGTACATGCCGGTCACCGCGCGGTTGAAGCGGTCGTCGGGCGGCGTGTTGCCGAACTCGTTGGCGTCATAGTCCGGCAGGCTGACCATCGCCAGCACCTCGCCGGTGCGCACGTCCATGACGATGCCGCAGGCGCCGATCGCCTTGAACTCGTCCTTCGACTTTTCCAGCTCGTCGCGCAGCACCGCCTGCACGCGCACGTCGAGCGACAGGCGCAGCGGCTGCGAGTTGGTGCGCAGCCGCTGATCGAAATAGCGCTCGACACCGGCCACGCCACGCTCGTCCACATCGACGCCGCCCAGCACCTGCGCCGCGACCCGCCCCTGCGGATAGTGGCGCCGCTCGGTGGGCTGGAAGGAGATGCCGGGAATGCCGAGATCGTTGATCGCCAGCTCCTGCCGCGGTGTGAGCTGGCGGGCGAGATAGACGAACTGCTTGGTGCTGTCCGACAGGCGCTTGCGCACATCCGCCTCGTCCAGGGTCGGCAGCACCGATTTCAGCTTATGCGCGGCATCGCCCGGATCGATCATCATGCGCGGGTCTGCGTAGAGGGCCGCCGTCGGCAGCGAAATAGCCAGGATCTGACCGTTACGGTCGGTGATCATGGCACGTTGCGCGTGCGGCATGGCGACATCGGCGGCCGGGCTGTCGTCTCCGGCGTCGTTCGGGGCCGGCCCGAGTGCCGCGGTCTGGATCACCCGCGCTCGCGGCGGGTCAGGTGTCGCGGCCGCCGGGGAAGCTGCGCGGGCGAGCAGGACCGAGCGCGGCAACACCGGCTGCAGGATGGTGGCGTCGGCAAGCTTCAGCCCGACAGCGCCGAACAACACGGCGAACCCGGCGGCCGCCAGCACCAGCCGGCCGCGCATCAGTTCGAGGGCCGCCCGGCGCTTGAGGTCCGGGGCGGTGACACGCACCGTTTCCATGCGCGGGATGCCGGCATCGCGCGGCGCGCCGAAGCGACGCGCGGGCATCGCGGGAGAGGGCGCGCCGCGCTCCTGTTCCTGCGTCACCGCCCGAGGGTCTCCGCGGCGCCCGGATTGTAGCGCTGGAAGGTGTAGGCGGCGGGCGAAGGTGCGACCATCGTGCGAGCCATGCCGAGCGCCGAGGCGACCCGTGCGGGGTTGCCGCTGATGGGCGGGGAGGCGGTCTGGATCGCCAGCGGATCGGGGCGGGGGGCGGCCGCGACCATCACGGGCACGCGGCGCGGGGCGGCGCGGGCGACGTACTCGCTCTTCGGGTGCGGCGGCTTGCGCGCGGCGAGCGCGACCGGTCGTGTCGCCGGCACCGGCGCGAGCGCGCTGGCCACGTGCGGCCGCGACATGGCGATATCCGCCGTGGCGGGACGCGCCGCTTCGGCGACCACAGGGGCGGCGGCAAATGGAGCCTCGGCGACAGGAACCGGGGCCGGCGGGTAGTCATACGGCTCGCTGCCGACCTTCACGCCCGCCGGCACGGAAGAGTTGGGTGCGGCACTCGGAGCCGGCGCACCGACCGGCGGCAGGCGCTGGTCGAGCTGTGCCAGGGTCGTGAACTGGCCGGGCGCCAACGGTGCGAGGCCGGGCAGATGGGCACTCGCCAGATCCTGCAGCCGCGACGGATCGTTGAGCAGGGCGTACTCGGCGCGCAGCACGGCGATATGCTCCCGCAGCTTGGCGGTCTCGCCGCTCACCTTCGCGATCTGGCTGTCAAGCACAAAGGCCTGATGCTTGGCCTGGTACAGATACAGGCCCGAGCCGGCGGCGGCCAGCATCGCGAGGCAGGTGATCGGCCGGATCATGGCGACGCCTCCGCCGCGTGGCGCAGCATGGCGCGCAGCCGGGCGCTGCGGGCGCGCGGGTTGGCCCGCAATTCGGCCTCGCCGGGACGCAGCGCGCGGTGGGTCAGCAGGCGGAACGCCGGCGTCGCGCGAGCCAGCAGGCCCGCCGGATCGTGGCGCGAGGGCGCACCGGCCCGCCCGGCGGCAGCGGCCATGAACGTCTTGACCAGACGATCCTCCAGCGAATGAAATGCCACCACCACCAGCCGACCTCCGGGTGCGAGCAGGGAAGCGGCCGATTGCAGGGCGCGGGTGATCTCGCCCAGCTCATCGTTCACCCGGATGCGCAGCGCCTGGAAGCTGCGCGTCGCCGGGTCAGTGCCGGAGCGATCGGGTGGCGTCACGTCGCGGATGATCGCAGCCAGCCGCGACGTGGTGGTGATCGGCGCCGCGGCGCGGGCCGCGACAATGGCGCGGGCGATGCGGCGCGCGTGCCGCTCCTCCCCCAGTCCGAACAGCGTGTCGGCCAGCTCCCGCTCGTCGAGGCTCGCCACGAGATCGGCCGCGGTCGGCCCGTTGCCGCCCATCCGCATGTCGAGCGGACCATCGGCGCGGAAACTGAAGCCGCGTTGCGGCTCGTCGAGCTGGAACGACGAGACGCCGAGATCAAGCACGACGCCATCGAGCGAGGCGATGCCCTCGCGTTCCAGCAGATCGAGCATGTCGCCGAAACGGCCGTGCAGCAGATGCAGCCGGCCCGGGAAGCGTTGGGCGAGGCTGGCGCCACGCGCGATTGCGTCAGGATCGCGGTCGATCGCCCATAGCGTGCAGGCCGCCCGGTCCAGGATCGCGGCCGCGTAGCCGCCGCCGCCGAACGTGCCGTCGAGATAGGTGGCGCCATCGCGCGGGGCGAGCTGGTCGAGGACTTCACGCAACATGACCGGAGTGTGGCTCATGTTCCCGGAGTCCCGAGCGACTGTTGCGACACAGGAACCGAAAGCTGACGCGCCCGCGTGCGCTCCCGCGCCTCTGCCCGCCGCCGCTCCGCCGCTGCCGGCTCCCAGATCTGGAACCAGCGTCCCATGCCCATGAAGGCCACTGTGTCGGTCAGGCCGGCGTGAGTCGCAAGCGCCGGCGGCAGCACGATGCGCCCCTCGCGATCCGCCTCCAGCGGGAAGGCGTCGGCATAGATCGCGGTCGCCATGTCCTCGTGCGCCTCGCTCAGCAGGTCGAGCTGCTGCAGCGGCGTCGCCAGATGCTCGAACGCGTGCAGCGGCCAGGCATCGACGCAGCGCAGCGTGTGCGACGGGCGCAGCACCATGCCGACCGTGCCACCCGCCACCCCGTCGGCACCGGGCGGCCGCAGGGCCGCACGGAACGGGGCGGGGATCGAGACCCGACCCTTGGCATCCAGCCTGTTCAGATGGTGGCCCATGAATTGGGGCATCCGGCCGGTCGGTCCCCCGTCGCTCGCGTCGTGCGCCGTCTGCCGTCATGGCACCCCCGCGCCTTGGGATTGCGTGGGATAGCATGGGCGTTCATGGGGCGTCAAAGGAAATGGTAGGGTTCGTTGTCGTCACGGTAGAAAAATCTTGGCTGTGGCAAAGGGTTAACAGACGCGGCCGGGGCTAACGAGCGGAGTCACGGGGACACATGCGGCGAGATGATCCCGGAATGTCACTGGATTTCCGGCGTGGGCGGCCCTGGATGGACGGTGATGCTGCCGGCTGGTGCGGTTCGGATCTATCTGGCCTGCGGCGCCACCGATATGAGGAGGGGGTTTCATTCCCTGGCGGCGCAGGTGCAGACGGCGCTGAAGCGGGATCCCCACGACGGTGCGATCTACATTTTCAGGGGACGTCGCGGCGACCTGATCAAATGCCTCTTCTACGACCGCCAGGGCATGTGCCTGTATGCGAAGAAGCTGGATCGCGGTCGGTTCATTTGGCCGCAAGCCAAGGACGGCGTGGTGTCGCTGACCATGGCGCAATTCTCCATGCTTCTGGAATGGATCGACTGGCGCGCCACGGCGTGGACGGCGAGGCCGGAGGTGGTGGTCTGAGCGCGGTTTTCTGCGTTGCGGAGCCGATCCGGGCTGGTACGGATGGGGCGAATCGAATAGACTGCCGGCATGGCGGAAGCGCTGTCTCCGGAGGAACAAATTGCCTCTCTGCGTCTGGAAGTGGCGCAGTACCGCGCCGTCATCGCGGCGCTGACCACCGAACGCGACGTCCACCAATCGGAGCTCGCCGAGGCTGCAGTATTCAAGGCCAGGCTGACCACGGCGCTGCTCGAGATCGAGCACATGAGGATGCAACTGGCCGCACTGCGGCGCCAGCGCTACGGCCAGTCCTCCGAGAAGCTGGACCGCGCCATCGACCAGCTCGAGATGCGGCTGGAGGATCTCGAGGAGAACCTGGGCGAGCAGATCGCGGCCAGCCCCAAGCCGCCGGAGCTGCAGGCGAAACCCGATTCCCCCAACCAAGAGGGGCCGCGTCAGAAGCCCACCGGGCGCAAGCCGCTGCCGGCGCATCTGCCGCGCGAGGTGGTGCTGCACGAGCCGGAGATCGCCTGCAGCTGCGGCAGCTGCGATCCCGCGCGGCTGACCAAGCTCGGCGAGACCGTCACCGAAGTGCTGGAGAAGATCCCGGCGAGGCTCAAGGTGATCCAGCACGTTCGGCCCAAATACGCCTGCCGGCTGTGCGAGAGGGTGTTCCAGGCGCCGGCGCCGGAGTTGCCGATCGAAAAGGGCCGGCCAGGGCCGGGGCTGCTGGCGCATATCGCCGTCTCAAAATACTGCGACGGCATGCCGCTCTACCGGCAGTCGGTCATTCTGGAGCGCGAAGGCGTCGACATCGATCGCGCCACGATGGCGGAGTGGATGGGACATGTGGCCTGGTGGGTGCGCCCGCTGGCCGAGCTGATCGGCAGCACCGTCATGGCGCAATCGGTGATCTGGACGGACGACACGCCGATCCGCACGCTGGCGCCGGGGACCGGCAAGACCCGTCTGTCGCGGTTCTGGTGCTACGCGGTCGACCCGCAGCCCTACAAGGGGCCGGGCCATCCGGCGGTGTTCTACCGCTACAGCGCCGACCGGAAAGGCGAGCGGCCGCGTGGCCACCTCGAAGGATTCAGCGGCTATCTGCACGCCGACGCGTTCGCCGGCTACGAGGCGCTGTACCGACCCAACGGGCAGCATCCGGCGCGCATCACCCACGTCGCCTGCATGGCGCACGCAAGGCGCAAGCTGTTCGAGGTGTTTGAGGCTACGAAGTCGCCGATCGCCGAAGAGGCGCTCCGTCGTATTCAGGAACTCTATGTGATCGAGGCCGACATCAAGGGCAGGACCATCGACCAGCGCCGGGCAGTCCGGCAAGCCCGAAGCAAGCCGCTGCTTGATGCGTTCCACACCTGGGCGGAGGCGCAACGACGACGGTTGTCTGGAAAAGCGCCGCTCGGAAAGGCGCTGCAGTATGCACTGAGCCGATGGGATGCGCTGACCCGCTATGTCGATGACGGTCGGCTCAGCATCGACAACAATCTGGCCGAGCGGCTGCTGCGCGGAATTGCCGTATCGCGAAAGAATTTTCTGTTCCTGGGTTCCGACCGTGGTGGCGAGCGGGCGGCAATCATCTACACCATCATCGAGAGCGCCAAACTGAACGGCCTCGATCCGGAGGCGTATCTCGCGACAGTGCTCGACCGCTTGTTCCGCGGGGGGGGCCATGATCCAAAGCACTAAAGCGCACCTAGGGAGATTACGATGTCCTCCACCGCGGTCCGCCTTCTGCTCGGCATGGCGCTCGGGGCGATCAGTCTAGCTGGCGCCGGGTCCGCGCACGCGCGATCATTCGAGACGCTTTACCGGTTCACCGGTCGCGGGGATGGCGCCGGGCCAGTGGGCGATCTGGTGCTACAGAACGGGATGCTCTACGGCGTCGCGCAGGGGGGCGGACGCAACACCGGCACCGGAAGTTGTCCGACGCTCGGCTGCGGCACGGTGTTCAAACTCGATCCGGCAACTGGAACCCTGACCACTCTGCATACCTTTACCGGAGACCCTGATGGGGCGACCCCGGAGGGCGGCCTCGTCTTCGATTCGGCGGGCGCGATCTACGGAACGACCGTCGGCGGCGGCATGACGGTTAGCGGCTGCTGCGGGACGGTATTCAAGCTTGATCCCACCACGCAGTCACTGACGGTATTGCATACTTTCTCGGGCGGCGACGGTTCCATGCCTTTCGCCACGCTGGTGCTGAACGGCGGCAAACTCTACGGGATGACCTCTCTCGGCGGCGCGTCAGGGGCGGGCACCGTGTTTGCACTCGATCCGGTGACGCAGACGCTAACGACCTTACACTCCTTCTGTGCCCTGCCTAAGTGCGCGGATGGAAGCAGGCCATCCGGCGAATTGGTATTCGATACGGCGGGTATGCTCTATGGCTTGACCTCGGGCGGAGGTTCCGCAAGAGGTGCTGCTGGCACCTTGTTCGAATTTGATCCCAGCACTCATGCACTTGCGACGTTGCATAGTTTTTCTGACGGCAGCCTGGGTGCCTACCCGGCTGCCGGCCTGGTCATCAAGAATAACACGCTTTATGGCACAACAGTTGGAGGCCGCATCGGCCACGGCACGATATTCCGGTTCAATCTGGCGACTCGCAACTTCCAGAGTCTGTATTCCTTCAGCGGCGGCGCGGATGGCGGGCGCCCATCAAGCCTGACCGAGGATCTGGCCGCCCACAGCGGGCTGCTCTACGGCACGACTTTCGATCCGAATGTCGGCGATCTCGGCACGGTGTTCAAGTTCAACTCAGGGCCAAGAACATTGACGAATTTGCACAGCTTCACGGGCGGTCGGGACGGTGCCGAACCGGCAGGCGGACTCGTGTTGGACACGACAGGCGCCCTCTATGGGACGACGTTACGGGATGGCCACTCCACAGGCTCTTGCTGCGGCACGATCTTCAAACTCGTTCCGTAACTCCCTCCGCTCTGGCTCGAAGGAAGGCGCCAGACGGCCTGTAAGCCGGGTTCTGTCCGCCCGTCTCGCGACGGGGTGGACGGCCATTCCTCTGGGACGCGCATTGCTGCGCGCCTCGCGCGACCAACCCGGGCGGCGGGGCGGGAACGCCCCTGCGTCGCGGTCCTTGCGGACCGCCCGCCGGCCGCCCCTATTCGGTCTTGCTCCCGGTGGGGTTTGCCCTGCCGCCCCGGTTACCCGGCGCGCGGTGCGCTCTTGCCGCACCGTTTCACCCTTGCCGGCGGCGCGATCGTCTGCGGCGCCGGCGGTTTGTTTTCTGTGGCACTATCCCTGGGGTCGCCCCCGCCGGCCGTTAGCCGGCACCGCATTCCCGTGGAGCCCGGACTTTCCTCCACCGGGGCGCGGGCGCCCCGGCAGCAGCCGTCCGGCCGTCTGGCAGGCGTCACATGCGGCAGGGTGGCCGCGAGGTCAATGCGCGGCCGCCGTACAGCGCCGCTGCCGGAGAAAAATCAGCCGCCGCCGATCAGCGCCTGGGCGCGCTTCACCGCCGCCATGCAGGATTGGTCGCCTTTCGCGTCCAGCGCGCGAGCCTGCGCCAGATCCATCTTGGCTTGCGAGGCCTTGTCGCCCTCGGTCGGCGGGGCGCTGCTGCCCGGCTTGGTTTCCGCGCCGTTGCTGGCAGAACCAGCCGCGTTGGCCATCGTCGGCTGGCCGGCTTGCTGCCGCCGTACATCCTCGGACGAAGTGGCCACCTGATTCGAGGCGGCGTCCATCTCCCTGGTACCGCCGGTCCCGCCGAACTTGCCGCTGCCCGCCGACGTGCCAGCGGTCGATGCCTGCGCGTTGGCCTGCTGGTTCGGCTTGATGGTGCCAGGGGCGCCGCCCGACAGGGCGCCCGTCGTGGCCGGACCCAAGGCGGCGTTCTGGCTCAGCGTCTTGTCCAGCTGCGCGATCTGGCTCGAACAGGGGCCGGCCAGTGCCCGGGCCCCCGGCAGCGCCGATACCGAACGCGAGGCTTGCCGCCGCGCTCAGGACCATCATCTGCGTTCGCATCCGTCTCCTCCAGCGTGTTGCCGAGTGTTCGACAACGGCAGAAGGCAGGGCACGGATTGCGTTCGAATCAGCACGTCGCGGTGAGCGGCCCCAAGCCCGGAGGCAACCGTGATCTACGGCGCGGGCCTGAACTGGAAATCGGTGACGACCACCTCCTGCGGCAGCGTGCTGGGCGGCGGATTGGGCTCCTTGCCGGCGGTGAAATTGCCCATCCAGAAGTTAAGGTGGAACCGCTCGCACTTCGTGGCCGGCACGAACTGGTTCTGCACGTCCGAAGTTGTCCAGGTATTGCTCGCCGTCGCCGGCAGGTTGCCAAAGTTGAACGCGCCGTCGTACTCGTCGAAGGTGACCGGCTGATTGGCGCCATGCCACTTCATCACGAGCGTGAGCGTGTTGGCGCCGCTGCCGATCGTGTAGCGGTGCAGGTTCTGCGGCTTGCTCTCCCAGGGCTGCAACGTGAACTGCGCGTTGCCCTCGCAGAGCGCCTGGGTATTCCCCTTGAATGGGCACTGACCTGCGTGATTCCAGCCCCATCGCGACAGCTCGGCCAGATCGATCTCGCGATGTGGGTTGGTGGCGGGCCCGGTGTCGCCGGTGCCGACGCGCTCGAAGGTGAACACGCCGAAAGCCGCGTTCGGGTCAAGCTGCCCCCAGGAGGCAGCGGACTTGACCGTGGCGGTCACCAGATAGTCGCCGTAGCCGAGATTGGCCTCGGAACTGTCTGCGTTGAACATGAGCGCGACCTCGGCTCCGGCGACAGTCGGGCCGCCGCCTAGATCACGCTTGGCAATCAGCATGTGAAGATTGCCGCTGCCATCGACATAGGCGTTCTTGGGCGCGAACGCCGTGCGCAGTCCGCCGTTATAGAAATAACCGCCGTTCGGAAAGAATCCGCCTGCCGCCCCGTAATACTGGAAGCTCGTCCACCATTTGTAGCCCTTGAAGCTGACCAGGCACTGCGCCGTGTCGCATTGCGCGGGGACCGGTGCCAGCCCGAGCGGGGCCAGCGAACCGTTCAGATTTTGGGGATCCGTGGTCGGGCACGGATCGGCGGCAGCGGTGGCCGCGACCGGAGCAGGGGCGATCTTCTTGGTCGGCACCGGCGCGGCGTAGCCCGGCTCGAAAATACCCTGGCGCGCGAACGACACGGTGACCTCGGTGACCGGCGCAACGTCGCTGGTGAGTTGCCCGGTCAGGTTGACCCCGCACAGCAGCCGGCCAGGCGGGATCACCTGTGCGGTCGCATCCAGCGTGTCGAGCCGGAACGTGGCGCCGTTGTCGGCCAACTGCTTGCGCAGAACGTCCTGGATGTACCTGGCGGCGGCCCTGGGATCGGGACGCAGGGTGAAGACCTGGCCTCCGCGCGTGGTCGTGGCCGTGTAGCCTCCATTCAGGCGCAGGGTTCCCGAATGCGCCGGATCCTGATCGCCGACGGTGAGCACGAACTGACCCGCCGCGAGACCGTCACGCGGCCCGGTGATGAAGCTGCACACCCCGGCTCCGTGATAGGATGGTCCTGCCGGATCGGCCTCGATGAACTCGCCCTGGATCAATTCGCTGCTGGCCAGGGCCGGTTCCACCCCCAAGCCCAGCGCGGTGCCGCAAGCGAGCAGGAACGCAAGACGATTGGCGCGAGGTGTCATCGCGGGCTTCCCCTTTGTTGTTCGCCTGTCGTCAATTCGCGGGGGAGCCCGTTCATGTGGCGGCGCTGGCGTTAACGCAATGATCGTCGCTCCTTTAATCCTTGGCAAGGAAAATTTACATATGCGATGCGCCGATGTCAGAGCCACGCGCTGGGCCCGTTTGCCGGTCGGCACGGGCCGCCGGTATGACGGCTCACCGCGGCAAGGCAAGGGTGAATGAAACAGCTCCTGGCGCTCCCGAGAGGCAAGGCTTCGGTCCTCTGCGTCGACATGCAGGAGGAGCACCGGCGGGACCGGCGGTATCTGGTCGAGGGCTTCGACGCGGTCATGGCCAATGTTCGTTGCCTACAGGCAAAAGCTCGCGCCGCTGGAGTTCCGGTCGTTCATTCCAAATATGTCGTTGACCGTGCGGCCCAGGCAGGCAAGCCCTTCCACCCCGCCATGCCGGACGGCGCCTCCGCGTTCAGCGATGCCGGTGATCCCCTCACGGCCATCTGCCCTGAACTGGGTCCGGCCGGAGACGAGGTCGTGCTCGTGAAGGCCGACGCGAGTTGTTTCGCGAAGGGCGATCTGGGTCCGCTGCTGCGGACGCGCGGCATCGAATGGGTTTTCATCGCCGGCGTGTGGACCGAGGCCTGCATCGCCGCGACGGTGAAGGATGCGATCGGGCTCGGTCTGCGGGTCGTTCTCGTGAAGGATGCGTGCGGCAGCGGCAGTGCGGCCATGCACCAGACCGCGATCCTCAATCTGGCGAACAGGCTCTATGGCGGCGCGGTCGTGGACACCGACGGCGCGTGCCGCCTGCTGGCGGGAGAGCCGATCGAGGCATGGATGGTACGCGGTTCCGTGCCGCTCCGCTTCACCTATGAGAATGCCGCCGAGCTTTATGCCGAACTCTGACCGGGCTCGTCCGCGGCCCGTCAATCCGCTGCGGTGAGCGGTCTTGCCTGACCGGCGACGGTCCGCGCGACCGCCAGCAGGCGCACGAGTGTTCCGGCGTCTGCCTGCCCGGTGATCGCCTCGGGCCGCCAGTGGCGTTGGAAGGCGCGCAGCACCGCGGCCAGGGCGGGATCGAGCGGCCCCTCCGGGGCCACGCGATAGCCGATATCGGCAAGCGCCCGGCGCACGTCGCGCAAATTGGCGGCGTCGCGCACGGCGCCGTGGGTGCCGCCCTGCGGCCCAAGCTCCGGCATCTCCGCCGGCCACAGCCCGACACCGTTGCGCGCCAATCCTTCCCAGTCGAAACGTTCGCCAGGATCTTCCTTGCGGTCGGGGGCGATGTCGCTATGCGCCACGATGTTGCGCGGCGGAATCGGATGGCGCGACAGGACCGACAGGCACAGATCGCAGACACTGGCCATTTGCAACACCGGGAAATCGCGATAGCCGTGTTCGTGCCCCGGATTGACGATCTCGATGCCGATGGAGCGGTCGTTCAGTGCCGTGTGCCTGCGCCAGTACCAGACGCCGGCATGAAAGGCGCGGCAGCGCTCGTCCACCAGCGACCACACCAGCCCGTCCTCCTCGACCATGTAGTGCGAGGAGACTCGCGCCGCCGGGTCGCGCAGCCGGTCGAGCGCGGCGCCGGCGCTCGTCATGCCGGTATAGTGCAGCACCAGCACGTCGATCGGCGTGCCCGCCGGACGCTCGTCCTGGTTCGGGCTTATGGCCTCGCGGATGGTCAGCACGGTGCTCGGCGCTCACAATCCGCGCTCACGCTTGATGCTGTCCCAGGCGGCATTGATGCGCGCCACCGTGTCGCTGCTGCGGGCGATGAAATCGGCCGGCACGCCGCGGCTGGCGAGGCTGTCGGGGTGGTTCTCGCGCATCAGGTGCTTCCAGCGCAGATGCAACTCCTCGTCGCTGGCCGAGCGCGACAGTCCCAGCACCGAATACGCCTCGTGCAGCGCATCGGCGGTCCGGGGCGGGGGGGCGGCGCCCGGATTGGCGGCGCGCTCCCAGGAATCCTGGCTCAGCCGCAGCCGCTGCCAGACGGATTGCAGGAACCGCAGTTCGGCCATCGTCACCGGCTTGTCGGCGCGGGCGATCGCGAACAACGCGGAGAGCACGTCCTGCAGCACGCCCGGCGAATCGGCGAAGGTCTCGCCGAGCTGGTCCGCATACGGCTCGAAGCCCTCGGCCGTGGCGCGGGCCTGGTCGAACAGGCGCCCGATCTGGCGCGCGGCTTCGGGCGGGCTGCGGAAATGCTGCTTGAAGGCGGCGATCTCGGCCCGGTTCACGGCACCGTCGCATTTGGCGAGCTTGGCCGAGAGCGCCACCACGCACAGCGCGAACACCTCGTCGCGGCGCCCGAACATGGCCGCCATCCGCGCCGGTCCGAAGCCTGCGGCATCCGGCGACGGTCCGCCCAGCCCCTCGAAGGAGCCGTGCCCGAACCCCGCGGTCTCGGCGGCGTGGCCGAGGGCAGCACCCAGCACCGCCCCGAACGGGCCGCCGAGCGCGAGTCCCGCCACCCCGCCGATGATCTTGCCCCACATGCTCATGCGCGGCCGCTCTACCATGCACGCCTTGACAGCGGCAAAAGAAGCCGTGCGGCTGTTGCCGGTTCCTGGCCAAACCCGCATGATTCGCGCGGACAGGAAACCCGATTCCGAATGCGCGCGACGCGATGGCTGCTGGGATGCCTGGCGGTGCTCCTGGTGGCCGCGCTGGCGGCTGCCTGGCTGCTGCCGCCGCGTTTGGATGGCGACCGCTTCCGCGCGCCGCTGCAACGCTTTGCCAGCCGCGTGCTGGGTGCTCCGGTGCGAATCGAGGGACCGATCCGGTTGCGCCTGCTGCCGCAGCCGGTGCTGGTCGCGGGACCGTTCCACATCGCGCCGGCGGCTCCGGCCGACGCCCGCCTGAGTGCGGAGGGGCTGCGCCTGGAACTGGCGCTCGGCCCGCTGCTGGCCGGCCGTATCGAGGCGCGCAGCCTGGTCTTGCAGCATCCCGACCTGCGCCTGCCGGAGCCGCTCGACCCGCGCATCCTGCTGGCGCGGCGACCGGCCTGGCTGGGCGGTGCTTCGGCGCGCATCGAGGATGGGCGCATCGAGGCCGGGGCTGTGGCGCTGACCGGGGTTGATGCGACACTCGGGGTCGATCCGCTGAGCGGCGATCTGGCGGCCTCCGGTATCGCTACCCTGTCGGGTGGCATCTGGCGGTTCGCGGTGCGGCTGACCCGTCCCGGCGGCGACGGCGCGGCGGGAATCGATGTGTCGCTGAACGGCCAGGGCGGGCTGGGCGGCACGACGCTGACCCTGTCCGGCCAGCTCGCGGCGGATGGCGGATTGCAGGGGCATGTGGCGGCGCGCGGCCCCGATCTGTCGCTGCTGCTGCCGGTGCCGGCGTTGCCGTTCGCCGCCGAGGGACGGATCAGCGTCGCCTCCGGTCTCGCCGCCGCCGACGACCTCTCGGTGGAGCTTGGCGGCTCCCCGGCACGTGGCGCCGTGGCGCTGCGGTTCGCGCCTTCGCCGCGGCTCGACCTGGCCTTGACGGCCAGCCGGCTTGACCTCGATCCCTGGGCCGCGACCCTGGCGCGGAGCGTGCAATCCGGCGCGCTGCCGGGCGGCCTTCCGCTCGGCATCGACCTCTCGGCCGAGGCCGCGACCCTGGCCCGTGGCACGCTGCGCGGCCTGCGCGCGGCGTTCGACATCGAGCCGGGCGGCCTGCACGTGCGGGAACTGCGCGCGACCCTGCCGGGCGAGGCGGCCCTGCGCCTCAGCGGTACCGTCGCGGCCGGGTCGGCGCCGCACCTGGACGCCGACGCGACGCTGGCGGCGCCCGCGCTGCGGACCACGCTCGACTGGCTGGCGCCGCTGCTGCCGCAACCGCACGCGCTGCCGGCGGGCGTGCTGCGCCAGGCGGATCTGTCAGCCCATGTGGTTGCCGGACCGGAGGGCATGACACTCAGCAGGCTGGCCGGCACGCTCGACGGAGGCCGCATCTCCGGCGCGATCGGCTGGCGGCGGGGTACCGCCGTGAAGCTTGCCGGCATCGTCTCGCTGCAACATCTCGATCTGGACCCGTGGCTGGCTCCGGGTCCGGGGATCGCCGATCTGGATCTGCGCCTCGACGCCCGGACGGCGCTGCTGCACGGCGTGGCCCTTGCGCCGTTCCATCTCGACCTTGCGCGCGAGGACGGTGCGATCGAGGTGCGGAGCGTGCAGGCGAGCGCGGGCGGGGTGGCGGCCAGCGCCCATTTCAGCCTGTCCGCGTCCGGGCGGCTGGAAAATGCAACCTTGGTTCTCGATGCGCCGCGGCTCGCTTCGCTCGCGGCCCTGCCGATTCCCGGCGTGACGTGGGACTGGCCGTCGGAGGCTCCGATGTTGCAGGACAAGCTGCACGTCGTCGTCGATGCCTCCGGCACGCGCCAGAGCCTGTCGCTGCGGGCGCGCGCGGCGCTTGGCGATCTGCGGATCGAGGCGCAGCCGACCCTCGATCTGGCGGACGGGCATTGGAACGGCACCGTTTCGCTGCGTCATCCGAGCGCGCGGCGCCTGCTGGAGGCGACACGCCTGCTGCCGGGCCGTGCGGACTGGCTCGGCGAAGGCAGCCTGTCGCTGCGCGCCGACTGCACGGGCGAGCCTGGCACGGTGGCGTTCAATCAGTTCGATGTCACGGCCGGCGGCCTGCGCGGCACCGGCACGCTGCGCCTGTCCTGGCAGGGCAGCCCGAGCCTGTCCGGCGAGGTCGATGCCGATACCCTGCCGCTGCCCCCCATCGCGCGCGCTGGCGTGGATGCCGTGCTGCTGGGTGGCGCTCCGTCTTGGCGGGCACGGCTGCATGTGAACGCGCGGCATGTGCTGGTGAACGGCGCCGAAATGCTGGCGCCGTTCGCGGGGGATCTGGCGGTCGCTGATGGAACGGCCCGCCTGGACGCAGTGCGCGCCGGTCTTGCAGGGGGTGCTCTGCAAGGCCAGGCGGCGCTTGACTGGAGCGCGGAGCCGCCGCGCCTGGATGCGCAGATGTCGCTGAGCGATGCCGCCATCGACGGCGCGCTCGTGGGCTTGCCCGTCGATATCGCCTCCGGCCGGATCGGGATGCGGGCGAGGCTCACCGCGCGCGGCCATTCGACGGCCGCGATGCTGTCCACCGTTCAGGGAACGATGGGCGGCAGCGTGGCGGCCGGGATTGTGCAGGGCGTGGCGCTCGACGGGCTTTCGGCCGATCTGCCGCGGGCGGCGGTGGAGGCCGCCCTTGCCGGCGGCAGCACGAAGTTCGACAATGCCGAGTTCGGCGCGACGCTGGATCACGGTGTCGCCACCGTGACGCAAGGTCAACTGGCAGGCGCCGGGCGGATCGATCACGGTCAGCGGCAGCTTCGATCTGGAGCAGAAGGTCGCCGACCTGCTGCTGGATTTTCGGCCGAGCATGACCGGCGCCTCCGCCGCCCCGCCGGTGATCGGGCTGCGGCTGGACGGGCCGCTCGGTCACGTGCAGCGCATTCCGCAACTGGCCGCCCTGGCCGAATGGCGCGCGACGCGCGGCCAGCAATGAACCGCGCGATCAGGTCGGGCGGGGCGGTTCCTCGAACATGGCCTGCGCCAGATGTACCAAATGCTCGGCGGTGACGGCGAAACCGGCGCGGTCGGCATCCTGCGCCAGGGAGATGAGCCGGTCGCACAGGATCAACGGGCTTGCCGTGGGCGGCGGCGCGGCGGCGGAAGGGGTCGGGCTCAGGGACGGCATGTTGCTCTCCTGCGGCGCTATTGCGTGCGGACTACTCGCTGGCAGGGCGGCTGGTTTCGCCGCCCGGTCGAAATGATTCGAACTCGGCCGGTTGCGCGAGGGTTAATTCTTCGCCTCCCGCAACGCCAGCAGCCGCAGTGCCGAGGCGAGGTTCTGCTCCGGTCGGCGCTCGGCATCTGTGACCGAAATCACGCGCAGGAGCGATTCCCCGCGCGTCCGCGCGATGGTGGCGAGAGCCTCCCAGAACTCCGGCTCCAGCGCGACGCTGGTGCGATGGCCGGCGAGCGTAAAGCTGCGCTTCTCCAGCATCACGCGCCCCCGAGCCGCTCCAGCGCCCAGGCGGCGGCCTCGGCCACCACCGGGTTCGGGTCACGGGCGAGGGGTGCGGCGGCGGCGGCGAGAGTGCGGTCGCCGGAATTGCCGATGGCGATCAGCACATTGCGCACGAAACGATCGCGGCCGATGCGCTTGATCGGCGAGCCGGAGAACATCGCGCGAAACCCCGCATCGTCGAGTGCCGCGAGACGCGCCAGTTCCGGCGCCTCCAGCTCCGGGCGGGCGCGCAGCTTGGCGTGATGCGTTGCCTGGGCGAAGCGGTTCCACGGACAGACAGCCAGGCAGTCGTCGCAGCCATAGATGCGGTTGCCGATCGCGGGGCGCAATTCGTGCGGGATCGGCCCGGCGTGCTCGATCGTCAGGTACGAGATGCAGCGTGTCGCATCGAGCCGATACGGGGCGGGAAACGCCTTGGTGGGGCAGATGTCGAGACAGCGCGAGCAGGAGCCGCAGCGATCTTCGTGCGGTTTGTCGGGCGGGAGGTCGAGCGTGGTGTACACCTCGCCCAGGAACAGCCAGGAACCGTGCGTGCGCGAGACGAGGTTGGTGTGCTTGCCCTGCCAGCCGATGCCGGCCTGCTGCGCCAGCGGCTTTTCCATGACCGGCGCGGTGTCGGTGAACACCTTCACCTCGGCGCCATGGCGCGAGGCGATGTGCTGCGCCAAATGCTTCAGCATCCCCTTGACGAGATCGTGGTAATCGCGGGCGCGGGCATAGACCGAGATGCTGCCGCGATCGGGCCGCGCCAGTGTCGCCAGCGGGTCGGAATCGGGCGCGTAGGAGACGCCGAGGCAGATCACGCTGCGTGCTTCGGGCCACAGTGATTGGGGATGACTGCGCTGCTCGGTGCGTTCGGGCGAGCCAGCCCATGTCGCCGTGCTGTCCGGCGTCGAGGAAAGCACCGAGGCGCTCGCGGGCTTCCGGGCCGAGGGCGGCGGGCGCGAAGCCCACGGCATCGAAGCCGAGCGACAGGGCGCGAGCGCGAATGTCCGCCTTTGGGTTCGTTCCCGCAGCCGTAGCCGATCGTTCGCTACGTGCCGTCATGGCCGGGCTTGACCCGGCCATCCGGCCCAGCAACGAAAATCTTGCCGGTGGCACTGGATAGCCGGGTCAAGCCCGGCCATGACGATCTGAGGCATGCAGCCGCCATTCGCAGCGATCTCACCCCCGGCCACGATACGGGGCGACGCCCTGATCGGGAATCCACACGCCTTCGGGCGCTGCCCCGGTCTGCCAGAACACGTCGATCGGGATGCCGCCGCGCGGATACCAATAGGCGCCGATGCGCAGCCAGATCGGATCGAGCAGCGAGACCAGCCGAGACGCCACCAGCATGGTGCAGGCCTCGTGGAAACTGCCGTGGTTGCGGAAGCTGCCGAGGAACAGCTTCAGCGACTTGCTCTCCACGATCCAGTCGCGCGGGATGTAGTCGATCACCAGATGGCCGAAATCCGGCTGGCCGGTCATGGGACACAGCGAGGTGAACTCGGGGGCGGTGAAGCGCACGAGGTACTGCGTGCCGGCTTGCGGGTTGGGCACGCGCTCCAGCACCGCCTGATCCGGGCTTGCCGGCAGGCGCGTGGGGTGGCCGAGCTGGGTCAGCCCCTGGGTCTCCGTCACACCGTCCATGCGGCCCTCACGGTGGCGCTGTATTCGGCCAGACGGCCAGCGGCGATCGCGGAACGCATTCCGGCCATCAGATCCTGGTAGTACTGGATATTGTGCCAGGTCAGCAGCATCGGCCCCAGCATCTCCTCGCAGCGGAACAGGTGATGCAGATAGGCGCGCGTGTGCCGCGTGCATAGCGGGCAGCGGCAATCCGGGTCGAGCGGCGCGTCCTCCTCGGCGAAGCGGGCATTGCGCAGGTTGAGCACGCCGCTGCTCGTGTAGGCGCGGGCGGTGCGGCCGGCGCGGGTCGGGATCACGCAGTCGAACATGTCGATGCCCCGCGCCACCGACCCCAGCAGATCGTCCGGCGTGCCGACGCCCATCAGGTAGCGCGGGCGGTCCTGGGGCAGCAGCGGCGTGGTGCAGTCGAGCACCTCGAACATCGCCGCCTGGCCTTCGCCCACGGCGAGACCGCCGATGGCATAGCCATCGAAGCCGAGGCCGGTCAGCGCCTCGGCGGATTGGCGGCGCAATTCCGGGTAGGTGCTGCCCTGGACGATGCCGAACAGGCCGTAGCCGGGTCGGGCGATGAAGGCGTCGCGGCTCTGTCCGGCCCAGCGCATCGACAGCGCCATCGAGGCTGCCGCCTCCGCCTCCGTGGCCGGGAAGGGCGTGCACTCGTCCAGCGCCATGCTGATCGTGGCGTCGAGCGCGTGCTGGATCGCCATCGACCGCTCGGGCGTGAGGCGGTGCTCGGAGCCGTCGATATGGCTGCGGAAGGTGACGCCCTGTGCGTCGAGCTTGCGCAGCTTGGCGAGCGACATGATCTGGAACCCGCCGCTATCGGTCAGGATCGGGCCGGGCCAGTCCATCATCCGGTGCAGCCCGCCCATGCGCGCCACCGCCTCGGCGCCGGGGCGCAGCATCAGGTGATAGGTATTGCCCAGAATGATCTTCGCACCGGTGGCGCGCACCGCATCGGCGGTCATCGCCTTCACCGTACCGGCGGTGCCAACCGGCATGAACACGGGGGTGGGCACGTCGCCGTGTGCCGTGCCCAGCCGGCCCAGCCGCGCCGCGCCGTCGCGCGCCTCGCAACTCCAGGAAAGGGTCAGTGGCCGACGCTCCGGGAAAATACGTTGATGACGACAACGCCGGCGAGGATCAGGGCAAGCCCCGCGATGGCGGGCCAGTCGAGGACTTGGCGGAAGCGGACCCAGCCGACGATGGCGATCAGCACGATGCCGAGCCCGCTCCAGATGGCATAGACGATGCCGACCGGGATGGTGCGCAGCGTGAGTGAGAGCAGGTAGAAGGCGATGGCGTAGCCGATGAACGTGACCAGGGACGGCAGCAGGACGGTGAAGCCGTCGGAGGCCTTCAGCGCCGAGGTGGCAACGACCTCGCTGGCGATGGCGATGAGGAGGTAGAGGTAGGTCACAATTCGCCGCCGCTTTTTGAAGCGGTACAGACGGACTCATCGCAGCAGTGACTTCGGCCAAACTGACCGCCCGGCAGCGGTCGTGGTTGGGCGACAGACCTTTTCACAGGCGGAGCCAAGTGCGGATGGCCACTATCTTGCTGGTAGGCAGCGCAAAAATCCACGTCCAGGTCAATCCACCAACAAGTAAGACAAGAATGTAGCGTGAGCAGACCAAAATACCAAAATAACCCGTCGGTGAATACGAGATGTGCAAAGAAACAAGGAGAATTCGAAAGTTCGTTTGCTTCCTTTGACCGCGCCTCACGTTCTCCATCGCATAGGCCTGTTTTGCGCGGCTGACGGCGCGTCTGTCGAAATCCAGTTCGAGGCACGATCGGTTCTCCAAGAGTGGTTGTCGTCAGCTGCGTTCCAGCAGGCAGGCATCGCCATAGGAGTAGAACCGATACTCCGCCGCGATGGCGTGCGCATAGGCGGCCCGCATCCGCTGGGTGCCCGCGAAGGCGCAGACCAGCATGAACAGTGTCGAGCGCGGCAGGTGGAAATTGGTCAGCAGCAGGTCGGCGGTGCGGAACACGTGGCCGGGCTTGATGAAGATGTCGGTCTCGCCGTCGAACGGTCGGACCTTCCCTTCGCATCGGCCGCGGATTCGAGCAGGCGCAGCTCGTCGTGCCGACGGCCACGACGCGCTGCGCCTCGTTGATCGCCGCGCGCCGCCTCGGCAGAGATGCGGCCGCGCTCGGCGTGCAGCCGATGCGCCTCCAGACGTCGTCGTCGCGCAGCGGCAGGAAGGTGCCGGCGCCCACATGCAGCGTGAGCGTGGTCGCGCGCGACGCCCCGCGCATCCAGCGCCGCCAGCAGCGCGGGCGTGAAGTGCAGCCCGGCGGTGGGTGCGGCCACCGCGCCCTCGTGCTCGGCGAAGATCGTCTGATAGTCGCGTGCGTCCTCGGGCAGCGGGCCATGCGGGCGGGCGATATAGGGCGGCAGCGCCAGCGCGCCGGCGCGGCGCAGGGCTTCGGCGAAATCCTCGCCCTGAACGCTGAACGCCAGCGCCACGCCGCCGTCCGGGTCGCGCGCGCGCACCTCCGCCGAGAAGCCGTCGAAATCGAGCCGGTCGCCCACATGCAGCCGCCGCGCGTTGCGGGCCAGCGCGTGCCAGGTGCCGTCGGCGAGCGGCCGGTCCAGCGTGATGCCGATGCGCGCCTCGCCGCGCTGGCCAGTGAGTTGCGCCGGGATGACGCGGGTGTCGTTGGCCACCAGCAGGTCGCCCGGACCGCAGCAGGTCGGGCAGGTCGCGCACGGTGCGGTCCGCCAGTCCGTCGCGCCGACGTGCAGCAGCCGCGCCGCATCACGCGGCCGCGCCGGGTGCTGGGCGATGCGCTCGGCGGGCAGGTGGAAATCGAAATCGGAGGCATGGAGTGGGGGAGAGCCAGGAGGCCGCGTGCATCACGCCCCCAGATACGTCGAAACCTCGATCAGATTGCCGTCCGGGTCGCGGCAATAGACGGAGGTCATCGGCCCCAGCGCGCCGAGCCTGCCGATCGGCCCGAGCTCGATCGCCACCCCGCAGGCGCGCAGATGCGCCACGATGTCCTGGGCGCCGACCGCGGTCACGAAGCACAGATCGGCGGTGCCGGGCGAGACCTGGTCCGAGGTGAACCACGATTTCGGATCGGCATCCGCCGGTCGGACGTTGATCTTCTGCCCGCCGAAGCTCAGCGCGCTGCGGTTGTGTTGTCCGTATTCCTCGTGCGTCATGCCCAGCACGCGCTGGTACCAGCCGCAGGTGGCGGCCACGTCGCGCACGGTCAGCACGATATGGTCCAGCCGGTCCACTGTGAAGCGCATCAGGGAACGTTCACGCCTCAATCCCTGGCGGGCGGCCGGCGGCGGAAGGCATCGAGGCTCACCACCTGCGGGGTGGGATCGGCCGCTGGACTCTCGATTGCCTCCACCTCGAACTCGATCGCAGGCTCCTCCGGCGGGGCCTGCGCCTCCTCCGCCGGCATGTCCGCGCGGAATCGCAGCCCGTACTGCACATGCGGGTCGGCGAAGCCGGTGACGGCGGCGAGCGGGATGGTGAGGGCCGCCGGCACGCCGCCGAAGGACAGGCCGACGCCGATCGTCCCCGCCTCGTGGTCGAGGCCGAGATTCCAGAACTGGTGCTGCAGGACGATGGTCATTTCCTGCGGATACTGCGCGCGCAGCCGGCCGGGGATGACCGTGCCGGGGTGATCGGTGCGGAAGGTCAGAAAGAAATGGTGCTCGCCCGGCAGCCCGTGCAGGGCGGCGTATTCGATCGCCCGCACCACAACCTGACGCAGCGCCGCCTCGGTCCATTCGTCATAGGGCAGCAGGCTGTCGGGCCGCTGCCCGTCCCCCGCCTCGCCGCCGTCGTCGCGATCCCCGTCCATGCCCTGCCTTGCCTGTGGCCCGCACCCTTAGCCCCGACGCGCCATCGCGGAAAGAGGCAGAGGCTGGCGCGGCGATGTGGCGAAAGTGGGGGGCTTCTGTTGCCCGGTGCCCCCCGAACCGCGCCATCACTGCTTACGCAGCGAGGGCGAGCGCCTCATGATTGTCATTGGCACTTGTCATATGGCCCGATAACGGCGGAACCATGCCGGGCAAAAGATGGGTCTTTACCGCGCGTGTCGAGCCTGTGTCGCCCCCGTGATTGGTGGAGGCGCCGGGCACTGCCCCCGGGTCCACAACGCTTATTCCACACACCGTTTATCACCATAGCTGGCAAGCCAGCCCGCTCAATGTAGGCTAGCCGGCCGCCATTTGAAAGGGACTCGATGGAGCTGACCAGCGAACAGCGTGCCGAGGTCGAGGCCGCCCGCGCCGAGACCAGGCCCACGCGCCGCGCCACCGTGCCCGCCCTGGAGGCGTTGCTGTTCGAGCCGATCCCGGTGCTCGACCACGGCTTCGTGCGGGTGATCGACTATATGGGCGACGATGCCGCGGTGGTGCAGGCGGCGCGGGTGTCGTACGGGCGGGGCACGAAGCGGGTCAGCGAGGATGCGGGCCTGATCCGCTACCTGATGCGCCACCGGCACAGCACGCCGTTCGAGATGGCGGAGATCAAGTATCATGTGAAGCTGCCGATCTTCGTCGCGCGGCAATGGATCAGGCACCGCACGGCGAGCGTGAACGAGATTTCGGCGCGCTACTCGATCCTGGACCGCGAGTTCTACATTCCGCAGCCCGAGCAGCTGGCGGCGCAGAGCCAGAGCAACCGCCAGGGGCGGGGCGCCGTGCTGCATGGTAACGAGGCCGCGGAGGTGCTGCACATCCTGCGCGACGACGCATCGCGGGCGCACGAACACTACGCGCAGATGCTGGCGGAGGGGGATGAGACGCGGCAAGGGCTGGCGCGGGAACTGGCGCGGATGAACCTCACGCTCAACACGTATACGCAATGGTACTGGAAATCGGACCTGCACAACCTGCTGGGGTTCCTTTCGCTGCGGGCTGATGCGCACGCGCAGTGGGAAATCCGCGCCTATGCCGAGGCGATGCTGCGCACCGTCGAGGCCTGGGTGCCGCTCACCTATGCGGCGTTCCGCGATCACCGGCTGGGTGCCGTGACCTTTTCCGCGCCCGCCGTGGCGGCGCTGCGCCGGATGCTGGCGGGCGAGCGCGTGGAACAGGCGGAGAGCGGGATGAGCAGGCGGGAATGGAGCGAGTTCACCGCCGTTCTCGCGAGTGACGGAGGGATGCCATGATCGTCTGCTTCGGCTCCATCAATCTCGACCTGATCTTTCCGCTGCCGCATCTTCCCACCTCCGGCGAGACGGTGCTGGGCCGCGCCATGCGGGTCGAGCCGGGCGGCAAGGGGGCCAACCAGGCGGTCGCCGCCGCACGGGACGGGGCGCGCGTGCTGTTTGCGGGTGCGGTTGGGCAGGACGCGCTGGCCACGCAGGCACTGGCCACGCTGCGCGAGGCGGGGGTCGATCTCGCGCGCGTCCCGGCACTGGACATCGCCACGGGTGCGGCGGCGATCTGCGTCGATCGCGCGGGAAACAACCAGATCGCGGTGGCCTCGGGCGCCAATCTGCTGGCCCGCGCGGCGCAGGTCGAGGAGGCGCTGCTGGCGCCGGACACGACGGTGCTGCTGCAGGGCGAGAACGATCTGGCCGAGACCGCGGCGCTGATCCGCCGTGCCCGCGCGCGCGGTGCGCGGGTGGTGCTGAATCTCGCCCCGGCCGCGGCGCTGGACGAGAACGCGCTGCGCGACGTGAGCGTGCTGGTGGTCAATGAGGAGGAGGCGGTCTGGCTCGGTGCCCATCTGCGCGCCGGCATGAACGCGGCCAGCCTGCGGTCGGCCTGCGGTCGGCGCTGGGCGGGGTCGATGTCGTGGTGACGCGCGGTGCGAACGGGCTGCGGGCGGCAACGAGCCTCGGCGACATGGCGCTGCGCGCGCACGCGGTCTCGGTGGTCGATACGACCGCGGCGGGCGACTGCTTCTGCGGCGTGCTGGCGGCCGGGCTGGACCGGGGGTTGGCGATCGACACGGCAATCCGCCGTGCCAACGTGGCTGCCGCACTCGCCTGCTCGCGCCCCGGCAGTCAGGGCAGCCTGCCCCTGCGGCACGAGACGGATGCGGCATTTGCCGAGGCACCGCCGATGGATGAGGTGGAGGAGGAGGATTGAACTGGCTCCAGATGGCGCGACTGGATGCAGATGTCGGGCATCAGGGCTGCGCTGCCGGTGCTCGCCCGTGCCGCGTACAGCCTGGAGCCGTTCAATTCGGCATCGCAGCGCCAGGCAGTCGCCGAGTGACTCGAAGCGGCGATCCGGCGAACGATCACGGCAGCGCCGCAGCCCTGCGCGAAGATCCCGCTGCACACCGTGGTCGTGCGGCGCGTCTAGCTGCACCGGGGTTGCAATCCGTGAAGCAGGCTTCTGCTCCCAGCGCGCGGCGATCACGCTCCCGTCGTGACTGGCAGGAGGGAGAACCAGGCATGAGATCGAGTACCGCCATCGCCCGGATCGCCAAAGGAATCGGTCAGGAGCTGCAATCAGGCAGGGGGCCGGGCGACGGGATCCACACCGCCGGACCGATGCTGGCGCAGGCGGGTGCCGCGCCCGAGATTGTCACGGGCCTATTCAGCGAGAGTCGACGCAAGCGCCCGGACGATCGCGCGCTCGCGGGCTACGCCTTCCTGCTTGAGACGGCGCTCGAGTCGCTGCGGCTCGACGTGAATGGCGGCGATCTCTCGGGCCGCCAGGCGATCGAGGCTGTGCGCGATGCCGCCGGGGCAGCACTTGCAGCGGCGCCAGTGGAACCGGGAGCGATGATGCTGGTGGCGCGCGCCTTCGGGCGGGCGGGACTCGATCCCGGCCCGGCGCTGCAATCGATCGTGGCGCAGGCGATGGAGGCGCAGTCCGCAGCCGGGCCGGGCAAGCTGACCGAGGGGGATCTGACGGCCTCGCTCGACGAGCTTGCAGGCCAGCTCGATCACGATCCGTTTGCCATCCATGCCGAACTGGCCGCGAGCGGCGGCGCCTTCCCGGCGGAACATCGTCTGGCGATGGCGGCGGCACTGGCGGCCTCCGGCACGGACGCGCTGCGCGAGGCTGCCTTGGGGTTCGTGCTGAGTCCGGACCCCGAGATCGCGGCGGCCGTGCTGCATGCGCTGGCACGGCCGGCGGGCGGTGGTCCGGTCGCCTCCGCCACCGTCGAACGGCTGGTGCTGATGCGGCCCTGGCTGTCCCCGGCGCGCCGCGAGCCGGTCGATGCGGCGGTGTGCGCCTTGCGTCCGCGCGCGTCGGCACCCGAGCCAGCCTCCCGGCCGGATATGGTCCGCGTGCTGGCCTCGATGTGCGATGGTGCCGGCACGCAGAGCCTGTTCGCGCTGACCCGGCAGGGCCAGCGACTGGTCATGGCCTCGATCCTGCTGAAGGCCGAGGACGGCGTCGCCGACGCGCTCGTCGGTGATCCGATGACCAGGCGCGAGGCGGACGGGCTGATCCGCGAGATCGCCTCCGCAGCGGAGGGCGTGGACGTGTCGCCCGCCCTGCTGCGGCGTCGGCTGGCCGATGCGCTGGTTGTCAACGCCGCGCGCGACCGGCCGCCGCCCTTCGGGCTGGTGCAGGTGGCGGAGAGACTTGGCCTGGCACCCCTGCACCCGCAGGCCATCGACCCGGCCGGGCTGGCGCGCGAGCTTCTGGCCGAGTTGCCGGCCGAACGGACGGGGCAGAAGGCCGAGCAGGCCGCCCATCGCGCCTCGGCGGATTGGGAGGAACGCATCGCGACGACCTCCTCGTGGTTCGAGGCGGGCGAGGCCGTGGAGACTTTGCTGCGCCCGCTGAAATCGCGCAAGCAGCGGACCGACGCGGTGATGCGTGACATTCTGCCGCTCCGACGAGGCTTTTGGGCCGGGCTCTGCGCCTGGACGGCGGCAACGCTGAAGGATTGTGCGAAGCCGGGCGACGCGACGTGGTGCGAGTTCGCGCTGGTGGCGCGTGCCCTGGCCGGAGACCAGCCGCTCGACACGATCCCGCTCGCGCGGCGGATCGCCGCCGCCACGGTCGAGGCTTTCACGCAACGGTGACTGGGCCGCTTGAGAGAGACAGAGAGAGCCGAGCCCGCAGGCCCGGCTCTCCGGCGCTGATCCCGTTCAGATCTTGTTAGGCGGAATGTCGGTCGGCAGGCAGTGCGGCTGCTGGAAGCCGGTGGGGGCCATGTCGTGCGGCGGATACTCGATGTTGTCGTTGCCGCTGGAGTTGGGGCCGGCGGGAATGGTGTTCAGGCCGGCGCCTCGGCGCATGCGATAGGCGATCACGTGATCGGCGCAGGATGTATCGCCGCTGACGCCCAGCCCGCCGATCACCTTGCCGTTGACGTAAAGCGCCACGCCACCGCCAAAGGTGATGATGCCGCCGGGCACGAAGCCTATCCCGCTACGCTGGGGCAAGAAGGACGGGTTGAACGGATTGGAGTCGTTCAACCCGTAGAGCGAGCCGCCCGGCTGCGTCGGCGCGTAGAGGTTCGCCGTCGAGATCGCCAGTTTGCTGTTGCTGAAATCGTTGGCGGTCTCTGCCTTGGCGATGGCGATGGCGCGGCTGCCGGGCCACGCGTCACCAAGGCTGATGACCGAGCAGAGAACACCCGTGCGGTCCACCACCGCCGACCACATCCAGTTCGGCGAGAACAGTCCGCCATTCTTCTCCGCGACGACCGTACTGAGCTGCGACTGCACCGAGGCGACCGTCGACGACGGAATATTGCAAGGCTGTGCCCAGGCAGGAGCCTGTGCCAGCGCGGGAGTGGCTACGAGCAACGCGAGTCCGATGAGGCCCGGCATGCGGAACGACATGGCACGTCTCCTCTCTGCGATGTTGCGCAGCGAGATAGTAGCAAGAATGCCAATCAATAGCGAGTTCAAAACAGTATAGGAAACGATGCGGATCGGCGGTGAATCCGGCGGCGGACTGCAACGCTCGGCGTCTCGCGCCGCAACAATGCGGGGGAGCAACATGCTTGGGGTTGTCGCTTGATCGGCGATCATCACGACCGCCAGTCAATGGCGGAATGGAATCCCGCCGCTACTCGATAATAATACGTGGACTGGACGAAGTGGCGGGCGTGCGCAGCTTCTCGGCCAGCCGTCGCGCAATCGCTGAGAAAGCCTGTGCCGCCGCACTGTCCGGGGCCGCCGTGACAATCGGCGTGCCGGCATCGCCGGCGCTGCGGATGTCGAGCAGCAGCGGCACCTCGCCCAGGAACTCCACGTCGAGCCGCGCCGCCTCCTCGCGCGCGCCGCCGTGGCCGAAGATGTCGGTACGCTCGCCGCAATGGGGGCAGGCGAAATAGCTCATGTTCTCGATCAGGCCCAGGATCGGCACCCGCGTCTTCTCGAACATCCGCACCCCGCGCCGCGCGTCCAGAAGTGCTATGTCCTGCGGCGTCGAGACGATCACCGCCCCCGCCAGCGCCACGCGCTGCGCCATCGTCAGCGCGACGTCGCCGGTGCCGGGCGGCATGTCGACGATCATCACGTCGAGCGAATCCCCTGCCGTCCCCACGCCACCTGGCCCATCATCTGCTCGAGCGCACTCATCACCATCGGCCCGCGCCAGATCATCGCCGTGTCCTCATCGACCAGGAAGCCGATGGACATGGCCTGCAATCCCCACGCGTCGAGCGGGACCATGCGCTCGCCGGACAATTCGGGCTTGCGCGCGAGCCCCAGCATGCGGGGCAGGCTGGGGCCGTAGATGTCAGCATCCAGCAGCCCCACCCGCAGGCCGAGACCGCCAAGTGCCACGGCGAGGTTCACCGCCACCGTGCTCTTGCCCACGCCGCCCTTGCCGGAGGCGACCGCCACCACGGCGCCCACCCCCTCCAGCAACAGCTTGCGTCCGGCCGAGGCGGCGGGGGCAGGTTGCGGCGCCGGCCTCGGCTCCGCGCTGTGGGCGGTCAGGACGGCCGCGACATTGCGCACCCCGGGTTCGCGCGCCAGCCGCGCCTCGACGGCGCGGGCCACTTTCTCCATCGCGGGTGCCTCGGCGCGCTGGCTCAGCAGCGTCACCTGCACCAGCCCGCCGTGGATCTGCACCGTCTCCACCCGGCCGGCGGAGACGATGTCGCGGCCGCTGCCGGGCTCGGCGACGTCGCGCAGCGCCTCGCGCAGGGTGTCGGCGGAAAGCGGCTTCTGGTCGGTCATCCGGTTGAAAACCTCCGTGTTCGGGCGATATCGCCAAAGCTAGGTCGGGCCGGGTGCCGCGCCAATGGCGGGTCCGCGCGGGCTGCGCTACACCACCGCCCCGGCCTTTCGCCGCGACAGGAGATTTTGCGACCCATGCCCTGGAACACCGGCGGCCCCGAGCAGCCAAACGGGCCACCGAATCCGTGGGGAACCCCGCCTGGCGAGGGCGGCCGCGGCTCCGATCGGCAGCAGGGACGACCGGGTGGCGCGCGCCGCCCCTGGGGCGGCACCGGCGCGCCCGATTTCGACGCACTGATCGGCCGGTCGCAGGACTGGCTGCGCGGCGTGCTGCCCCCCGGTATCGGCGGCGGCGGGGGAGGCGGGAGCAGGCGCGGCGGCGGCCGGTTCTCGGGCCGGCGCGGCTTCGTGCTGCTGCTGGCGCTCATCGTCGTGATCTGGGCGGCGAGCGGCTTCTACCGGGTCGAGCCGGACCAGCAGGGCGTGGTGCTGCGCTTCGGCGCCTATGCCCGTTCAACGCTTCCGGGCTTGAACTACCACCTGCCCTGGCCGATCGAGAGCGTGAAGACGCCGGCGGTGACGCGCATCAACCGCATCGAGATCGGCTATGCGAGCGCGAGCAACGACCAGGCGGACCAGGGCCAGGACACGACTGGCAGCGGGGTGCCGCAGGAAAACCTGATGCTGACCGGCGACGAGAACATCCTCGATATCAACTTCGCCGTGTTCTGGCGCATCAACAATGCCGAGAAATACCTGTTCGACACCCGCAACCCTGACCATACCGTGAAGCAGGTGGCCGAGAGCGTGATGCGCGAGGTGATCGGCCGCACGCCGATTCAGCCGGCGCTGACCAATGCGCGTGCACAGATCGAGGAAGCGGTCAAGACCGGCGAGCAGGCCGTGCTCGACCAGTACGGCGCCGGTATCGAGATCACCCAGGTGCAGTTGCAGAAGGTCGATCCGCCATCAGACGTGATCGAGAGCTTCCGCGACGTGCAGCGCGCCAACACCGATGCCGAGAGTGCCCGCAACCAGGCCGACGCCTACCGCAACGACATCGTGCCGCGCGCCCGCGGCGAGGCGGCGGCGGTCGTGGCCGCGGCCGACGCACAGCAGCAGGCAGCGGTGGCGCAGGCGGGCGGCGAGGCGAAGCGCTTCCTGTCGGTGCTGAAGGCCTATGATGCCGCGAAGCAGGTGACGTTGCAGCGGCTGTACATCGACACCATGCAGGACGTGCTGACGCACAGTCCCACCACGATCGTCGATGACAAGCTGAAGGGCATCGTGCCGTTTCTGCCGTTGCAGTCGCCGGCCGGTGCCAGGCCCTCTTCCCCGGCGGCGGCGGCTCAGACGCGCACGGGCGAGACGGGAGCCACGCAGATGGGGGCCGCGCAATGAGGCCCGCCACCGCCGCGCTGTCGGCACTCGCGGCGATCGTGCTGATCGCGCTCGCCACCTCGCTGTTCACCGTGAACCAGACCGAGCAGGTGCTGATCACCCAGTTCGGCCGGCCGGTGCGCGTCATCAGCAAGCCGGGGCTGCAGGCGAAAATGCCCTTCGTGCAGACCGCGATCAGCTTTGATCGCCGGCTGCTCGATATCGACTTCCCGCCGGAGGAGGTGATCCTGGCCGACCAGCGGCGGCTGGTGGTGGACAGTTTTGCCCGGTTCCGCATCACCAACCCGCTGCAATATTATCAGGCGGTGGGGCCTACGGAGGCTGGCATCCAGGGGCGGCTCACCTCGGTCGCCGAATTGGCGCTGCGCCGGGTACTGGGCGAGGAGCAATTGCTGGACGTGCTGTCGTCGCAGCGCGGCCGCATCATGGAGACGATCCGCAAGCAGGTGGGTGCCGAGATGCGCGGCTTCGGCGTCTCCATCGACGATGTACGCATCCGCCGGGCCGATTTGCCGCCGGAGAACACGCAGGCGATCCTGTCGCGGATGAAGAGCGAGCGCCAGCGCGTCGCCGCCCAGGCGCGTGCGGAGGGTGCCGAGGCGTCGGCCAAGATCCGCGCCAATGCCGAGCGCGAGCGCACCGTGATCCTGGCCAATGCCCACGCCACGGCCGACACGCTGCGCGGCCAGGGCGAGGCGCGGGCGATTGCCACCTATGCCGACGCTTACGGACGTGATGAGCATTTCTTCCAGATCTGGCGCACATTGCAGGCCTATCGCGCGGCCTTCGCTTCGGGCACCGTTCATCTTGTGGTGACGCAGGCGACCGACTTCCTGAAGCTGCTGAGCCAGGCGCCGCAGCCGGGCACGGCGTCGCCGACACCGGGGAATGCGGCGGCCCCATGATGCCGCCGAGACGAGAGGGAATACCCATGCGCACCCATACGCCCATGATCGTTCGCGCCGCGGTGCTGGCGCTGTCCACGGCGCTGGTCGCGGTCCCGGCCGCGGTGCTGCCGGCGGTTCCCGCCCAAGCGAGACCGGCGCCCGACAGCTTCGCCGACCTTGCGGCGAAGCTGCTGCCGGGGGTGGTCAACATCTCCTCCAGCCAGACCGTCACCGCCGAGAACGACACCGAGGGCGGCGGCGGCCCTGGTGCCGGTCCGGAGATGCCGCAATTTCCGCCCGGCTCGCCGTTCGAGAAGCTGTTCCGCGACTTCATGAACCGCCATCACGGCCAAAGCCCCGACGAACCGCCGCGGCGGATGCAGAGCCTGGGCTCGGGCTTCATCATCGATCCGTCCGGCATCATCGTGACCAACAACCACGTAATCGAGGGCGCCGATTTCGATCACCGTGCGCTTGCAGGACGGCACGGAGATGAAGGCGAAGCTGATCGGCACCGACACGCGCACCGACATCGCCGTGCTGCAAGTGCATTCGTCCAGGCCGCTGCCGGCGGTGGCGTTCGGCGACAGCGACAAGAGCCGCGTGGGCGACTGGGTGCTGGCGATCGGCAATCCGTTCGGCCTGGGCGGCACGGTCACCGCCGGCATCATCTCGGCGCGCGGCCGCGACATCAACCAGGGGCCGTACGACAATTTCATCCAGACCGACGCCCCCATCAATCGCGGCAATTCCGGCGGCCCGCTGTTCAACATGGACGGCGAGGTGATCGGCATGAATACGGCGATCTTCTCGCCCTCGGGCGGCTCGATCGGCATCGGCTTCTCGATCCCGTCGAACCTTGCCCGGACGGTCGTGGCGCAGCTCCGCAAGTACGGCCATGCGCGGCGCGGCTGGCTCGGCGTGAAGATCCAGGAGGTGACGCCGGAGATCGCCGAAAGCCTGGGGCTGAAGCAGCCCGACGGCGCGCTGATCGCCGGCATCGAGGATGGTGGGCCGGCGCAGAAGGCGCATTTGCAGAACGGCGACGTGATCCTGAAATTCGACGGCCAGGACGTCAAGGAAATGAAGGTTCTGCCGCGCGTCGTAGCCGAGACCGACATCACCAAGCAGGTGCCGGTCGATATCTGGCGCGACGGGCGCCGGCAGACGATCATGGTCACGATCGGCGAGTTGCCGGAGACGGACCAGCAGGCCAGCGTCTCCAAGCCCGAGAAGCCGGCCGAGGCGAAGCCGCTGGCGCTATCCGGTCTCGGCCTGTCGCTGGCGCCCATCACCTCGGACACGCGCGGCAAATACTCGCTCAATCCGGACCAGAAGGGCGTGGTCGTCACGAATGTCGAAGGCGGCACCACCGCCTCCGACAACGGGCTCAAGGCCGGCGACGTGATCGTCGAGGTCAATCAGGAGGACGTGGCAACGCCCGCCGACGTGCAGGCGCGGGTGGAGCGCGCGCGCAAGGACGGGCGGGCGAACGTGCTGGTGCTGGTGCAGAACCAGGACGGGATGCGCTACGTGCCGCTGTCGCTGAAGCCCGACAGCAAGCGCAAGCCGGGATAGGTTCTGCTGCCGATCCCACCCGGCAGCCGCGGGCATCACCGCGCCCCCAGAATCTCCCCCGCCCGATACCCTTGCGCGAACAGCAGCGCGCGCAGCCCCGCATGGTCCACCCGGGCACGGGCGCTGGCTGCCACGATTGGCTTGGCGTGAAACGCGACACCCAGCCCGGCCGCCTCGATCATGGCGAGGTCGTTGGCACCATCGCCCACCGCCAGCGTGTCGGCGAGCGCGAGCCCGCGCGCCTGCGCCAGCTCATGCAGGGTGGCGAGCTTGGCCGCGCGATCCAGGATCGGCTCGCCCACGAGCCCGGTGAGGTGCCGGCCATCATCGAGCAATTCGTTGGCGCGGTGCAGCTCGAACCCGCACGCCTCGGCGACGCGGGCCGTGAACCAGGTGAAGCCGCCGGAGACCAGCACCGTGACCGCCCCGTGCGCGCGCATCGTGGCCACCAGCTCGGCCGCACCCGGCATCAGCCGCGTGCGGCGCCACGTCGCTTCCAATGCGTCGAGCGACAGGCCGCGCAGCATGGCGACCCGCTCGCGCAGGGCGGATGCGAAATCTACCTCGCCATTCATGCTGCGCTTCGTGATCGCCGCCACCTGCTCGCCGACCCCGGCATACGCGGCCAGTTCGTCAACCGTCTCGGAGGTGACAATGGTGCTGTCCATGTCGGAGATGAGCAGACGCTTGCGCCGGCCGCTCGCCGGCGTCGCGATGGCGTCGATCGGCGCACCCTCCAGGGCGGCGGCGATGCGCTCGGGGTCCGGTGCCGTGGGGCAGGGAATGTCCGCCGCCTCGCCGGGCGAGAGAATGTCGGGATCGCCGCCGCCCGCCGCCTCGCGCACGCGGGCGATGGTGGCGTGATCGAGGGTGACCGCACAGCGATCGGCGACCAGGGTCAGGACGTGCATGCGCGGCGTATGCGGGGCCGCGCCGACCTCTGCAAGCTCTGCACGTGGTGAGCCATCCGCCGCCGGCCCTGATCGTGGCCGGCCCGACCGCCAGCGGCAAGTCGGCGCTGGCGCTGGCGCTGGCCGACCGATTCCGCGGCACCGTCATCAACGCCGATTCGATGCAGATCTATGCCGAACTGCGGGTGCTGACGGCCCGGCCCACGCCGGAGGAGGAAGCGCGCGTGCCGCACCGCCTCTATGGCGTGCGCCCCGTCGCCGAGCCGGGCAGCGCCGCGTGGTGGCGCGGGGTCGCTCTGGCGGCGATGGACGAGGTGCTGCAGGCGGGGCGTGTGCCGATCCTGTGCGGCGGCACCGGCCTTTACTTCCTGGCGCTGACCCAGGGCCTGGCTGACATCCCCGATCCCGGCGAGGCGGCGCGGGCCGAGGCGCGGGGGCTGTTGGCGGAACACGGGCCGGCCGTTCTGCACGCCCGTCTCGCCGCCGCCGATCCCGCGACGGCGCAGCGCCTGCGCCCGAGCGACGGGCAGCGCCTGGCGCGCGCCTGGGAGGTGCTGGCCGCAACCGGACGCGGCCTTAGCGAATGGCAGGCGCGGGCGGGCGAACCGGCGCCCTGGCGATTCGCGGCGATCCTGCTCGACCCTCCGCGCCCGGAATTGCGCACGGCAATCGCGCGGCGGCTGGAGGCGATGCTGGATCAGGGCGCCTTGGACGAGGTGCGCGCGCTGCTCGCGGCTGGGCTCGATCCCACGCTGCCGGGGATGCGGGCGCACGGCGTGCCGGAACTCTCCGCCCATCTCGCCGGCGACATCACGCTTGACGCCGCCAAGCAGCGCATCGCGCTCGCGACCGGCCAGTACACGCGCCGGCAGGCCACCTGGTTCCGTCACAGGGAACTGACCGAGGCGTCGCACACGCATACGATCCATGCGCGATACGCTGGTCTGGAGCAATTTTCGGAAAGTCTAGGCGCCTTCGTAGAAAACTTCCTTCGCGAGTGAGGTTGACGCACAGTTGCATCCCGGACTAAGCAATCGCGCATGGACACGCACGCCCCTCACGCCGACCTGCATTCCGCAACGCTGCCCGGTGCCGAGATTCTGCTTCGGGCGCTGAAGGATCAGGGCGTCGAAATCGTCTTCGGCTATCCCGGCGGTGCCGTGCTGCCGATCTACGACGCGATCTTCCGGCAGAACGCGATCCGTCACGTGCTGGTGCGCCACGAACAGGCCGCCGTGCATGCCGCCGAGGGCTACGCGCGCAGCACCGGCCGCGTGGGCGTGGTGCTGGTCACCAGCGGGCCGGGTGCGACGAACGCCGTGACCGGGCTGCTCGATGCGCTGATGGACAGCATCCCGCTGGTGTGCCTGACCGGGCAGGTGCCCACGCATCTGATCGGCAACGACGCCTTCCAGGAGGCGGACACCACGGGCATCACGCGCCCTGCCACCAAGCACAATTACCTGGTCAAGCGTGGCGAGGATCTGGCGCGGGTGGTGCACGAGGCGTTCCAGGTCGCGCGCAGCGGCCGGCCCGGTCCGGTGGTGATCGATCTGCCGAAGGACATCCTGATCGGCCCGGCGCCGTACGCGGCGCCGGCGCCTGGCCCGCATCGCAGCTATCGCCCGCAGACCCGCCCCGATGCCGCGTCGATCGCGCGCGCCGTGGCCCTGCTGAAAGGCGCAAAGCGGCCGATCATCTACACCGGCGGCGGCGTCATCAATGCCGGCCCGGCCGCGTCCGAGGCGTTGATCCGTCTCGTGCGCAAGAGTGGGTTTCCCTGCACCAGCACCTTGATGGGTCTGGGCGCCTATCCCTCGCCTGACCCTTTGTTCCTGGGGATGCTGGGGATGCACGGCACCTACGAGGCGAATCTCGCCATGCATGGCTGCGATGTCATGCTGAATTTGGGTGCGCGCTTCGATGATCGCGTGACCGGGCGGCTCAATGCGTTCAGCCCCGGCAGCACGAAAATCCATATCGACATCGACCCGTCGAGCATCAACAAGAACGTGGCCGTGCAACTGCCGATCGTGGCCGACGCGGGTGCCGCGCTGGAGGCGCTGCTGGCGGCCTGGGACGCCGACGAGACGCGGCCGGATACGGCAGCACTTGCCGTGTGGTGGCAGCAGATCGAGCAATGGCGCGCGCGCGACTGCCTGCGCTTCACGCAGCCGATGCAGAAGGGTGCGATCATCAAGCCGCAATACGCGGTGCAGCGGCTGTACGAGATCACCCGCGAGCTGGGGCGCGAGACCTTCGTGACCACCGAGGTCGGCCAGCACCAGATGTGGGCAGCGCAGCATTTCCGCTTCGAGCGGCCGAACCACTGGATGACAAGCGGCGGGCTGGGCACGATGGGCTACGGCTTGCCCGCCGCGATGGGCGTGCAGATCGCGCACCCGGACGCGCTGGTGATCGACATCGCCGGCGAGGCCAGCATCCTGATGAACATCCAGGAGATGAGCACGCTCGCGCAGTACCGCCTGCCGGTAAAGGTGTTCATCCTCAACAACCAGTACATGGGCATGGTGCGCCAGTGGCAGGAGCTGCTGCATGGCGGCCGCTATTCCGAGAGCTACACGGCAGCACTGCCGGATTTCGTGCGGCTGGCCGAGGCGTTCCACGGCAAGGGTTTGCGTGCCGAGAGCGTCGATCAACTGGACGATGTGATCCGCGAGATGATCGCAAGCCCCGATCCGGTGATCGCCGACATTGCCGTGGACCAGAAGGAGAATTGCTTCCCGATGATCCCCTCCGGCGCGCCGCATAACGACATGCTGCTCGGCCCGGAGCACGAGGCGCATGGGCGGGGCGTTGCGGATGAGGGGCTGGTATTGGTTTGAGCGCCAAATCACCCTCACCCCGGCCCTCTCCCTGAGGGAGAGCGAGCAATAGCCCCCTCTCCCTGGGTGAGGCGGGTGCGCCCGCCGCCTGCACCCCTCGCTCGTGAGATCACGTCCGTGTCCCAGACCGACCACCTTCGTTCCGCCACCATATCCGTGCTCGTGGAAAACGAGGCCGGCGTGCTGGCGCGCGTTATCGGCCTGTTCAGCGGCCGCGGCTACAACATCGACAGCCTCACTGTGGCCCCGGTGGACGATGTGCGCGGCCAGAGCCGCATCAACATCGTCACCAGCGGCACGGAGATGGTGATCGAGCAGATCAAGGCGCAGCTCGATCGCCTGGTGCCGGTGCATCGCGTCGCCGACCTGACGCTGGAGGGGCCGCACGTGGCGCGCGAGATGGCGCTGATGAAGGTCGTCACCGGCTCCGGCGACCATCGTGCGGAAACCCTGCGTCTTGCCGACGCCTTTCGCGCCCGCGTCGTGGATGCGACGACGGAGAGTTTCGTGCTGGAGCTGACCGGGTCCACCGACAAGCTGGACGCCTTCATGGCCCTGCTGCGGCCGCTGGGACTGGCGGAGGTGTCGCGGACGGGTGTTGCGGCGATTGCGCGCGGGACGCGGGTGATTTAGTTCCTTGGCCGACTGTCTACATTGGATCCGGTTCGCTCACGGTTGGATGGAGAAGAACCCTGGCACAGCGGTCTGGGCTCAGGCTGTCGGCTCCCTGAGTAGCAATTGGCGTGGCTATATGGGTCGCCAAATCGGATTGCTGACATCGAAAGAACAGAACGACGACGACGCGTGGAACTGGCGGAGCGCACCCTTGCGCTGCTGTTGCGGAGCCCAATAAGAAGCATTGAGTTTCGGAACTTGCCAGCCATGCGTAATGCGGTTGGAACATTGACAGACCCGCGTCCTGATTTCTGCTTTAGCGGAAACATCGTTGACGGCTGTAGGCAAATTGGTTGTCCAGTTTTCCGATTCTGGCTCCGAAACTTGTAGACTGGCTGACAGAACACTTGTATATCGTCTGGAGATTTGGAACGAACACATGTCGCAATCGCCGAGTGCTTCCTCGACGAACGCAAGCTCGTTTGTTGCTGAGTTCGATGAGGTACGTTGCGCCTTGAAGGCAGTTCAGGCACGCGTTGACCGGATATTGAGAGACAACCACTTGGGGGTAGGCTGAATGCGCGTTTACTACGACCGCGACGCGGACGTGAACCTGATCCGCGGCAAGAAGGTCGCGATCATCGGCTATGGCAGCCAGGGCCACGCCCATGCCGCCAATCTCAAGGATTCCGGCCAGAAGGAACTGGTCGTGGGCCTGCGCAAAGGAAGCGCCGGCGTCGCCAAGGCCGAAGCCGCCGGCATCCGCGTCATGGAGCCGGCCGAAGCCGCGAAATGGGCCGATGTCGTCATGGTGCTGACCCCGGACGAGGGCCAGGGCGACCTGTACCGCGAGCATCTCGGCCCGAACATGAAGCAGGGCGCAGCGCTCGCTTTCGCGCACGGGCTCAACGTGCATTTCGCGCTGCTCGACCCGCGCCCCGATCTCGACGTGTTCATGATCGCGCCGAAAGGCCCCGGCCACACCGTGCGCAGCGAATATCAGCGCGGCGGCGGCGTGCCCTGCCTGGTGGCAGTGGCGCAGAACCCCTCCGGCAACGCGCTGGAGATCGCGCTGTCCTACGCCAGCGCCATCGGCGGCGGCCGCGCGGGCATCATCGAGACCACCTTCCGCGAGGAATGCGAGACCGATCTGTTCGGCGAACAGGTGGTGCTGTGCGGCGGGCTGGTCGAGCTGATCCGCGCCGGCTACGAAACGCTGATCGAGGCCGGGTATGCACCGGAAATGGCCTATTTCGAGTGCCTGCACGAGGTGAAGCTGATCGTGGACCTGATCTACGAGGGCGGCATCGCCAACATGAACTATTCCGTCAGCAACACGGCGGAATATGGCGAATACGTCAGCGGCCCGCGCATCATCACCGCCGAGACGAAGGCCGAGATGAAGCGCGTGCTGGCCGACATCCAGAGCGGGAAATTCGCGCGCGAGTGGATGCTGGAGAACAAGGTCAACCAGGCCGGCTTCAAGGCGATGCGCCGCCGCGCCGGCGAGCACCCGATCGAGCAGGTGGGTGAGAAGCTGCGCGCCATGATGCCGTGGATCGCCAAGAACAAGCTGGTGGACCGGGCGCGGAGCAACTGAGGGGGCACGATCGCACTTTGGTCCGCGTGGCAGCGCCCCTCACCCCAGCCCTCTCCCAAGGGGAGAGGGAGAAGACGAGCCCTCTCCCTTCGGGAGAGGGTTGGGTGAGGGGGGCGTCCCTGCGCTTCGCCGCTGCGCTGCTCCTGTTCTGTCTGCTGGCCTTGCCGGGCCGCGCCGCTGCCGCCGTACACTTCACCGATCCCTGGCCCGACGCGGCGCAGGCCGAGGCGGCGACGGTCACGCAGCACGTGGCGCTCGTCAGCAGTGATCCGTTCACTCCCGCACAGATCGGCCACGCCCGCCTGCGCCGCGTGGGCGCGCGCCTGTTCCTGCCGCGCGGTGCGAAGCCGGATCATTCCACGCCCGCCGTGGTCCTGCTGCACGGCTCGATCGGCAATTGGGAGGAGCGCGGCGACCGCTACGGCTATCCGCTGGCGGCGCAGGGGGTCGCGGTGCTGGTGATCGAGACCTATGCCAGCCGGCCCGATCTCGGCCGCACCTATCTCGGCCGCGTGCTGCACATCACCGAGACGATGTTCGTGGCCGATGCCTATGCCGGCCTGCGCTATCTGGCATCCCGGCCGGAGATCGACGCGCGCCACGTGGCGCTGATCGGCTTCTCCTATGGAGGCATGGCGACGACCTACGCGCTCTATGACCAGTTGGCCCGCGCGCTGGCGCCGAGCGGGGCGCGGTTTGCCGCCCATGTCGCGTATTATGCGCCCTGCATCGCCCGCTTCCGCGACAGCCGCACCACCGGCGCACCGCTGCTGATGCTGTATGGCGCCAAGGATGAGCTCATCGACCCCAAGCGTTGCGCCCAGGTGGCGGACGATCTGCGCCAGGGCGGCAGCACGGTGCAGGTGATCGCCTATCCCGGACGCGGTGCATCAATGGGACGGCGAACTGGCGCCGCGCCTGATCGGCCGGCATCTGGCGGATTGCCGCTTCGAGGTGAACCGCGACGGGACAGTGAGCGACAGCCGCACCCTGCTGCCGATGAGCGGGCCGTTGCTGCGCGAGGTGATCCTGGCTCTCTGCACCGGCAGCCGGCCCTATCCGATCGGGCGCAACGAGGCCGTGGTGCAGCGCTCGAATCACGACCTGACGACGTTCCTGGCGCAGGTATTCGGCGCGCCGATGCGCGGCTAGGCGGTCCCCGCCGTTCGCACCGCGCTGAACGGCACCAGCTTGCGGTGCTCTCACGTCCCACAGCGCCAGGCGCGCGCATTTCAGGCTGCCGCGCAGGGTCAGTCGCGGCGCGGTTTGGAACGCGGGATTCGCCTCGTGGCAGGCGCGCAGCCGATAGTTGGGAATCCGGCTGGCCAGATGATGGATGTGGTGGAAGCCGATATTGCCGGTCATCCAATGCAGCGCCGCCGGCAGGTCGTAGAACGAGGCGCCGGCGAGCGCGGCAGCGCGGAAATCCCAGCGCGGGCGCGGTTCCCAATACGCATCCTCGAACTGGTGCTGGACGTAGAACAGCCAGACGCCGATCGTGGCGGCCAGCAGCATCATCGGCAGCCAGCCGAACAGCACCGGCGCCGGCCCCAGCGTCAGCACCAAAGCCCCGAGGACGGCCGCCAGTGCCGCGTCGGTGCCGAGGATGCTGAGCCAGTCCCGCCAGCTTCGCCACGGGCTGCCGGTCGGAATGCGCGGGCGAATGAGGAACAGCCAGACGGGTCCGAGGCCGAACATCACCGCCGGGTGGCGGTAGAGCCGGTAGCTCAGCCGCCGCCACGCGGGACGCGCGAGGTATTCGGCCACGGTCAGCGTCATCACGTCGCCGATGCCGCGGCGATCCAGATTGCCCGTGCCGGCGTGGTGGATGGCGTGATTGCCGCGCCAGACGGTGTAGGGCGTGAGCGTCAGAACGCCCAGCACCCAGCCGAGCAGGTCGTTGGCCCAGCGTGACGCGAAGAACGAGCCGTGCCCGCAATCATGCTGCACCATGAACAGCCGCACCAGCAGCACGGCACCCACGGGGAACAGCAGCAGGCCCGCGAGAATGCCGTGGTCGAGCGCCACCAGCATGCCCGCCATCACGGCCAGGAACGGCAATCCGGTGTTCGACAACTGGATCAGCGCGCGCCGCGCATCCGGCTTCAGGTACGGCGCGACCATTGCCCGCCACGCGGCGGTGGACGGGATGGGCGGGACGGCGGCATCGGGCTGGGACATGATCGATGCGGGGAAGGAGGATTGGAAATCGCGAACGCGGGCGTCAGCCGACGATCCGCATGACGATCCGGCGGGCTTCCGCCACGGAGAGGATCGAAATGGGCGCCATCCGTGAGTTTGCGGCCTGCCCGGCCGGCTGCGTGCGGAGCCGCCATTGGGCATCCGCCACCTTTTCGCTGGTCCTTGGGTGTCCTGCATCGTCGGGCAGGGTCTGTCGTGTCGTCATTGAAGCTTGAATCCTATGGGTGCGCGCGGCGCTGGCCGCCCGCATTGTCACTCCGAGGCTTTGCTGGAGTGTGCATGTCCGCCGTCGCGATCGCGCCGTGGGTCTGGCCTTGATGAATTTACGGGAACCGAGTTCGACGCCGAAGGCGAAACGAGGGACCGGCTTGGCTCAACAAGAGGCAACGCCGGTCATGTGGGGGCTGGCAGGGCCAGCCGCAAGGCGACTGCCAAGCAGGCTTGGCACTTCCTACCGCCGCCCGAACAGCCGCTCGATCTCCGCCCGGCTCAGCTTCAGGAAGGTCGGCCGCCCGTGGCTGCATGTCGCCGCGCGCGGCGTCGCCTCCATCTGCCGCAGCAGCGCCGCCATTTCCGCCTGACCGAGCCGGCGTCCGGCGCGGATGCTGCCGTGGCAGGCCATGCGGGCGATCACCGCATCGAGCCGAGCCGCCAGCGCCAGGCCTCGTCGAGTTCGGCCAGCTCGTCCGCCAGGTCGCGCAGCAGCGGCGCCGGGTCGGCGGGGCCGAGCGGGGCGGGCAGGGCGCGCACCAGCACGGCACCCGGGCCGAACGCCTCCAGCTCCAATCCCAGGCGCGCGAACTCCGCCGCCCGCGCCACCAGCCGCGCCGCATCGGCGGCCGGCAGATCGACCACCGAGGGCAGCAGCAGCGGCTGCGCGCGCACGCCGCCGGCCAGCATGGCGTCGCGCAGCGCCTCATGCGTCAGCCGCTCATGCGCCGCGTGCTGGTCGACCAGCACCAGGCTGCCGTCGGCGGCGACCGCGATGATGTAGGTGTCCAGCACCTGCGCCACCGGCGCGCCAAGCGGATGCGCGGCGTCCGGCGGCGGCGGCGGCGGCAGCGTCCGCGCCGGACGGGGCGAAGGGCAGCGACGACCTCGGCGAAACCCGGCATCGCGGTACGCGGTGCGGGGCGCGAGGCGCAAGCCGCGGCCGCGCGGTGAAACGCGGCGGCGGAGCGGCCGCCGCGCCGCCCGCCAGCGCCCGTCGCAAGCGCGCCGATCACCAGGGCGCGCACGTTCTCCGGGATCGCGGAAGCGTACCTCGGCCTTGGCCGGATGCACGTTCACGTCGAGCGCGTCGGGCGGCAGGTCGAGGAACAGCGCCACGACCGGGTGCCGGCCGGGCGCGGTCACGTCGCGATACGCCACGCGGACCGCGGTGCGCAGCACCGGGTCGGCGACCGGACGGCCATTGACGACCAGCGCCTGCGCCGCCGCCGTGGCGCGGGTCAGCGTCGGCGCGCAGGCGAAGCCGGACAGCAGCGCGCCGCCGCGCTCGCCCGTCGACCGCCAGCAGCACGGAGGCTGCCTCCGGACCCAGCAGCGAGGCGACCCGCGCCGCGCGATCCTGCGCTGGCAGGTCGAACAGCACCCGCCCGTCGCTCTCCAGCCGGAACGCGACGCCGGGTGCCGCGAGCGCCAGCCGGCGCACCGCCGCCTCGCTGGCCTCCGCCTCGACGCGGGCCGATTTCAGGAACTTGCGCCGCGCCGGCGTGGCGAAGAACAGGTCGCCGGCGATGACGCTGGTGCCGACCGGCCCGGCCGCGGGCGCGACCGCGCCGACCGACGCCGCCCTCGACCGCGAGCCGCCAGGCGTGCGGCGGCGTCGGGCCGGCGCGGTGATGATGGCCAGCCGTGCCGCCGCGCCGATGCTGGGCAGCGCCTCGCCGCGGAAGCCGAGCGTGGTGATGCGCGCCAGATCGTCGTCCGGCGAGCTTGCTGGTGGCGTGCCGCTGCACGCACAGCGCCAGCTCGTCCGCGTCCATGCCGCAGCCGTCATCGGCGACCTCGATCCGCTCGACGCCGCCGCCTGCGAGCCGCACGGAGATGCGCGTGGCGCCGGCGTCCAGCGCGTTCTCGACCAGCTCGCGCACCGCCGCCGCCGGCCGCTCGATCACCTCGCCGGCGGCGATGCGGTTGACCGTGGCCTCGGGCAGCAGGCGGATGCGCGGCGCACACCCTCACCCCGGCCCTCTCCCATGAGGGAGAGGGAAAGTTGTCGCCCTCTCCCTTTGGGAGAGGGCCGGGGTGAGCGGCCACGCGCTCAGCTACAGCGGCGTCGCCGGTCCCGTCCGCCCGCAGAGCATGGAACCGCTCGATCAGCCCGGCGGTGGAGCCGTCATGCGTCCCCGGATCGGCGTGCATCCCCGGCTCCAGGTCGGGGATGATGCCGCCGGCCAGCACCTTGCCCAGCTCCACCCCCCATTGGTCGAAGCTGTCGATGCCCCACAGCCAGCCCTGCGTCGCCACCTTGTGCTCATACAGCGCGATCAGCCGCCCGAGGGTGAAGGCGTCCAGCCGGCGGAACAGGATGGTGTTGCTCGGGCCGGTTGCCGGAGAACACGCGATGCGGCGCCACGCGGGCGATCTCGGCCTCGGCCACGCCCTTCTTGCGCATCTCCGCCTCGACCTCGGCGCGCGTCTTGCCGCGCAGCAGCGCCTCGGCCTGGGCGAAGGCGTTGGCGGCCAGGATGCGGTGCGCCTCCGGCCGGTCGTGGTCGGGGATGGCGGCCAGCAGGAAATCCACCGGCACCGACTGCGTGCCCTGATGCACCAGCTGCATGAAGCTGTGCTGCGCGTCGGTGCCCGGCTCGCCGAACACCACGGGGCAGGTCGGGCGCGGCGACGGCGTCGCCGTCCAGCAGCGTGGACTTGCCGTTGCTCTCCATCTCCAGCTGCTGGAGGTAGGCGGGGAAGCGCCGCAGCCGCTCGTCATAGGCGAGCACGCAATGGGTGCGCAGGCCCAGCCCGTCGATGTGCCAGATGCCGGTCAGCGCCAGCAGGACCGGCAGGTTCTGGCGCGGCGGCGCGGTGCGGAAATGCTGGTCCATCGCGCGCCCGCCGTCCAGCATCGCCTGGAAGTTGGGCCAGCCGGCGGCCAGCGCGATCGACAGGCCGATCGCCGACCACAGCGAATAGCGCCCGCCCACCCAGTCGCGGAAGCCGAACATGCGGTCGGCCGGGATGCCGAAGGCTTCGACCGCGCGGCGGTTGGTGGAGAGTGCGGCGAAATGCGCGGCCCACCGCCGCCTCGCCCAGCGCGCCGGCGATCCAGGCGCGCGCCGCGTGCGCGTTGGTCAGCGTCTCGAGCGTGGTGAAGGTCTTGGACGCCACCAGGACCAGCGTGCGCGCCGGGTCCATGCTCGCGCGCCAGGGCGGCGAAGGCATGGCCATCAACATTGGACAGGAAACGCGCGCGCATCTCGCCGCCGCCCACCAGCGTCAGCACGTCACAGGCCATGCGCGGGCCGAGATCCGAGCCGCCGATGCCGATGTTCAGCACCGTGTCGAAGGTGTGGCCGGTCGCGCCCTTGCATCGTGCCGTCATGCACGGCGCTGACGAAGTCGCGCATATGCGCCAGTTCGCCGGCGACGATGGCGGCCGCGTCGTCGACGCCGCCGGGCAGTGCCGCGCGCATCCCCGCGTCGCGCGGCGCGCGCAGCGCCATGTGCATGGCCGCGCGGCCCTCGGTCGGGTTCACCACCTCGCCCGCGAACAGGCGACGGCGGAAGCCCTCGAAGCCGGACACTCGCAGCAGCTCCGGGAGCGCGTCTGCAGCACCGGCGTCGGAGACCGAGCTTTTCGAGACGTCCAGCGTCAGATCGTCCAGCCGGGCGTGTAATGCGCGGCGCGTGCCGGATCGGCCTGCGAACAAGGGCCGGATGCGCGGCGGCATCGGGGGCCGCCGCCAGGGCTGCAATGCTCGTCCAGGCGGCGTCGCGCAGGTGCGGATCGAACGGGGACGGGTCGGACACGCGGAGCCTCCTGCCGGGAGGGTTCCTTCTGCCCCGGCGCGGCGCCGCTCGGCCACTCCTTTTCGGCCGTCCCGTTCGGCCTCGTGCTGACTTGGCGGGAGGCACGGCGTTGCCGGTGCTGCCGGAGACCGGCGTCTCGCTTGCGAGCGTCTCGAGGCCAGTATGCTGCGCCTCGTTCAGATGCGCCTGGATCACCGGGATCATGTCCTGCGCGTAGCCCTTGACGAGGCGGTTCTGGCCGTTGCTGGCCTCGGTCTGGTACTCCTGCAGATCCTTCGATGATCCTGGACCATGTGCTGGATGTATTGCTGGTCGAACTGGCTGCCGCTGACCTGCTGCAGCGACTGCGCCTCGGATTGCTGCTCGGCGTTGGGCTGGGTCGGGGGGCTGATGTGCATGGCCTGCGCGGCCACCAACTGATTGTTGGCCAGCGTATGGTCGGTATGCATCCAGCGGCCGAACTCCTGCACCGCCGGCAGGTGGCCTTCTGCGCCGCGACCTCGCCGAGCGAGGCCTCGGCGGCGTTGCCCTGCACGGCTTTGGTCAGGAATTGCTGGTCGGCGCTGCTCAGATGTTTCGGCGCGGCTGCGCCCAGCGGCCGGCGCTGCCGCCAGCGCCGCGACGGCCGGTCGCGGTCAGCAAATGTCTCATGGGCCTCCTCGGTTGGGAGCACGCACAACAGGCGCGGCCCGGCAGCGTTCGCGCCGGGCTTCACGAAGCGGCGCGGCAGGTCACGGTTGCGCGCGTCGCACGGGGCGGTTCAGAACAAGCCGTTCAGCAGGCCGGTATTCTGCGGCTGCCGCTGGATGATCGGCGTGTCGCCGGTCTGGACGCTCTGGCCGAGCGCCGCGTTCTCGCGCAGGCGCTGCGCTTCCTTCGTGGGATCGACCACGATGCCTGGCAGCGGTGGCTTGCGCCAGAACATCAGCCGATCGGTCAGGCTCTCGCTCGGCTGATCGAGCGAGGCATCCTGCGCGATCTTCTGGCGGATATCAGCGGGCGCGGGCGGGCCGGCGGCGGCGACCAGCGCCTGCTGCCCGGCGCTGGTGTCGCCCTGTTGCGCGTCGGCGAGCGCCGATTGCGGCACCAGCGCCGCCTCGGCGGCGTCCGGCGCGGTTTCCTCCTGCGGCCGGGGCTCGCCGGGACGGGGCGGGCGCAGCGCGAAATCGGGCGGCATCGACAGGGGCGCGCGGGTGGTGACGGTGAACTCGTCCGGCGTGTCGCGGGTGATGCCGAAGGTGCGCGACAGGTCGTCGCCGTTGCAGGCGGACAGGCCCAAGGTCAGCACGGGCAGCAAGAACAGGACTCTGATGCATCATCGCCCAGGATTACCGCCGCCCCGGGGACGTGGGCAAGCGGGCGCTGGTCGGCATGGTGCGGCAGCAGCCCGTCGATGACCAGGGCCGCGACCCCGCAGACGATCGCGGCGTCGGCGAGGTTGAACACGTACCAGGACCAGCCGAAGGCGTGCGCATGGATGAAATCCACCACGGCGCCATAGCGGATGCGGTCGGCGACATTGCCCACCGCGCCGCCGGCGATGGCGCCCAGCGCCAGCGCCACGCTCAGCCGCTCGGCGCGGCGCAACCACACCGCCAGCGCCGCCACCACCGCGAGCGCCACCAGCGCCAGCACCACATGCCCCGACGTGCCGAAGCCGCCGAGCAGGCCGAAGGTCACGCCGCGATTCCACACCATCGTCAGGTTCAGCACCGGCAGCAGCGCGACCGAGCCCAGTTCGGGCAGGCGCAGGCCGTGCAGCACCCAGGCCTTGCTGGCCTGGTCGGCGGCGAGCACCAGCACGGCGGCGAGGATGCCGGCGCGGGTGAGGGCGGGGCGGGTCATCAGGCCCGCTCGCACCTCACCCCGGCCCTCTCCCTGAGGGAGAGGGGGACGTCCTGCTCCCTCTCCCTCAGGGAGAGGGCCGGGGTGAGGGTGCCTCACGCCGCCCGCGCCACCAGCCCGACTCGACCGCATCGGCGCAGCGCAGGCACAGCGTCGGATGCGCTCGCACCGCGCCGACTTCCTCAAGCACCCTCCAGCAGCGGGCGCATTTGTGGCCGCGGGCTTTGCCGACGACCACCGTTCCCGAGCTGGAGGCGCGTGACCGAGAACCGAACCTTCGGAGACGAGTGCAAGCTCCGCCCACTCCCCCTCGTCAAGCAGTCCGTCCTCTGCGAGCCAGTCGGGAGTTGCGCCTCCATCTCCAGCGACGACCCGAGGCCTTCGTCCCGCCTAGCCAATTCCGCAGACTGATTTATGTGCGCCGCGCAACTCGCCGGATCGCCTCCCACCGCAGCGCCAGCGCCTCGTCCTGCCACGCCGCCGGAACCTCGGGGAACTCCGCCAGATGCACGCTGGCGGCCTCGCCGAACCGCGCCACCCAGGCCTCCTCGGCGGTGAACGGCAGCACCGGCGCCAGCCAGGTCGCGAGGCAGCGATGCAGATGGTCGAGCACGGTGCGCGCGGCGCGGCGCGTCAGGCTGTCCGGGCGGTCGCAATACAGCGCGTCCTTGCGCACGTCGAAATAGAACGCCGAGAGATCGGCGGCGCAGAAGGCGTGGATCGCCGGATACACACCGGCCCAGTCATGCGTCGCGACCGCCCGGCGCAGCAGCGCGTCCAGGCCCGAGAGGCGGTGCAGCACCCAGCGTTCCAGCTCCGGCATCTCGGCCAGCGGCACCGTCTCGGCCGGGGTGAAGCCGGCAAGCGAGCCCAGCAGCCAGCGCAGCGTGTTGCGCAGGCGGCGGTACAGCTCGGCCGTCTGCTTCAGCACCTCGGGGCCGATGCGCTGGTCCTCGGTGATGTCGGTGTTCATCACCCACAGCCGCAGGATGTCGGCGCCATACTGCGCCAGCACCTGCTGCGGCTCGACGCCGTTGCCGGCCGACTTGCTCATCTTGCGGCCCTGCTCGTCGAGCGTGAAGCCGTGCGTCAGCACCGCCTTGAACGGTGCGGCACCGCGCGTGCCGACCGCTTCCAGCAGGCTCGACTGGAACCAGCCGCGATGCTGGTCGCTGCCCTCCAGATACAGGTCGGCGGGCCAGGGAATGCCGCGCGCCTCCATCGCGAAGCCGTGCGTCGAGCCGCTCTCGAACCACACATCGACGATGTCGCGCACCTGCTCGAAGTCCTGCGGATCGCGGCCTGGGCCAAGAAAGCGCTCGGGCGGCGAGGCGTACCAGGCATCCGCTCCTTCCTCGCGAAACGCCTCGACGATTCGGGTCATCACCTCGGGGTCGCGCAGCGGCTCGCCGGTGGCGCGCTCGACGAACACGGCGATCGGCACGCCCCAGGCGCGCTGGCGGCTGACGCACCAATCGGGGCGGCTCGCGACCATGCTGGCCAGCCGGGTGCGGCCCTTCTCGGGGACGAAATCGGTCTGGGCGATGGCGTCGAGGGCGCGGGCGCGGATCGCCTCGGGTCCGTCCAGGCGGATGAACCATTGCGGGGTCGCGCGGAAGATCAGCGGCGCCTTGCTGCGCCAGGAATGCGGATACGAGTGAACCAGCCTGCCGCGCGCCACCAGCGCGCCGGCCGCGTCCAGCGCGGCGCAGATCGGGTCGGCTGCCTTGAACACGTGCACGCCCGCGAACAGCGGCACCCAGGCATTGAAGCGCCCGTCATCGGCGACGGTATCCGCGACCTCCAGCCCATGTGCGCGGCCGAGCGCGAAATCGTCCTCGCCGTGGCTGGGTGCGATATGGACCAGGCCGGTCCCCTGATCGGTGGTGACGAAGTGGGCCGGCAGCAGCGGCACCGCGACATCGTAGCCGCGCCCGCGCAGCGGGTGCGCTGCCGCCAGGCCCGCGAGGTCCGCGCCCGGCAGCACCCGCAGCACGTGATGCGTCTCGATCCCGGCCTCGACGCAAAACTGCGGCAGCAGCGCGAGGGCCACCAGCATCCGCTCGCCCGGCCGCGCGCGCGATCCTTCGGCGGCGCTGTCCACGCGCACCAGGGCGTAGTCCATGTCCGGGCCATAGGCGATGGCGCGGTTGGCGGGCAGGCTCCAGGGTGTCGTGGTCCAGATCACGGCGCTGGCGCCGGCCAGGTCGCCCGGTGCGCTGTCCAGCGGAAAGCGGACGAAGACGGTGGTGCTGGTGTGGTCGTGGTACTCCACCTCGGCCTCGGCCAGCGCGGTCTTCTCGACCGGGCTCCACATCACCGAGCGCAGGCCGCGATACAGCGCGCCGTTCAGCAGGAACTTGCCGATCTCCTCGGCGATCGCCGCCTCGGACGAAAAATCCATCGTCGAATAGCGGTCGTCCCACTCGCCCTGCACGCCGAGCCGGTAGAACTCGCGCGCCTGCTCGGCCATCCAGTGCGCCGAATAGCGGCGGCACTCGTCGCGGAGTTGCAGGACCGGCACAGCGTCCTTGTCGCGGCCGGATTTGCGGTATTCCTCCTCGACCCTCCATTCGATCGGCAGGCCGTGGCAGTCCCAGCCGGGGATGAAGGTGCAGTCATAGCCGGCCATGCGATGCGCCCGCGCCACCACGTCCTTCAGGATGCGGTTCAGGGCATGGCCGATATGCAGGTTGCCGTTGGAATAGATCGGCCCGTCATGCAGCACGAACACCGGCTTGCCGCGCCCGGCCTCGCGCAGCCGGCCAGCCAGGTCCATGTCGGCCCAGCGCTGCAGCATCAGCGGCTCGCGCTTCGGCAGGTCGCCGCGCATGGGGAAGGAGGTGGAGGGCAGAAAGACGGTGTCGCGGTAGTCTTGTGTCTCGCTCATGCGCGCACCTATGCCGAGCCGGCGGCAGCGAGCAAGGCCCGCGCCTGCACGGCATCCGCCCCGATCTGCGCCCGCAGCGCGTCGAGGCCCGGGAAACGCTGCTCGGGGCGCAGGAAATGCTCGAGGCTCACCGACAGATCTGCGCCATAGAGGTCGGCGTCGAAGTCGAAGAGATGCACCTCCAGCCGGCTCTCCGGGTCGCCACCCAAGGTCGGGCGGCGGCCGATATTGGCAACCCCCGCGCGGAGCACGCCGTCCGGGGTGCGCACCCGCGTCGCATAGACGCCGCGCGCCGGCTCGAGCTGGCGGCCGAGCGGGACATTGGCGGTGGGAAAGCCGAGCGTGCGGCCCCGCTGATCGCCGCGTGCCACAATGCCCTCGATCGCCCAGCTTCGCCCCAGCATGGCGGCGGCGCGGTCGGGATAGCCGTCCTGAAGCGCGCGGCGGATGCGCGAGGAGGAGATCGGCCCGGCCGCGTCGGCGAGCGGGGTGACCACGGTGAGGCCGATGCCCAGCGCCTCGCAGCGCTGGGCGAGGAAAGCCACGTTGCCGCCGCGCCGATGGCCGAAAGCGAAATCCGGGCCGCAGACCAGGTGCCGCGCGTCGAGGCCCGCGTGCAGCACCTCGGCCACGAAGCTCTCCGCCGTCATCAGGCTGAAGGCATGGTCGAACGGCAATTCGTATTCGATCCGCACGCCGTGCGATTCCAGCAGCCGCGCCCGTGCCGGCGGCAGAGTCAGGCGGAAGGGCGGGTCGTCCGGGCGGAACACCTCGCGCGGGTGCGGCTCGAAGGTCAGCACCGCGAGGGACGTGTCCGGCCGGGCAGCGTGCGCGGCGCGCAGCACCTGCGCGTGGCCGAGATGCACGCCGTCGAAATTGCCGAGCGCCACGGTGGCACCGCGCGCACTGTCCGGCAGGCCGTGCCAGTGGTGGTGGATGTGCATGAGCGCGGCTTGTCGGCGATCCGGCCGTGTCCGTCCAGGGATGGCGGCCACCGCTTGCGCTGCGGCGCGCGGTTTGCCATGCCGCGGCATGAGGCTGGAGCAATGAGGCTGGCCGATCTGCCGACCCCCTGCCTGGTGCTGGACCGCACGGCGCTGCGCGGCAATCTGGAGCGTTTGCAGGCGACGGCCTCGGCCCTGGGGCTGGCGCTGCGGGTGGATTTGCAGGCGGCCCGGTCGATCGACATCGCGCGCCTTGCGTTCGGCATCGTGCGCGACGCCGGTGCCGCGACACCCGGCATCGCCGTCTCCACCCTGGCCGACGCCGAGTATTTCGCGGCCTTCGACGTGGACGACATCCTGTACGCGACCTGCATCACGCGGGCCGGGCTGGACCAGCTGGCCAAGCTGTGCGCGGCGGGTGCCTCGGTGCTGGCGGCGACCGACGACGCCGGGATCGCGCGGGCCATTGCCGCGCATCCGGCGGGCTTGCGGGCGCTGATCCGCGTCGAGGCCCGCGGCGCCGGCGGCGGGCTGGGGGCGGCCGATCCGGAACTGCCGATCGTGGCCTCGCATCTGGGGACGGGACTCGCCGGGCTGATGGCGCAGGAGCCGCCGGCCGCGACACCCGGTCCCGGCGGGGCGGCGGGGCTGGGCGCGCTGAAGCTCGCCGCCGAACGACTGGCCGGGCTCGGTCACGCGATCCGCCTCGTCTCGACCGACGCTGTGACCGGCATCGCACCCGGCTCGGTGCCGTCCTGTGTCACCGAGATGCAGGCCGGGTCGGGCATGTTCGACGGTGGGGCGTTGACCATCCTGGCCAGGATCACGGGACGGGGGCCGGCCGGGCTGCGGTTGGACGCAGGGGCCGTGGCACTGGGCGGCGCGCCGGGGGAGTTGCTGGACGGGGCGGGAGAGGCCTCGTTCGGCGGCGCTGTGGTGCGGCCCCTCTGGCTGGAGCAGTCGCTGGTCGCGGTCGAGAGTCTGCCGGGGCAGCGCCTGCCGGATCCGGGGGACGGATTGCGTGTGCTGCCGAGGCGGGCGGCCCTCGCGGCCGCGGCGCACGATCGCTACTTCGTGGTGGATGGCGGCGACGAGGTGGTGGCGGTCTGGCCGCGCGTCGGCGGCTGGTAGCGGTTCGGCGGAACCCGGAGCGGGTCGTGCTGCCGCGGGGCGCCCTATCGCGTTAAGCGGACTGGGCGAGGAACGGGGCGAGGAGGAGCGGCCAGCATGAGCGATGTTCCAGCCGGCAGCTATCCGCGCGAAGGGGCACCCGGCGCCCGGCGGCGGCGGGCTGGGCCGGAGGGGCTCTGGTCGCGCCTGCGCGTCTGGATCACCGGCCATCCGCAACGGCGCGGGCTGCGTCGGCCGCAAGGTCAGAAACCCTCGCCGCCGGAGCGGCGGGCGCATCTCTGGTACTGGTTCGTGGTGTTCGGCGCGCTGATGCTGTTCCAGGGATGGCTGGCGCGCCGCCAGACCGTCCAATCCGTGCCGTACAGCCAGTTCCTGACGATGCTGCACGACCACAAGCTGAAGGCGGTGCAGGTCGAGGACCAGCATCTGCTGGCGCAGCTGAACCAGAAGCTGCCGAACGGGAAGACCTATGTCTCGGCCATCGCCGTGCCGGAGTACATCCAGAAGGAATTGCAGGCGGCTGGCGTCGAATACACCGGCGAGGTGCCCAACACGTTCTGGAGCACCCTGCTGTCCTGGCTGATCCCGCTCGGCATCTTCGGCTTCTTCTGGATGTTCGTGTTCCGCCGCTACGCCCAGGGCTTCGGGGCGGGCGGCGGGCTGATGTCGATCGGCCGCTCGCGCGCGAAGATCTTCGTCGAGACGGACACCAAGACCACCTTCGCCGACGTGGCCGGGGCCGACGAGGCCAAGGAGGAACTGCAGGAGATCGTGCAGTTCCTGAAGGACCCGAAGGGCTACGGCAGGCTCGGCGCGCATGTGCCGAAGGGCGTGCTGCTGGTGGGCCCGCCCGGCACCGGCAAGACGCTGCTGGCGCGTGCGGTCGCGGGCGAGGCGGGCGGTGCCGTTCTTCTCCATCTCCGGCTCCGAGTTCGTCGAGATGTTCGTGGGCGTGGGCGCGGCGCGGGTGCGCGATTTGTTCCACCAGGCGACCGAGCGGGCGCCGGCCATCGTGTTCATCGACGAGCTGGACGCGATGGGCCGGGCGCGCGGCGCCTATCCCGGCATCGGCGGCCACGACGAGAAGGAGCAGACGCTGAACCAGTTGCTGGTCGAGCTGGACGGGTTCGATCCGCGCGTGGGCGTGGTGCTGCTGGCGGCCACCAACCGGCCGGAAATCCTCGATCCGGCGCTGCTGCGCGCCGGCCGGTTCGACCGGCAGGTGCTGGTCGATCGCCCGGACCGCGCCGCGCGGCGCGCCATCCTGGCGCTGCATCTGAAGAAGGTGCGGCTGGCGCCGGGCGTGGATGCCGACCGCATCGCCGAGCTGACGCCGGGGCTGACGGGTGCCGACCTCGCCAATCTGGTCAACGAGGCGGCGCTGCTGGCGACACGGCGGCACGCCGCCGAGGTCGATATGAACGACATCAACGAGGCGATCGAGCGCAGCATCGCGGGCCTCGCCCGCCGCTCGCGCGTGTTGCAGCCGCGCGAGCGCGAGATGGTGGCGTTTCACGAGATGGGCCACGCGCTGGTGGCGATGTCGCTGCCCGGCACCGATCCGGTGCACAAGGTGTCGATCATCCCGCGCGGCGTGGGGGCGCTGGGCTACACGATCCAGCGCCCGACCGAGGACCGCTATCTGATGACGCGCGAGGAGCTGGAGAACCGGATGGCGGTGCTGCTGGGCGGGCGTGCCGCGGAGATGCTGGTGTTCGATACCGAGACCACGGGTGCGGCCGACGATCTGCAGCGCGCCACCGACATGGCCCGCGCGATGGTGGCGCGGTTCGGCATGGTCGACAGTTTCGGCCCGGCGGCGTTCGAGAAGGAGCCGCGCAGTTTTCTGGGCGGCCCGGCGCCGATGATGCCCGATCCAGGGCGGCCCGATACCAGCGAGGCGACGGCGCAGGTGATCGACGAGCTGGTGCGCGGCATCGTGCGCCACGCGCTTGATCGTGCGGTGATGAAGCTGCGCGAGCGGCGCGAATTGCTGGAGCGCACGGCGCGCACGCTGCTGGAACGCGAGACGCTCAGCGCCGAGGAGCTTGCGCGCGCTGGCGGCGGAGCCGCAGATGGCGTGAGCGGCGGGGAAGCGGTGTTTCGCGGCGCGCCGGGCGGCAGGAGGAAGGAGCCGAGTTCGCAGCGGCTTCGGCGGGCGTTTGGGGCGGGCGGGTTTGGGCCGGACGGGAGGTTTCGGGTGCCGCCGCAGGGCCAGCTCCGGGCCGGGGCGGACCCCCAGCATCCGGCAGAGCGGGCGGAGCAGGCGCCCCGCCTGCGGGGCCGCGGCGAGCAGGGCTTTCAGCTCCGGGCCTTCGAGCAGCGCCTGGAGCTGGCTGCCATAGACCGCCGTCTCTGGCGCGGCGCGGACCAGCCAGGCGAAACCACGCGGCAGAGGCGGCGTGGCCCGCGAGAGGCGTGCCGGCCGCGCCCGCCGCGAGGCCGGAGGCGGGGCGGGGAGCTGTCCGGCGCGGAAGCGGGCGATCAGCGTTTCGAGCCGGGCGGCCCGGCGCCGCAGCGTGCCCCAGAGCCGGACCAGCAACGGCTGCGTGGCGCCCGATCGCGCCGCCCGGGTTGCGATGGCGGCGCAGAGCCAGGTGATGATCCCTGTGCAGTGGGAGGCCAGGTCCGGGGAGGGGGTGGGGAGCAAGACTAAGACTATAGTCCTATGAGACGCGGTTTGTCAAGGGGCGGGATTGTGCGGGCCGCGAGCCTTACCCCCGGCCCTCTCCCTGAGGGAGAGGGGGAAGGAACGTGGGGCTTTTGCAGCAGGCCGTTGCACAACATGGTCACACGGAGACCGCAGCCCTCATTTCGGCATCGGCGGAATCGATACACCATTCTTGAAGCTTTGCAGCGTCCAGTCATATGGCGCGGTGGCGGTGCGGAACGTACCGAGCTGGGGAGAGGCCAGGTCAAGAATGTCCACGATGACGGTCGTCCACACCACCGTCAGCAACAACAGAGAATCCGCGACGGACTGCCTTTGAGGCCAAATTGGTAGCCGAGCGCGGCCATGCTCAGTAAGGCCATTCCAACGAGTAGCCAGAAAACTTGAGGCGGAAGCCGCAGATCGAAGGCAAGACGTTCCGCCGCACCCGTGTCGAACACCTCGTTGAGTGCGGCCATGAGCGACGTCGAGACGGTGTCCGGCCGATCGCGCACGATGGCCATCATGTGACCCCATATACTCGACTGTAGATTGCTGGTCTTCTGGTTGAGTTCTTTCGCTCGGTCACGGTCCCGCCCGGCGGCCACGAAATCCCGGCGAACCTGCGTGTATTGTTCAAGCAGGCTTGCGATCTCCTTGCCGCGCGGGTGATCAATCGCTTCGGCGCGCAGCCATGCCGTGCCGATGGCGTTGGCCTCGGCCAGCGTGCCGGAACGGCGTTCGGAAAATCGCGCGTTGGCGAAGGACAGCGTCAGCGCGAGAACGAAGGCGAGCAGCCCCAGCATGGCGCCGACAACGACGCCCACGTTCTCGCCGGCCATGGCGGGGTCCTTCGCCGCCTGCCGATCCAATAGCCTGCCGCGTGCGCGACCAGTTGGGCGACCAGCAAGATAAGACCGAATGCAAGAATGCTCCTGTCGGCGACAGCCGCGAGCAGTGTCACCTGTGGCGCCCCTTCCTCGAAAAAGTTCCGGTTTGGCTAGTCGCGCCGAAGATCTGCATGGGCGATGTTCGACCGCTGAACCGTGACACTGCTAACAAGACACCACCGACGAGCCACCATCGACGCAGCAACCAGCAGCAGTACGCACGCAACCGTGATCGTAGCGCGCTCTCGATTTGGGTGGCAAGTCCAGCCGTGTTTGATAAGGATGCGCGAATGGCAGGTGCGTTCCACCCGGAATGAACGATGACCCGCTGTTCGGGCCTTTGAATCGCGCCGTGCTGGTGATGGTGCTCCTGCTAGTCGGCATCGCTTGCGGATACCGAAAAAAGCGGAGTGTCAGCAAGTGATGAGCGGCGCATCGTCGCAACAATCCGCTCAGACCACCGATTCCGACCTTGCAAAGAAGCTGCAGAACCCGGTGGGCGACCTCATCAGCGTGCCGTTTCAGAACAACGTCAACCTGAGCGTCGGGCCGCACGGGGGCACGCAGAACGTCCTCAACATTCAGCCTGTCATCCCGGTTCATGTGAACGAGACCTGGAACATCATCACGCGGACGGTTCTGCCCCTGGTGTGGAGCCCGTCGAACGAACCTGGCCGGAGTGTTCCGTTCGGACTTGGGCCGACCTCGTTCAGCGCGTTTCTATCGCCGAGCGTGCCGACGAACGGTTGGGTTTGGGGAGTGGGGCCGATTATCGAGGTGCCAACGGCAACGGACCGGTCGTTGGGATCGAATGTCTGGGGGCTTGGTCCGGCGGCGGTCATCGTCAAGACGGCTGGTCCGATCGTCGCCGGAGTGCTTGTCAATAACGCCTTCTCACTGGGCGGTTCGTCGGGTCCCGCCGGAACGCGCTACAGTCTGTTCACGCTGAACCCCTTCTTCAACTACAACTTCAACGGCGGATGGTTCGTCGGCAGCGTGCCCGTGATCACCGCCAATTTCAGTGCGCCAGGCGCGAAATGGACAGTGCCCGTCGGTCTGCAAGGAGGCAGACTGATCAAGATTAGCAACAATCTCCCTGTCAACCTGCTGGTCGGGGCGTATTACGATCCGGTGCGACCGCGATACGGTGCGACCTGGACCCTTCGCGCACAAGCCGCGATCATATTCTGACGGAGTGCAGCGGATGGGTTCATGCACGAGAATGCCGGCAGGGAATCGGCGGACCGCATCGCCGGGCGAGGCGGCACGACAGTCACGGCCGCAGGCACATGACGGCGCGAGGCGGTGATGGAATCTGGCAGGGCGGCTTCGACTGAAACTGCTTCGCATTACGGGATGGTCCATGTGCCCGGTGGGACATTCCGCATGGGCTCCGACAGGCACTATCCGGAAGAGGCGCCGTCGCACCTCGTGTCGGTCGACGGCTTCTGGATCGACGCGACGCCCGTAACGAACCGGCAATTCGCCGAGTTTGTCCGCGCCACCGGCCATGTCACCTTCGCCGAGACGGTCCCCGATCCGAAGGATTATCCCGGTTCGCTGCCGCATCTGATCTTCGCGGGCTCGCTGGTTTTCATGCCGCCCAAGCAACCGGTCGATCTGAGCGACTGGAGCCAGTGGTGGAGCCTGCTTGAAGGGGCGAACTGGCGCCAGCCCTACGGTCCCGGCAGCGGCATCAAGGGGCTCGACCACCACCCCGTGGTCCATGTGACATTCGGCGACGCGCTAGCCTATGCCGCTTGGGCCGGCAAGGAATTGCCGACCGAAGCCGAATGGGAATTCGCCGCCCGCGGTGGCCTTGACGGCGCCGAGTTCGCCTGGGGCGACGAGTTCATGCCAGGCAAACGCGCGATGGCCAACACGTGGCATGGCGACTTCCCACACCACAGGCGGCCCGGCTACAGGCGCACCTCGCCGGTCAAGGCGTTTCCGCCGAACGGCTACGGCATCCATGACATGATCGGCAATGTGTGGGAGTGGACCACGGATTGGTGGTCCGCGAAGCACACGGCCGACGCCCCCAAGGCGTGCTGCATTCCCGCCAATCCGCGCGGCGGGCAAGAGGCGGCAAGCTACGATCCGCAGCTGCCCGACATCAAAATTCCGCGCAAGGTCATCAAGGGTGGTTCGCATCTTTGCGCGCCCAATTACTGTCGCCGCTACCGGCCGGCGGCGCGCCATGCCGAGCCCGTCGATACGTCGACGAGCCATGTCGGGTTTCGTTGCGTCGTACGAGAGAAAGGGGATCCATCATGAGCCAGAATAGTGCCGGCGGAAATGGGGGCGGCCTTGGTCGCCGCGGTGTTCTGCTGGGTACGACAGCGGCGGCAGCCACCGTCCTGAGTTCCTCGGCGGATGCGCAGAGCACGCCCACGCCCAGCCCACGCAGCCGGTAACGGCGGCGAGCGGCAACAAGCCAAACATCATCATGATCGTGTCCGATGATTTCGGCTATGGCGATGCCGGCGTCTATCTGGGCGGCGAAGCCCGAGGCATGCCGACGCCGAGCATCGACCGCATGGCGGCGGAAGGCATGATGTTCACGTCCTTCTATGCGCAGCCGAGTTGCACGCCCGGTCGCGCCGCGATGCAGACGGGTCGCATTCCCAATCGCAGCGGCATGACGACGGTCGCCTTCCAGGGCCAGGGCGGCGGCCTGCCGGCGGCCGAATGGACGCCCGCGTCCGTACTGAAGACCGCGGGCTACAACACCTTCTTCGTCGGCAAGTGGCATCTCGGCGAGGCGGATTATGCGCTGCCCAACGCGCAGGGCTATGACGAGATGAAGTATTGCGGGCTCTACCACCTCAACGCCTACACCTATGGCGATCCCAACTGGTTCCCGGACATGGACCCGAAGCTGCGGGAGATGTTCCAGAGAGTGACCAAAGGCGCGCTGGAAGGCAAAGCCGGCGAGGCGCCGCGCGAGGTGTTCAAGATCAACGGCGAATACGTCAACACGCCGGACAAGGGCGTCGTCGGGATCCCGTTCTTCGACGAGTATGTCGAGAAGGCAGCGCTCGACTATCTCGACCGCAACGGCAAGTCGGGCCAGCCGTTCTTTATGAGCATCAATTTCATGAAGGTCCATCAGCCCAACCTGCCCGCTCCCGAATTCATCCACAAATCGATGTCGAAATCCAAATACGCCGATTCCATCGTCGAGAACGACACGCGCATCGGCCGCATCATGGACAAGGTCCGCGCACTCGGGCTCGACAAGAACACTTATGTTTTCTGGACGACCGACAACGGAGCCTGGCAGGACGTGTATCCGGATGCCGGCTATACGCCGTTCCGCGGCACGAAGGGGACGGACCGCGAGGGCGGTTCGCGGGTTCCGTCCATTGCCTGGGGGCCGGGCATCAAGGCCGGAAGCAGGAACTCAGAGATCGTGGGCGGCCTGGATTACATGGCGACATTCGCGGCACTCGGCGGGGCGAAGCTTCCGGAAAACGATCGTGAGGGCAAGCCGATCATCTTCGACAGCTACGATATCACGCCTGTGCTGTTTGGCACCGGGAAGTCGCCGAGAGATTCGTGGTTCTACTTCACCGAGGACGAGCTGACGCCGGGTGCGGTGCGGGTCGGCAACTACAAGGCGCTGTTCAATCTCCGTGGCGCTGACGGTGCCAAGACCGGGGGTCTCGCCGTGGATTCAAACCTCGGCTGGAAGGGGCCGGAGGAATACGTCGCGACCGTGCCGCAGGTGTTCGACCTCTGGCAGGACCCCCAGGAACGCTATGACATATTCATGAACAACTACACCGAGCACACCTGGGTCCTGGTCACGATCAACAAGGCGGTCAGTGACCTGATGAAGACGTACGTCAAATACCCACCGCGCAAACTGCAGAGCGAGGGCTATAGCGGGCCGATCACGCTGACGGAGTATCAGCGCTTTAAGTTCGTTCGGGATGAATTGGCAAAGGAAGGAGTAAGCATTCCGCTGCCGACCGGGAACTGACGGCCGGCTGCGGCTCCGCCGGCTTGTGCCAACGAATGGCGCAAGCCGGCGCTTCTATACTCAGACGCTACGCGCGACCGGACTTTCGGCGCATGTCGCATCCGGAAATGCATGACTGCGTTCGGGAAAGGATCGACGATGCCATCTCTCCTCAGTGCCGGCGGCGGCATCCGGCGCCGCGCCATTGTTGCCGCCGCCGCGGCCTTTCCCGTCATTGCTGCAGCGCTCCGACCGTCTCCGTCACTGGCGCAAGGGGGCGCCGATCCGCTGCCATCCTGGAACGACGGAACGCCGAAGCGGTCGATCATCGAATTCGTGGAGCGCGTGGCAAAGCAAGGATCGCCCGACTTTGTTCCGCCGCCCGAGCGCATCGCGGTATTCGACAATGACGGCACGCTCTGGCCGGAGGACCCCGTGCCGTTCCAGCTTGCCTATGCCCTCGATACTTTGCATGAGATGGCGGCGAGAAACGCGGCGCTACACAAGGATGCGATGGTGGAGGCCGCGCTGAAGGGCGACTTCGCCAAGCTCCTCGCCGGTCCGCACCATGACGGCCTGATGCGCATTGTTGCGCTCACCCATGCGGGGATGACGACGGACGAGTTCAACATCCAGGTGGAGCGTTGGATCGCGCATGCCCGGCACCCCCGCTACAATAAGCCATACGACCAGCTCACCTATCTGCCGATGCAGGAGCTGCTGCGCTTGCTGAGGGCGAACGGCTTTAAGACGTTCATCGTGTCCGGCGGCGGCGCAGACTTTATGCGGGTGTGGAGCGACCGCGTTTACGACATCCCTCCGGAGCAGGTTGTCGGCTCGGCTGCCCGCACCAGGTACGAACTCCGTTCGAGCGGGCCGGTGCTGGTTAAGACGCTGGACTTCCTGTTCGTCGACGATAAGGCTGGCAAGCCCGTCGGCATTCACGAATTCATTGGGCGCCGTCCGATCGCTGCCTTTGGCAACAGCGACGGCGACAAGCAGATGCTCGAGTATACCACGATAGACAATCCTCGCGCCAGCTTCGGCCTGATCGTGCATCATACCGACGCCCAGCGCGAATACGCCTACGATGCCAAGCCCGAAAGCTCCGGCAAGCTTGTCGAGGCGCTACGCGAGGCGCCGGCGCGCGGCTGGACCGTCGTGGATATGAAACAAGACTGGAACCGCGTGTTTGCGTTTCAGCAATAGGCCGCTGCCGTTGGTTTTTGTGGAGGTGGCATCGACGCCTATGCCGCCTCCTCCCTGATCGCCTCGCCCAGCGTGCCGAACAGCCGGTCCAGATGCGATTTCTCGATGATCAGCGGCGGCGACAGGGCGATGATGTCCCCCGTCGTGCGGATCAGCACGCCTGCGTCGAAGCAGCGGTGGAACACGCGCACCGCGCGGTCGGTGGGCTTGCCGGGGCGGGGCTGCAACTCGATGCCCGCGACCAGGCCCAGATTGCGCACGTCGATCACGTTCGGCAGGCCGCGCATACTGTGCGCCGCGTCCTCGAACGCCGGCGCCATCGAAGCGGCCCGGCCCGGCAGATCCTCCTTGCGGTGCAGGTCGATGGTGGCGACCGCCGCCGCCGCCGCCAGCGGGTGCCCGGAATAGGTGTAGCCGTGGAACAATTCGATCCCCGCCGGCGCGCCATCGACGATGGCGCGGTACACGCGGTCGTGGCAGGCCACCGCCCCCATCGGCACCGCGGCGTTGGTCAGGCCCTTGGCCATGGTCAGGATGTCCGGCGTAACACCCAGGAACTCCGACCCGAACGGGGTGCCGAGCCGGCCGAAGCCGGTGATGACCTCGTCGAAGATCAGCAGGATGCCGTGCTTGTCGCAGATCTCGCGCAGCCGTTGCAGGTAGCCCTGCGGCGGCACCAGCACGCCGGTCGAGCCGGCCAGCGGCTCGACGATGACGGCGGCGATGGTGTCGGCCCCGTGCAGCGAGACCAGACGCTCCAGATCGTCCGCCAGATGCGCACCCCATGCCGGCTGGCCGCGCGAGAAGGCGTTGTGCTCCAGGTCGTGCGTGTGCGGCAGGTGGTCCACGTTCGGCAGCAGGGCGCCGAACTGCCTGCGGTTGCCGCCGATGCCGCCCACCGACATGCCGCCGAAACCCACGCCGTGATAGGCGCGCTCGCGCCCGATCAGCCGGTTGCGCTGCCCCTCGCCGCGGGCGCGGTGATAGGCGAGCGCGATCTTGAGCGCCGTGTCCGCACTCTCGCTGCCCGAATTGGTGAAGAAGACGCGATCCAGGCCGGGCGGGGTCATTTCGGCGACCTTGGCGGCGGCCTGGAAGGCGATCGGATGGCCCAACTGGAAGGCGGGTGCGAAATCCAGCACCGCGGCCTGGCGCTGGATCGCCTCGGTGATCTCGCGCCGCCCGTGCCCGGCATTGCTGCACCACAGGCCGGAGGTGCCGTCCAGCACCTCGCTTCCCTGCGGCGTGAAGTAGTGCATCCCCTCGGCGCGCGACAGCATGCGCGGCGAGGATTTGAAGCCCCGGTTGTCGGTGTAGGGCATCCAGAACGAATCGAGGTCGTTCGGGCGCGCCTCATGGGCGGGTGCGGGGCTGATCTCATCCATCGGCTCTGTCCTGGGCTGGCGGAATGCGCCACGTTCGCGCTTCACGGCGGCAACGGCAAGGGGAGCGGCGGGCATGGGCGCAGGCAGGCTGGTGATCGGCAACAAGCGGTTTTCGTCCTGGAGCCTGCGCGGCTGGCTGGCGGTGCACCTGGCCGGGCTGGAGGTGACCGAGGAGATGATTCCGCTGCGGGCGGCGCGACGCCCGAGGTGCGCGCGGTGAGTCCGGCGGGGCCACGGTTCCGTATCTGGAACATGACGGGAACGCGGTGTGGGAGAGCCTCGCGATCTGCGAGTATTGCGCGGAACTGCATCCCGGATTGTGGCCGCTGGAGCGGGCGCCGCGCACGAGGCGCGGGCGATCGCGGCCGAGATGCACGCGGGCTTCGCGCCATTGCGCCGCGAGATGTCGATGGATTTGTGCCGCGACGATCTGGCGGGCACGGGGCGCACGCCCGAGGTTCTGGCCAATATCGCGCGGGTCGAGGCGCTGTGGAGCGGTGCCCGCCGGCGCTTCGGTGGGGGCGGCCCGTTCCTGTTCGGTGCCGCGTTCACGGCGGCGGATGCGATGTACGCCCCGGTGGTGACGCGCTTCCTGACCTACCGCCCGGAGCTGTCGGCCGAGAGCCGGGCCTATTGCGAGGCGGTGCGGGCGCATAAGCTGGTCGCGCGCTGGTATGAGGAGGCGCGGGCGGAGCCGGTGGAGTGGGGGGCGTTGCACGGCTGAGGGGGAGGGCGGCGGCTCAATGGCGGCTGACGGCCACCCGGTCCATCAGCGCCAGCAGCACGCCCGAGACCACGAAGGCGAGATGGATGCCCAAGGCCCAGCCCAGCTCGCGGTTGTCGATCTCGTCGATGTGCATGAAATCCTCGAGCAGGTGGATGGCCGAGATGGCGACGATGGAGGTCAGCAGCTTCAGCTTGAGATCGCTGAGGCCCATGTGGCCCATCCAGGCAGGCCGGTCGTGCGTGATCGCATCGAAGCGCGAGACGAAGTTCTCGTAGCCGGCGAACATCACCATCAGCACCAGATTGGCCACCAGCGACAGGTCGATCAGCGCCAGCACGCCGATGATCAGCGCGTCGTCGCCTTCGTGCGGGATGTTGATGATGAGCGCGACCGCTTTCTGCACGAACTTGCCCAGCAGCAGCAGCAGGGTGACGGACAGGCCGAGATAGATCGGCGCCAGCACCCAGCGGCTGACGAAGATGCCTTGCTCGACGAGGCGCGCGAATAGCGAGGCTGGGGCGGGCGGCGGCGAGGCGGCGGGAGCGGGCGGCTGGTCGGGCGGGCTGGTCATGAGATCCTCCGGGATCGCCGCACGGCGCAGCGCCAGCAATCATGCCCTACCGGATCGGCAGCGTCACCTCGCGACCGTTCGGTCGATCCCGGCTTGACCGGCGGATTGGTCTGATCAATCATACCTTATGCCGCCGGGTGAGATCACGCCGAGGGATGCCCGTCAGAGCCTGACTTGGCGCGTCACCGAGGCGCTGGGCAAGGCGATCGTCTCGGGCGCCTATCCATCGGGCGCCGTGCTGCCGAACGAGGATGACATCGCCGCCGAGCACGGTGTCGGCCGCAGCGCCGTGCGGGAGGCGGCGAAGATCCTTGAAGCCAAGGGCCTGATTGCGGGCCGCCCCCGGCTCGGCACGGCGGTGCTCGATCGGGGGCACTGGAACCAGTACGACCGCGACGTCCAGGCCTGGACCCGGGCGGCGGCGCCGGATCGGGCGTTGCTGCTGGAGTTGCTGGAGATGCGCTCGGCCTTCGAGCCGCTGGCGGCGATGCTCGCGGCCTCGCGCGGCAGCGTGCAGGCGGTGCGTGCCATCCGGCTCGCGTACGGGCGCATGGCGGAGGCCGAGCGCGGGCGCGACGATCCGCACCAGTCCGATCTGGCCTTCCATACCGCCATCCTGGGCGCTGCCGGCAACCGCTTCCTGGCCGGACTGGCGCCCCTGCTGAGTACCGCGCTCATGTTCAGCATCCGTGTCACCAATGCGCGGCGCGGCGACGTGGTGGGCGATCTGGCGGCGCACGCGCGGGTGCTCGACGCGATCGAGCGGCGCGACCCGGAAGGGGCGGCTTCGGCAATGCGATCGCTGCTGGCCGATGTCGGCGCGGTGATCGCCGCATTCGATCCCGAGCACGAAGGAACCACGCATGAGTGAGACCGTCCTCGCCGAACGTCAGGCGACAGAAGCCGGGCGCTGGCGCCTCTCGGAGCAGGAGCTGCGCACTCTACCGCGAGCAGGGGCTGGTGCGCCCGCGCGTGCGGCTGGACGCGGACACGGTGGCGGAGATGCGCGCGCTGCTCGATCTCACGTTGGACGCCACTCCTGGCCAGCGGCCGGAATCGCTGGTCTGCCCGCATATCGCGGGGATGAACGGCCTCGATGCCGCGCTGACCGATCGCTGGCTTGCCATCTGCATCCGCCCCGAGATCGTCGATCTGGTGGAGCAGGTGCTGGGGCCGGACATCATCCTGTGGGGCAGCCAGTTGTTCTGCAAGCCGGCCGGAACGGGGCTGGCCGTGCCCTGGCATCAGGACGGGCATTTCTGGCCGATCCGGCCGCTGGCGACCTGCACCGTCTGGATCGCCATCGACGACGTGACGATCGAGAACGGCGCCATGCAATACGTGCCCGGATCGCAGCGCGAGCGCCTGCTGTTCGAGCATGAACCCTCGACCAGCGAGGAGATGGCGCTGAACGCGAGCCTGGCGCCGCGCTACCTGGACCTGGACCGTGCGGCCGCGGACGAATTGCCGGCCGGCGGCATGTCACTGCACGACGTGTACCTGATCCACGGATCGGAGCCGAACCGCTCGCCACATCGCCGGGCGGGGCTGGTGCTGCGCTTCATGCCGGCCACGTCGCATTTCGACCGCGCATTGGCGCAGGCCGGATCGAACCTGGTCGATACGCGTCTTGCCGACCGGCCGCTGTTCCTGCTGCGCGGCGAGGACTGGACCGGCAAGACCGGACTGGTCGATCTGCGCCGTTCGCGCGCGCACTGAATCCTGCTGCAAGAAACACGAGGGAGCGAAACGTGATCAGCAAAATCCTGGCTGCCGCCCTGCTGGCGGCGGGCTTCTCCGGTGCCGCCCTGGCAGCGTCGCCCGCGGACAAGGCGAACCAGCGCTATGTCATGGTGGTGCCGATCTCCGGCCATCCGTTCTGGGTGCCGATCCGCAAGGGGGCGGAGGATGCGGCGAAGCAGCTCGGCGTGAAGTTCGAGTTCACCGGCCCGGTCGAGTTCGACAATCGTGCGCAGCAGCAGCAGATCGAGCAGATCGCGGTGACGAAACCGGCCGCCTTCATCGTGGGTGCCTACGATCCCACGGCGAAGGACACGATCGATCGCGTGACCGACCAGGGCATTCCCGTGGTGACGTTCGATTCCGATTCGCCGGCATCGAAGCGCATCAGCTTCATCGGCCCGAGCCACTACAAGATCGGCACCGAATACGGCCGCGAGATCGTCGAGCTGATCAAGCAGCGCGGCAAGACATCGGGCAAGATCGGCCTGCTGACCGCGATCGACCAGACCAATCTGCAGGAGCGCATCCGCGGGCTGAAGGATTACCTGAAGGCCAGCGCGCCGGGCTTCACGGTGGTCGATATCGAGGACAACCGCGGCGACGACCAGCAGACGGCCGAGCGCGCCAAGGCGATGATGACGGCGCATCCCGACATCGACGGCATCGTGGTCATCAACGCCACGGGTTCGGGCCTGGGCACCGCGATTGCCGAACTGGGTCTGGCCGGCAAGGTTTCGGTGCTGACCTCGGACGTGTTCGATCCGATCCTGTGCGCCATCCTGGCCGGGCAGATCCAGTCCACCTCGGCGGTCACGACGTATCTGGAGGGCTATCTCGGCGTGAAGTTCGCCTATGACTACGTCAACGGCAATCTCGACAACGTGCCCGGCGCCAAGGTGGGCGTGAGCAAGTTGCCGCCGGTGGTCGATCCCGGCGTGTTCTTCATCGACAAGAGCAACGCCAAGACCTTCCTGACCAAAGCGTGCCAGTGAGCGAGATGACTGCGGACGCGGCGGTGCCGCGTCCGGCGACTGGCGATGCGCGGCGTGCGCTGGCGCGCCGTGCTGCTGTCGCGCGAGGTTGCGGTTCTGGTTCTGATCGGTCTGACCTGCGTGTTCGCCTCGCTGCTCTCGCCGTATTTCCTGAGCGTGCAGAATCTTGCGCAACGTGCTGATCGCCTCCTCCGTCGAGCTGGTGGTGGCGGTGGGCGTGGCGATGGTGCTGATCGCCGGCGGCATCGACCTGTCCGTGGGGTCGGTGGTGGGCATGAGCGCCATCGCCCTGGCGCTGCTGCTGAACGACGGCTTCGGCGTGGGCGCGGCTGTGGCGGCAGCATTCGGTGCCGGGCTTGCGACGGGGCTGCTCAACGGCGTGCTGATCTCCTATGCCGGGCTGAACCCGCTGATCACGACGCTCGGCACCATGACGATCGGCCGCAGCGTCGTGTTCATCCTGTCCGGCGGCTACGCGCTGTCGGCCATCCCGCCCGGGCTGAAGCACATGTTCAATGCCGAGGCCGTGCTGGCGATGCCCAATCTCGTCTGGTACTCGCTCGGGCTGTGCGTGATCGCGGACCAGTTCATGCGCCGCAATGTCTGGCTGCGGAAGTTCTACTTCCTGGGCGGCGGCGAAATGGCGGCGCTGCGTGCCGGGATCGCCACGCGGCGGCTCAAGCTCGCGGCCTATGTGATCTCGGCCCTGCTCGCGAGCTTCGCCGCGGTGATGACGGTCGGGCGCATGGGCAGCGCCTTTCCCAATACCGGCACCGGGCTGGAACTGCGGGTGATCACGGCGGTCGTCGTGGGCGGCTGCTCGATCTACGGCGGCCGGGGCACCGTGCTGGGGGCCGCACTCGGCGTGCTGCTGCTCAATCTGGTGAGCAACGTGCTGGTGATCCTGTCGCTGTCCGTCTATTGGCAGGGGGTCGCGGCCGGTGCCGTGCTGATCCTGGCGATCCTGACCGACATGGCGAGCAGGCGGGGGCAGGGACGATGAGTGCCTCCGCGCCGCCGCTGCTGGAAATGCGCGGCATCTCCAAGCGTTTCGGTGCCGTGACCGCATTGCAAGAGGTCGATTTCGAGCTGCACGAGCACGAGATACTGGCGCTGCTGGGCGACAACGGCGCGGGCAAGTCCACGCTGGTGAAGATCATCTCCGGCTATTACCGTGCCGACGAGGGGGAGTTCCGGCTGGGCGGCGAACCCGCGAGCTTCGCAGATCCGCATCAGGCGCGCGCGGCGGGGATCGAGACGATCTATCAGGACCTGGCGCTGTTCGACAATCTCGACGTGGCGGCCAACGTCTTTGCGGGCAGCGAGACGGTGGGCGGCGGTTGGCGGCGATGGCTGGGGTTCGTGGACCGTCCCGCGATGATGCGCCGTGCCGCGGCCGTGGTGTCGGACATGGCGGTGGCGATCCCGCGCACCGACATTCCCGTGCAGTCCTTCTCCGGCGGCCAGCGGCAATGCGTGGCGATCGGGCGAGCCGTGATGTGGGGCCGGCGGGTGCTGATCATGGACGAGCCGACCGCAGCACTTGGCGTGCGCGAGACCGCGCGCGTGCTCGATCTGATCCGCACGCTGTCACGGCGCGGGCTTTCGGTCATCCTGATCATGCACAACATCGAGCATGTGATGCAGGTGGCAAGCCGGGCCATCGTGCTGCGGCATGGCCAGCGCCGGGGCACGGTGGCGATCGCCGGGCCGCACGACCGGGCCGCCCATGACGAGATCATCAGGATGCTGATGTAAGGCGCGTCCGCGCGCCTCTTGCATTCTGGACCGCCCGGTTCCATATCGCCGGACATGGACCAGAGGCACCCCGAGCCGTCCTGCGATCGTCCCGGCCCCGGCCGGCCGCGGGAGTTCGAGATCGAGGAGGCCGTGCAGGACGCCATCGAGGCGTTCCGGGCACACGGCTATCACGGAACCTCGGTGCAGGATCTGATGAAGGGCACCGGCCTTGCCCGCGGCAGCCTGTACAAGGCGTTCGGCGACAAGCGCTCGCTGTTTCTCGCGGCACTCGACCACTACACGACGGCATCGCTGCGGCGCATCGGCGAGACGTTGCAGCGTCCCGGCTCGGCGCGCGCGGCGATCCGCGAGACGCTGATGGCCTATGCGAAGCGTGCCGCCGACAGCCAGTATCGCGGCTGCCTCGTCACCGTCGCGGCCATGGAGCTGATGCCGCAGGATGCGGAGGTCACGGCGATGGTGACGCGCATGTTCCAGCGCATCCAGGATCTGTTCGCGGCGACCGTCATCCGCGGCCAGCTCGCCGGCGAGATCGCGCGCGACCGGGATGAGCGGGCGATCGCCCGGATGCTGCTCTGCACGATCCAGGGTCTGCGCATCCTGGGAAAGGCCCAGCCCAGCGAGGCCGACGTCACCAGCATCATCGACCTGGCGCTGCGAGTGCTGGACTAAGCGCGTGCCCAATTCGGAACCGAACAGTCAATAAAGGCAGGACGATCATGACCGCACCCACCGCACTGGCGGAGGCCGCAATTCGCGACACGCACGACCCGCGGCGCTGGGCGGCGCTGGTGGTGCTGCTCACCGGCGCGTTTCTGTCGCCGCTCGACTTCTTCATCGTCAACGTGGCGATGCCCTCCATCGCCGGCGAGCTGCACGCCGCCCAAGGGCAGGTGCAACTCGTGATCTCCGCCTATGCCGTGGCCTATGCCGTCTGTCTCATCACCGGCGGAAGGCTGGGCGACCTGTTCGGCCGCAAGCGGGTGTTTCTGGTGGGCCTCGTGGGCTTCGCGTCGTCCTCCGCCCTGTGTGGCCTGGCGTGGTCCCCCACCTCGCTGATCGTGGGCCGGGTGGTGCAGGGGATGGCGGCGGCGGCCCTGGCACCGCAGGCACTGGCCTCGATCCACGCGCTGTTCCCCGCGCATGAGCGCGGGCGCGCGCTCGGCATCTATGGCGTCATGCTCGGGCTGGCGGCGGCGGCGGGGCAGCTTCTGGGCGGCGTGCTGGTGGCGGCCGATCCGGGGGGACTGGGATGGCGCGTGATCTTCCTGATCAACCTGCCGGTGACGCTGATCACCTTCGTCGCCGCCATTCCGCTGCTGCGCGACACGCGCGACGAGCGGCGGCCGCGGCTGGATTGGGCGGCGTGTTGCTGTCGGCGGCGGCGCTCGCGTGTTTCGTGCTGCCGCTGATCGAAGGGCGCGCGCGGGGCTGGCCGTGGTGGACGCTCGCGATGCTGGCCGTCTCCCCGATGCTGGCGCTGGCCTTCCGGCGTCACGAGGTGCGGCTGGCGCGGGCCGGCGGCGATCCGCTGGTGGCTGTCGAGATCTTCCGGCGGCCCGGCATGCTGCGCGGCCTGGGCGCGATCCTGACCCTGTACCTGCTGTCCGCGTTCTTTCTGACCTTCGCCATCTATCTCCAGGACGGGCTTGGCTTCAGCCCGCTGGCGTCGGGTCTGGAAATCGTGCCGTTCTCGATGGGGTTTCTCGCGGGATCGTCGGCCAGCGCCTCGCTCGGCCGCTGGGCAGGCCGCGCCGCCTCTTCGCTCGGCTTCCTGATATCGGCGGGCGGGCTGCTCGGCCTGGCGGGTCTGGTCGCGTTCAGCGCGCCGCCTGCGCCGCCCGCGCCTGTGCCGCTGGCACTCGTCCTGGGCCTGGTCGGGTTCGGCATGGGCACGGCCATTCCCACGATGGTCCGTGTGGTGGTCGAGCGCGTGGAGCCGCGCCACGCGGGTCTCGTGGGCGGTCTGGTCAATTCGACGCTGCAAGTGAGTGCCGCGATCGGCGTGGCGGCTCTGGGCGGGTTGTTCTACGCCGTGGTCGGCTCGCGGATCGGGGCGCGAGCCCTGGCGGACGGCTTCGCCGCGACGATGCTGGCGGTCGCGCTATGCCACCTGGTCGGTGCGGTTCTGGCTGCGGGTCTCAGCCAGGCCCGGCGCCGCCCGGCATCCGCGCTGGCGTTGCCCGCCGCGCAGTCGCGCGCTCTGCCCCGCCGCAGCACCGGAATAGCCGGGGCGGGATGGCAGCGGCGTACCGCCGCCGCTACCATCGCGGCCCATGCGTCCCCGCGTCGCCATCGTCCTGCCGCCGCGCGAATCCTTCTCGCCCGACGCCTCGGGAGCGATCGGCCTGCTGGTGCATCGCCTCGCTCTCCATGACGGCGAGTTCGAGCCGGTGGTGGTGGGCAGCCCGGTGGCGCTGCCATTCCCCGGCGTGACGTTCGCGCCTGCCGCGTCCCCTTGGCGTCCGGCGTCGCTGGCGATCCGCTACGCCGCCGGCGTCGCGGACGTGCTGCGGCGCAGCCGGCCGGCGCTGGTCGAGGTGCATAACCGGCCAGAGGTGGCGCTGGCGCTGACCCGGCTCGGTCTGCCGGTCGCATTGTTCCTGCACAACGACCCGAACGGAATGCGGCGGTTTCGCACAGGGGCCAGTCGCGCGCGCGCCGCGGCGCGGCTGGCCCGGGTGGTCGTGGTCTCGGCGCTGGCTGCGCGACCGCCTGGGGCTCGCGCAGGCGGCGGTGCTGCCCAATTGCATCGACCTCGCCACCCTGCCGGCCCCGGCCAAACCGCGCGAGCGGCTGATCCTGTTCGCCGGACGGGTGGTGGCCGACAAGGGCGCGGATGCGTTTGTCGCCGCCTGCGCCCGCGCAGCTGCCTGAGCTGCCCGGCTGGCGGGCGGAGATGCTGGGCGCCGACCGGTTCGGGGCGGACAGCCCCGAGACGCCGTTCCTGCGTGCCCTGCGCCCGCGCGCGGAGGCGGCCGGCATCGCCATGCAAGGCTGGCAGCCGCACGCAGCCGTGCTGCAAGCGATGGCGCGAGCGGCCATCGTCATCGTGCCGAGCCGCTGGCCCGAGCCGTTCGGCATGACGGCGCTGGAGGCGGCGGCGAGCGGGGCGGCGGTGCTCTATTCCCCGCGCGGGGGCTTGCCGGAGGTCATGGGCGATGCAGGGGTCGCGATCGACCCGGACGATCCGGGCGGGATGGCGGAGACGCTGATCGCCGTGGCCCGCGACCAGGGGCGGCTGGAGGCGCTGGGCCGAGCCGGGCGGGAGCGTGCCCGTGTGTTCGACCTCGGCCCGGCCGCGGCGCGGCTGGACGCGCTGCGCTGGGACATGCTGCGCGCATGGCCTCGCCCCGCGGCCGACCCTATATGAGGCGGCCTGAGGAGCGGAGGCGAGCGATGGACGGAACGGCAGGTGCGGATCTGGTGCCGGTGACGGTGCTGACGGGCTATCTGGGGGCGGGCAAGACCACGCTGCTGAACCGTATCCTGTCGGAGGATCACGGGCACCGTTACGCGGTCATCATCAACGAATTCGGCGAGCTGGGCGTGGACGGCGACCTTGTGGTGGACGCCGACGAGGAAGTGTTCGAGATGAACAACGGCTGCGTCTGCTGCACCGTGCGCGGCGACCTGATCCGGATTCTCGGCGGGCTGATGAAGCGGCGTGGCAAGTTCGACGGCATCATCGTCGAGACAACCGGCCTCGCCAATCCGGCCCCCGTGGCGCAGACCTTCTTCGTCGATGACACGGTGCGGGCCAAGACGCGGCTCGATGCCATCGTCACCGTGGTCGATGCGAAGCATGTCACCGAACGGCTGGCCGACAGCCCCGAGGCGCAGGAGCAGATCGCCTTCGCCGACGTGATCGTGCTGAACAAGACCGATCTGGTGACGCCCGAAGAATTGGCGTCGGTCGAGGCGCGGCTGCGGCAGATCAACCGCTTCGCCGCCATCCATAAGGCGCAGCGCGGCGATGTGCCGGTGAGCGAATTGCTGGGGCAGGGCGCGTTCGACCTGGAGCGGGTGCTGGCGCGCGTGCCGGACTTCCTGGAAAGCGACGCGCACGATCACGATGGCGATGTCGTCAGCATGAGTTTCGAGGCGAAGCGCCCCATCGACCCGGAGAAGTTCAATGCCTGGATCGGCCAGTTGCTGGCCGAGCGCGGCGGCGACATGCTGCGCACCAAGGGCATTCTTGCCTATGCGGGCGACGAGCGGCGCTTCGCTTTCCAGGCGGTGCACATGATGGCGGACGGTGCCTTTATCGGACCCTGGCCCGATGGCGAGGAGCGCGTCAGCCGCATCGTGTTCATCGGCCGCAACCTGAACCGCCCGCAATTGCGGCGCGGCTTCGAGGCCTGCCAGGTCGCGGCGTGAGTGCCACCATCACCCCGGATCATCTGCTGGAGACGCGCGGGCGCAGCGCCACGCTCGATGCGTTCGTGGTCGGCTGTGCCTTCGATCGCGACGGTCGCCGCGCGGCCTTCGCCCTGGGCGATGGCACGCTGCGACTGACCGGACGCGGGAGCGACGCCTGGCAGACGGTCGCGGCACATGACGGCGCGGCGCTCGCGTTGTGCGGCGATGGCGGGGACGGGTTTCTTTCCGGCGGCGATGACGGCAGGCTCGTGCGGGTGGGCGCCGATGCCTCCGTTTCGGTGCTGGCCGAGTACGGCATGAAATGGGTCGAGCACGTCGCGAGCTTCGCCGACGGCAAGCAACGCCTGCTGGCCTGCGCGGTGGGCAAGCAGGTCCATCTGTTCGACGGCGCGGGAGCGGCGCAGAAATCGCTGGCGCACCCGTCGAGCGTGACCGGCATCGCCTTCGACGCGCGCGGCAAGCGCATTGCCGCCAGTCATTACGGTGGCGCCAGCCTGTGGTTCGTCGCCTCCAAGAGCGACAATCCACGCCTGCTGGAATGGAAGGGCAGCCATACCGGCATCGTCATCAGCCCCGATGGCGACGTGGTGGTGACGGCGATGCAGGAGAACGCGCTGCATGGCTGGCGGCTATCGGACGGGCAGCATATGCGCATGTCCGGCTATCCGGCGAAAACGGCGTCGATGAGCTTCTCGCGCGGCGGCAAATGGCTCGCCACCTCGGGGGCGGAATCGGTCGTGCTGTGGCCGTTCACGGGCGGCGGACCGATGGGCAAGGCGCCCAGCGAACTCGCGGGCGGCGGCAGCGTGCTGTGCAGCGCGGTCGCCTGCCACCCGCAGCATGAGGCGGTGGCCGCGGGCTTCGCGGATGGCATGGTGGTGCTGGTGGACATCGCGAGCGATCGCATCCTGCCGGTCGTGGGGCCAGGGCGCGGCGCGGTCTCGGCCCTGGCCTGGAGCGGCGACGGTTCGCTGCTGGCGCTCGGCACCGAAAGCGGATTCGCAGCACTGGTCGATTTCTCGGAACGGAAGGGCTGAGGCGTGGAGCTGATCACGATTCAGGGAATGCGGATGCCCAAGCTCGGCCTCGGCACCTGGAGGCTGCGCGGTGCCGAGGGCACGCGGGCGATGGTGAGTGCGCTGGAGATGGGCTATCGCCACATCGACACGGCGCGCATGTACGACAACGAGGAGGCGGTGGGCGAGGCGCTGGCCAGCGTGTCCGTCCCGCGCGGCGATATCCATGTGACGAGCAAGGTCTGGTACTCCGAGCTTGCGCCCGACGCGGTGGAGCGCGCGGTGCATGCGAGCCTGCGCGCCCTGCGGACCGAGTATGTCGATCTCTACATGATCCATTGGCCGACGCGGGACATGGACCTTGCGGCGTCGCTCGGCGCGTTGCTGCGGCTGCGCGAGCAGGGGAAGGTGCGGGCGATCGGCGTTTCCAATTTCACCGTGGCCCTGCTGCGCGAGGCGGTGGAGCGGATCGGCGCGCCGATCGCCTGCAATCAGGTCGAGTATCATGTGGGGCTGGGGCAGGGGCCGGTGCTGGGCTATGCGCGGGCGCACGACATGGCGGTGGCGGCCTACCGGCCCTTGGGCGGTGGAAAGCTGGGCGACAACGCGACGCTGCAGGGCATCGCCCGCAAGCACGGCGTTTCGGCGTCGCAAGTCGCGCTGAAATGGCTGCTGGACCAGCCTGGCGTCGCGGCGATCCCGAAGGCGGCGCGGCCGGAGAGCCAGCGCGCCAATCTCGATGCGCTGAAACTCGTGCTGGACGACGAGGATCGCGCGGCAATCGCGGCCGCTGCCGAAGAACGGGCGGATGGTCGATCCCGCATGGGCGCCGGAGTGGGATCCGGCCGGATAGCGAAGTGCGGCGATGCTGATCGCGCCCAGGGCGGCGTTCGTGCCCGCGGGTCAGGTCCGTGCGACGGCCTTGCGCCGATAGGTCGCTCCGAGATTCGGCATCACGTGGATGCTGTTCCGGCCGAGCAGCGAGGCCAGCCGGTAATAGCGTTCCAACAGCAATCGTGACCGTCGCGGCAGCCAGCTCAGGTCGCGATCGGCCACGTCGGAAGCCTCTCGATAGGATTGGTAGTCGGGAAATTCCATGAATCCGGAGACCCGCCGGAACTCCGCGAGTCCACGCCGGATCTCGGATGCCGACCAGAACAGGTTGCTGTCCTGCATGTGCAGCCGGCCGAACGCCCGCGCATACGCATCCCGCGCCGACCTCGGCAGCCAGTGGCAGAAGGGCAGCCGTGTATCATGCTTGATCCAGGGGAACAGACGGTTCGGCGTGCTGATCACCAGCAGGTCGCGGGTGATCCGGGACAGGTCGGCAAGATGCGAGCAGTCATGTCCGGTGTGCTCGATCACCTCGAGACAGAACGTGACATCGGCCTGCCGGTCAGCAACGGGCAGGTCGCCCAGCGCGCCGGTTCGCCAGTCGATCCGCGACTCCACGCCCAGGACGGACGCGATCTGTCGGGCGGCGACGAGGCGCTCCGCATTGACGTCCACGGCGATCACCTTGGCGTTCGTCGTCATCGCCCAGGCGATGGCGAGCCAGCCATAGCCGGTTCCGACGTCGAGCACCGACTCGACGGAATCGAGCGGCCGATACCACGCGACCATATCGACATAGCGCGCCTGGTACTGGGCCAGAAGCTTGGCGGCATTCCGCCCGTCATAGTGCGACGCAGAAAAATGTGGAACCGTCCGGATCTTCTCGACGGTCGCGGGATCCAGGGCGGTAGCCACGGCGTTTACCTCACACGAGAGACGCCGGTGCAGAGCCGACATTCAGAGCGTGTGCTGACGCTATTGCCTAACAGCCATCCATGCAACCAATTTGTTGCTGGCCGCGATCAACCCGCGTGCGAACCGGTGCGCGGCCGCTGGCCGATCCGCCCCCTCAAACCTGTCGCGACTCGCCCATCGCCTGGCGCATGAACGCGCGCTTCAGCGGCGCCGCACGATGCACCGCGGCGATGCCCAGGTCGCGGGCCAGGCGCAGCGCCGGCCGGTTGTTGCTGAACAGCCGGTCGAGCGCGTCCGTCGCTGCCAGCATCAGCAGATTGTCGGGGCGCCGCAGCGCCTGATAGCGCCGCAGCAACAGGGGATCGCCGGGATCGCCGCCCTGCGCCATCGCATCGCCGATCAGGGAGGCGAGGCAGGCGGCGTCGCGAAATCCCAGATTGAGGCCCTGGCCGGCGATCGGGTGGATGCCGTGCGCGGCGTCGCCCACCAGCGCCAGGCGCGTATCCGTGTAGCGATGCGCATGCAGCGCGCCGAGCTTGTAGCTCCAGCGGCGGCCGAGCAGCCGCACCGCGCCCAGATGGTCGCCGAGCCGCCGCTGCAACTCACGGCCGAAGGCGGCATCGTCGAGTTCCAGCAGCCGCGCGGCTGTCTGCGTCCGCTCGGTCCAGACAAAGGCGGAGGCGTGGGGCGCGCCGTCGGTGCCGGCCATCGGCAGTTGCGCGAACGGGCCGGGCGGCAGGAAATGCTCCAGGGCCGTGCCGTGATGCGGCCGTTCATGGGCGATGGCGCCGACCAGTCCGGTCTGGCCGTAGCCGAACCGGGTCACGGCGATGCCGGCCGCCTCGCGCAGCGGGCTGTCGCGACCCTCGGCCGCGATGACCAGATGGCAGGCGATCGCGCGGCCGTCCTGCAAGCGGACGGTGGCACCCTCGGCGCGGCGTTCCACCTGCGCGGCACTGGGGGCCGCGACCAGCAGGCCGGGTTGCGCGTGCAGGCGCGCGTTCAGCGCCATGCGCAGCGACCGCGCCTCGACCATCCAGCCGAACGCCTCGGCTCCGATTTCGGCGCTGTCGAAATGCAGGAACAGGCGCGAGGCCCGGCGCCCCACGCGGCCGTCGGACACGCGGATGTCGCGGATCGGGCCCGGTCTGTAGGGCAGCGCCGCCCATAGCCCGGCTCGTTCGAGGATGCGCTGCGAGCCGGCGGCAATGGCATAGCAGCGGCCGTCGAAATCCGGGTGCTCCATCGGCGGCAGCGGCGCGCGATCGACCACCGCCGTCGGCACCCCCGCCTGTGCCAGCAGGCAGGCCAGCACGCCGCCCACCGGCCCGGCGCCCACCACGCACACCTCCGCCGTCAGTTCATTGCCCGAGCCGGTCATGCCGCTCCCCTCACGAATTGCAGCAACGAATGCCTGAAAACTAGGCACACGGCCACATCCCAAACCGGAAACGCCTTGGCGCGGCCGGTTCGCGGGCGCGGCACGGTTCTTGTTAGGCGCTCCGTGAGATCGAGGGAGCAGGACGACGCGATGAAACTGATCATGGCCATCATCAAGCCCTTCAAGCTCGATGACGTGCGCGAGGCGCTGACTCCCTTGGGGGTGCAGGGCCTGACCGTCAGCGAGGTGAAGGGGTTCGGGCGGCAGAAGGGGCAGACCGAGATCTATCGCGGCGCCGAGTACCACGTGAGCTTCCTGCCCAAGATCAAGATCGAGATCGCGGTCGAGGCGACGCTCGCCGAGCAGGTGGTCGAGGCGATCGCCCGCGCGGCCCACACCGGCAAGATCGGCGACGGCAAGATCTTCGTCCTGGATCTGGAACGGGCCATGCGCATCCGCACCGGCGAGACGGACGCCGCGGCCCTGTGAGCACCATGCAGAAGGATACGACCACGATGACGAGATTTGTGCGCCGCGCCGCGGCCCTGCTGTTGCTGTGCCTGGTGCTGGGATTGCCGCTGCTGAGCCGGCCGGTGCTGGCGCAGAACGCGGCGCCGTCGGGCGGGGCTGCCGCCACCACGGCGCCCGCGACCGCCGCGCCGCCTGCTGCCGCCGCGCCGCCTGCCGCCGCCGCGCCCGCCGCTGCTCCGGCAGCCGCCGCTCCGGCGACCCCGGCCCCCCCGCCGCCGCACCTCGATAGCGGCGATACCGCCTGGATGCTGACCAGCACGGCACTGGTGCTGCTGATGACCATTCCGGGCCTGGCGCTGTTCTACGCCGGCATGGTGCGCAAGAAGAACATCCTCGCCACCATCATGCAGTCATTCGGCATCTGCTGCCTGATCACGATCACCTGGATGGTGGCGGGCTACAGCCTCGCCTTCACCAACGGCAATGCGTATATCGGCGATTTCAGCCGCGTCATGCTGAGCGGTTTCGGCGCTACCTGGGACAAGCCGTTCGTGCTCGGCGCGGGCAGCGCCTCGCCATCGCCGCAGACGATCCCCGAGAGCGTCTACATGATGTTCCAGATGACGTTCGCGATCATCACCCCGGCGCTGATCGCCGGCGCCTTTGCCGACCGCATGAAGTTTTCCGCCATGTGCATCTTCATGGTGCTGTGGTCGCTCATCGTCTATTCGCCGATCGCCCACTGGGTCTGGGCGCCGACCGGCTGGCTGGGCGCGGGCGGCACGTTCGGCCTGCCGGGCGCCGCCGATTTCGCCGGCGGAACCGTCGTGCATATCAACGCGGGCATCGCCGGGCTGGTCGCCTGCCTGGTGATGGGCAAGCGGCTCGGCTTCGGCCACGACAACATGGCGCCATACAACGTCGCCTATGCCGTGATCGGCGCCTCGCTGCTGTGGGTGGGCTGGTTCGGCTTCAACGCGGGCTCGGCCACGAGCGCCAGCCCGCTCGCCGGCATGGCGATGACGGTAACGCAGGTGGCGACCGCCGCCGCGGCCCTGGCCTGGATGTTCGCCGAGTGGATCGGCAAGGGCAAGCCGTCCGCGCTGGGCGGAGCGTCCGGTGCCGTGGCCGGGCTGGTGGCGATCACGCCTGCTTCCGGCTTCGTCCTGCCGGGGGCGGCGCTGATCATCGGGATCGCCGCGGGCGTGATCTGCTATTGGGCGGCGACCAGCCTGAAGCACGCGCTCGGCTACGACGACAGCCTGGACACGTTCGGCGTGCATGGCATCGGCGGCATCGTCGGCGCCCTGCTGACCGGAGTCTTCGCCTTCGGCCCGCTCTCGGGGGGTGCCCATGTGGGCGGGCTGCCGCAATTCCTGGCACAGTGCCTCGCGGTCTGCGTGACGCTGGTCTGGTCCGGCGTCGTCAGCCTGATCCTGTTCAAGCTGATCGACTGGACGGTGGGGCTGCGCGTCACGCCCGAGGAGGAGCGCGAAGGGCTCGACGTGGTGCTGCACGGCGAGCAGCTTGGCTGAAGCGCCGGGGACACGCCTGGACAAAGAAGGGCGCCCGCGCGGGCGCCCTTCTCGCATCCGGCTTCTGTTGCCAGGGGCTTGTGCGGTAGTCTTGTCCCACGACTGCAAGAGGACGCGCGGCCCCGCGTGTCAGGGAGACGGGAGCCTTGATGCCATCAGCCACGCGCAGCACCCGATTCGACGAGCGCCGGCTGGCCTCGCCGGCCGTCCGGGGACTGATCGGACGCCGGCTGGCCGAGCTGGGGGCGCTGGCCCTGGCGGTGGCGGGCATGTCGCTGCTGGTGGCGCTGGCGAGCTGGCATGGCTCCGATCCGTCGCCCGATACCGCGACCGCGGCGCCCGCCACGAACCTGCTGGGTTTTGTGGGGGCCGCGATTGCCGACGACCTGCTGCAATGGTGCGGGCTGGCCGGGGCCTTGCCCGGTCTCGCCATGCTGGCCTGGGCCTGGCGCATCGGCAGCAGGCGGGGGCTGGGCAGCCTGGTGCTGCGGGTCTGCTGCCTGCTCGCGGCGATGCCGGTGCTGGCGACGGCACTCGCGGCGATCGTGATGCTGCTGGCCGCCAGCAGCGAGAGGCTGCAATCCTGGCCGGCGGGCGCCGGACCGGGCGGTGCCATCGGCCTGCTGATCGCGCGCAACGGCCTTGCCGCCGGACACGACATGCTGGGCGTGGCCGGGGCGGGCATCGTGACGGCGCTCGTCTGCGCCCTGGCCGGCGTTCTGACCGTGCTGGCGCTGGGGCTGTCGCGTCGGGAATGGGCGGCGGCAGGCTCGGGCATCCGGCGCACGGCCATCGGCGGCAGCCGGGCGGCCGCGTTCGGCGGCCGTCTCGGCGCGCGGCTGGGGGCGGGCGGCGTGCGGCTGCTGGACCGGCTGAACGGGGTCCGCCACGAGCCGCCGCCCAATGTCGTGCAGCCGGAGCCGTTGCGCCGCGAACAGGCGCGCGAGGCCGAACCCGCGCCCTGGCGCGAGGCCCCTCCGGCGCGCATCGCCCCGCGCGTCACCGCCGCTGCCAAGAAGGCGCCGCCGCCGGCGCGGCAGGAAGCGCTGCCGCTCGACGGCGGGCCCTGGCGCTTCCCGCCGCTGTCGTTGCTGACCCAGGCGCCGGCGCGCGGACAGTCCGGCGCCCCGTCGCAGGAAGCGCTGGAGGCCAATGCGCGGCTGCTGGAAGGCGTGCTGTCGGATTACGGCGTGCAAGGCCGGATCGCCGAGATTCGCCCCGGCCCGGTGGTCACGCTGTATGAGCTGGAGCCGGCGCCCGGCATCCGCAGCGCGCGCGTGATCGGGCTGGCCGACGATGTGGCGCGCAGCCTGTCGGTGACGGCGGTGCGCATCGCCACGGTGCCGGGCCGCAACGTGATCGGCATCGAGGTGCCGAACAGCCGCCGCGAGACGGTGTTCCTGTCGGAACTGCTGGGCAGCACCGAATGGGACCGCCAGCAGGGCAAGCTGGCACTTGCGCTCGGCAAGGACATCGGCGGCGAGCCGGTGCTGGGCGAGTTGTCGCGGATGCCGCATCTGCTGGTGGCCGGAACGACCGGCTCGGGCAAGTCGGTCGGCATCAACGCGATGATCCTGTCGCTGCTGTTCCGCCTGTCGCCCGACCAGTGCCGCCTCATCCTGATCGACCCGAAGATGCTGGAACTGTCGGTCTATGAGGGCATCCCGCATCTGATGGCGCCGGTCGTGACCGAACCGGCGAAAGCGGTGACGGCGCTGAAATGGACAGTGCGCGAGATGGAGCGGCGGTATCGCGCGATGAGCCAGCTCAGCGTGCGCAATATCGGCGGCTATAACGAGCGCGTCGCCGAGGCGCGGGCGAAGGGCGAGGTGGTGACTCGCCGCGTGCAGACCGGCTTCGACAGCGAGACCGGCAAGCCGGTGTTCGAGGACCAGCCGCTGGCACTGGAGAAGCTGCCGTTCATCGTCGTCATCATCGACGAGATGGCCGATCTGATGATGGTGGCGGGCAAGGAGATCGAGGCGGCGGTGCAGCGCCTGGCGCAAATGGCGCGTGCCGCCGGCATCCATGTGGTGATGGCGACGCAGCGCCCGTCGGTCGATGTCATCACCGGCACCATCAAGGCCAACTTCCCGACCCGCATCAGCTTCCAGGTGATCAGCAAATTCGACAGCCGCACCATCCTGGGCGAGCAGGGGTCGGAACAACTGCTGGGCCAGGGCGACATGCTGTACATGGTGGGCGGCGGCCGCATTACCCGCGTGCATGGCCCGTTCGTGACCGATCGCGAGGTGGAGGACGTGGTGGCGTTCCTGCGCGAGCAGGGGGAGCCGGCCTATCTCGACGACGTCACCGAGGCGCGCGACGAGCAGGAGAGCGGTGCCCCGTCGCTCTCCGGCATCGCCGCCGGGACGGATGGCGAGAAGAGCCTGTTCGACCAGGCGGTGGAGGTGGTGAGCCGCGAGGGCAAGGCCAGCACCAGCTTCATCCAGCGCCATTTGCAGATCGGCTACAACCGCGCGGCGCGGCTGATCGAGCAGATGGAGAAGGAGGGGATCGTCGGACCCGCGAACCATGTGGGCAAGCGCGAGGTGCTGGTGCGCAGGGTGGAGGATGAGTAGCCGGCCAGTTGGTCCGTCCCGCCCCTCCCACCACCACCGCCCTCACCGCGGCCTGTCCGGCGCCGCCTCGGCCGGCCGGTCCGCTTCGAACAGGGAACGCAGTTCCTCGGCCGCTTGCTGCGTCGTCTGGATCATCTGCTGCTCGTCGCGATAGATGGCGTGCGTGTCTTCCAGCAGCTTCTCGTCGCGCTCCCGGAATAGCGCCACGGTCCGCGCCGCTTGCGTCTGCGGGACATCCATCGCCAGCAGCGCGTCGCTCGCCATGTGCAGGCTGGAATAGAACGTGTCGCGCACGATCGCCGTGACGCCGCGATCCATCAGCAGATGCGCGTGGCGGCGGTTGCGGGCGCGGGCGATGATGCGCAGATTGGGAAAGGTCCGCTTCGCCACTTCGACGATGCGCAAATTGTCCTCCACCTTGTCGATCGCCACCACCAGCAGCCGTGCCGTCTCGGCACCCGCCGAGCGCAGCAATTCGGGCCGTGCCGGGTCGCCGTAGAAGATTTTCGTGCCGAAGCGGCGGATCACTTCGACCTGACCGGGATCCTTCTCGAGCGCGGTGAAGGCGATGCCCTGCATGCGCAGCACGCGGCCGACGATCTGGCCGACCCGGCCGAATCCGGCAATGATGATCGGGGCGCCACCCTCGATCGCATCGTATTTTGGCTCCACGCGGGGGCGCAGGCGCGGGACCAGCCAGGTCTCGGACGCCGCGAACAGCAGCGGTGTCGCGATCATCGACAGCGCCACGACAAGTGTGGCCGCCTGCGCCACCTGCGGGTGCAGCGCGCCCACGCCCACGGCCGCCGCGAACAGCACGAAGCTGAACTCGCTGCCCTGCGGCAAGGCGAGCGCGAAGCGCGCGGCCCCCGCGCGGTCCAGCCGGCCCGCGCGACCAAGCGCGAACGCGACCAGCGCCTTGATCGCGACCAGGGCGGCCGTGCCGAGGATGAGGCCCAGCGGATGTTGCAGCAGCAGACCCAGATCCGCCGACATGCCGACCGAGATGAAGAAGAACCCCAGCAGCACGCCCTCGAACGGCTCGATATCGGCTTGCAGCTCGTGGCGGTATTCGCTCTCGCTCAGCAGCACGCCGGCCATGAAGGCGCCGAGCAATTCCGAGAGCCCTGCCGCGTGTGCCAGTGCCGCCGTGCCCAGCACGGCCAGCAGGGCGAGGATGGTGAACACCTCCGCCACCCGCGCACCGCCGATCAGCCGGAACGCCCGCGGCAACAGGTAGCGGCCACCCAGCAGGATGATGACGATGGCCGCCAGCCCCAGGGCCGCGGCGCGCCAGGGGATCGACACGCTTGCCTGTGCGCCCGTGGCCAGCAGCGGCACCAGCGCCACCAGCGGGATGAAGGCCAGATCCTGGAACAGCAGCACGGCGAACGTCTCCCGCCCGGCGCGGCTCGCCAGCAGGTCGCGTTCCCCCAGCATGGGCAGCACGATCGCGGTGGACGACAGGGCGAAGCCAAGCCCCAGCACCACGGCACCGCTCCAGGAGGTCTCCCCGCCCAGTCGCGCGAGCAGGCCCAGGATGGCGCCGGTGACCAGGAGCTGCGCCGTGCCCGAGCCGAACACCGACCGCCGCATCACCCAGAGCCGGGCGGGCCGCAATTCCAGCCCGATCAGGAACAGCAGCATGACGATGCCGAGTTCCGAAACGTCGCCGATCTGCCGCACATCGGTAATCAGCCGCAGCCCCGAGGGGCCGATCGCGACCCCGGCCAGCAGATAGCCGAGCACGCTGCCGAAGCCGGCGCGGCGGGACAGCGGCACCGCCAGGGCGGCGGCCGCCAGCAGGATTACGAGCGTCAGGAGCATGTTGCAGAGCTAGCACGCCCGCGCCACATCGGGCAGGCGAGCAGGAGGGGTGCCATGGATAGCGATGTTGCCGGCAAGGCGGATGCCGAGTGGCGCACGGAGCTGACGCCCGAGCAGTACCGGGTGCTGCGTGGCCACGGCACCGAGCGTCCCGGCTCCAGCCCGCTCAATGCCGAGAAGCGGCCGGGCGTGTTCGCCTGCGCCGGCTGCGGTCAGGAATTGTTCGAGAGCGGCACGAAGTTCGAGAGCGGCAGCGGCTGGCCGAGCTTCTTCGCGCCGATCGAGGGCGCGGTCGGCACCTCGACCGACCACACGCTGCTGATGGCCCGGACCGAGGTGCATTGCAGCCGCTGCGGCGGCCATCTCGGGCACCTGTTCCCGGACGGCCCGGCCCCCACCGGCCTGCGCTACTGCATGAACGGGGTGTCGCTACGGTTCGAGGCGGCGCCGGGTGCCACCTCTGGCGGCTGAACCGGCGCCCTCACTTGCCTGGCGTCGGAGCCTCCTCCGGCAGCAGCCGCTCGGCCCGCAGTTCGGCCCACACATCGAGCGGAATGGTCTGCGCCATCATCGCCGCGTTCTGCACCACTTCCTCGGGCGTGCGCGCGCCGGGGATGACGGCCGCGACCGCCGGGTGAGCCGCACAGAACTGCAAGGCGGCGGCCTTCAGATCCACGCCATGCCGTGCGCAGATGGCAGCGATCCGGCGCGTGCGGTCCACCAGTTCGGCCGGTGCCCGCTCGTAGTTGAAGGTATCACCGCCGGCGAGCAGCCCCGAGTTGTACGGGCCGCCCAGCACCACGCGGGCCCCGCGCTGCTCGCATAGCGGCAGAAATTCGGCGAGTGCCGTGTGGTCCAGCAGCGTGTAGCGGCCGGCCACCAGGAACAGGTTGGGATCGCCCTCGCGCAGCGCGCGCAGGCACGGCTCGACCACGTTGACGCCGAATCCCCAGCCGCCGATCACCCCCTCCTCGCGCAGCCGCGAGAGGGCGCGCGCGGCGCCGCTCATGGCGATCGCGAACTGCTCCTCCCACGCCGCGCCCAGCCAGTCGGGCGCGCAGTCGTGGATATAGACGATGTCGATACGGCTGAGGCCCAGCCGTTGCAGGCTGTCCTCGATCGAGCGCAGGCAGCCGTCATGGCTGTAGTCCAGGCGCCTGCGGAACGAGAGGCCGCGATGGAACTGCTCGTCGATCGGGGGCACGCTGTCCACCGGATCGAGCATCCGGCCGATTTTGGTGGAGAGCGTGTACTCGCCCCTCGGGTGGTGGCGCAGCGCGTGCCCCATGCGGTGCTCCGACAGGCCGGCCCCGTAATGCGGTGCCGTGTCGTAGTGGCGGATGCCGGCATTCCAGGCCGCGGCGACCGTGCCCAGCGCCACCTCGTCCGGGATCACCGCCTGATGATTGCCGAGCGGCGCGCCCCCCATGCCGAGCGGCCCATGCGGCGTGTAGCTGTGCGTCATGTCAGGCAGCCTCCGGCGGGATCACGCCCTTGGTGAGGATCACGTTGCCGTAGAACCGGCGCTCGCCCGTGGCGACGATGGCGAAAGCCTGCTCGGCCGCGGCATAGAAGGCGTGCCGCTCGATGGCCTGTGCCGCGCGGCCGCCGCGTTCGCGCAGCACCGAATTGATCTCCGCGCAGACGGGGGGCACGGAATCCGGGTCGCCCACGACCTGCATCACCAGTGCCGGATCGGGCACGAAGGTATCGAGCGGCAGGACGCTCAGCACCGCGCGCAGCGCGGGCGCGACGCCGACGCCGTGCAGGCCGATCAGCGCCCGCCCGCGCGTCGCGGGGTAGTTGGCGTCGACCAGCGCGATCGTGTCGCCATGGCCCATCGCCGCCAGGGCGTGCAGCAGGTCGGGGCTCAGCAGAGGGTCGAGGCCGATCAGCATGGATGTTTCCCGTCGATTGCGCGGCGAGCCTAGCGGCCGTCGCCCCGCGCGGCCAGCCCGGCAAACTCGGCGCCGCGCCGCGGCGTTGCCGCCGGCATGGATGGAAACAACCCTGTTCTGATGCCCGCCGGAGAGCCGGCCGACCCGCGTGCCGCCGCCCGGGCGGCGCGCCTGCGCTATGTGCATGACCGCCAGCCCGGCTTTCGCCGCGAACGGATGGGAGAAAAGCAGTTCCGCATTCTCGATCCGGGCGGCGATGTGCTCGCCGACCCGGACCATCTGGAACGCATCCGCAAGCTGGCCATCCCGCCCGCCTACGAGGATGTCTGGATTTGCCGCTACCATAACGGCCATCTGCAAGCGACCGGCCGCGATGCGCGCGGGCGCAAGCAGTATCGCTATCACGCGAAATGGCGCGCTGTCCGCGACGAGACCAAATACCACCGCATGCTGGTGTTCGGCCGCTTGCTGCCGCAAATCCGCGATCGCGTGGCGCACGACCTCGCTTTGCCGGGCCTGCCGCGCGAGAAGGTGCTGGCCGCCCTGGTCCGGCTGCTGGAGGGCACTCTGGCCCGTATCGGCAACGAGGAATACGCCCGCGACAACCGGAGCTTCGGCCTGACCACGCTGCGCAACCGCCATGTGCGGGTGCAGGGCGGCCATGTGACCTTCGATTTTCGGGGCAAGCACGGGGTGCGGCACCATATCGACCTGACCGATCGCCGCCTCGCTTCGATTGTGCGCCGCTGCCGCGAGATTCCCGAGCAGCATCTGTTCACCTATCTCGACGAGGCTGGCGAGCCGCATCCGATCGGCTCGGACGACGTGAACGAGTATTTGCACGCCGTCGCCGGCGAGGAGATCACGGCCAAGGATTTCCGCACCTGGGCGGCGACCAATCTCGCCGCACTTGCCCTGTCCGGCCTTGAGGCCTTCGACAGTCAGGCGCGCGCCAAGCACAATATCGTCCAGGCGGTCGAGAGCGTCGCCAAGCGCCTCGGCAACACTCCCGCCATCTGCCGCAAGTGCTACATCCACCCCGCGATCTTCCAGGGCTATCTGGACGGCACGCTGGCCGAGGGCCTGCGCGCCCACGCCGACGCAATGCTGCGGGATACCGGGAGCGGCCTCTCGGCCGAGGAGGTCGCCGTCACGGCCTATCTCGAGCGCCGACTGGGCGAGGCGGGGGTCGGTTCCCCGTAGAAAGCCCCGCCGCCGGGCCCTGAGGGCCGGCGGCGGTCGCCGATCGGTCGGGTAACGCGTGGCCGCTTACTCGAGTCGCCTATTGAGTCGTCGTCGGAGCGTTGGAGCCGCCCGCCTTTGTCATGGCGAGTACGGAATCGGGATTGACCACCATCATCACCGGCCTGCCCTGCTTGTCGTGGGCGCGAATCAGGAACAATTCCGGCATGATCTTCACATCCGTGAAGCCGGCCTGTTCGAGGTCGCGCTTCATCTGCTGCTGGATCGGCGCCCCGGCTGAACCGCTTGCCGTCGCGCTCGAGGGAGCCGGTTGGCCCATGCCGGTCTGCAACGTGCCCTGCTGGTCAGAACTCTGGGATTGGGTCACCTGCGGGCGCGTCGATTGCGAGCCGCCCTGCGAGGCAGGTTGCTGGGCCTGGGCCTGCTGCTGCGTGCCCGGCGCACCGGGCGCTCGCCCGGACTCCGTTCCGGGCTTCCCCTTGATCAGCGGCTGTGCCGCCGATGCTGGCGGCGACGGGGAAGATTGGCTGGATTGCGCCAGGCACGGCGTGGCGAGTGCCAGCGATAATCCGATTGCCGTCAATGTTGTCGATCGCATGTGCCTGTCCCTTCTGGAAGCGCCGTCGCGGCGTGCCGAGTCAACAGACGATCACATTGATGGTTTTGACCGGGCCGGATCACCGAATGGGGATCACTCGCCAGCGTCGCGCGGGGATGCCTGCCATGTCCGGGCGTGAGGCGTTCGCGGCTGGCATCAAATGCCTCGCCTGCATAGGGTAGCGCCGATCGCACATGGACGCTCCTGCTCCCCTGACGGCGGATCTCGATCCTGCCGGCCTCGACCTGCTGCCGCGCTTCACGCATCGCGAGATCCTGCGTGTCATCACCGGCATCCTGCTGTGCATCTTCCTGGCCGCGATCGACCAGACCGTGGTGATCCCGGCGGTGCCGGCGATCGCCGCCGACCTGCACGGCTTCAGCCATCTGGCGTGGATCGTCTCGGCCTATCTGCTGACCTCGACGGCGGCCACCCCGGTCTATGGCAAGCTCTCCGACATCTACGGCCGCCGCGCCCTGCTGCTGCCGGCCATCGCGGTGTTCGTCGCGGCCTCCGCCCTGTGCGCCCTGTCGCAGAGCCTGCTGGAGCTGATTGCCGCCCGCGCGGTTCAGGGCCTGGGCGGGGCAGGGCTGGTGGCGATGGCACAGGCGGCGATCGCCGACGTGGTGGCGCCGCGCGAGAGGGGCAAATACCAGGGCTACATGGCGAGCGCCTGGGGCGTCGCCAGCATCGCCGGGCCGATCCTGGGCGGCTGGATCACCGACCAGTTCTCCTGGCGCTGGATCTTCTGGATCAACCTGCCGATCGGTGCCGCGGCCTTCCTGCTGTCCAGCCGCGCCCTGCGGATGCTGCCGGTGCCGCGGCACCGCTCACGCATCGACTATGCCGGGGCGGCGCTGCTGGCGGCGATCACCACGGCGTTTCTGCTGGTCATGAGCTGGGGCGGCAACGCCTATCCCTGGCTGTCGGCGCCCGTGGTGACGCTGAGCGCCGTGGCGCTCGGCCTGCTGGCGCTGCTGGTATGGCAGGAGAGGCGGGCCGCCGATCCGATGCTGCCGCCGCGCCTGTTCGCGAACGGCGTGTTCGTGCGCGGTGTCGCCATTGCCTCGATGGCGACCGCCGGGACGTTCGGCGCCATCTTCCTGCTGCCGCTGTTCTTCCAGTTGCTGCGCGGCGCCAGCGCCTCGGCGGCGGGCGTTCTCATCGTGCCCTATCTCGCCTGCAACGTGGTCGGCGCCTATCTGGCCGGACAGGCGGCGCGCCGGCTCGGCCGGGGGCGCACGATCCTGCTCGGCGGCCTCGCCGCCGCCGCCGGCGGCTATGCGCTCATGGCGACGCTAGGCGAGCAGAGCAGCCAGGCGGTGATCGTGATCGGCATGGGGGTGGTGGGCTTCGGCATCGGCTCGTGCATGCCGACCAGCCTCGTCGTGGTGCAGAACGCCGCCGCGCGGCGCGACGTGGGCACCGCCACCGGCGCCCTGCTGTTCCTGCGCTCGCTGGGCGGCGCGTTCGGCACGACCATCGCGGGATCGCTGCTGGCCAGTCGTTTCGCCTCCTATGTCGCCCGGCACGGCCAGGGCCGCTCGGTCGATCTCGCGTCCTTGCGCGACCATGCCGCAACGCCTGGCGGGCACGCGACGCTCGCGCTGGAGCCGGGATTGCGCGAGGTGGCGCGCGCCGGCCTCGCCAGCGGTTTTCATCTGGCCTTCCTGTCGCTCGCCCTGCTGCTGGGGGCGGCCCTGGTCATCTGCCTGCGGCTGCGCGACCTCGCCTTGCAGTCGAGCGGCTGAGCAGCGCGTTGACATGCGCATGACGAATGCGCATTTGGCACGCATGAGCTTAACTCGTCCGCAGCCGGGGCATCCCGCAAGCCCACCAACCTGACTCTCCCCAAATCGCTCGTGCAGGAGGCTCGGGATCTGTCGGTGAACATCTCGCAGGCCTGCGAGCGGGGTCTTGCAGCCGAAGTTGGCCGGGCCGGGGCTGAACGCTGGGTGCAGGAGAACAAGGCAGCCATCGATGCCTGGAACGGCCATGTGGAGAAGCACGGGATACCGCTCGCCGAATACCGCCGGTTCTAATGGCCCGGCTGGATGTGCATCCGCTCGCCGGCAGCTCCGGGCCGAGCTACGTGCTGGACGTGCAGGCGGACCTGCTTCGGACACTGGCCACGCGTGCAGTGGTTCCGCTGGTTCCGGAGGCGCATGACTTTCCCCTGCTGCGCGACCTGAATCCGGTGTTCGAGCTGGACGGTGAGCGGTTCGTGATGTTGACCCAGGCGATAGCGACCGTGCCCACCAGCTTTCTGCGGCCGCCGGTGACCTCGTTCTTGCGGCATCACGATGCCGTCGTCAGGGCCCTGGACACTCTTCTCCTGGGTTTCTGACATGCTGACATGGCGCGTGGCCCCGTCTTGACGCGGCGCCGACCGCGCCTCTTCTTGCGTGCTGGCCGGTTTGGCCTCGAACAGGATCACTTCATGGACGCCGCGACGCTGGGCTTCGGCTCGACCTTCTCCGACCTCGCCAGCCGCGAGGGCCTGATCCGGCTCGACCGCCTGTTCGTAGCCGGGCTGGCAGAGGCTGAGCCGGAGCTGCATGCCCGGCTGATGGCCGCCCGCGCCGCACCCGAGGCACTGGATGCCAAGGCAGAGGGGCAGCTCGTCGTGGCTCTCGGCCCCTCGGTGCAGGATTTCGTGGCCGCGCTGTTCGGCATCCAGGACGAGCTGGCCGAGATCGCCGCCCGCACCGCGGCGCTCGACCCGATCCATGCCTGCAAGCGCCTGTTCGTGCAGCGGCAGGCGGTCAAGAAATATCCCGACCCCTCCAGCTTCGACACGGACACCCTTCGCACGGCGCTGGAGGAGGCGATGGCGACCCCGCTCGGCGAGCAGGCGTTCGCCGCGCACGTGGATGCCTGGCAGAAGACCGAGCGCGCCGAACTGCTCGACCTCGCCATGCGCTACGCCGCCTGGGCCACGCTGACGCCGGAGGGCCAGGCCCGCCACGGCGGCGGCACCCTGTTCCACGTCCCGCGCAAGCTCGATCCGCAGCATCTGGTCCCGGTCGAGACCATCGAGCGGGACGGCGTCACCATGCTGCGCCTGCCGGAGCACGACTGGCGGCAGCGCGACGGGTTCTCGCTCACCGATCCCGGCATGGACGAGCAGCACGCGCTCGATCAGGTGAACTACTGCATCTGGTGCCACTCGCAGGGCAAGGATTCGTGCAGCAAGGGATTGCGCGACCGCAAGACCGGCTGCTTCCAGAAGAGCGCCTTCGGCGTCACCCTCGCCGGCTGCCCGCTCGACGAGAAGATCAGCGAGATGCACGAGCTGCGCGCGGGCGGGCACCTGCTGGCGGCCTTTGCGACGATCGCCGTGGACAATCCGATGATGGCGGCCACCGGCCACCGGATCTGCAACGACTGCATGAAGGCCTGCATCTATCAGAAGCAGGAGCCGGTCGATATTCCGCAGGCGGAGACCTCGATCCTGCGGCAGGTGCTCGAACTGCCCTGGGGCTTCGAGATCTACGCGCTGCTGACGCGCTGGAATCCGCTCGACATCCGCCGCCCGCTGCCGCGCCCGGATAGCGGGCGCGCGGTGCTGGTGGTGGGGCTGGGACCGGCCGGCTTCACGTTGGCGCACCATCTGATGAATGACGGCCACAGCGTCGTCGCCGTGGACGGGCTGAAGATCGAGCCACTCGGATTCGACCCCACGGCACCGATCCGCGACGCGCAGGCACTGTTCGAGGATCTGGACGACCGCGTGATGGCGGGCTTCGGCGGTGTGGCCGAATACGGCATCACCGTGCGCTGGAACAAGAACTACCTGAAGCTGGTGCGCCTGCTGCTGGAGCGGCGCGCGCAATTCGCGATGTTCGGCGGCGTGCGCTTCGGCGGCGGCGCCACGCTGTCGATCGACGATGCGTGGCGCATGGGCTTCGACCATGTGGCACTCTGCATGGGCGCCGGGCGGCCCACGGTGATCGACATGCCGAACGGGCTGGCGCGCGGCGTGCGGCAGGCGAGCGACTTCCTGATGGCGCTGCAACTTTCCGGCGCTGCCAAGGAAAGCTCCATCGCCAATCTGCAAATCCGCCTGCCGGTCGTGGTGATCGGCGGCGGGTTGACGGCCATCGACACGGCGACCGAGAGCCTCGCCTACTATGTCCGCCAGGTCGAGAAATTCGCCCGCCGCTATCGCACGTTGCTCATGGAACGCGGCGAACAGGGGGTGCAGGCGGGCTGGAACGAGGAAGAACGGCAGACGGCCGAGACCTTCCTCGCCCACGCCGCGGCGATCCGTGCAGAGCGCGAGGCCGCTTCGCGCGAGCAGCGCCCCGCGCGCATCGCGCAACTGCTGGAGACCTGGGGCGGTGCCACCATCGCCTATCGCCGCAAGCTGACCGACGCGCCCAGCTACACGCTGAACCACGAGGAAGTGGCGAAGGCGATGGAGGAGGGGGTGCGCTTCGCGGAGGGCCTTTCGCCGCTCGCCGTCGAGGTCGATGGGTTCGGCCACGCCGCCGGCCTGCGCTGCTCGCGCGCCGATGGCAGCGAGGTACTGTTGCCCGCGCGCGCCGTGCTGGTGGCCGCCGGCACCCAGCCGAACACGGTCCTGGCGCGCGAGGACGGACGCATCCGCCTTGACGGCCGCTATTTCCAGGCGATCGATGCCGGCGGTCATCCGGTGACGCCGGTGCGCGGCCTCGCCAAGCCCGATGTGGCGCAGGTGCTGATGCACCACGATGCGCGCACCGGCCGCTTCATCAGCTTCTTCGGCGACCTGCATCCGAGCTTTTTCGGCAACGTGGTCAAGGCGATGGGCAGCGCCAAGCGCGGCTATCCGGTGGTCTCCGCGTCCCTTGCGGCACAACCTGCGGCGTCGGCGTCCGGCGCGGAGGTGATCGCCCATTGCCGCGACGTGCTGGGCGCCACCGTCCACGAAGTTCGCCGCCTCACCCCCACCATCATGGAGGTGGTGCTGCGTGCGCCTGCGGCGGCGCGCGCCTTCCGGCCCGGCCAGTTCTACCGCTTGCAGAACTACGAGATGCATGCGCCGCGCGTGAGCGAGGCAGGGATCGGCAGCACGCTGCTGGCGATGGAGGGGCTGGCGATGACCGGCGCCTGGACCGATCCCCGGTCCGGGCTGGTGTCGGTGATCGCGCTGGAAATGGGCGGCAGCTCGGATCTCTGCGCCACGCTGAAGCCGGGCGAGCCCGTGGTGCTGATGGGGCCGACCGGCACGCCCACCGACATTCCGGCTCACAGCACGGTGGCACTGGTGGGCGGCGGTCTCGGCAACGCGGTGCTGTTCAGCATCGGCGCGGCGATGCGCGCGGCCGGTTCGCGGGTGCTGTACTTCGCCGGCTACAAGGCGCGGCGCGACCGCTACAAGGTGGCGGAGATCGAGCGCGCCGCCGATGTCATCGTGTGGTGCTGCGACGAGGCGCCGGGCTTCCCCGCGACGCGCCCGCAGGACCATACCTTCGTCGGCAATATCGTGCAGGCGATGGCCGCCTATGGCAGCGGCCGGCTGGGCCATCCGTCGGTGAAGCTGTCCGATGTCGAGCACATGGTCGTCATCGGCTCCGACCGCATGATGCAGGCGGTGGGTGCGGCCCGGCATGGCGTGCTGGCGCCGTATCTGAAGCCGGGCCACACCGCCATCGGCTCGATCAACAGCCCGATGCAGTGCATGATGAAGGAAGTCTGCGCGCAGTGCTTGCAGCCGCAGACCGATCCCGTGACCGGAGAGAGGACCGTCGTGTTCAGTTGCTACAACCAGGACCAGGCGCTCGATCGCGTCGATTTCCCCGCGCTGCATGAGCGCCTGCGGCAGAACGGCGTGCAGGAAAAGCTGACCGCGCAATGGATCGACCGCAGCCTGCGGCTGCTGCACGCGCGCCCGGCAATGGCCGCCGAATGAGCGCCGAGCGCCCGATCGGCCCGCCCGTCGATCCGACACCGCGACCGCTGCCCGAGCGTGTGGCCATCCGTGGCACCTATTGCGTGCTGGAGCCGCTGCACCCCCGCCATGTGCCCGAACTCTGGCAGGTCGCGGCTACCGGCACCAAGGCGGGTGACGAGAGCTGGGACTATCTCGGCTACGGGCCGTTCGAGAACCAGGCGGCAATGGAAGCGCGCGTCGCGGCACTGGCCGGCCAGCATGACGCGATTGCCTGGGCGGTCCGGCCGGTCGTCGACCGGGGTCGCCTCCGGCTGGCTCACGCTCATGGACATCCAGCCCGCGAATGCCGCGATCGAACTCGGGAATGTCTGGTTCGCGCCGGTCATGCAGCGCACCCGCGCCGCGCGCGAGGCGATCTTCATGCTGCTGCGGTTGGCGGCCGATGATCTCGGCTATCGCCGGCTGGTCTGGAAGTGCAACGCGCTCAATGCGCCGAGCCGGCGGGCGGCGCTCAGCCTGGGCTTCACCTTCGAGGGCATCCTGCGCGCCCACTACGTCGTGAAGGGCCGCCGTCGCGACACGGCGATGTTCAGCATCGCGGGCGAGGAATGGGGCCCGTGCCGCGACGCGCTGCTTGCCTGGCTCGCTCCCGGCAATTTCGACGCGGAGGGCAACGCGCTCGCCTCGCTGGCATCGCTGAGGCGGGCACCGGCCGCATAACCCGACCGTCGGCCGCCGGCCCATACCGACCTCGTCCGATCCTCAAGAGACTATCGTCAAGCAGGCTATCGTGAAGCCCGGGGCTGCTGGCGTTACTGCAAGTGCGCGAACGCAAGCGGCGAGACGGGCTGCGCATGGATCATCGCCGCGAAACCCATCGCAGCGGACTGCGTCGGCTCGATCGTGCTCGCGTGCATCGCGCCGATGGCTGGTGGCGGCGTCGCGTCCAGTCCCGCCAGCCATTGCGGCGCCAGCGCGGCGACGCCCGGATCGGGCACGCCTGCCGGTGTGCCGCCCGGACTGGCGCTGGCGAGGAACGCCGGTGATGCGAGGCCGAGGCTCGCCGCACTCAGCGTCACCAGGCTTCCGCCGCTGCCGTCGCCGCTGACATGGGCCGTCAGTCCGGACAGGCTCTCTGCCGAGGTGAAGGTGTAGGTGCCGGTTCCGGCGGTGATGGTCAGCACATTGCCGCTGATGCTCGCCGTGGCGGCGCTCGCGTTCGCGAGATCGATGCCGCTGCCGGCGCCGAATCCCTGCATCGGACCGGCGATCGATGCCGCATGGTCGAGCTTCAGCGTGGCACCCGCACCGGCGAAGACGATGGTCTGCGTCGCCTGCACAGCCTGACCCATCTCCAGCGTGCTGCCTGACTCGATGCGCAGCGTCCCGCTGCCGCTGACGGTGCCCTCGACCGCGAGCGTGCCCGAAGCTGCGTCGATCAGGCCCGAATTGGTCAGGTCGCAACCGATCTGCGAGACGCCGCCGCCTCCGGTCTTGGCCAGCGTGCCCGCGTTGGTCAGCATCACCGTGCCGAACGCAGCGATTCCCAAATCGTCGCCGGTCAGGTTCCACACCGCACCGGACGCATTGAACAGGATTGCCGGACCGCTGTTGCGCGCATCGCCCAGCAGCACCTGGCCCGCATCATTGATGGTGCCGCCATTGCTCCACGTCGCGTAGCTGCTGGAAAGCTGGATGCTCGCGGCGCTGCCATTGTCGGTCACGGCGAGCGTCCCGCTCGTGGTGGCGCCGTTTGCCAGCAGCACCAGGCCTCCCGCTTCGCCGCCCACCTTGCCCCCGAGCGTGGCGCTGAACTCCAGCGCCAGCGTGCCGCTGCTGGCGATGAGCGTGCCGAGATTGTCCACGCTGCTGTAGATGGCGCTGGCGCCGCTGCCACCGGTCTTGGCCAGCGTGCCGTCATTCTCGAAACTGCTGACGCTGCCCAATTCGGCGATGCCCGCGGCGTCGCTGGCGAGGTCGAAGACGCCGCCGGCCGCGTTGACGAAGGCCACCGCCGTCAGGCCGCCCAATTCGATCAGTCCCGACGCAGTGACGGTGCCGCTGTTGCTCCAGGTCAGGCCGTCGCTGAACACGGCCGAGGAGCCGTCGGCGCCGATCGCGACGGCGCCGCTGGTGAGAAGCGTCGCGGCACCGTCCACCGTGCCGCCATCCGCGAAGCTCGCGGTACCCGTGAGCACGAGCGTGTCACCGGCCGCCAGCACGAGACTGCCGGACGCCAGATCGAACGCGCCGTCCAGCTCGAACGCCGCGTTGCTGCCGAGCGCCACGCTGCCGGCGTCGATTGCGACATTCGCGACGTTCAGGGCGGTGCTGCCGTCCACGGAGAACCCGCCGCCGCCAAACAGCAGCGTGCCGGCGCCGGTGATGGTGCCAGTGATCGTGCCGCCGCCGTCCAGATCAAGTGTTCCCGAAGCAACGGCGATGCTGCCGCTGCTGGTCAGCGCAGCGTCGAGCGTGCTGGTGCCGCTGCCCGCGAGCTTCGCCAGCGTGCCGGCATTGACGAAGCTGCCGCCGCCGTTCAGCAGCACCCCGCCGTCATTGGTGAAGTCAAACGCCGCGCCGGCCGCGTTGCTGATGGCGATGCCCGCGGTGCCGCCGCAGGTGATCGTGCCGGCAAGAGTGACGGTGCCGGCATTGCTCCAGGCGATGCCGCCGGCGAGCGATAGCCCCGCGCCGACTGCCGCCACCGTCGTCGTGCCGCTCGTTGCGAGCGTGCCCGGCCCGTCGATCGTGCTGCCGCCCGCAAGGTTGACGCCCGCCGGAGATGGCAAGCGAAGTCGAGGCGGAAAGGACCAGCGTGCCCGCCGACAGGGCGAGGCTCGCCGCGCCATTGCCGGCCGCCGCCAGGGTCAGCACGCCGCCGCTGATCGACAGCGCGGGCCCGGACAGCGCGCCGGCAACGCTGACCGTCGCACCGGCCACGGCGAAGCGTGCCGACCGTGATCGCGGTCGAGGCGCCACGCTGAAAATGCCCGCGCCGAACAGCAGCGTGCCGGCGCCATTGATGGCACCGCTGATCGTGCCGCCGCCCGCGAGGTCGAGCGTGCCCGTCGCCACGCTGATCGTGCCGGTGCTGGTCAGCAGGCAATCCATCGCACTCGTGCCGCCGCCACCGGATTTGGCGAGCGTGCCGGCGTTGGCGAAGCTCGACTTGCCAGCCGTGACATGGATGCCGCCGCCGTCCGCGCCAAAAGCGAACACCGCTCCGGCGCCATTGCTGAATCCGGCATTTCCGTCGCAGTCGATGACCAAATCCATCGTCACCGATCCGCCATTCTTCCAGACCGTATGCAGCAGCGACAGGGCGGTGCCGTCGCCGCCCGCGGTCACGGTGCCGGTGGTCGCCAGCGTTCCGCTCCCGTTGATGGCGCAGCCGCCCAGCAGCGTCACCGGCCCGCCAAGTGTCAGCGTGATCTGGTTGCTCACGCTGATCGTGCCGCCGCTCTGCGCGAGGCCGCCGGTCAGGAAATCGTTGCTCGTCGCCAGCAGCGTCGCTTGCGACGCGATGACACCGCCCGCCAGGACGCTGCCGGCAAGATTGGTGAAGGTGCCGCTGTCCAGCAGCAGGGAACTGGCACTCGTGCTGGAAAGGCCGCTGATGCGGTTGAGCGCGCCGCCCAGCTCCAGAGTGCCGGCGCCGTTCAGCACGCCGGACAGCGTGGCGCCCGTCGTGAGCAGCAGCGTGCCGCTGGCAATTGCGATCGTGCCTGTGCTGTTCAGCGTGGAATCGATCTCGCTGGTTCCTCCGCCGCCGGTCTTGCTCAGCAGCCCCGCATTCTTGAAGCTTGAATTTCCACCGCTCGCGATGATACCGGCGCCATCCGCCGCGAGCGCGAAGCTGCCCGACGCGGCATTGCTGAAGGTCGTGGTGTTGAGCGTGAGGATGCGCCCTCCCACCGTCACCGCGCCCTTGTTGCTCCATGTCAGCCCGCCGCGCAGATCGACGGTGCCCCCGTCGGGGGCAACGCTGGTCGTGCCGAGTGTGGCGAGAGTGGCGAGGCCCGTGACGATGGCGCCCTCCGTCAGCGCGAGGCCGGAAGTGGTCGTCAGTGTGGCCCCCGTCAGCAGGCCGAGCGTGCCGCCCTGCTGCGTGAGATTGGCCGCCAGCGCGACCGTCTTGCCGGTGAGCGTCAGCAGGCCGAGCGACAGTACGCTCCCGCCGCCTGGGGCGGTGAGGTTGCCGAGCCTGGTGGTACTGCCGGCCGCCAGTTCCAGCGTGCCGGGCCCGGCCAGCGTGCCGCTGACCGTACCGCCGGTCGCGAGCAGCAGCGTGCCGCTATTGATGGCGATCGTTCCCGTGCTGTTCAGCGTGGAATCGATCTCGCTGGTGCCGCTTCCGCCTGTCTTTTCCAGCAGGCCGGCATTGGCGAAGGTCGAGTTGGCGCCGTCATTCAGGATGCCCGCTGCGTCGGAGGTCAGCGCGAAGCTGGCATTCGCGCCATTCGTGATCGTCGCCGCATTAAGGGTGAGGATCTGGCCGCCCAGCGTGACCGATCCGTGATTGGTCCAGCTCATGCCGCCGCGCAGATAGAGCGCGCTGCCGTCGGCGCCGGCCGAGGTGATGCCGTTTGTCGAGAGCGTGGCGAGGCCGGTGACGATGGCCCCGTCCAGCAGCGTAAGGTTGCCCGAAATCGTCAGCACCGCATTGGTGATGAGGCTCAGCGTGCCGCCTTGCTGCACCAGATCGGCGGCGATCTTGACCGGTCCCGAGGCTTTCAGCAGGCCGAGCGACAGCACGTTCGCGCCGCCCGGCCCGGCCGCGAGGGTGCCGAGTTGCGTGGTGCTGGCGGACGCCAGCTCCAGCGTGCCCGCGCCGGAAAGCGTGCCGCTGATCGTGCCGCCGGTCGCGAGCAGCAGCGTGCCGCTGTCGATGGCGATCGTTCCCGTGCTGTTCAGCGTGGAATCGATCTCGCTGGTGCCGCTGCCGCCGATCTTTTCCAGCAGGCCGGCATTGACGAAGGTCGAGTTGCCGCCATCGTTCAGGATGCTCGCCGCGTCCGAGACCAGCGCGAAACTGGCATTCGCGCCATTCGTGATCGTCGTCGCATTGAGGGTGAGGATCTGGCCGCCCAGCGTGGCCGATGCGTAATTGCTCCAGCTCATGCCACCGCGCAGAAAGACGGCGCTGCCATCGGCACCGACCGAAATGGCACCGCTCGTGGCCAGGGTGGCCAGGCCGGTGACGATGGCACCGTCCAGCAGCGCGAGATCGCCGGAGGCTGTCAGCACCGAGTTGGTGGCGAGGCTCAGCGTGCCGCCTTGCTGCACCAGATCGGCGGCGATCTTCGCGGTTCCCGTCGTTTTCAGCACGCCGAGCGACAGCAGATTGGCACCGCCCGGCCCGGCCGCCAGATTGCCGAGCTGCGTGGTGCTGGCAGAGGCCAGTTCCAGCGTCCCCGCGCCCGAGAGCGTGCCGCTGATACTGCCCCCTGTCGTCAGCAGCAGCGTGCCGGAGGCGACGGAAATGGTGCCGGTGCTGGTGAGCGTCGAATTCGATCTCGCTCGTGCCGCTGCCGCCGGTCTTGGCCAGCGCGCCGGCGTTGAGGAAGGTCGAGCCGCCGCTGCCGACAATGATGCCGGCCGCATCGGCGGTCAGGTCGAATTGCCCGCCGCCCGCGTTCACGACATGCGCGGTTCCGGTCAGGATCTCGCCGCCCAGCGAGACGGTTCCCCCGTTATTGGCCCAGGTGACACCGCCGCCCATGGCAATGCTGCCGCCGTCGTCGGAGACGATCGTGGCGCCGGTCGTCGTCAATGTCCCGAGCCCGGTAAGGGTCGTCTGGCCGCCGATGCTGGCCGTGCCCGACACTGTGACGACCCCGCCGGCCGCCAGGGCCACGATGCCGCCCGTGGCGGTGAATCCCGCCGGCGATGCTGCCGCCGCCAGCGCCAGCGTGCCGCCGGTCACGACCAGGCCCGCTGCGAGGCTGGCGGTTCCGGTGACGCGCAGGGAGCCGCCGCTCATGGCCAGCGTGTCGGTGGTGGCGGTCAGGCTGGCGATGACATCGCCGCCGGTGCTGTGCGTGACCGTGTGCGGGTCGGCGGTGCTCAGCACCACCGCATCGGTGCTGCCCGGCAGCGAGCCGGTGCTCCAGTCGGTCCTGGTCGCCCAGTCTCCATCGGCATCGACAGCCCAGCTTGCGGTCGCCATGTCCCGACATCCCGAGATGTGCTCAGGGGCGCACTCTGCGGCACCTGCGTCGGGCCAGCGTCAGACTCGGGTCATATCGCCGCAAAATCGTCCGGCGGGCAGCAAGATCTATTCCGCGGCCATCCGCTCCGGCTCGACCATGGCCGCAGCGCGCGACAGATCGACCGACAGCAGGCGCGACACGCCGCGCTCCTGCATGGTCACCCCATACAGCCGGTCCATGCGCGCCATCGTCAGTTGATGATGCGTGATGATGAGGAAACGGGTGCCGGTCTCTCGCACCATCGCCTCCAGCAACCCGCAAAATCGTTCCACGTTGATGTCATCGAGCGGCGCATCGACCTCGTCCAGCACGCAGACAGGTGCTGGATTGCAGCGGAACACGGCGAAGATCAGCGAGAGCGCGGTCAGCGCCTGCTCGCCGCCCGACAGCAGCGACAGGGTGGCCAGCTTCTTGCCCGGCGGCTGCGCGTAGATCTCGAGCCCGGCCAGCAACGGATCGTCCGAGCCGACCAGTGCCAGATGCGCGCGGCCGCCGCCGAACATCGTCTCGAACAGCGAGCGGAAATGCCGGTCGATATCGGCGAAAACCTGGCTCAATCGCTCGCGCCCCTCGCGATTGATGTGGCCGATCGAGCCGCGCAGCTTGGCGATCGCCGTGGTCAGCTCCGCCCCCTCGCGGGCGATGGTCTCGGCCTGCGTCTCGATCTCGGCCGCTTCGATCTCGGCGCGCAGATTGACCGGGCCGAAGCCCTCGCGTTCGCGCTGCAAGCGTTCCAGGCGGCGGCGCAGCCGTTCCTCGGCCTCGGAATCCAGCATCGCCGGCGGGTCGGGCAGGGCGGGGGAGGCGCCCAGCCGCTCGATGATGCGTTCGGCGACGGCGGCGCAGGCCTGGTCGGATTGCTGCGTCGCGCCCTCGGCGCGCACATGCGCCTCGCGCGCCGCGCCGACCGCAGCCTCGGCGGCGCGGGCGGTGCGCTCGGCGGCGCTGGCCTGGCTTTCCGCCTGGTGCAGCGCGTCGGCGGCCTGGCGCAGCGCGTGTTCCGCCGCTTGTGCGGCCTCCAGCGCCTCGGCCTGGCGGGATTGCAGGGCGGATGGGGCGGTCTGCGATGCCGCGAGTTCAGCCTGAGCCTCGGCCGCGCGTGCGGCGAGGTCGGCGATGCGGCCGCGCGCGTCTTCTGACCGGTCGCGCCAGTCGGCCAGTTCCGCGACGAGCGTGGTCTGCCGCTGCGTCCGATGCGTGGCGGCGCGGAGCAGGGCGTCGCTGTGGCCGCGCGCTTCGGTGTCGGCGCGGCGAGCGGCGGCGAGGGCCGCGCGCGCCTGGTCCATGCGCTCGCGCGCCGCCTCCGGCTCCGGCAGCGCGTGGCAAGCCTCGTGCGCGGCGGTCAGCGCCGCTTGCGCCTCGGCCAGCTCGGCCTGCATCCGTGTCCAGGCGGGAGCGAGGGCGGCAAGTTCGGCGGCTGCCTTGGCTGCCAGCCGCTCCAGCCGCGCCGCCTCGTCGCGAGCGCGCATCCCTTCCTGATCGGCACTGCGAGCGGCGGCTCGCGCCTGCTGCTCGGCCTGCACCGCCGCGCGCTCGGTCTGTTCGGCGGCAAGCCGTGCCTCGCGAGCGGCCGAAGCCTGTGCCTCGGCTCCCACGAGGTCCGCCCGCAGCGCCGCGAGGCGGTTGCGCTGCTGCAACCGGACGGCGGCGGGGCTCGGCGCACCGGCGCGAACCACATAGCCATCGCCGCGCCACAGCGCGCCCGCGCGTGAGACAAGAACCTGTCCCGGACCCAGCGCCGGTTGCAGCGCCGCACCGGCCTCGTCGGGTTCGACCAGACCTACCAGCGCCAACGCCCGCGCCAATGCCGGCGGAGCCTGCACCAGTGCGGCCAAGGGCTGCGCGCCCGATGGCAGGGGCGGCGCCGCTGCATAGGGAGGCAACACCGCCCAATGCCGCGCCGCGGCGCTGTCGGCGGGCGCGTCCAGCGCGTCGCCCAGTGCCGCGCCGAGCGCCGCCTCCAGCCCGGATGGCACAGTGAGCTGATCGACGACGCGCGGCCCGCGCGTGGCGTCGCCACGGCCCATCGCCTCGGCAAGCCCCTGTGCCGCGGCGGCCAGACGGGTGCGCGCGGCTTCCGCCGCGCCCGCCTGTTCGCGCGCGCCGGCGAGCGCGTGCTGGGCCGCCGATCGCGCCGTCTCGGCCTCCTCCAGCGCCGCGCGCGCCCGTGCTGCGGTCCGCTCCGCCGTCTGCTGCGCGCTGGCGGCCGCGGCGACGCGCTCCGGCGCCACGGTCTGCGCCTCGGCCTGCTCCCGCTCCCGTTCGAGCCGTGCCGCCTGCTCGGCGAGGCGGCGGGCGCGCTGCTCGGCGGCTTGCAGCGAATTGGCGGCGGCGCGGTGCTGGGCTGTCAGTGTCGCCGCATGGCCGACCGCCGCTTCGGCCGCGGCCTCGGCCTCGTGCAACGCGCGGGCCGCCTGCACCGCCGCCTGCCGCGCGGCCTCCAGCCGGGCCGGGGCGTCCGCGGCCTCGGCTTCCAGGCGTCCCGCCTCCTCCTGCAGCCGCTGCAACGCGGCCTGCCCATCGCGCCCGGTCTGCTCCGCGTGCGCCAGATCACGCGCCACCTGCCGGCTGCGCTGCTCGGCCGCGTCCAGCGCCGCGCGGGCGCGCGCCGCCTCGGCCGCGACCTGCTCGGCCCCAGACGCGCCCGCTCCAGCGCCGTGCGGGCTGCCGCCTCCGTGCTGCGCAGCGGCGGCAGCGCGGCCTGCGCTTCGGCGGCGGCAGCGCTCGCCTGTGTGGCGGCGGCGGTGGCCTCGCTCACATTCCGACCGGCCTCGGCCAGATCCTGCCGCGCCGCGTCGCGGGCCTGCTGCGCCAGCGCGCGTTGCAGCGCCAGCAATTCGGCTTCGGCGGTGCGCACTGTTTCGTTCACCGTGCGGAACCGCGCCGCCTGTTTCGCCTGGCGCTTCAGCGCCTCAAGCTGGGTCGTGAGCTGTGCCTGCACATCCTCGGCGCGCGCCAGATTCGCCTCCGCGGCGCGCAGCTTCAGCTCGGCCTCGTGCCGGCGGGCGTGCAGCCCGGTGATGCCGGCCGCTTCCTCCAGGATGCTGCGCCGTTCCTCCGGGCGGGCGGAAACCAGGGCGCCGACACGGCCCTGGCTCACCATCGCCGAGGCACGGGCACCCGTCGCCAGATCGGCAAACAGCGTCTGCACGTCGCGCGCCCGCGCCTCGCGGCCATTGACGCGGAACACGCTGCCGCTGCCGCGCTCGATGCGCCGCGCAATCTCCAGCTCCGGCGCCTCGTGGAACGGCGGCGGTGCGAGGCCCTGCGTCTGCTCCAGCCCGATCGTGACTTCGGCGATGTTGCGGCTGGGGCGGTGCGCGGTGCCGGCGAAGATCACGTCGTCCATCTCGCCGCCGCGCAAGCTGCGGGCCGAGCCTTCGCCCATGACCCAGCGCAGCGCCTCCACCACGTTGGACTTGCCGCAGCCGTTCGGCCCGACGATGCCGGTCAGGCCCGGCAGGATGTCCAGCGTGGCCGGCTCGGGGAAGCTCTTGAAGCCGGCGATGCGCAGGCGGGTGAAGCTGACGGGCAAGCTCGGGTCTATCCTATCCGGTGGCGCCTCCTGCCTCGCTCACGCTCTTGGCGAACTCGTCATAGCTGAGCTCGCCCGATTGCTTGCGGTCGTGCGCGTTCGGCCCGTTGAAGATGAACGAGGGCGTCGAGTTCGATCTGATAGGTTTTCGTCGCCTGATCCTGCGCGGTCAGGATGGCGTCGCGCAGGCCGGTATCCTTGATCGCCGCCTCGAACTGGTCGTGCGAAAGACCGGCAAGAGCCGCCATCTTCGCCAGCTCCTCGGTCGTGTTGACATCGCGCGCGAAGGCCCAGCGGTCCTGGCTCGCCAGCAGCGCATCGACGAACGGCACGTAGCGGTCGGGCGGCAGGGCGCGCGCCACCTGGGCGGCCATCAGCGCCACCTGGTCCAGAGGGTAATCGGCGAAGGTGTAGGACAGCTTGCCGGTGTCGATCAGCTTGCTCTGCACCAGCGGGAAGGTATCGCGCGCGAAGCGGGCGCAATGCGGGCAGGTGAGGGAGAACCACTCCGTCACCTTCACCGGCGCGTCGGGTTTGCCCAGGGTGCGCGGCGCCATGCGCGGGTCGGCGGCAGCCGCGCGGGCGAGGCCCGGTGCGGCCAGCAAAGCGGGGGCCAGGATCAGCAGGGAGCGCCGGGACAGCGGCATGGGAACCTCGCGATTGGTTGGCAGAAAGGGGACCGCATCGGCGGCGCGCGTCAAGCGCCGCGTCTCACGGCGCCTGCGCCCGGGCCGTCGGTCAGCACCGACCGGCCCAGCCGCTCCAGCGCGTCGCGCAGCGGGCCGTCCGGCAGATGCGCCACTGCACGCGCCGCCGCCACGCGCGCGGGCGGCTTCTGCGGCGTCGCCGGCGGGGCAGGCGGCGCCAGGAAATCCTGCACGAAGCGCAGCCGGCTCACCGCCCGGTGGCCCAGATGGGTGTTGATGCGCTCGATCAGCGCAGGAGAGAGATGCTGCAATTCCAGCGCATTGGCGCTTGATACCGAGATGGAAAGCGTGCCGGAGAACAGGCGCTTCGGGCGGCTGATGGCGGCGATGGCCGGGCCGGCGATGGCTTCCCATTCGGCCAATACATGGGCGGCGGCGGGGCTGCGGCGGCGGAAGATCGGCCGCAGCAAGGCCGGCAGCACGGCGCCCAGGCCGCGCGGCCCGTAGATGTGCCGGGCGGCTGCGTCATCGTCCTTGCCGTCGCTCTTGCCTGTGGCCATACCCATTCCCGTGCCCGAGCCGGACGCCGCCCCCTCGACCGCGAAGCTGCTGGCCTGGTACGACCGCCACCGGCGCGTGCTGCCGTGGCGGGCGCCGGTGGGCGAGACAGCCGACCCGTACCGCGTCTGGCTCAGCGAGATCATGCTGCAACAGACGACGGTTGCCGCGGTGATACCGCATTATGAGAAGTTCCTCACCCTGTTCCCGGATGTGGCGAGCCTGGCCGCGGCACCCACGGAGACGGTGATGCGGGCATGGGCCGGTCTCGGCTACTACGCCCGCGCCCGCAACCTCCATGCCTGCGCGCAAGCGGTGGCGGCGGCGGGCGGGCGGTTCCCCGAATTGATCGAGGCGCTGCGGAACCTGCCCGGAATCGGCGCGTACACGGCGGCGGCGATCGCGGCCATCGCGTTTGGCGTGCCCGGCGTGCCGGTGGATGGCAATGTCGAGCGTGTGACGGCCAGAGTGTTCGCCATCGCCGAACCGCTGCCGGCGGCAAAGCGTGCCATCGGCGCGGCGGCCGCGCTGCTGGGCGAGGCGGCGGCGGCACGGGCGCGCGCCAGCGATTTCGCGCAGGCGCTGTTCGATCTGGGTGCCACGATCTGCACGCCGAGAGGGCCGGGCTGCGGCGTCTGCCCCTGGCACGAGCCCTGCCGCGCCCGCCGCGCCGGGACTGCCGAGATCCTGCCCCGCCGCGTGAAACGGCCGGATCGCCCGGTGCGGTTCGGCGCGCATTTCTGGCTGACCGACGCGGCCGGTCGGGTGCTGCTGCGCCAGCGCCCGCCGCGCGGCTTGCTGGGCGGCATGGCGGAGTTTCCCGGCACGCCCTGGCGCGACGCGCCGTGGAGCCACGAGGAAGCCCGCGCCCTGGCGCCAGCCATCGCCCCATGGCGGCCGGCCGGCCATGTGCGGCACGTGTTCACCCATTTCGAGCTGCGCGTCGAGATGTTCGCGGCCCAGTTGCCGGGCATCGAGGCGCCGGGGTTCCTGCTGCCGGTCTCCGAGCTGGCGGACGCGGCGCTGCCTTCGCTGATGCGCAAATGCGCGCGCGTCGCGAGTGCCGCATGATCGCGCGCCGCGACCGTCCGGCGGCGGTGGGATTTGTGCTGGTGGTGCTGGCCTTCGATTCGCTCGGCATCGGCCTGATCGTGCCGATCGTGCCTGAGCTGGTGCGCCACCTGTCCGGCCGCGATCCCGGCGGCGCCTCGATCGACGTGGGCGCGCTGGTGGCGACCTTCGCGTTGGCGCAATTGTTCGCGGCGCCGATCCTGGGCGGGCTGTCGGACCGCTACGGCAGGCGGCCGGTGATCCTGCTGTCGGTCGCGGGGGCCTGCGCCAACTACCTGCTGCTGGCCTGGTCGCCGAGCCTGGGCTGGCTCTATCTCGGCCGCGCGCTCGCGGGGGTGTCGGCCGCCAACACCTCGTCCGCCACCGCCTATATCGCCGACGTCTCCAGCCCCGAGCAACGCGCGCGGCGGTTCGGGCTGGTCGGCGCCACGTTCAGCCTGGGGTTCGTGCTGGGGCCGGTCATGGGCGGGGTGTTCGGCGCCGTCAGCCTGCGCCTGCCGTTCCTGGTGGCTGCCGGCCTTGCCGCCGCAAATGCGCTGTACGGCCTGTTCCTGCTGCCCGAGTTGCTGCCGCGCGCGCGGCGGCAGGCCTTCGCCTGGCGGGGCGCCAATCCCGTTTCGGCGCTGCGGATGCTGGCGAGCGATCCGGTGCTCGGGCGCCTCGCGCTCGCCTGGAGCGCCATGTGGTTCGCGATCGGCACCTTGCAGACGGCTTTCGTGCTGTCCACCGCCCTGCGCTTCGGCTGGGGCAGCATCGATAACGGCATCGCGCTGGGCCTGGCCGGCGTGTCGGGAGCGGTGGTGCAGCTCGTGCTCGTGCGGCGGGTGGTGGGCAGGCTCGGCGAGCGGCGGACAGCGGTGCTGGGCCTGCTGGCCAGCGGCTGCGCCTATGCCATCCTGGCGGTGGCGGGCCAGGGCTGGATGGTGTTCATCTTCATTCTGGTTCAGGCGCTTGGCGGCCTCGCCAATCCCGCAATCCGGGCGCTGATCTCGATCCGCGCGGGACCGGAGCGGCAGGGGCGGGTAATGGGGGCGCTGTCCTCGGTGGAGGGGCTGACGGCGATCGTGAGCCCGATCGTCGCCTCGACCCTGTTCCGGCTGTTTTCCGGGCCGGAGGCGCTGGCGCATTTTCCGGGGATGCCGTTCCTGGCAACCGCGCTGCTGTTTCTGGGCGCGGTGGCGGCGGTTCGGTTTGCCGCACCGTCGGCGCGGACGGCCTAGCCGGGCCGGCCCTGCATGTCGGCCCGAGCGCCTGCGGTCGATCCACGACCACAGGCGCGAGGCCGGTCAGCCACGGTGGTAGCGGCCCCGGGCAACGTCGCGGATGTCACCGCGCGTCAGGCCCAGATCGGCCAGATGGCGGTCGCTATAGGTGTTCAGCTCGAACTCGATGCGGGCGATCTCGCGCCGGCGGCCCATCCAGTCGCGCAGGCGCCGCGACAGGCCGCGCGAAGCCGTCAATCCATCGAACATCACCGGTCGTGCGGTGTCGTGTGTGAGAGTAGCCATAGGTCAGTCTCCTGTCGGTTGAACGACCTTCCCTCCCCAACCGGCAACAGATGTAACTCGACGATTCCATTTATCAAGAGCGATTCTGCTGCACCGCAGCAAAATCGTTATACGACCCGTCAGGTCGGCCCCATGACGGCGCGGAAGACCACGCAGGCGCCTCTTGGGTAGCCTGGGACCAGCACCCTCGCATGCATGGGTGCGTCGGTCTGGCGCACCCACTGCCCCGCCCGGCCGAGTGCCGCCAGGATCGTCGGATCGGAGATCGGCGTCGCATAGCCCACGGCATGCACCGGCAGCCGCAGCGCGACTTGGCCAATCCCGTTCGGGTCGCCCGCCAGGATGCTGATCTTGGACACCGCCGGATCGTCGAGCTTCGCCGCCATGATGCCGAGCAGCGTGCCATCCGGGCGCAGCACGCCCGCCCCGGACACGCCGGGATCGACCCCGGCCGGGTCCGCCACGTCGCCGCGCAGCAGGCCGCCCGGCTGGCGGCGTGACAATGGCATGCCGGGGATCGCCGCGAACCGCGCGGCACCCTGCGGCGGCGAACTGCCCAGTCGCAGCACCGCCAGATCGCCGAAGCGCAGGCCGGCGGGTGCGGCGGGGTCGTGCAGCCCGAACGCCGGACCGGGTGCCGCCGCCGCCGCCGCCGTCCGCATAGCCCAAAAAGGCGCCGTTGCTGTCCATCACCGCCAGCAACGCACCGGGCATGGTTGCAAGATCGCGCAGCACGTGCCCGGCGGTGAGGATGCGGTTGCGCGGGTCGGTGAAGCTGCCGCTATGCGCGACCACGACCCCGGAGGCCAGGCCGAACGCCTGGCCGCCCGGCCGTAGCAGTACCAGCCGCACCGCCGAGCGTGCCGCCGCCATTGCCCAGGGCACGGCGGGAAATTGGCCGTCGAAGCACGAGGCGCGTGCCGCAGCGGGTGCCGACAGGATCAGCAGGGCGAGCAGGCGGCACAGGCGCGACGCGGGCACGGCCTAGCCCGGATCCGGCTTTGCCTCGGGCGCGGTGCGCAGCACGTCGATTGCCTCCAGCCTGCCGTCGCGCTCGAAATGCCAGAAGGTCCAGCCGTTGCAGGTGGGCGTGTTCTGCACCGCGGCACCGATCTTGTGGATCGAGCCTTGCAACTCTCCCACGCGCACGCTGCCGTCCGCCATGACGGTCGCCTCCACCCGGCGCGCGCGGTCGGTGAGCGTGCTGCCCGGTTCGATCAGCCCGCGCTCCACCAGGCTGCCGAAGGCGATGCGCGGCCGCTCGCCCCGGCTCGGCGAGGTGGCGATGCCGGAGGCAGGCGTCGGGCGCACCCGCCGCACCCGTCCCAGCGCCGCCTCGACATAGTCGGGATGACGCTCGATGCCGATGAAATGGCGTTGCAGGCGCCGCGCCACGGCGGCCGTGGTGCCGGTGCCCAGGAACGGATCGAGCACGATGTCGCCCGGCCCGGTGCTGGCGAGCAGCACGCGATGCAGCAGCGCCTCGGGCTTCTGCGTTGGGTGCAGCTTCAGCCCGTGCGCGTTGCGCAGCCGCTCGGCCCCGGTGCAGAGCGGGATCAGCCAGTCGCTGCGCATTTGCAGATCGTCGTTCAGCGACTTCATGGCCTGGTAGTTGAAGCGGTAGCGGCTGTCGCGCTGCCGCGCCGCCCAGATCAGCGTCTCATGTGCATTGGTGAAGCGACGGCCGCGGAAGTTCGGCATCGGGTTCGACTTCCGCCAGGTCACGTCGTTCAGGATCCAGAACCCCAGTTCCTGCAGGATGGCGCCGATGCGGAAGATATTATGGTAGGTACCGATCACCCAGATCGTGCCGTCCTTGCGCAGCAGCCGCCGGCATTCGGCCAGCCACTCGCGGGTGAAGGCGTCATAGGCGGCGAAATCGGTGAAGCGGTCCCAATCCTCGTCCACGCCGTCAACAATGCTGTCGTCCGGCCGGCGCAGCTCGCCGCGCAACTGAAGATTGTAGGGAGGATCGGCGAACACGCAATGCACCGAGGCGGGCGGCAGCATGCGCATCATGCGCGCCGCATCGCCGAGCAGAATCTGGTCCAGCGGCAGTTCGCGCACGATCTCCACGAGGCAATGCGGCTCCGGCGGGTTGAGACAAACACTGACGGCTCTCCCCGCTCATGGTCAATCGCAGCCGGGGCACATCGCGGCCGATCGATCGCGGCCGCGTGATCGTGGCCACGCCCGTCGTGGTCGCGTCAATCCGCCGCGTCGGCCTCCGCCAGCAGCAGCCGCACCGTGCCGAATCCGGCCCGGTGGTGGCGCGAGGCGCCCAGCAGGCGCAGGGCCGCGCGGTGCGACGGCGTGCTGTACCCGGCATTCTCGGCCCAGCCATAGCCGGGCAGGCGCGTGTCGAGCCGCGCCATCGCGCGGTCGCGCGTCACCTTGGCGATGATCGAGGCGGCGGCGATGGACAGGCACAGCGCGTCGCCGCCCACCACGCAACGATGCGGGCAGGGCAAGGCGGGCGGCGCCGCGTTGCCGTCGATCAGCGCCAGATCGGGCGAGACGGGCAGGCGTGAGAGCGCGCGACGCATCGCCAGCATGGTGGCGTGAAATATGTTGACGCGGGCGATCTCGGCCACCGACGCGGCGCCGACCGCGATTTCCACCGCCCCTGCCGCCTGCGCGCGGCGCAGCGCCGCATAGGCGAGGTCGCGCTGCTCGGGCGTCAGCGCCTTGCTGTCGTCGAGCAACGGGCCGAGGCCGCGCGGCACCCGCCGCCCCAGCACCACGGCCGCCGCCAGCACGGGACCCGGCGAGCGGGCCTCGCCCGGCCTCGTCCACGCCGGCCACGCGGCCGCCAGACTGCAACTCGATGCGGTAGTGCGGCATGGCGGTGAGGGTAGCCGGAGGCGGTGAAAGGACAAGCAGCAGTTTGTTAATGAGCGACGACCAGGGTGGTGGACCCCAGCAGCCATGGGTAGATCGAAAAATCCGCGCTAACATGCACCGACACGACATGCACGCCGGGGGTAGCGACGACGGCCACGCCGTTTCGTGCTACGCCGACGTAAAGGTTGGTCGCCGCGCCCGAACACAAGACGTAATCGATGTAGGGACCAGGGCCGAAATCGGGCTGGATCGGAGCCCCATCGACGTATAGGTGCAGGAACACGAAGGCGCCCGGACTCCCGACGCTGCACACCGCCGAGAAGCTGAGCGAAATCGGTTCGTTCGGCTTTCTGGTGATGACGCTGAGAGTGGTGTCTCCCTGATCGTCGAGCGGGATCTGATGATCCACCGCGTCGTTGTACTGGAGGGCTCCGTGGGCCTGGGCGTAACCCAGGATTTGCGCGTGTGCCCCGTTCGCGACACTCAGGGCGAGAACAACGGCGACTGCTGGCAGCAGCTTTTGCATGTGACCGATCCTTTGCTTCCCCCCGGAGGCGACATGCCGCCGGAGACCGCAGCATCGGGCGGCGCTCAGTGACGTGACGTGACGGGCGTCACGTCACGTCAGCCATTCGGGCCGCCGCTGCATCCGTGCTCCGTCGGCGGCGTTCACGTCGCTCCCTGGATGGCTGCAACGGGTGAGCGGTAACGGAGCAGCAGGCCGGCGAGAACTCGCCGCATCTCGACGACCAGGAGCAGCGGCAGGCCGCCGAGCGCGCGCCGCATCGCCAGCATGGTGGCGTGAAAGATGTTGACGCGGGCGATCTCGGCCACCGACGCGGCGCCGACCGCGATTTCCACCGCCCCTGCCGCCTGCGCGCGGCGCAGGGCGGCATAGGCGAGGTCGCGCTGCTCGGGCGTCAGGGCCTTGCTGTCGTCGAGCAATGGGCCAAGCCCGCGCGGCACCCGTCGCCCCAGCACCACGGCTGCCGCCAGCACGGGCCCGGCCAACGGGCCCCGGCCGGCCTCGTCCACGCCGGCGAAGCGGCCGCCAGAACGCGACTCGATGCGGTAGTGCGGCATGGCGGCATGGCTATGCGGCGCCCGCCGGTGCGGCAAGGCGGGGGATGATGTAACGTCCCGCAATCGACAGCCGACGAAAGGGAGCGCCATGTCGCCCCGCTCGCTGCAACACCTGGCCGCCGCCTTGCTGCTCTGTTTCGCGTTGCCCCAATCCGGGCGAGCGGGCGAAAGGCTGACCGAGGCGCAGTTGCGCGCGAAGGTCGCCGCTGCCGCCGGTGGCAGGGTCGTGCTGGCCGGTGCCGATTTGCGCGGCCTGGATTTCACCGGTCTCGACCTCAACGGCGCCGATCTGCATGGTGCCGATCTGGCCGGAGCGTGCGTGTGCAAGACGAAGCTGGTGGGCGCTGATCTGAGCGACGCCAACCTGTCCGGCGCCACGCTCAATTTCGCCTGGATCATCCGCGCCGACTTCACGCGGGCCAATCTGTCCCAGGCGGTGATGCAGACATTGGTCGCCTCGATGGGCATGGAAACCACGCCGCAGGAGGCGGCGATTTTCGTCGGCGCCAATTTTTCCGGCGCGCGGATCAACGTGCAGTTCCGCTACGACGACATGCGCGGCGCCAATTTCTCGCATGCGCAAATGAAGGTGGACATGCGCAACCAGTCGATGGGCCTGCTGCGCACCGATTTCAGCGACGCCAACCTGACCGGCGCGAATTTTACGGGTGCGACACTCGGCCATGTCAGCTTCCACTACGCCAAGCTGCGCGGCTCCAGCTTTCGCGACGCGGAGGCCGATTTCGCCGAGTTTACCGGCGCCGACCTGACGGACGCGGATTTCACCGGGGCACGGCTGAAAGGGGCCGATTTCAGTGGTGCCACGCTTGCGGGTGCCAAGGGCCTGGCCGGGGTCGCTGACGCGCCGCCGCCGTAAGTCGGACCGCCAGGAACCTTTTGCCTGCGCGCCGGGTCCAACGGCTTCGACAGGGTGTGGATTGGCGGGCAAATGGGGCACGATCGCCATGGATGACGACGCGCTGATGGAGCGGCTGCGCGGCGGTGACCGGAGCGCCGCACAGGCCATCGTGCAACGGCACAACCGGATGCTGTGGCGCATCGCGCGCGGGATCGTGCGCGACGATGCGGATGCCGAGGAGGTCGTGCAGGACGCCCATGTGCGGGCCGTGACCTCGCTCGACGCATTTCGGGGTGAGTCGGGCATCGCTACCCTGACCGCTTGACGCGGCGGTGCCGCATGGCCACCCCTGAGGCATGTTCCGTATTTTCGAACGCCTGCTCCATCCGACGCAGCCACCGCCGGATGCACCGCCGCCGCTGCTCGGATCGCCCTATGCCCTGGCGCGTTTCTACTGGCATTTCGCCCGGCAGGCGCGCGGGCTGGTGGCGGCGCTATTCGTCGCCGGGCTGATCGTCGCCCTGCTCGATTCCACCATCCCGGTGTTCATCGGCCGGGTGGTGACGCTGGTTTCGACGCACGCGCCCGCCACTTTGCTGCACGATGCGGGCTGGCAACTGGCCGGGATGGCGGTCGGTGCTGCTGCTGCTGCGTCCGGCGGCGTTGCTCGCGCAGTACGGCATCACCAACCAGGCGATCGCCGCCAATCTGATGAACCTGATCCGCTGGCAGTCGCATTGGCATGTGGTGCGGCAGAGCTGGACGTTCTTCCAGAACGATTTCGCCGGCCGCGTGGCCACCCGCGTCATGCAGGTGGGCCCGGCGCTGCGCGAGAGCGTGGTGAGCGCCACCAACGCCGTCTGGTACATCGTCGTCTATGGCAGCAGTGCGACCGTGCTGCTGGCCCGCGCCGATTGGCGCCTCGCCTGGCCGGTGCTGGCGTGGTTCGCAGCCTATGCGGTGATGCTGCGCCATTTCGTGCCGCGCATGCGCGACCGCTCGCGCGCGGTCTCCGAAGTCCGCTCGACGCTCACCGGCCGGGTGGTGGACAGCTACACGAACATCCTGACCGTGAAGCTGTTCGCCGCAGCCCGCGACGAGGATGCGTTCGTGCGCGAGACGGTGGACGAGCATACCGGCGCCTATAAGCGCCAGCTTCGCCTGACGACCCGGTTTACCGTGACCTTGGCGAGCCTCAACGCCCTGTTCGTGACGGCAGTCGCGGTGGATGCGGTGGCGCTGTGGCTGCACGGCCGCATTGCCGTGGGCACGGTGGCGATGGCGCTGCCGCTGGCCTGGCAATTGACGAACATGGCCGGCTGGGTGGCGCAGAACGTGACCGCCATCTTCGAGAATGTCGGCGTCGTGCAGGACGCGATGCGCTCGATCGCCGTGGCGCGGCAGATGCCCGACGCGCCGGGTGCGACCGAACTGGCGGTGACGCGCGGGGCCGTGTCGTTCCAGCACGTGCGCTTCGGCTACGGCACCGAGCGGGGCGTGCTGCACGATCTGTCGCTCGACCTGGCACCGGGCGAGCGGGTGGGGCTGGTCGGCCAGTCGGGTGCGGGCAAATCGACGCTGGTGAACATTCTGCTCGGGTTCTACGCGCTGGAGGGCGGGCGCATCACGATCGACGGCCAGGACATCGCCGGGGTGACGCAGGAGAGCCTGCGCCGGCATATCGGCATGGTGACGCAGGATACCTCGCTGCTGCACCGCTCGATCCGCGAGAACATCCGCTATGGCCGTCCGCGCGCCAGCGATGCCGAGGTGGTCGAGGCGGCGCGGCGGGCCGAGGCGCTGGAGTTCATCGAGACGCTGGAGGATTGGCAGGGCCGGCGCGGCTTTGACGCGCATGTGGGCGAGCGCGGCGTGAAGCTGTCGGGCGGGCAGCGGCAGCGCATCGCCATCGCGCGGGTGATCCTGAAGGACGCGCCGATCCTGGTGCTGGACGAGGCGACCTCGGCGCTGGATTCCGAGGTCGAGGCGGCGATCCAGGGCCAGCTCGAGCGGCTGATGCGCGGGCGCACGGTGCTGGCGATCGCGCACCGGCTGTCCACCATCGCGCGCATGGACCGGCTGGTGGTGCTGGAGCAGGGGCGGATCGTCGAGCAGGGCAGCCATGCGTCGTTGCTCGCCGCCGGCGGCGCCTATGCCCGGCTGTGGCACCGGCAATCGGGCGGATTCATGGCCGGGCAGTCGCGGGCCGCCTGACACTCGATCCCTTGACTGATCATAACGCCGCTTATTATATAGCGGCTGTGGATAACCCCCGTCACGACATCCTGATGCTGCTCAACGATCTGGGCCGTCTGATCCGGACCGAGGCGGACAAGCGCGCCCGCGCCTACGGCATGACCCGCGCGCAATGGGTCATCCTGAGCCGCGTGCAGCGAGCACCCGGACTGTCGCAGCGGGAACTGGCCGAGATTCTGGAGGTCGAGCCCATCACCGTGGGCCGGCTGGTGGATCGGCTGGAGGGGCGCGGGCTGGTCGAGCGGCGGCCCGACCCGGACGACCGGCGCGTGTGGCGGCTGCACCTGCGGCCGGAGGCGGCGCCGGTGCTGACGGCACTCGACCAGCAGCGCGAGGCGATCCGCGCGCTGGTGACGGAGGGGGTCGGTGCCTCCGAACTCGACCCGGTGATCGAGGTTCTGCTGCGCATGAAGAGCAATATCGGCGCCTGCCGACGCGGCGCGCCCCCGGACGAGTTGCGAGAGGCAGGCTGATGTCGCAGGCAACCGAGATCAGCGCCCGCGTGGGCGTGCTGGATGCGCGCCCGCGCGCGCGCAATCTGCGCCGCCTGTTGCGTCCGTTGCTGATGCTGGGCGGCGTGGTGGTGCTTGTGATCGGCGCCGGCGCCTGGTGGCTGCAGGGCGGGCGCTACGTGTCGATCGACGACGCCTATGTGCGGGCGGCCAAGCTCGCGGTCGCCACCGATGTTTCCGGCATCGTGGCGCAGGTCGCGGTGCATGAGGGGCAGGCGGTGCATCGCGGCGACGTGCTGTTCCGCCTGGATGACCGGCCGTTCCGCATCGCGCTCGATGGCGCACGCGCGGAGCTGGCGCAGACCGCGCTCACGATCGACGCGATGAAGCGCGACTATCAGCGCTTGCAGCATGAGGTGCAGGCCCGCGAGGCGCAGGTGCAGGCCGACCAGGAGACCTATGGCCGCTTTGCCGGGCTGGTGAAGGGCGGGGCTGCCACGCGCGCGCAGACCGACGATGCGCGGTTCAAGCTCGCCGCCGACCAGCAGGGCGTCGAGGCGTTGCGCGTGCAGGGACAGGTGCAACTTGCGAAGCTGGGCGGCGACGCGAATATCGACGTGACGCAGACCCCATCCTATCGGCAGGCCAAGGCGCGGGTGGACGAGGCGCAGCGGCAGCTCGATCACACCGTGGTCAAGGCGCCGTTCGACGGCATCGTGACGCAGGTGGAATCGCTCCAGCCTGGGATGTATCTGGCGGCCGCCACACCGGGCTTCGCGCTGGTCTCGACCGAGCGCGTCTGGGCCGAGGGCAATCCCAAGGAGACGGAGCTGACCTGGGTCAAGGCCGGCGATCCCGTCACGGTCAGCGTGGACACCTATCCGGGCCAGAGCTGGAACGGTGTGGTGGAGAGCATCTCGCCCGCCAGCGGCTCGGAGTTTTCCGTGCTGCCGGCGCAGAACACCTCGGGCAACTGGGTGAAGGTGGTGCAGCGCATTCCGCTGCGCGTGCGGCTGGACAAGCAGCAAAATGCCCCCGATCTGCGCGCCGGGATGAGCGTGGTGCTGAACATCGATACCGGGCATGAGCGGCATCTGTCTGATCTGATCCCGTGATCTGTCGCGTGTGCCCCGGACTTCATGACCTCCGCCCCCAATCGCGGCGTGCTGACGCTCTGCGTCATGCTGGCGACGCTGATGCAGTCGCTGGACAGCACGATCGCGAATGTGGCGCTGCCGTACATGCAGGGGTCGCTCGCGGCGAGCCAGGACCAGATCAACTGGGTGCTGACCAGCTACATCGTGGCCGCCGCGATCATGACCTCGCCGACCGGGTGGCTTGCGACACGCTTCGGCCGCACGCGGCTGTTCGTGGTGGCGGTCTTGGGCTTCACGGTCGCCTCGGTGCTGTGCGGCATGGCGCAATCGATCGGCCAGATCGTGCTGTTCCGGCTGTTGCAGGGCATGTTCGGCGCCTCGCTGGTGCCGCTGTCGCAGGCGGTGATGTTCGACATCTACCCGCTGGAGCAGCGCGGCTCGGCGATGGCGCTGTGGGGCATCGGCGTCATGGTGGGGCCGATCCTGGGGCCGACGCTCGGGCGGCTGGCTGACCGAGATACTACAATTGGCGCTGGGTGTTCTACATCAACGTGCCCATCGGCATCGCCGCGGCGTTCGGCCTGCTGACCTTCCTGCCGGAGACGCAGCGCACGCAATCGCGCTTCGACTGGACGGGATTTGCCATGCTGAGCCTGGGCATCGGCGCGTTCCAGACGATGCTGGATCGCGGCGAGCAGCTCGACTGGTTCAGCTCGCCCGAGATCATCATCGAGGCGTGCCTGGCGGCACTCGGCCTGTACTGCTTCGTCGTGCATTTCCTGCTGGCCGAAAAGCCGTTCATCTCGCCGCGCCTGCTGCGCGACGTGAACTTCGTCGTGGGCACGGTGTTCATCTTCCTGGTCGGCCTGATCCTGTACGCGACACTGGCGCTGCTGACGCCCTATTTGCAGAACCTGATGGGCTATCCGGTGCTGACGGCGGGCGTCGCACTGGCGCCGCGCGGGGCGGGGACGATGCTGGCCATGTTCATCTGCGGCCGGCTGATGGGCCGCGTGAGCGTGCGCCTGCTGGTGCTGTTCGGTTTCGCGGTGACGATCTACGCGCTGTACCTGATGATCGGCTTCACGCCCGACGTGTCGGAGTGGGCCATCATCGAGAGCGGCTTTCTGCAAGGGTTCAGCGTGGGTTTCGTGTTCGTGGCACTCTCGACGGTGACGTTCGCCACGCTGTCGGCCGAGTTGCGCACGCAGGGAACCAGCATCTACAGCCTGATGCGCAATCTCGGCAGCTCGATCGGCATTTCCATCACGGGTGCCCTGCTGATCCGCAACACGCAGATCAATCACGCGGCGATCGCGGCCGGCATCACGCCGTTCAACCGGCTGCTGCAAAGCGGCGCCGTGGGTCGGCTATGGAACCCGTTGCAGCCGCACGGTGCGGCGGCGCTGGACGCGGTGATCACGCGCCAGGCGGCGACGATCGGCTATATCGATGATTTCAAGCTGATGATGATCGTGGCGATCGTGGCGACGCCGCTGGTGTTCCTGGTCAGCGAGCGGCGGGCGCAGGGCGGGGGTGGTGGCCACGCGGCGGTGATGGAGTAGGGCGGCCATGCGCCTCGCCCCTCACCCCGGCCCTCCCCCAGAGGGAGAGGGAGCAGAGAGCCCTCGGCCTACTTCGTCCCGAACAACCGATCCCCCGCGTCGCCCAATCCCGGCCGGATATACCCGTGCTCGTCCAGCCCGCGATCCACGGCACAGGTGAACACCTCCACATCCGGGTGCGCCGCCCTGCATCTCGGCGACGCCCTCCGGTGCGGCGATCAGGCAGGCGAAACGGATCTGGCTCGCCCCCGCCTCCTTCAGCCGCTCCACCGCCGCCACCGCCGAGTGGCCGGTGGCCAGCATCGGATCGACCACGATCACCTGCCGCTCGGCGATGTCGTCGGGCAGTTTCAGGTAGTACTGCACCGCCTCCAGCGTGGACGGATTGCGGTACAGGCCGATATGCCCGACCCGTGCCGAGGGCACGCAGTCCAGCATCCCCTCCAGAATGCCCGACCCGGCGCGCAGGATCGAGACGAAGCACAGTTTCTTGCCCGACAGCGTCGGCGCCATCATCGGCTCCAGCGGCGTCGCAATGGGCATCAGCTCCAGCTTCAGGCCGCGCGTCACCTCGTAGCACATGAGCAGGCTGATTTCGCGGGCGAGGCGGCGGAAGCCGGCGGTCGAGGTCTCGCGGTCGCGCAGGCGGGACAATTTGTGCTGGATCAGCGGATGGTCCAGCACCGTCACGTTCGCCATCCCCAACCTCCGCTCTGCGCCCGCGCCATGTAGCGGTGCGGCCGGGGCGCGTCTAGAATCGCCGGCGCAACAGGAGGGCGGGCAATGCGCGGCAAGGCCGGATTGGCGATCGCGGTCTTGATCCTGCCGGTGCTGGCGGTGATCTGTCTGGCGTTCGCCGTGACACTGCTCGGCGGGGTCGGCGAGAGCCTGCCTCATGCCTGGACCAGTCTCGCCGACCTGCCGGGGCCGGGTCCGCAGGCGGCGCGGATGATCCGCCACGCCATCGAGGGCGCGGTTCTGGTTGCCGCGTGTTGCGCCGTGGTGGCGCTGGTCGTGGGCTGGACGCTGGGCCGGCTGCCCGCCGGCTGGGCCGCCGTGGCGAGTGCCATGCTGTTCTATCCGGCGCTGACGGTGGTGATGGCCTGGCTGCTGGGCTTTTTCGTCCTGTTGCCCGCGACCGATCCGGCGCAGGCGGTCGTGGCGGCGGCATCGGCCTTGCCGCTGCCCCTCGGGCCGCGCGTGCTGCTGATCGTGCTGCTGGCGCCGCTGCTCGCCACCTCGGTTGGCCGGGCGTGGCGGGGCGTGGACGGGACGGCGTTGCGTGCGGCGGAGACGCTGGGCATCGGGCTGGCGCGCCGGTTCGCGCGGCTGGTGCTGCCCGAACTGGTGAGGCCGCTGACGGACGGGGCGATTCTTGTGTTTCTGGCCGCCGCCGCCGTGCTTGCGGTTCGACCCGTCTCGCAAGCGGCGCCATTCGACTCCCACGCCATCGGCGCGATGGCGGCACTCGTGGCAGCCGTGGTGCTGCTGGTCGCCCTGGCGTGGCGGGGCTTGTCGCGGCGCGCCGTTCCGAACGGGCGCGGAATGGGGAGGGGCGGGGTCTAGGCGCCCCGCACCGCGTCATAGACGAGGGCGGCGGCGGCCGAGATCCTCCAGCGCGCTGCCGACCGACTTGAACACGGTGCGCTGCCGCGCGGTCTCGCGGCCCGCAACCTCGCCGCGACAGAGCCCCGCCAGGGTTCCGGCCACGCCCGCCAGCACGCCGGAGGCGAGCGGCTGGGTGATGTCGCCGGCCTCGGCCAGCGCCGCTTCCGTGTCGATGAACACACGCGCATCGCGCACGGCATCGTCGTCAGCCTCGCGCATGGTCGGCATGTATCCCCCGATCAGGTCGAGATGCGTGCCGGGGCGCAGCCATGCGCCCTGGATCAGCGGCTGGGTGGCGAGCGTGGCGCAGCTGATGATGTCGGCCTCGGCGGCGGCCCGCGCCAAATCGGTCGCAGCGGATGCCTCGAAGCCTTGCGCCCGGAGATGCGGAGGCAAGCCGCTCGGCGCCCGCACCGCGGATGTTCCACACCGCGACCGACGAGATCGGCCGGACCGCGCGCCACGCCGCGGCAAGCTGGCCCGCGACATGCCCGCTGCCGACGATGAGCAGGTGCCTCGCATTCTCGCGCGCCAGGAACGAGCCGGCCAGAGCCGATGCGGCCGCGGTCCGCCGTGCGGTCAGTTCGGCGCCGTCGATCACCGCCAGGTGCTGGCCGGTCTGCCCGTCGCACAGCAGATAGGTGGACGAGACAGCGGGCAGCCCGCGCGCGCCGTTGCCGGGAAACACGCTGACCAGCTTGATGCCGAGCGCCGCACCGCCGTTCCATGCCGGCATCAGCAGCAGCGAGGCGCCGTGCGGCAAATCGTGCCGGTGCCGCAGCGGCACCGTGGCACCGGCGCGGAACGCCTCGCGCAATGCCGCCACCAGCCGGTCGAACGGCAGGGCGGCCCGCACCGCATCCGCGTCGATCAGCCGAGGAGATGCAGCCTGCGTCAAAAATCGTTCCGCTCGTGATAGGTCTGGAGGAAGCGGCGCAGGCGGGGCTCGTCGGCATCGTGCAGGATCTCCCGCGCCGGGCCGAGTGCCGCGATGCGGCCGCGATCGAGGAAGGCGATGCGGTCGGCCGCGTGTGCCGCGAATCCCATCTCATGCGTTACCACCAGCATGGTCATGCCCTCGGCCGCGAGGTCGCGCATCACCGACAGCACCTCGCCCACCAGTTCCGGGTCCAGCGCCGAGGTCGGTTCGTCGAACAGCATCAGGCGCGGCTCCATCGCCAGGCTGCGGGCGATGGCGACGCGCTGCTGCTGGCCGCCGGACAGGCGGGCGGGATAGGCGCCTGCCTTTTCCGCGAGACCCACGCGGGCCAGCAGGGCGCCCGCCCGTGCCGATGCTTCCGTTCGCGGCAGCCCACGCACCTGCACGAGCGCTTCGGCGACGTTCTGCAGCGCGGTCAGATGCGGCCACAGGTTGAACTGCTGGAACACCATGCCGATGCCGCGCCGCAGGTCCCGCAGCGTGCGCGACGGCGCCAGCCGCCGCGGGCCGGGCGTGTCGCGCCAGCCGACCAGGGTGCCGTCGATCCTGATTTCGCCCCCATCGTAGCGTTCCAGGAAGTTCACGCAGCGCAGCAGCGTGCTCTTGCCGGAGCCGCTCGGGCCGATCAGGCACACCACCTCGGAGGCCTGCACCTCCATGTCCACGCCGTCCAGCACCCGGTTGGTTCCGAACGATTTGCAGACGCCGCGCATGCTGACCAGGGGCGTCATGCCGGCACCACCAGATGCCGCGTCACCGCGCGCTCGGCCAGTCGCCCGAGCCGGGCCACGATCTCCACCATCAGCCAGTACAGCACCGCCATCGCCAGGATCACCTCGAACGCGGCAAAGGTCTCCGCACCCATCGTCTGCATCTGGTACATCAGTTCCGGCACGGTAATCAGCGACAGCACCACCGTCTCCTTGCTCAGGATGATGAGCATGTTGACCAGCGCCGGCAGGATCGCCACCAGCATGACCGGCACCCGGACCCGGCGCAGGATGCCGGCCCGCGTCATGCCGAGGCTTTCGGCGGCCTCGATCTGTCCGGGCGGCACCGCCGCGAACCCTGCCCGGAAGATCTCGGCGAAATAGGCGCTGCCATAGACGCCGAGGCCGACGATGCCGCAGGTCGTGGCGGACCAGCGCAAGCCCACCTGCGGGCCGCCATCGTAGAGCAGGTAGAGCTGCACCAGGAACGGCGTGCCGCGCAGCACCTCGATCGCGGCGCGCAGCAGCCAGCGCAGCGGCGGCAGCGGCAATTGCCGCAGCAGCGCCACGACGAAGCCAAGGACGATGCCGAGTGCCGCCCCGCCGCCCCAGCACAGCAGCGTCATGGCAAAACCGCTCGCCAGCGCCGGGCCGTAATGCAAATAGAGGCCCCACTGCATCAGCCGTAGGCGATCCTGCGCTCGGCAAACTGGCCCAGGGCGGCAAGACCCAGGTTCAGCACCAGATAGATAGCCGCCGCCGTCACGTACATCTCCAGCGGCCGGTAGGTTTCCGCCGCATAGGCCTGCGCCATGCGCGTCAGCTCCAGCACGCCTATCGCGGAAATCAGCGACGAGGCCTTCAGCAGCAGGATCAGCTCGTTGATCTCGGCCGGCAACGACAGGCGCAGCATTTGCGGCAGCAGCACCCGCCACCAGATGCGCGCCCGCGCCATGCCGAGCGCGTCCGCCGCCTCCCACTGGCCGGGCGGGATGGCGGCCAGGGCACCGCGGAAGATTTCCGAGACATAGGCGCCGGAGGCGAGGCCGAGCCCGGCGACCGCCGCCACCAGCGGCGGCACGTCCAGGCCCACGCGCGGCAGGAACAGGTAGATCAGCAGCAATTGCACCAGCAGCGGCACGCCGCGGAAGAAGCTGACATACGCCGCCCCCGCCCGCTCCAGCCCGCGCACACCCGATTGCCGCATCAGGCAGACCGCAGCACCCAGCACCTGCCCCAGCGCCATGCCGAGCAGCGACACCCAGAGCGTCGTGCCGGCCGCCCGCAGCAGGAACGGCAGCGCGTGCAGGATCGCGTGCAGCCGCATCGGCTAGACGGAGGGCGTGGGCACGTCCTTCGGCAGCGGCTGGGCGATGCCGAACCATTTCTTCTGGATCGCCGCGAGCCTGCCGTCATCCTGCATCTTGATCAGGACGGCGCTGATGGCGTCGGTCAGCGTCTTGTCGTCCAGGCGACCGACCCAGGAAAAATAGCTGGGCTGGCCGAAGGGCGGCAGCACGACCTTGAACGTATCGGGCCGTTTCGACGCCGCATAGGCAAGATTGGGCAGCGAGTTCACCGAGGCATCGAGCCGCCCGGCCGCGAGATCGGCATAGGACTGGTTATTGTCCACGTATTCGCGGATCGTGATCGGCTTCGGCAGAGTGGCGCTGAAATCCTTGAGCTGTGCCAGTTGCGACGTGCCCTTCTGGCCGCCGACGGTCTTGCCGGCCAGATCTTTGGGCGAGTTGATGGAATTGTCGTCGGCGCGCTTCATGACCGCGGCGGTCGCCTCGGCGATGGGCACGGTGAAGCTGTAGCGCTGCATGCGCGCCTTGGTGATCGTCACCGGGGCGATGACGAAGTCGAACTTCTTCGCCTCCAGCCCGGGCAGCACGCTGGTCCAGGGCAGATCGAGATATTTGGGCTTCACGCCCAGATCGTGGCTGACGACATCCATCAGGTCGCGGTTGACGCCGGTATAGACGTTGTCCACCCGGAAATCGAAGGGCGGGAACTCCATCTCGGTGGCACAGACCAGTTCGCCGCGCGATTTCACGTCGGCCAGCGTGTCGGCCAGCGCCGCGCGGCCGCCCGCTGCCGCGAGCGCGGCCCCTGCCAATGCCGCCTGCATTGCCCTGCGGCGCGACAGCGCCCGGTCGTGGTCAGCCATGCCTGCCTCCTGAACGGTTTCAGCTTTCCGTGGGTGGCATGGAGCCGTCTTCGCAAGAATTGCGCAAGCCCAGCGACGGACGTGGCCCCGCGGCGCCTTGCGCGGAGCGGACGAAACGAGGAGTTTTCCGCGCCATGTCGTCCGTCGCAGCGCCCGATCACCTCTGGGTCAACCTTCGTGCCGCCACAATGGCGGCGGGCGGTGCTCCGTACGGTCTGATCGAGGAAGCCGCCATTGCCGTCGCGGGCGGCGAGATTCTCTTCGCCGGCCCACGCGCGGAGCTGCCGGCCGGGATGCTGGCGCAGGCGGGCCGGATCATCGATGGCGAGGGCGGACTGCTCACCCCCGGCCTGATCGACTGCCACACGCATCTGGTCCACGGCGGCAGCCGCGCCTCCGAGTGGGAGGCGCGGCTGCAAGGTGCGAGCTACGAGGACATCGCCCGCGCCGGCGGCGGCATCCTGTCCACCGTGCGCGCGACCCGCGCGCTGGACGAGGCGGCGCTGGCACGTGCCGCCCTGCCGAGCCTGGAGGCGTTGCTGGCCGAGGGCGTCACCACCGTCGAGATCAAATCCGGCTACGCGCTGGAAATCGAGGGCGAGCTGCGGATGCTGCGCGCCGCTCGGCGGCTGGGAAGGATGCGGCCGGTGGATGTGCGGACGTCGCTGCTGGCCGCCCATGCGGTGCCGCCGGAATACCGCGGCGACCCGGATGGCTATGTCGAAATCGTCTGCCGCGAGATCATTCCGGCCGCTGTCGCGGAGGGACTGGCCGACGCGGTGGATGCGTTCTGCGAGAGCATCGCCTTCTCGCCCGAGCAGGTGCGCCGCGTGTTCGAGGTGGCGCGCGCGCACGGCCTGCCGGTGAAGCTGCACGCCGAGCAACTGAGCAATCTCGGCGGCGCCGCGCTCGCCGCCTCGTTCGGCGCGTTGTCGGCGGATCATCTGGAGCATCTGGACCAGGACGGGGTGGCGGCGATGGCTGGCGCCGGCACGGTCGCGGTGCTGCTGCCCGGCGCCTACTACCTGCTGCGCGAGACGCAGGCCCCGCCGGTCTCGCTGCTGCGCGATGCGGGCGTGCCGATCGCCGTCGCCACCGACTGCAACCCCGGCACCTCGCCGATCTGCTCGTTGCTGACCGTGCTCAACATGGCCTGCACGCTGTTCCGGCTGACGCCGGAGGAGGCGCTGGCCGGTGTCACGCGCGAGGCCGCCCGCGCCCTGGGCCTCGCCGACCGTGGGGTGATCGCCGCCGGTATGCGCGCCGATCTGGTGCTGTGGCACGTCGAAAGCCCGGCCGAACTGGCCTATGCCATCGGCCTCAACCCGTGCCGCGCGATCATGCGCGCAGGCCAGCTCGTGAAAGGCGGCTGATGCCCGATACAAGACTGGACAACCAGCGCAGCATCCGCGCGCCGCGCGGACCCGAAATGAGTTGCCGGAGCTGGGGCGCCGAGGCCGCTCTGCGTATGCTGATGAACAACCTCGACGCCGAGGTGGCCGAGCGCCCGCAGGAACTGGTCGTCTACGGCGGCATCGGCCGCGCCGCGCGGAGCTGGGAGGCGTTCGACCGCATCGCCGCCTGCCTCCGACGGCTGGAGCCGGACCAGACCTTGCTGATCCAGTCAGGCAAGCCGGTCGGCGTCTTCCGCACGCACGAGGACGCGCCGCGCGTGCTGATCGCCAATTCCAATTTGGTGCCGCATTGGGCGACCTGGGAGCATTTCCACAAGCTCGATCGCCTCGGGCTGATGATGTACGGCCAGATGACCGCCGGCTCCTGGATCTATATCGGCAGCCAGGGGATCGTGCAGGGCACCTACGAGACTTTCGTCGAGGTTGGCCGCCAGCACTATGACGGCGATCTGCGCGGGCGCTGGATCCTGACCGGCGGGCTGGGCGGCATGGGCGGCGCGCAGCCGCTGGCGGCGACGATGGCGGGTGCCTCCATGCTGGCGGTGGAGTGCCAGCCGAGCCGCATCGAGATGCGGCTGCGCACCGGCTATCTGGACCGGCAGACCGCCGATCTGGACGAGGCGCTCGCCTGGATGCACGACGCTCGCGCGAGCGGCGAACCGGTCTCGGTGGGGCTGCTCGGCAACGCCGCCGAGATTTTCCCGGAACTGGTGCGGCGTGGCGAGCGGCCGGACGTGGTGACGGACCAGACCTCGGCGCACGATCCGCTCAACGGCTATCTGCCGGCCGGCTGGTCGCTCGACGAGTGGCAGCGCCGGCGCGACACCGATCCGGCCGCCGTCGAGGCGGCGGCGCGGCGTTCTATGCGGCCAGCACGTGCAGGCCATGCTGGATTTCTACCGCGCGGGAATCCCCACGCTCGACTACGGCAACAACATCCGCCAGGTCGCGAAGGACGAAGGTCTGGACAACGCCTTCGACTTTCCCGGCTTCGTTCCCGCCTATATCCGCCCGCTGTTCTGTCGCGGCATCGGCCCGTTTCGCTGGGCCGCGCTGTCGGGCGATCCGCAAGACATCTATCGCACCGACGCGCGGGTGAAGGAGCTGATCCCCGACGATCAGCATCTGCATCACTGGCTCGATATGGCGCGCGAGCGGATTCACTTCCAGGGCTTGCCAGCGCGCATCTGCTGGGTGGGGCTGGGGCAGCGGCACCGTCTTGGGCTCGCGTTCAACGAGATGGTGGCGCGGGGCGAATTGTCCGCCCCGATCGTCATCGGCCGCGACCATCTGGACAGCGGCTCGGTCGCCAGTCCCAACCGCGAGACCGAGGCGATGCTGGACGGGTCCGATGCCGTTTCCGACTGGCCGCTGCTGAACGCGCTGCTGAACACGGCGAGCGGCGCCACCTGGGTCTCGCTGCATCATGGCGGCGGGGTCGGCATGGGGTTCTCGCAGCACGCCGGCATGGTGGTGGTGGCCGACGGCACCGAGGCGGCGGCGCGGCGGCTCGCGCGGGTGCTGTGGAACGACCCGGCCAGCGGGGTGATGCGGCACGCGGATGCGGGTTACGAGGCGGCGGTGGCGTGCGCGCGCGAGCAGGGGTTGGATTTGCCGTCGCTGAACGCCGACGGTGCTTCGATAAAATCCTGAGCGAAGGAGCGGGACAATGGCCAGCACGTCTGATTCGATGTATCCCCCCGCCACGCGCGAATTGGCGGCCAAGCGGCGCGAGTTGGCGCCCGACGCGCAGGCCGCGTTCGATGCCTTCAGCAAGGCCGTGTTCGCGGACGGGGCGCTGAGCGCCAAGATGAAGCAGGTGATCGCGGTCGCGGTGGCGCATGTCACGCAATGCCCTTATTGCATCAAGGGACATACCAAGGCGGCGCTGCGGCACGGCGCCACGCCCGAGGAACTGATGGAAGCGATCTGGGTCGCGGCCGAGATGCGGGCTGGTGGCGCCTATGCGCACACGGCGCTGTCGCTCAGCATGATTGCCGAGGAGCAGGAGCGCCATCCCGCCTGACCGGGCAAATCGCGGCCCGTGCGAGGTGTGCGCAAGCAACGCTGCCTGCCACGAGTGTTCACGGGCGAGGAAGGTTGGCTATCGCTCGATCTGGCGAACGCCGGATCAGGACCCGGCGGCCATCGCTTCGTCGGCTGGAGACCAGCCTCAACCAAGGCGCCAATGGAAGGCACTCATCAGCAGGTACATCGGGACCATTCCGCTCAGCGGAGACCCATGCCTGGCCGAGCAGAGCATATCCATCGGTCCCCCGCCGAGAACACCCGTCAGCAGCGCCATGATTGCGAAGGTCGGCGTCGCCGCGAGACATAGCCATTTGGCTATGCCGGAGCGCGGCCGCGGCACCATCGTCACCCCGGCTCGCACCGCAGGTCGAGCTGCGTGCGAATAGGCCCCGGTCATGCCTTCGCGCCGGCGTCGAGGATTCCGGAAGGCGTCCTCTCCGGCGTCCGACACCTCGACCCACTTCGGGTCGGCGTGAGCCTCGGCGGCGTAGTTGTCGTGCCAGTTCCACCATTTGTAGGTGGGGGTCTGCGGGTAGCCCTCCGGCGAGTCCTCCCAACGTCTCCTGACGGCCGAGCGGCGTCGCGTCGAGGTAGCTCCAGGTGGTCCCCATCGCCTCGTCGCCGCGGTTGTTGATGAAGATAGGTGCGAAATACGCGCTCGCCGTCGCGGAAGAACACATTATGCCCGTGCCACTCATCCACGCCGAAATCGGCATCGAAGCTGTCGGTGATGGTGTACCAGGGCATCTTCCAGCCCATCCGCGCCTTCAGGCGCGCGATGTCCGCCTGCGGCGCGCGCGAGACATATGCGAGCGTGGTGTCGCGGGCGTTCAGATGGGCGAGGTGGGCGACCTGGTCGGCCCCGAGGGAGCAGCCGCGGCAGGCATGATCGGGCCAGCCGAACACTCCGGGTTCGAAGAAGGCGCGGTAGATGATCAGTTGACGCCGGCCTTCGAACAGGTCGAGCAGGCTCGCCGTGCCCGCCGGCCCCTCGAACGCGTACGCCTGCTCCACGGCCATCCACGGCATCCGCCGGCGTTCGGCGGCCAGCGCGTCATGGGCCCGCATCTGAGCCTTCTCCTTCACGAGCAGCTGCTGGCGCGCGGCCTCCCACGCTTGCGGCGAAACGATCGGCGGCGTGTGCATGGCGAGCTGTCCGCCTTTCCGGTCGTTCTCAGATGACTTGGTCATGGTCTTTGCAACCTCCGAATTGGACGAGCTCCTGGGCCTTCGGGCTGAAGTGCCGCTCCATCGCTGCCGCTCGCTCGTTGTTGGTCATGAGCTAACTTGGCACCGGGGTATCGGACGGTGGGAGTGACAAGTGTGGCGGGATTCCGATGGAACTCGCTGATCACGGCCGGGTCGGCGCTTGCGGCGGCTGATCCCCACGGCGCACTGAGCGGTGTCGCCGCGTGACGACGCGCCTGCGATCTGTTGCATCGCGATGGCGGAGCTCGGGGACGTGGGCGGGCGAGGGTGAAATCGGGCGGCTTCGCGCGGTCAATCGGAAGCTGGCCGGCGTGAGTCCACGAGGCGAGCGGTTTGCGCTGGATCGCGGCGCGGCTTCGTCACCGGGGTCACGTGATCGACGGCGGCTCTGGCGCGGCACGTGGGAAGGTGAGAACCGATCCGTCTGCTGGCGCCGCCAATACCGCGACGGGCAGGGGCTCCGACGTCTCGCCGGACTTCGCGAGCAAGTAATCGAGCGGCCACTTCACCCACTACCGCGCAGGAGGACGTCCCGGAGCACGACCGCATCGTTGTGCGTCTCGTCGCGGGCGCCATAGACCAGGGTCACGGTGCCCTGCCGCGCCATCGTGCGGATTTCGTCCAGCAATGCCACGTGCTGTCGAAGCTCCTCGGTATAGCGGCGGTGGAACTCGGGCCATCGCGCCGGGTCATGGGCGAACCAGCGGCGAAGTTCGGTGCTCGGCGCGATCTCCTTCAGCCAGCGATCAAGCGCGGCATCATCCCGGCTCACTCCACGCGGCCACAGGCGATCAACTAGGATACGGGTGCCGTCTGTCTCGGCCGCCGGCGCGTAGGCGCGTTTCAGCTTGACACGGCTTGCGGCGACCATGCGCGCGATCCTGCACCCGCGATCCCGCGCGCGACAAGCCGGCGGCGTTGACCCGATCCTCGCCCACCGCGATCATACGGGCGATGACGAACCAGAACAGCCAGTGCGCGGTGGCCCGGCGGTGATGCGCGACCTCAAGGTCGTCATCATCGGCGGTGGCGTGATGGGCAGCTCGACCGCCTATCATCTCGCCAGACGCGCGGACTTCCGCGGCAGCATCACGGTGATCGAGCGCGATCCGACCTATGCGCGGGCTTCCTCCTCGCTCTCGTGCAGCTCCATCCGCGAGCAGTTCTCGACGCCGATCAACATCGCCATGTCGCAATTCGGCCTGGAGTTCCTGCGCGGGGCCCCGGAGGCCCTGGCGGTGGATGGCGACCGTCCGGAACTGTCGCTGCGGCTGTCCGGCTATCTGTTCCTCGCCTCCGCGGCAGGGCTGCCGATCCTGCGCGAGAATCATGCGACGCAGCGGGAGCTGGGCGCGGATGTGACGCTGCTCACGCCAGCGCAGATCACCGCCCGATTTCCCTGGATGTCGATGGACGGTGTGGCCCTGGGATCACTCGGTCTGTCGCGTGAGGGCACGTTCGACGGTCCGGCACTTCTTGCGGCGTTCCGTCGCAAGGCCCGCGCGCTGGGCGTCACCTATGTGGCACAGGACGCGACCGGTTTTGTGCGCGACGGCGAGCGGGTCGCCGGCGTGCGCCTCGCCGATGGCACGGTGATCGCCTGCGACATCGCGGTGAACGCCGGCGGTCCGTGGTCTGCGCGGGTCGCGGCGTTTGCCGGCATCGACCTGCCGGTGCGGGCGCGCAAGCGCATGGTCTATGTCATCGCCTGCCGCGACGCATTGCCCGGCTGCCCGCTGGTGATTGATCCCAGCGGCATATGGTTCCGTCGCGAAGGCCAGCTCTTCCTGACCAGCAGCTTGCCCGGCCCGGGCGAGGACGATCCCGACGAGCCGCCGCTCACGGTGGACGAGGCGGTGTTCAACGACACCATCTGGCCGGTACTCGCCGCCCGCGTGCCGGCGTTCGAGGCGGTGCGGCTCACGTCGTCCTGGGCGGGCTACTACGAGATGAACCTGTTCGACCATAACGGCGTGATCGGCCCGCATCCGGCCTGCCCGAACCTGATCCATGCCGCCGGGTTTTCCGGCCACGGCATGCAGCATTCGCCGGCCGTGGGCCGGGGGGTCGCGGAGCTGATCACGACCGGCGGCTACGAGACCCTGGACCTGTCGCCGCTGTCCTTTGACCGGCTGACCGAGAATCGGCCATTGCTTGAGCGCAATGTCGTCTAGACCATCCGCCTCACGCCGCAAGCGCCGCCTTCACCCGTTCCCGCGACAACGGAAGGTCGCGCAGGCGGATCCCAATGGCGTCTCGCAACGCATTGGCGATCGCGGCCGCGGTGGGGCCCTGACCGGCCTCGCCGGTGCCGAGGAACGGGTCGCCCGGGCGCGGGATCACATGCACCTCGACGCTCTCCGGGGCGGCGGGGAATCGCAGGATGGGATAGCTGTTCCAGTCCGTGCTGGTGATGTGATGGCGATCGAAACGGACCTGCTCGTAGAGGGTCCAGCTCGCCGACTGGACGACCGCGCCCTCGATCTGATTGCGGATGCCGTCGGGGTTGATCGGCTGGCCGCTGTCCACCGCAGCGACGACGCGGCCGAGACGGACCCGGCCGGTCTCGTGCTCCACCGACAGGCTGAGTGCGACCGCGCAATAGGCGCCGAGATTCTTATAGCGCGCGAAGCCGAAGCCCCGCCCCTGGCGAGGCTGACGCGGCGCTGCCTTGTTCCAGCCGAACCGCTCGGCCGCCAGCCGCACAACGGCCTGCGCGCGTGAATCGGTGAGGTGGCGTAGGCGAAACTCGACCGGATCGGCGCCGGCGGCGAGCGCCAGCTCGTCCACGAAGCTTTCGATGGCAAAGATGTTGAGATAGGCGCCGAGACTGCGCAGCGCCGAGACGCGCAGCGGCATGTCCGGCACGAAATGGTACACGACGCGGGCGTTGGAGAAGGCATAGAGCGGATTGCTGTTCCGATCGCCTCCGCCTTCCGGCATTGGGATGGGGGTGGGTGGCGGAACCGGCAGCTTGTCGGGCAGCGCGGCGTTCTGCAGCAGCAGCCCGCCCACTACCGGACGCTGGGTGTGGGTATTGCTCCAGACGGCATAGTTCCAGTCGACGACGCGGCCTTCGCCGTCGATCGCGCCGGAAATTTCGGCGAGCATCGCCGGCCCGTAAGGCTCGTTCGTATGCTCCTGCTCGCGCATCCATTGCATGCGGATCGGGCGTCCCGGCATGGCATGGGCGATCAACGCGGCATCTCCGGCCACGTCGTCGGCGCCGTTATGGCCGTAGCAGCCGGATCCTTCGACATGGATGCATCGCACCTGGGCAGGCGGCAGCCGCAGCAACTGGGCCAGGGCGTTGCGCAGCGGAAAGACGCCCTGCGTATGCGTCCAGACCGTCAGCCCGTTCGTGTCCCATAGCGCGACGGCGCAGGACGGGCCGATCGCGCCATGCATCTGGTAGGGGCGCGTGTAGCGGGCGCCGAGCCGCCTGGCAGGCGGCCCCGCCTGATTGCTCGATGTCAGGACCGGGATTTCGCGCGAAGGCAGGGTCTGGATGACTTCCGGTGCCTTCTCCTGTTCCGGCAGGGTGGCGCTCTCCTGCCACTCCGCCGAGGCGGCGAGGGCGCTCATCGCCTGGATCGCCTGCCATTCGCGTGTGGCGACGACCGCGAGATAGCTGCCCTCGCGCAGCACCCTTACCACGCCCGGCATACGCGCCACGCCGTCGGTGTCCGCGCGCAGCAGGACGGCGCCGGCACTGGGCTGGCGAACCGCCCGGGCATGCAACATGCCGGGCAGGCGCAAATCCTGCACGAAGGCGGCGCCGCCCGTCACCTTGGCCGGGATATCGACGCGCGGCATGGACGTGCCCATGATCCGGTAGGCAGCCGGGCTTTTCAGGCGCATCGGTCGCCCGCGCCTCGACATGCAGCGAGAGCGCGGCCGCGAGTGCGCCATAGTCGCGCGTGGCGCCACCCGGCGCGTGGACCACCCCATCCGTGACGGTCAGCGCATCGGCCGGGGCTGCCAGTTCGCGTGCGGCGGCCTGCAGCAGCAACTGGCGTGCTTGCCTGGCCGCGTAGAGCAGCGCGGTGCCGCTGTCCTGCATGGAATGGCTGCCGGCCGTGAAGCCTTCGTTGGCGGTACGAGCGGTATCGGCGGTCACCAGGGTGATGCGGCCAGGTGCCACGTCAAGCTGTTCGGCCACCACCTGGATCAGCGCCGTCTTGAGCCCCTGGCCGAGTTCCGCCTTCCCGGTGAGTGCGGTGACGCTGCCATCGGGTGCGATGCGCACCCAGGCGTCCAGAAGCGGTGTCCTTGTCAGGCTTCGCGACGGGAATGACCGTTCTGCCAGCGCCGGCGTGACGGGCAGTGCCACAGACACCAGCAGGCCGCCGCCGGCGGCGAGCAGGGTTCTGCGGGAAAGCGGCTCCGTCACGGGGAACTCGCCTTGCCCGGAGCCGCCGCGCGCATTGCGTCCGCGGCGCGTCGCACAGCGGCAATGACTCGCAACTGCGTGCCGCAGCGGCAGAGATTGGGATTCATGCCGTCGCGGATTTCCTGTTCCGAAGGGTCCGGGAGGCGCTGGAGCAGGGCCTGCGCCCGCATCACCATGCCGGCGGTGCAGTAGCCGCATTGCGCCGCCTGCTCGGCAATGAAGGCGCTTTGCACCGGACCCGGCGCGGCCGCGGTCCCGAGGCCCTCGACCGTTGTGACCCGGCTTCCGGAAAGCTGCCCGATCGGGAGGACGCAGGAGAACCTGGCCCTGCCATCCACGATGACGGTGCAGGCGCCGCATTGGGCGAGGCCACAGCCGAACTTGGCGCCGTTCAGGCCAAGATCGTCGCGCAGGACATAGAGCAGGGGCGTGTCAGGTGCAGCGTCGATGTCGTGGTCCCGGCCGTTCACGGTGAGCCTGATCACGCGCTGCCTCCTTCCCGCCGAAGCGCGCAGGCGGCGACGGTTGGCTGCCGAAATCGGCCGTGGACGCGGGTCCTACTCGTGACGTCTCCCGCGAGCGCCGGGTGTGTGGCTAGCCGACCAGGCGCAGCTTTGCGCGGCGTGCCTGTGCCAGGTGCCGGTACACGGCGAGGTAATCCTCGGCCATGCGGCGCGACGTGAATCGCTCCTCGAAGCGGCGGCGAATGCGCGCTCGATCCAGCTGCAGCGCGCGCGGCATGGCGGCGACCGCGCCTTTCTCGTCCTCGACGATGCAGCCGGTCAGGCCATCCTCGATGATCTCCGGCACCGAACCGCGATTGAACGCGATCACTGGAACGCCGCAGGCCATCGCCTCGATCATCACGAGGCCGAACGGTTCCGGCCAGTCGATCGGCATCAGCAGCGCCGCCGCACCCGAGAGGAAATCGGGCTTCTGCGCGTCGTTGATCTCGCCGATCAGTTCGGCGCCGCCATCGGCCAGCATCGGCCTGATCACATTGGCGAAATACTCGGTGTCCGCGGCATCGACCTTCGCCGCCAGGCGCAGCGGCAGGCCGCAGGCGCGGGCGATGCGGATGGCGCGGTCGGGCCGCTTCTCGGGGCAGATGCGGCCAAGAAAGGCGAGGTAGCTCGGCGCCACCGGGCGCGGCGTCAGCAGGTCGCGCGGCAGGCCGTGCTGCACCGTGCCCACCCAGTCGCAACGCGGCAGCGGACGGCGCTGCGCGTCGGAAATCGAGACGAGCGGTGCGCTCTCGAACAGGTCGAACACCGGCTCCAGCTCGGGCAGGTCGAGGCGACCGTGCAGCGTGGTCACGAACGGCGTGCGTTCGCGGGCCAGCAGCGAGAAGGGGAGATAATCCAGATGGCAATGCAGGATATCGAACTGGTCGGCCTGCCGCGCCACCAGCTCCAGCATCAAGGCGTGCGGCGCATGCCGGTCGCGGATGCCCGCATCAAGCCGCAGCGCGTGCGGCCAGCCCGCGACCAGCCGTGCGGAGGTCACGCTGTCGCCGCTGGCGAACAGCGTCACGTCGTGGCCCATCGCGACGAGTTCTTCCGTCAGGTAGGAGACGACGCGCTCTGTCCCGCCATACAGCTTGGGCGGCACGGCCTCGTGCAGCGGCGATACTTGGGCAATGCGCATGTCTGCTCCTTCAAGCCGGCGGGAACCCGTTCAACGAGGCAGACGTGCGAGAGGTTGCCCGAACGGCTGCGGGCGCAACGAGCGGCCGGGCCGGGCGGAGAGGTCAGGGCTGGACGAGTGCCGCCGGGATCAGCGGCGGCCGTGGCAGCGGCGCTTCCGCTTCCGGAAAGCTGATCTGCCAGCCGCCGCCGAGCGCCTTGTAGAGCTGCACGAGATCGGTCGATACAGCGGCATTGGCCTGTGCCAGTTGCTGTTCGACGGACAGCACCTGACGCTGGGCATCCAGGACGTTCAGGAAGTCCACCAGGCCGCCGCTGTACTGCTCCTGCGCAAGATTCAGGGCGCGCTGCTGCTGCGCCACCGCCCGCTTCAGGGCGGCCTCCTGGCTCTGTTGGGCCGCATAGTTGGTGAGCGCGTTGTTCACGTCATGCAGCGCCCCGAGCACGGTCTGCTGATAGGCGATGGCTGCTTCCTGCTGCTGCGCCTTGCGCAACTCCAGCGTGCGCGTCAGCCGGGCGCCCTGGAAGATCGGCATTGTGATGCTTGGGCCGAGGGCATAGGTGCCGGCGGACCAGCCCGCGAGATTGCGCAACTGCGTCGCCTGCAACGCCGCGCTGCCCGACAGGGTGATGGTCGGATAGAAGCTGGCGACGGCCACGCCGATGCCAGCCGTGGCGGCGTGCAGGTTCGCCTCGGCACGGCGGATGTCCGGGCGGCGGCGCGCGAGGTCGCTGGGCAGGCCGATCGGCACCGCGGGCGGCACCGGGGGCACCGGCGCCGTGGTGGACAGCTCGGCGTCGAGCCGGTTCGGCGGCTCGCCCAGCAGCAGCGCGATCGCGTTGATGTACCTGGTATTCCTGAGCGCGCAAGGTCGGCAGCTGGCTCTGTGTCGCCTGCACCTGTGCCGATTGATTGGCGACGTCGAGATCCGAGCCAAGTCCGGCCGAGGCCCGTTCCTGCGCCACTTGCAGCGCCCGCTTCTGCGCCACCAGATTGCGCTGCGTGATCGCGATGATGCTCTGGGTTCCACGCAACTGCACATAATCGCGCGCCAACTCGGCGAGCGAGGTGAGCAGCGTGTCGCGCCGGCTCTCGGCCGATTCCTGCACCTGCGCCTGCGCGCTCTCGACCGAACGGCGCACCCGGCCCCACAGGTCGAGCTCCCAGGAGGCGTCGAACCCTGTCTGGAACAGGTCGAACGGCGCCGTGAGATTGGTGTTCGGTATGCCGCCCTGCGTGCCGCCGAGCCCGTTCGCCTGGGTTCCGGGCGAGCCGCCGCTGGCAGGGAACAGCGAGAGAACGCCCTTCGCACTCTCGCGCTCGCGCGTGTATGAGGCGTTGCCGTTCAACTGCGGAAACAGATCCGCGCGCGTGACGCCGAGTTGCGCGCGGCTCTCGGCGAGCCGGATGCCGGCGACGCGCACATCGAGATTGGCGTCGGCCACCCGCTGCTCGAGCGAGGTCAGCTCGGGATCGTTGAACACGCGCCACCAATCCGGGTCGGGTGGGGCGGGAACCGGCGCGCTGTGCAGGTCGCTCGCCTCGACCACCGTCGGCCGGCCGGCAAACCACGAGGCCGGCGAATACCAGGGCGCGGGCTTGTGGAAGTCAGGCCCCATGGTGCAGCCACCGGCCATCAGCGCGCCGGCGACGGCGATTGCAGCGTTCAGTCGTTTTGGCACACCCAGCCCTCGCTCTCGCCCTCCGACGGGCGCACCCGCGGTCCCTCGGGGTCTTCTCGTATCCGTCATCCGCGGGCAAGGTCGCACGCGGCGGCGGGATCGCCGAGTCACGGGAAAGCGAGGCTGGCATGACGCAAACCGCGAATGTGCTGCAAATGCTTGACAGGACGGCGGATGCGGCGGAGGCGCGGTGGCTGGATTGGCTGCGCATCCCGTCGATCAGCGCGCAGCCGGCCCATGCCGGCGATTGCCGCGAAGCCGCATCATTCGCTTGCGAGGAGCTTGCGGCCCTGGGCTTCGCGGCGCGGCTGGTCGAGACCAAGGGGCATCCGGTGGTGCTGGCCCATCATGCGGGGCCGCCGGGCGGCGGGGCGGGTCCGCGCCTGCTCTATTACGGTCACTACGACGTGCAGCCGGCCGAGCCGCTGGAGCTGTGGCGCAGCCCCCCGTTCGACCCGCAGGTCGTGGACGGGCCGCACGGCAGGCGGGTCGTGGCGCGTGGGGCGGTGGACGACAAGGGCCAGGTGGCGATGTGGCTGGCCGCCTTCCGCGCCTGGCACGAGGCCACGGGGACGATGCCGGTGCCGGTCACGGTGGTCATCGAGGGCGAGGAGGAGATCGGCAGCGTCAATTTGGAGGAGTTCCTTGCCGCCCACGCGGCGGAGCTGGCGGCGGATGCCGCGGTGATCAGCGACACCGACATGTGGGACATCGACACGCCGGCGATCTGCACCAGCCTGCGCGGCCTGGTCTACATGCAGGTGGACGTGCAGGCGGCCAGCCGCGATCTACATTCCGGCATGTTCGGCGGCGTGGCACTGAACCCGATCAACGCGCTGACCCGGGCGCTGGGCCAGTTGCACGACACGGGCGGGCGGGTGACGCTCGAAGGGTTCTACGACGGCATCGCCGAGGTGAGCCGCGAGCAGGCGTCGCAATGGGCCTCGCTCGGCTTCGACGAGGCGCGATTCCTGGCCGGCATCGGCCTGAGCCATCCGGTCGGCGAGGCCGGGCGGGGCGGGCTGGAGCGGCTATGGGCACGTCCGACCGCGGATATCAACGGCATCTGGGGCGGCTATAGCGGCGAGGGCAGCAAGACAGTGATCGCAGCCCAGGCGGGTGCCAAGGTGAGTTTCCGCCTGGTTCCCGGCCAGGATCCGCAGCAGGTCGTGCGCGCCTTCCGGAATTTCATGGCGGCGCGGATGCCGGCGGACGCCAAGCTGAGTTTCGAGACCATGGGTGCCAGTCCCGGCATGAGGGTTGCCACCGACAGTCCCGTGATCCGCGCCGCGCGGTCCGCCCTGGCCGAGGAATACGGTCGCGAGGCGGTGCTGGTCGGCGGCGGCGGATCGATCCCGGTGGTGGAGAGCCTCAAGCGTCTGCTTGGGCTCGATACGTTGCTGATGGGATTCGGCCTGCCCGACGACCAGATCCACAGCCCGAACGAGAAGTTCGAAATCGCCTGTTTCCGGCACGGAATGCGCAGCCATGTCCGTCTGCTGGGCAAGCTCGGGGGCGGGTAGCGCGCGGGCGGGAGGTTCGCCGTGCTTGACCCCCGCCGGGTGCTCGGCTACCGGGAGCGTCGATCTCGTCCCGTTCGTCTAGAGGCCTAGGACACCGCCCTTTCAAGGCGGTAACACGGGTTCGATTCCCGTACGGGACGCCAGCACCGCGATGTCATCGCGCGCACCGTGTGGAACGCCCGAGCGATCCCCTGGGCGGGTGAGATTCGTCATAGCAGCCGAGTCAAGACCCCGATAAGACTTCATGCCCATTCTGTCGGGGCGAGCGGCGCCGCGCGGGCGCCGGCGCGTCGCCACATGGTCCGAGTGTCACTTGCAAACGGCGCTGGCGTTCGTTCAACACTGCGCCCATCTGAAGACGGCAGGCAGGCCCGGGAACTGAGCTTGGATACCTCGATCACGCTCTCGACGCTTGAGCAGACCTTGGCGACGCTGGGCGAGCTGCTGGAGCAGCAGGGCCAGTGCGACGCCAAGACCATCGACCGTGCGCGGCGGGTGGCGAGCGAGAGCGGGCAACGGCTCGATCTGGTGCTGATCCAGCTTGGGCTGGTGACCGAACGGGGGCTGGCGGAGGCCTATGCCTCGCTGCTGGGCACGCGCATTGCCGGGCCCGAGCGCTATCCCGTGGAGGAGCCGCTGCTGGCCGACCGGCTGACCACGCGCTTCCTGCGCGGCGCCCGTGCCATGCCGGTGGCACTCGAGAACGGGCTGCTGGTGGTGGCCGCCGCCGATCCGCTCGACCCGTTCACCCCGGCGGCGATCTCGGCCGCCACCGGTCACCCGGTGCTGCTGGAAGTCGCGGTGCCGATCGAGATCGAGGCGGCGTTCGACCGCCTCTATCGCGAGGATGCAACCACGGAGGCCACGGAATCCGGCACGGATGGCGACCAGCCGCTCGAGGAGGACGCGGAGCGGCTGAAAGACCTGGCATCCGAAGCCCCGGTGATCCGCCTGGTCAACCAGATCATCGCCCGCGCCGTCGAGACGCAGGCGAGCGACATCCATATCGAGCCGTTCGAGGATCGGCTGCGCGTGCGCTACCGCTATGACGGGGTGCTCCAGGAAGCGGACAGCCCGGCGGCGCGGCTGACCGCCGCCATCACCTCGCGCATCAAGATCATGTCGCGGCTCGACATCGCCGAGCGGCGGCTGCCGCAGGACGGGCGCATCAAGCTCGCGGTGCGCGGGCAGGAGGTGGATTTCCGCGTCTCCACCATCCCGAGCCTGTGGGGCGAGACGGTGGTGATGCGCGTGCTGGACCGCACCGCCGTCGCCTTCGACTATGCCAAGCTCGGCCTGCCGCCGGAGGTCATCAGCCGCTTCTCGGATGCGCTCAACCTGCCCAACGGCATCGTGCTGGTGACGGGGCCGACAGGCAGCGGCAAGACGACGACGCTGTACAGCGGCCTGCTGTCGCTCAACTCGATCAGCCGCAAGGTGGTGACGGTCGAAGACCCCATCGAATACCAGTTGCGCGGCATCAACCAGATCCAGGTGAAGCCGCAGATCGGGCTCAATTTCGCGAGCCTGTTGCGCTCGATCCTGCGGCAGGATCCCGACGTGATCATGGTGGGCGAGATCCGCGACCTGGAGACGGCGCAGATCGCGGTGCAGGCGGCGCTCACGGGCCATCTCGTGCTATCCACGCTGCACACCAACTCGGCCGCGGCCAGCATCACCCGGCTGCGCGACATGGGTCTGGAGGATTATCTGCTGACCGCCGTGCTGCGCGGCGTGCTGGCGCAGCGGCTGGTGCGCAGGCTTTGCATCGCCTGCCGCCGCGAGGAGGAGGCGCCGCCCGAGCTGGTGCAGCGGTTCGGGCTGGACCGCCGCACCGCTGCGCGGCCGATCCGGCTATGGCATCCGGTGGGCTGCCCGTCCTGCCGCGATACCGGCTATCGCGGGCGGCTGGCCATTGCCGAGTTCCTGCACCCCTCGCCGGAGATCGACCACCTGATCTTCGCCCATGCCGAGCATGTCGAGATCGAGCGCGCGGCGCAGACGGCCGGCATGGTCAGCATGTTCGATGCCGGCCTCAGCGCCGCGCTCGACGGCATCACGACGGTCGAGGAAGTCATGCGCAGCATCCGCTCCGACGCCTGAGGGGCGGGGCGTGGCCAGCTTCCGCTATGTCGCCATCACGCGCTCGGGCGAGATGACGCGCGGAGCGATGGAGGCGACCAGCGTCCAGGCGGTGATCGAGGCGCTGCGCCGCCAGGGCAACATCCCGGTGCGCGCCGATCCGGCATCGGGCGGATTTTCGCTCTCGGCGCTGCTCAACGCCTCGCTCGGCGGCGGCACCAAGCTGCGGCGGCAGGAAGTGGCCGACCTGACGCGCGAACTCGCCATCATGCTGACGGCCGGGCAGGATCTGGACCGCGCCCTGCGCTTCCTGGTCGAGACGGCCCCGAATGCGCGGGTGGCCGGGATACTGGACCAGATCCGCGCCGGCGTGCGCGACGGCGCCTCGCTGGCGACCGTGCTGGCGCGCTTCCCTTCCAGCTTTCCACGCCTCTATGTCGGCCTGATCCGCGCCGGCGAGGCGGGCGGCGTGCTGGCCGCGACGCTGGAACGCCTGGCCCTGCTGCTGGAACGCGAACGCAGCCTGTCGGCCACGGTCAAGTCGGCGATGATCTACCCGTCGATGCTGCTGCTGGCCTCGGTGGGCGCCATCTGGCTGCTGCTGACGCAGGTGCTGCCGCAATTCGTGCCGCTGTTCGAGCAGAACGGCGCGGCCCTGCCGACGCCGACCCGCATCCTGATCGATGTCGGCAACTGGGTCGGCGCGTACGGGGTCTATGCCCTGATGGCGCTGCTGGTGCTGGCTGTCGCCGTGCGTCAGGCACTGACGCAGCCCGCGCTGCGGCTGCGCTTCGACCGTTTCGTGCTGCGCCTGCCGGTGCTGGGCAATCTCGCGCGCGAGGTGCTGGCCGCGCGTTTTGCGCGCACGCTCGGCACGCTGGTCATCAACGGCACGCCGCTGCTCGCGGCACTCGACATCGTGCGCGAGGTGATCGGCAATCTTGCCGGCGTCGGCGCCGTGCAGGCGGCCACCGAGAGCGCCAAGGGCGGTGCGGGACTATCGCGATCGCTGGGCGAAAGCGGCGTCTTTCCGCTGCGCACCGTCTATCTGCTGCGGCTCGGCGAGGAGACGGCGCAGCTCGGGCCGATGGCGCTGCGGGCCGCGGAAATCCATGAGGAGAATACCCGGCTCGGCGTGCAGCGGCTGATCTCGCTGCTGGTGCCGGCCATCACCATCATCATGGGTGCCGCGGTGGCCGGGATCGTCGCCTCGCTGATGCTGGCCATGCTGAGCCTCAATGACCTCGCGGGCGGGTAGAACCCCACCCGGCGCAGCGCCGGGTGGGGAACAGGGCGGCTTCACGCTGCTCGAAATGATGATCGTGCTGGTGGTGCTGGGCCTGGTGATGGGGCTCGTGCTGTCGCACGGGCCGATGCGCAGCCGCGGATTGCAGACGCGGGCGGTTGCCGCGGAAGTGGCCCGCGTGCTGCGGGGCGCGCGCGGTCAGGCGATCGCCTCGGACCGGGCGGTGGAGGTCGTGTTCGACCTTGCGGCGCACGGCCTGCGGGTCAATGGCGGCCCGTTGCAGGTGCTGCCGGCGCAGGTCGCGGTTTCCGTGCTCGCCACCCACACGCAGACGCTGGGCCTGCGCCTTGCCGGGTTCCGCTTCGACCCGGACGGCAGCGCCAGCGGGGGCCGCGTCGAGTTGGCCGAGGGTGGGCTGCGATTGCAGGTTGGGGTGGACTGGCTCACCGGCCGGGTCCGCGTGGTCGATGCGCCCCGCTCATAGGCGGTCGGGCGGCTTCACGCTGCTCGAGGTGCTGGTGGCGTTCGTCATCGCCGCCCTGGCGCTGGGCGTGATGTTCGACGGCGTGCTGGGCGGAATGCGGGCCGCCTCGACCGCCGCCCGGACCGAGGAGGCCGTGGCGCTCGCGCGATCGCGCCTGGCCGAGACGCTGGTGGCGGTCTCGTCAGGCGCAATCACCGCGGTCTCGGATCAGGAGGGCGACGACGGCAACGGCTTCCACTGGCGGGTGCAGGTCCGCCCGGGCGCCAGCGTGCCGATGCCGCGATCCGACCAGACGCCCGGGTGCCGGCCCCAATGCGGGAGAGCGCGCGGCCCTGTATTCGGTGACCGTCATCATCAGCTGGACCGCCGACCGCGGTCACCGGCAGGTGCGGCTGGACGGCGCGCGCCTGGTCATGCGCGGTGTGCCCGCCTCGTGAGCGGGATCGCGCGGCCCCGGCGAGACGGCTTCACGCTGCTCGAGATCCTGGTGGCCCTGGTGGTGCTCGGGTTCCTGTTGGCGGGACTGAGCGAAGGCGTGCGCTTCGGGTTGCGCGCGTGGGGCATGCAGACGCGCGGCATCGCCCGGCAGGCGGACATGGACGCGACGTATCGGGCGCTGCGCCGGCTGATCGAGGAGGCCGATCCGGGAGAGGCCAACGAGAACGCGACCGTGCTTGGCCAGCCGCATACGCTGGCGCTGCGGACGCTGCTCCCGCCCGCGGCCGAAGCGGCCGGTCCGCTCGAGTCCGATGTCGGCATCGGCGTGGATGCGGACCACCATCTGGTTCTGCGCGCGTCGCCGCATCCGCACGCCGAGCGGCTCGGACCACCGCCCTCCATGCTGCGAACCGTGTTGCTGGACGGCGTGGACCACGTTGACTTCGGCTATTTCCGTGCAACCGGGCACGGGGTGGGCTGGCAGAAATCGTGGAACGACCCGGACCCGCCGGCGCTGATCCGGCTGCACATCGTGTTCTCGGGCAATGACACGCAGCGGCATTGGCCTGATCTGGTCGCCGCGCCGGCGCGCGAGAGGCAGGAGCAATAGCGTCGCCCGCCGCGTGATGCACGCGGCGGGCGACGCCCCGGCGGATCAGTTCGGCAGGATCCGGGTACCTCCTTGCGCACGCCGTCGAGTTGCGTCGCGTCGAGCCCGAGCGCCGTCAGGATCGTCGGTGCGATCTGCGTCGTCATCACCGGCGCCTGCACGACCTTTCCCGTGAGCTGCGGCGCGCTCACCATCAGCGCCACGTTGCGATCGTCGTCGGAGAAACCGCCATGCTCGGCAAGCTTGCTGCCGGTCGTGTACACCACCCCATGTGTCGAGACGGCGATGAAGTCGGGAGTGCGACTGTCCGTGATCGGGTTGCGGTACGTGCCGTCGAGCTGACGGCCGCCCAGGATCTGCTCGATATGCAGGGTGGCCGCGTTGTGCTCCAGAAACGCACGCGCCTCGCCGATCAGGGCCGGAGTGCGGGTCTGCGGCTTCATCCAGATCAGCCCTTCGTCATCGGCGATGTGAAAGCCGTAGCCGGGCATGTTGGCGTACGGGCTGTCATCCACGGCGACGCGCAGCGAGCGATCGATGGGTGACTGCCCGTGCTTGGCGCTGATGATGATGAGCGTCTGGCCGTATAGATTCTGCTTCTTCAACTCGGCGACCATGCTGCCGATGCTCTGGTCAACGAATGCAAACTGGCCGGCCAACGCCGCGCCGGGCGTCGCGTTCGCATCCAGATAGCCGCCGACAAGGCCGGGCGGGTCGAGCGGCCCGGAGGCTGCAAGCTTCTCGCCGACGCTGACCGCCTGGAAATCCAGGCCCATGATGGCCGGGACGCCAACCTGGCTGCCGCGGCGGCTGTCGTAACCGTCGATCTCGTTCAGAACCGCCTGGACCTTGAGCGAGTCGTTGCCGCGGATGGCCGTGAAGCTCGCCGTGTTGTCGCTCGTGTAGCCGGGGATGAGCGAGTTCACCTCCGGCGTGAACAGATCGTCGATGCCCTTTCCGGATGGTCCGTTCAGAATCTCGTACGCGGGATGCTTGTCGGCCCAGGCCGTGCGCAGGCCGGCTGCCTTGATGATCTCGAAGATCGTGTTGGCGCGAATGAACTGGTGCGGAAAGACGACCTCGCACTTGCCGTTCACCAGGCGCCGGGGCAGCTTTGCCGGGTCGATCTGCGTCAGCGGTTCGCCGAGCGTGCCGCCGGCGTTGGGCAGGTTCTGGTTGACGTCGATGTTTTCCGCATAGGTGGTCTCGGCACCCGGCTGGCCCGCGCAATTGGAACCGGGCGGGAAAAAGGTCCGGTCGTAGCTGTCATCGTAGAATACGCCGGCCGTCTTGGGCGTGGCCCCCGTGACCTGCGCAACCATGCCGGGAAAGCTGTCCGAAGGCGCCGTGGTGAAGGCGTTCGGATACAGTGTGGAGTGACGGCTCAGCGTCTTGAGCGTGCTGTTGCCCGGCTGGTTCAGCAGCCGCATCAGGTCGGCTGCGTGCATGCCATCGACGCTGACAAGCAACACGTGCTTGTAGACGACTGGCGGGGTGGCGGCCTGGGCCGGACCTGCGCCAAGACGCCGCGCCCAGCCCTGGGGCGGCAAGCGCGCTGGCAAGCAGCAGATTTCTCAAGGTGCGCATCGGTGCTCCGTTCATGAACGCCCGGCCTCGTGGCTGGGCGCCGGACACTAGGCGCGCAGTCAAACTTGCGGATGACAAATGAATGATCCTTTCGCGGCACTCCGAGCCGTGTGGAGGCCGAAACAGGCGAAATCAGTCCTTGACGGGGCTGGCGGCATCGCGTCTCTGCGATCGACGGTCGCCCGCGCCATTCGTCTGGCTCCCGCCGTCCGAACACAGGCTGCTCGCGCGTATGTTGCAGGAATTTGTCGCTTGGTATGGCCGGCAATTGGCGGCGATGCTGCCCAGCGTGACGGCGCGGCGCGGCGCGAACGGCAATGGACTGGTCGTGGCGGCGGAATCCCTCGATGGGCGCGCGGCGGCGGTGCGGCTGCTGCATTATCGGCGCGGTCGCGAATCTTCGCTCGGCCGCTTCGTCCTGGAGGGACCGGGGCTGGAGGCGGCGCGGGCGGCACTCGGCGGCAGGCGCGGCTCGCCGGTCGTGCTGCGCCTGCCGGCGGGCGCGCTGCTGGAGCGCGCGGTGACGCTGCCGCTGGCCGCCGAATCATCGCTGGAGCGCGTGATCCAATACGAGATGGACCGATATACCCCGTTTACTGCGGATGAGGTGTTCTGGTCGGCGGAGGTCCAGAGCCGCGATCGTGCCCAGGCCCGATTGCAGGCCAGCATCCTGCTCGTTCCCCGTGCCCGGCTGGCGGCTCTCCTTCCGGCCCTGAAGGCATTGGGCCTGCTGCCGATGGCGCTGGAAGGGCAGGCGGCGGGCGGCAGCTTCCTGCGGCGATTGCCGCTTGGGCAGAGGGACGAGCGGCGGGTCCGTCGGGAGCGGCGGGTTCTGGTGGTGTTGGCCGGGGCCTGCGCGATGCTGGCCGTGGCCGCCGTCGCATTGCCGTTCCTGCGGCAATCGCGCGCGGCCGATACGGTCGAGCAGCGGATCGCGGCCTTGCAGCCAAGCGTGAGCGAGGCCGAGGCGCTGCGCCAGAAGCTCTCGGCGCAGGCGGCCGGCAGCGACGCGATCCAGCGGGAGCAGGCACTGGTGGGCGAGCCGTTGGAGGCGATCGCGGCGCTGACCCAAATCCTGCCCGACGATACGTTCCTGACCGCGCTCGGTCTGCAGAAGCGGCAACTGACGATCGAGGGCCAGTCGGCGAATGCGGCGCGTCTCATCGGCTCGCTGTCCACCGACCCGGTGATCCGCAATGCCGCCTTCGCGGCACCGGTGACCCGCAGCGATAGCGGCGCCGACCTGTTCAGCATCAAGGCCGAGGTCCGGCCGTGATGGCGCGGCACTGATGGCGGCCGCTTCACAGCTGGCTCTCCCCGAAGGGCGGCGCGGGCGCCTTCTCGCCGGGGCGGTTACGCTGGTGGTGCTGTTCCTGCTCTGGCTGGGAGCGGTGCAGCCGCTGCTTGGATGGTACGATGCGGGGACGACGGCCTTGCGTCAGCGTCGGGAGCTGGCGGGGCGCATGGCCGATCTCGCCGATACGCTGCCGGCACTGCGCAGGCAGGCGGCAACCCTTGCCAATGTCGGCGCGCCGGCCGAGGCGACGCTGAGTGGTACCACCGATGCGATCGCCGCGGCATCGCTGCAAGGTCTGCTGGAAAGCATGAGCGGGACTGCCGGTGCGCATCTGACGAGCGCCGAGGCGCTGCCCGCCGAGCAACTCGGGGCCTACCGGCGCGTCGCCCTGCGCGTCACCGTCGATGCCACCTGGCCCACGCTGATCGCCATGTTGCAGGCGATCGACCGCGCGACGCCGCGCATGTTCGTGGACGAGCTGCAATTGCATGCACAGCCGACCTCGGAAAAGATGCAGGCGCTTCCGCTCGACATCTCCTTCACCGTGTTGGCGTTCCGGGCAGCGGCCGGGACGGGTGGGGCTGCCGCAGCACCGGATTCGACCGACGCGGGCGCGCTTCCATGAGACGGTCGGGCCTCAGGCTGCTTGCGCTGCTGGGTGTGCTGCTCGCCGCGACGCTGGCGCTGGAGGCATCTCTGCCGGCGCCGGGTAGCGACGATCCGGAGATGACGACTGGCATTCGGCCAGCGCCACGGCTGCCGCGGATGGATTCGGTGCGAAAGGTGGCGCAGGCGGTGGATCGCACAGATGTCTGGGTCGCGACGATCCTGGCGCGGCCGCTGTTCTCGCGCAACCGGCGCCCCTCGGCGGAGCACGTCGCCTCCGGCGATACGACCGAGGGCTTGCCGCGCCTGACCGGCATCGCCATGAGCCCGCTCGGGCGGAGTGCCATCTTTGCCGGCGCGGCCGGCGGCAAGCCGGTCGTCGTGGGCGAGGGTGGCAGCGTCGGCGGCTACACCGTGCGGGCGATCCGCCCGGACGGTGTGCAGGTCGATGGGCCGGGCGGCGTGCGCACCGTGGCACCCGCGTTCGATCCCGCCCCGCCCCGAACCGACGCGTCGGGTCAGGTGCCGGTTGCGCCGCCGGGCATGCCGCGCCTGCCCCTGGCCCCGGGCAGTCCGCTAATGATGCCCGGACAACCGTTCAACGCCCCCGGTCGGCCGCAACTCGGCAATGGTGCGCGAAATGTTCCCGGGCGGTTCGATCGTGATCTGTCCGACTCGAACGCGGCGCCATCCTGATGCACCGATCCGCCGTCGCAGCGCTGAACGCCAAGGCTTCCGGATGACCCGCCCCATGCTTCGATTGCCACCATCGCGCCTGGCCTGGCCGCTCGCCTGCGCCCTGGCGCTCGGCTCATGTGGCCGCGTGCGCGGCCCGGATATCAATCCGCTGCCGCCGCCGCTGGCGCAGCCGGTCGGCAATCTCGGGGCGGCGTCGCGCGTAAACGCGGTGCTGGGTGCCACCCAGGCCACGCCGCCAGCGCAGATCGCCTACGGCAGCGGCCCGATCGGGCTTGCCCCCGGCGTCACCGCGAGCAACGCGGCCGGCGACGTCACGCTCGATTTCGCCGATACCGACATCCGCGAGGTGGTCAACCAGATCCTGGGCACCATGCTGCGCGTGAACTACACGATCGATCCGAACGTGCACGGGACCGCCACGTTTCATACCGCCCGCCCGCTGCCGCGTTCGCAATTGCTGTCCACCTTGCAAACCCTGCTTGCGCAAAGCGGCGCGGCACTGGTGCAGAACGGCGCGCTGTACCGCGTGGTCCCCGCGGCCGAGGCGACGACGGCGGGAATAGCGGCGAACGGGGACGTGGCGGGCAGTCTTGCCATTCCGCTGCGCTACGCCTCGGCCGAGGCTCTGGCCAAGCTGCTGCAACCCTTTGCGGGCGCCGCCAAGATCGTCGCCGATCCCGGTCGCAACGCCGTGCTGGTGGCCGGCGAGCCGAACGCCAGGGCGGCGCTCGCCAGCCTGGTGAACAGTTTCGATACCGATCAGCTCGCCGGCCAGTCCTACGCCATGCTGCCGGTGGCCGGCGGCGATGCGAAGGACTTTGCCACCGCGATGCAGGACGCGCTGCGCGGCGGTGCCAACGCGCCGCTGGCGGGGCTGGTCCGGGTGATCCCGCTCGAGCGGCTGAGCGCCGTTCTGGTGGTCGCGTCGCAGCCCCGCTACATCGACGCGGTGCGGCGGGTGTACGATCTGGTGCAGAAGCAGCGCCGGTTCACGTTGCGGACCTGGCACGTCTACTACCTGCAGAACAGCCACGCGGAAGATGCGGCCTACGTGCTGCAACAGGCGTTCACGCCGCAGAACGTCACGGCGCAGCCCACCAGTGCTGCGCAGGGCGTGCCTGGCGCCGGGCGGTACGGCGGCGCCGGAGGGGGGCTGGGCGGCGGGCTGGGTGGCGGTCTGGGTGGCGGTCTGGGTGGCGGGCTTGGTGGCGGGCTGGGGGGAGGCCTGGGTGGCGGCGGCCTCGGCGGCGGCTTGGGCGGCGGCATGGGAGCCGGTGGGGAGCTTGGCGCGGGGGGCGGCCTCGGCGGCGGTTACGGCGGCGGCGGCCTGGGTGGCGGCCTGGGCGCGGGCGGTCCGGCGGGTGCGGGTGGCACGGCCGGGGGCATCGGCGGCGCCGCGCAGGGGACAGCCCCTGCCGCGTCTACGGCGGCGAACCCGTTGCTTGGCGGCCTCGAGACCAGCGGTGGCACCGGCGGCGCCGCCGCGACCGACACCATGCGGATCATCCCGAACGACCAGAACAACGCGCTGCTGGTCTATGCGACGCCGCAGGAGGAGACCACCGTCGAGACGATGCTGCGCAAGATCGACATCCTGCCGCTCCAGGTGCGCATCGACGCCACCATCGCCGAGGTGACGCTGAACGATGCCTTGCAGTTCGGGACCCAGTATTTCTTCAAGGAAGGCGACATCAACCAGACGCTGAGCAGCAATCCGATCGCCAGCGGACTGGGTACGGCGACTGCGATTACCGGCAGCTTCCCCGGCTTCGTGCTTGCCTCGACGGCGCACAACGCCGCCGCCGCGATCTCTGCGCTGCAGAACGTCACGACGGTCAACGTGCTGTCGTCGCCGGAGCTGCTGGTGCTGGACAATCAGCAGGCGCATCTGCAGGTGGGCGCGAACGTGCCGTATCTGGCGTCCAGTCGTCGCAGAGCCAGCTCGATCGCCAACTCGGCGATCGTCAATCAGGTGCAGTATCAGCCAACCGGCGTGATCCTGGACGTGACGCCGCGCGTGAACAGCGGCGGACTGGTGACGCTGGACATCTCGCAGAACGTGAGTTCAGTCGCCACGGGCACGACGACGACCGGACTGAACTCGCCGACCTTCAACGAGCGCAACGTCATCAGCCGTGTAGTGGTACAGGATGGGCAGACGATCGGCCTCGCGGGCCTCATCCAGGAGAACGTGACCAAGGGCAATTCCGGCATTCCGTGGCTCAAGGACATCCCGCTTCTGGGTCTGATTGCCGGAACGCAGAACAACACCCGCACGCGCACGGAGCTGCTGGTGCTGATCACGCCGCACGTCGTGCACGATCAGCGCGACGCCGAGGCACTGACGGAGGATCTGCGTGAGCAGATGCCGAATGCGGCCTTGCTGCCATCGCAGTTGAGCGCGCTGCCGCTGTCCGGCTCGCCCGATCCGAGCCAAAGGCTGCGCCGGCGCCTCGGTCTGGGGCCGTGAGGCCGCAGCGCCCCGCGATCCCTGAGCGGGAGCGCGGCGTCGCGCTGTTGATCGTGCTGTGGACGCTGGCGCTGCTGGCGCTGATCGGCGCTCAGGTCACCTCGGCCGGTCACACCGAGGCCAAGCTTGCAGGCAATCTGCGCGCCAGCGCAGTGGCCGAGGCGGCGGCCGACGCGGCCATCGACGAGGCGGCACAGCATCTGATCGATCCATCGGCCCGCCACTGGATCGCGGGCGGTCCCGGATACGTGGTGCGGCTGCCCCAGGCGAAGGTGCAGGTGCAGGTCGAGAGCGAGCAGCGTAGGCTGCCGTTGAATACGGCTCCCACGGTGCTGATGTCGGCGCTGCTGCGGCATCTCGGGGCCGACCCGCGCACCGCGGTGGTGCTCGCGGCACAGATCGGCGATTGGCGCAGCCCGGCCAACTTTCCCCTCCGACTAGGAGCCAAGGCGCCGCAATACCGCGCCGCCGGGCGTGAGTGGGGTCCGCCCAACCGGCCGTTCCGCTCGGTTTCCGAACTCCGGCTGCTGCTCTCGATGACACCGGACCTGTACGCGCGTCTGGCACCGCATGTCAGCGCCTACACGCAATCCTCTCCGTCGTTGCAGGCGACGGACCCGATCGTGGCGGCGGCGATTCTGGAAGTCGCGGCGGGTGGATTGCAGCCGCTCTCCTTCGACGAATCGCCGATCTACGACGTGACGGCCGTGGCGACGAGCGCACAGGGGGCGCGGTTCGTGCGCCGCGCCGTCATCCGCATCAACCTGCCCGACGAGGCGGCGCCGACCTCGCGGCCTTACGATGTTCTGGGATGGTTCTCGGGGGACGAGCCGGCCGACGAGTGACCTGCGTCTGGGCGTCGGCCAGCTACGGGTTGCAGATCAGGCCGGCCGCCCCAGGATCGCCCGAGGCTCCATTCGGTCCACGCGAACACAGATCATAGTCGTGATTCGGGCGTGTGGACGGCTCGCGATAGATATACGCATGGCTCCACGGATCGACCGGCAGCGTGTTGGCTTGCAGATAGGGGCCGTTCCAGTTCGTGACCCCGCTCGGCCGATGCAGCAGGGCGTCGATGCCTTGCTCCGTGCTGGGATACGAGCCGACATCCAGCTTGTAGATGTCGAGCACGGAGCCCAGGCGCTGGATCGCCTGCCCCGCGACCGATACCCGCGCACCTCCCAGCAGGCGCAGCACGCGGGGGGCGACCAGGGTGATGAGCAGGCCCAGGATGGCGACGACCACCAGGATTTCCAGCAGCGTGAATCCGGCTTCGCCGCGTCGGTGGCGGCGGGCGGGGCTGGCGGGCTGCGCGGCGGATGGAGCGGGCATGCGGGCGTTCTAGCCCGGCGGCGGCGCTCGGCAAAGCCTCGGCACACCGGGTTTCGTGATGGATGGATAGCGCCGTTGGATCGGTTGTTGCCGGGCGAGGAATCGCGCGCTAGGGGATAACTGCGATGGCGATCCCGTTTCTGGCATGCATGGTTACGGCCGCGGCATTCTACCACCTGCCGCCGCGCGTGTTGCCGTCGATCTGGGCCGTGGAGCGCGGCTTCGCCGGCAGCGTCAGCCGCAACGCGGACGGCAGCGACGATTTAGGTCTCATGCAGGTCAACACGCTTTGGATCGAGCCCATTGCCCGCACCACGCGGATGCCGCCGGAGGCCGTCAGGCTGCGGCTGGTCTACGATCCGTGCTTCAGCATCGCGGCGGCGGCCGCGATCATGCGCACCTATCTGATCGAGACACATTTCGACCTGATGCAGGCGGTGGGCGACTATCACAGCCACACACCGGCGCTCAATCGCGAATATCAGGCGCTTGTGCTGGGGGCGGCGAACAGGTTGTTCGGCCGATAGAGGTGGCTATCCCGTCGGCAGCCGGGCGGAGCGGATGACCGCTCCGCCCCGGCTGCCGATCCCGCTCAGACGCCGGTCGGGCCGCCATAGTAGTCGCTGATGCGGCGGCCATAGGCCGGATCGTCCCACAGCCCCATATCCGTGGCCCGATAGGTCGGCGCGCCCTGGAGACGCGAGCGGTCGAGGTTGACCACGTAGCCGCCCTGGGCCTCGTCATAGTTCAACTGGCCCCAGGGCAGCGGGTGGTACTCCTCGCCGATCCCGAGGAATCCGCCGAAACTCATGATGGCGTATTCGGCGCGGCCGGAGCGCTTGTCGATCATGATGTCGTACACGCTGCCGAGCTTGTCGCCCGCCCGATTGTAGACGGCAGTCCCGTTGACCTTGCTCGCGGCGATCAGCTTGCCGCGCGTGTCAGCCGGATGAGTGATGTCCGCCATATCGATCTCCCGTCATTGGAAAGGGTTTGATGTGCCCCTGCACATCAGGTGACAGGGCCAACGCCGCAGCCCAGGAGAGGTTCGGACGCCAGCCGGGACAATATCGGCCGGGTGGGGCAACCGGCTCAGCTCGGATGTGTCGAGGATGAGTGCAGCCGGCGGTTTGCGCGGTATGCTGGACCTTCCACAGCGGAGACAGGACGATGAACGCGGCGGGCAGTTCGCAGAACCACTACGCGGCCGGTCAGAGCGACCGTCGGCCCTGGGGCGACTGGTCGGTTCTGGACACCGGGGCGGGCTACGCCGTGAAGCGCATCCGCGTGGCCCCCGCGGGCATCCTGTCCTTGCAGCGCCATCGCCACCGTGCCGAGCAGTGGATTGTCGTGGCCGGGATCGCGCAGGTCACGCGCAATGCCGAGACCTTCGACGTCGGCCCCGGGGAAAGTGTGGCGATCGGCCGGGGCGATGTGCATCGCGTCGCCAACCGGGGGACGGAGGATCTGGTGGTCATCGAGGTCCAGACCGGCCCCGAGCTGCGCGAGGATGACATCGAGCGGCTGGAGGACAGCTACGGGCGAAGCTGATTCCGTGACCCGGCAGGGGTGTCACGGACGGCCGGGCCGTGCTGTATCGCGCGCCGGCGCATTGGAGAAAGCGTGATGACGGATTCGCAGCTCGGCGCGACGAGTGACGAAGCGATCTACCCCAGCCTGCGCGGGCGGGCGGTGCTGGTGACGGGTGGGGCCGCGGGGATCGGTGCCAGCATCGTCGAGCATTTTGCCCGCCAGGGCGCGCGCGTGGCGTTGCTGGACATCGCAGACCGGCCCGCCGCCGCGCTGGCCGGGCGATTTGCGGCCGAGGGCCTGCCGCGCCTGCATTTCCAACATGCGGACGTGACGGATATCGCGGCACTTCGCGCCGCGATCGCCGCCTGCGCCGAGGCGGTTGGTCCGATCACGGTGCTGGTGAACAACGCGGCCCATGACGAGCGTCATCGCTGGGAGGATGTGACGCCGGAATACTGGGACGGCCGCATGGCCGTGAACCTGCGTCACCAATTCTTCGCCATCCAGGCCGTGGCACCGACGATGATCGCGGCGGGGCAGGGTGCGATCGTCAATCTCGGTTCGACCAGTTGGCGCATCGGCCTCGGCGGGATGCCGGCCTATACCGCGAGCAAGGCGGCGATCGAGGCACTGACCCGCAGCTTCGCCCGCGATCTCGGTCCGCACGGCATTCGCGTCAACTGCGTGCTGCCCGGCTGGGTGATGACCGAACGGCAATTGGCGTTGTGGGTGGACGACAACACGGACGATCTGCTGAAGCGGGTGCAGTGCCTGCCGGGCCGGCTGTATCCGCCGGACATCGCGCGCATGGTGCTGTGGCTCGCGGCCGGGGACAGCCGCATGGTGACGAACCAGACCTTCGTCGTCGATGCGGGCTGGACCTGAACCGTATTCAGCAGCGAAGCCGGGTCCGGCTGGGCTTCTGTCGCGCATGGGCAGTTCAGACGCGCGGCAGCGCGATCTGCCAGCGCACGTCGAGCAGGCCGGTGCCGTCATCATGCACCACCTGCATCCGACCGATCCGCTCGTCGGTGGCGCGGTTGCGCCGCTCGCTCAGAATGATCCGGCATGGGAAATGGGTGGCGGCACCCGTGAGCATCTGCGGTCGCGGCAACTGACGAGAATCGCAGAAGGCCAGCACCTGTGCCAGCACGAAGTCAAGCGAGGCCTCGTTGCGGATTTTCCGGCTTTGGAACAGCGGCACCGTCTGGAAGCCGTCATCAGCGGCTTTGGCGGCCGCTGCGGCCAGGGAGGGCGGGTCGGCAGGCCGGACGATCTTTGCCACGGTCTCGCTTCCTAAGCCTCAGCGCATTTTATCCTATTTTGGCCGCGCATGGAACGGGTGTCTGCATCCAAGAGGCAGGCCGCGATCACCCCGGCCGTCCGGGCATCCGATGGCGGAAGCTCAGCGCCTCGGCGACATCCTGCCGGCGGATCGGCTCGGCGCCGGCCAGGTCGGCGATGCTGCGGGCCACGCGCAGGGTCCGCGCGTAGCCTCGCGGCGAGAGGCGCAGCTTGTCGGCGGCCTGCTCGGCCAATGACCGCGCCTCCGAGGCCAGTGCGAAACCGCCGACATCCGCCTCCGCATTGTTCAGTTCGCCGGCGCGGGCGCGCTGGCGGGCACGCGCCTCGCAGACGCGCGCTGCGATCATCTCGGATGTCTCGCCGCTCGGTGCGCGTGACAGTTCGGCGGGCGCGACCGGCTGCACCGCCACGGAGAGGTCGATCCGGTCCAGCAGCGGGCCGCTGATACGCCCCTGATAATCCTCGCCGCAGCGCGGCGCGCGGCCGCATTCGCGCGACGCATCGCCCAGATGGCCGCAGCGGCACGGGTTCATCGCCGCGATCATCTGGAACCGTGCGGGGTAGGTCACATGCGCCATCGCCCGCGCGACCGTCGTGCGGCCGCTCTCCATCGGCTGGCGCAGCGCTTCTAGCGCCGGGCGCGGGAACTCGGGCAGTTCGTCCAGGAACAACACGCCACGATGCGCGAGCGAGACCTCACCCGGCCGCGCGCGCTGGCCGCCGCCGGTCAGCGCCGCCTGCGAGGCGCTGTGATGCGGCTCGCGGTAGGGCGGGCGCTGCACCAGGCGGCCGCCATCCAGCATCCCGGCGACGCTGTGGATCATGCTGACCTCCAGCGCCTCGCGCGGCAGCAGATCGGGCAGCAAGGCGGCGAGGCGCGAAGCCAGCATCGACTTGCCCGCGCCGGGCGGCCCGATCAGCAGCAGATTGTGCCCGCCGGCTGCGGCGATCTCCAGCGCGCGCTTGGCGGTTTCCATGCCACGCACGTCGGCCATGTCGGCGCTGGCCGGCGCCTCGGCGACACCGCCCGGTTCGGGCGTGGGCAGCAATTGCGTGCCGCGGAAATGATTGACCAGCGACAGCAGATCAGGTGGGGCCAGCACCGAGATGCGCCCGGCCCAGGCTGCCTCGCCACCTTGCGACGCTGGGCAGATCAGCCCCAGCTCGGCGGCGGAGGCGGCGATCGCGGCCGGCAGCACGCCGGCTACGGCATTGAGCGTGCCATCGAGCGACAGCTCGCCGAGGGCTGCGTATTCCGCGACGTCCTCGTGGCCGAGTATGTCCATCGCTGCCAGCACCGCGAGCGCGATCGGCAGGTCGAAATGGCTGCCCTCCTTCAGCAGATCGGCGGGGGCCAGATTGATCAGCACGCGGCGCGGCGGCAGGGACAGGCCCATCGCCGTGAGCGCCGCGCGCACCCGCTCGCGCGCCTCGCCCACCGCCTTGTCCGGCAGGCCCACCACCAGAAACGCCGGCAGGCCGGAGGAGATCTGCACCTGCACCTCGACCGGCACGGCCTCGATCCCGGAAAAGGCGTAGCTCTGGATGCGGGCAATCGTCATTCCGATTGGTTGCCGACCGACCCGCAACAGATCGTGACGACGATGCTAACGTTACGTCAAAGCACCTCGCATCAGGGCACGTTGCGAACGCGATGCCACGATCATTCCTGATCGGTGGCGATACGCACCTTCGTCGCGACCGGGCCGGCATCCCCTTCCTCTTCGACGTAGTGCACCAGGTCACCGGGCTTGAGATCCTCGAAATGCCCGGTGGTGACGCTGTCGCGGTGGAAATAGAGCTGCGAGCCGGTGCTGTTGAGCAGGAAGCCATGATCGGTTCCGGGCTCGATCAATGTCACCTGCCCGGCAAGGGCCGATCCGGTGGGCTTGGTCGTGTCTTCTCGCAGCTTGGCCTTGAAGCTTTCCAGCTGCCGCTCGGCGGCCTTGAACGCCTCGCGCAGCGAGGCATGGACGTCGGGATTGGCATAGCGCTCCTTCGCCTTGTGTGGCTCGCGCGAGACCGCCAGATCGCGTCCGGGCACCGACAAAATGACATGCACCTCGTACAGATTGCCGGTCTGGTGCTGCTGATGCAGCGCCTCCACCGAGACCCTGCAGCCCACCAGCCGCCCGTAGCGCTGGTCCAGGCGGTCCACCTGGCGGCGTATCTCCGCCTCCAGCGGCGCGGAAGGTTGCATGTTGTGGAAGGCGATCTCGAGAGGTCGTTCCATGGGCTGCTCCGTCGGTCACTGACCAGACCGCACAAAGCAGGCGAGGCCAGGAGGTTGCGCCGAGACGTTCGCTTCGGGACTTGGTCGCACGGGCTTGAAGACAATGCGGGCCACCGCGGTTCAATGGGCGGCGCCAAAACCCTGCAGGAATTGCCCGAGCAGACGGGGCAGCGCCGCGACGTCGTAGCCACCCTCCTGCACCAGCACGGCTGGCAGGTGCAGCCTGCCGATCGCAGCACCGGCGCGCGCGAAGCCATCGTCGCTGACTGCCAGGAAACGCAGCGGCTCGCTGATCGACGCGTCGAAGCCGAGGCTCACCACCAGGGCATCGACGGCGCAGTGGCGGATGAAATCCAGGGCGCGATCCAGGCTCGCCAGCCATACATCGTCGCCGGTGCCGCGCGGCAGCGGCAGGTTCAGGGTGCAGCCGGAGCCAGGCCCGGCGCCGCGCTCGCCGGCGTGGCCGACATAGAACGGATAGTATTCCGCGGGGTCGCCGTGGAGCGAGGCGAACACCACATCGTGGCGCTCCCAGAAGATCGCCTGCGTGCCGTTGCCATGATGGGCGTCGATATCGAGCACGGCGACGCGCGTGGCGCCCCGCTCGCGCAGCCGCACGGCGGCGAGGGCGGCGTTGTTCAGGTAGCAATGACCGCCCGCGCGTGCCGGATAGGCGTGGTGCCCAGGCGGACGGCATAGCGCGTACGCCGAACGGCCGCCCGCAGCCTCGTCGGCCGCGGCGACGGCGCAGGCGGCGGATGCGGCGGCGGCATGCCAGGTGCCGACCGTCATTGCGCAGGCGGTATCGGCGGTGTACCAGCCTAGCCGTCCTACAACCGATGCCGGTTCGCGCGCGCCGTTGGCCACCATCTCAGGGCAGGGATGGACGTTGGCGACCAGGTCGGGGCCGCGCTCGGGTTGCGCGTCCCACAGGGCCGGCGCATCGCGCAGAAAATCCAGATAGTCGCCGCGATGCACGGCGAGCAGGCTGGCCCGGTCGATGTGCGACGGCGTGACGATCTCCATGCCGAGCGAGTGCGCGCCAGCAAGCAGCGCCTCGGCGCGCGCGGGGGTCTCGAGATAGGGCCGCACCTGGCCGCGCTGGAGGAAGAAGGTGGGTGCGTGCGCGAGTTGTTCGGGGTTCCAGAACGCCTTCATGTGCGCAGCGCGATGCTGCGGCCATAAGCCAGCAGCATCGTGATGATGACCACCCCGTAGATGATCTGCCGGCCCGCCTCGGGCATCTGCATCACCGACAGCACGCTTTGCAGCAGCACGATCAGGATCGTGCCGACGATGGTTCCGGACAGCCGGCCCTGGCCGCCCAGGATGTTGGTCCCGCCCACCACCACCGCCGCGATCGACGGCAGCAGATAGACGTCGCCCATCGACTGGAACGCCTTGCTCGAATAGCCCGCGATCAGCAATCCCGCGAGCGCCGAGCACAGGCTGCACATGACGAAGCTCGCCACCAGCACCCCGCGGGTGTTGACGCCGGAGAGATAGGCGGCGGCCTCGCGATTGCCGACGGCGTAGATGTAGCGGCCGAGCGGCGTGCGCGTCAGCATGAAGCTGAGCCCGGCCGCCAGCAGCGCCCAGACGATCACCGAGTTGTCGATGCCGAGCGGCGTGCCGTTGGCGAGCCAGATCATCGTCGGCGTGGCGTCGCTCTGCGGGCGCGAAGCCGCCGGTCAGCATCACCATCAGCCCGCGCAGCACCGCGTTGACGCCCAGCGTGAAGATCATCGATGGCACGCGCAGGAAGGCGGCGCCGAGGCCGTTGACGAGGCCGACCGCGAGCCCCACGCCAAGGCCCACGGGGATCGCCCAATGTCCGCCGACGGCGGTGGCGAGCATGGCGCTGGAGGCGATGGTCCAGGGCACCGACAGGTCGATATGGCCGAGCAGGATCACCAGCATCATGCCGAGTGCCACCACCCCGAGAAAGCCCGCGATGCGAAGCTGTTGCAGCAGATAGGCCGGCTGGATGAACGACGCAGTGCCCTGTGTCGCCATCGTGTAGACCGTCCCCGCGATCAGGACCACGACGATGAAGCTGCCCGCGATCAGGGTCGGGCGATCCAGGGTACGCATCATGTGAACAGATTCAGCCGGTTCTTCACCCGGAACACCCGTGCCGCACCGAGCGAGACCGCGACCAGCAGGATGACCCCCTCGAAGATCGGTTGCAGCAGCGGGTTGGCGACAAACGCCATCGGCCCGTTCGGATCGAACACGCGGAAGCAGAAGGAAATGGCACGCAGCACCAGCGCCCCGAAGATCGAGCCGATGACGCCGCCCGAGCCGCCGAACAGCGAGGTGCCGCCGATCACGACAGCGGCGATCGAGTTCAGCGTGTAGGCGCCGGCCTGCGCGATATCCGCATTGCCGCTGCCGGTTTGCAACGCCAGGTACAGCCCGCCGCATCCGGCGAAGAACCCGCCCAGCGTATAGGCGGCAAGTTTGCTGCGCCCGATCTTGAGCCCCGACATGTATGCCGCACCCTCTGACGACCCGACCGCGTAGCAGCCCCGGCCGGTGACGGTGTTGCGGAATGGCAGCCAGACGAACACGACCACCGCCAGCAGGATCAGGATCGGCACCGGCAACAGCCCAATTCCGTGGGTGAACCAGCCCGGCGCGCCGTGCGGGAACCAGTGATAGGTGCTGTCCATCTCCGACAATGCGTTGGTCGTCACCCACGACAGATCGTCATCCACCTTGCCGCCGGGCGTGGGGCGCAGGAACAGGCTGATGCCGGCGAAGATGGCACCCGTGGCCAGGGTCACGATGATCGGTTGCAGCCGCCCGAACACGACGATGCAGCCATTGACCAGGCCGCAGAGCGTTCCGGTGGCGAGGCTCGCCACGATCCCGAACGCCAGCGCTCCGGGACTGCCCAGGATCAGCGTGGAGGCGAGGCAGTTGACCAGGGTCATCGTCGCACCCGCGGCCAGATCGAGGCCGCCGGTCAGCACCGGCACTGTCTGCGCCATCGAGACGAAGATCAGCGCCATGCTTTCGTTGCTGTTCTGCACCAGCAGGTCGATGCTGAAGCCCTTGGGGTGCAGCACGTTGTACAGGCCGTACAGCAGCACGAACAGCGCCACCGCGACCCACATCCCCGCACTCTGCCGCAGGCGCAGACGCAAATCCCTCATCGCAGACTCCTTCAACGGCAGGCCCTTATGCCGGCTGCGGCGGTGGGAACGGCGATGCCGCGCGACAGGTTGAGCGAGCTGGCGATGATGTTCGCCTCGGTCAGTTGATCACCCTCCAGCGTGCGCACTACGCGCCCGTCGTACAGGATCAGCACGCGGTCGCAGCAGCCGATCAGCTCGTCATAGTCGGTCGAATACAGCACGATCGCAGTGCCGGCATCCGCGAGGTCACGCAGCAGCTGGTACATCTCCTGCTTCGTGCCGACATCGATGCCGCGCGTCGGATCGTTCAGCAGCACGATTCGCGCGCCCGTCAGCAGCCACTTGGCGATCACCACCTTCTGCTGGTTGCCGCCCGAGAGTGTTGCCACCGCGTTGCCGAGCGGGCCGGTCTTGATGTGCAGCTTGTCGATCATCTCGGCGATGCGCCGCGCCTCCTGCGAGCGGTCGATCACCATGCCGCGGGTCATCGAGCCGAGGGCCGCCATCGAGATATTGTCGGCGACCGCCATCGGCAGCATCAGGCCCTCGGTCTTGCGATCCTCGGGGATCAGCGCCATGCCGATGCCCGGCGACTTGGCGCGGGCAGGGCTGCCGATATGACGTGGCCTGCCCTCGATCAACACCTCGCCCGACACGCTTCGCAATACACCGAACAGCGCCAGCAGCAGATCGCGCTGGCCCTGGCCGTCGAGTCCGCCCAGCCCCACGATCTCACCGCGGCCAACGGTGAACGAGATGTCGTGCAGACGGTTCTCCCAGGCGATGTCGCGCAACTCCAGGACCGGGGAGGGGAGTGCCGTGCGCACCGGCTTCGGCGGATAGACGGTATGGATGTCGCGGCCGATCATCATTTGCACCACTTCGTCGTCGGTGCGGGCGCCGCGGGCAAAGGTCTCGATGTGCTGGCCGTTGCGGAACACCGAACACGTGTCGGCCAGCGCCTCGATCTCATGCATCCGGTGCGAGATGTAGAGCAGCGACAGGCCCTGATCGCGCAGCCCGTGCAGGATGCGATAGACCTTTTCCACATCGGCGGCCGTCAGGGCGCTGGTCGCCTCGTCCAGGATCAGCAGGCGCGGCTCGCGGCCCAGCGCCTTGGCGATCTCGACCATCTGCCGGCGCGAGAGCGGCAGGCTGCGCACCAGGGCCAACGGATTGATGTCCTCGCAGCCGACCCGCGCCAGCAAGTCCTCGGCGCGGCGACGCTGGCGGGCGCGGTCGATCAGGCCGAAGCGACGCGGCGGCCGGGTGATGCCGATATTGTCGGCGATCGACAAATCCGGCAGCAGCGACAGCTCCTGGAAAATGCAGACGATGCCGGTCGCGTTTGCGGCCTGCGGGTCGGGCAGGGTGACGATCCGGCCGTCGAGCGTGATCGTGCCTTCATCCGGCTGCACCACCCCGGAGATGATCTTGATCAGGGTTGATTTGCCGGCGCCGTTCTCGCCCAGCACGGCATGGATCGAGCCGCGCCGGCAGGCGAAATCGACTCCGGTCAGCGCACGCACTCCGCCATAGCGCTTGCTGATGCCGGAGAGCGAGAGCAGCGGGGCGTTCCCCTCACCCCGGCCCTCTCCCTCAAAGGGAGAGGGAGCAGAAACTCCCTCGTTCGGGCGAAAGGGTCGGGTGAGGGGGATGGCTCCACCTAGCCGACCTTACTTCACGTTCTCCTGGCTCTGCGCCATGATCTGCGGCGCGGTGAAGTTCACGCCGCAGGGCGGGAAGGCGTTGGCGCGCGAAGAACTGCGCGTTCAGGTCCGGGAAATAGTTCACGCCCGCCTTGAGGTTGGTGAAATCCGCTTCCGGGATGGGAATCGAGATCAGCTGCGGCATCGGGTTGCCCTTCAGCGCCGAGATCGCGGCCTTGATCGAAATCGCCACCAGTGCCGGCGACTGGCCATAGGACATGCCCTTCAGCCCATTCTTCGCAGTGATCGGCGATCTGCTTGCGGTAGTTGTTCTCGCCCTCGCCGGCCATCGGGATGAACTGCTGCTTGGCGTCCATGATCGCCTGCACCGTGCCGTCCGAACCGCCCTGCGTGAACACGCCATCGAAATGCCCATGCACCGCAATCGCGTCCGCCGTGACCTTCTGGCTGTCGCCGGTGGCCCAGTTGCCGACGACCTCGGTGATGTTGAAGGTGCCGCCCTTCTTCATCGTGTTCTGGAATCCGTCGTGCCGGTCGCGATCGACCGAGTTGCCGGGCACGCCGCGCACTTCCAGGATGTTGCCCTTGTTGCCGACATATTTCAGCAGCCACTCGGCGGACATCTTGCCCGTCTCGTACTGGTCCTCGTTGACCTGCATGACCTGCTTGCTGTCGATCACGTTGTCGAACGGGACAAGGATCACGCCCTTCGCGTTCGCTTGGCGGATCACCCGGTCGAAGCCGGTGGTGCTGATGGCGTTGATGATGATGGCGTCATAGCCCTGATTGATGAAGTCCTCGATCGTGCCGAGCTGGGCGGCGGCGTCGAGGCCCACCGAGATGACCTTGAACTCCTTGATGTCCTTCTTGACGTCAGGCAGTTCGGCATAGGCCTTGGCGGTCTTGATCATCTGGATGCGCCAGGTGTTGCCGACATAGCCGTTGACCAGTGCGATGCGATACGGTCCCTGCTTCGCCGGCCACTGGAAGAACTTGGTCTGCGCGTCCCACGGCTTGAAGCATTGCGGGTCGGCGCTGGGCCCGGCGACGATTTTTGGCCCGGCCGCCAGTGCGGTCCCGGCCAGCAGCATGGTCGTCAGCGCCGCGGCTGCGGCGGCCCTCATCATACGCATCGTGGATGTCCCCCTGTGGTGCTGCCCTGGCGGCAGTCTCGCGTGACCGTATCATCACTGCGTTGCGGGCGGTCCGGCAAGACCCATTCGGCAGGAATCAGACAAATTGACCCGGAATCACCCCGGCAGCACGGCCCGCGCCGCCGCCAGGATGGCCGCGCGGTCGCCGGCCTCGATCCAGGCCTCGTTCACCAGATTGCCGCCCATCCCGACAAAGGCGGCACCCGCCGTCAAATACGCCTGGTAGTTGCCGGGCTCGACGCCGCCCGTGGGGCAGAACGCCACGCCCGGGAACACGCTGGCCAGGGCCTTGATGTGAGAGGGGCCGCCGGCCGAGGCGGCAGGAAAGATCTTCACCACCTCCGCGCCGGCCGCGAGTGCCGCGCGGATTTCGGTGGGTGTGATGGCACCCAGCATCAGCGTCGCACCGTTGGCCCGGCAGGGCGCTGCGAGCGACGCATCGACCCAGGGTGCCACGATGAAGCGGGCACCGGCGCGCAGGCAGCGCTCAGCCGTGGGTGCATCCGTCACGGTTCCGGCGCCCACCAGCAGATTCGGATCCGCGGCCAGCTCCGCGATCAGGGCCGGCGCGTCGGGGATGGTCATCGTGATCTCGAAGACGCGGAATCCCGCCTCGCGCAGCCACGCAATGCCGGTCGCGGCGATGGCGCCGCGGCGCGTCCGCACAACGGGCACGACGCGCGCGGTCCGCAGGGCATCCATCACGGCAGAACTCATCGGCAAGCCTCCATCCAGGCGGGCGCCGCTGATTGCCACGCGGCACCGCCGGAGGCCAGTCCCGCTACAGGGCGGGAAGCGTCTCGCTCCACGCCGTCATGCGGTTCGCCTGCTCGCCCAGAGAGGCGACACGGGCGGCGAGGCCGGCCAGGGCGCGCTCATGCGCGCGCAACGAGCCGTGCAGACCGGACGAGGCAGCCGAGAGCTGATCCAGCGCCGCACGCCACTCGCGCATTGCCTGACGTTGCTCATCCAGTGCGCGGATCAGCCCCTCCGTGGCAAGCTGCAACCGGGCGCGACCCGCGGCCGCCCCCCGTGCCGGAAATGCCAGGATCACCGCCCCGCTCGCCGCCTGCATCGACATCGCCCCGCTCCTCCGTCCCCGGCTCATTAATAGAACATGAACGATGTCTCATTGCTAGAGCTAATGCTACAAAATGATACGAGCTCCCAGCAGGCGCAGGGTCAGCACGGTGGCGAGGATCAGCACGACGACGATGCTGAGCCCCCAGCGCAGCCACATGTAGCCGGGCGGCATCAGGCCGCGGCGGCGCAGCTCCGCCTCCGCCGCGACCAGGGCCACGAAGCCCGCGATCAGCACGGCGACGCCCAGCTCGGGCCATCCCACGACCAGCAGCATCAGCAAGGCGAACCAGCCGACCAGGGGCGCCAGCACGCCCAGCCCGAGGCGGTAGCGCTCGCGCGCCGCGCGCACCGCGTAGGCCTCCGGGGCGGGCACACCCAGCACGAACCCCCAATGCACCCCGCCCAGGAACGCCAGCACCACCGCTCCATAGGCGACGAGGGCCGTAAGGGACCGCACGGCCCGCGTCCCGTCGGTGCTGCCCAACGCGCCGAGTGCCGTGGCGATGAAGGGGATCAGGCCAGCCAGGCCCAGCAGCAGGGCGGCCAGTGGGAGGCGGGGGCGCATCGGTGTCTCGCTGCGGTTGTTCCGCCTGCATCCTACATGGCTTAGGGCCGGCGCCGCGATCCGGTATGATGGCCGCCGGAAAAGCGGATTTCGGAGAAGATGGGTTTCGTCCTTGCTGAGGTTCTGGTCGTCCTGGTGCTGATCGGCCTGAATGCCCTGTTCGCCCTCTCCGAGCTGGGATTGGTCTCCGCCAACCGCGCGCGGCTGACGGTGCTGGAGCACAAGGGTGTGCGCGGTGCGGCCCAGGCCAAGCTGCTGGCCGATGATCCGCAGCGCTTCCTGCCCACGGTGCAGGTCGGTATCACGCTGATCAGCATTCTCTCCGGCGTGTTCGGGGCGGCGCGCTTCGCCGACGCGCTGACGCCGCTGCTGACGCGCGCGGGCCTGCCGGTCCAGGCGGCCGCGAGCCTGTCGCTGGTCGTGGTCGTGCTGGTCATCACCTATCTGACCCTGGTGTTGGGCGAGCTGGTGCCGAAGCAGCTGGCGTTGCGGCAGCCGGAGCGCGTGGCGGCGTTCGTCGCCCGCCCGCTGATGGCGGTGGCACGGCTGACCGGCCCCGCGGTCTGGCTGCTGGGACGCTCGACGTCGATCGTGCTGCGCCTGCTCGGCGCGCATCGCCCGGTGTCGCAGACCGTGACCGAGGAGGAGCTGCACGCGCTGCTGGTCGAGGGCGAGCAGACAGGGGTCATAGAGACAGAGGAGCGCGGCATGATCGAGCGCGTGCTGCGGCTGGCCGACAAGCCGGTGCGCGCGATCATGACGCCGCGCAACAATCTGGCCTGGATCGACCGGAACGACCCGCCTGCGGAAATCGCCGCCACGCTGAAATCCGAGCCGCACACGAGGCTGGTGATCTGCGACGGCGGCGTCGACAACCCGGTGGGCGTGGTGCAGGCGAAGGATCTCCTGAACCGGCTGCTCGAAGGCCGCGAGCTGTCGGTGGCGGAGGCGCTGCGTACTCCGATGGTGATGCCCGATACCGTCACGGCACTCGATGCGCTGGAGCGGCTGCGCACCGATCCGCTCGGCCTCGCCCTGGTGATGGACGAATACGGCAGCTTCGAGGGTGTGGTGACGGCGGCGGACGTGCTGCAAGCAATCACCGGCGAGCCGGAATCCGAACCCTCCGTGGCTGATGCGACCGGGCCGGGAGGCGTACTGACGCTCGACGGCATGATGCCGGTGGACGAGCTCAAGTCGCGGCTGGGACTGCCCGATCTGCCGGCCGAGGGGAGCTATCACACGCTGGCGGGGTTGATCCTGGCATTGCTGCGGCGGGTTCCGAATGCCGGCGACCGCATCGTGTTCGGGGGCTGGCTGTTCGAGGTGATGGCAATGGACGGCAGGCGCGTGGACCGGGTGCGGGCGAGCCGGGAAGCGTTGGCGGACTGACCCGCGACACACTTGTATCGGACATGACACGAAGAAGCTGTAGTTCTGACGCTTATTGGCAAGGAGCCATCATGCGCGCGATTCTGCTCGCCTTCCTGCTGGCATTTGTCTCGCCGGCCGCGCGGGCGGCTGACGGGCCGGTCCGCATCGGCTCGGTTGACACGACGTTCAAGCTGCTGGGCCGCAACGACCGCATTATCGTCGATCGCTACGACGATCCGCGCGTCGATGGCGTGAGCTGCTATGTCAGCCGCGCCGAGACCGGGGGCATCAAGGGTTCACTGGGGCTGGCGACCGACCCCAATCGTTTCTCGATCGCCTGCCGCGCCACCGGGCCGGTGGTGCCGCACGGCGATCTGCCGAAAAACGAGGTGGTGTTCGGCGCCGCTGCCAGCCCCTTCTTCAAGGAAATCCGGGTGAGCCGGCTGTATGATCCGCAGAAGCGGGTGCTGATCTATCTGGTCTGGTCCACGATCCGCCTCGGCACGGGCGGCAGCGCGTACAACAGCATTACGGCGGTGCCGATCGATACAAGGTAACGGGATCCGGTCCGGTCATCCCGGCGCCGCCGGCGCCTCGTCCAGATCCGGCCCCCACATCCGCTCGAGCGCGTACATTGCGCGGGCATCCGGCTTGAACAGATGCACCACGATGTCGCCGGCGTCGATCAGCACCCAGTCGGCACCGGCCGCGCCCTCGATCTGCACGCGTTTCAGCCCAGCCTCGCGCAGCTTCTCCTCGAGATGCGTGGCCATCGCCGCGATCTGCCGGTCTGCGAGACCGGTCGCGATCACCATGCGATCGGCAAAGGTCGCGCGGCCGGCGAGATCGAGCGTCATGACCTCAATGGCCTTGTCGTCCTCGAGGCTGCCCACGATCACAGTTTGCAGGTGTTCGAGGCGTGACGCCTCGGCCTTTTCCCGCCTGGTCTCGGCTTGGGAGGCGGGGCCGGCGATCGCGGCCTTCTTGCGCGGCGTGCCAGGCTTGGGCGGGGCCGTGGTGGCGAGATGGCCGCCCGTTGCCGCGACGCGCGGCGCCGGTCGCTTGCGCGCGGACGACATGGGGGCGGGTGGCTCAGCGGGTGGGGCAGGCGGCTTGCGGGCGATGGGAGATTCCCTCCGGTTGGCGGGCACGAATGGCGGTGGCCGAGGCGGAATGCACGCGGCCCGGCAGGAAAGCCCAGCGCGGCGGCGGGGCGTCTGCGAGTCCGTGCGCCCGCCGCGAGGGGACGCGCGCCGCCCGCAGCCGCTGCGCCGCCCGGCCTGCCAGCGCCGCCGCAGTGTAGGTGGGGCGCGGGAGGACGGCAAAGGGGACCGTGCGGGCGATGCGCAGCCAGAAGTTCCAGCGTGGCAATTGCCGCAGATTGTCCGCACCCATGAGCCAGATGAATCGCGTGTGCGGGAACCGCCGGCGCAGCAGGCGCAGCGTGTCGGCCGTGTAGCGCGTGCCGAGCCGGCGCTCGATGTCGGTGGCGATGACGCGCCGGCCGTCGGCGACCGCCCGCGCCGAGCCAAGCCGCTCGGCGAACGGCGCCATGCCGTCGCGCGGCTTCAGCGGATTGCCGGGTGTCACCATCAGCCAAACCTGATCAAGGCCCAGCCGGCGCAGCGCCTCCAGGGCGACGTGGCGGTGGCCGGCATGGGCGGGATTGAACGATCCGCCGAGCAGCCCCACGCGCACCCGTCTGCCATCGCCCCAAAGCGGAATCGGATCGGCCTTGCTCAGGGTCGAACCTGTCCCGTGCCGTGGATCACGTAGCGGAAGCTGGTGAGCTGCTCCAGGCCGACCGGCCCGCGCGCATGCACCCGTCCGGTAGCGATGCCGATTTCGGCGCCGAAGCCAAACTCGCCACCGTCGCAGAACTGTGTGGAGGCGTTCCACAATCCGACCGCGCTGGACAGGCCGGAGAGGAATCGCTCGGCGGTTGCGCGGTCCTGGGTGACGATCGCCTCGGTGTGCTCGCTGCCGTGGCGCAGGATGTGTTCGAGCGCCGCATCCACGCCATCAACGATTGCGACCGATAGCGTGGGGCCGAGCCATTCGGTCGAGAAATCCGCCTCGGTGGCCGCCGGCAGGTCGGGGACGATGGCGCGCGCCCGCGCATCCGCCCGGAAGCCGCAGCCGAGTGAAGCGAGATCGGCCACCAGCAGCGGCAGCAGCGAGGGTGCGATGGCCGCGTCGAGCAGCAGCGTCTCTGTGGCGCCGCAGATGCCGGTGCGACGCATCTTGGCGTTGGCCAGCACCGACCGCGCCATCGCCGGATCGGCGGCCGCATGGACATAAGTATGGCATAGACCTTCCGCATGGGCGAGCACCGGCACGCGCGATTCGGCCTGCACGCGACGGACCAGCGACTTGCCGCCGCGCGGGATGATGAGGTCGATCTGCCCGGCAGCCGCCAGCATCGCGCCGACATAGGCGCGGTCGGACGCGGGAGGCACCTGCATCGCCGCCGCGGGCACACCGGCGGCAGCGAGGCCGGACAACATCGCGGCATGGATTGCCGCCGCCGAATGGAAGGAGTCCGAGCCGCCGCGCAGGATCACGGCATTGCCCGATTTGAGAGACAGCCCGGCGGCATCGGCGCCGACATTGGGCCGGCTTTCATAGATCATGCCGATCACCCCGATCGGCGTCGCGATGCGGCGGATGCGCAACCCGTTGGGCCGCGTCCAGTCGGCCAGCGTGCGGCCCAGGGGATCGGGCAGGGCCGCAATGGCCTCGAGCCCGGCGGCCATCGCCTCCAGTCGCCGCGCATCGAGCGCTAGCCGGTCGCGGAACGCCGGCGTGCCGCCGGCTGCATCGAAGGCTGCCAGGTCGCGGGCGTTGGCGGCGAGGATCGCGGCCGCCTCACCGCGAAGTGCGACGGCGGCGGCGGCGAGTGCCGCGTTGCGCGTCTCGGCGGTGCTGGCGGCGAGCCAGCGCGAGGCGTGCCGGGCGTGGCTCGCGGCCTGGTCCAGCCAGGAGGCTGCGGTGTTCGGCTCGATGTGCATTCCGGCGTGCAGCGGACCATGAAGGTGCTGGGCTGGCAAGACCGCTCTCCTCCGGCGGAGTGCAGGCTGGTAGGCTTTGCCGCATGCCGGACCAGCCGATCGAGCGCCTGCGCGCACTCTGTCTCGCACTTCCCGAAGCGGTGGAAAGGCAGACATGGGGGCGCCCGACGTTCCGGGTGCGCGACAGGATTTTCGCCATGCAATCCGGGGACGACCAGCATATCTCCTTTCTGTGCAAGGCGCCCGCGGGCAGCCAGGCGATCCTGGTCGGCGCCGATCCGCAACGGTTTTTCGTGCCGCCCTATGTCGGCCACAAGGGGTGGGTCGGGATGCGGCTCGACGCCGATCCGAATTGGGAGGAAGTGGCCGCTCTGGTCACGCGCAGCTACTGGCTGATCGCGCCGAAGCGGCTCGCGCAATTCATTGAGATGCCCCCGCCCGCCGACGAGGAGATTTGATGCCTGACCTGATCCATGGCTTGCCTTCGCTGCTGGCAGCGTTCCTGGCCTCGCTGGTGGAGTTCGTGGAGGCGCTGACGGTGGTGCTGGCGGTGGGCGTCACGCGCGGCTGGCGCGGGGCGCTGACCGGCACGGCGCTGGCGCTCGTTGTCCTGGCGGCGCTGGTGCTGGTGTTCGGCCCGGCGTTGGCGCGTATTCCGCTGCACGCGCTCCAGCTCGGCGTGGGCGTGCTGCTGCTGCTGTTCGGCCTGCGCTGGCTGCGCAAGGCGGTGCTGCGCGCGGCCGGGCGCATTCCGCTGCACGACGAGGCGGCTAGCTTTGCCAGCAGCACCGCCCGGCTGCGAGAGGCTGCACCGCTGGCCGGCGGCTGGGACCGGATCGGAATCGCCACCGCCTTCCAGATCGTCATGCTGGAAGGCATCGAGGTCGTGTTTATCGTCATCGCCCTCGGGGCGGCCGGCGGGATGCTGCTGCCGGCGACGATCGGGGCACTCGCGGCCCTGGTCGTGGTGATGCTGCTGGGGGCGGCGCTACATCAGCCGCTGGCGCGCATCCCGGAAAATACGCTGAAATTCGCCGTCGGCTGCCTGCTGAGCGGCTTCGGCACGTTCTGGACGGGCGAGGCGATCGGCGTCGCGTGGCCGGGGGCGGATTGGTCGATCGTCTGGCTGGTCGCCGGGTTCCTGGTGGTGGCGCTCGCCCTGGTCGGCATCAAGCGCGCGGAGCAGCCAGCTTGAGCGCACTGTCCTCCGTGGTGCGGGAGCTGGCCGGCCTGTTCGTCGACGATGGCTCGCTTGCCCTGCTTGCGGTGGTCTGGGTCGCCGCCTCGACATGGCTGCTGCCGCTGCTGCTGCCGCCGGGTGGCTGTGCCGCTCTGCTGTTCGCGGGCCTCGCGGCGGCGCTGGCCTACAGCGTCATGCGGGCATGACCACTGGGCCGGCGAGACCGGCCAATGTTGAGAATTGTTTCCAGGGGCCGAATTCGCCGGTCCGCCGTTTGACAGTGCTGGCGTGCCGCAACCACTCTCGCACGTATGCTGCAAGCGCGCGTGCCGGGACCGGAGGGAGCGTTCTTTCGCGATGGCAGCGAGGCTGCCAGCCTGCGGTCCGGCCCTTCGACCACTATCCGCCTCGGCCGCGCGGTGGCAGATGGCTGGCCCGGATCGCTGGTGCTCTGCGTGGCGTTGCTGGCAAGGCTGTACGGGATCACCGCCAAGCCGGTACTGGCTGGACGAGATCACGACCCTGCAGCGCTCGTCGCGCTCGCTGCTGGGGCTCATCTCCGACTCGCTCTCCCACCACCATCTGCCTGCCTATTTCCTGCTGACCTCCTGGCTGCAATCGTTCGGCGACGATGGCGAGGGCATCATGCGCCTGCCCTCGGCGGTGTTCGGGGCCGCCTCCTGCTGGGTGCTGTGGCGCACGGGCCGCCTGCTGGGCGGTCAGGGGGCCGGGCTCGCGGCGGGGCTGCTGCTGGCGCTGTCACCGATGCAGGTGCAGTACGGGCAGGAGGCGCGCTCCTACGCGCTGCTGACGCTGCTCATCGCGATCGCGCTGCACGGCCTGGTGGCGCTGGCGCACGATCCATGCCGGGCCGCGTTGCCGTGGCGCGACAGGCGGGCACCGCGCGGCGACTGGGCGGCCTACGTGCTGGGCACGGTGGGGGCGCTGAACGTGCTGAGCGTGGCGCTGTTCTGGGTTCTCGCGGCGAGCCTGGCGGCGCTGCTGATTGCCCGCAGCCGGGAACTGGCGGAGCCGGCGGATGCAAGGCGGCAGTTCCTGCGGCGCTGGGTCTGGGCGCACGGCATCATCGCAGCCCTGTCGCTGCCCTGGTTCGTGGCGATGTGGGTCGCAGCCAAGGGGCAGATGGCGAGCGGCCTGGATTGGGTGCCGGCGCTGACCTTCGAGCGGCTGTGGTCGACGCTCGCGGTGGTCTATCTGCACGGCATTTCCAGCCTGATCAGCTTCCAACTGTTCCCGTCGGGCGTGCCCTGGTTCGGGGCGGTCGTGCTGGCGCTGGCTGCCTGTGGCGTGCTGGCGCTGTGGCGGCGCAGCGGCGGGGTGCTGGCGGCGCTGCTGTTCGGCGCGGCGCTGCTGCCGGTCAGCCTCGCCGCGATCTCGCTCGTGCATCCGGTCTGGATGCCGCGCTACGTGCTGTGGAGTGCGGTGCCGTTCTTCGCCCTCACCGGCGCGGGCATGGTGCTGCTACGGCCGCGGTTGCGGGTGACGGTGGCGCTGGGGGTCGGCGCGCTCGCCGCCTTGAACCTGCTCCCCTACTACAACACCGAAACCAAGCCGCGCTGGGATCTGGCGGCCGCCGATCTGCGCGCCGACTGGCGGCCGGCCGATCTGGTGCTGGTGGACGATCCGGCCGCCATCCGCATGATGAACGTCTATCTGCGCCGCAGCGGCAATACTCTGGCACCGCAGCACTGGGTAACCGACGTGCGGCAGGCGACGGCGGCCCTGGCCGCGGGCAGCCGCGTCTGGGCGGTGCAGGGCAGGGTGGGCCAGGCCGACGAGCGCACCATCGAGGGTTTCCTGGACAAGATCGCGCCGCTCGGCGAGCCGGCCGTGCGCGACGTGGAGGGGCTGGACGTGCTGGTGCTGCGCTTCGATCCGCCGGATTCCGACTCGCCGCCGTGATGCAGGCGGGCGTTGGCGGGTGGCGGATTTCGCCCCGTATGATGCCCCGGAACGGGGTGAAGAGCGGGGAAGCGGCGTGGCGGGAGGCGCAGCAGGCATTTGCGTTCAAGGCTCAGCCGATGACGATCTGCGCATATGCGGTGGATTGCGACGACGTGGCCGATCTGACCGAGCCTGCGGGACGCGCTGGCCTGGGTGTCGGCCCCTCGGACATGGGTGGCAATTGGGAAGACATGGCCTCCCGCGGTCTCGTTCCGCCGAGCTGGGTTCTGGCACGCCGCCTTTTTGCGACAGGTCTCGCCGCCGTTATTGTGCCGAGTTTCGCTCCAGGCGCCTTGCCATCCGACAGAAACATCGTGTTCTGGCGCTGGGGCGACCGCCGCCGCACCAGGTTCGGGTGATCGACGATGCGAGGCGCCTGCCTCGGGACGCGCGGTCCTGGATGGGCTGAACGGGCCGCTTCTTCTTGACTTGCGGGCGGGCCGGCGTATGTAGCGTGCCCAACCGCAACCGAGCCTGCGCGGATGTCGCGCGGGCCAGTCGTGTTCCGCCAGCCTTGATCCTCGGCGGATCGCGCATTCGCTCGCCCGCCCGATAGCGGCGGCCGACCTCAAGGACAGACCCATCCACATGGCATCCCGCGCCACCGCCGTCGCTTACGCCGAACCCACCGACCATATGCACGGCGAGGATTTCGCCTCGCTGCTCGATCAGACCCTGGGCCGCGACAGCGGCTTCGAGGGCTCTGTCGTCACCGGCCGCGTGGTGCGACTGACCGAGGAGTTCGCCATCGTCGATGTCGGCCTCAAGAGCGAAGGCCGCGTGGCGCTCAAGGAATTCGCCGCCCCCGGCCAGGCGCCCGAGGTCAAGCCCGGCGATCACGTCGAACTGTTCGTCGAGCGGTACGAGGATCGCGACGGCTCCATCGTGCTGTCGCGCGAGAAGGCGCGGCGCGAGGAGGCCTGGACCAATCTGGAGCGCGCCTTCGGCGAGCAGAAGCGCGTGGACGGCACGATCTACGGCCGGGTCAAGGGTGGATTTACGGTCGATCTCGGCGGCGCGGTCGCGTTCCTGCCGGGCAGCCAGGTCGATATCCGCCCGGTGCGCGACGTGACGCCGCTGATGGGCACGCCGCAGCCGTTCCAGATCCTGAAGATGGACCGCGCCCGCGGCAACATCGTCGTGAGCCGCCGCGCGGTGCTGGAGGAGACGCGCGCCGAGCAGCGCAGCGAGCTGATCCAGGGGCTGAAGGAAGGCATGATCCTCGACGGCGTGGTGAAGAACATCACCGATTACGGCGCCTTCGTCGATCTCGGCGGCGTCGATGGCCTGCTGCACGTGACCGACATCGCCTGGCGCCGCATCAACCATCCGAGCGAGGCCTTGCAGATCGGCCAGCAGGTGAAGGTGCAGGTGATCCGCTTCAACAGCGAGACGCAGCGCATCAGCCTCGGCATGAAGCAGCTCGAGGCCGATCCGTGGGAGGGTGTGGCCGCGAAATATCCGCCGGGTGCCAAATACACCGGCCGCGTCACCAACATCACCGATTACGGCGCCTTCGTCGAACTGGAGCCGGGTGTCGAGGGACTGGTCCATGTCTCGGAGATGAGCTGGACCAAGAAGAACGTGCATCCCGGCAAGATCGTCGCCACCAGTCAGGAGGTGGAGGTGGTGGTGCTGGACGTGGACAGCGCCAAGCGCCGCATCTCGCTCGGCCTGAAGCAGGTGCAGCGCAATCCCTGGGAGCAGTTCCAGGACGAGCATCCGGTCGGCAGCACTCTCGAGGGCGAGATCCGCAACATCACCGAGTTCGGCCTGTTCATCGCCGCCGGGCCCGACATCGACGGCATGGTGCACATGTCCGACCTGTCCTGGGACGAGCCGGGCGAACTCGCGATCGCCAAATACGAAAAGGGCCAGACCGCCCGCGCCAAGGTGCTGGACGTGGATGTGGAGAAGGAGCGCATCAGCCTCGGCATCAAACAGTTGCAGGACGACCCGGCGGCCAGCGTGCTGGATCGCGTCCATAAGGGCGATGTCGTCACCTGCGTCGTGACCGCGGTGCAGTCGAACGGCATCGAGGTTAAGGTGGACGATGTGCTGACCGGCTTCATCCGTCGCGCCGAGCTGTCGGCCGACAAGACCGAGCAGCGGCCGGATCGCTTCGCCGTGGGCGAGAAGATCGATGCGCTGGTGCAGTCGGTCGATCGCGCCTCGCGCCGGCTGACCCTGTCCATCAAGGGCCGCGAGCAGACCGAGAACAAGCAGGCGATCGCCGAATACGGCACCTCGGACAGCGGGGCCTCGCTGGGCGACATCCTGGGTGCGGCGATCCGTCGCCGCAACCAGCAGATCGTGGAGTGACAGCGGGTCCGGGCTCTCTCGCATGAGTCTGGAGACCGATCTGCTGGTGGACCGGCGGCGCCTGAAGCGGCGCCTGTCCGGCTGGCGGATCGTGGCGGTGCTGGCCCTGCTCGGCTGCGTGCTGATCGCAATCGGGCGCACCGGGGTCGGTCTGCCGCGTCCGCACGTGGCACGGCTTTCCGTGACCGGCATCATCGGCGATGACCGCAAACTGGCGGAGCGGGTCACGGCGCTGGCCACCGATCCCGAAATCCGCGCGCTGATCGTCAGCATCAACAGTCCCGGCGGCAGCGTGGCAGGCGGCGAGGGGCTGCATGACGCGATCGAGGCGGTTGCCGCGAGGAAGCCGGTGGTTGCGGTGATGGGCGGGGTGGCGGCCTCGGCCGGCTACATGATCGCGGTGCCGGCGGCGCGCATCTTCGCCCGCGACGCGACGCTCACCGGCTCGATTGGCGTCATCCTGCAAACTGGCGAGATTTCCGGTCTGCTGGACAAGATCGGTGTCACCGCCGAGGCGATCACCTCCGGGCCGCTCAAGGACCAGCCGAGCCTGACCAAGCCGCTCAGCCAGCAGGGGCGGGACGTGCTGCACGGGCTGGTGATGGACCTCTACGACCAGTTCGTGGGCATGGTGGCGGCCGGGCGGCACATGACGCCGGATCAGGTGCGGGCGCTCGCCGACGGCCGCGCCTATACCGGGCGGCAGGCGCTGAAGCTGGGGTTGGTCGATCAGATCGGCGGCGAGGCCGAGGCGCGGGCCTGGCTTGCGGCGCATCGCGGCGTGGCGGCGGGGCTTGCGGTGCGGGATGTCGAGCGCAAGACCTTCCTTGAGCGCAATCTTGGTGCCAGCCTGGGCGGAATGCTGCTTGGTGCGCTGCTGGGCGATGAGGCGAAAACCGTTCTTGCTCAAGGCGTTAGGCTTGACGGCGCATGGGCGGTCTGGCAACCTTCCGCATCCGGCCCGTAGGCCCGGCAGGGAGGGTTGCGGCATGACGAAATCCGAGCTGATTGCCGAGCTGTCGCGCGACAACCCGCATCTGCTGGGGCGCGACGTCGAGACGATCGTTGCCACCATCTTTGACGAGATCACGGCGGCGCTGGCGCGCGGCGAGCGGATCGAGTTGCGCGGCTTCGGCGCTTTTACCGTGAAGCGGCGCGATGCGCGCACCGGGCGCAATCCACGCACCGGCGCCGCGGTGCCGGTGGACGAGAAGGTGGTCCCGTTCTTCAAGGCCGGCAAGGAACTGCGTGAGCGGGTCAATCGCGGCAAGCCGGCCTCCGGGACGCGGGGCCACGCGCGCGTGCAATCCGTGCCGGCCTGATCGCGCGCCGCCATGCTGCGCATCCTGATCGCCCTGCCGCTGCTGTTGCTGCTGGTGCTGTTCGCGCTGTCGAACACGCAGACGGTGCGGCTCGGCCTGTGGCCTACCGATCTGTCGCTCGATCTGCCGCTCGCCATCGCCGTGCTGGCGGCAATGGGGATCGCGTTCCTGATCGGTGCGGTGGTGCTGTGGGTGAGCGTGCTGGGTGCGCGCCTGCGTGCGCGCCGGGCAGAGCACGCGATGCGGCTGCTCGAGGCGCAGGTCGCCGAGCTGAAGGCCGAACTGGCTTCGCTGCGCGCGCGGGCGACGGGGCTGCCGCCGGGCGAGCAAGGGCCGCGCGGTGGCCCTGAGCACGTGGCAGGGCTGATCGCGGCCCTCGATACCGCCGACCTCGCCACGGCACGCGGCTGGGCCGAGGCGCTGGCGCCCTATTGCGGCGTGCTGAAGCTGGGGCTGGAGTTCTTCGTGGCGCACGGGACCGCCGGCGTGCGCGCGGCCACCGACCGGCCGGTGTTCCTCGACCTCAAGCTGCACGACATTCCGAACACCGTCGCCGGCGCGGTGCGCGCGGCGCTGCCGCTGGGCGCGCGGATGCTGACGCTGCACGCCTCGGGCGGTGCGGCGATGATCGCCGCCGCGCGCGAGGCCGCCGAGACGGAAGGGGCGGCGCGGCCCGTGCTGCTGGCCGTCACGGTGCTGACCAGCCTGGGTGCGGAGGCGCTGCACGCGACCGGGGTGGCCGGAGGCGTGCGCCAGCAGGTCTTGCGCCTCGCCCGGCTGGCGCTGGACGCGGGGGCGGATGGGCTGGTGTGCGCGCCCCCGGAGGTGGCGATGCTGCGCGATGCGTTCGGCGCCCGCCCGGTTCTGGTCGTGCCCGGCGTGCGCCCGGCGGGCGAGACGGCGGCCGATCAGGCGCGCGTTGCGACCCCGCGAGAGGTGGCACAGGCCGGGGCCGACTGGCTGGTGGTCGGGCGGCCGATCACGCGGGCCGCCGATCCGGCCGCAGTGGCGGCGCGCATCGCGCGGGAGATCGGGTGAGAGATCGGCCGGATCCCAACGAGATCGTGCTGCGCGACATGGCGCTGGATGGCCCCTGGAGCGGGTTCATTCGGACTATGCTCGGATCGTCAAGCCCGGCCATGACGGTGCTGCAACGGGCTCGATCTGGCTGAACCCGCTCTAGACGTGCGGGACATGGAGGTGGCCGATGCTATCCTGTACATCAGGCGATGACGCTGTTCCGGCCGGCTATCAAACCTGCCTGTGCCACAGCCCCGATCTCCAATCTGTGACACGGCGGATCAGCGCGGACCTTTCGCGGCGCGGATTTGCGATCGGAATGACCGCGTCGCTCGCCTTGTTCGGGCTCGCCCCGCGCGGCCATGCGCAGACCACGCCATCCCGGCCCTCGCCGCTCATCCTGTTCACAAACTTCCGGCTGTTCGACGGCAAATCCGCTGCGCTGCGCGACGGACTCCGTCTGCTTGTCGAAGGCAATCGGATCAGCGCCATTGCCGCGGGCAATCCCCCCGCGCCGGACGGCGCGCGGATCGTCGATTGCGGCGGCCGTGTCATCATGCCGGGATTGATCGACGCACACTGGCACTCCCTGTTTGCCGGGCTGCCATTGCCGACACTGCTGGCCGGGGATGTCGGCACGATCTTCCTTGCCGCCGGCGCGGAGGCCGAGCGCACCCTGATGCGCGGGTTCACCACGGTCCGGGATCTTGGCGGACCGGTCTTCGCCCTCAAGCAGGCGATTGACGGCGGCATCGTACCAGGCCCGCGCATCTATCCGTCAGGCGCCATGATCACGAGCAGCGGCGGGCACGGCGACCTGCGTCCGCTGTCTGATCTGCCGAGGAGCCCGGGCGGTCCATTCGGCGATGTGCGCCAGGCTGAAGGGAGCATGGTCGCCGACAGCGCGGACGAGGTGCGGTTGCGCGTGCGTGAACAGCTCATGCAGGGCGCGTCGCAGGTCAAGCTCGTGGGCGGCGGCGGCGTATCATCGCCGCGCAGCCCGCTGGATGTGCTGAGTTTCAGCGAGGACGAACTGCGTGCGGCCGTCGAGGTCGCTGAAGACTGGGACACGTTCGTGACCGTCCATGCCTACCCCCCGGCGACGATCCAACGAGCGATCGCCGCGGGTGCCAGATGCATCGAGCACGCACATCTGATGGACGACGCGACGGCCGAGCTCATGGCCGAGAAGGGCATATGGCTCAGCATTCAACCCTTCCTCGGAGACGATGACCAGGTTCCCTTGACCGGCGAGAGCCGGGTCAAGCAGCTGCAGGTCTTTGCGGGAACCGACAGTGCCTACAAGCTGGCGATCAAGCACCAGATCAAGACGGCGTTCGGTTCTGACCTGCTGTTCTCGGAGACGTTGGCAAGGCGGCAGGGCACGATGCTGACGCATCTGACCCGCTGGTACAGCAACTCCGAGGTTTTGCGAATGGCAACGGGCGCCAACGCGGAGTTGCTTGGCTTGTGCGGCTTGCGCAATCCTTATCCGGGAAAGCTGGGCACGATAGAAGATGGCGCGCTCGCCGACCTCTTGATCGTCGACGGCAACCCTATCGAAGACATCACGCTGATATCGAAGCCGGAGAAGAACTTCGTGATGATCATGAAGGACGGGAAGATCTACAAGGACACTCTCACCTAAAGCGTGACACGGCGACACGCCGCCAGACCGTCTGGCCGCGCCGGCGCAGCGGGATCTCCCGGCGGCGTCTTGCCCCCAGCGACTTTGAGCCTTCCGCCCGGATCGTCGTGCGGCTAAGGACCGGGACGCGCCGCCACCCGAGGCGGCCCTGTTGGAGAGAACCCGGAGTGGAGAGCGTCGCGGCGGGCATCCCCAGCCGAGTGGGGACGTCAATTGGTCTTTGGGAGCACATCTGGCGGCTGGCCTCGGTCCTGCTGATCGCGGCGGGCTGCGTGGCGGTGCTGGTGCCGCTCAACCCCACTTTCCCGACCTCCGGATTGGACGAGGGCTGGAAGGTCGGCATCAACGCGGCGGTGGCGCAGGGGCTGGTCTTCGGGCGCGACCTGATCTTCACCTTCGGCCCCTACGGCGCGGTCTATACGCTCGCCTATCACCCTGCGACCGATGCCCTGGCGCTCGGGGCCAGCGCCCTGATTGCCACTGCCATCACGGCGGGGCTCGTGTGCCTGACGGTCGAGCGCGGCCGGCTGGCCGCGGTGCTGCTGGCCCTGTTTCTGAGCGTCGTCACGCTGCCGGACGCCATCTTCTTCATGGTGCCGCTGCTGTTCCTGACCGTGCTCGTGCGGCGGGGTCCGCGGAGCCGCGACGGCGCGGTGGAACCGGCGGTCGCCTGCACCCTCGTCTTGCTCGTTCTCAGTCTGGCATTGCTGCCGCTGGTCAAGGGCACGTTCGGCGCCGGGTCGGTGATCGGCATGGGATCGGGTCTCCTGCTCCTGCTGCTGCGCCGCCGCTGGTGGATCGCGGGCGGCCTGGCGGTGCTGTTCGTGCTGGCCCTGCCGGCGTTCTGGCTGCTGGCGCACCAGCATCTGGCGGACCTGCCGATCTTCTTCGCCGGACAGAAACTCGTGATCGCGGGCTACACGCAGGCGATGTCGCTCTGGGGGTCGTATTGGCCGCCGGGCGTCTTCTGCATCGCCGCGCTGCTGCTGCTTTGCCTGCACCTGCCCGCGACGTGGAGGCGGGATCGCCCGGAGATCATCCTTCTCGGGGCCGCCGCGGTCATCCTGTTGCTGGGCTTCAAGGCCGGGTTTGTCCGCCAGGATGCGCACGCCATGATCGCGGCCGCAACGATTGCCCTGGTAGCCTGGGTGCTGATGCTGGGACAGGCGCGACGCGAAGCGATGCACGGGCTTGCCATCGGCCTCGTCGTGTGGGCGGCCGTGGACCGCGATGCCAAGCAACTGACGCCCGAGGTCATGGTGTCGCGGATCTCCAATATCTATGTCGGGTCGGCCAGGGGATTGCTGGAGCGGATTCGCGATCCCGATTCGCTTCGTCGCGGCTACGACGCGTCCCTGGCCGGCCTGCGTGCCCGCTATCCCCTGCCGAAGCTGTCCGGGCCGACGGATGTCTATTCCACGGGGCAGGCGATCGTGATCGCGCACGGGCTGGAGTGGTCGCCGCGTCCGGCGATGCAAAGCTACTCCGCCTACTCGCCCGAACTCGCGGACGCGGATGCACGGCATTTGGAGGGCGGCGCGGCGCCCGTGAACATCCTGTTCTCCCCGAATCCCATCGACGGACGCCTCCCGGCCCTGGAGGACGGTCCGAGCTGGCCCCTGCTGCTCACCCGCTATACGGCGACCGCGCTGCTGCCTGACGGCATGGCGGTGCTGCATCGCCGCGCGGGGCCGATCCCGGCGCCAGTGATCGGGGCACCGATCGCGAGCGGTCTGCACAGGCTTGGGGCCGAGGTGAAGCTGCCCACCGGGCGGGGGCCGCTCTGGGCGCGGATCGACGTGCGGCCCACGCTGCTCGGCCGGCTTGCGGGCATGCTGTTCAAGCCGACGCCACTGCTCATTGTGCTGCGGTTATCGGATGGCCGGACCGTTGCGTTCCGCTACATTCCCGGCATGGGTCAGGCCGGCTTCGTGCTCTCCCCCCTGGTGGCGGACGCCGCACAGTTCCTGGCCCTCGCGGTGCCGGGGCGGGATGTCTTCGGCAATGAGGCGGTGGAATCGTTCCGCATCGAGGCGCCGGGCCGCGGGCACCTGCTGTGGCAACGCAGCTTCGCGCTCGATCTGCACGCGATGGAGGTGCCCCCGCAGCCAGGTCTGCGCAGCATGATGTTCGCCAAGCTGGAGCCGCTGGGGGCGACCGCAGCGCCACCTCCGGGGCGAGGCGGCACCACCCGTTGCTGGCTCGACAGCCTGGATGCCCCCATCACCGACCCCGGCATGACTCTGCACATCGCGGGTCCTGCTCAATTCTCCGGCTGGGGATTTGTCATGGCGCCTGATGGAACCGACCCCAATTCCATGCGGCTTACATTCGCGGGGAGCGACGGGCGGTCCTATACCGCACCGCTCGCGATCCTGCCACGGCCGGATCTCGGCATATACTTCCGCCAGCCCCACTTGGACCGGGTGGGGTTCCAGGCCTTGCTCGATCTGGGCGCGCTGTCGGGCACCTACGATCTGCGCCTGGATCTGGTGGCGCACGGCCATTCCTGGTCTTGCGCGCTGCATCCGCGCATCGAGGTTACATCCGACCCATCCTACCGGAATTGTGGATAGCTGATGCACATTGCGCGCACCGTCATTGCCCGAGCCGGCCGCTGGTCGGCGTATAGGCGATCCAGGCCACGCAGGCACGTGCGGCGGGCAGGGGCGCTTCGCGGACCTGCTCCATCGCAGTCTCGACGCCTGTCGGGCGCGTCGATGTCAAGCATCTCACCACGGCTGGCGATCTGAGAGCGTGAACAATTCGGCGTCCCTGCAGCGAGATACCGGCGGCGTGGCGGAGGCGCCCGGCCCCCTGGTCATCGATATGGACGACACCCTGCTGCGGACCGACACGCTGCTGGAGACGACGCTGCTGCTGCTGCGGCAACGCCCCTGGTGCGTGGTGCTGCTGCCGTTCTGGCTGCTGCGCGGCAAGGCGCATCTGAAGCGGCGCGTGGCGGAGCATGTCGACACTCGACGCGGCCACGCTGCCGGTGAACGAGATGCTGCTGCTCTGGCTCGAAGACCAGCGGCGCGCTGGCCGCGAACTGCACCTCTTTTCGGCTGCTGACGAGCGCATCGTGCAGCTTGTGGCGGCGCGGTTCGGGATTTTCGAGAGCGCGCACGGCAGCGACGGGCACGTGAACCTGTCGGGCGCGCGCAAGCTCGCGGCCGTGCGGGAGTTGGTTGGTCCTCGTTTCACCTATGCAGGCGACAGTCGCCGTGACGCACCGATCTGGCAGGCATGCGGCTCGGCGGTGCTGGTGGGCGACGTGGCACGGCTGCGGGCGCGGCTCGGCCCCGAGGTGGAGGTGGCGCGCGAGTTCGATCGGCCCGCGCCGGGCTTCGCCGTGTGGCGCCGCGCCCTGCGGCTGCACCAATGGGCGAAGAACCTGCTGCTGTTCGTGGCGGCACTGCTGGGCGGCAACATCCTGCGCGACGCGCCGGCCGCCTGCGTCGGGTTCGTCATCTTCGGGCTGATGGCGTCGGCCACGTACCTGATCAACGACATGCTGGATCTCGCGCACGACCGGCTGCACCGAAGCAAGCGGCACCGGCCGCTCGCCTCGGGGGTGCTGCCGCTGCGTCATGGCGCCCTGGCGGTGCTGCTGCTGGCGGCCTCAGCCGTGGCGCTGCTGCCGTTGCTGCCAGTGGCGTTCGCGCAGGTGGCCGTCCTCTATCTGCTTGTCACCCTGGCCTATTCCGCCCGCATCAAGCGCATGCTGATGCTGGACGTGTTCACCCTGGCCGGGTTGTTCACGCTGCGCATCCTGGCCGGCATCGCTGCGGTCAGCCATCCGATGTCGCCCTGGCTGCTCGCCTTCTCGATGTTCTTCTTTCTCAGCCTCGCCTGCATCAAGCGCTACGGCGAGTGCCTGGTGCTGACGGCCGAGGGGATGCGCCAGTTGCCGGGGCGCGCCTATCGGCTGGGCGACGCGCCCTGGCTGATGGCGATGGGTGCGGCCAGCGCCTTCTCCGCCGTGTCCACCTTCTTCCTGTTCCTGGTCGATCCCGGCTCGCCCATCGTCACCTATCCCAACCCGCACTGGATGTGGCTGATCTGCGTGATCCTCGGCTACTGGATCTGCCGGACCTGGGCGCTGACGGTGCGCGGCGACATGCACGACGACCCGGTGCTGTTCGCGATGAAGGACCGCCTGTCGCTGCTGCTGGTCGGCGTGATCGCCGTGCTCGTGCTGCTGGCACGGAGCTGAGCCCCGCCGGGATGCAGAGCGCTCCGACGCCGCGCGAGGACTATCTGTCCTGGGGACGCGTCCGCCGCGTGCCGCATTACGTCGCGCGTCCGGCGTTCATGGAGGATGCCCCCGGCGTTTTGGCGGCGGCTGGCGGCCCGATGCTCGCCTATGGCATGGGGCGCTCCTACGGCGATTCCTGCATCAATGCCGGCGGCACGCTGATCGACATGCGGGCGCTGGATCGCTTCATCGGCTTCGACGCCACGACCGGAGTGCTGGAGGCGGAGGCCGGGGTCACATTGGCGGACATTCTTGATCTGCTAGGGCGGGCGGGCGACACCCGGCCGGACCTGGTTCCTGCCGGTGACGCCGGGAACCCGGTTCGTGACATTGGGCGGTGCTATCGCCAACGACGTGCACGGCAAGAACCACCACAGCGCCGGCTGTTTCGGCAACCATGTGCTGTCGCTGCGGCTGTTGCGCTCCGACGGGGCGGTGCTCACGTGCTCCCCCGCCGAGCATCCGGACCTGTTCGCCGCTACGATCGGCGGGCTGGGGCTGACCGGGGTCATTCTCTCGGTGGTGCTGCAACTGAAGCCGGTCGCCTCGCTGTGGCTGGAGGTCGAGGACATCCGCTTTTCTGATCTGGCGGCGTTCCACGCGCTCAGCGAGGAATCGGTGCCGGCTTGGGACTACACGGTTGCCTGGATCGACTGCCTGGCGCGCGGTGCGGCACTCGGGCGCGGCGTGTTCACCCGTGCGCGCCATGCCGAGCGGGCCGCGTCCGGCGCCCTTGCCGCCGCGGCGCCCTCGCCGCAATGTGCCCTTCGACATGCCCGGATTGGTGCTGAACCCGGCCATGGTCGGCGCCTTCAACGCGCTGTATTGGCGGCGCGCACCGCAAGCACCGGCGCGGCGGATGCGCCCGTACGAGCCGGTGTTCTATCCGCTGGACGCGATCGGCAACTGGAACCGCATCTATGGCCGCCGAGGCTTCCACCAATACCAATGCGTCGTGCCCGATGCGGCGGCGCGCGAGGCGGTCCCGGCATTGCTGCGCAGCATCGCGGCGGCGCGGCAGGGGTCGTTTCTCGCCGTGCTGAAGACGTTGGGTGATCGTGCCTCGCCCGGAATGCTGTCCTTTCCCATGCAGGGGGTCACGCTGGCGCTCGATTTCCCGAACCGCGGCAATCCGACCTACGAGTTGCTGGATCGGCTGGATGCCATCACCGCCGAGGCCGGCGGGCGCGTCTATCCGGCCAAGGATGGGCGTGTATCGGCGCGGGATTTCCAGCGCGGCTATCCGAATTGGAGCCGCTTCGCGCGCCACGTCGATCCGCGCTTCTCCTCCAGCTTCTGGCGCCGGGTCAGCGCGCCGCTTGCCAGCAACAGGGCCGCATGACGCGCATCGTGATCTTCGGCGCCACCTCTGCCATTGCCCAGGCGACGGCGCGCCTGTTCGCGGCGAAGGGTGCCCGGATGTTCCTCGTCGCGCGCAACCCGGCGCGGCTGGAGGCGGTCGCGGCCGACCTGCTGGCGCGCGGTGCCAACTCCGTCGGCAGCGCTGTTGCCGATCTGGCGGAGCTGGATCGCCACGGCGATCTGGTGACGCAGGCGCACGCCGCGCTGGGCGGCATCGACGCGGCGGTGATCGCGCACGGCACTTTGGGCGCGCAGCGCGAGAGCGAGCGGGACGGGGCCGCGATGCTGCGGGAACTGACCACCAATTTTCTCAGCCCGGCCTCCCTGCTCAATCATCTGGCTGGCGTGATGGAGACGGCCGGGCATGGCACCATCGTCGTGATCGGCTCCGTGGCCGGCGACCGCGGCCGGCAGAGCAACTACGTCTATGGCGCCGCCAAGGGCGGGTTGCGGGTGTTCGCCCAGGGTCTGCGCCACCGGCTCGGCCGCGCGGGCGTGGACGTGGTCCTGGTGCAGCCGGGTTTCGTGGACACGCCGATGACCGAGGGGATCGCCAAGGGCGGGCCGCTCTGGGCCACGCCCGAGCGGGTGGCGCGCGACATCGCCCGCGCGATCGAGCGCGGCCGTCCTGCCATCCTCTATACGCCGTGGTTCTGGCGCTGGATCATGCTGGTGGTCCGCCTGCTGCCGGACCCGATGTTCCGTCGCACGCGGCTGTAGCCCGATGCTCGCCCTCACCGACAAGATCGTGCTGTTCGGCGCCGCCGGCCTGGTCGGGCAGAATCTGGTGGTGCTGCTGAAGCAGCACGGCTTTGGCAATCTCGTCGCCATCGACAAGCACGCGGCGAACACGCGCATCCTGCGCGGACTGCATCCGGAACTCGCGGTGATCGAAGCCGACATGGCGGAGCCGGGCGAGTGGGAGGCAGCATGCGAGGGTGCTGCCGCCGCGGTGATGCTGCAAGCGCAGATCGGCGGCGAGGTCGAGGCGGAGTTTCAGCGCAACAACATCATCGCCACCCAGCGCGCGCTCGATGCGTGTCGCAGGTATGGGGTGCCGTTCCTGGTGCATATCAGCTCGTCGGTCGTGAACTCGATGGCGCGGGACTGGTACACCGAGACGAAGAAGGCGCAGGAGGCGCTGGTGGCGGCGGGCGGCATTGCCCATTGCGTGCTGCGCCCGACGCTGATGTTCGGCTTCTTCGACCGCAAGCATCTCGGCTGGCTATCGCGCTTCATGCAGCGCGTGCCGGTGTTCCCCATTCCCGGCGACGGCCGCTATCTGCGCCAGCCGCTCTACGCGCTCGATTTCTGCCGCATCATTCTCGCCTGCCTGCAACGCCGGCCGAATGGCCAGCGCATACAACATCACCGGCCGCGAGAAGATCGACTATCTGGACATCATCCGCGCCATCAAGCGCGCGACGGGCGCCGGGGCGCGCATCGTGCATATCCCGTACTGGGCGTTCTGGTCGCTGCTGAAGGCGTATGGCCTGGTCAAGCCCGATGCCCCGTTCACCACCAAGCAGCTTCGCGCGCTGGTGACGCCGGACGAGTTCGAGCTGATCCCCTGGTGGGATATTTTCGGCGTGAAGGCGACCCCGTTCGCGCAGGCGATCGACGAGACGTTCGGGCCGGGGCCGTACGCCTCGGTCGTGCTGGAGTTCTGAGCGTGACCGAGGTGGCCGTGATCGGCGCCGGGGCGATGGGGCTTGCCGCTGCCTATCATCTGCTGAAGGCTGGGCACCGCGTCGAGATATTCGAGGCGGATGACCGGCCGGGCGGCATGGCCGCGCATTTCGACCTGGACGGGTTGAGCATCGAGCGGTTCTACCATTTCGTCTGCAAATCCGATCAGCCCACATTCGACCTGCTGGCCGAACTCGGCATCGCCGATGCGCTGCGCTGGCGCGCGACCTCGATGGCGTATTTCTTCGAGGGCCGCCTGCATCCCTGGGGCGATCCGCTGTCGCTGCTGCGCTTTCCGCATCTCGATCCGATCTCGAAACTGCGCTACGGGCTGCACATGTTCACCTCCACCAGGCGGCGCGACTGGTCGAAGCTCGACCGGCTGCACGCCGATGACTGGGTGCGCGCCTGGGGCGGCGAGCGTGTCTGGAAAGTGCTTTGGGAAAAGCTGTTCACCCAGAAATTCTTCGAGCACGCGCACGATGTCTCGGCGGCGTGGCTGTGGACGCGGATCAAGCGGGTCGGCACGTCGCGGCGCAGCATTTTCCAGGAGGAATTGGGTTATATCGAGGGCGGCTCGGAAACCCTGGTGAAACGGCTGGTGCAGCAGATCGAGGCGAGGGGCGGGCGCATCCATCTCGGCGTGAAGGTGCAGCGGATCGAACTCGGCGCAGGGCTCGGTGACGGGAATCACTGTCGGCGGCGAGCATCGGCCTTTCGGCGCCGTGATCAGCACGGTGCCGCTGGTGCTGCTGCCGGACCTCGTGCCTGGCCTGCCGGATGCGGTGAAGCAGCGCTACGCGGGCCTGCGCAATATCGGCGTGGCGTGCGTGGTGCACAAGCTGCGGCGTGCAGTGGGCAAGGATTTCTGGGTCAACACCAACGATGCGCGCATCGACGTGCCGGGTCTGGTCGAGTTCTCCAATCTGCGGCCGCTGGGCGGCGACCATGTGGTCTATACGCCGTATTACATGCCGATCACCCATCCGCGCTTCGCCTGGGACGATCGCAGGCTGATCGAGGAGTCGTTCGGCTATCTCAAGCTGATCAACCCCGCCGTGACCGACACGGATCGCCTCGCCTCCGCCGTGGGCCGGCTGCGCTATGCGCAGCCGGTGTGTCCACCGGGCTATGGCGCCCTGCTGCCGCCGGTGGTCACGGCGATCGCCGGGTTGCAGGCGGCGGATACCTCGACCTATTACCCCGAGGACCGCGGCATCGCCGAAAGCGTGCGCGTCGCGCGCGAGATGGCGGCGCGTGTTGGCTAGGACGCCGATGCGGCAGGAGCTATGTTGGCGAAGGCTTGCTCGCCACCACCAGGAACTGCCGCCCGAGAATCCGCCACGCCAGCGGCAGTTTCAGGTAAAGTGAGACGAGGGCCGGGTGCTTGGGCAGCGCCGATTTGGCGGTATAGGGCAGGAATCGCGGGATCACCCGATCCACCGCAAATCCCGCCTGCACAAGACCTTCCTCCAGGGACAGATGCGACAACGGCAGATGGTGGTCGTAGAAGTCCCAGTAGCGGTCGGCCAGATAGCGGATGTTCGGCCCCATGATGATGAAGCGGCCGCCCGGTCGCAGCAGCCGCAACATTTCGGCCAGCACGCGGTCGCATTCGGCTTTGTCGTGCAGATGCTCAAGAAAGTTCGAGGTGAACACGATTTCGATCGAGTCCGCCTCGAGCGGTATCGCGTCGGCGGGCGCCTGGATGAATTCGATGCCGGAGCCAAGGTGGCGCGGGGCATCCGGGTTCATGTCGATGCCGATCTTGCGGCGGCCGCGGATCGTGTTTATGAACTCGCCGTAGCCGCAGGCGAGATCAAGGATGACCTTGTCCTCGCCGATCAGCGGCTGGAAGAAGCCGGCGCAGAGGGCCTCCCACACGCGGAGCTTCGCAGCCTGTTCCTCTTCGACGAAGCGGAAGCGGTAGAGCGCCGCGAGATCCATGCCATTCTCCTGGGAGTGAGGCCCGCTGGTATTGGCTGACGATAGTGTACGGGGCGCGGGCCGCAAAGGCGAACGGCCGATGCGATTGGATCCTGCTCCACTGGTCCGGCGTCTGTGGGGCAGCCGCTTCGCGCGCTTTCTCGTCGCGGGCGGCCTCGCCGCACTCGTCAATATCGGCAGCCGAATCTGGTTCAGCACCATGATGTCATATGGCTGGGCGGTGCTGGCCGCCTATCTGTGCGGCATGACGACCGCCTGGGTGCTGGCGCGCCTGCTGGTGTTCGAACGATCCGGGGCGCATTGGACGCGCGAATATGGCCGCTTCGCCCTGGTCAACGTGGTCGCGGCGGCGCAGGTCTGGCTGATTTCGGTGGGTCTGGCCGAGCGCTTGTTCCCCGCTGTGGGGTTCACCTTTCACCCGCAGGACGTGGCGCACGTCATCGGCGTGATCGTGCCGGTGTTCACCAGCTATCTGGGCCATAAGCATTTCAGCTTCGCGGCGGCGGCCGCGCGCTGACCGCAGCCAGGACTCAACAGAGGCCCGCAAGCGGAGTAAAGCCGCCGCATCATGGAAGCACGCAAGCGCCTGATCGAGATCACCGGGCGCATCGCCGAGCGCAGCCGCCCCAGCCGTGCGGCCTACCTCGCGCGGGTGGACGAGGCTGCCCGGCACGGCCGCAGGCGGGGACAGCTCGGCTGCGCCAACCAGGCGCACGCCTTCGCCGCGTGCGCGGCCACGGACAAGCAGCGGCTGGTGGAGACGCAGGCGCCCAATCTGGCGATCGTGACCGCCTATAACGACATGCTGTCGGCGCACCAGCCGTTCGAGCGCTTCCCGGCACTGATCCGCGAGGCCGCCCGCGCGGCCGGCGGCACGGCACAGGTCGCGGGCGGCGTGCCGGCCATGTGCGACGGGGTCACGCAGGGCGAGGCGGGGATGGAACTCTCGCTGTTCTCGCGCGACGTGATCGCGCTCGCGACGGCGGTCGCGCTGTCGCACCAGACCTTCGACGCAGCGCTGTATCTCGGGGTGTGCGACAAGATCGTGCCAGGTCTGGTGATCGGCGCCCTGGCGTTCGGCCATCTGCCGGCGATCTTCGTCCCGGCAGGCCCCATGCCCTCCGGCCTGCCCAACGCCGAGAAGGCGCGCGTCCGCCAGGCCCATGCCGAGGGCCGCGCGACCCGCGCCGAATTGCTGGCGGCGGAGATGGCCTCGTATCACGGCCCGGGCACCTGCACCTTCTATGGCACCGCCAACAGCAACCAGATGCTGATGGAGATTATGGGGCTGCATGTGCCGGGCAGCAGCTTCGTCAATCCCGGCACCAGGCTGCGCGACGCGCTGACAGAGGCCGCGACACGGCGGGCGCTGGCGATCACTGCGCGCGGCAATGCGTTCACCCCGATCGGCCGCGTGCTGGACGAGCGCGCCTTCGTCAACGGCATCGTCGGCCTGCACGCGACGGGCGGTTCGACCAACCTCACCATTCACCTGCTGGCAATGGCGGCCGCTTCGGGCGTCCGCCTGGACTGGGACGATTTTTCTGATCTGGCCGAGATCGTGCCGCTGCTGGCGCGGGTCTATCCGAACGGCGGGGCCGACGTGAACCATTTCGCCGCGGCGGGCGGCATGGGCTTCCTGATCCGCGAGTTGCTGGATGCGGGGCTGCTGCACGCGGACGTGCTGACGGTGGCCGGCCCGGGCTTGCGCCGCTATGTCGGCGATGCCCGCCTGGATGGGTCGGGCGCGCTGTCCTGGCGGCAGCCTCCAGCCGTGAGCGGCGATCGCGACGTGCTGCGGCCGATGGGCGAGCCGTTCGCGATGACCGGCGGGCTCCGGGTGCTGGGCGGCGATCTCGGGCGGGCGGTGATCAAGACCTCGGCGGTGAAGCCGGACCGGCACGTGGTCGAGGCGCCGGCCCGCGTGTTCGACAGCCAGGAGGCGTTGCAGGCGGCGTTCCGCGCCGGCGAACTGGATCGCGACGTGGTGGCGGTGGTGCGTTTCCAGGGGCCGCGGGCCAACGGCATGCCGGAATTGCACAAGCTGATGCCGCCGCTCGGCCTGCTGCAGGATCGCGGGCGGCGCGTGGCGCTGGTGACGGACGGACGGATGTCAGGCGCCTCGGGGAAGGTGCCGGCGGCCATTCACGTGACGCCCGAGGCGGCCGAGGGCGGTCCGATCGCCCGGCTGCGCGATGGGGATGTTGTCCGTGTCGATGCGGTGGCCGGGCGGATCGAGGTGCGGGTCGATCGCGCGGAGTGGGACCACCGTCCTGCGGCCCGCCCCGCGACCCCTCCTTTGTCCCACGGAGTTGGCCGGGAGCTGTTCGCCGCCTTTCGGGCCGGCTGCGGCCCCGCCGATCGCGGGGCGGCCTCGTTTGCGTCGTCTGGCGAAGGCGTTTAGCGGCCGTTCAGACGGACATCACCGATGCGTGATCCGGCCGATCCCGCAAACAAGGCCCTTTACTTGATCTTAACGGCGACCCGGGAGTTAATCGACGGGCATGCCGCCTCGTGGGTTCGGGGTGATCCGCTCGATCTTCGATAATTCCCATTAACGAAAAAATCAGTCTCCGATCGAGATTACCCTGGACACCGCCCCGGGCCCACGGTAAAGAACGTCAGCATTCGGTCTAGGAATAGGAACGGGTATGAGCGGCCAAGCGACGGTTCTTTCGGCCGGTGGCGCCAGCGTAGCGTCCAGCGGCCTGTACACCGCACTCGGCATCCAGCAGGTGCAAAACCTGCTGAATGCGAACAACGTCGTGGAGGAGGTGTACGGCAAGAACGGCATCCCGCCGATCCCCACCGTTCCTGCCGGGGCCGCGGGTACCTACGTGCTGGAGGTGCCGAACGGCACGAATGTCGGCTCGCTGGCCATTCCCGCCGGTTACGGCGCGGTCATCTTCGGTCAGGGATCGAGCGGCACGGTGACCGGAGGAGGGCCTAACACGACGGTCCTCTCGGCGGGATCGATCAACTACTCCGGCAATGCCGGCGTGGTCGATGACACCAGCACGGTTCCGGGAATGACCGGGACCATCGTGGACAACGCGGCCGGGGCGGTTTTCGATCTCGGCGGCGGCAGCTATTCGGTGACGGCCGGCGGCAATCAGCAGTCGATCCGGTTGGATGACAGCGCGGTCGCGGCGATCGTCGCCTCCGGCAGCCATGACCAGGTTCAGCTCGGCGATCCGCCGGGCAGCGGTGGATCGCCCACCACTCTCGAAGCGGCAGCCGTCGCTGGCGCCGCCTCGGTCTCCGCGGTGACCACGTTGAAGCTCACCGGCCAGGCCAATGCCGTCACGATCAACGGCGGCAACAATCTGCTCATGGACAGTGCCGGCGGGGGCTCGAATACCATCAGTGGCGTCGCCGGCGCCTCGACGATCTTCGCGGGCAATAACGACGTCTATTACGGCGGCGGCTCAACCACCGAGTTCCTCAGCTCGACGGGCGCGCAGACGGTGTTCGGCGGCACCGGGAACGATACGGTGTTCAACACGCAGGGTGGCAGCATCCTGGATGTGGAGGGCACCGGCGCGAAACACATCTTTGTCGGCGGCGCGGGCAGCAGCTCGATCTTCGGCAGCGGGTCGGGCGCGGTGTTCGCCGGCGCTGGCGGTCATCTGGCTCTCGTGCTGGGCGCGGGCAACGATGTGTTCGTGGGACTGGGCGGCGCGGACAGCATCTACGGCGGCAATGTCACGCCGACAGTGTTCGGCGCCAACAACGAGCACGCGAGCATCATCGGCAGCGGCAATGCGTTCGAGGTGGCACTCGGCGCCAACAGCTCGTACGACGCCTCGCTGTCGAACGGCGGCAACAACTTCTTCGCCACCAGCACCACGGGCAACACGACGCTGGTCGGTGCCTTCGCGGCCAAGGCGGATACGTTCAATCTGATCAACAATGGCGGCAGCGGGGACCACACCATCACGGTCCAGAACTGGCACACGGGGGACGGTCTGTTCCTTGGGAACTACAGCCAGACCGATATCCAGACCATGGATACCGCGATCGGCGGCGGCGCCAGCTCGTTCAAGCTCTCGGATGGCACGACCGTCGTGTTCCAGGGTGCGCACCCGACCAACGCCAGCGGGCACGCGATCTGGTGACCGTCAGCCCCGCCGCCCATTCTCCGGGCGGGGCTTCCAAGCTTTCCCAAGCCCGCCTCGCCCATGCGAGGCGGGCTTTTCGTTTGCCCTGCACGGACCCCAGGACAAGGCTTGCTCCTTGTGAGCAAAATTGCATAGACTGGGCAAAAGCACCGTGACGGAGGAGATGCCGAGGCGGCGGGATGGAACGGGGTGCGACCGGCAGGCGGAGCGGCGGCGTGGCGCGGCTGGATCAGGCCGCGCGGGCGGCCTGGCTATACTATGTCGCGGGCCGCACGCAGGATGAAATCGCCTTCCAGCTCGGGGTGTCGCGCCAGGTGGCGCAGCGGCTGGTGTCCCTGGCGGTCACCGAAAAGCTGATCAAGTTCCGCCTCGATCACCCGGTTGCCGGCTGCATGCGACTGGGTGAGGCGCTGACCGCGCGCTACGGCCTGCGCTATTGCGAAATCGTGCCCTCCGACGAGACGACGCCGGACGCCTTGCCGGCCCTGGCGACGGCGGGCGCTGCCCTCCTGGAGCGCTGGCTACAGCAGAAGGCGCCTGCAGTGCTGGCGCTCTCCACCGGGCGCACGCTGCGCGCCATCGTCAACGAGGTCTCGTCGCTCGACGTGCCGCAGCACAAGGTCATGTCGCTCTGTGGCACGATGGGGGTGGACGGGCGGGCGGGCTCGCCCGAGCCGGTCATCCGGCTTGCCGAGCGGACCGGGGCGCAATGCTATCCGATGCCCGCGCCGGTGGTGGCGGCGACGGTCGAGGAACGCGCGTCGTTCCAGGCGCAACGCCCCTTTTTGACGCTTGCAGCGCTACTCGCCCAGGCGCGCTGCGTGCTGGTGGGCCTAGGCGACATCGCCTGGCAGGCGCCGCTGCACGCCTCCGGCTTTATCAGCGACCATGATTTGGGAATGCTGATCGAGGCGGGGGCGGTGGGGGAGGTCGCCGGCTGGTCGTTCGACGCGGGCGGCCGGCTGGTGGACAGCCCCGTGAACGCGCGGGTGAACGGCCTGCGGCCGCCGGCCGATCCCGCGACGCTGACCGTGGCGGTCGCCGCCGGACCGCGCAAGGTCGCGGCACTGCGCGCCGCCATCGAGGGAGGGCTGGTGGGTGGCACCATCACGGACGAGGCCACGGCGCGGACAATCCTCGGAGACCGCGCTTGACATCGCGGCCTCGGAATGGCCTTCTGCTCGACAACCGGGCACAAGCCCAATCCGCGGCATCGTCCGGCTGAGCGGTCAACAGAAAGAGGGGTAGGAACATGCGTCTGAAGCAGCTTCTCGCTGGCACGACCGTGCTCGCGGGTCTGATCGCCGGACTGGCCAGCACGGCAGGGGCGGCGACCATCACCATCGCGACCGTCAACAACTCGCAGATGGTCACCATGCAGAAGCTCTCGTCGAAATGGGAGCAGCAGAGCGGCAACCACATCAACTGGGTGGTGCTGGAGGAGAACGTGCTGCGACAGCGCGTCACCACCGACATCGCCACCAATGGTGGCCAGTTCGACATCGTCACTATCGGCAGCTACGAGGCGCCGATCTGGGGCAAGCAGGGCTGGCTCGACCCGGTGGACAACATGCCCGCCAGCTACGACATGGGCGATCTGTTCAGCTCGGTGAAGGACGCGCTCTCGACAGGTGGCCATCTCTACGCCCTGCCGTTCTATGCGGAGAGCTCGTTCACCTACTACCGCAAGGATCTGTTCGACGCGGCCGGGCTGAAGATGCCGGCGCAGCCGAAATACACCGACATCGACCAATTCGCGCAGAAGCTCACCGACAAGTCCAAGCAGCAATACGGCATCTGCTTGCGCGGCAAGCCGGGCTGGGGCGAGAACATGGCGTTCTTCAGCACGCTGGTGAACACGTTCGGCGGAAGCTGGTTCGACATGAACTGGAAGCCGCAGCTCGATACCAAGCCGTGGCATGACGCGCTCACCTTCTATGTCCACCTGCTGCGGGACTACGGCCCGCCGGGCGCCAGCTCGAACGGCTTCAACGAGAACCAGGCGCTGTTCTCGACCGGCAAGTGTGCCATGTGGATCGACGCCACCTCTGGCGCGGGCTTCATCTTCGACAAGACCACGAGCCAGGTCTACGACAAGACCGCCTTCGCGCCGGCGCCGCAGGGCGTGTCGCCCACCGGCTATCACTGGTTCTGGGCCTGGGCATTGGCGATTCCGAAATCGTCCAAGCAGGTCGATGCCGCCAAGTCGTTCCTCGCCTGGTCCACGTCGAAGGACTACATCAAGCTGGTCGGCAATCAGGTGAACTGGACGGTCCTGCCGCCCGGCACGCGCCATTCGACCTACCAGTTGCCGGAGTACCTGAAGGCGGCGCCCTTCGCCAAGGAAGTCGAGCAGGCGATCCAGACTGCCGATCTGAAGCACCCGACAGCGCAGCCGGTGCCGTATACCGGCATCCAGTACGTGGCCATCCCGGAGTTCCAGGCGATCGGCACTACGGTGGGGCAGCTCGTCGCCGCGGCGCTCACCGGGCAGACCAGCGTGGACGACGCACTGAAGCAGGCGCAGGCGTCGGTGACATCGACCATGCAGCAAGCCGGCTACGGCCAGTAGGCGCGGGAGCAGGCGGACAGGCGGGGTCGGGGCAAACCCGACCCCGCCGCCACTGGCCGGGGAGGACCAGCAGTGAGCAGCACGACAATGGCCTTGCCGCATCGTGGGCGCGCCAAGGGAAAGGGGTTGGGCGGTCGGGTCAACACCCTGCCGCTGGTATCGCCGTCGGTGATCCTGCTGTTGATCTGGTCGATCATCCCGCTGATCGTGACGCTGTATTTCTCGTTCCGGCGCTATCTGCTGTTGTATCCCGAACGCAACGGCTGGGCCGGGATCAACAATTACTGGTACCTGCTGCGCAATTCGTCGCTCTATTGGGCGCTGTGGATCACGGTGGTGCTGGTCGGCGCGGTGCTGATCATCACCGTCTGCCTGGGCGCCGTGTTCGCGGCCCTGTTCAGCAAGGAGTTTCCGGGCCAGGGCATCGCCCGGGTGCTGATGATCTCGCCGTTCTTCGTGATGCCGACGGTGGCCGCGCTACTCTGGAAGAATCTGCTGATGCATCCGGTGAACGGGCTGCTCGCGGCAATCCTGCGCGGCGTCGGCCTGCACGCCGTCGACTGGTTCGGCCAGTTTCCGCTGTCCTCCGTCATCGTCATCGTCTCGTGGGAATGGCTGCCCTTCGCCTTCCTGATCCTGCTGACCGCCCTGCAATCTCTCGACGAGGAGCAGCTCGAGGCGGCGTGGCTGGACGGCGCGGGCGCGCTGTCGGTGTTCTTCTTCATCCAGGTGCCGCACATGGCGCGCGCGATCAGCGTCGTCGTGATGATGGAGATGATCTTCCTGCTGGGCGTGTTCGCCGAGATTTACGTGACCACAGCGGGCGGTCCGGGCATCGCCACCACCAATCTCGCCTTCCTGATCTATCAGCGCGCATTGCTCGCCTTCAACGTGGGCGGCGCTTCGGCGGCCGGCGTGATCGCCATCGTGCTGGCCAACATCATCGCGATCTTCCTGGTGCGGACCGTGGCGCGGAGGCTCGACGCATGAGCAAGTGGTCATGAGCAAGTTCCGGGGCCGAAATCGTCGTCGCCGGTCGCGGGCGTCATTGCCTGGATCCTGGCGCTGCTGATGTTCTTTCCGATCTTCTGGATGTTCGTCACCAGTTTCAAGACCGAGGTACAGGCGGTGCAGACGCCGCCGCTGCTGATCTTCCACCCGACGTTCGAGGGCTATCGCGAGATCTTCCAGCAGGCCGACTATCTTTCCTTCGCCTGGAACAGCATCGTCGTCTCGTTCGGCTCGACCTTCATCGCCCTGGTGATCGCCGTGCCGGCAGCGTTCGCAATGGCTCTCTATCCATCGTTCCGCACGCGCGGCACGCTGCTGTGGATGCTGTCCACCAAGATGCTGCCGGCGGTGGGCGTACTGATGCCGATCTATCTGGCGTGCCGTACCGCGGGACTGCTGGATACGCGAATCGCGCTGGTGATCATCTACACGCTGTCGAACCTGCCGATCGTGATCTGGATGCTCTACACCTTCTTCCGCGACACGCCGAAGGACATCATCGAGGCGAGCCGCATCGACGGCGCCTCGGTCCGGCAGCTCATCTTCGCCGTGCTGCTGCCGCTCGTCATGCCGGGCATTGCCTCGACCGGGCTGCTCAACGTGATCCTGTCCTGGAACGAGGCGTTCTGGAGCCTGAACCTGACCGCGCACAACGCGGCGCCGCTGACCGCCTTCATCGCCAGCTTCTCGGCACCGCAGGGATTGTTCTATGCCAAGCTGTCGGCCGCCTCGGTGCTGGCGATTGCACCCATCCTGATCTTCGGCTGGATCAGCCAACGTCAGTTGGTGCGCGGCCTGACCTTTGGCGCCGTCAAATAGGAGTTTCTGCATGTATCTGGAGAAATACGATCTGAAGGGCAGGCGCGCCGTCGTCACCGGAGGCGGCCAGGGCATCGGTCTTGCCTGCGCGCACGCGCTGGGGGAGGCAGGGGCCGCGGTTGTGGTGGCCGACATGATCGCCGAGCGCGCGGAGCAGGCGGCGGCGACATTGCGCGGCAAGGGCATCACTGCCGAGGCGGCATTGCTGGATGTCACCGACTCGGCAGCGGTGGAGCGGCTGGCCGCCAAATACGAGGACACAGCGGTCCTGGTGAACAACGCCGGTGTGGCGAAGAGCGACGTGCGCGCCGAGGACACCACCGACGAACACTGGCGCTTTCATCTCGCGGTCAATCTCGACGGCGTGTTCTGGTGCTGCCGTTCGTTCGGTCAACGGATGCTGGGGCGCGGCGCCGGCAGCATCGTCAACATCGGCTCGATGTCCGGCTTTATCGTCAACAAGCCGCAGCCGCAGGCGTTCTACAACGCAAGCAAGGCGGCGGTGCATCATCTGACCAAGTCGCTGGCAGCGGAATGGGGCGAGCGCGGCGTTCGGGTAAACGCGGTCGCTCCCACCTATATCGAGACGCCGCTGACCAAGTTCGGCATGGAGAACAAGGCGATGGCCGATGTATGGATCGAGATGACGCCAATGGCGCGCGTCGGGCAGCCGGAGGAGATTGCGTCGGTGGTGCTGTTCCTGGCCTCCGATGCGGCGAGTCTGCTCACCGGCAGCATCGTGCTGGCCGATGGGGGGTATACCTGCTGGTAATACCAACGGCCCTCGCAAGTGACTTGTCCGATCCGAAAGGGATTATCGTCATGGCCGGGCCTGACCCGGCCATCCAGTGCCTGCGGCACGATTTCGTGGCGGAACTGGATTGCCGGGTCAAGCCCGGCAATGACGGTATCGAGGCGGCAACGGTCATTGAATTCGACCGCCGGTACAGGACGGAATAGCCGCCCCGCTGGTCTGCCTGCGAGGGAAAGCGTTCACGCGGCTTGAACACGCGCGATGAATTCCTTCACCTGAGCTACCAGCTTGGTGCGGATGGACATATCGGCTCCCTGGTGTCGCGTCGCCGGGGGTGCCACGCGGCGCTTATCCGGGCGCTAAGCGAGGCTGCCCAGGGGAGGGGACTAGGCTGGCGCGTAGCCCTCCACGAACCGCTCCAACCGGTCCATCGCCTCGTGCAGCAGCTCGGGGCCTTTCGCGTGGCATAGCCGCACCAGCCGCTCAGCCCCGGCGCCGAAGCTGGTGCCGGGCGCCATGCCGATGCGCGCCTCATGCACCGCGCTGCGGCAGAACGCGAGCGTGTCCGCAACCCCGTCCACCTCGAACATCGCGTAGAACGCGCCCTGTGCCGGGATCGCGCGCACGCGCCGCATCCGGGCCAGCCGCTCGGCGACCACATCGCGCCCGGCGCGGCAGCGTGCGACGAACTCGGCCACGAAATCCTCGCCCTGCTCGATGGCAGCGATGCCGCCCGCCTGCATGAACTCCAGCCCGCCGCTGGTGTTGAACTGGATCAGCTTCTCGAACGTGTCGGTGCATCCCTCCGGATAGACCAGCCAGCCCATGCGCCAGCCGGTCATCGCCCAGGACTTTGAGAAGCTGTTGACCACGAACACCGGATCGTCCGGGCGCGCGATCTCCAGGAAGCTGAAGGCGACCGGGCGGTCATAGACGATGCGGTGGTACACTTCATCGGACAGAATGGCGATGCCGCGTGCGCGGCAGAACGCCAGCAGCGCCTCCGCCTGTTCGCGTTCGATCATCCAGCCGGTCGGATTGCCGGGCGAGGCGACATAGATCACGCGCGTCCGCGCGTCGCAGGCGGCGAATACGTCATCGAGCCGCAAGGCCCAGCCATCATTGCCGTGCGACAGCGGCACCTCGCGCACGGAAGCACCGTTGATCTGCATGGCGCGCATGATGTTGGGCCATGACGGCGTGATCGCGACCGCGTTATCGCCGGGAGCGACGGTTGCCTGCGCCACCTGCATCACCGCGTTCATGCCGGAATAGGTGAAGGCCACGCGACCGTCGGCAATGTCCACCCCGTACAGCCGGCGATGATAGGCGATCAGTGCCGCGCGCAGCGCCGGCGTGCCGCGATTGTCGGAATAGAAGGTGCGGCCGGCGAACATCGCCTGGCTGGCCGCCTCGCAGATGAAGTGCGGCGTCGGCACATCCGGCTCTCCGGACCACATCGGGATCAGGCCGGGCACGCGGAAGCCTTCACGGAAGATCTCGACGATCGGGCTGTCCTCAAGCCGCTCGATGCCGGGCCGGATCACGCCCATCACTCGGTATCCTCGTTCCAGGTCCGTCCGTTGCGCTCGATCAATGCGATCGACGCCGACGGCCCCCAGGTGCCCGACGTGTACGGCTTCGGCGCTTCGCGCGAACCGGCCCAGGCGTCCAGGATCGGGTCGATCCAGCTCCATGCCGCCTCGACCTCGTCGCGGCGCATGAACAGCGTCTGGTTGCCGCGCACCACGTCCATCACCAGCCGCTCATAGGCGTCCGGGTTGCGCACGTTGAACACGCTGGCAAAGCTCATATCCAGCGGCACGTGCTGCAAGCGCATCCCGCCCGGTCCCGGGTCCTTGATCATCAGCCATAGCCGCACGCCCTCGTCCGGCTGCAGCCGGATCACCAGCCGGTTGGCCGCGATCGGTCCCGCGCCATGCCCGAACACGCTGTGCGGAATCGGGCGGAACGCCACCACGATCTCCGATACGCGCGACGCCAGCCGCTTGCCGGTCCGCAGGTAGAACGGCACGCCGGCCCAGCGCCAGTTGGCGATATCCGCGCGCAGCGCCACGAAGGTCTCGGTGTGGCTCGATTTCTCGCCCAGCTCGTCGAGATAGCCCGCCACCGGCCCGCCCTCCGAGGCGCCGGCGCGGTACTGGCCGCGCACCGTGTTCTCGGCCACGTTGTCCGGCGTGATCGGCTCGAGCGATTGCAGCACTTTCAGCTTCTCGTCGCGCACCGCATCGGCGGCGAGGGAGGTGGGCGGCTCCATTGCCGTCAGGCACAGCAATTGGAGCAGGTGATTCTGCGCCATGTCGCGTAGGGCACCTGCGGTATCATAGTAGCCGGCGCGACCCTCGACGCCGAGTGTCTCGGCCACGGTGATCTGCACGTGATCGACATGGGCCGCGTTCCACACCGGCTCGAACAGCGCGTTCGCGAAGCGCAGCGCCATGAGGTTCTGGACCGTCTCTTTGCCGAGATAGTGGTCGATGCGATAGACGCGCTCCTCGGGGAACACCTCGCCGATCGCGTCGTTGACCGCGCGAGCGCTCTCCAGGCTCTTGCCGATCGGCTTTTCCACCACCACACGGCTGTTCCCGGTGGCAAGCCCGTATGCGCCCAGCATGTGGCAGATCGGGCCAAACAGCTCAGGCGCGGTCGCCAAATAGAACACCCGGATGCGTTCGGGCGCGTCGGCAAGCGCGCCGCCCAACTCGCGCCAGCCCGCCTCCCCGGTGACATCGACGGCGACATAGGACAGTCGCGACAGGAAGTGTTCGACCGCCTCGGCACCGCGATCCTGCGGCTTGACATGTTCCTCGATGGAACGACGCGCGAGGTCGCGGAAGCCCTGGTCCCCGAGATCACGGCGCGAGACGCCGACAATTCGGGATTTGGCCGGGATCTGCCCGGCGATGTCGCGGAAATACAGCGCCGGGATCAGCTTGCGCCCGGCCAGATCGCCGGTCGCCCCGAAAATGACCAGATCGAACGGCTCGACGGCGATGACACGCGCTACCATGAAGGGACTCCGGGCGGGTTCGGCGGGGTCGTTCTAGTCGCCTCGCCATGCTCCGTCACGTCCCGACGACACGCCGTCAGGCGGCCACCCTCTCCTCGGCCGGGGGCGCCATCGCTCCTGTCATGATCGCCACGGCGTCCGACATGGAATAGTCGGCCGGCCGGACCACTGCCGCCCTTCGGCCCAGGCGCATGATCTGGATGCGGTCGGCCACCTCGAACACATGCGGCATGTTGTGGCTGATCAGCACGATCGGGATGCCGCGCCGCTTCACGTCAAGGATCAGCTCCAGCACGCGGCGCGATTCCTTGACGCCCAGCGCCGCCGTCGGCTCGTCCATGATGATGACCCGGCTGCCGAAGGCCGCGGCGCGCGCCACGGCGACACCCTGCCGTTGCCCGCCCGACAGCGTCTCCACAGCCTGGTTGATGTTCTGGATGGTCAGCAGACCGAGCGAGGTCAGGTGCCGCCGGGCTTGGCGCTGCATCTCGGCGCGGTCGAGCATGCGAAAGAGCCGCCCGAACACATCCTTGCGCCGGATCTCGCGGCCGAGGAACATGTTGTCGGCAATGCTGAGCGCCGGCGAGACGGCGAGGTTCTGGAACACCGTCTCGATGCCCGCGTCGCGTGCGGCGAGCGGCGAGGTGAACTGCACTCGCTCGCCAGCCATGCGGATCTCGCCCTCGTCCGGGGCTATGGCGCCGACCAGCGCCTTGATCAGCGAGGACTTCCCGGCGCCGTTGTCGCCGATCACCGCCAGGATCTCGCCTGGGCGCAGTTCGAAATCGGCGTGGTCGAGAGCGGTCACGCGGCCAAAGCGCTTGACCAGACCTTTCGCTTCCAGAACAGGGGTCGTTTGCACGGTGGCACTCATGCCGAGGCCTCCCGGATCCACTGGTCGATGGCAACCGCCACGATGATCAGCACGCCCACCGTGAACTCCTGCCACAGATCATCGACGCCGTAGAGAGCAAGACCGTTGCGGAACACGCCGACGATCAAGGCGCCGAGCAGGGTTCCCCAGATCGAGCCGCGGCCGCCGAACAGGCTGGTGCCGCCGATCACGACCGCGGTGATGCTGTCGAGATTGGAGGTATAGCCGGATTGCGGGCTGATGGCGCCGGTGCGGCCGATCAGGATCCAGCCGGCCACCGCACAGATCAAGCCGGCCAGCGTGTAGACCGAGAGCAGCGTGCGGCGGACGCGGATGCCGGCCAGTCGTCCGGAGGCGGGATCGTCTCCGACCGCCTTGATGTGCGTGCCATACGCGGTCCAGTTCAGCAGGTACCAGGCGGCGGCGGTCATCGCCAGCATCAGCAGCGAGCCATAGGTGATGCGCGCGCCCAGCAGGCCGAAATCGTTGCCGGTCCATTGCAGGAACGGCGCCGTCGCCGCGATGTCGGTGGAGCGCAGCGTCTCGCTGTTCGAGTACCACAGGTTGAGCGCGAAGAAGATGCTCCAGGTGCCCAGCGTCACGATGAACGGCGGCATCCGGAAAAGCGTGATCAGCGCGCCGTTCAGATAGCCGCAGGCCAACCCCACCAGCAGCCCGGCCGGGAACGCCACCAGCACCGGCAGCCCGTGGGTGATGGCCAGCCGACCCATCACGACCGACGCGAGGACCATGATGGCACCCACCGAGAGGTCGATGCCGGCGGTGAGCACGATCAGCGTTTGCGCGATGCCGACCGTGCCGATGATCGTCACCTGTTGCAGGACCAGCGACAGGTTGAAGGGCGCGAAGAAATGACTTCCCACCAGGGCGCTGAACGCCAGCACGCTCAGCACCAGGATCAGCGCCGGGATGATCGTGGGATTGCCGTGGAGCAGATGATGGACGCGCACCACAAGCGACTCGCGGCGATCCTCGATTACCGCATGGGCGGCTTCACCGCTGGGCAGTACGGCCTCGAATTCCTGCATGTCTGCCTCGGCTACTGAATGCTCTCACTCGTCGGTTGCGCGGTCGGACCCCTCACCCAACCCTCTCCCAAGGGGAGAGGGTTTTCTGCTCCCTCTCCTTTTGGGAGAGGGCCGGGGTGAGGGGCGGCGCCGCTACGCCCCGATCAGCCCCAGCACTTCTTCAGCCCCTCGTCGGTCGTGATCGACGGCACGCCTGGCACCGGATGGTCGGTGACCAGCGTGGCCCCGGTGTCGATGAAGGTCTTGCCCGGCGGCAGGGTCGGCTTCGTGCCGTTCTTGGCGTAGGCGGCGACCGCCTCCACGCCATCGGCCGCCATCAGCAGCGGGAACTGCATGGATGTGGCGCCGATGATGCCGGCCTTGACGTTGCGCACGCCCGGGCAGCCGCCGTCGATCGAGACGATCATGATCTTGCCGGCTTTTCCGGCCGCCTTGATGGCCTCGTAGGCGCCGGCCGCCGCCGGCTCGTTGATCGTATAGACCAGATTGATGTCGGGCGATTTCTGCAGCAGGTTTTCCATCGCCTTGCGCCCGCCTTCCTCGGCGCCGCCCGTCACGTCGTGACCCGCGATGCGCGGGTCGTGCTCGCTGCCGTCCTTCGTCAGGTCGCTATAGGAAATGCCGAACCCGTGCAGGAAGCCGTGGTCGCGCAGATAGTCCACCGTGACCGGACTGATCGTCAGATCGAGCATGGCGATCTTCGCATCCTTGGCCTTGTCGCCCAGGGTCTCCTTCGCCCACTGGCCGATCAGCTCGCCGGCCTTGAAATTGTCGGTGGCAAACGTCGCGTCGGCGGCGTTGATCGGGTCGAGCGGCGTGTCGAGCGTGATGACCAGCAACCCGGCGTCGCGGGCCTTCTTCACCGTGGGAACGATGGCGCGGCTGTCGCTCGGCACAAGCATGAAGCCCTTGGCCCCCGCGGCGATCAGGCTCTCGATCGCGGCGACCTCGGATTCGTTGTCGCCGTCATATTTGCCCGCGAAGGTGCGCAGTTGCACCCCAAGCTCCTTCGCCTTGGCCTGCGCGCCTTCCTTCATCTTGACGAAGAAGGGGTTGATGTTGGTCTTGGTGATGAGACCGACGATCGGCTCGGCGGCCTGGGCCGGGGCGGTCGCCCCGAAAGCAAGCGCCGCAAAGCCCGCGATGGACAGGCTCAGGAAGCGCATCCGCTTGGTCATATCGTTCCTCCGGTTGGCGTTTCGTGGTTCAAGCCGAGCTTGACGTGTCGAGCACGGAGGGCAGCCTAGCGGAGAACGTGCAACCGTGGCGAGGGGGTGCCATGCTTCCCTTGCAGATCGCCCGGAGAGAAAGACGCATGGGGTTGGGGTTGGGGATCGACGCGGGCGGTTCAGCGACCCGTTGGGCGCTGTGCGACGAAGCGCGCCGATGCCGGTCGCGCGCGGCGAGCTGGGGCCAGTTTCCGGCTTGCTGGGCCAGGCGGGCGAGCGGGCACGCATGACGGCGCTTGCAGCATCGCTGGCGCAGGCGCTGGGTCAGTCTCGGCCGCAAAAGGTGGTGGCGGGCATTACCGGCCTGTCGGCGGCGGCGCCGGAGGCGGCGCTTGCCGCCGGCATACTGGCGGAGGCGCTGGGTATCGAGCCGGCGCAGGTGCGCGTCGCCGACGATGTGTGGATCGGCTACCACGCGGCGTTCCGCCCCGGTGAGGGGCACGTCGTCTATGCCGGCACCGGCGCGGTCGGGATGCACGTGCGGGCCGACGGTACGCGAATCCAGCTCGGCGGCCGTGGTGCGCTGATCGACGACGCGGGCGCCGCGTTCGGCATCGGCCGCGCGGCACTGCAACTGATCTTCCGGTGCCTGGACGACGATCCCGCCTGGACGGGTGCGATCGCCGAGTGCGTGTACGCGGCGGTCGGCGGCAGCAGCTGGGAAGCTGTGCGCAGCTACGTCTATGCCGACGGGCGGGGGCGGGTGGCCCAGCTCGCGCGCGCCGTGGCGCGGGCGGCGGAGGGAGGCGATGCCGACGCGCTGGCGATCCTGCGCGACGCAGGGGGAGATCTCGCGCGGCTGGCACGGGCGCTCGCACGGCGCGAGGGGGTGAGGCCCGTGGCGCTGCTCGGCCGCGCGGCGCGGCTGCATCCGGCAATCCTGGAAGCGATGCGGCAGGCGGCGCCGGGGCTCGAGATCAGCCTGCGCGACACCGATGCGGCGTTGGCGGCGGCGCGGCTCGCGGTCAGTCGCGCGCAGGAGCGGTAGGCAAGGCACTCGCGGCCCGAGCCAGCCAGGTCAGCAGGAATGCGGCGTACGGCCGCTCCGCGTACAGATGCCACTCCGCGCCATCCGGCCGCAGGAGCACGCGCAGGCCCGCGAACATCGTCTGCGCGCAGCGTCCCGCCGTGAGCGTGGCGAGGTCGAGCGAGCAGCCCATGCCGAGGATGTCGGATACATGGTCGCCGGACAGAGCGAACTCGGCCAGACCGTCGGTGATATCGGTAACGAAGCGGCCTTCGACGTCCGACTGCCGCATGATTGCAGGCGGCCAGGCTCCGGTCGGGGGCGAGCCACATCCAGCACGGCTCGCCCGCGGCTGCCGGTACTGGGCGCCAGCTCCGGCCCACCGCGTGACGAGGCAAAGACGAGCGGGATCGAGCACGCGGACCAGCAAGCCCGGTACGGCCAAGGCCGGGTCGCCCACGCCGAGTTGGGCCGCGACCGTACGGCGGACGAGATCAGCCACGCAGACGCTCCCCCGACGGATCGAAGAACACGGGTGCGGTGACGCGCGCCCGGCTGGTCTGGCCGAGATGGAACAGCGACACGGTGGCGCCGGCGTCCGCGAGCGCCCGGCCGCGTTGGATCACTGCGAGCGCGATGCCGCGGCCCAGCGCCGGGCTGCGCGCGGCACTCGTCACCCAGCCGATGCTACGCCGCCCGGCGCCTTCGCCGCTGGTCGCGTGCGCGCCGGGCGGCGGCACGTGTTCAGGGTCTTCGGGCAGAAGCCCCACCAATTGCCGCCGATCCTCGCGCAGCGCATCGGGCATGAACAGCGAGCGGCGGCCGGAGAACTCGGCCTTGGCACGCATCGGCCCGGTCATGCCGAGATCGGCCGGCAGGGTGGTGCCGTCGGTATCGACGCCCACCAGCACATAGCCTTTTTCAAGCCGCAGGAGAGACGAACTCTCCACGCCATACGGCACGGCGCCGAGTTCGCGCAGCCGGTCCCACAGCGAGGCGCCGTAGCCTGCCGGCACCGACAGCTCGAAGCTGCGTTCGCCGGTGAAGCTGACGCGCGCGATACGGCCAGGGACGCCGGCGATGCGTCCCTCGACCAGAGTCATGTGTGGCATGGCGAGGTCGATATCGGTGCCGAGCGCCGCCACGACCTCGCGCGAGCGCGGCCCGCTGACCGCGAAGGTGGCCCAGGCGGCGGTCGCGTCATGGAAGGCTACCTGCATCGCCGGGTATTCGGTCTGCCGCCAGGCCTCCAGCATCGCCAGCACGCCCGCGGCGTGGCTGGAGGAGGGGGAGAGCAGATAGCGGTCCGGCGCGAGACGCGCCACCACGCCGTCGTCGAAGACGATGCCGGTCTCGCGCAGGATCAGCGCGTAGCGGATGCGGCCGGGGCGCAGAGTGGCGATCTCGTTATAGTAGAGGAGATTCAGGAACGCAGCCGCGTCCGCGCCCTGGACGAAGATCTTGCCCAGGCTCGACGCGTCGAACACGCCTACATCCGCGCGCACCGCGGCGGCCTCGCGCTGCACGGCCTCCGCGACCGACTCACCGGCACGCGGATAGCAGGCCGGGCGCAGCCAGTTGCCGTATTCGCGCATCTCGGCGCCAGCTTCGAGATGCCGGTCATGCGCGGGCATGTGCCGGGTCGGCGCATACAATTCGCCGAAGCGCATCCCGGCGAGCGCGCCGAGCGACACCGGCACATAAGGTGGCCGGAACGTCGTGGTGCCGACCTGCGGAATGTCGCGTCCGGTGGCGTGGGCGAGGACGGCGAGGCCGTTCACGTTGCTGGTCTTGCCCTGGTCGGTCGCCATGCCGAGCGTGGTGTAGCGCTTCAGATGCTCGACCGAGACGAAGTTCTCGCGCGCGGCGAGGCGCACGTCCTCTACCGTCACGTCGTTCTGGAAGTCGATCCATTGCCGGGCACCCTCGACGGCCGTGCGCCAGTATGGTTCGAGACGGGTCGCGTGTGCGTCGGCTTCAACCCGGCGGACAGGTACGGCCGCGTCCCGACCGAGCAGGGAAGCGGCATCGTGCGCCGCCTCATGCGCGTCGGTCGCGAACGCATCGCCTGCCAGGAACAGGCCGGGCGGGATGTGGGCTGCCATGAAACAGGCGCGAGTCTCGTCCCAGCGCAGCTTGCCGCCGGCCTGGCTCAACAGGTGCAGCGTCGGCTGCCAGCCGCCGGAGGTCGCGACGATGCTCGCGGCAATGCGCTGCGTCGCCTGCCGGCGAGAGGTCGCGTCGGCCGGGCCGATATCCACCCAGCGGACGCCGCCATGCGCGCCGGTGCCGAGAACGACGCTGCCCGGCAGCACGCGCACGCCCTCGACCGGCGGTGCATCGTGGCGCACATCCGCAAGCGTCACGGCGGCGCCTGCCTCGCGCAGTGCGGCAGCGGTCGCGTGGGCGGAATCGTTGTTGGTCACGACGACCACGCTATCGCCCGCCAGCACGCCGTAGCGGCGCAGATACTCCAGCACGGCACTCGCCGACATGACGCCGGGACGGTCATTGTCCGGAAAGGTCAGCGGGCGCTCGATCGCACCCGTCGCCAGCACGCAGGCGCGCGCGCGCACGGTCCACAGCCGGTCGCGTGCCCAGCCCTCGGCGGCCGCGTCACGCCGTTGCATCAGGCCGAATGAGAGATGGTCGTAGGCGCCGAACACGGTCGTGTTCGGCAGCAGCCGCACATGCGCCTGCGCGCGCAGGAACGCGAGCATTGCCTCGGTCTCGGCCGTCGCGTTCCACGGTGCGCTGCCGCCCAGCACGGGACGGTCGTCGGCCAGGATCACGCGCAGCCCGCTTACGGCCAGCATGCGCGCCGCCGTCAGTCCGGCCGGTCCGCCGCCCACCACCAGTACGTCGCAATGCGCGTGGCGCACCTCGAACTGCGACGCGTCCGGGTCAAGCCGCACCCGGCCCAGACCCGCCATCGCCCGGATGCGCGGTTCCCAGGTCTGCCAGCGCGGGCGCATGAACGTCTTGTAGTAAAAGCCGGCCGGCAGGAACCGGTGCAGCAGGTCGAGACTGGCCGCGACGTCCGCCTCGACATTCGGGCGCGCGTTGACGCCGCGTGCTACCATGCCCGGCCGCAGGGCAACGGTGGTGGCGCGCGCGACGGCATCGTGCTCGCCGTCGCAGTTGAGATCGACCAGCGCATTCGGCTCCTCGACCCAGGCGCCGAAGATGCCGCGCGGGCGGTGATACTTGAAGCTGCGGCCGACCACGCGCACGCCGTTCGCGAGCAATGCCGAGGCCAGCGTGTCGCCGGCGAAGCCCGTCATCGCGCGCCCTTCCCACGTGAACGGGATGATCCGCGTGCGATCGATCATGCCGCCGTCGGGCAGGCGTCGCGACATCACGGCGCGCGCGTCTCCCGGATGGCGTGCGTCAGCGTGTCGCGAAGCGCCACGAACCATTGGCCGCAGCCGCAGGTGTGGCACCATAATTCGCGATGTGGCCCTTTCATGTTGGTGCGGAAATAGAGGTAGTCGGCCCAGCGTACGTCATCGGCATGGTCGGGCCGCGCGGCCGGTTCGCCCCCACAGGAGAACTCCGGCTCGTCGCGCGGCCCGCACCAGGGGCAGGCAATCAGCAGCATGGGCTGAGCCGTTGGGCGCCGCCGCTCAATGCCCGATCCCCGCGCCTGCCGCCTCGTCAACCAGCCGCCCTTCGGCGAAGCGCGACAGGTCGAACGGCGCGGAAATCTCGTGGTGCCGTCCGGTGGCGATGGCGTGCGCCAGCAGCCAGCCGCCGGCCGGGATCGCCTTGAACCCGCCGGTGCCCCAGCCGCAATTCAGATATAGCCCGTCCACCGGCGACGGCCCCAGGATCGGGCTGTAATCCCAGCACACATCGACCACGCCCGCCCATTGCCGCAGCAGCTTCAGCCGCCGGAACGCGGGGAATACCTCCAGCAGCCCGGCCACGATCTGTCGCCCCACGGGCAGGCCGCCGCGTTGCGCGTAGGAGGGGTACAGATCGAGGCCGCCGCCGAACACCAGTTCGCCCTTGTCCGACTGGCAGACATAGGTGCCAGTGGCGAGCGACAGCACCACCTGATCCAGTACCGGCTTGACGGGCTCGCTCACCATCGCCTGCAAGGCATAGCTCGTGATCGGCAGGCGGAATCCCGCCTTTGCCGCCAGCACGCCCGCATGGCCGGCAGTGGCGATCAGCACCGCGCCGGCCTCGACCGGCCCCTGCGTCGTCTGCACCCCACGCGCACGACCGGCGCTGACGTCGAAGCCCGTGACCTCGCAGCCTTGCACGATGTCCACGCCCAGTGCGTCCGCCCCGCGCGCGTAGCCCCAGGCCACGGCGTCGTGCCGGGCGATGCCGCCGCGCCGTTGCAGCAGCCCGCCATGAATGGGATAGCGCGCGGTCTCGGACCAGTTGGCGAGCGGCAACTCGGTCCGCAGCGCCCCAGCATCCAGCAATTCGACGGCGATGCCGTTCAGCAGCATCGCGTTGGCGCCGCGCGTCAGCATCTCCATCGCGTGCTCGCTATGCGCGACACTGATCAAGCCCTGCTGGCGCAGCATGACGTTGTAGTTCAGCTCCAGCGACAGCGACTCGTACAGGCGCAGCGCGAAGTCGTACAGGCGCGCGCTCTCCGGGAAGAAATAGTTCGAGCGCACGGTGGTCGTGTTGCGCCCGGTATTGCCGCCGCCCAGCCAGCCGCGCTCGATCACGGCAATGCGGCGCACCCCGTGCAGCTTCGCCAGATAGTACGCGGTCGCGAGCCCATGCCCGCCGCCGCCGATCACCACCACGTCGTAGGCGCGCGCCAGCGGGGGCGAACGCCAAGCCTGCCCCCAGCCGGTATGGCCGCGCAGCCCCTCGCGGGCCAGTCGCCAAGCGGAATAGCGCCTCACCGCGCTCCCTGCCGTCGCAGCATCGCCCGCAGTGCCGGAGCAGCGTCGCGCGGGTGGGTCAGCGTGTGCATCATGCGCGCGGCAAGTTGCACACTTCGCGCGGGTGTGGCCAGCGACAGCACGAAGCCGCCGCGCCGCTCCGCCGGCACCTCGCCGCGCTGCCAGATGCGCAGGATGGTGAACAGCGCCGTGACACCCAGCACCGCGATCAGATAGGCGAACAGGCCGGCCGGACCCGTGCGCCCCATCACCGCGCCGGCGAGGCCGGGTCCGACCGAGGAGCCGAGCGACCAGGTGAACAGGAGCGCGCCGCTAGCCGCGACATAGTCGCCCCGCTCCATCCGGTCATTGGTCTGGCCGGCGCCCAGGCCATAGAGCGGTGCGGTCACGCCGGCATAGACGAAGCCGAGCGCCGCCAGGACAGCGAACGGCAAATGCCCCGCCAGCGCCAGAGCCGCCGCGGCGCCGAAGCCGAAGCCCAGCACGGCGAGCGTCAGCCGGCGCCGGCCGAAGCGGTCGGACAGCCAGCCGACCGGCACCTGTACCAGCAATCCCGCGATCATCGAGGCGGAGGCGAAGGCGGCGATTTCGCCCGCGCCGTAGCCCAGGCGTTGCAGCCAGACGGGTGACAGGGCGTAGTATGCGCTATTGACCAGGCCCGAGGAGAGGGCGCAGGCGGTGCCGACCGGCGAGATGGCAAACAGCCGGCCGATGCCCATATGCGCCTGTCGCGGCACCTCGGGATTGGCTTGCACGGTGAGCGCCATCGGCAGCACCGCGGTCGCGAATGCGAGGCCCACAAGCACGAACAGCAGTGGCGAGGGCTGCACGACGTTCAGTGCCAGCGGTCCGCCCGCGCTGGCACCCCAGGACGCGACCAGATAGGCCGCGAACACCCGCCCGCGATTGCTGGCATCGGCGCGGTCGTTCAGCCAGCTCTCGGCGACCAGGAACATGCCCGAGCTGGCATAGCCGATCAGCAGCCGCAGGAGCGCCATCTGCCAGGCCTGGTCGCAGAAGGTCAGCAGCAGGGCGGCATCGGCGGCGGCGGCGGCAAAGACGGCAAAGGCACGGATGTGCCCGACCCGGGTCACGATGCGATCGGCGGTCAGCGCGCCGCCCAGGAAGCCCACGAAATAGGCCGAGGCGACCACGCCGATCGCCGTGGTCGAGGCGCCGATGCGCAGCAGCAGCAGCGGGATCAGCGTCGTCATCAGCCCAAGCGCCGCCTGCGCGCAGACGACGCCCAGCAGGACCGGCGCGATGGGGACAAGGCGGAACGGCATCGGCTGTTGATACTGCGCGTCAACGGGCATGGGCGCATCGCTTTTTCCGATGCCGGGATGCTACGGCGCCGTAGCGAACCGCGCCGGGCCTTGAGCGACCGGGGCACGTGGGCGAAGGTGCCGCGCCGCGCCGGTTCCGGCGGCCCTGCAGGAGTGCTTCCCGCCCATGACGTTCTCGCTTTCACCGATTCCCGGCATCACGCAGGCGCCCGGGGGCACTCGACGAATTGGGGCCGCTCGCCGCCCGGCTGGGGGGCGGAGCGCCGGTCCTGCTGGTGGCCGATCCCGGCCTTGCCTATTTCGGCATCACCCCGCGCGCCGAGGCGTCGCTGCGCGGCGCAGGACTGGCCGTGTCCGTCTATACGAACATCAAGTCCGACCCCGCCACCACGCAGGTCGATACGGCGGCGGCCCTCGCGCGCATGGATGGGGCGGGCGTCGTGGTGGCACTGGGCGGCGGCTCGGCGATGGATGCCGGGAAGGCCGCGGCGGCGATCGCGCCGGCCGAACATGCCTCGGAATCCTACGCCCTGGCCGCGCGGCCGCTGCCGGAGCGGGCCTTGCGCACGATCTGCGTGCCCACGACCGCCGGCACCGGCTCGGAGACCACGCGCAACTCCATCCTGACCGACCCGAGGGGTGCGAAGGTCTGGCTCTGGGGCGAGGCGCTGAAGGCGGACGCCGTGCTGCTGGACCCGACGCTTACCGTCGATCTGCCGGCGCATCTGACGGCGGCGACCGGGATCGACGCGCTGGTGCATGCCATCGAGGCCAGCACCAATGCCAACGCGACAGAAGCCAACGACATGTTCTGCCATGAGGCGATCCGGCTGGTGGTGCGCTGGCTGCCGATTGCGGTCGCCGAGCCACGCAACCTCGAGGCGCGCGCCGCCGTGCAATGGGCGGCGGCGCTGGCCGGCATCGGCATCGACAATGCGGGCACCGCGATCGCGCACAATATCGGCCATGCCATCGCCTCGCTGCGCCCGATCCATCATGGTCGCGCCGTGGGGCTGGCGATGCTGGCGTCACTCGCCTGGAACGCCGAGCACGATCCGCAGGGGCGTTTCGCCGCCGTGGCGGAGGCGATGGGCGAGCGGCGGGACGCGCGCGCGGTTGCGCCCGCGTTCGAGGCGCTGTTGCGGAAGGTGGGCGTGAGGGTGTCGGTGATGGGTGAGGGTCACGACGAATTGCAGGCGGAGCGGCTGGCGGCACAGATGGGCCGGCCGGAGAACGCCGCCATGCGCGCATCGAACGCGCGCCCGGTGAGCGACGGCGATCTGCTGGTGTTCGCGCGCACCATGCTGGTGCAGCAGTGACCGCCATGCGCATCGCCGCCGTCGAGGTGACGCAGCACCGGCTCGCCTTCGATCCGCCGTTCCGGGCAAGCTGGGATTCCAGGCCGCGCCATCACTGGGATGCCACGATCGTGCGCGTGCGCACCGATGCCGGGCTGGAGGGCGTCGGGTTCCGGCGACTACATGCTGGGCTTTGCCGGGCACGAGCACCTGTTCGTGGGCCAGGATCCGCTGGCGATCGAGCGGCACTGGCGCACGCTGTCGCACCTGCAATTCCATTACGGCCGCTGCTGGCCGCTCGATCTGGCGCTGTGGGATCTGGCCGGCAAGATCACCGGCCAGCCGTGCTGGAAGCTGCTGGGCGGCCTGTCCGACCGGGTGCGCGCCTATGCCTCCTCGGGCACCTTGCGCGATCCGGAGCAGATGGCCGAGGCGGCGGAGGAATATCTCGATGCCGGCTTCACGGCCCTGAAGATCCGCTTCCAGCGCGGCGACTGGCGCGACGACATCGCGGCGCTGGAGGCGGTGCGGGCGCGGGTCGGCGACCGTCTGACGCTGATGGTCGATTGCAACCAGGGCTGGCGGCTGCCGCAGGACACCTATGCCCCCTGGACCTTCAAGGACGCGCTGCGGGTGGCGCGGGAGCTGGAGCGGCTGGACGTGTACTGGATGGAGGAGCCGCTGTTCCGCGCTGACCGCGAGGGGATGCGGCGGCTGCGCGACACCGTGGACGTGCGCATCGCCGGCGGCGAGCTGACGCGCGAGCTGTACGAGTTCCGCGACCTGATCACCGAAGGCTGCCTTGACATAGTGCAGCCGGACGCGGCCTGCGTCGGCGGCATCACCGGCCTGCGGCGGGTGGCGATGATGGCGCAGGAGCATGGGCTCGCGTTCACGCCGCATACCTGGGGCAACGGGCTCGGCCTGGTCGCCAACGCGCATCTGACGGCGGGGCTGGTCGATGCGCCGTTCCTGGAATTCCCGTACGATCCGCCGGAATGGGATCTGGACCGGCGCGACTACATGATGGCCGAGCCGTGCCAGGTCGATGCGGAAGGATTTATCGTGCTCTCCGATGCGCCCGGCATGGGCTATGATCTGGACGAGGCGACGCTGGAGAGGACAAGGATCGGGTGATGCGCACGGACACCCTCACCCCGAGCATGGAAGCATGAAACCCATCGACCGCCGCTGGCTCCCTCTGAACGCGCTGCGCGCCTTCGAGGCGGTGGGCCGGCACCAGAGCTTCACCGCTGCCGCACAGGCGCTGTGCGTCTCGCAGAGTGCCGTCAGCCGTCACGTGATCGCGCTGGAGGGCCTGCTCGGCGTGCCGCTGTTCGAGCGCCGCCCGCACGCCTTCGGACTGACCGAGGCGGGTGCGGCGCTGCTGCCGGTGGTGCGCAAGAGCTTCGACCGCATCGAGCAGACACTGAACGACGTCATGCACGACGACGGCACGCGCACGCGCGCGCTGCGGGTGCAGTTGCCGCCGACCTTCGCGCATCTGCTGGCGGTGCCGATCCTGCGCGAGTTCCGTGCCGCCTGCCCCGACATCATCCTCGACATCGACAGCATGAACGCGAACGGGCAGCCGACACGCGATACCGACGCGGCGGTGGTCTATGCGAAGCCGCATGTGGGCGAACACGTGGCGAGCCTGCTGTGGATGGAGCGGCTGACCCCGCTGTGCCATCCGCAGGTGGCGGCGCGGCTGCCGGCCGACGATCCGGCGGCGGCGCTGGCCGGCAGCGAGCTGCTGCATGTCTTCCTGGTGGGCGAGGGACGGCACCGGATGTGGCAGATGTTCTGCCGCGAGCTGGGTGCGGAGCTCGATGTCGAGCGCGGGCTGGTGTTCGACACCTCGATCCTCGCCGCGCAATACGCGCTCTCGGGCGAGGGGATCGCGCTTCTGGACCGGCAGTTTTTCGCCGCGGATATCGAGGCCGGCCGGCTGGTGGCGCCGTTCGAGGCGGTGCTGGAAAGCGGCTTCGGCTACTACCTGACGGTGCTGCCGGAGGATCTGTCCGATCCGGCCATCGCGCAGTTCCGCACCTGGATGATCCAGCGCTTCGGCCGCCCGCCGGAATCGCGCGCCGGGCTGCGCGCCGTGCCGTCCGCGCAGGCCGCGTCGTGACGCGCGACGATCGGTGGGGCTTCGCCGAACTGGCCGGCCGGGTGGTGCTGGTAACCGGTGCGAGCACCGGCATCGGTGCCGCCGTCGCGCGCGGCTTCGCGGCGTGCGGCGCGCGCGTGGTGCTGCACTACAACGCGAGTGCGGCGGAGGCGCAGAGCCTTGCCTCGGAGCTTGCCGGCAGCAGCGCCGAGCAGGCGGATCTGTCGCAGCCCGGCACCGCGGGGGAACTGGTCGCGCGCGTGGCCGGGCGCATGGGCCGCCTCGACGTGCTGGTGAACAATGCCGGCGGCATCTTCGGCCGCGTGCCGGCGGCCGAAGTCGATGATGCGACCTTTCGTCGTCTGGTCGATCTCAACCTGACCTCGATCTTCGAGGCGAGCCGCGCCGTGCTGCCGATCTTCCGCGCGCAGAAATCCGGCTGCGTGATCAACACCACCTCGATTGCCGCGCGCAACGGCGGCGGCCCCGGCACCGTGACCTATGCGGCGACCAAGGGCGCCGTCTCCACGCTCACGCGCGGCATGGCGCGCGAATGGGCGGCGGAGGGATTCCGCATCAACGCCGTGGCGCCCGGCATCATCGACACGCCCCTGCACGCGCGCCACACGCCGAGGGCGACACTGGAGGCGCTGCGCCAGACCATTCCGCTGCGCCGGCTCGGCACCGCCGAGGAGTGTGTCGGCGCCTATCTGTTCCTGGCCTGCGAAAATCTGGCCGGCTACATCACCGGCCAGGTGATCGAGGTGAACGGCGGGCAGCTCATGCCGTAGCGCGGCCTCGCTTCAGCGCGTCAGGATGTAGTGCATGGTGAAGGTGATGGTCACGTCCTTCTCCGGTGCGTCGACCGGAAACGGAGGCAGACGGGCATCACGGAACAGGCCGGTCAGCCCCATGTCCAGCCACACCGAACCGGATCGCTGCACCAGAGACACTTCCTTGACGCGGCCGTAGCGGTCAACGGTGAACTGGACAGTGGAATTGCCGTCCTCGTCATTGGCGATGGCCTGTTCAGGGTAGTGCTTGTGTTCGTCCACCCAGGCCATGAACGCCTGACCCCAATCCGAGCCGAGCTGCTCGGCGCCGCGCATGTCGAACGGGTTGTCCTCGCGCCGGCCGCGGCGCGCGGCTGGCGTCCCTGATTCGAGGCTGTGCGAGAACGGATGCGCCGCCGCCGATGTCGCGGACGGGATGAAGAAGTTGCGCATGATCGGTGCCGGAAAGTTTGCGACGGCTTGGCGGCTCTGATGCGCCGGCGGCCGCAGCGCGGGTGCTGCGGGCCGCGCTGCGATGTGGGGCGGCGCCGGCGGTGCGGGTTTGGGCTGGGCTCGCCTCGGCGCGGCGGCGAGTGGCGGTGCCACCGCTTCGGGGGTCTTCGGCCGGGCGACTGGCTGAGGTGCGGGCCGCGGTGCCGCCGCGACAGGCGCGGGGGCGGGCGGCGCGGGCGGGGCGGCGGGATGCGGTTCCACTGGAACCGGAGGTGCTGGCGGCGTGGGCGGGGGCTGCGCGGGCAATGGCCGCGGGGTGGGTGCCGCGACCGGCGGTGCCGGCGGTCGTGCCGGCTGGGGTGCTGATGGCCGTGCCGCGGGGGACGGCTCCGGCGCCGCCGATGCCTTTGGCGCGCCCGAACTCGAACACCATCGCGATGTCGGCCGGTGGCGGCGACAGTTCGGGTTGCTCCGGCCGGCGCAGCAGCAGGAGCAGCAGCACCGCGAGATGGATGGCGGCCGACAGCAGCGCCAGCAGGATCAGCCGCGACGGGCCGCTTCGCCGAGCGGATACGCGCTGGAGCGGGCCGCGCGAGAAAGGTCCGGGCGGGAATCGAACCCACATTCGCGGATTTGCAGTCCGCTGCATCACCACTCTGCCACCGGACCCCAGGATGCGCCGCTATATCGGGTGTGCCCCGGCGGCGGGTCAAGCCTTCCGCGACCGGGCTGCCTTGGCGGCCGTCGCGCGGCAGCCTACAAGGCGCCATTCCAGCCTGAGAACCCGCCACATGGACCGAGCCGATCTGTACGCGAACGCCCGACAACTGATGGTCGATGGCCAGGTGCGGCCGAATCGGGTCTATGACCGACGCATCCTGAATGCCATGCGTGCCTTGCCGCGCGAGCGTTTTCTGCCGCCGGCTCTGGCGGCCCGCGCGTACACGGACGAGGACGTGCCGCTCGGCAACGGCCGCTTCCTGACCGAGCCCATGGTGATCGCCCGTCTGGTGCAACTGGCCGAAATCCGCGACGGCGAGCACGCGCTGGTGGTCGCGGCCGGCACCGGCTACGCGGCGGCTCTGGTCGCCGCCTGCGGCGCGCGGGTCGTGGCGCTGGAGGAGTCGCCCGACCTGCTGGCACTCGGCCGCGCGGTGCTGCCGGCCTGTGCTCCGGGTGTCGATCTGGTCGCGGGACCGCTGGCGCAGGGCTGGGCGGCGGGTGCCCCGTACGACGTGATCCTGATCGATGGCGCGGTCGAGGAGGTGCCGGACGCGATCCTCCGCCAGCTTCGCCCCACGGCGACGCATGGCGGGGGCCGGCTGGTCACGGCCCGGCGCAGCGGCGGCGTGGAGCAGGGCGTGCTGGGCGAGATGGTTGGCGGTGCGTTGCGCTTCGCCGCTGCCTTCGATTGCGCGACCCCCGTGCTGCCGGCGTTCCGCCGCGTGCCGGGGTTCGTGTTCTAGGGGCGTCCACTTTCCGACACACCGCCCCGGCTTTCCGACCGGGCCGCGCGCGCGGTGTTGGCCTCGGCCAAGTGACTGTGGCAGAACAGGAAGCATGGACGATCGGGCGTGGAGGACAGGGTGATGTCAGCTCGTGGCGCAAGGACGCTCGCGGTCGCACTGGTCGGCACCGCGCTGGCCGGCATGTCTTTGGGCGCGCTGGTGCTGTCGGCCGGGGCAGCGCACGCGCAGCCGCCATCCCCCGTGCAGCCGCCGGCCTCCCAGCCGGTCGATACGCTGCAGCAGGCGCTGGCCCTGGCCTACACCTACAATCCCACGCTCACAGCGGCCCGCGCCGGGCTGCGCGCGACCGATGAGGGCGTGCCCTCGGCACTGGCCGGATGGCGGCCGCAGGTGATCGTCTCCGCCTCCGCCGGCTACGCCACGGGCAAGGGTTCGATTTCTACGTCGCAATTCGGTCAGACCGTAGTCCAGGGTGCCCCTCTCGAGCGCCAAGTCTATTCGCCGTCGATCACGCTGACCCAGCCGATCTATCGCGGCGGCCGCACCAAGGCGCAGACGCATCAGGCGGTCAACAAGGTGCTCACGGCCCGCGCGCAACTGGTCGCCAGCGAGCAGACGGTGCTGAACGATACGGTGACCGCGTATGTCAACGTCATCGCCGCTCAGCAGGTGCTGCAACTCAACATCAGCAACGAGCAGGTGCTGACGAAGCAGTTGCAGGCCACCAACGACCGCTTCCGCGTGGGAGAGATCACCAAGACCGACGTGGCGCAGGCCGAGGCGGCGCTGGCCCAGGCCACGGCTACGCGCGAGACGTCGCAAGGCCAGTTGCAGACCGCCCGCGCCAGCTTCGAACAGCAGGTCGGCGTGCCTCCGGGCAAGCTGATCGAGCCGCAGCCATTGCGGCTGCCCACACGGACGGAGGAGCAGGCCCGGGCGCTGGCGGCGGCCAACAATCCGAACGTGGTGGCGGCACTGTTCAATGTCGCCGCCGCCAAGGACGCGTTCGATCTGGCCTATAGCCAGTTGATGCCCAACGTCAGCCTCCAGGCCTCGGCGTTCTACCAGCACGACGTGCAGATTCCGGGAAACCGCCAGCAGGGCGGACAGATCCTCGCCAACATCTCCGTCCCGCTGTACCAGGGCGGCAGCGAGTATGCCGCGGTGCGGCAGGCACGGCAGACGGAGCAGCAGGCGCAGAAGCAGGTGGACGACCAGCGCCGGACGGCGGTGCAGCAGGCGGTCAGCGCGTGGGAGACCTATGTCGCCGCGAAGGCCACGATCGGCAGCAACCAGGCTGCGATCAAGGCGAACCAGGTGGCGCTTGAGGGCATCGAGCGCGAGGCGCTCGTCGGCAGCCGCACCACGCTCGATGTGCTCAACGCGCAGCAGGCGCTGTTGCAAAGCGAGGTAACGCTGGTGCAGACGCTCGCCAATTATGTCACTGCCTCGTACGGCGTGGCCCAGGCGGTCGGGCGCCTGACCGCGCGCGACCTGAATTTGCCGGTCGGGCTGTATGACGACACCGCCTATTACAACGCGGTGAAGGACCGTTGGGTGGGCACCGGCGACTTCGCCACCGGCCAGCCGGGACGCTGAGGCGACGATCTGGTGAGCGGGAAGTCTCCACCCCGTCCGGGCCCTGACGAGGGATCTGCCGCGCCGGGCGGCGATCCGTCCATGGAGGACATCCTGGCCTCGATCCGACGCATCCTGAGTGAGGACGAGGCCAATCCCGAGCCGGCCGCGGAGGCACCGCAGCCCTCGGTCGGCACGCCGCCCGCTGCCGCCCCGGCGGGTGCCGCGCCTCCGCCTCCTCCGGATGTGCTGGCGCTTGATCCGTCGATGCTGGTCGAGGAATCCCCTGAACCCGAGGAAAGCCCGGCACCGCCGGCGCCGGAGCCGCTGCCGCCGTTGCACGCGGAGCAACCGCCCGAACCGCATGCCACGCCGGCCGCACCGACCGAGGACCACAGCCAGATGCCCGCTACACCAGAGCCGCCGCCCGCCACCGCGCCATATTCGCCGCCCGAGCCGCTGGTGGCGCCCGAGGCGGCTGCCGCTGCGGCGTCGTCCGTCGGCTCGCTGCTGCGCACCATCGGCAGCAGGCAGGGCGTGGGGGTGACGCGCGGCGGTCCCACGATCGAGGAATTGGTGCGCGAGGAACTGCGACCGGTACTGAAGGCGTGGCTCGACGCCAACCTGCCGCCCCTCGTCGAGCGGCTGGTGCGGACCGAGATCGAGCGCGTGGTCGGCCGCGCCGACATCTGAGGCGGCCATGCTCGACAAGAGTTTCGATGCGGCGGCCGCCGAGCCGCGCCTGTACGAAGGCTGGGAGCGGGAAGCTGCGTTCGCGGCCGTGCCCGACAGCAATGCCCAGCCGTTCACCATCGTCGTGCCGCCGCCCAACGTCACCGGGAGCCTGCATGTCGGCCATGCGCTGACGTTCACCTTGCAGGACATCCTGATCCGCTGGCGGCGGATGCAGGGGCGCGACGCGCTGTACCAGCCCGGCACCGATCACGCGGGAATTGCCACGCAGATGGTGGTCGAACGGCTGCTGGATGCCGAAGGCACCGACCGCAAGGCGCTCGGGCGCGAGGCGTTCCTGGATCGCGTCTGGCGGTGGAAGGGCGAATCCGGCGACGCGATCTCGCGCCAGTTGCGCCGGCTCGGCGCGTCGCTCGACTGGCCGCGCGAGCGTTTCACGATGGATGATGGCCTGTCGGCCGCCGTCCGCCACGTGTTCGTGACGCTGCACGAGCAGGGGCTGATCTATCGGGATCGCCGCCTGGTCAACTGGGATCCGCAATTCCAATCGGCGATCTCCGATCTCGAGGTCGAGAACCGCGAGGTGCAGGGGCATCTCTGGTACATCCGCTATGCGCTGGCCGATGCGCCGCATCGCACGATCACGGTCGCGACCACGCGGCCGGAGACGATGCTGGGCGATACGGCGGTCGCGGTGCATCCCGATGATCCGCGTTACGCCGATCTGGTGGGCCGGACCGTGGTGCTGCCGATCACCGGGCGGCGCGTGCCGGTCATCGCCGACACTTATTCCGATCCCGAGAAGGGCACCGGTGCCGTCAAGATCACGCCGGCGCACGATTTCAACGACTTTGCAGTGGCCCAGCGGCACGAACTCGCGATGCCGTCGGTCATCGACCGCGCCGGGCGGATCACGCTGGCGGAGATTGGCGATAGCGGCAGCGACTTCCTGCGCAGCCTGGAGGGAGAGGACCGCTTCGCGGCGCGGCGCGCCATCGTCGCCGAACTCGAACGGCTGGAGGTGCTGGAACGCACCGAGAAGCACACTCATCCAGTGCCGCATGGCGACCGCAGTGGCGCCGTGATCGAGCCGCTGCTGACGGTGCAGTGGTACTGCAACGCGGGCCAACTGGCGAAGCCGGCCATCGCGGCGGTGGAGCAGGGGCGGACGCGCTTCGTGCCGCAGCAATGGGAGAACACGTTCTTCGCCTGGATGCGCGACATCCAGCCCTGGTGCATCAGCCGGCAATTGTGGTGGGGTCACCGCATCCCCGCATGGTACGCGCCGGACGGCACGGTGTTCGTGGCGCGTGACGCGGGCGCCGCCGCGGAGAAGGCGCGCGAGACATACGGAAGCGACGTGGCGCTGACGCAGGACGAGGATGTGCTGGATACGTGGTTCAGCTCGGCGCTGTGGCCGTTCACGACTCTGGGCTGGCCGGAACAGACGCGCGAGCTGGACCGATACTACCCGACCGACGTGCTGGTGACGGGGTTCGACATCATCTTCTTCTGGGTTGCGCGGATGATGATGATGGGCTTGCACTTCATGGACGATGTGCCCTTCCGCACCGTCTATATCCACGGGCTTGTGCGCGACGAGCGCGGCCAGAAGATGAGCAAGAGCCGTGGCAACGTGATCGACCCGCTGGACCTGATCGACCGTTTCGGCACCGACGCGCTGCGCTTTTCCATCGCTGCACTGACCGGTCCGGGACGCGACATCAAGCTCGGTCCCGCGCGCGTCGAGACCTCTCGCAGCTTCGTCACCAAGCTGTGGAACGCCGCCCGGTTCTGTGAAATGAACCGGGCGCTGCCGGATGCCGGGTTCGATCCGGCGCGTGCGACGCTGCCGCTGTCGCGCTGGCTGCTGGCCGAGACGCGCACGGCCATCGCCGAGGCGGATGCGGCGTTGGCGGCCTATCGTGTCGACGAGTACGCGCAGGCCTGCTACCGCTTCGTCTGGAACGTGTTCTGTGACTGGTTCCTGGAATTGGCCAAGCCCGGCCTCGCGGGCGCCGATGCGATCGAGTTGCGCGGTGTCGCCGCCTATGTTCTGGGTGTGATCCTGCGGCTGCTGCACCCGGTCATGCCGTTCGTGACCGAGGCGTTGTGGGACGATCTGGACTACGGCGAGACGGGCAGCCTGATTCGCGCGCCCTGGCCCGGCGATTTCGCGATCACCGATGCCGGTCCCGCCCGCGCGGAACTCGACTGGGTGGTGCGCCTGATCGGCGAGGTGCGCGCCGTGCGCAGCGAGATGAACGTGCCGCCCTCGGTGCGGGCACCTGTGCTGCTGAAGGATGCGACGGCCGAGAATATGGCGCGCGGCGAGCGATGGAGCGAGGCGATCGCGCGCCTGGCGCGCGCCGCAAGCTTCGGGAAGCTGAATGGCGCGATGCCGAAAGGCTCGGTGCAGGCGGTGCTCGACGAGGCGACCATCGTGCTGCCCCTGGCGGGACTGATCGACCTCGACGCCGAACAAGCAAGACTGTCGCGCGAACGCGCGAAGGCAGCCAAGGAAGCAGAGACAATGGTACGCAAGCTGGAAAATGCCGAGTTCGTGGCACGGGCGAAGCCGGAAGTGGTCGAGGAAAATCGTGAGCGTCTGGCCGCGGCACGGGCGGATATCGCCCGGCTTGACGCGGCGCTGGCGCGGCTCGCGACATGAGCGTCGCCGTCGTGGCCAACCAATCCGTCCTGACCCTGTCCTGCCGCAACCGGCCGGGCATCGTCGCCGCCGTTTCGACCTATCTGTTCGAGGCCGGCTGCAACATCCTCGACGCGCAGCAATACGACGACACCGAGACCAAGCACTTCTTCATGCGCGTCGTGGTCAACTCGGTGGGCGAGGGCGTCTCGCTGGAGGCGGTGCGCGAGGGTTTCGGGGCGGTGGCCGAGCGCTTCGGCATGAGCTGGCGGATGCGCGGGCAGGGCGAGCGGCAGCGGGTGATGCTGCTGGCCTCGAAGTTCGACCATTGCCTCGCCGACCTGCTGTATCGATGGCGCATCGGCGAGCTGGCGATGGACGTGGTGGGCATCATCAGCAATCATGCGCGCGAGACCTACGCGCATCTCGACCTCGACGGAATCCCGTTCCATCACCTGCCGGTCACGCGCGATACCAAGATGGAGCAGGAGACCCGGATCTGGGAGCTGATGCGCGAGACCGAGCGCCGAGCTGGCGGTGCTGGCGCGCTATATGCAAATCCTGTCCGACGGGCTGGCCGCCAAACTTTCGGGCCGCTGCATCAACATCCACCACTCGTTCCTGCCCGGCTTCAAGGGTGCGAAGCCGTACCACCAGGCGCATCAGCGCGGCGTGAAGCTGATCGGTGCCACCGCGCATTACGTGACGGCCGATCTGGACGAGGGGCCGATCATCGAGCAGGACGTGGAGCGCATCAGCCACCGCGACACGCCCGACGATCTGGTGCGCAAGGGCCGCGACATCGAGCGCCGGGTGCTGGCGCGCGCGGTGCGGATGCATTTGCAGGATCGGGTGATCCTGAACGGGCACAAGACGGTGGTGTTCGCGGACTGAGTCAGGCCCGCGCCCCGTTTCTTAGCCCGGCGTTCACCAGCGCCCGCGATACTCCCCGTTCGTCATCGGGGAGGCCCCTTTGCATCTCGGCCCGATCGCTGCGCCGGAGCGTGTTCCCGCTGTGCATCCGGACCTTGCGCCGCCATTCGTGCATGGCGTGGCGGCACTCGCGCATCGTGCCTATGCGCGGCCCGGTCTGGACGATCTCCTGGCCTTTCTGGATCGCGACGCGCACAGCCCGGCCGAGCAGGCGGCGCTGCTGCTGGATCGGTCGTGGGCCAACGCGCTGCATTTCCGTGCCGCCGAGGCGGCCGAATTGCAGGCGCGGGCGCTGGAGGCGTGCCAGCTATTCCGGGTCGCTGATGACCCGCCATCCGGTTCGGCGCGTCCGCTGCGGCTGCTGGCGCTGTTGGCGCCCGGCACGCTGATGGTCAACACGCCGCTCGATTTCATCACGCGCCACCTGGATGTTCGGCTCGATTTGTTGTTCGTGCCGCCGGAGCGGCCCCTGCCGGACTGGCTGCCCGATCACGATGTGGCCTTCGTTGCCGCGAGCGAGTGCGAGCCGGCAACATTGCGGCGCCTGCGTTCGCTTTGTGCCGCGTGGCCCCGCCCGGTGCTGAACGACCCCGCCGCGATCGCGCGCCTGTCCCGCGACGCGCTTGCGTGCGGCTTCGCCGACATGCCGGGCATCTATTCCCCGCCGGCGCTGCGGCTTGGGCGCAGCGAGATCGAGCGGCATCTGGCGGGCGCCGATCGAGTGGGGCTGCTGGATTCGGGCGTGGCGATCCTGATCCGGCCGGTTGCCTCTCATGCCGGGGAGGAGCTGGAGAAGATCGGGAGCGGCACGGATCTGGCATCCTATCTCGCGCGCAGCAACGCGGACGAGTTCTTCGCCACCGAATTCGCGGATTACCGCAGCGCGGACGGGTTGTTCCGCAAGTCGCGTGTGGCGTTTATCGACGGCGCCCCGTTTCTCTGCCATCAGGCCAGCTCTCCGCATTGGATGGTCCACTATCTGAACGCCGGCATGGCTGAACATCCGGAGCGGCGGGCCGACGAGGCGAGGGCGATGACCGAGTTCGACGGCGGTTTCGCCCTCCGCCACGCGAGAGCCTTCGCCGCATTGTGCGACTGGGCGGGACTCGATTACTTCCAGATCGACTGCGCGGAGCTGGCGGATGGCCGCTTGCTGGTGTTCGAGGCGGCGGTGGCCGGCATCGTGCATCTGATGGACCCGCCGGATTTGTTCCCGTACAAGCCGGCGCAGATGCGTCGGGTGTTCGCGGCGTTCGATGCGATGTTGCACAGCCGGGCGAATCGTTCCTGACCACTTCCTGAAACCACCTGTGCCGTGCCGCCGCTTCACGCAGTCGCTCGTGACGCGCGCAGCCGTCGGACAGGGCGGGTGTGACACAGCCCCTGCTTCCCTGTAGGATGGCCGAACGACGTCCCCACGCTGCAGGACTGTTCGGTGACCAACATGCGACCGTCTGGCTGCCGTTCCTCCATTGTTCCTGGTCCACGATTGCCCGTGGCATAGGGCGATGGGGCTTCTCGGGATCCTGCTTGGGCTGGCGCTGCTCGTTTGGCTTGCGTTCCGGGGATGGAGCGTTCTTCTGCTGGCGCCCGCCGCGGCCCTGATCGCAGCGATTTTCGCGGGCGAGCCGCTGCTCGCGCATTGGACCCAGACCTTCATGGGCAGCGCCGCGCGTTTCCTGGCGCAGTTCTTTCCGCTGTTCCTGTTGGGCGCCCTGTTCGGCAAGCTGATGGACGACAGCGGCTCGGTGAGCGTCATTTCGGGCTTCATCACGCGGCGCCTGGGCGAGCGCCGGGCGATCCTCGCGGTCGTGCTGGCGGGCGCGCTCGTCACCTATGGCGGCGTCAGTCTGTTCGTCGCGTTTTTCGTGCTTGCGCCTATGGCTCAGGCACTGTTCCGGCAGGCGGCCATTCCGCGTCGGCTGATGCCCGCGGCGATCGCGCTCGGCACCTCCACCTTCACGATGTCGGCCCTGCCCGGAACACCGGCGATCCAGAATGCGATCCCGATGCCGTTCTTCGGCACCACACCGCTCGCCGCACCAGGCCTTGGCATCATCGCCTCGGCCATCATGCTGGGCTTCGGCCTGTGGTGGCTCGGTCGCGCCGAAGCCTCGGCCCGCCGCGCCGGCGAGGGTTTTGGCGGCGAGGCCGGCATCGCCGCGGATCAAGCGGCGGACGATCTGCTGGTGCGCGAGCGTGCGACCACCGCGCACGAGTTCGATCCTGCCGAGATCCATCACGGCCGGCCCAGCCGCACCCCGCCCTCCGTCGCGGCCGCCATCCTGCCGCTCATCGTGGTCGTGGTCGTCAACTTCGCCATGTCACTCGTCGTGTTGCCGCGCCTCGACGTGTCGTTCCTGGCCGAGCCGCGCTGGGGCAACACGTCGCTCGCCGCCGTGGGCGGCGTCTGGTCGGTCATCGTCGCCCTTGCGGCCGCCATCCTGGCGGTGGTCCTGCTCAATCGCGGACGCCTCCCCGGGCTGCGCGAGAGCATGGATGCGGGCGCCAATGCCTCCGTGCTGCCGGCCGTCAGCGTGGCGAGCCTCGTGGGTTTCGGCGCGGTGGTGGCGGCCCTGCCGGCCTTCGGGCTGGTGCGCGACTGGGTGCTATCCATCGAGGGCGGCCCGCTTGTCTCGCTCGCCGTGGCGACAAACGTGCTGGCCGCCCTGACCGGCTCCGCGTCGGGCGGGCTTACGATCGCGCTCGACGCGCTGGGTAGCACCTATATGCGCATCGCCGCCGAGACCGGCATCGATCCGGCGCTGATGCACCGGGTCGCCGTGATCGGGTCGGGCACGCTCGACAGCCTGCCGCATAACGGTGCGGTGGTGACGCTGCTCGCGGTATGCGGATCGACCCATCGCGAGAGCTATCTCGACATTGTCATGGTGGCGATCGTGGGCGCTCTCCTGGCGCTCGCGGCGGTCATCGGCCTCGGCACCGTTCTTGGCTCGTTCTGACGCGCAATGCTGTTACTGAAGGTGAATGAATGGCGCGGACCACGATGAGCAGGACGAAGATCGCGATTGCGTGCCAGGGCGGCGGCAGTCAGACCGCCTTCACGGCCGGCGCGCTGAAGGCATTGTGCGAGGCCGGGATCAGGGACGAGTTCGAGATCGTCAGCATCAGCGGCACGTCCGGCGGTGCCGTCTGTGCCGCGCTGCTGTGGTTCGCGCTGGAGAAGGACGAAACTCCCGCCTGGGGCCGCCTGATGCGGTTCTGGCGCGACAACACCGCCCAGGGCTGGGTCGAGCAGGCGTTCAATCGCTTCGTCGTGGACTCGCTGCGGATGGCCAATCGCGGCCTGCTGCCGACTTTCCAGCTGAGCCCCGCGGCGCCGATGGTGCAGGCGGCGGCGGAGTTCGCCACGGCCGGTCATCGCGAGCATTTCCGGAGTTTCGATGCGCTGCTGAGGCGTCATCTCGATTTCGAGGAGATCGCGTCCTGGGGGCCGCGCGCCAAGCGGCCGGTCCTGATGGTGGGCGCGGCCAACGTCACCACCGGCAAGCTCGCGAAGTTCATCTCGGTCCGCGAGCCGATCCGCGCGGAGCACATCCTGGCGTCGTGCGCGGTGCCCAACATCTTTCCGGCGGTGGAAATCGACGGGGATGCCTATTGGGACGGGCTGTTTTCCGACAATCCGCCGGTGCAGGAGCTGATCCGTCCGTCGAGCGTCGGGGCGGAGAACGTGCCGGAGGAGATCTGGCTGATCAAGATCAATCCGACGACCCGTGCCACGGTGCCGGTGCAACCCGACGACATCCTCGACCGTCGCAATCAGTTGGAGGGCAATATCTCTTTGTTTCAGCAGTTGCGGCATCTGGAGATGCTGAACGACATGCTGCTGGCCGATGCGTTCCGTCCCGAGTTCCTGGCGCATCTCGACATCCGCGCGCCGATTCGCCTTCCCAAATCGTTCCGGACCGACTCGGACAGGCCCTATCACATCCCCTGCATCGAAATGTCGGCGGCGTTGCAGGACACATTGGATTTCGAGAGCAAGATCGACCGCAGCGCCGCCAACATCGAGCGGCTGATCGCGGATGGCGAGGAGAGAGCCAGGTTATTCCTGCGGGAGCGCGCGATCGCGGTGGCGGAGCGCGTGCCGGCCGAGTGACGATCGTGCATCCCGTGTGGAAAACGGCGCCCGGAAACTGTTATGGTCGCGCCATGTTCGACACAGCCGCGCGCTCCTCGGTGAGTCTTCCCGGCAATCAGGTCGGTGTCGGCTGGCAGCGCGTGGCAGCACGGGCCGCCGCGTTCTTCGGTCTATGGCTGGTCATCTCCGGCGCGAGCCCGGCCGATCTTCCGGTGGGGGTGGTGGCCGCGCTGATCGCGACCTGGACGAGCCTCCGCCTGCTGGCGCCCGGTACCTGGCGGCCGCGACCGCTCGCCGTGATCGGGGTCGTGGCTCGCTTCATGGGACAATCGGCCATCGCCGGTGCGGATGTCGCGTGGCGCGCGCTCCAACCCCGGCCCCGTTTGCGGCCGGGTTTGGTGGCCTGCACGGTCCGTGTTCCCCAGGGGCCGGTCCGCAGCGCATTCTGCGCGTTCGAGAGTCTGATGCCCGGGACGCTACCGGCCGGGTTCGATGCGAACGGGCGGCTGCTCATCCACTGCCTCGATGTCGGCCAGCCCGTGGCCGCCGCGCTGGACGCGGACGAGGCGCGGCTGAAACGGGCATTTGGCAGTCGGGCCGGTGACTGAGTTCCTGCTGGCGGCTGCAACGTTCGTGCTGGGGATGGTGGCGGTGGGGCTGCTGCGCATCCTGCGCGGGCCAGAGGACGTGGACCGCGTCATGGCAGCGCAGCTGCTGGGCTCCGGCGGAACCGCTGCATTGCTGCTGCTGGCCGCGGCAACCGGGTCGCGCGCGATCGTCGATGTGGCGCTGGTCCTGGCCCTGCTCGCGGCCTTCGCCTCGGCGGCTTTCGTGCAGGGCATCTCCGAGTCCGACCCCGACGGTGCCGGGCAGGCCGGCGGCACATGAAACTCGCCCTGGACATTTTCACGGTCGTCGCCGTCTGCGCCGGCGCTTTCTTCTTTCTGGCGGGCACGGTCGGACTGCTGCGCTTCCCCGATTCGCTTACCCGGCTGCATGCGCTGACCAAAGCGGACAATCTCGGGCTCGGCCTGATCGTGCTGGGATTGCTGGCGCAGGCGACGGGACCGCTTTACGCCCTCAAGCTCGTCGCCGTCTGGCTGCTGACGCAGTTGGCGGGGGCCACGGTGACACAGCTCATCGCCCACGCGGCACGGCGCGGCCGGAGCGGTGCATGAGTAGCGGCGCATGAGTGCCGCCCTGGCGTTCGACGTCGTCCTGGTCCTGCTGCTGCTGGCCATCGCCTTCTGGATCGAGACCCTGCGACAGAGCTTCGCCGCCGCGGTGGCCTTTGTCGCCTATGGCCTGCTGCTGTCCGTGGCCTGGGTGCGGCTGCAGGCAGTGGACGTGGCGCTGACCGAGTCGGCGATCGGCGGCGCCGCCACAGGAGTCCTGCTGTTGGGTGCGGCCGTGCGCCTGCGTGCCACGGAGGGGTCTGAGCAACTCCCAGCGCTGGCCTTGCGGGTCGTGGCGGCGGTGTTCTGCGCGCTGGTGGCGGCGGCGTTGGCTGCCGCCGTGCTGCTGCTGCCCGATCCTGCCCCGACTCTCGCCCATGCGGCAGTCGCCAACATGCCGGCGGGGATCACCAATCCGGTCACCGCCGTCCTGATCGACTATCGCGGCTTCGACACGTTGCTGGAAAAGGTGGTGCTGCTGCTGGCGCTGCTCGGCGTGTGGTCGGTCACACCGGACCCACTCTGGGGCGGCAGGCCAGGCAAACGGCACCCGGCCGATGCGGACGGCGTGTTGGCCTTTCTGGCGCGGGTGCTGCCGCCGATCGGCATCGTCGTCGCGATCCACCTGCTGTGGGTGGGGGCCACCGATCCCGGCGGGGCCTTCCAGGCTGCGGCGATCCTGGCCGCCATGTGGATACTGGCCATGCGAAGCGGGCCGGTCGATGCGCCGCCCATCGGGGCGCGCTGGCTGCGGCTCGTACTGGTCGCGGGGCCGGTGGTGTTCCTCGTCGTGGCGTTCGCGGGCTTTCCCCTGGCCGGTTCGTTCCTTGCCTATCCGGCGGCCTATGCGAAGCCGCTGATCGTTGTCGTGGAGATCGTGCTGACGCTCTCCATCGCAGTCATCGTGGGTCTGCTGGTTGCGGGGCCACCGGAACGGGCGCCCCCGCCATGAGCGCCGCAACATTGTTCGGGCTGTGCGGAGCCGGGCTGGCGGGATTCGGCCTGTACGGCCTGATCGTGCATCCGCAGCCGCTGCGCAAGATCCTCGCCTTCAACCTGCTCGGCAGCGGGGTGTTCCTGCTGTTCGGCGTGATCGCCCGCAGGGGTGCCACGGCCGGGGCGGGCGGCGACCCGGTGCCGCAGGCGCTGGTCATCACCGGAATCGTCGTCGCCTTTTCGGCCACCGCGCTGGCTGTAGCCCTGGTGATGCGGCTGCTCGGGGAAACCGGCCGGGCTTCGCTGCGCACCGACCCGCCGGCCTGATGGCTGGCACAACGGACCTCGTCGATCCCGCGACCGTCGGCGGTTTTCTGCTGGTGTGCGCGATCATGCTGCCGGTGGCGGGCGTGCTGCTGTCGCTGATACTGGGGGGACGCCGCGCGGAGGCCCTCGCCCTGGTGCTCCTGCCCGTCGAACTCGTGGTCGCACTGCTGATCGCCGGGCGCATGTGGCGGTCGGGGCAGGCCCTCGTCTATCATGTGGGCGGCTGGGCGCCGCCGCTCGGCATCACGTTGCGCGCCGACGGATTCTCGGCGGTGATGATGGTGACCAGTGCGGTGGTGCTGTGCGCCGTCGCATTGTTCGCGCGCTCGACTTTTCGTACCCCGCCAGGGGCGCCCGAACGCCGCGTGACGTTGGTGTTCTGGACGCTGCTGCTGGCGGTGTCGGGCGCGCTGAATGCGGTGTTCCTCGGCAATGACCTGTTCAATCTCTACGTGGCGCTGGAGCTGCTGACCTTCGCCGCGGTGCCCCTGGTCTGCCTCGACGGACGCCCCGAGACCCTTGCCGCCGCCCTGCGTTACCTGCTGTTCGCGCTGCTGGGCTCGGTGCTCTATCTGCTGGGGGCGGTACTGCTCTACGGCGCCTATGGCACGCTGGATATCGGCCTGCTGCACGCCCGCATCCAGCCCGCGACCGTGAGCTACGCGGGGCTGGCGCTGATGACGGCGGGGCTGCTGGCCAAGACCGCGCTGTTCCCGCTGCATCTCTGGCTGCCGCCCGCCCATGCCGGCGCCCCGCCGGCGGCAAGTGCCGTGCTCTCGGCGCTGGTGGTCAAGGGGTCGTTCTTCCTGACCGTTCGCCTGTGGTTCTTCGTGATCCCGGCGGTGGCGACCCAGGATTCGGCACAGGTGCTGGCGGCCCTGGGCAGTGCCGCCATCGTGGTCGGCAGCGTGGTGGCGCTGCGCCAGGCGCGGCTGAAGCTGCTGATCGCCTACTCGACGGTCGCGCAGATCGGCTATCTGTTCCTGATGTTCCCGCTGGCCGCGGGCGGTGCGGCCGCACAGTTCTGGAGCGCCGGGGCCTGGACCGGGGGCATCCTCCAGGCGGTGTCGCACGCGGTCGCCAAGGCCGCGATGTTCATGGCCGCCGGGCTGATCGCCGAGGCGCTGGGCCATGACCGAATCGCCGAGCTGCGCGGCATGGGGCGGGCTCTGCCGATGACTGTCATCGCCTTCGCACTCGGCGGGTTGTCATTGATGGGCGTGCCGCCGAGCGGCGGGTTCGTCGCGAAATGGCTGCTGCTGACCGCTGCCACCGCCGCCGGCCAGTGGTGGTGGGCGGTGGTGATCCTGGTCGGTGGACTGCTTGCCGGCGGCTATGTATTCCGGGTGCTCGCGCAGGCGATGGCGGATGCCGAGGAAAGGCTGACTCTGCGCGCTGTGATCCCGCGCAGCCGCCAGGCGGTGGTGCTGGCGCTGGCGGTGGCCTCGGTGCTGCTCGGCCTGATGCCGCTCAGGCCGTTTCATCTGTTGCAGATCGGCCGCCCCGAGGCGGCCGTGGTCGGCTTCCGATGATCGCGTCCGTGCTGCTCGCGGCAGGTCCGGCCACGCCCCTCGGTACTGCTGCTCGCCTGCCTGTGGCGGCGCGGTCGCGACCGCATGGTGGGGCTGCTTTGGCTCGCGCCGATTCCGGCGCTGGTTGCGGCCCTGCTCGCGCGCGGCACCCCGCCCTTGGTGCTGGACTGGTCCCTGGCGCGCGTGACACTGGCACTCGACCTGCCCGGGGCGATGCTGCTCGGGGCGGCCTCGCTGCTCTGGATCGCCGCCGGTGCGTATGCAAGGAGCTATCTGGACGGCAGGCCGGATGGCGGGCGGTTCGCGGTGTTCTGGCTGCTGACGCTGACCGGCAGCGTGGGCGTCTTTCTGGCCGCCGATATGGCGAGCTTCTTTCTCGCCTATTGCCTGGTCAGTCTCGCCGCCTGGGGCCTCGTCGTCGACGCCTTCACGCCGCGCGCATGGCGGGCCGGCGGCGTCTATGTAGGCTTCGCGATCCTGGGCGAGACGCTGCTGCTGATGGGGCTGGTGCTGCTGGCGGCAACCACGCCCGGGGAGCGCCTGCTGATCCGTGACGCCGTGACGGCGCTGCCGGGTTCGCCCTGGCGCGACCCGATCATGGCGCTGCTGATCGCGGGTTTCGGGGCGAAGATCGCGCTGCTGCCGCTGCATGTCTGGATGCCGCTATCCTATCGCGCGGCGCCGATTCCGGCCGCCGCCGTGCTGAGCGGTGCCGCGGTCAAGGCCGGGGTGATCGGCCTGATCCGGTTCCTGCCGTTTTCCGCCGCGCTGCCGTTCTGGGGCGACGTGCTGATCGTGGTCGGGCTGCTCGGCGCCTTCTGGGGCGTCGCGGTCGGGATCACGCAGGACAGCCCGAAGACCGTCCTGGCCTATTCGAGCGTCAGCCAGATGGGATTCATCGCGACCGTGCTCGGCGCGGCACTCGGCGCGGGCGACGGCGGCGCGGCGGCGCCGGTGGCATTCTATGCGGCGTGTCACGTGCTGGTGAAGGGATCGCTGTTTCTTGCGATCGGTGTGGCCGGTGTGAGCCGGAGGATGCGCCCCTGGTTGGTGCTGCTGCCGGCGGCGATTCTGGGCCTGGGTCTGGCCGGTCTTCCATTCACCGGTGTCGGGCTGGCAAAGCGTGGTCGAGACTGGCGGCAATCCCTATGCCGCGCAGCGCGCGCAATGGGACAGCGGCAACAACATGGTCTGCCTCTCGCCCGGCGTGGTGGTGGCCTATGACCGCAGCACGCACACCAACACGGCGCTGCGCAAGGAGGGGATCGAGGTCGTGACGATCGTCGGCGCCGAACTTGGCCGCGGTCGAGGCGGCGGGCATTGCATGACCTGTCCGATCATCCGCGACGCGGTGGAGTTCTAGGGCGGGGGATCAACGCGGAGGGCACATGACGCAAGCACGCATGGTTGCGATCCTGGCGGCGGGCGTGCTCCTGATCGCCGGGGCCGCCATTGCGCAACAATCGCCAGCGACGGAGGGGAGCACCTCCGCGGCGATGCAGCCAGTCCAGCTCGTCGGGGTCACCATCCACGCAGAGTCGGGCCAGAGCCTGGGGACGATCGATCGTGTCGTCACCGGGGCCAGCGGGACAGTCTCGCAGGTGGTGGTTTCGGTCGCCGGCTCGCCAGCGGGTCACAAGCTGATCGCGGTTCCGTACGGGCAGTTGCGATTCGCGGCGAGTCCGGGGCCGGTGGATGTCGTGGCCGGATTTGGCGTCCTTGGCACCGCGGCGCCCGGCATCACCGGACCGTTCGGCACCGCCCACCTGGCCTCGACTGACGCCGCGGCTGCGGTGCAGCCCGAAGGCGGGCCTCCTGGCACCAGAATCGTGCTGCCGGGAGCCACCACGGACTCGCTTCTGGCGATGCCCGAATTCAAGTAGCGAAGGGTTGGCGCGTCACGCCGACGCGCGTGACACCGGCACGGCGGTAGGATCGATCCGCACCATGCGGATGCCGAGAAAGCCGATGACGATGGTGAGCAGCGGACTCAGCAGACAGAGAAATGCGAACGGTGCGTAGCTGAGCGTGGCAACGCCCAGCGTCGCGGCCATGTAGGCGCCGCAGCTATTCCACGGGATCAATGCCGAGGTCACCGGGGCGGTGTCGATCAGCGCCCGCGACAGCACCACGGGTGCGAGGCCGCGCTGCGAGAACTCCATCTTGAACATGCGTCCCGGCAGCACGACGGCGATGTACTGATCGGCCGCGACGATGTTGGTCACGATGCAGCTCGCCACGACCGCCACGATCAGCGCGCCGGTGCTGCGCGCGCGATGCACGATCGGATCGACGAGGCGGGCGAGCAGCCCGGCATGCTCGACTACTGCGCCGAACGCAAGGGCAGTGATGATGAGCCAGACGGTGGAGAGCATGCTCGCCATGCCGCCGCGGGAGAGCAGCGTGTCGATCGCCGGTTCGCCGGTGTCGATGCGGTGCCCGTTCGCCAGCGCCGACCAGACGCCCTTGAGCAGGGCGACAGGTGTGGGTAGCGAGGGATCGGCGGCCAGGGCGACCACTGCATGCGGGTTCATCACCACCGCCAGCACGCCGCCGAGCAGCGCGCCGAGAAAGATGGTGATGAAAGGCGACATGCGCAGCAGCGCCAGGGCCAGCACAAACACCAGGGGAACGAACGACCACAGCGAGACGTGGAAATGTTGCTGGAGGCCGCTAAGGGTTCCGGAGACGTCGATATTGCCCGACGAACCGAGCATGGCGAACAGGGCCAGGCTCAGCAGGAGTGCCGGGATCGAAGTCCAGAACCCCTCCCGGACGAGCCGGAACAACTCGGAGCCGGTTGCGGCCGTGGTGAGGTTGACGGTGTCGGACAGGGGCGAACCCTTGTCGCCGAAATAGGCGCCGGAGATCACGGCACCCGCGGTGATGGCGGGCGACAGGCCCATGTTTGCGGCGATGCCCATCAGTCCGATGCCCAGCGTGCCGGCGGTGGTCCAGGAACTGCCGATGCTGAATGCAACGACCGCGCATAGCAGCGCCGACGAGGCGTAGAAATAATGCGGGCTCAGGATCTCCATGCCGTAATAGACCATCGCCACGATGGTCCCGCTCATCGCCCAGGTGCCGATCAGCGCGCCGACTGCCAGCAGGATGAAAATGGCGCCGATCCCGGAGGCGACACCTTCCAGTGTTGCCGCGCGCAGCCCCTCGAACGGCACTCCGTTCTTGATCGCGACGGCAATCCCGATCAGCCCGCAAGTGAGCAGGGCGATCTGGTTCGGTCCGTACGAGGCGGCATCGCCGAACAACACGAAGGAAGTGATCAGCAGGATCAGCAACGCCACGACCGGAATGAGCGCGTCGAGCAGCGAGGGTGGCCGTCCGCGCATCGCGGGAGTCCCGTTCGGGGGATTGTCGATCGCCACGCCGCTGCTCCTGCCCGACCACGCCGGTCTGATTTCCCGGTCGGATCGACGTTAGCCGCTATTTCGCGCGCTCGCGAGAGTCTCAGCCCGGTGCGAACGGCTCCGGCAGCCGACGGGGCGCTTGCCGCTCGATCATCCAGCCCGGATATTCCGGCGGCAGCACACTGACCGCGTCGAGACGCTGCATCTCGTCCTCGGAGAGATGCAGCGTCGTGGCCTGAATGTTGTCGGCCAGTTGCTCGTTGGTCCGGGCGCCGACGATGATGGAGCTGACCCAGGGCTTGGCCAGCAGCCAGGCGAGCGCCACGCGCGCTACCGACACGCCATGCGCGTTGCCAATCTCGCGCATTTCCGCGACGCAGGCCCAGGCGCGGTCGCGATTGACCGGCGGGAAATCGAAGCTGGCACGCCGGGCCCCCTCCGGCCCGTTAGCCCCCGGCCCGAACTTGCCGGACAGCAGGCCGCCGGCCAGCGGGCTCCAGACCATCAGCCCCACGCCTTCGCTGGTGAGCAATGGTGCTATCTCGCGCTCCAGATCGCGTCCGGCGATGGTGTAGTACGCCTGCAGGCTGTCCGGCCGCGCCCAGCCGTGCCGCTCGCACAGGCCCAGCGCCTTCATCAGCCGCCATGCCGCCCAGTTCGACGCGCCGACATAGCGTACCAGCCCCTGCCGTACCAGGTCGTCCAGCGCCCGCAGCGTTTCTTCGAGCGGCGTGATCGCGTCGTTACCGTGGATCTGATAGAGGTCGATGTGATCGAGTTGCAGGCGTTCCAGACTGCGCCGAACGCCATCCATGATGTGCGCGCGGCTGGCGCCACGGTCGTTCGGGCCGCGTCCCATTACGCCATGCACCTTGGTCGCGATCACCACGTCGCTGCGCAGGACACCCAGATTGCGCAGCGACTTGCCCAGCAGCTGCTCGGATTCGCCCATCGAGTACACGTCGGCAGTGTCGATGAAATTGATGCCGTGATCGAGCGCGGTGCGCAAGATGCCGTCCACCTGCGTCTGTTGCAGGTCGCCGATATGCGCGTACATGCCGCCGACGCTGCCGCCGAAGGTCATGGTGCCGAGGCACAGTTCGGAGACATAGAGGCCCGTGCGGCCAAGTTGGTTGTAGCGCATGGATGTGTCCGTTCCGAGGATGATTACATTGAAGGCAGCAGCAGACCGGCGGCCGTGGCCCCCAAGCAGGACCACGAGCCAGGGCGGTACGCGCCAGAACGCCAGCGACAGCACCGTCGCCACCGCGAAAGAAAGCTAAGTCACGGTCGGTCACGATGGCGGTCGTCCAGATGGGCGTATACAGCGCGGCCAGCAAGATGCCGACCATTGCCGACCATGCGGTGTTCACGCCTCACAGCGCCGCCTGCCGCCCAGATAGGCCGCAGCCGAACACCAGCGCCCCGGAGCGATGGAAGCGCGAAGCGAGGGCCAGTGCGGGGCGACCACAGGCACGGCGGCGAGCTGTCCCGCCATCGCGGGCAGGCGTGCCGTCCCGGCGCATGGCGGTCAGCCGGGTTGAGCATCACGCATCGGCGTTGCGTCCCCTCTGTTGCGCAAATTTGCTCGGTGCTCACCTGATGGTAACGTCGCCGCCGAGGAACGGCAGGGTGGAGTTGCGCATTCTGTCGCCGTTGGTTGAAGGAGATTGTGTCCCATGCATCGTTCGTTCCGCGCCACTCTCGGCGCGCTCGCTCTGCTCGGTGGCTTGGCTGGGCCGGTCCTGGCCCAACCCACCTACGCCCCGCTACCTCCGCCGCGCGCGGAACAGGTGCCGCCGCCGCCGGGTGCGCAGGACGTCTGGGTGGCAGGCCACTGGCACTGGGACGGCGCCCGATATGACTGGAAGCGCGGTCACTACGTGCTGCGGCCGGCGCGCTACACCGCCTGGGTTCCGGAACACTGGGCCATGCGCGGCGGTGCCTGGGTGTGGGTACCCGGCCACTGGCGCTAGTGCCGGCTTAGGTTCGTCGGCTGCCAGGGCTGGCGCTGCCGGGCGGTTCTCCCCATCTTGCTGCGGCTAGACGGAGCACCGCCCGTGACCCCAGGCCCCGATACCGGCTATCTGCTCTGCGCCGAGATCATCCCCGCTTCGGTGCTGGACGGGCTCTGGGCGACGCTGCGGCGCGAGGGGATCGAGGCGGCGGAACGCGATAGTCTGCTGGCCCAGGCGATGACGCATGCCTTGCTGCGCCACGCCAGCTATGCCGAGGCATTGGCGCATCGCCTGGCCGACAAGCTCGGCGACCCGGACCTGCCGGCGGCGGCCCTGGCCCGGCTGATGCACGAGATCTTCGCCCATGCGCCGGGTGTGCTGAACGCCGCGGCGCGTGATCTGCTGGCCGTGCGCGACCGGGATCCGGCCTCGGCGGACCTCGCTACGCCGTTCCTGTTTTTCAAGGGTTTCCAGGGCTTGCAGGCTTATCGTGTCGGCCATGCGCTGTGGCGCCAGGGCCGGCACGATCTGGCGCGCTACATCCAGTCGCGCATGAGCGAGGTGTTCGCCATGGACATCCACCCCGCCGCGCGCATCGGCTGCGGGGTGATGGTCGATCACGGCACCGGGCTGGTAGTGGGCGAGACGGCGGTGATCGAGGATGACGTGTCGATCCTGCAAGGCGTGACCCTGGGCGGCACCGGCAAGGAATGCGGCGACCGCCATCCCAAGATCCGCCGTGGCGTGCTGCTGGGGGCAGGGGCCAAGGTGCTGGGCAACATCGAGGTGGCCGAAGGCTCGAAAGTGGGGGCCGGCAGCATCGTGCTGGAGGACGTGCCGGCTTATACGACGGTCGTCGGCGTGCCGGCCCGGCCGGTGGGTGCGCGCCTGACGGATTTGCCGGCGCTGACGATGGACCAGTCGCTGCCGCAGCCGGACTATTCGATCTGAGGATAACTACATTGTCGGGCTGCGCTAAGCGGGCAATCGGCCACCACTCGCCTGGTCCAGCATCTCGATGTCCTCGCGGCCCAGCTCCAGCCGTGCTGCCTGCACCAGATCATGGAGCTGCTCGAGCGTCGTGGCGCTGGCGATTGGCGCGGTGATGCCGGGCCGGGCCATCAGCCAGGCCAGTGCCACCTGGGCAGGTGTCGCTACCCGCCGTACGGCCACTGCGTCGAGTGCCGCGAGCACGCGGCGGCCCTTGTCGTTCAGGTATTTGCGCGCGCCCTCGCCGCGCGGGCTCTTGGCCAGATCCGCCTCCGATCGGTATTTGCCGGTCAGAAACCCCGCTGCCAGCGCGAAATACGGAATCACCCCGAGGCCTTCGGCGCGGCACAGCTCCGCCATTTTCCCCTCGAATTCGCCGCGCTCGACCAGATTGTAGTGCGGTTGCAGCAACTCGTAGCGTGGCAGGCCCAGGCGGGCGCTCACCTCCAGCGCCTCACGCAGCCGTTCGGCGCTATAGTTGGAGGCGCCGATCGCGCGCACCTTGCCCTGGCGGATCAGCCCGGCGAAGGCGTCCAGCGTCTCCTCCAGTCGCACGCTCGAGTCATCCTGATGTGCTTGATAGAGGTCGATGCGGTCAGTCCGCAGCCGCCGCAGCGAAGCGTCCACGGCGCGCGTGATCCAGGCCCGCGACAGGCCTCGTCCGTCGGGCATCGGCGAGCCGACCTTGGTGGCGATCACCACCCAGTCGCGCTTGCCGCTCCTGGCCAGCCAGTCGCCGATCACCGTCTCGCTCTCGCCGCCGCGATGACCCGATGCCCAGGCGGAATACACATCGGCGGTGTCGATCGCCACCAGCCCGGCCTCCACCATTGCGTCCAGCAGACGGTGCGAGGCCGCCTGATCGGCGGTCCAGCCGAACACGTTGCCGCCGATCATGAGCTTTGGGATGGACAGGCCGGAACGGCCGAGCGGGCGATGCTGCATAGGGGAACTCCGGGTTGCTGCTATGCCGCCGCCAGTTCGATCACCAGCGGCACGTGATCGGATGGCTGCGGCTGCGCCCGCTCCTCGCGATCCGGCACCGCCGAGACCAGCCGCTCGGCCAGTGTAGGCGAGAGCAGCGCGTGATCGATGCGCAGGCCCAGATCGCGCTGCCAGGCGCCGGCCTGATAGTCCCAGAAGGTATACACCGGGCCTGTCGGATGCAGGGCACGCACCGCATCGGTCAGGCCGAGCCAGAGCAATGCGCGGAACCGCGCCCGCGTCTCCGGCCGCAGCAGCGCGTCGGTGGCCGGCAGACTGCCCGGCGCGAAATCCTCGTCCGTCGGGCAGACGTTGAAATCGCCCAGCAGCGCCAACGGCACGTCGTCGTCCAGCAGATGCGTGGCCCGCGCCCGCAGCGCCTCCATCCATGCCAGCTTGTAGGCATAGCCGGCCTCGCCGCCGGAATTGCCGTTCGGCAGGTACAGGCCGCCGACATGCAGCCCCTCGGCGTCGATCTCGATGTAGCGGGCCTGCGCGTCGTCCTGCGGCAGCGCCGAGAGCGCCCGGCATGTCACCGAGAACGGCACCCGCGCCAGCACGGCAACCCCGTTATACGCCTTCTGCCCGACCGCCTCGCTGCGGTAGCCGAGCGGCGCGAACCGCTCGTGCGGGAAGGCGTGCGCCTCGCATTTCGTCTCCTGCAGAACCAGGATGTCGGGCTGTGCGTGTTCCAGCCATCGCGCGACGTGGTCCGCGCGCTGGCGGATCGAGTTGACGTTCCACGTGGCGAGTTTCACTCGCGGGGCCAGGTCGCGAGCTTCACACGCGATGGTCAGGCGGCGGAGAAACTGGTGCCGCAGCCGCAGGCCGAGGCGGCGTTCGGATTGCGCACCGCGAAATGGCTGCCCATCAGCGCATCCGTGTAGTCGAGTTCGGCACCCGCGAGCAGATCGAGGCTGGAAGGGTCGATCAGCACGCGGGCCTCACCCTCCTCGATCACGATGTCGTCGGGGGCGGCGTTGCCGTCCAGCTCGAACTTGTACTGGAACCCGCTGCAACCGCCGGCCAACACGGCGACTCGCAATGGCACACCGCCTTGGGCGCGAGCGATCTCGGCGATCCGGGCGGCGGCGCGGTCGGTCAGCCGGAAGGGGGCGGTGTCCATGCCCGGAACATAAGACGGCCGGCGGCTGGATTGAAGGGTGGGGGTACAAGCGTGTAGTCCCCGACCATGACAGTCGCCCCTCGACACTCTGATCGAGCAGCTTGGGCCGTGCGGCCCGAGACGGCGCGCCCGCGCCTGCATCCGGAGCCGGAAAGTGCGACCCGCAGCCCCTGGCAGCGCGACCGCGACCGCATCATCCACAGCGCCGCCTTCCGCAAGCTGCAGTACAAGACCCAGGTCTTCGTCAATCACGAGGGCGATTTCTACCGCACCCGTCTGACCCACAGCATCGAGGTGGCGCAGATCGCCCGCTCGGTCGCCCGCGAGCTGGCGCTGGACGAGGATCTGGCCGAGGCGCTGGCGCTGGCGCACGACCTCGGCCACCCGCCCTTCGGCCATGCCGGCGAGGAGGCGCTGGCGGCAGGGATGCAGCCGCATGGCGGGTTCGACCACAACGCGCAGAGCCTGCGCGTCGTGACGCTGCTGGAGAGCCGCTATGCCGCCTTCGACGGCCTCAATCTGACCTGGGAAACCCTGGAGGGCCTGGCCAAGCATAACGGGCCGCTGAAGCGCCCGCCGCCCTACGTGGCGGAATACGATTCGCGCCACCGGCTCGACCTGCACACGCACGCCTCGGCCGAGGCACAGGTCGCGGCCCTCGCCGACGACATCGCCTACCACAGTCACGATCTCGATGACGGCTGGCGCGCCGGGCTGCTGGCGCCGGAGGATCTGGCGCATCTGCCGGTGGTGGGAGCAGCACTGCGTGAGGCGCGGCAGGCCAGCCTGGACATGCCGCCGTCCAGGCTGCGCCACGAGACGATCCGCCGCGTGATCGACGCGATGGTGACGGATCTGGTGGCCGAGACCCGCCGTCGCATCGCCGCAGCTGGACCCCGCCGATGCCGACGCGATCCGCCGCGCGAAGCGTCCGGTGGTGGCGTTCGGGGGGGAGATGACGGAGGCCAACCGGGCCATCAAGGAGTTCCTGTTCGCCCGCCTGTATCGCCATTGGCGGGTCAACCGCATGACCGCCAAGGCGCGCCGGCTGACGGCCGAGCTGTTCGCCCTGCTGCACGCCGATCCCGCGCTGCTGCGCGACGACTGGCGCGCCCGCGCCGGCGAGGTGCCGGGCAGCGCGCGGGCGGCGGCCACGGTATGCGACTACATCGCCGGCATGACGGATCGTTTCGCGCGGCAGGAACATCAGCGGCTCACGGATTTGTCGGTGCCGGGGTAGGGCGAACGCCGAGCGGTATCGGCAATGTCATAACTGAAACGAAACTATAAGGACGTGCGTCGGCGTGGATGGCTCAGACCGGTTGGAACGATCGGCGCGGCGGCCGTGTGCTGTGAGGTTTCGCGGGCGGCACGTTCAGCGGGAGTGGACAGTTCCGCAGCCGACGAACCGCGGGGCGGTGCTGCGGAGAGGCCGGTCGTGGCGGCGGGGCGCGCAGCACCTGCGGCGCCGGTTCTGTCCGCAGCATCCGCCACAATGGTCGCAGGAGTTGCCGCAGTTGGGGTTTCGCGGCGATCATTTCCCTCACCTCCGGATCGGCGAGGAGGAGCCGCAGATGTTCGCCATGCACGGCACATTCGGGCACGCGGCGCACCAGCCAACCGAATTGTCGCGGCAGGGGATCGCGCGGGGGTGCTGCGGCCGACACCCGCCGGCGGCGGATGGTCGGGGCGGGCGGAGCATCGAGGCGCGCCCGGGTCGCCACGGCCGCGACGCGGGCGGCGATACGGTTGAACCGGTTCCAGAGCAGGAGCACCAGCGCCGCCACGGCCCGATCGCGGGCGGCGCGGAAAGCCAAATCCCGGCGCAGCGCGACGAGGATGAGGCCGAGGCGCTCGGGCAGGCCAGGCGCGGGGTGGGTGGGAGCGGCTGACACGAACGAAACAAGAACACACGGGCGGGGGTTTGTCAAGGAAGACATTCCTGCGCTAGGGCCGGTTGAGATTCATCTGGAATTGATGACGGCGGCGGAGATGCAGATCATCGCGGCGAAGCTTCGGTCGGTTTTGTCGCTGCGCATGGCGTTGCGTTTGAACTCCTTGAGCTTGCAGAAGAAGTTTTCGATCAGGTGACGCCACCTGTAGATTTCCGCGTCGATGACAAGTGGTTGTGGGCGCCGGGGATGGCTGGGAGATTGCGATCCGGCTCCCCGCTGGTGCGGTTCGGCGATGATTGTGTTCGAATCAAGAGCCTTGTCAGCCAACAGACCGCCGAACTCGACACCTTCGACAAGTGGCGCGACCCGTACCCGCGGATTCGGACGCGGGCTGTTTTTCATGTGGTCCTTGCGGCCGGCATTGACGGACGCCATCAGCCACTGTATTTAAGTAAACGCTTAAATTTTGTATGAGCCCTAAACGTGCGGTCCCTTCTGGCGCTTAGCGACAGTTTCTCGGCTCTCGGCGATGCGACTCGGCTCGCGATCCTCAGCCGGCTGGCCAGCGAAGGCGACATGACCGTGCAGGAGATCGCCCGGCCCTTCGCCATGAGCCTGCCGGCGGTGTCGCAGCACCTGAAGGTACTGGAGCGCGCCGGGCTGATCGCGCGCGGGCGCGACGGCCAGAAGCGCCCCTGCCGCCTGAATGCCGAGCGCTTGGCCGAGACGGCCCGCTGGTTCGATCACACACGCGCGGCCTGGGAAGCGCGGCTCGACCGGCTGGAGCGCTTTCTCGCGCAACCGCAATCCCCACAACCGACCGTCTCGAAAGGTGAAGACAATGAGCCATGACCCCCGCGCGACCTGGGCACTCGAGCGCGAGATCGTGCTGTCCCGCGTGATCGCCGCGCCGCGCTCCCGCGTGTTCCAGGCCTTCACCGATCCAAGCCAGATCACGCGCTGGTTCGGGCCGGAGGGCTTCACGATCGAGACCCTGGAGATCGACATCCGCGAAGGCGGCCGCTGGCGGTTCGTCTACACCGGCCCGGACGGCACCCGCTATGAGAGCCGCATGGTGTATTTGCGCGTGGATGCGCCAAGGCTGTTGGAGATCGAGCACGGCTCGGACGTGGACGACGATCCCGCGCGGTTCCACGTGACGATCACCTTCGATGAACAGAGCGACGGCAAATGCGTGCTGACCATGCGCCAACTGCACCCGACAAAAGAGCAGCGCGACGCCACCATCGGCTTCGGCGCGGTGGAACTCGGGTACCAGACCCTCGACAAGCTCGTTCGGCATTTGGGCGTGGGGTGATCGGTAGCGAGTTCGGTAAGCTCAATCCGTGAATCCCAAATCTCAACAGACCCTGGCACGCCGCTCGGTTGCTCATATAATCTTTGCAATGGACCTAGCCAACGAAGGCATTGACTCATGGCCAAAGCCGTTTTGAGCGACCCTGCCGGTGTGATCCTTCTTATCGGTGCATCTCGCGGTCTCGGCCATGCGATGGCCGCGGAGTTCTTGAGGAAAGGATGGAACGTCGTCGGCACGGTCCGAGGAGGCGGAAACCGAAAAGGGAAAGGAGAGGAGAAGAAAGGAGGGGATGGAGGGAGGGAGGAGGAGGGAGGGGGGGGGGGGGGGGGGGGGGGGGGGGGGGGGGGGGGGGGGGGGGGGGGGGGGGGGGGGGGGGGGGGGGGGGGGGGGGGGGGGGGGGGGGGGGGGGGGGGGGGGGGAGGGGGGGGGGGGGGGGGGGGGGGGGGGGGGGGGGGGAGAGAGGGGGGGGAGGGGCGGAGGCCCCCCCCCCCCCCCCCCTAAGCTGCACGATCTCGCGGACGAGTTCGAAGGTCGGGTCGAAGTCGAGATAGTGGACATCTGCGAGCCGGATCAGGTCGCTGCGTTGCGCGACCGTCTGTCGGGCAGAGTGTTCGACATGCTGTTCGTCAACGCCGGCGTGACAAACAACCAGGCTGAAACGATCGCGACTGTGACGACCGACGAGTTCGTAAGAGTTATGGTCACAAACTCGCTGAGCCCGATGCGTGTTCTCGAGAGCCTGGAGCAATACGTTCCTGCGACCGGTCTGATTGGCGTGATGTCATCCGGGCAAGGCAGCATCGCCAACAACGAGACCGGCCAACGTGAGGTATACCGTGGCAGCAAAGCGGCCCTGAACATGTTCATGCGGAGCTTCGCGGCCCGCCACTCGGGGACATCGCGTGCGATGGTGATAATGGCCCCCGGCTGGGTCCGCACCGAGCTGGGGGGACCGGATGCACGGCTGAGCATCGAGGAAAGCGTCCCAAGCCTGGTGAATGTTCTGCTTTCGAAGCGGGGCGTGCCGGGTTTGCAATATGTCGACTATCTCGGCCGCACCGTCCCCTGGTGAAGTGGTGACTGTGATGAAGCTGATTGCATCGAAGAGCATTTTCTCGCGGGCTGAGGTTCGCGAAACCTGGAAGGCGATCGGCCTGGAAGCGTCGGACGCGGCAATCAATTTCGGGCGGGTTGGGAGAGGGACCGGGCTAGGGCCATCGCGGTGACACCTAATCCGGCGCTCCGAATCACGCGCCGAAGGAACGTTCCGCCGATTTCCTGGGTCCGCCATCATGTCGTTACGTTGAAAGCTCTCCTTTCATCACGAGACCGCCATTATTGAGACATGGGCGTTAGGTTGAATTAAGCGATGCGCTCGTCTGCTATAGAGTGGCCGACCAGCTCCCCGGCAAGCGCCAAGGTTCGCCGCGTTCGTCGACGACAGTGAGGCCGAGATGCTGGCGCACATGGGCATCCCCGACAGCACCGGCGCCAAAGCAGCCGCAGGATGCCGACCAGAACCTGCCGCCCGCGATGCCACAATCGTGAAGGCAACTACTGGTGAGTCTCGCATCAGTGTGATCGTGTCGTGTTAGAAACCGCACCGAGGAGGCAAATCCGAGGCCCCAGTCCGGGGCAGCCGGGATCGACCAATCAGCCCGGCGAGGCTGCCTGCAGCAGGGATGCCTCAGAGGGTAACGTTTCGTCGTTGGCAAGTCGACCGTCCAGACAAAACCGTTGATCGGGAGGAACTGGAGATGACCGTCACGACACTGACACGACGCGACTATGCATTCACTGCGGGGGATTGGCGACATCGCCGGCCACGGGAGATAGCGCAGGGAGCGCCGGGAACAGCCCTCGCAGCCGCTCTGGCAGTCGGTTTTCTGCTCATCGCGCCGATGTCCGCAAGAGCCGATCCGTTTACTTATCAGGTGATCGACGTGCCGGGCTCCGACGTCGGCTCGACGGGATTCTTTGACCTCGGAATCAACGACTTCGGCGAGATCGTGGGCGATTTCACTGATGCTGCCGGATACCACGGCTTCCTCTATAGCGGCGGCAAATATACGACCATCAACGCGCCAAATGCGACCTCTACCGTCGCGAGCGAAATCAATGACCGCCACCAGATCGTGGGCCAGTATGGCTGCGGCACTGGCTGCGCGCATGGCTTTGTTGAACGGGGCGGCATCTTCACCAATGTCGACGTGACCGGCGCATTGCCTGGGTCCACCATACCTTATGGCATCAACAACCTCGGCTGGATCGTCGGAATTTATGCCGACGCCCAGGGTATCCAGCACGGCTTTTTAGACAGCTTCGGACACTTCCGGGCGATCGACGTGCCGGGCGCGCCACCCGGATCCACGACTTCCTTCAGTGTCAACGACCTGGGTCAAATCGTGGGTACCTACTTCGGCAGTAACGGGCCGCGCGCCTTTCTTGAGACTGGGGGCAAGTACATAACCATCGTCGTGCCCGGAAGCAACTCGTCCGCGGTTGCATTCGGTGCTGGCATCAACGACTTCGGACAGATCGTCGGGACGTTTGTCGACAGCACGGGAACGGTGAGCGGCTTCCTCGACACGCAGGGTCATTTCACAAGGTTCGACGTGCCGGCCGCCATCGAGACGGTACCCGCCAACCTCAACAACCTTGACCAGATCGTCGGCATCTATGGCCAGCCGGTCACATTCAACAATATCGCCTTCCTCGCTACGCCGAAATTCGGCTCCGTTCTGGATCGGTGCGTGATCCCGCCGTTGTCTGCGCGTCAGTGCCGGAACCTTCTACCCTAACGCTCGCAGGAGTTGGGTGATTTCCGCTGCTCGACTCCAACTACCGAGCCTGCGCCGCCGCCCATTGTCCGCTGGACGGCGGCGCCTGACGCTCATCGCCGGATCAGTGCGAGAACATGAGCGTCCCCGTGTACAGCGTATCCACCTGCCGCCCTTGCGAGTCGTAGCAGATCAGGTCCTGATACAGCTCGCCCTGCGGCACGTTCACGCCGCCCGCGGTGATCGCAGTATTCGCCGCTGCGTGCCGTTCGCCGTCACCATGCCGAGATAGGTGTTGAAGCTGATGTTGTTCGGGTTCGCGACCGTCAGCGAATATTGTCCCGCGACGAGACCGCCGAAACGTTGCGCGGTCAGCGGGCTGATCGACACGCTGTTGAACTGCCGCCCCTTGGCCGGGAACGTAGTTCTTCCTGGTGAGCGTTGTTGGCCCATGCATAGGCGCCGAGCGCGGTTGCGGCCGGCCCCGCCGCCTCGGTGGTGCCGAGCGTGTACGACAGGCTGAAATACTCGTCCGTGTCGACCCCCGCCGCGTTGACGCAGACCACGGTCATGGTCGTGCCCACGCGATTCTGGAACCAGTTGGCGATTTCGCAACGGGCCGCGCTGCCGCCATACGCGGTCGACCTGCGGGTTGCCGCGCTGGGTGAAGCCGGGCAGGAACGCCTGATAGATGCCGACATTTTCGTGCGTCACGCGTGTTCGTGCCGCCGGTCGAGTTGAAGCTGTAGAGCGCTGTCCGGCGTGTAGGCGGTGAACTGCGGCGCGTCAGGCTGATCGCGCCCACAGGAAGGCGATGGACGCCGCTCGGCGGCGGGCTGGTGCGCGCCTGATAGAACAACGAGAAATCGGCCGCCAGCGGGTTGCCCGCGCGCGTCGAAACAGGCGACGTCGGCGGTGACGTCCAGCGCCGTTCGGCGAGAACCAGCCGTCGCTGGTGCAGTAATGGCCCTGGCCATTGGTGTTGACGGCGTTGACCTGCACGTTGCTGTTCAGGCTGTTGCCGAGGCCGCCCAGCGTGACCTGGTAGAGGCCGGTGCCGATCACCGCCAGGCTGTTGGCGCCTCCGGCGGAGTTGTAGCTGACGGCGGAGGAGATGCGCCGCCAAGCGTCCCGACATAGCCGATCGACTGTGCCTGTGCAGCCGATGCGGCGGCGATGAGGCTGGTTGCGAGGACGAGAGCCGAAGCACGGAACGATCTGATGAGCACGGTCGGTTCCTTTCGGGTTGGGGTGCCGCGCCTGTGCGGGGCCGGGCGGCGGGCGCCGGTGAACCGCCGGATGGAGCACGGTTTCCGCTCCGTAATCAGTGAGCCGGCTCACACGAAAGCGCGGAACGCGGGCACGAAGCCGTGCGCCGGTGGCGCGGCCGGTCTCGCGCGGCGGGGGTATGACGCGGGGCGCCCGATCCAATAGGGTGCCGGCCGCCCGGCCATCCCGGCCGGCGGGAGCCAGCTTCGTTGCACAGAGACGATCACACCGAGGGCGCCGATCTGTTCGCCGCCATGCGCGCCCGCGTGCTGGACGCGCTGCGCGCGACCGTCCCGGAGTTGGACGAGGCCAGCGCGGCGCGCGTCGAGGTGACGCAGACCCGCGATCCGGCGCATGGCGACATGGCGACCAATGCGGCCCTGCTGGCGGCCAGGCCCGCGCGCCGCAAGCCGGCCGAAATCGCCCAGGCGCTCGCCGCCACGCTGGCCGCCGATCCGCTGGTCGAGCAGGCAGAAGCGGCCGGGCCGGGCTTCGTCAACCTGCGGCTGCGCCCCGAGGCGTTCCAGTCGGTGCTGCCGGCGATCCTGCGCGCGGGCGAGGCCTATGGCGACAGCCGGGTGGGGCAGGGGATCGACGGTCAATGTCGAATACGTCTCGGCCAATCCCACCGGGCCGCTGCATGTCGGCCATTGCCGGGGTGCGGTGGTGGGCGACGCGCTGGCCAACCTGCTCGCCCGCGCCGGTTACCGCGTGATCAAGGAATACTACACGAACGACGCCGGCGGGCAGGTGACCGCGCTGGCCTGGGCCGCGTACTGGCGCTACCTCCAGGCGCTCGGCCGCGATCCGGGGGAGGCCGCGATCGACGCGGCGGCGCCGGGCGGGCTGCAATACAAGGGCGAGTACCTGATCCCGGTCGGCGAGGCGCTGGCGCGCGAGTACGGCGACCGTTTCGTGGGCGCGCTGGACCGCCCGGCGCTGTGGCTCGACACCGTGCGCGACTTCGCCGTGGCCCAGATGATGCGCGGCGTGCGCGAGGATCTGGCGCTGCTCGGGCGTCGAGCAGGACGTGTTCTCGTCCGAGCGCGCGCTGGTGGAGCGCGGGGCCGCGGACGCCACGATCGCGCGGCTGGAGCGGCGACGGGCTGGTCTATACCGGCGTGCTCGACCCGCCCAAGGGCAAGCTGCCCGAGGATTGGGAGCCGCGTCCGCAATTGCTGTTCCGCGCCACGCAATTCGGCGACGACGTGGATCGCCCGCTGCGCAAATCCGACGGCAGCAACACGTATTTTGCCAACGACATCGCCTATCACGCGGACAAGCTGGGGCGCGGTGCGAGCCTGCTGATCGACGTGCTGGGTGCGGATCACGGCGGCTATGTCAGTCGCATGACGGCGGCGACGAAGGCACTCGGCGGCACGCTCGATGTCGTGCTGTGCCAGATCGTGCATGTGCTGAAGGACGGCCAGCCGGTGCGCATGTCCAAGCGGGCCGGCAGCTACATCACGCTGCGCGACCTGCTGGACGAGGTCGGTCGCGACGCCGTGCGCTTCACCATGCTGACGCGCAAGCCCGACGCGCAGATGGAGTTCGATATCGCGAAGGCGGTGGCGCAGACGCGCGACAACCCGGTGTTCTACGTGCAGTACGCGCACGCCCGCTGCCGCAGCGTGCTGCGCCTGGCGGCCGAGACGTGGGGTGCGGAGCGCGTTGCCGAGGCGGCCCTGGCCAGCGTGGACACGGCCAGCCTGACACATGAGGCGGAGCTTGCTTTGCTGCGCCGGCTGGCCTCCTGGCCGCGCATGCTCGAGTTGGCGGCCCTGGCAACCGAGCCGCACCGAATCGCGTTTTTCCTGTATGATCTAGCCGCCGACTTTCATATGCTGTGGAACCGTGGCCGGGACGATGCTGCGCTGCGCTTCCTGCAATCGGACAGGCCGGCCGAGACGCTGGCGCGCCTCGCCCTGGTGGCGGCGACGGCGGTGGTGATCCGGTCCGGGCTGGGCGTGCTGGGCGTGGAGCCGGTCGAGGAAATGCGCTGAGCCGAGGCCTCCGCGGGCCGGCTCGGCTCGTATGAGGAGGCGGAGTGATGCGAGACGAGCTGGATATCCCGATGCCGCGCATGGCGCCGGCGGAGCCGGGCTATCGGATCGGGCGCGGGCGTGAGGGGATCGACCCGGCCACCCAGCGCCTGGCCATGATCGGCGGCGGCATTGCCGGCGTGCTGCTGCTGATCGGCGGCGCCTGGTCGCTGACCGGCCATCGCGCGGCGGGTGTTCCGGTGGTGCAGGCCGACAGCCGGCCCCTGCGCACGAAGCCGGTCAACGCCGGCGGCATGCAGGTCGATGGCCAAAACGATGCGATCCTGTCGGGCGATGCCGATGGCAAGGATGCGTTGGCGGCGCCGCCGGAAGTACCTGACCCGCAGGCGCTGAAGGCGCAGGCCGCGCAGGAGCTGGCGTCCCGGCAAGCGGCCGCGGCGCCCAGGCCGCCCGTGCAGCCGGTGCAGCAGGCTTCGCTGTCCACGACGGTGCCGCCCGAGAAATCGGCGCCCGTGGCGGCGATGCCGGAGGAGAGCCCGGCCCGTCCTGCGGCACCGCCTCGCGCGGTCGCCTCCCCCGCTCCTGGCGGGCGGGCGGCGGTGCAGCTCGCGGCGCTGGGGTCGGAACAATCGGCGATGCTGGAATGGCAGCGTCTGACGCATCGGATGCCCGATCTGCTGGCCGGGCGCCATCCCACCGTGCAAAAGGCCGAGTCGCACGGCAAGACCTTCTACCGCCTGCGCACCGGCGGCTTCGCCGACATTGCCCAGGCCACCGCCTTCTGCCAGGAGGTGCGCGCCAAGGGGGGCGGCTGCTCGCTGGCACGGTTCTGACGGAATGGCCGAGCTGGGCGGCCGCGTGGCGCTGGTCACGGGCGGGTCACGCGGCATCGGTCGGGCAGTGGCAGTCGGGCAGTGGCATTTGAGCCGATACCCCTTGCGCGCCCGGCATAGGCTTGGGCATCGTCGCGCCGGCTTTGGAGGATGGGCAGCATGCGCCTTGCGGTGCTCAAGGAACGGCGCGAGTCCGAAAATCGGGTCGCCGCGACTCCGGATACGGTCAAGAAGCTGATCGGGCTGGGGCTGTCGGTCGCGGTCGAGGCGGGCGCGGGTGCCGGCGCCTCGATCCCCAATTCGGAGTTCCGGACCGCCGGGGCAGAGATCGCGCCGGACGCGGCGACGGCCCTGGCGGGGGCCGGTGTGGTGTTCGCGGTGCAGGCCCCGCAGGCCGAGATCCTGGCGGCGATCCCGCGCGGCTGCTTGCTGGTCTGCACCGCCAACGCGCAAGCCGAACCCGGCGCTGTCGAGGCCTATGCCCGGGGCGGCATCGACGTGGCGGCGATGGAATTGCTGCCACGCATCACCCGCGCGCAATCGATGGATGTGCTGTCCAGCCAGGCCAATCTCGCCGGCTATCGCGGCGTGATCGAGGGCGCGGCGGCGTTCGAGCGCGGCTTTCCCATGATGATGACGGCCGCCGGCACCGTGCCCCCGGCCAAGGTGTTCGTCATTGGCGCGGGTGTGGCCGGATTGCAGGCCATCGCCACCGCGCGGCGGCTCGGCGCGCAGGTCTCGGCCACCGACGTCCGCCCCGCCGCGAAGGAGGAAATCAAGTCGCTGGGTGCCAGCTTCGTGGGCGTCGAGGACGAGGAGACCAAGGCGCAGACCGGCGCCTATGCGCGCGAGATGAGCGAGGCGTTCCGGCAGAAGCAGGCCGAGCTGATGGCCGCCACGGTGGCGAAGAACGATCTGGTCATCTGCACGGCGCTGGTGCAGGGGCGCCGTGCGCCGGTGATCGTGACCGAGGCGATGGTGGCCAGCATGAGGCCGGGCAGCGTCGTCGTCGATCTTGCCGCCGACGCGGGCGGCAATTGCGCCGCGACCCGGCCGGGCGAACTCGCCGTGACGGCCAACGGCGTCCGCGTCCTCGGATGGCGCAACTGGCCTGCCCGCATCGCCGTCGCCGCGAGCCAGCTCTACGCGCGCAACCTGCTGACCTTTCTCACGACCTTCTGGGACAAGGACGCGCAGGCGCCGAAACTGCCCGAGGACGACGACATCGTGCGCGGCGTGCTGCTCACGCGCGGCGGCGCCATCGTCCATCCGCAGTTCCAGCCCGCCCAGGCCGCTTGATCCGGAGATCGCGATGAACCCCGACCAGATCGCCATCCAGGCGGAGGCGCTCGCCGCCCGCGCGCATGATTTGGCCATCGCCGCCCGCGTCCGCCTCCGCCGGGGTCGCAACGCTTGCCCCCGTGGTGGAGCCGATCGTCTTTCTGCTGGCCGTGTTCCTCATGGCCTGCTTCGTCGGTTATTACGTGGTCTGGAACGTGACGCCTGCGCTGCACTCGCCGCTGATGGCCGTGACCAACGCCATTTCGTCGGTCATCGTGGTGGGAGCGATGCTGGCGACCGGGCTCGCGGTTTCGGGCTGGGCACGGGGCTTCGGGTTCATCGCCGTGACATTGGCCAGCGTGAACATTTTTGGCGGGTTCCTGGTGACGCATCGGATGTTGCAGATGTTCAAGCGCCGCAAATAGGGAACGCCAGATGTCCGCCAGCCTGACCTCGCTGTTCTACCTGATCGCGGCGATCCTGTTCATCCTGGCCCTGCGCGGCCTGTCCAATCCGGAGACCTCGCGTCGCGGCAATCTGATGGGCATGGCGGGCATGGCCATCGCCATCATCGCGACGCTCGCCCATGCCGGCATGTCCGGCGGCGGTTACCTGCTGATCGTGGTCGGCATCATCATTGGCGGCGGCACCGGTGCCGTCGTGGCCCGGCGCATCCAGATGACGGCGCTGCCGCAGCTTGTTGCGGCCTTCCACTCGCTCGTGGGTCTCGCGGCCGTGTTCGTGGCCGCGGCGGCGCTGAACGCCCCCGAGGCATTCGGCATCGGCGTGGCCGGGCACATCCGCACCGAGAGCCTGATCGAGATGTCGCTGGGGCTCGCGATCGGCGCCATCACCTTTTCCGGCTCGGTGATCGCGTTCGCCAAGTTGCAGGCGTTGATGCGCGGCGCGCCGATCACGTTCCCGCATCAGCACCAGATCAATCTGGCGCTCGGCATCCTGCTGGTGCTGCTGATCATCGGCTTCATCGCCAGCGGCAGTCAGGTGATCTTCTGGATCATCGCATTCCTGGCGATCGCGATGGGGTTCCTGCTGATCATCCCGATCGGCGGCGCCGACATGCCGGTGGTCGTGTCGATGCTGAACAGCTATTCCGGGTGGGCGGCTGCCGGCATCGGCTTCACCATCCAGAACCTCGCCCTCATCATCACCGGGGCGCTGGTCGGCGCCTCGGGTGCGATCCTGTCGTACATCATGTGCAAGGGCATGAACCGCAGCATCATCAACGTGCTGCTGGGCGGTTTCGGCACCGACGCGGGCGGTGCGGCGGCGGCCGGTCCGGCGGGGGATCGCACCGTGCGCTCCGGCAACGCCGAGGATGCCGCCTTCATCATGAAGAACGCGAGCAAGGTGATCGTGGTACCCGGCTACGGCATGGCGGTCGCACAGGCGCAGCACGCGCTGCGCGAGATGGCCGACACGCTGAAGAAGGAAGGCGTGGTGGTGAAATACGCCATCCACCCGGTTGCCGGCCGTATGCCCGGCCACATGAACGTGCTGCTGGCCGAGGCCAACGTGCCGTATGACGAGGTGTTCGAGCTGGAGGAGATCAACAGCGAGTTCAACACCGCCGACGTGGTCTATGTCATCGGCGCCAACGACGTGACCAACCCGGCGGCCAAGACAGACCGCAGCAGCCCGATCTACGGCATGCCGATCCTGGAGGTGGACAAGGCGGGCACGGTGCTGTTCGTCAAGCGCTCGATGGCGTCCGGTTATGCTGGCGTGGAGAACGAGCTGTTCTTCCGGCCGAATACGATGATGCTGTTCGGTGATGCGAAGAAGATGACGGAGGAGATCGTCCGGGCGCTGGCGTAGCAGCGCCCTCGCCTCAATGCAGCGGGTCGTGACCGCCCGCGACGCGCAGTCCCAGATGGCGCTGCATCGGTTCGAAGTCGCGGTCCGCGTGAAGCAGTTCGTGCCCGTGCGCGATGCAGAACGTGCCGATCAGCAGGTCGATCTGCTTGCGGATGGTGATGCCCAGGCGGCGCAGCACGCGAAAGTTGCGGGCGGCCTCGCGGGCAACGTGCATATTGACCATTGACGCAACATCGAACACCTCGAGCCGTTGTTCGAGCCATGTGGCATCGGCCTCGGAACGTGCGCCTTGCAGAACCTCCAGCAACGATGAGATCGCCCAGCAAGACAAGCTGCTGACTGGCCATCCTGTCGAGGTGGCCGGTCTGCGGTGTCGCGGTGTTCCGGAGACAGTCGATCAGGACCGAACTGTCAACGACGATCAATGTCTCATTCGCCGCGTCGCATCTTGTCCAGATCGCCCTCCCAGCCGATCCCGCGCAACTCGTCCAGCGCCTTGCGCTGCTCATCCAGGCGGAGAACCGCCGCAGCGCCGCCTCGACCGCGCCGCGCTTCGTGCTCTGCTTCAGGACGACCATCGCTGCCTTGAGCAGGTCGTCATCAATGTCGATGTTCGTTCGCATGTCACCGGCTTGTGTATAGGCAAGTCACGTTTATACACATAATCCGGCAGGCCCTCGGTCGCGCACAGGCGGCGTCATGTGAAGCTCAATGCAGCACGCTCTCCACGTCCACCGCCTCCAGTGCCAGATCGCGCGCCACGGCCGGATAGGTGATGTTGCCGGCATGGATGTTGAGCCCGGCGCGCAGATGCACGTCGCGGCGCAGCGCCACCTGCCAGCCGCGGTCGGCCAGCTCCAGCGCGAAGGGCAGGGTGGCGTTGCCGAGTGCGAGCGTGCTGGTGCGGGCCACCGCGCCCGGCATGTTGGTGACGCAGTAATGCACCACGCCGTCCAGCACATAGGTCGGCTCGGCGTGGGTGGTGGGCCGGCTGGTCTCGAAGCAGCCGCCCTGGTCGATGGCGATGTCCACCAGCACCGACCCCGGCCGCATCGAGCCGACCATCTCGCGCGTCACCAGCTTCGGCGCCGCCGCACCCGGCACCAGCACGGCGCCGATCACCAGATCGGCCGCCTCCACCGCTTGCTCGATCGCCTGCGCGGTCGAGAACAGCGTTTGGACGCGCCCGCCAAACTCCGCCTCCAGCTCGCGCAGGCGCGGGATCGAGCGGTCGATCACGGCGACATGGGCGCCGAGACCAACTGCCATGCGGATCGCGTTGGTGCCGGAAACGCCACCGCCAAGCACCAGCACCTGTGCGGCCGGCACGCCGGCCACACCGCCCAGCAGGATGCCGGAGCCACCCTGCTCGCGCTCCAGGCAATGCGCACCCACCTGCACGGACATGCGGCCGGCCACCTCGCTCATGGGCGAGAGCAACGGCAACGTGCCCCGCTGATCCGTCACCGTCTCATAGGCGATGCAGGTGGCGCCGGAACGCATCAGCCCCTCGGTCTGCGCGCGGTCGGCGGCGAGGTGCAGATAGGTGAACAGCACCTGGCCCTTGTGCAGCATGGCGATCTCTTCCGGCTGCGGCTCCTTGACCTTGACGATCAGCTCGGCGCGCTCGAACACCTGCGCCGCGGTCTCGACGACGGTGGCGCCGGCCGCTCGATATGCCTCGTCGGCGAAGCCGATCGCAGTCGCGGCACCCTGCTGCACCAGCACCGCATGGCCGCGCGCGGTGAACTCACGGACCGCCGCCGGGGTCAGTCCGACCCGGTACTCATGCGTCTTGACCTCCTTCGGAACCCCGACCCGCATGACGTTGCCCTTCCTGGTTGCGCACCGATGCTAGACCGGGGAACGGCTGCCGCCAGATCGCCACAAGGCGGCATGGTTGCGCCACATTCACAGCGGCGTAGAGTGTGACGTTGCGGCAAGTTCGGAGCCACGGTTGAACGTGGAGGAGGGCGCCATGTCGGGCCTGCGCGCGCCTCGGCTTCGTCTGGCCGGGATTACCAAGCGGTTCGGCGCCACCCTGGCCAACGACCGTGTCGATCTCGCGGTGTTCGCGGGCGAGATTCACGCACTGGTGGGAGAGAACGGCGCCGGCAAGAGCACGCTGGTCAAGACGATCTACGGCGTGGTCCAGCCCGATTCGGGCGGCATCGAGTGGGAGGGTAGCCCGGTCGCCATCCCCGACCCGAATGCCGCGCGAAGGCTCGGCATCGGCATGGTGTTCCAGCACTTCTCATTGTTCGAGAGCCTGACCGTGGCCGAGAACATCGCGCTGGGCCTCGGCACGCGCGAGCGCCTCGGCCCGTTGTCACAGCGCATCGGCGACATCTCCCGCCGCTATGGGCTGGCGATGGACCCCGACCGGCACGTCCACCACCTCTCCGTGGGCGAGCGCCAGCGCGTCGAGATCGTGCGCTGCCTGTTGCAGCAGCCACGCCTGCTGGTCATGGACGAGCCGACCTCCGTGCTGACGCCGCAGGAGGTGAGCGACCTGTTCATCGTGCTGCGGCGGCTGGCGGGCGAGGGGTGCAGCATCCTGTATATCAGCCACAAGCTGGACGAGATTCTGGCACTGTGCGACCGCGCCACGGTGTTGCGTGCCGGGCGGGTGGTGGGCACCGCCGATCCGCGCCGCAGCAGTGCCGCGGCGCTTGCGGAAATGATGACCGGAACCGCGATGCCTCAATGCCGCCGGACCACACCATTGCGGACGGGCGCGGTGTGCCTGGGCGTCAGTGATCTTTCGCTGCCGGCAGACGAGCCGTTTGGCACAGCCCTGCGCGGCATCAGCTTCGCGTTGCGCGGCGGCGAAATCCTGGGCATCGCCGGTGTCGCCGGCAATGGACAGAAGGAGCTGCTGGCCGCCCTCTCCGGCGAGCGCCGGGCGCCGCGCGCGGAGATGGTGCGGATCGGCGACCATCCGGCGGGGCTCGCGAGTGCCGCGCGGCGCCGGCGGATGGGGCTCGCCTTCATTCCCGAGGAGCGGCTGGGGCGAGGTGCCGTGGGCGAGATGTCGCTGGCCGAGAACGCGCTGCTGACAAGCTGGCACCGCGACGAGCTGGTGCGCCGCGACTGGTTGCGTCCGGCGGCGATCCGGCGGTTTGCGCAAACAGTGTTCGACCGCTTCCGCGTGGCCGCCGCCGGGATCGGTGCGGCCGCGCGCAGCCTGTCCGGCGGCAACATGCAGAAATTCATCATCGGCCGCGAAATGGCGCAGAACCCGCGCGTCCTGCTGGCGGCGCATCCGACCTGGGGCGTGGATATCGGCGCCACGCTGTCGATCCACCAGGCGCTGATCGAACTGGCCGAAAGCGGGGCCGGCGTGCTGGTGGTCAGCGAGGATCTGGCCGAGCTGTTCGAGATCAGCGACCGTATCGCCGTGCTGTCGGGCGGCCGCCTGTCCGCGCCGGTCGCGGTGGGCGAGACCAGCATGGAAGCGGTGGGTTTGCTGATGGGCGGGCATCATGGCGCGGCGTTGCCGCAGGGCGAGGCGGCGGTGGTGATGGAAGATGCGCATTAACCTCGTCGCCCGGCCCGAGCCGGCGCGGGCCATGCTGTGGCTCTCGCCCGTGCTGGCCGCGGTGCTCTCGGCGATTGCCGTCGGTTTGCTGTTCGCGGGGTTCGGACGCAATCCGATCCAGGCGCTCGGCGTGCTGTTCGTGCAGCCACTGTCCAGCACAGACAATCTTTCGGAACTCGCGCTGAAGGCGACGCCGCTGCTGCTCTGCGCCATTGGCATCGCGGTCGGCGTGCGCGCGCAGGTCTGGAACATCGGCGCCGAGGGCCAGTTCACGATGGGTGCGATTGCCGGTGGCGGCCTGGCGCTCGCATTCGGCGGCGGCGGGCATTGGTGGCTGCTGCCGTCGATGCTGCTGGCGGGCATTGCCGGCGGCGCCGCCTGGGCGGCGATCCCGGCTTTTCTCAAGACGAGGTTCAACGCGCACGAAATCCTCACCACGCTGATGCTGAGCTACGTGGCCATCCAGTTCCTGAACTACCTCGTGCACGGTCCGTGGCAGGACCCGCAGGGACACAGCTTCCCGCAATCGCGGATGTTCGACCCCGACGCGCTGCTGCCGATCATGATTCCCAACACGCGGCTGCATTGGGGCGCGCTGCTGGCCCTCGCCGCGGTGCCGGTCGCGTGGCTGCTGCTGGGCCGCACCTTGCTTGGCTTTCAAATTCGCGTCGTGGGGTTCGCGCCGGCCGCCGCGCGCTATGCCGGGTTCCGGCAAGCAGGCGTCGTCTGGTTCTGCCTGACGCTGTCCGGCGCGCTCGCGGGGCTGGCCGGTATCCTGGAGGTGGCCGGGCCGGACGGGCAGCTTACGCCCGACATCTCGCCCGGCTACGGCTTTGCCGCGATCATCGTGGCGTTTCTCGGCCGGCTGCATCCGCTCGGCATCCTGTTCGCGAGCCTGTTGATGGCGTTGCTCTATCTGGGCGGCGAGGGATTGCAGATGACGCTGCAACTGCCGCTCGCCGTGACCGGTGTCACGCAGGGCTTGCTGCTGTTCTTCCTGCTCGCCTGCGACGTGCTGATCCTGTACCGGGTCCGCATCCTGCCCTCCCGAGCCGTGGTGGCGCGCGATGCATGATTGGCTGGTCATCGCCGCGATCGCCGTCGCCACGTTGCGCGCGGCAACGCCGCTTGGTGCTGGCGGGCTTCGGCGAGCTGATCGCCGAACGCTCCGGCGTGCTGAACCTGGGCGTCGAGGGCATGATGCTGGTCGGCGCCGCCTCCGGCTTTTTCGCGACCGCGGCGACCGGCCATCTGGTGATCGGGTTCCTGGCGGCCATGCTGGCTGGGGCGGCGATGGCGTTCATCTTCGCGCTGCTGACGCTGTATCTGCTGGCCAATCAGGTGGCGACCGGCCTTGCGCTCACCATTTTCGGCACCGGGCTTTCGGCATTGATCGGGGCGCCTTTTCAGAGCATCGCCATCAAGGGGCTCGCGGTGACGATCTGGCCTGGTCTCAGCCACGCCGGGCCGTTATTGCAACAATTGCTGCTGATCGATCCGCTGGTGTGGCTGGCGGCGATCCTGCCGTTCGCGGTCTACGCCTTCATCTACCGCAGCCGCACCGGGCTGGTGCTGCGCGCGGTGGGCGAGAGCCATGAGGTCGCGCACGCCCTTGGCTATTCGGTGCGCCGGGTGCGGCTGCTGGCGGTGCTGTTCGGCGGTGCGATGAGCGGGCTGGGCGGCGCCTATCTGTCACTCGCGTACACGCCGATGTGGGCGCAGAACATGGTGGCCGGCCGGGGCTGGATCGCGCTGGCGCTGGTGGTGTTCTCGACCTGGAAGCCGCTCTGGCTCGCCTTGGGCGGCCTGCTGTTCGGGTTCGTGACGGTGGTAGGATATCAGGCGGAGGCGTTCGGGCTGTCGGTCAATCCACAATTGCTGGCGATGCTGCCGTATATCGTGACCGTGGTCGTGCTCGTGCTGATCTCACGCGATCGGGTGCGGTTGAAGCTGGAGGCGCCGGCGGCGCTCGGCAAGCCGTTTCATGCGACGGCTTGAGCGGCACGAATCGTCGTTCGTCGCGGGCCGGCCGTCGCGTCGAGGTGGCCACCACGCCGGGACTGTCCTTCAGCACGGGTTAAGCGGCGGCTCTCCGTCGATGTACCGGCGTACTTCCTCGGCGGCGCCCTCGGCGGCGATGGTGATGGTCCGGATCGAGGCGCCGGCAATGTGCGGGGTGATGGTCACGTTTGGCAGTTTCAGCAGCGGCCAGTCCGTGGGCACCGGCTCGACGGCGAATGTTTCCAGCATCGCACCGGCAAGATGGCCTGATTCGAGCGCCTGGTACAGAGCCTCGTAGTCCACCATCGGCCCGCGCGCCGTGTTGACGAAGATGGCGCCCGGCTTCATGGCCGCGAACTGCGCGGCTCCGATGAAGCCGACAGTCTCGGTGGTCACGCGCGAATGCAGGGTGATCACGTCCGCCTGGGACAGGAGCTGTTCGAGCGAGACGTGCGTTACGCCATCGGCGCGGTCGGCGGCGGAAATCTGCACATAGGGGTCGGATACCAGAATGCGGCAGCCGAACGGCTTGAGCAGCTTGACGACTCGGGTGCCGATGGCGCCGTAGCCGATGACGCCCACGGTCATTTCCGACAGCTCGCGCCCGGTACGGTCGGCGCGATACAGGTCGCCGCGCCAATTGCCGCTGCGCAGCGCCTCGTGGCCGGCGCGGATCAGCCGCGTTTCAGTCAGGATCGCGCCGATCGCGAACTCCGCGACGGCACCCGCATTGCGCCCCGGCGTGTTGCAGACGCGCACGCCATGCGCGTGCGCCGCGTCCATGTCGATGTTTACCGGCCCGCCCCGCGACACCGCGACCAGCTTCAGCTTCGGCAGCCGGTCCATCATCCCTGAGGACAGCGGCGCCAATTGCGTGACCATCACCTCGGCATCGCCCACGAACCGCACGATCATGTCCGGGTCGCCCTGATATTCCTTCAGTCCGTCCAGTCCGGGCCGCGCATAGCCATGTTCCATCGGTTCGTCCGGCCAAGGCATCGTCATGCTGCGCAGATGGACCCGATCGCCGCAGACGGCCTTGATCGCCTCGGCGAATTGTTCGGACAGCATGAAATTGTCGCCGATGATGGCGACTTCGCAGACGGGGCGTTCACCGGGGCGTTCACCGTGCATCCGTAGTCTCCGTGCAGGCTCTTGTGCGCGCGGCGTGCAATCCGCGCCATAGCGTGGGCAGTGCGAGGTAGGTGTCGCGATAGATCGGGAACAGGCGCTCGTACAGCGCGACAAGCGCGGGATCGGGGAGCAGCGCCGCCTCGTCGCGTGGCGTGATCCAGGTGGCGGCGCACGCGGCCATGTCGGGGAACAGCCCGGTCTGCACGGCCGCGATCATTGCCGCCCCGGCGGCCCCGGCCTCGGCGTGGGCGGCGACGCGCACCGGCCGGTCGAGACAGGACGCCAGCATTGCGCGCAGCGAGCGCGAGCGGCCGGCGCCGCCGGTCACGCGGATCAGCGACGGCGCGCCGCCGATCGCGGCATAGCAGTCGCGCGCCGCGAACGAGAGGCCCTCGTAGATGCCGCGCGCCAGATCCATCAGCCGTACGTCCTGATCGAGTCCCAGGATCGAGGCGCGGGCGAACGCATCGGTGAACGGGCCGCGCTCGCCGGCCGAGGAGATGAACGGGTGATACAGCACGGTCCCAGGCCGCGCCTCGGCCACGCCGCGGTCGAGTCGTTCGAACACCGCGTCACGCGAGACGTTGCCGCTGCCGGCAAGAGTCGCAGCGTCGAGGGCCAGTTGCACGATCCAGTCGATGTTGATGGTGGACGCCATGTTGCTCTGCGCGGTCAGTGTGTGCCCCGGCACCGGGAACACCAGGCAGTAGCCGGTCATGGCCGGTGAGGGCGCGACACATGCGATATCCGAGACCAGGCGAAGGTGCATGCCGGTGCTGCCGACCACGGTGACGCCGATATCGCCGCCATGACTGCCGGACGGATCATAGATGCCGGCGCCGAGCGTGGTGCAGATCACGTCCACATAGCCCAGGATCACCGGCAATCCGGCTGGCAGGCCAGTGCGGCGCGCGGCCTCGTGTGTCAGCGGGTGCGATTGCCGCGTTCCGTCCACGATCGGCGGCAGCAGGCGGCGGAACCGTTCCACCCCGAGCGCCCGCAAGACCTCGCCGCTATAGTCTCGGGTGCGGAAGTCGCCGAAGGTGAAGCTGGCCTCGCAGGGCGACGTGGCGCGCTGGCCGGTCAGGCACCGGTACAGGAAATCCTTGGGATGCAACGACATGCTGGCGCGGGCCAGGACATCCGGCCGGTGCCGCTCGAGCCATAGGAGTTGCGGCACCTGCTGGCACGCGGCGAGGCCCGTGCCGGTATGGTCGAATGCGGCCTGTGCCGCGCCGGACGCCTTCAGTCCCTCGGCAAACCCGGCGCCGCGGCTGTCGAGCCAGAGCAGGCCCGGGCCGACAGGCTCGCCATCGTCGTCGATCAGCCACGTGCCGTCACCCTGGCCGGTGACGGCCAGGGCGGCGACCGCTGGGGCCAGGCCGCGACGCTCGAGCTCGGCGACGAGTTCGGCCAGCACCTGCGCTGCATCGTCCCAGGTGTGGGCCATGTCCTGCTCGGCGCCGCCGCCCGGCAGCATTGCGTAGCTGTTGGGCCGGGAGGTGGCGGCGAGTTGGGTGCCTGTGCCGTCAAAGGCCACCGCCTTGACCACCGACGTGCCGGAATCGAGGGCAATCAAGACGGGTTGCTGCATCACCAGCCCAGGGTTTCGCGCCCCTGCTACGCGAAACCCCGGCCGGTGGCTATCCTGGCCCTGAACGCGGCGCGCAGCCGGGAAGCGACGCCTGATCGTCGTCGCGAGCCGGCGCGGGCCCTACGGCACCAGCACGACCTTGATCGACTTGTCGCCGCCGGTCTTCATCAGCTCGAAGCCGCGCTTGTGCTCGGACAGCGGCAGGACGTGCGTGACGACTCCCTCGGTCGGCAGCCGGCCGTCGCTGATCCCGGCGATCGTGAACGGGTAGCAGTACGGTCCAAGATGCGCGCCGTACAGGTCGAGCTGCTTGCGGTCGCTGATGATGCTCCAATCGACGGTGACATCGTGGCCGAACACACTGAACTCCACGAACCGGCCGAGCTTGCGGATCATGTTCAGGCCCTGCACCACGCTGGAGGGGTGGCCGGTCGCCTCGATATAGACATCGCAGCCATAGCCGTCGGTCATGTCCTTGACGGCCTTGACCACGTCCTCCTTCGCCGGATTCATGACGAGGTCGGCGCCGAAGCGCCTGGCCATCTCCAGCCGCTCCGGCTTGAGGTCGAGCACGATGAGCTTGGACGGGTTCTTCAGCCGCGCGGCACCCACCATCCCGAGGCCGAGCGGGCCCGCGCCGGCCAGCACCACCACGTCGTCGAGCTGGATCAGCCCGCGATTGACCGCGTGGACCGAGCAGGCAAAGGGCTCGACCAGGATCGCCTTTTCCATTGGCAGATCGTGCGGCAGCTTGTGCGTGCGCAATTCCTTCGGGAAGCGCATGTACTTGGCCATGCCGCCGTTGACGTTGTCCTGGAAGCCGTACACATCGTGCTTCTCGCACATCCAGTACTCGCCGCGCTTGCAGAAGCGGCAGCGGTCGCACGGCACGATCTGCTCCGAGATCAGCCGGTCACCGAGCTTGTACTCGCCCTGCGCCGCCACGTTCTCGCCGATTTCGACGGCATGGCCGATGAATTCGTGGCCCGGGATCATCGGCGCCTTGACATAGCGCGGCTGGCCCTTGTCATCGCCCCAGAACGAGGCCGCGCCCTCATACGCCTTGATATCGCCGGCACAGATGCCGCAGGCCTCGACCTCGATGATGATGTCGTCGGGGCCTGCGCGCGGCACGTCCACCGTCTCCAGCCGGTAGTCGCCGGGCGCGTACGCCACAACCGCCTGCATGGTGGCCGGCAACTCGTTCGGCCGGGCGAATGTGGCTGCAAATTCGTTCATCACTTGCACTCCCTTCTTGTGATTCGCGGCGCGTTCGGGTCAGGCCCGGGCGGGGCCGTGCGCGATGGCCTGTCCGCTGGTCGCATCGAACAGATGCGCGTCCGAGGCATCGAACCCCCATGACAGCGCCTCGCCCACGCGCAGTGGCACGCGGTGATGCGAGACCGCGACCACGATGCGCGCCCCGATCTCGAGCACGACATGCGCCTGGTCGCCCAGCCATTGGTTCGACACGACGACGCCCGGCAGCGCGTCGGCATCCAGCCGCAGGCGATGCGGCCGCACGCCCAGCACGATGCGCGTGCCAGCGGCGGGCATGGGCATCCCCGGCAGCGGCAGCGTGCGGCCGGGAACGTCGTCCAGCACGACGCCGCCCGCTGCCACCACGCCCGCCATCGCGTTCATCGGCGGCTCGCCCAGGAACGTCGCGACGAACAGATTGGCGGGCGCGTTGCGCAACTCGTCGGGTGCGCCGTATTGCTGCAACACGCCGCCCTCCATGACCGCGATCTTGTCGGCCATCGCGTTGGCCTCTGTCTGGTCGTGCGTCACCAGCACCGCCGTCATGCCGCGCGATTTCAGCGCGGCCTTCACCCGGCCGCGCAGGACGGAGCGCAATTGCGGCTCGAGCTGGCCCATCGGCTCGTCGAGCAGATACAAATCGGCGTCGCGCGCCAGGCAGCGGGCGAGACTGGTGCGCTGCTGCTGGCCGCCCGAGAGGTTGCCGGGCCGCCGCTGCAACAGATCGCCGATTTCGAGCATGTCGGCCATTTCATGCACGCGCCGCTTTGCCTCGGCCCGATCGAGACCGCGTTCGGTCAGGCCGAAGCCGATATTCTGTTCGATCGTGAGCGGCGGGTACAGCGCATACCCCTCGAAGGCCATCGCGACGTGGCGACGCGGCGGCGGAAGAGTCTCGATGCGGCGCCCGGCCAGATTGATATGGCCGTTCGTGACCGCCTCGAAACCCGCGATCATGCGCAGCGTGGAGGTCTTGCCGCAGCCCGAGGAGCCGAGCAGTGCCACCAGGTCGCCATCCGGCACCGCGAGACTGAGATTCCGCACTGCATGCACCGGGCTGCCGTGGCGACCGCCGTAAATCTTGTCGATGCCGTCGATCGAGAGGGTCACTCCGCCGCCTCCGCCATGACCGTGCCGGACTCGACGCGAACGCCGGAGCGCGCATCGAACAGCAGCGCCGCCGCGGGATTGGTGGACAGCCACACCGCGCTGCCGGCCGCGAACCCGCCGCCGATCACGCTGGCGACGATTTCCTCGCCGGTCTGGGCGCGCAACAGCAGCACAAGCCGCTCATGCAGCGGTGTTGCCGCCACCACATGCGCCGGCGCGGCGCCGGGTCGTGGCTGTCCCAGCACCTCGATCGCCTCGGGCCGCACGCCCAGCAGGCACTCGCGTCCTGCCTCGCGCGCGGTCACCGCAAGCGGCAGGTCGAGGCCCATGATGGTCGCGACGAGGCGCCCGGAGCGCAACTCGGGCCGACAGGGCAGCAGGTTGATCGGCGGATCGCCGAACAGGCGCGCCACCGTCACCGTGCCCGGCAGATCATAGACGATCTCGGGCGCTTCCGCCTGCACGATCCGCCCGGCCTGCAGGATCGCCACCCGATCGCCCAGCGCCATCGCCTCGCGGTAGTCCTGGCTGATATAGATGGTGGCCGCACCCGCGCGGCGCAGCAGGCGCGGCAGTTCAAGGCGCATCTCATAGCGCAGCTTCGCATCGACGTTGCGCAGCGGATCATCGAGCAGCAGCACGTGCGGCTCGCCCACCAGCGCACGAGCGAGGGCGGTGCGCTGCTTCTGTCCGTTCGAGAGTTCGCGCGGCATGTGGCCCAGCACGTGGCCGATCTTCAGCAAAGCCGACACGTCGGCGACCCGCTTTTCCGCCGCCTCGCGTGCGACATGGCGGGCTTCGAGGGGGCTCGAGATATTGGCCCGCGCAGACAAATGCGGATAGAGCGCGAAGTTCTGAAACGCCATGCCGATGCCGCGTCTCTCCGGCCCCAACTGCGACACGTCGCGCCCGTCGATGAACACCTGTCCCCGCGCGGCTGGCTCCAGGCCCGCGATGGCGCGCAGCAGCACCGTCTTGCCGCCGCCCGAGGGGCCGAACAGCACCAGCGTCTCGCCCGGCGTCACATCGAGGTCGATGCCGCGCAGCAGTTCCAGCTTGCCGAACGTCACGTGCAGATTGCGGACCGCGAGGCCCTTGCTGCTGCTCATCCCTTGACCGCTCCCAGGCTGAGGCCTTCGACCAGCCATTTCTGCGCATAGAGCGCCAGCGCCAGCGTCGGCACGATCGACAGGACGATGGCGGCCGCCACCTGGCCATAGGGGATGCCGGCCGAGGTGATGAAGTTGAGCGCGCCCACTGTCACCGGCTGCTTGTCCGATGACGCCAGGATCAGCGCAAACACGAAGTTGTTCCAGGCAAAGATGAAGCTGAGCAAGGCGGCGGCGGCAATGCCGGGGCGGGCGAGGGGGATGGCGATGCGCAGGAAGCCGCGCAGCCAGGAATGGCCATCCACGCGATAGGCGTATTCGATATCGGGGCTCGCATCCTCGAAATAGCCGCGCACGATCCACAGGATCAGCGGCAGCGTGATGAGCTGATACACCCAGACCAGCCCGATATAGGTGTTCGACAGCCCGAGATCCTGAAAATACAGCGACAGCGGCAACAGCACGAGCAAGGGGGGCGCGAAGCGGAACGACAGCAGGGTGAAGGCGATATCCTCGCCCAGCCGGAAGCGGAAACGGGCAAAGGCGTAGGCGGCGGGCACGCCCAGGACCAGCGAGAGTGCCACGGAGGCGGCAGCCAGCAGGCAGGAATTGCCGAGATTGCCGAGGAAGTTCACGTCCTGCGTGCCGGTGGGCGTCACCAGCTTGCCCGAGATCAGGGTCACGTAGTTCGACAGCGTCAGCGGCGCGAACGGCCGGGGCGTGGCACTCAGGATCGTGTCGTTGGTGTGGAACGACATCTGGATGATCCAGACGATCGGGAACAGGAAGAAGATCAGCACCAGCGCCATCGCGATGCCGCGCAGCACGCGGGGCAGCGTTTCAGACCGTTGCATGGGTACGCTCCCGCAGAACGCGCATCTGCTTGATGAAGACGAAGGACAGCGCGTAGGTGATGGCCCACAGGATCATCATGAGCGCCGCCGCGTGCGCCACGTTCTGGTAGGTGAAGAACTCCAGATAGGCACGCACCTGAAACAGCATCAGGCTGTTGCCGGGACCGCCCTGGGTCATCGCATAGACGATGTCGAATTGCTGGATGCTGTCGAGCAGGCGGAACAGCGCCGCCGTGATCAGGTACGGCGTCAGCATCGGCAGGGTGATGCGGAAGAACACGAAATGCGCGGGCACCCCGTCGAGCCGCGCCGCCTCGAACGGCTGCTGCGGCAGGCTGCGCAGCCCGGCCAGCAGCAGCACCATGATGAATGGCGTGTACACCCAGATGTCGATGAGGACGACCGTGAACATCGCCGTGTGGCTGTCCGAGCCCCAGCGCATCGTGGTGATGCCGAACTGGCCGAGCGCCCAGCTCAGCACGCCGAAATTGCTGTCCGTCATCAGCTTCCACATGAGGGCGGCGAGAACTGGCGCGCACATCAGCGGCAGCAGTAGCGCCACCGAGCAGAAATTGTTGAATCTGGTCCGCTCGCGCAGCAGCAGCGCGATGCCCAGGCCCAGCACCAGCTCCAGCACGACGGTCGCGGCCGTATAGACTGCCGAGACGCGCACCGTGTTCCAGAATTGCGGGTCGGTGAGGAACTGGATGTAGTTGTCGAACCAGATGAAGCCCTTCAGATACGGCAGGCCAAGATTGTAGCGCAGCAGGCTGTCATAGGCCGAGGTGAAGAACGGAATCAGGATGGCGATGCACACCAGCAGCGCGGGCAGGCTGAGCAGGTACGGAAGCAGCCGCTGCGAACGCGGACCGGCCGCTTTCGCGGGGGCCGCGACGGAGGCCGGAAGGGCGATGTCTGACATGCGCGTGTCCAAATTTCGTCGTAGTGGGCTCCCTCACCCAACCCTCTCCCTTGGGGAAAGGGTCAGGGTGAGGGCCTCGCCGATCAGCCCAGACCGGACTGCTTCATCTGGTTGTCGATGTTGGCGGCAAGCTGGTCCAGTCCTTCGCTGACCTGGATCTCGTTCGCCACCATCCGCTGCAACGCCGCCGCCCAGTCGGTGGTGACGTTGAAGAACAGCGGCTGCGGCGTGAAGTAGATCTGCGCGTGCGGTGCCGATTTCGTGTACTGCTCAAGGTATCCCGGATACTGGCTGATCTTCTGCTTGAACTCGGGATCGTCCCAGATGCTCTGGCGGATCGGATCGACCATGTCCATCTTGCGCGCGCCGAACAGCAGATGATCGGTGCCGGCCGCCCATTGCATGAACGTCCAGGCGGCGTCCTTCTTGCGCGAGAAATTGGACATGGCGAGCGACCAGATCCAGACGTTGGGCGTGGGATCGGTGGCCTTCGGATTGGCGCTGAAGGCGTCGAAGGCGAGCTGACCATGCACCTTGCTGGCGGCGTTGTCCTGGAAGTAGCCCAGGATGTCGGCATCGAAGATCATCGCCGAGGCGCCGTTGCCGAGATCCTGGCCGACCTGGTACCAGGTATAGGTGGACCAGTTCTTCGGGCCGCCCTGCTGGATCATCTTCACCCAGAGGGCGGTGAACTCCTTGGCCTGCGGGCTGTTCATCGCCGCCCGCAGCTTGCCGCCCTCGTTGGTGAAGTCCTTTGCACCATAGTTTGTGAAACCGGACAGGAAGCCCGGATGGATCGTGGCCCAGGACCGGCTGCCACGCACGCCCACGCCATAGACGCCGGGCACGTCCTTGCTGATCTTGGCCGCGGTCTCGGCCATCTCCGGCAAATTGCCCGGCAGCTTGATGCCGGCCTTGTCCAGGATCTGCCGGTTGTAGCAGACGTTGTTGATCTCGAAGCCCCAGGGGATGCACCACTGATGCGCGCCGGCACCGCCCAGCGCGTCGCCCGGCTTGCCCGACCAGGCGGTGGAGGCGCGCAGGCCCGGCAACACGTCGTTCCAGTTGAACTTCGGGCCGGTCTTGCTCGGGTCGTTGATGTACTCGGCGAGGTCCACCGCCCATCCGGCCGGGCCGTACTGCCAGGTCTGGTAGGCGCCGGTCATGAACGCATCATACTGGGTCGAACGCGACGACAGCGCCGCCGTCACCTTGTCGAAATACACATCCTCCGGGAAGATGTCATAGGTCACGTCCATTCCCGACATCTTCTTGAAGTTGTCGAGATCGGCGATCATCGCGTCGGCATAGGGATGCTTGTTCAGCAGCAGCTTGATCGACTGCCCCTTATGCGCCGCCATGTCGAAATCGGCGGCATAGGCCCTGGTCATCGCCTCGTTCAGCAGCACACCCGTTGCCGCGGCGCCGACGCCGAGTGCGGCCATCCGCCGCACCAGCTCGCGGCGGCCGAGGCGGCCGGTGAGGAATCCGTCGATCGCATCCTTGGCTCTCTCGTACATTCCAATCTCCCTTTGAACCGCGCGTCAGGGTTTCGCCGCGGCGAGCTGGCGCGCAGTCAGCTCGTCGGTAATCAGGCCGGTCAGCAGTCGGCTTCGCAATACGGCATGAACGGCATGGGCCTTTCCGGGGCCGCCCGCCACCGCCAGAACCTCGCGCGCGCCGTGATCGGTCGAGAGCGAGGACAGCGACAAGCCGGTCAGGCGGTCGTGCAGCGGTGTTTCGATCAGCCGCCCCGCTGCGTCGTAGAAATACCCGAGCGCCTCGCCGGCGGCGCCCGCGGCGCGGGCGAGTTCGAGGTCGCTGGTCGAGAATGCACCCGATTGCAGCAGGAAGGCGTTCTCGGCCGCCTCGCCGATGCCGAGGATCACGAGGCTCGCCGCATCGGCGAGGGCGAGCGCCTCGGCCACCCCGGTCTGCCGCCGCAAAACCTCGCGGTCGCTGCTCTCGCGCGCAAACATCGGCACCGGCAGCAGATGTGCGTCGGCACCGGTCTTTTCCGCCAGCCGGTCGATCACCTCATAGGGGCTGGCGTGGTGGCGGCGCGGCAGGCCGCCCAGCAGGCTGACCAGTTGCAGCCCGGGCGAGGGCGCGCGCGGCAGGTGGTCCACGACCGCGGCCAGGGTGCGGCCGTGGCCGATGCCGATGACCCGATGGGTGCCGCGCTCCAGCACCTCGCGAAGATGGGTCGCAGCAGCGATGCCCAGCGACCGCAGCGGCAGGCCCGGCTCGTCGAGCGTCGGCACGACCCGGCAAAAATGCAGGCCATAGCGTTGCGAAAGCGCTGACTCGTGAGCGATGCAGTCGCCGATCGACCCCTCGACGAACACCCGGACCAGCCCGGCGCGCGTCGCCCGGCCGATCATGCGATGGGCCTTGGCGCTGGTCACGCCCAGCTTGTCCGCCACCTCGGACTGCGTGAGTCCGCCGGCGTGGTACAGCCAGGCCGCCCGCGTCGCGAGCCCCGCCTCCTCCCCCGCGCCAAGACCGGGATCGCCGGTCACACCATGCATGAAGTTTTTTCCTCGGACGTGCGAAAACTTTCACCCTATTCGCCGGGCGGCGTCAAGCCGCATTTGCGGGCGCCGGTTTTGCCGCTACCGTCGCCGGTCGAGGACGTTCCAACGAAGCCCCAGCAGGATGGACCCCATGAGCCGCAGCGCCGCATTGCGCCTGGTCTTTGCCGCAGCCCTGACCCTCGGCGCCGCGGGCGTGGCCCAGGCCGCCCCGAAGAAGGTGGTGCTGCTGATCAACGGGACGCGCGGCGACAAGTCGTTCTTCGATTCCGCAGCGCATGGAATGGAGATGATCAAGCAGAAATACGGCGCCGACGTGCAGACGAAGATCATCGAAATGAGCTACGACGAATCCAAGTGGCAGCCGACGATGGAGGACATCTCCGGCCAGGACTGGGACATGATCATCACCGGCACCTACCAGATGACGGACATTGTCAGCCAGGTGGCGCCGGAATACCCGAAGAAGAAATTCGTGATCTATGACGCGACGATGGACTACAAGGGCGGCGCGTACCCGAACGTCTATTCGATTACCTATAAGCAGAACGAGGCCAGCTATTTGGCCGGCATGATCGGCGAGGGCATGATCAAGGCCGGCGGGCAGAAAGGCACGGCGCTGGGCTTCCTCGGCGGCCTCGATATTCCGGTGATCAACGACTTCCTGGTGGGCTATGTCGCGGGCGCGCAGTCGGTCGATGCGAACGCGAAGGTCGCCGTCTCCTATATCGGCTCGTTCAGCGATGCCGCGAAGGGTAAGGAACTGGCGCTCGCCCAATATCGAACCGGGGTGGCGATCGGGTTCAACGTCGCGGGCCAGGCCGGGCTGGGTCAATTGGCGGCCGCCAAGGAGACCGGGCGCTATGCCATCGGCGTCGATAGCGACCAGTCGGCGATCTTCGCCAAGACCGATCCGGCCACCGCCGATCGTGTGGTGACGTCGGTTCTCAAGCGGGTCGATGTCAGCCTGGCGCGCGCCTTCGACATGCTGGAGACGAACAAGCTGCCGCTCGGGCACGAGGAGCAGCTTGGCCTGAAGGAGGGCGCGGTCGGCATCGTCGATAACGCGATCTACCAGAAGGTGGTGCCGGCCGACGTGCGCGCCAGGGTGGCCACGGCGGAGGCGGACATCGCGGGCGGAAAGGTTACCGTGCCCACGGCACTCGGCATGCCGACCAGCGAGATCGTGGCGCTGCGCAACAAGGTCCGGCCATAGCAACACCACGCGCGGCGCCGGTGCCGCTGGTCGCCTTCCGCGGCATCGGCAAGACCTATCCGAACGGCGTGCGCGCGCTGCACGATGTCACGTTCGGCATCGAGGCCGGCACGTGCCACGCCATCTGCGGCGAGAACGGTGCCGGCAAGAGCACGCTGATGAAGCTGCTGTTCGGCCTGGAGCGGGCGGATGCGGGTACCATCGCGGTGGATGGCGCGGTGCTGGCCGACAGCGCGCCGCGCATCGCGGCGGCGCATGGGATCGGCATGGTGCATCAGCATTTCTCGCTGGTGCCGTCGCTCACCGTCGCGGAAAACGTGATCCTCGGGCGCGAGCCGCGTCGGGGCGTGCTGACCGACCGTGCGGCGGCGCGGCGCGAGGTGCTGGATCTGGCCGATCGCTACAAGCTGCCTGTCGCTCCGGATGCGGTCGTCTCGCGCCTGTCCGTGGCGGCGCAGCAGAAGGTCGAGATCCTGAAGGCGCTGGCTCGCAAGGTGAGGCTGTTGATCCTCGATGAACCGACCGCGGTTTTGACGCCGCAGGAGACCGAGGAGCTGTTCGATCGGCTGCGCGATCTGCGCGCGGCGGGTCTCACGATCATCTTCATCTCGCACAAGCTGCGCGAAGTGCGGGCGCTTGCCAGCCACGTCACCGTGCTGCGCGGCGGGCAAATGACCGGTGACGCTTCGCTGGCCGCGATCGACGATGCCACCATCGCGCGTCTGGTGATGGGCCGCGACGTGGCGAGCGTGCGCCGGACCGCCGGGCACCGGAGGACCGGCTCCGCACTGGTGGAGGCAATCGATTTGCGATTGCCGGCACCGGATTCGGCGGATCGCCTGGCGGGTCTCAGCGTCTCGATCGCGCAAGGCGAGGTGCTGGGGGTGGCGGGCGTCGATGGCAATGGCCAGCGCGGCCTGGTGTCGGTGCTGACCGGGTTGCGGCATCCGGACTCGGGCACTGTGCGCTTGCACGGGCGCGATGTGACCCGCGCCGGCACGGCGGCACTGCGGCGTATGGGCATGGCGCATCTGCCGGCCGACCGCTTCCATGATGGCGGCGCGCGCAGCCTGTCGCTCACCGACAACGCGATCGGCGGCGCGCATCGCTCGGCCGCACTCGGTCGCTGGCCGCTCCTGTCGCGCCGTCTGGCCGAGCGGCTGACGCAGCGCATGATCGAAACCTATGATGTTCGCGCCCGCTCGGTGCGGCAGAAGCTGGCCGATCTGTCCGGCGGCAACGCGCAAAAGCTGATCGCGGCTCGCGAATTCGCCGCCCGACCGCGCTTTCTGGTCGCCGATCAGCCGACGCGCGGCATCGACATCGAGGCGGCTGCCTTCATCCGCGCCCGCATCCTGGAACTGGCGGAGGCAGGGGCGGCGGTGCTGCTGGTCACTGCCGATCTCGACGAGTTGCTGGCGCTGTCGGACCGCGTGGTGGTGCTGTTCGAGGGGCGCATCGTGGCCCGGCTGGAGAACGATGCGGGCCTGACGCCGGAGCGCCTCGGCCCGGCGATGCTGGGGTTGGAGGTCGCGGCCTGATTGGACTGGTCGGACGATGTGCGCAAGATTGGCGTCAGGAAACGTCATCTGCATCGTCACGTGCCTTCACCGCCGCACAAGCCACGGTCACTCATGTCACACCCAGGCCGTCGATACGTTTTGCAGAGCTTCCCCAGGCTCTTGCTCCTCCTCGGTCCCTCGCTGGGGTACCCGGGGGAGCAGACTGCAATGGGCCAGACCGTCCCCGGCTCGCCACCCAACGCGGATCCGGATCGGCTGCGAGCCATTGTCCGGGCTGGGGCCGAAAAGGCCGGCACGAAGGCAGTCGTGTTCGGCATGTGGGTGCGCGACCGCGAGGTTCTGACGATGGCATTGGGCAACTCGATGACCACCGTGCCGGCCACCACGGACATGCATTTTCGCATCGGCGGAATCGCGGAGACCTTCATGTCCACGCTCCTGCTGATGCTGGTCGAGCAGGGGCGCATCGGCCTGGACGACACGATCTCGCGCTGGTTCCCGCAGCTTCTGGCCGCCGATCAGGTCACGGTGCGGATGCTGGTGGGCAACACGGCCGGCTACATCGACTACGTGACCGTGGACGATTTCGTGAATCTGCAACTGGCCGAGCCGTTTCGCACCTTCACGGACGAGGAGTTGATCCACTACTCGGTCCGCAACGGCAAGATGAACTTTCGGCCCGGCACGAGTCAGCGATACTCCCACACGGAGAACGTCATCCTGGGCCAGGTCATTCAGCGCGCCACCAAGCAGTCCATGAAGGAGCTGTACGACAAGAATATCTTTGGACCGATGGGCATGAAGGACACGCAGTTTCCGATCGATCAGGACATCCAGGCGCCGGCGCTGCACGCATTCACGATGGATCGCAAGGTTTACGAGGATTGCACCTACTGGAACCCGTCCTGGGGCTCGACGCCGGGGTTGCCTACATCCAACATTCACGATTTGGGCAAATGGGGGCCGATCCTGGGAACCGGCCACCTGATCTCGCCCGCGCACTTCCAGGAGCAGATCGCTCCGATTTCGGCGGGCAAAGGCGGGAACCGGCCGGACCTCTATTTTGCCTATGGATTTGTCGTCGCCAGCGGCTGGATCGTGCAAAACCCGAGCATCAACGGCTATAGCGGCGCCTTCGGCTACAATCTGGCCAACGGCGTAACCATCGTGGTCGCGGCCACAAAGAGCGAGACTGCCACCACCGATGCGTCCGCCTTCGCCATCCTCCGCGATATCGTCAAATACGTGACCCCGGCATCGCCGATCAACTTCTGAACGCCTCAGCGGCGCGGGCCGCCTGATGATCCACTACGCGCTGCAACACCGGAGCGTAGTGCGCGAACGGTGGCGTGGGCAGGCCCACGACCTTCGCGCCTTCGTCCCACAGCCGCACACGCACCGCTTCGGCGTGGAACGGTTCGGCCCGGAACGCCGCGACCTCCGGCTCGTTCATGGGTCCGCCCTGCACCGCAAGCGTATGCACCGAGGCGGCCGAGAGCCGGCCGAAATAGGTGGGGTCGGTCGCGCACAGATAGCGCTTCGCCGCGACATGCAGCCGCACGCAGGCCACCACCACGGGCGGGAACAGCTCGCCCAGAACCCGCGCGCCGGCCTCGTCGTGGTGGTTGTCGATGCCGTCGTCGAACGAGCTTTCCCCGAACTCGCTGGTGTAGTGGCCGATGTCGTGCAGCAGGGCCGCCGCCACCAGATCGTCGCCGGCGCCCTCCTGCTCGGCCTGCTGTGCGCATTGCAGCATGTGCTGGGACATCGTCACGTTCTCGCCGAGATAGGAATTGGCGCCGCGCCGCTCGAAGATGTCGGCAATGAACGGCACGATGTTCGATATGTCGGGTGCTGCGCTCATGCGGCTTCTCCCAATTGCTGTTCCAATGCGGCGAGGGTGGACAGCAGCCCGTCGCGATCGGCGTAGCACCCTTGCAGCCAGCGGCTGCCGGTGCCCGAAAAGGCGGTGCGGGCGTGCAGGATTCGGGTGTTGTCGACGATGAACAACTCGCCCGGTTGCAGCCGGAACCGCACCGAGAACGCCGGATCCTCGACCAGTTCAGCGAAGCGGCGATAAGCGGCGTAGTACTCGGCCATGTCGTCATAAGGTACATCGACGAGCGGCGCGGCTGAGCGATTGTTGAAGCGGATTGCCACCAATTCGCCATCGGCACCCAGCTCGATGATCGGCTTCTTCGCCGCAAGCCGCACGCCCTGGCTGCCGGCATAGGCGAAGCGCGCGCAATGGCGCGACAGCAGGTCGAAAGCGCGGGGGTTCTCCGCCTGCAGGATGGCGGCGATGCGAAACCCGTCCACCACCATCGACTCGCCGCCCTCCACCGCGTTGCGCAGGCAGGCGAGCAGTTGCAGGCCCGGCACCGGATCGCGGTACGGGTTGTCCGTGTGCGCTTGCAGGCCGAGATTGGTGTAGGCGAGGTTGTTCGGATCGACTTCGGCGCGAACCTCGAACCAGCGGCCGTAATTGGTTTCCCGCACATAGCCGAACAGTTCGGCGACCGCGCAGAGTGCTCCGCTTTCGACCGGCACGCCCCGCAGCAGGGCGAAACCGTGGCTGCGCACGAAGCCGAGCCAGCGGCACAATGCGCGAGGATCCCGGGCGATGGCGGCGCGATCGGCGGCAAGCGCTTCCACGTCCAGCCCGCGATCCCAGCGCACGACCTCGGCGGCGGCGTCCAGCCGGGAGCGCGGGATGGCAAATCGTCATAGATGTGATCGGCCAGCCAGGCGCCGGGAAAGATCGCCTCCTTGTCCTCGGGTGCGAAACGCAAGCGCAGATCGCCCGATGGCAGCACCTGCGCCTCGGCGACCCGGCAATCAGGGGGGACATCGAGGACGGAGATCAGCCGCTGCCCGTTGCCGGGGGAGCGGGTGGCTGGGTCGAGCGCGTTGTCGCGCAGCCAGATCGCATGGAATCTGGCTCGCGCGCCGCCGTCCCAGCGCAACGCCACAGCCTCGCCGCCGGGGCTGGGATGGGCCTCGATCAGCCGCATCGTGCGTCGTCCTCGCAGTCCACGTTGCAGGTTGCCCGCAAGCGAGGCAGAACGCCAGTGACAGTCAGTCTTTCGGGAGCTGCAAGCCGTTGGAACGGGTGCGTGGGACATGATTCGCGCAGCCCTGGCGCCCGTGGTGCTGACGGTCCTGCTGCTGCTCGCGGTAGTCGGCGTGGTGCTGGTGCCGATCGCTCTCGCCCTGCCCACGCCTGGTGCGGCACTCGCGACCTTCGTCCTGGGGCCGGTCTCGGACCTGCGCCATGTCGGCAACATCATCGAGACGGCGACGCCGCTGCTGTTCACCGGCCTGGCCGTCAGCCTGATGTTCCGTGCCGGCATGTTCAATCTGGGGGCGGAGGGCGCGTTCTTTCTGGGCGGCGTGGCCGCGACATATTGCATCCTGCGCATCCCGCTGCCGGGCTGGGCGGTCGCCGCCTGCGCCATCGCCTTCGGTGCCACGGTCGGCAGCCTGGTCTGCGCCATTCCGGGGCTGCTGCGCGCGCGCTTCGGCGCCTCGGAACTGGTGTCGTCGCTGATGCTGAACTACGCGGCGCTGTTCGTCGGCCTGTATGTCGTCAACTACCATCTGCGCGATCCGAATGCCGGGGCGCTGGTCTCCTATCGCTTCCCGCCTGATGCGAAGCTGCCGATGCTGCTGGCGGGAACGCGGGTGCATCTGGGATCCGTGCTGGGGCTGCTGGCTTGTGCGATGGGCGGCATCTGGCTGTTCGCGACGCGCTGGGGCTACGAGGCACGGGTAGTCGGCGCCAATACCGGCTTCGCGCGCCATCTTGGCCTGCGCGTCACGCTGATCGCAGCCGGCGTGCAGGTGCTGGGCGGCGTTGCCGCTGCGGCCGGGGGTGCGATGGAGGTGCAGGGAATGTATCTGCGCTTCACCTGGCAGGCGCTGCCCGGCCAGGGATGGAACGGGCTGGTGGTGGCGATCCTGGCCGGGAACAATCCCTTCCTGGTGCCGCCGGCCGCACTCGCGCTGTCCTATCTGCAAGTGGGCGGCGATCTGCTGGCGCGCAATTTCGACGTGCCGGCCGAACTGGTGGGGATCATCCAGGCGTTGGTCATCCTGTTCGCGACCGCCGCCGCGATCACGCAGAACCCGCGTCTCGTCGCCTGGCTGCGCCGGCGTCCAAAGACCGCGTCGTGATCCACGAGATCCTGACCCATCTCGGCGGCGTCGGATTTCTCGCCACCACGCTGCGGGTCAGCACGCCGATCCTGCTGGCGGCGCTCGGCGCGCTGATCTCGGATCGCGCCGGGGTCATCAACATCGGCGTCGAGGGCATCATGCTGGGGGGCGCCTTCGCGGGCGTGGTCGGCAGCGCCTATTCCGGCAATGCCTGGGCGGGGCTGCTGCTCGCGATCGCGGTCGGCATGGCAATGGGCGGATTGCTGGGGGTCGCGGTGCATCTGCTGCGCGCCGACCTCATCCTGAGCGGCGTCGCCATCAATCTCGCGGCGGCCAGCGTCACGGTGCTGCTGCTGTATGCGCTGACCGGCGACAAGGGCATGTCGGGCAGCCTGCCGTCGAAGGTGCTGCCCGACATTTCCCTGCCGTTCCTGCGCGGCGTGCCGTTCCTGGGGGTGGTGTTCGGCAAGCAGCACGTGCTGACCTGGGCCTCGCTGATCTGCGTGCCCCTGGTAGCCGTGATGCTGATGCGTACCCCGTTCGGTCTGCGGCTGCGCGCCGTCGGCGAGTATCCCGAGGCGGCCGCGATTGCCGGCGTGCGCGTCAGCCGCGTGCAGTTCGCGGCCTTGCTGCTCTCCGGAGCCTTCGCGGCGGCCGGCGGCGCGTTCCTGTCGATGGGCTATGTGACCTGGTTTGCCGGCGGCATGTCCGCCGGGCGCGGCTATATCGCCATCGCCGCCGAGGTCATGGGCGGGGGCGGCGCGTTCGGCACCGGAATTGCCTCGCTGGTGCTGGGTGCGGCGGACGCGCTCGCGACCGATCTGCAAGGCATCGGTCTGCCGAGCGAGTTGATGCAGACCGTGCCCTACGTGGTGCCGGTCATCGCCCTCGTGCTGCACGCGGCGCGGCGCCGCATCGGGTCGCGGTGAGCCAGCGGCTGTAGCTGGGCGAAGCGCCAGGCTGGGAGCTGCCACGCTCCTTCTGGATAAGTACTGACAAGACGTTTCTTGGACGCTCCGAACTACCCTTGACAACCTTTGCGATAACGATCTATCGGGAAGGTTAACGAGACGGTAACACGCGCGGGGGCATCCATGACCACCATCCACTGGATCGGCGGCGTCAGCAACAGCTTCAACGACGCCGGAAACTGGAGCACGGACACCGTTCCAGGCAGCGCCGATACCGCGATCATCGACCTGGCGGGCAGTTACACGGTGGTCTCGTCCGTGAGCAACGCCATCGCTTCCCTGGCGGTAATCGCGACCGCAACGCTGGACATCACCGCCGGGACGTTCTCGGTTACCAGCGGCACCGGCACCGGCGGGCTGGCCGGTACCGTGATCGTCGGCGACAACAGCATCCTTGACCTGGGCGGCACGATCGTGAACTCGGGCACGATCAGCGAACAGGCCGCGTCCGATGCCACCCGCATCATCATCACCTCGGCCGCTGCAATCCTGTCCGGTGGCGGCCACGTCACGCTGTCCGCAAGCGTCAACAACTACATCTACGCCAACAGCGGCAGCGACGTGCTGACCAACGTCGACAACACCATTTCGGGCAGCGGCAATCTGGGCGACGGTCAACTGACGCTGGTCAACCAGTCGCACGGCACGATTGACGCCAGTCAGGCGGCGGCCGCCCTGGTGCTGAACACCGGCGCCAACACGACGACGAACCAGGGCCTGGTGGAGGCGACGGCCGGCGGCAATCTGGTGCTGGACAGCGCCGTGCTGAATACCGGCGCCACGATCGAGGCGGCCGGCGCCGGCTCCACTGTCACGCTGGCGAGCGACGTGATCGGCGGCACGCTGAAGTCGCTGACCGGCGGCGTCTTCGTCAGCGCCGGCGGCAGCGGGCAGCTCGACGGACAATCATCGCATGCGGTCACCGTGGCCGGCAGCCTGATGGTCGCCGACAATACAAGCTTTTACATCGCAGGGACCATCAACGACATCGGCACGATCACCGTCGGCTCCACCGCCGACACCACCAACCTGATCGTCGATAGCCCGACCGCCGAGTTGAAGGGGGGCGGCCAGGTGCTCCTGTCGAACAACGTGAACAACCGCATCTATGCCAACAACAGCGGCTTCACGCTGTGGAATCTCAATGACACGATCGCCGGCGCCGGGCAGATCGGGCTCGGCCAGACCAAGATCATCAATGCCGGCACGATCGACGCCAACCAGACCGCCAGCCTCACGATCAATCCCAGCTACGTGATGACCAATACCGGCCTGCTGGAGGCCACCGCGGTCGGCGGGCTGGTGCTCCAGGGGCAGATCGACAACCAGGGTGGCACGATTCTCGCGGCCGGAAGCGGCGACGCGGTGACATTCGGGGCCAACATCCAGGGCGGCACGCTCAACACCACGGGCGGCGGCCAGATCGTCGGCATCTCGAACGGCCAGTTGGACGGGCTGGATTTCGGCCAGGTCGTGAATTTCGGCACTGTCGCCGTCGCCAACAACAACAGTGTCTATCTCCAGGGCACCATCGACAATGTCGGGTCGCTGGTCATCGCGTCTGGCAGCAGCGACAACACGACGAACCTGATCGCCAACAGCCAGATCGTGACGCTGACCGGCGGTGGCACGGTGTCGATGACCGACGAGTTGAACAACCGATTCTACGCCGCGAGCGGCGGCTTCCGACTGGTCAACGTCAACAATACGATCGAGGGCGCGGGCCAGTTGGGCGTGGGCCAGATCGTCCTGATCAACCAGGCCGCTGGGGTCATCGACGCCAACGGCGTGAACGCCCTGTTCCTCAATTCGGGTCAGCAGCTCATCAACAACACGGGACTGATCGAGTCCACCGGAACCGCGGCCGGCAATGGCGGGCTGGTGATCCAGAGCAGTCTTGTCAATGCGGGCGGCACGATCGAGGCCAACGGCGCCAATACGCACGTCGATCTGTCCAATGGCGCCACGGTCGAAGGAGGCACGCTCAAGACCGCCGCCGGCGGCGTGATCAACGACATCAACAATGCCGGCCTGGATGGCAACGACTATGGACCGCTGGCGGTGAATGGCACCGTCGATGTCGAGAACAACACGAACCTGTATCTGTATGGCACGATTAGCAATGCCGGCGCCATCGCCGAGAATGCCGGCGCCAACACGACGAACATCATCGTCAACAGTCAGGCGGTGACGCTGACCGGCGGCGGCCAGGCTCGTGATGAGCGATAGCGCCAACAATCGGCTGTACGGCAGCAACGCTTCGTTGCAGCTCGTGAACGCCAACAACACCATCAGCGGTGCGGGCCAGATCGGCATCGGCTCCCTCAACCTGGTGAATGAGGCGGCGGGTGTGATCGACGCCACCGGAACGAATGCGCTGGTGCTGAATACCGGCGGGGATCTGATCTTCAACACCGGCATCATCGAATTGACCAGCGCCGGCGGGTTGGTGCTGCAGAATTCGGCGATCGACAATGCCGGCGGCACGGTGGAGGCGGTGGGCGCCGGATCGCATGTCGATTTGAGCGGCGGTACGGTGCAAGGCGGCACGGTGGCCAGCAGCGGCGGCGGCGTGGTCGACACGGTCGGCAGCGGCGGCCTCGACGGCCTGACCGCGGGCGCACTGACGATCTTGGGGACGGTCGACGTGACCAACAACACGGTCCTGTACCTCGCCGGGACAATCAACAATACCGGCAGCATCGTCGAGAACGCCGGCGCCAACACCACGGACATACGGCTGACCTCGCAGACCGTGACGTTGACCGGCGGCGGCCAGCTTGCGCTGTCCAACAGCGCCAATAACCGCATCTTCGCCAATTCCAACTCCAGCCAGACGCTCTATAACGCCAGCGACACCATATCCGGCGCGGGTCAGATCGGCGTGGGCGACATGCAATTGGTCAACGCCGCGACCATCCTGGCCAATGCCAGCAGCGGAATGACCATCAATACCGGCGGCGGCAATCTGCAGAACCTGGCCACCGGCCTCATCGAATCCACGGCCTCCGGCAGCATCCTGTTCAGCGGCGGCATCCTGAGCAACCAGGGCACGATCGAGGCCGCGGGCGGCAGCACGATCACCATGAACTCCGGCCTCACGAACAGCAACGTGGTGAGCGGCGAGCTGATCGGCGGCACATGGGAAGCGATCGGCGCGAACTCGGTGCTGGCGCTCGACGGCGGCACCGTCACGACGCTGTCCGCCAACGTGGTGCTGCAATCGCTCGGCTCGACGCTAGAGACCGGCAACGGCAGCACGTTCACGACGCTGGAGAACAGTCTGACCACCATCAGCAGCACGGGCGTACTCACGCTGAACGGCGGCCGTGGCTATGTCACCGGCCTGAACCTCACCGACAATGGGCAGATCGGCCTGAACGGCGGCTCGCTGCAGGCCGGCAAGCTCACCATAGGCAGCACCGGGACCATCGCCGGCTTCGGCACGATCAAGGGCGCGCCCGCCAATAGCGGTATCGTCGAGGCACTCGGCGGCAAGCTGAAGCTCACGGGACTCGCCGCGGGCAAGGGGTCGCTGGAGGTCGGCGCCAGTTCCACGCTGGAATTGACGGTGGGCGCCAAGCAGGGGGCGAACTTCCTCTCCAATACCGGCACATTGCTGCTCGACAAGCCCTCCGGCTTCGTCAATCAGCAGATCGGCGGACTTCAGGTGGGCGACACGATCGACCTGGCTCTTACCGCGGTCGCGTCGGCGGTGGTCAGCGGCTCCACGCTCACCGTCACCACCACGGGCGATACCGTCTACACATACAAGGTGGCCGGGGCGCTGACGGGCAATCATTTTGCCATCCAGAGCGACGGCGCTGGCGGCAGCGACCTCGTGCTGAGCGCCGGCACCGCTTCCATCGCCGCTTTTGGCGCCACGCTGGCGGCGATCGGCCAAAGCACGCTGCTGGCGGAGTACCCCGCCGCCGCCCCCGTCGGGACGGGAGCAGCCTGGCTCGCGCAACCCGCATCGCCTCCGCGGGCGCGGCCAGCTATGACTTCGTGGCCAAGCCGGCGATGCTGGCCTTCAGCCACGGCGGCAACTGATCCGGGCTGACAGCCGTCCCGCGCGCCGGGGCGGCTGTCAGCCCGTCGCGAAGGTTCGCAGCAGCAGCACGACGAACGCCTGCGGCATCGGCGTCGAACGCGACATCGCAATTGGCACGCCTGGTCGCCGCGATGGTGGGTGTCGATGACCGTCCGCCCCACGGTCAGCGTCCCCTGCGTCTCGACGGCCACATGCAGGCGGCGCACATCGCGCAGCACGGGGACGACCAGGGAGCCTACGGCAAGCGCGTCATGCACCGGCGTCGTGCCCGGCACCGGCATCTTCTGGATGTCGTCATGCACGACGATGCGGTGGCCGATGAAATCCGCCGCCGCGCGCCCGGCATTGCTGCCGAGTGCTGCCAGCCGTGCGCAATCCTGTCGCGAGACCAGGGCGCGGTGCGTTGCGTCGAGCGGCACCAGCGTCACGCGCTCGAAGCCGGCGGCGAACACCATCGCTGCCGCTTCCGGATCGCCCCAGATGTTGAACTCGGCCGAGGGCGTCACGTTGCCCAGCGCGTGCGCGCCGCCCATGATGACCAGCTCCGGTACGCGCCGCGCGAAATCCGGATCGAGCGCCAGCGCCGCGGCGAGGTTGGACAGCGGCGCCACCGCGACCAGCGTCACCGGTTCCGTCGCGGCGCGGAACGTCTCGATCAGGAACTCGACGGCGCCGGTTTCGGATGCGCGGCGCGTGCTGGGCGGCACGGGCAGGGTGGTGCCGTGAATCCTGCCGGCCAGATCGTCCTCGGCGCGCGGACGCGGAAAATCGCGGCGCGCCAACGGGCGCGCGAGACCCTGATGCACCGGCACGTCGCGGCGCCCGACGTGGTCGAGCACGCGGAGCGTATTGTCCGTGCAGTGCTCGACGGCGACGTTGCCGTTGACGGTGGTGCAGCCGATCAGGTCGAGATCGGGATGCAGTGCCGCGAGCATGATCGCCACCGCGTCGTCGGTGCCGGTATCCACATCCAGCACCAGCTTGCGTCGCTGTGCCATTGTCGCCCCTCGATCCGTTCCGCGCGAGACTGCCCGCGAAGCGTTCGCGTGGGCAAGGCGCCGTCCGTCACCACTGTACCCGCGTCAGCAGCCACAGCAGCCAGATCGCCGCGGCCAGGGGCGGCCCGAACGGAAGCGCCGTGGCGGCATCGACGTGCCGCCCGCGCAAGCGGGCAATTCCGGCCGCTGCCAGTCCCAGCAAGGCGGACAGCAGCAGCAGGCTCGGCAGAGCGGCCAGGCCGAGCCAGGCGCCACCGGCGGCGAGCAGCTTCGCGTCGCCCTGGCCGATCCCCTCGCGGCGGCGCAGGCGGGCGTAGAGCACGCCCAGCCCGCGTAGCCCTGCATAGGCGACCAGCGCCGCCAGGGCGTGATCGACCGTGGCCGGACGGGAGAGGAGCCAGGTCGCGACCAGCCCTGCCACGAGCAGCGGCAGCGTCAGCACGTCGGGCAGCCAGAAATGCTCCCAATCGATCCAGGCCAGCGCCAGCAGCGTCCAGCCCAGCACGCACCCCGCCCAGAGCGGACCGCCGCTATCGAGGAAGGCAGCGGTGGCGGCGATCGCCGATGGCCGCCAGTTCGATCGCCAGATGCGACACGGCGATCGGCGCGCCGCAGCCACGGCAGCGGCCGCGCAGGGCGAGGAAGCTCAGGATCGGAACAAGATCGAAAATCCCCAGCGCGCGCCCGCAGGACTCGCAGCGCGACCGGGCCATGACCACCGCCCCGCCCGAAGGCAGCCGGCGCACCAGCACGCCGAGGAAGCTGCCCACGAATGGCGAGAGCAGGACAGGCAGCCACCATTCATTCACGTGTCGCAGCCTCGCCTTGCCCCAGGCTTCGGTCGGGCCAGTTCAGGAGCTGCTTCGTGGCAGCCGCCACGCTGGCGCCGTGGCGGGTGCGTGCCAGTTCGTCGATGTCAGTAGAAAGCGCCCCGCGCCAGCCTCACTCCGTGCGGAATGGACAGCAGCCCGAACCGACCGCGGAGATAGAGGTTCGCAAGCTGGCGTCTGGAACGGAGATGCCCCAGCGCGGACGCTCTCTTCAGCAGTTCGCGTGCAATCTGCAGGGCCGCGCGGCCTGCTGACCGCTTCAGATGCACGATCGCAAGCAGGTAGAGGGCATCTGCATCGAGCTGCTCGGCAGCGGACCGCAGCACGTCCTCGGCATCGTCGAAACGCCTCTGCCGGGTGGTACCGAGCCGCCAGACACAGCATGGCGTTGTCGGAGCCACCCTCGAACGCGCGTCTGTTCCACGCCTCCGCCGCGGAGAGATCGACGGCTGTTCCTTTTCCCTCCGAATAAGCCCAGGCAACCTGACTCATGCTCCAAACCGAGCCAGCCTCGGCGCACGCCAGGAACTCCCGGAATGCTCGCCCCGGATCGCTGTTCCAGAGCGCATAGGCGGCCCGCAGCCGGTCCGGTTCGTGCTCCTTTGCCCAAAGCGCATCGCCGTTCCCGGCGACCCAATCGGGGCCAAGCTCCCGCCGGTAAGTTGCGACCCAGCCGGGTGGGTCGCTATCGATAAAGCGCCAGAACACCTCGCAAATCAGGCATCGCATGGCGGCGGCCATCAGGCCTTTCTTATGATTGCCCGCCCGCCGGGTCGATCCAGCCGATATGCCCGTCGCTGCGGCGATAGACCACGTTCAGCTCGCCATTCGTGCTGTTGCGGAACATCAGCACCGGCTGGTCGGCGAGGTCCATGCGCATCACCGCGTCGCTCACCGACAGCCGGGCGATCTCCGCCGGCGCCTCGGCGATAACCGTCGCATAGGCGGAAGTCGGCAGCGCCCCGTCGGCGCTCCCGGCTTCCGGCTCTTCCTCCTGGCGCAGCACGTATTGCCGGGCCGCCTGCGGCTTCTCGCGGCCGGTCGCGTCACGGGAATGCTCGTTGACCCGCCTGCGGTAGCGGCGCAGGCGCTTGGCGATGTGCTCGGCGGCGTCGTCGAAGGCGCCATGCGCGTCGGCGGCCTCGCCCTCGCCGCGCAGGGTCAGGCCGCGGCCGGCATGGACGTTGATATCGCAGCAGAAGAAGCTGCGCGCCCGGCTGAAGGTGACGTTCGCCTCCAGCGCGTGGTCGAAGAACTTGCCGGCGATCGTCTCGAGCTGCTCCGAGACGCGCACGCGCAGCGCGTCCGACAAATCGACCTGCTTGCCTGAGACCGTGATCTGCATGGCGATATCCTTGCCCAAAGCCCACCTCTTGGCAGATGGTTCGGGACCGCCTTTCCGCCAGGGACAGGGTGTCCCGTCAGGCCGGTTCAGCCTTCTCCCGTTTGCGCTGGACCGAACTCGGGATGCGCAGCGCATCCCGGTATTTGGCCACGGTCCGGCGGGCGATGGCAACGCCTTCCCGTCGCAGCGTCGCAACAATCGCATCGTCCGACAGGATCGCCTCCGCCGTCTCCGCCGCCACCAGGGCCCGTATTCGCCAGCGTACCGCCTCGGCACTGTGGCTTTCGCCGCCCTCGGCGCTGCCGATCGCCGCCGTAAAGAAGTACTTCAATTCGAAGATACCGCGTGGGGTCGCGATATATTTATGAGCCGTGACACGGCTGACCGTGCTCTCGTGCATCTCCACCGCGTCGGCGATGTCGCGCAGGATCAGCGGCCGCAGATAGGCGACGCCGTGGCGCAGGAAGGCATCCTGCTGGCGGACGATCTCGGCCGCGACCTTGAGGATGGTCTGCGCCCGCTGTTGCAGCGCCTTCACAAGCCAGTTTGCCGCTTGCAGCTTCTCGGCGACAAAGGCCCGATCCTCGCGCCGAGCGCGCGGCATCACCCGCGCCGAAAACGCCTGATTGACGAGAACCCGAGGCATGGTCTCGGGATTCAGCTCCAGCAGCCACTCGCCGTTCGGGGCCGCGCGCACCAGCACGTCGGGCACGACCGGGATCAGCGGCGCCGTCTCGAAGGCGGCACCCGGCTTGGGATCGAGGCGGCGCAGCTCGCTCACCATGTCGGCCAGATCGGCCGCGTCCACTTCGCACACCGCCATCAGCCGGCGCATGTCGCGCGCCGCCAGCAGATCGAGATGGTCGAGCAGGGCTGCCATTGCCGGATCGAGCCGGTTCAGTTCGGCGAGCTGCACCGCCAGGCATTCGCGCAGGTCGCGGGCGAACATGCCCGTAGGATCGAACCGCAACATCTTCGCCCGGACCGCCTCGACCCGCTCGACCGCGATGCCGAGCGCAGTCGCGAACTGCTCCGCTTGCACCAGCAGCCGCCCGCTCGGTTCCAGCGCCGCCAGCAATTGCCCGGCGATCATCCGGTCCACCGGCTCGCCGAAGGCGAGGCGGATCTGCATCGCCAAGTGTTCGCGCAGTGTCGTGGTCGCCGCTGCGTAGTCGTCGAGGCCGCGCGCCTCCCCGTCCGCGCCTCCCCGGCCCGGTGCCGCCGCGCCATCGGAGGCGCCGCCGGGATCGTAGGTCTCGGCATGGGCGGCATCCAGCGGCTCGGCGGCGGCGCTCGCCAGATCGGGGGAACGCGCAAGTTCCGCGGCATCTGGCGGCAGCGGCGGGTCCGCAAGTCCGTCGGCGGCGCCCGACGGTATGGCGGGCGCCGACAGAACCTGGTCGGGCGCCGGCCGCTCAATACCCCCCCAGTCGTCGCCCGCCCGCTGGTCGCGTTCGAGCAGCGGGTTGCGCTCCAGCTCCTCCTCGACGAAAGAGGCCACTTCGAGATTGGAGAACTGCAAGAGCTGGATCGCCTGCCGCAGCTGCGGCGTCATCACCAGCGATTGCGACTGCCTGAGGGCGAGATGCGGGCCGAGGGCCATTCAGTGTGTGCTTTGGAACGGTCGTATCAGGCGGCGATCGCCGCCCAGGCCCAATGCAGCGCGGGACGAGGGGCGTGGCAAGCAAGAATTGTGCTGGACGAGCCCACTCGTCCCGGGGTGGGGTGGTCGTTCGAGCGTCAGAACTGCATCCCCGCGGTTGGCCCGAGACCCTCCTACAGGCTGAACCTTTCTCCCAGGTAGACGCGGCGCACGTCCTCGTTGGCCACGACCGCCTCGGGCCGCCCCTCCATCAGCACGGCGCCATCATGCATGATGTACGCCCGGTCGATGATTTCCAGCGTCTCGCGCACATTATGGTCGGTGATGAGCACGCCGATGTTGCGGTCCTTCAGATGCCCGACCAGGTCGCGGATTTCACCGACCGCGATCGGGTCGATGCCGGCCAGCGGCTCATCGAGCAGGATGTAGCTGGGGTGCGAGGCGAGCGCCCGCGCGATCTCCACGCGCCGGCGCTCGCCGCCCGAGAGTGCCAGCGCCGGGGTGCGACGCAGGTGTCCGATACCGAATTCGGCCAGCAGCGCGTCCAGCATCCGCTCGCGCGCGTCGGCGTCGGCTTCGACCACTTCGAGTGCCGCCATCACGTTCTGCTCGACATTGAGGCCGCGGAACACGCTCGCCTCCTGCGGCAGATAGCCGATCCCGAGCCGCGCCCGGCGGTACATCGGCAGGCCGGTGATATCGGCGCCATCCAGCGCGATGCTGCCCGAGTCCGGGCGCACCAGGCCCACGATCATGTAGAAGGTGGTGGTCTTGCCGGCGCCGTTCGGGCCGAGCAGCCCCACCGCCTCGCCGCGCCGCACCGAGACGGTGACGTTGCGCACCACCGGCCGCTTCTTGAATGACTTGCCGACCGCGCGCGCCATAAGCCCGGTGCGCTCGGCCGCGTTGCGGCGTGACGCATGCCACTCCTGCTGGCGCAGGACGGCCGGCAGGTCGGGGCGCAGCTCGTTCACGGCGCCGCCTTCTTCGCCGGTCCGGCGGAGGTGGTGGGTGACGTGCCGGTGGGCGACGTGCCGGTGGACGACGTGCCGGCGTCGTTGGGCATGATAATGCCTTCGACGCGGGCGCTGGGCGCGCTGATCATGTGCGCGATGCCGGTTTTCATGTTGATGTCGGCGGCCGGTCCGTTGATCTGGTTCTGCCCGTGCGTGATGCGGACATGGCCTATGACGCGCGCGAGCCCGGTATCCGGCAGGTACACGCCGCGATCGCCGCGCACGGTATCGGCGGTGGTGCGAACCTCGACATTGCCGTACGCCTCTACCCGTTGCAGCTTGCCGGCCGAGGCGGCGAGGGGATCGGTGCCCGGCTTCGCGGGCTGGGCGGCGGCTTGCGTGGGTGTTGCCCCGGCTGCCGGTGAGGGAGTGGTGTAGCCCACCAGCACGTCCGCGGCGAGCCGCTTGCCGTCGCTGGTCGTGACCACGGCATTGCCGCGTCCCACCGCCATATGCTTCTGCGACCAGTATTCCATGGTGTCGCGCGCCGTCATCACGTCCTGGGGCGTGGTGATCTTCATGGCGTGGCCGGTCATCACCAGCACCGCCTGGTCGATGTCGTAGATCGCGTGATCGCCCACCGCCTCGTCGGTGGGGGTCACGATGCGCACATGTCCGTCGGCCTCCAGCCGGTACACTTCGGTATCGCCGCTATCGACGCTGCCGAGCGCGCCGGCGGCGCCCTGCGCTGCGGCGGGAGCGGCAGCCGGGGCGGTTGCCTGGGGGGTGCCGGGGGCGGGCGCCTTCTTGCGGTAATGGGCGATCAGGCGGTCCGCCAGCACGGTCACGTTGCCGCGCACCGCGCGCGCGTCGCCCGAGGCGATCACTTCCTGATCGGACTCGCGCCATTCGAAGCCGCCGCGCGCCGTGACCTGCACCGGGCCGCCGCTCGACAGGTCGATCCCCTGCGCCAACGCCGGTCGTGCCAGCGTCAACGCCAGCGGCACGGCGCCGGCCAGCAGCAGGCCCGCCGGAATCCACCGACGCCTCATTGCCTGGCGTTCAGCACGAGCCGGCCGGGGCCGGCGAACTGGATGGCGGTGCCGCGGTCGGTCATCGTGAACCCCTGGGCATCGAGCGTGCCGAACGGCCCCTCGGCATGGACCATCCGCGAGCCGGCCGCGGCGCCCACCTTGAGGTCGATATTGGCCGAATTGGTGGTCATCGTAGTGCCATCATCGCGATACAGATGCACGTCGCCGGAGAGGTCCAGATTGCCGAGGTGCTGCATGTAGACGCCCTGCTTCGACTGCACCATCAGCCAGCGCCCGCTTTCCAGCGTCACGTCGCCCTTCGGTCGGGTCAGGTCAACCCGTTCGGCGGATACCTCGCGCGCCTGCTTGGCGGTCACGGTGTAGGGCCGGCCGCGCTGATCGACGCCGTGATAGACGGCATCGGTCATCAGCCCGCTCTGCATCTGCGCCGCGAGCCGGCCGGCGCGCATCCTGGCCTGATCGGCCCAGCGCGAGAACTCGGGCCAGAGGACGATCGTCGCCAGCAGCCCCAGGGCGGCGACCGGCAGCAGCCGCTTGGCGAGGCCGATCAGCCGGCGCCTCCGGGCGATGCGCCCGGGCGTGGGCAGCTTGCGGCGGGGCTCGGTCCCGACCGCGAGGCCGCGGCGCTCACGATCGAGCATCAGCGAGCCGGCGGGCGGCAGCTTGCTCACGCGACCCCCGCCCGCAGCAGGTCGTGGACGTGCAGGATGCCGACGGGGTGGTTGCCCGGATCGACCACAAACAAGGTCGTGATCGGCCGGCTGCCGGCATTCATCTGATGCAGCGCCTCCGCGGCCAGCGCATCCGGGCCGATCGTTTTCGGCCCGCGGGTCATCAGCGCCCGCACCTGCCTGGTCAGCAAATCCGGCGCCATGCCGCGTCGCAGATCGCCATCGGTCAGGATGCCCACCAGAACGCCGTCGCCATCCACCACGCCCAGGCAGCCGAACCGCTTTTCGGACATGCGCACGATCGCCGCGTCCATGCCCAGTTCGGGATCGGCCAGTGGCAGCGCATCGCCGGTATGCATCAGGTCGCGCACATGCTGAAGGCGCGAGCCGAGCCGCCCGCCCGGATGGAACTGGCGGAAATCGGCCGGCCCGAAGCCACGCCGGGTCAGCAGGGCCACCGCCAGCGCGTCGCCCAGGGCAAGCTGCATGGTGGTGCTGGTGGTGGGGGCGAGGCCGAGCGGGCAGGCCTCCGCGGCATCGGGCAGCAGCAGCACGAGATCGGCCGCCCGGGCAAGGCTGCTGTCGGCCCGTCCGGTGACCGCCACCAGGGGCAGGGCGAAACGGCGCGTATGGGCGATCAGATCGGCGAGCTCCGCGGTTTCGCCGGAATTGGACAGGGCCAGCACCGCATCGCCAGCCACCACCATGCCCAGATCGCCGTGCGACGCCTCGGCAGGGTGAACGAACAGCGCTGGCGTGCCGGTCGAGGCGAGGGTGGCGGCGATCTTGCGTCCGACATGGCCCGACTTGCCCATGCCGGAGACTACGACCCGGCCGGTGACGGCGGCCAGCAGCGCCACCACGGCGCCAAACCCCCCATCCAGCGAGGCGGCGAGCGCTTGCAGCCCGGCGGCCTCGGTGGCGAGCACCTCGCGGCCGACGGCAAGATCAGGGGCGGACAGGTCGTCGCGAGGCTGAAGCGGGGCGCCGGGCGACTCCCGGAAGCTCACGGGGGCTGCGTCCATGAACAGCGACGTACGCCCCCGGCGGTGGCGCGGTCAACCGCCGGAAGCTCTCGAAACGTGACGGGGAGAGTTGCGCCGCGTCAGTGCTGGAAGATGTCGGGCGTCTCCCACCCCAGCAGGTCGAGTCTGGCCCGCGTCGGCAGGAAGTCAAAGCATTGCATGGCCAGCTCGAGCCGTCCCTCACGGATCAGCAGCGCCTCCAGCCGCGCCCACAGCGCATGCAGGTGCAGCACGTCCGAGGCCGCATAGGCGAGTTGCTCGCTGGACAGCTCGACGGCCCCCCAGTCTGAGGTTTGCTGCTGCTTGGAGATTTCCACGCCCAGCAACTCGCGGCAGAGATCGCGCAGGCCGTGCCGGTCGGTGAAGGTGCGCACCAGCTTCGAGGCGATCTTGGTGCAGCGCACCGGCGCCACGGTGATGTCCAGCGCCTGTTGCAGCATGGCGACGTCGAAGCGGGCGAAGTGCATCAGCTTGACCACCTAGGGGTCGGCCATCATCGCCCGCAGGTTCGGGCAATCGGTGCCGTGGCCGCCGAGCCGCTCGGGGATGATCTGCACCAGATGCGCGTGCCCGTCGCCGCCCGAGAGCTGGACCAGGCATAGCCGGTCGCGGCGCGGATCGAGCCCCATCGTCTCGGTATCGACGGCGACAACCGGGCCGAGCGACAGCCCATCCGGCAGGTCGTGGCGGTGCAGATGGATGGTGCCGCCGGCCATGAATTGCGTGATGTCATTCATGCCGGTCGGCCTTGCGCGGTTCGCCTTGGTGCCCAGGAGAAGACTCGAACTTCCACGACATTGCTGCCACAGGTACCTGAAACCTGCGCGTCTACCAATTCCGCCACCTGGGCAACGGGCTGCGGCGAGCGCGGGGTCTAAAACTCCCCCGCCCGGCCGTCAAGGCAGTCCGGCCCGCAACCGACTGCCGCGAACAGGCGCGAACCGGATTGAGGACCACATGCCGGTTCCGCACGCCATCGCCCACGCCATCGGCAAGTTCGGCTACGGCGCGGTCGGGCTCACGGTCGGACTGGAAAGCCTCGGTGTTCCCGTCCCCGGCGAGACGGCACTCATTGCCGCCTCGATCTACGCGGGCGCCAGCCATCGTCTCAACATCGTGCTGATCGTCGCTGTCGCCGCCGCCGGTGCCATCCTGGGCGACAATATCGGCTTCTGGATCGGCCGGGAGTTCGGCTTCCGGCTGCTGATACGATATGGGCGCTACATCCGCATGACGGAGCGCCGGATCAAGCTCGGGCAATATCTGTTCCGCCGCCACGGGGGAAAGGTGGTGTTCTTCGGCCGGTTCGTCGCGGTGCTGCGCGCGCTGGCGGCACTGCTGGCTGGGGCCAACCGGATGGAATGGCCGCGCTTTCTTGCGTTCAACGCGGCCGGCGGCGTCGTCTGGGCGAGCCTGTACGGGTTCGGGGCCTACTTTCTCGGTCGCTCCATCGACCGGCTGCTGGGTCCCGTGGGCATCGGGCTGGGCGCGGCAGCGGCGGTGGTGCTCATCGCTGCCGGGATTTACCTGCACCGAAACGAGCAGCGGCTGGAGGACATGGCCGAGGCGACACTTCCGGGGCCGATCCGGGATGGGCGACGTCGCGAGAGCCGATAAGGTCGCGTCGGACAAAGAAATCACCATCTGACGATGCCATGCCGCATCCCGAAACCTGGCTCCAGCCCCGTGCCGAGGGCCTGTATTGCGAACCCGGCGGCTTCTTCGTCGATCCGGTCCGCGCCGTGCCGCGCGCCGTCGTCACGCACGCGCATTCCGACCATGCGCGCCCCGGACATGGCGAGGTTCTGGCCAGCCCCGAGACGCTGGCACTCATGCGGGCACGCCTGGGCGAAGGGGCGTTCGGCCGCGAAATCCCGCTGGACTGGGGCGAGACAAGGCGGCTGGGCGGGGCCGACATCCTGTTGCAGCCGGCCGGGCATGTGCTGGGCAGCGCGCAGGTGGCGATCACTTGTGCCGGCAGCCGCGCCGTAGTCAGCGGCGACTACAAGCGCCGGCCCGATCCCACCACGCGCAGCTTCGTGCCGGTCCCCTGCGACGTGTTCATCACCGAGGCGACCTTTGCCCTGCCGGTGTTCCGCCACCCGGAGCCGGAGGCGGAAATCCGCAAGCTGCTGGACAGCGTGGCGCTGTTTCCCGAGCGCACGCATGTCGTGGGCTGCTACGCGCTGGGCAAATGCCAGCGCCTGATCGCGCTGCTGCGGCAGGCCGGGTGGGAGCGGCCGATCTGGCTGCATGGCGCGCTGTTCCCGCTCTGCCGCGTATATGAGGCGCATGGCGTGGCGCTCGGCGATCTGCGTCCCGCGACCAGGCGGCGCGCGACAGCCTGGCGGGGCAGATCGTGCTCGCGCCTCCGGGCGCCATCGCCGATCGCTGGGCGCGGCGGCTGGCCGATCCGGTGGTGTGCCTCGCCTCCGGTTGGATGCGCGTGCGCCAGCGCGCCAAGTCGCGCGGCGTGGAACTGCCGCTGGTGATTTCCGACCATGCCGACTGGGACGAGTTGCTTGCCACCATCGCCGAGGTGGGAGCGCCGGAGGTCTGGGTGACGCACGGGCGCGAGGAGGCGCTGATCCGCGCGCTGGAACTGCGCGGCGTACGCGGCCGCGCGCTGCGGCTGGTGGGGTATGGCGACGAGGACGACGAATCGCCTGCCGCCGTCGTGGCTCCGGATGCCAGCGCGGAGACCGAAGCGTGATCGCCTTCGCCGAGCTGCTGGAGCGGCTGGTGTTCACCCCGGGGCGGCTGGCCAAGATCGCCCTGCTGCGGCGCTATTTCGCGACCCAGCCCGATCCCGACCGCGGCATCGCGCTCGCGGCGATCACCGGAGAGCTGTCTTTCGCCGCCGCCAAGCCCGGATTGATCCGCGAGCTGATCGCCGACCGCACCGACCCGGAACTGTTTGCATGGTCCTACGACTATGTGGGCGATCTGGCCGAGACCGTGTCGCTGATGTGGCCCTCTGCATCCGCCGACGCCGGGCCGCCCAGCTTGCCTGAAATCGTCCGCGCCCTTGCCGAAACGCCGAAGGCCGAATTGCCGGCGCTGGTGGCGCGGCTGGCTGGATGCGTCCACGCCCTCGGTGCGGCTGGCACTGCTCAAGCTGATCACTGGCAGCCTGCGCGTCGGCGCCTCCGGACGTTTGGCCAAGATTGCCCTGGCGGAGATCGCCGGCGGCGGCATCGCGCCAGACGACATCGAGGAAGTCTGGCACGGGCTGGTGCCGCCGTACGAGAAGCTGTTCGCCTGGATCGAGGGGCGCGGGGAGAAGCCCGACCCGGCCGACGCGCCGGTGTTCCGCCCGCCGATGCTGGCGCACCCGCTGGAGCCGCCGGATTTCGCCTCGCTCGACGTCGCGGCCTATCGCGCGGAATGGAAATGGGACGGCATCCGTGTGCAACTCGTTTCGACGCCGGGCGGCAAGCGGCTGTATTCGCGCGGTGCCGAGGACATTTCCGCCGGCTTCCCGGAGGTGGTGGACCGCATGACGTTCCAGGCGGTGCTCGACGGCGAGTTGCTGGTCATGCGTCGTGGCGAGGTCGCCCCGTTCGCCGAGTTGCAGCAGCGGCTGAACCGGCGCGCGGTCACGGCGAAGATGATGCGGGACTTCCCCGTGGGCGTGCGGCTGTACGACATCCTGTTTGATGAGCACGAAGATCTGCGCGCCGCTGCCGTTCGACGCGCGCCGCGCGCGGCTGGAGCAATGGTTCGCGCGCGAGCATCCGGCCGGCATGGATCTGTCCGGAACAGATTGCCTTCCGTCGCTCGACGATCTGGCGGCGCTTCGTGCCGGCGCGCGCGCGGCTTCGATCGAGGGGCTGATGCTCAAGCGCGGCGACAGCCCGTACGTGCCGGGGCGGCCGAAGGGATTGTGGTGGAAATGGAAGCGAGATCCGCTGACCATCGACGCGGTGATGATGTACGCGCAGCGCGGACACGGCCGTCGCAGCAGCTACTATTCCGATTACACCTTCGGCTTGTGGCGCGAGAACGGGGCGGGAGAGGAGGAATTGGTTCCAGTCGGCAAGGCCTATTCCGGGTTGACCGATCCGGAAGTGGCGTGGCTCGACCGCTGGATTCGCAACCACACCACGGCACGGTTCGGTCCGGTGCGCGAGGTGGAGAAGGTGATCGTGCTGGAAGTCGCGTTCGACGCGGCGCAACTTTCGGCACGGCACCGCTCGGGCGTGGCGCTGCGCTTTCCGCGCATCGCACGGCTGCGCCGCGACAAGCCGGCAGCGGAGGCGGACCGTCTGGAAGCGCTGATGGGAACAATTGCCGCACTCCCGCAAGCGGCCGGCGATTGACTCTTCCCCGCGGCCGCGCGCGGCGCCGCTCGTCGGACACTGAGCACCGCTCCGGCGCCTATCGCCGCCGCCGCCGCAACTGGTCGAAATAGACGATGACGATGATCAGCGCGCCGGTGATGATGAGCTGCCAGAACGGGTTGACGTTCAGCAGATTGGCGCCGTTGGCGATGGTGGTCAGCAGGAAGCTGCCGAGCAGCGGGCCATAGACGCTGCCGACCGCCCCGAACAGGCTGGTGCCGCCGATCACGGAGGCGGCGATGGCCTGCAATTCCAGGCCTTGCCCGGTATTCTGCGTGCCGATCGACAGGCGCGAGGTGGTCAGCACCGCGGCGAAGGCCGCGAGGAAGGCGGACAGGACATAGGCCACATAGATCATGCGCTGCACGTTCACGCCGGACAGCCGCGCCGCTTCGGGATTGCTGCCGATCGCGAACAGGTAGCGGCCCCAGCGGCTATGATGCAGGAAAATGTACGACGGCACGGCGACCACCACGACCATCCAGAACAGGCTGGGAATGCCCAGGAAACTCGACGGCGCGAAGGAGGTGAAGGCGTCCGGCAGGCCGGAGATCGTGCTGCCATTGGTGATCAGGAATCCGACACCGCGCAGCGCAGTCAATGTCGCGAGCGTCATGATGAAGGGCGGCAATCCCAACTGCACGATGCCGAAGCCGTGGAACACGCCGATCGCCGCACCCATCAGCAGCGTGATCAGGATGGCGGCCAGGATCGGCACCTGCGCCTTCAGCAGCAGCGCCAGGATGACGCTGCAAAATCCGATGACCGCCCCTACCGACAGGTCGATGCCCGCGGTGATGATGACGAAGGTCTGTCCGACCGCCAGTATGGCCACCAGATAGGCCTGGCGCATCAGGTTGATGATGTTGATCTCGCTCATGAACATGCGCGTGCTGAGCGACAGCGCGATCCACATCAGGATCAGCAGTCCGAGCAGCGTCAGGCTGAGCAGCAGGTTCAGGCGCGACTGCGAGCGGCGGGCGGCGTCGGCGCGGGCCTGGTCGGCGGTGGCGGTGGTCTCGCTCAAGGAAAGTCCCTCATGGGTCAGGTGCCGAGCGCCTGGGCGAGAATGGCCTCGACCCGCGCCTCGCGATGGGTATAGCTCGCCACCTTGCGGCCCCGGCGGAACACGTGCAGCCGGTCGGCCAGCTCGTACACCTCGGGCAGGTAGGACGAGATCAGGATGATGCCGGCGCCATTGCGCAACAGCGTGCTGAACAGGCGATAGATCTCGACCTTGGTGCCGACGTCCACGCCGGCCGTCGGCTCGTCGAAAATGAACAGCTCGGCCCCGTGCGCCAGCCATTTGCCGACCACGATCTTCTGCTGGTTGCCGCCGGACAGCGACAGCGCCAGCGTGGCGCGGCTCGCGGTGACGATGCGCAGGTCACGGATCTGCTTCTCCGCCGCTGCCGCCGCGGCCGACTGGCTGATGACCGCGATCCGGGTCAGCCGGTCGTAGATGGTGAGATTGAGATTGGTCGAGACGCCCAGGTTGAGGCACAGGCCCTGATCGCGCCGGCTCTCCGGCACCAGCGCCATGCCGAGCGCGATCGCCTGCTGCGGTGAACCGATCGCGACCGGCTGGCCCTTCCAGCGGACCGTGCCGGAGGTGTGCGGATGCCGGCCGAACAGGCTCTGCACGAACTCGCTGCGCCCGGCGCCGATCAGGCCGTAGAGTCCCACGATCTCGCCGCGCCGCACGTCGAGCGAGACCTCATCGAACCCCTTTCCGGAAAGGCTCTCGGTCGCCACCAGCTCGTCGCCGATCGGCACCGGATCCTTGTGATAGATCTGCTCGATCGAGCGGGCGATCATGCCGCGGATCAGGGCGGCCTCGTCGGTCTCGGCGACCCGCTCCGTGCTGATCAGGGCGCCGTCGCGCAGGATGGTCACACGATCGGCCAGCTCGAACACCTCCTCGAGCCGGTGGCTGATATAGACCAGCGTCACGCCCTGCGCCTTCAGCCGGCGGATCAGCGCGAACAGCTGCGCCGCCTCCTGTCGCGTCAGATAAGCGGTGGGCTCGTCGAAGATCAGGAACCGCGTGCCGCGCAGCGCGGCGCGCGCGGTCGCCACAAGCTGCTGCTGGCCAATGGTGAGCGTGGACAGCACCACGCCGGCCGGAATGCTGAAGCCGAGATCGTTCAGCACCTGCTGCGCCTCGCGCTCCATGCGCGATTTGTGCAGGATGCCGGCGCGCGTGTGCTCCTCGCCGAGGAACAGGTTGGCCGCGACCGTCAGATGCGGGCACAGCACGACTTCCTGATGCACGGCGTTGATGCCGAGCGCGATGGCGTCAAGCGGCTTGGTGAAGGTGACCGCGCGTCCTTCCCAGATGATCTCGCCGCTGGTCTTCGGATAGACCCCCGTCAGCAGCTTGATCAGCGTCGATTTCCCGGCGCCGTTCTCGCCCACGATGGCGTGAATCTCGCCCGACTCGAAGGCCAGATCGACGTGCTTGAGCGCGTGCGTGCCGGTGAACCGCTTGTCGAGCTTGCGCAGTTCGAGGATCGGGCCGGACGAAGGCGAAGGACCGCCCTGTGGGGCGGGGCGGTCCTCTACGCTGGTGCTCACTTCACCTTCGGATTCAGCAGTTGCTGGCTGCGTGCCGAGTTCATGTTCGCCTTGGTGATCGTGTTCACGCCGGTATCGACGAAGGCGGGAACCAACTCACCCTTGCTCGCGGCCAGCGCGGTCTTCACGCCGTCATAGCCCATGCGGTACGGGTCTTGGACGATCAGCGCGTAGATGACGCCGTCGCTCAGGAACTTCACCAGCTTGTCGTCATTGTCGAAGCCGACCAGCGCGATCTTGTCCTTGAGCTTGTTTTCCTCGATCGCCTGGCCCGCACCCTGCGCCATGATCAGGTTCGAGGCGAATACGCCCTTCAGATCGGGATTGGCGGTGATCAGGTCCGTCATGATGTTGAGCGCCGTGGTCGCCTGACCATCGGCCACCTTGTCGGCCACCAGCTTCAGCCCGGTATACTTGGCCGCGATCTCCTCCTTGAAGCCCTTGGCGCGCTGATCGAGCGAGCCCACGCCCGGCAACGAGGTGATGAGCGCCACGTCGCCCGCGACCTTGCCGCCGTTCTTCGCCGCGATGCCGGCAGCCAGCGCATCCGCCGCCGCGCGTCCGCCCGCCACGTTGTCGGTGGTCAGGAACGACGTGAAGGCCTTGCTGTCCGCGGCGCTGTCGATGCCGATGATCTTGACCGACTTCGCCGCCGTGTCGATCGGCTTGCCCAGGGCCGCGAACTGGGTCGGGGCGATGACGATGGCGGCCGGCTTCTCGGCCACAGCGTTCTCAAGGATCGAGATCTGGCCGTTGATGTCGCTCTCGCTCTGCGCGCCCAGTTCCGGCACGTTCACATGCAGATCCTGCCCGGCCTTGCGCGCGCCGGCCAGCACGATCTGCCAGTAGAAGCTGGTCGTGTCCTTGACGATGATGGGGATTTTCGGTTCCTGGGCGCGCGCCGGGGCGAAACCAACCCCGAGCATGGCGGCGGACGCGATGACGCCGGCAAGAAGCAGCTTTTTCATGGATATTTCCCCCGTGGTTGGTCTATTTGTCTGCGGATTGCCCGACGATGCTCCGGCCGGCCACGAAGATCAACCGGGGGTGAAGCGGTAGATGGTGCGGCTTCTCCGCGTCTCGCCGGGCCGCAGAACGATGGACGGGAAGCCCGGGTGGTTCGGACCATCCGGGAAATGCTGCGTCTCCAGACACAGGGCGGCGCGAAACGGCAGCCCGGCCCGCGGCAGGTAGTTGCCCGAGTAGAATTGCACGCCAGGTTCGGTGGTCAGCACCTCCATGCCAACCCCGTCTGCCTGCACCCGAGCGGCGAGGACCGGTTCGGCACGTGGGGTGTCCGCCAGGACGAAATTGTGGTCGTAGCCGTGGCCGATGTGCAACTGCGCATCGTCCTGATCAATGCGCTCGCCGATGGCTCGTGGCGCGCGGAAGTCGAAGGGCGTGCCGGCGACGGGCCGCAGCTCTCCCGTGGGAATCTGCGCGGCATCGGTGGGCGTGAACCGGTCCGCCGCGATCGTCACGACATGGCCCAGCACGTCGGCGCTGCCGTCGAGATTGAAATAGGCGTGGTTCGTCAGGTTCACGACCGTCGGCGCGTCGCTGGTGGCGCTGTAGTCGATCACGAGCGCATCGCCTTCGACCGCATAGCGGACGCTGGCGGTCAGCCGGCCCGGAAAGCCCTGATCGCCGTCCGGGCTGACGTGGGTCAGCCGCAGGGCGTCGCCCTCAGCCTCGGCCTGCCACACCGCGCGGTCAAATCCGGTGCTGCCGCCGTGCAGCATGTTCGGTCCGTTATTGACCGAGACCTGCACCACCCGCCCGTCCAGGGGAAAGCGGCCATCGGCAACGCGATTCCCGACCCGCCCGACGACGGCGCCGAGATAGGCGCCGTCTGCCTCATAGGCGGCAAGGGTCGGCTGTCCGAGGATGACGCGGCGCGGTCCGGAGCGCGTCGGCATGTCGATGGCGGCGATGCGCGCGCCATAGGTCAGGATGCGCACGGCGAGGCGGCCCGCGCCGCCCAGATCCCAGGCATCGACGCGACGCCCGTCCGCAAGCGTGCCAAATACGCTAGGCTGCATTCCGATCCTCCCGTGGCTGGCCCGAGCCTAGCCGTGCAAAGGGAGGCGGGAAAGCCGGGACGACAAGGGGGAAGGGGATGGATCAGGCAAATGCGGCGCGGACATTCGATCGCACCGTCGAGGATGTCGGCAATATCGTCGAGTTCGGGCACGTCAACGTGTTCGTGCCCGACCAGCGTCTGGCGACGCTGTTCTACGTCGCGGGGCTGGGCCTGACGCGCGATCCGTTCCTCATGACCGGCGTGGATAATATGTGGATCAACGTCGGTACCAGCCAGTTCCATCTGCCGCACGGGCGGGCGCAGGTGCTGCGCGGCACGAGCGGTCTGGTGCTGCCCGATCTCGACGCGCTTCTGGCACGGCTGACGCGGGTGCGCAGCCATCTATCAGGCACGCAATTCAGCTTCGTCGAGCGCGAGGGCGCGGTGGATGTCACCTGTCCCTGGGGCAACCGCATCCGCTGCCATGCACCTGGCGCGCACTGGGGCTCGATGGTGCTGGGCATTCCCTACGTGGCACTCGACACGCCACCCGGCACGGCGTAGCCGATCGCGCGTTTCTACCGGGAGGCGATGCTGACGCCCGCCCATGCGCGCGACGAGGAGGCGCGCGTGCCGATCGGTGCGGACTTCACGCTGATCTATCGCGAGACCGATGCAGCGCAGCCGGAATATGACGGCAATCACATCCAGGTCAGCCTGGCCAATTTCTCCGGCCCGCACGCATGGCTGCGGGCACGCGGACTGGTCACGGAGGAGAGCGACCAGCACCAGTACCGATTCCAGAATGTCATCGACGTCGACGAGCGGGGAGACGCTGGTCACGGTCGAGCACGAGGTGCGCAGCATGAAACATCCGCTGTACGCGCGCCCGCTGCTGAACCGCAATCCGGCGCAGAGCAACACGCGCTATGCACCGGGGCACGAGATCCAGGCGTGGTCGATGACGGTGGCGTGATGCTCTTTAGCCGGCGGAGGCGACCGGCCGCAGGAACGAGCGTTCCTCGCTCATGATGAAGCGTTCCCGCTGGGCGAACTCGAAATTCGCGCGTCCCTGCTCATCCTGCATCAGGCGCGCCCGGTAAGCCTCGTACGCCGCGAGACTGTCGAACGAGATCATGGCGAGGGCCACGTTGTTCGTGCCCTCGTGCGGCAGGAAGTAGCCGGGCAGGGTGCCCCCGCAGGCCGGAATGATGGTCAGCCAGTTGCGGGCATAGGCCTCGAACTGATCCCGCTTGAACGGGTCGATCACGTAGCGGATACAGCAGGTCACGGTCACGGGAAGCCTCCGGGCTTTCGGGTGCGAAGGAGGGCAGGCTAGCGAGCCGGGGTGCCGCGATGCTTCGACCTGCACCGAACCGATGGCAGGTGACGGAGGCGTTGGCGGACCCTAGCTGTGGAGGGCCGCCGAAGGAGTTTGCGCCTTGGCCAAACCACGCACCGAGAGGCTCGACCCGCTGGAGCAGCACTTTCGCATCGCCAGCCACCATGAAGGCTTGCGCCTGTTCCTGCGCTATCTGCCACCGAAGCAGGAATGCGCGACAGCACCCCGAATCGTTCTCTACGTCCACGGCGCTACCTTTCCGTCCGCGCTGTCGATCGCGCATCGGTTCGACGGACGGTCGTGGCGCGACGAACTGGCCGATGCCGGGTTCCACGTCTGGGGGCTGGACTTTCATGGCTACGGCAAATCTGACCGGCATCCGGCCATGCACGAGGCGGCGGAGCGTCACCCGCCGCTCGGCCGCGCGCCGGACGCGGCGGCGCAGATCGAGCGGGCCGTGCGGTTCATCGCGGCCCATCACGGGGTCACTCGCGTCTCGCTGATCGCCCATTCCTGGGGCACGATGGCGGCTGGCCTGTTTGCAACACGCTGCCCGGAGCTGGTGGAGCGCCTCGTGTTCTTCGGTCCTGTGGCGCCGCGGCAGACGGGCGGCGAGGCGCCCGCGCTTCCCGCCTGGATGCTCGTCACCGCCGACGCGCAATGGCGGCGCTTCATCGAGGACGTCCCGCCCGGAACGGCGCCGGTGCTGTCGCGCGCGGCACTTCGACGAGTGGGCGCCGCTCTATCTCGCAAGCGATCCGGACAGTGCTGCACGAACGCCTGCCGCGGTGGCGGTCCCGGCCGGTCCCGTGGCCGATATCCAGGCGGCGTGGCACGGCGAGCTGCGCTACGATCCGGCGCTGGTGCGGGCGCCGGTGTCGATCATTCGCGGCGAGTGGGACAGCCTGACAACCGATGCCGATGCGCGCTGGCTGTTCGATGCGCTCTCAGCCTCGCCGGTCAAGCGCGACGTGAAGATCGGCCGCGCCACGCACCTGATGCATCTGGAGGCCGCGCGATACGCGCTGTATCGCGAGGCCGAGGCGTTCCTGCGCGGAGAAACGGAGGATTCGTCGGCATGTTCGCAGTGATTTTCGAGGTCTGCCCAAGGGCCGGCCAGCGCGACGCCTATCTCGGTTACGCCAAGCTGCTGCGGCCCGAACTCGTCAAGATGGACGGGTTCATCGACAATATCCGCTACGCCTCGCTGCGTCGCGACGGCTGGATCCTTTCAGTCTCCATCTGGCGCGACGAAAAATCGCTGGTGCGCTGGCGCACCCATGCGCTGCATCACGAGGTTCAGCAGAAAGGACGCTTCGAGGTGTTCGCCGACTACCATCTGCGCGTGGGCGAGGTCGCGTCGGATACATCCCTGCCTCCCGGTCAGACGCTGCGCGAGCAGCGGCTGGACGAGACGGAGACGGGTGTGGCGAAGCTGTTGTCCATGACCGAAACAAGCGGTCTCCCGATCTGCCGCGGGGTGCGTCGCCGGAGGCATTGGCGGCACGGCTGGGTCTGCCGGATCCTGCCCCTGGTCTGATCGACTGGGATGTGTTCGATGCGGTCGTGACGCCGGGCGATTTGCTGCTGCTGGCTGCATGGCGCGACGATGCCAATGCAGAGGCGGCCGGATTGCAGCCGGACGAAGGCCGGCATCGGCGCATTCGCGTTGTGCGGGACTACGGGATGGGTGAACGGCGGGAAGCGCCGCAATATCTATCCGCCGATTACGCGATAACAGTGCTGTGACGAAAAGCCGTCGCGGGGCCGCCCCGCCATCCTACCGATGCGCCTGGATGAATTCCTTGATCATGGGCGCGATCCGCTCGCGGAAGCGGCGGCCGTTGAACAGGCCGTAATGCCCGACCTCCTGCTGCTCGGAATGTGCGCGCATCGACTCCGGCAGGCGCGTGGTCAGCCGGTGCGCGGCGCGGGTCTGGCCGAGGCCGGAGATGTCGTCGCGCTCGCCCTCGATGGTGAGCATGGCGGTGTGCTCGATGGCGCCGGGGTCCACATGCTCGCCGCGATGCGTGAACAGCCCGCGCGCCAGGCGATGCTCGTGGAACACCGCCTGCACCGTCTCCAAAAAGAACTCCGCCGGCATGTCCATCACGGCGCGATATTCCTCGTAGAAGGCGCGCTTGGCCGCGAGCGACTCGCCGTCGCCGTCGACCAGGTTCAGGAACATCTGCCAATGCGCGTCCCAGTGCCGCTCCAGGTTCATCGCCATGAAGCCCGCGAGCTGCAGGAACCCCGGATAGACCTGGCGCATGAAGCCGATGCGGCCAAACGGCACGCGATGGATCACCGAGCGGCGGAACCAGTCGAGGTTGTGCTGCTTGGCGAACAGATTGACCTGGGTCGGCGCCTCGCGCGTGTCGATCGGGCCGCCGATCAGCGTCATGCTCCGCGGTGCCGCGTCAGGCTCCTCGGCACTCAGCAACGACACTGCCGCGAGTACCGGCACGGCCGGCTGGCACACCGCGATCACATGCACGTCGGGGCCCAGATGGCGCAGGAACCCCATGATCGTGTCGATGTAGTCGGCGAGATCGAAGCCGGGCGCCAGCACCGGCACGTCGCGCGCGTCGGCCCAATCGGTGATGTACACGTCGTGGTCCGGCAGGAATGCCCCGACCGTGCCGCGCAGCAGGGTGGCAAAATGGCCCGACATCGGCGCCACCATCAACACGCGCGGATCGCCCGGCTGCTCGGCCGCACGGCGGAAGCGGCGCAGCGTGCACCAGGGCTGGACCAGCACCGCCTGCTCGCGGACCGCGACCTCGCTGCCGTCGATCACGGTTCGGGTATGGCCGAATTCCGGGCGGTGGAACTGCCGCGTGCTATGTTCGAAATGGTCGAGCGCCGCGGCGGTCCAACGCCCCAGCGGGGTGGGACGCCACGGATTGCCGGGCACGTCCAATAGCGACAGCGCGCCGGCGGCGGCCGCCCTCATGGGGGCGAGCGCCGCGATCTGCCATTCATGCAACTGATAGAGCATTCACATCCATTGCCACCGCGGACCGGCCCGCGACAACGGGGTTCTCCGCAAAAGTATGACGATTTTCCGCAACTGTGGTTTCCAGGTCATTTACCCGCGTTGCCATTTACCCCTTGACCGCGCCGCCGGTCATGACCCGCCCCAGCCGGCGATAGGTCAGCAGGCCCAGCACCACGGGCGGCGCCAGGCTCAGCACCATCGCGGCCGCGGTATCGCCCCAGCGCACGCCCCAGGTTGTCGTGAACATGGTTACCGCGACGGTCACGGGCACGGCGCGGCGGGTGGAGAGAATGAGGCCGAACAGGAACTCGTTCCAGGCGGTGATGAAGCCCAGGATGGCCGCGGCGGCCAGGGTCGGCCGGACCAGGGGAGCCACGATTCGCAGGATGACGCGAATCGTCCCGGCGCCATCCACGCGCGCCGCCTCCTCGATCTCCAGGGGCGACTCGCGGACCGCACCCACGCAGACCAGCAAGGCCAGGGGCAGGTTGTAGAGGCAGGCGATCAGCGCCAGTCCCAGGCGGGTGTCGAGCAGGCCCAGCGCCTGGTACATCAGGTAGAACGGGATCGCGAACACGACCAGCGGCACGGCGCGCAGATTGGCCATGAGCGGCAGCAGCACGCGCCCGCCGGCGCCGGAGCGCACCATCCCATAGGCGGCAGGCAGTGCCAGCAGCAGGGCGCAAGCCGAACCGCCCGCGGCAATCAACGTGCTGTTGACGAGGTAGCGGCTGAAATCCAGGCTGGGATCGCCCAGCACCGCCGCGTAATGCGAGAGCACCGGCCGAAACAGCCAGGCGGGTGGGCTCGCGTTGATGTCGGCATCGGATTTCAACGAAGTTGCCAACGTCGCCAGCAGCGGCAGGTTCAATAACAACGCAACCGTGCAGAACAGAACCCAGCGCCATTTCATGTCCGTGCGCCCCGCAACACGCGGCCCATCGCGAGGCTCAGCAGCAACAGCGAGGCCAGCAGCAGCAACAGTGATGCGGCGACCGCCGGACCCAGGCGCTGCTGCTGGAAGAAGCCGCGATAGATGTACTGGCTGATGCCCGTCGTGGCATCGCCCGGACCGCCGCCGGTCAGCACATAGATATGATCGAACACCCGGAAACTGTCGATGAAGCGCAGAAAGGCGCAGATGGCGAGGGCGGGGACCAGCAGCGGCAAGGTCACGTGGCGAAACTGCTGTGCCGCCGAGGCGCCGTCGATGCGCGCTGCTTCGAACAATTCGGGCGGGATCGCCTGCAACGCGGTGAACAGCAGCAGCAACACGAACGGCGTCCATTGCAGCACGTCGATTGTCACCACCGTCGCGAATACCCAGTCCGGGCCGAGCAGATCCGGCTCCCACCCGAACAGGTCCAGGATCGCCGGCACCGGCCCCACGAACTCGTTGAGCAGCAGCCGATACATCACGCCCATCAGTGCCGGCGAAATCATCATCGGCAGCAGCAGCAGCGCCATAAGACTGGGCCGGCGCGCGAGCAAAGGCTCCAGCGCCACCGCCAACGCCAATCCGAGCAGCAGTTGCACGGAGGCGGTCACGACGGCGTAGCGCAGCGAGAAACCGACCGCGCGCCAGAATGCCGGGTCCGAAAGCGTGTCCGCAAAATTGCCGAAGCCTTGCCAGCTCGGATGGCGCAGCGTGGCGAAGCTCACCCGGCTGACGCTGTAGGCGATGTCGGTCGCGAGCGGAAAGCCCAGCCACAGCACGAGGAAGCCCGCGAGGGGCGCGATCAGCCACCACCCCTCGCGCCGGCGCAGCACCTTATTTCGACATCGCGCGGACCATGCCGGCCTGCGCTTCCCTCAGCGCCTCGGCCACCGGCTTCTGCCCGGACCAGGCAGCGGACAGGCTCGCGGCCAGCGCCTCATACACGGGCACGGCGTAGGCGGCGGTGCCGCCGCGTTCGACGAAGCCGTAATCGGCGGCATATTTGCCGACCAGCGCGAGATCCGGTCGCGTCGCCGCCATGCTTTGCAGCACCGACGGCATGGGCGGAGTACCGCCGGCCTTGGCGTAGATCTCCATCGCCGGTTGGCTTGCCAGATAGGCGAGGAAGGCGCCGGCCTGGTCCTTGTGCTCGGATGCCTTGTTCATGCCGATGCCCAGGCTGTGCACATGCGTCTTATGCCCGTCCGGGCCGGCGGGCAGCGGGGCGATGCCGACCTTGCCCGCTGTCGCCGGCATATCCTTGCCATTGACGATCCCGTAGGCGGCATTCCATTGCAGCATCGTCGCGGCCTGGCCCGTGCCGAATGCCTGGTTGGCCTCGGCGAACTCGTAATTGACGCTGCCCTTCGGCGTGGCCCCGTCCTTGTAAAGCGTTGCGTAGATCGCAACACCCTTCGCGGCGGCCGGGCTGTCGATGCTGGGCTTGCCGGCCGCATCCAGCAGATTGCCGCCGTTGCTGACCAGCGTCGCGTCCCACAGCATGACGTTATAGATCAGGTTCTTCATCTGCAACACGGTGCCAAAGCGCGTCGGCGATTGCGGATTGAGCGCCTTGGTGAAGAACAGCGCGGTGGCCTCGTAATCCTCCCACGTCCAATCGGCGGGCGGCTTGGGCAGCAGCGCGTGGCCGAGCTTTTGCTCCGCGAGGTCCGAATAGGTCTTCTGCCACGCGCCGTCGGTCAGCAGCCGCTGCATCAAATCGCTGCGATAATAGGTAAAATGCAGGCTGATATCGGTTGGCACGCCGTACAGCTTGCCACCCGCGCGCAGGCTGTCCACCGCTACCGGCGCGAATTGCTGGGAGGCGATCGGCGGCACGTACTGGTCGATCGGCGAAAGGAACGGCGCATAGCGGCCGAGCGTGTAGGTGGTGACCAGTGCCAGGTCGAAATCCTTGCTGCCCGCAGCGAGATCGGCGATCTCCTTGTCGAAATAACCTTGCCGGCTGAACAGCAATTGCCTGACCACGAAGCCCTTGTCATGGCCGGGGCCGGCGTTGAAGGCGTCCACGACTTTCTGCATCGCCTCGCTTTCCGGTCCCGGCCAGAACAGCAGGGTCACATCGGCACGCGCGACAGCGGGTGTAGCGAGCAGTGCGACGATGCCGAGTGCAGCAAGGTGCGTTTTCATGCGACGTCTCCCGATGCGTGTTGGATGGCTTCTGCGAACCATGTCGTGACGTGTTCCGGCCGCGTGATGGCCGAACCGGCGACGACGGCCCAAGCGCCGGCGCGGATGGCCGCGGCTGCCTGCGCGGGCGTGCGGATGTTGCCCTCTGCGATGGCGCGCAGGCCGGCGGCGGCCAGCGACTGCACCAGATCGAGATCGGGCAGGGTGGGCGGCGGTCCGCCGCAATAGCCAGCGAGCGTCGAGCCGACCAGATCGGTGCCGGCGGCGATCGCCTCGGCGTGGGTCGCGATGTCGGCCATCGCCAGGCATCCGGCTTCGCGCGCCGCGTCGCGCAGAGTGGCGACGGGGCAGGGGCGCGGCCGGTCGGTCGCGTCGAAGGCTACGATCGCGGCACCGGATGCGGCGATGGCGAGCACGTCCTCGATGAAGGGGGTGATGCGCACCGGGCAATCCGGCAGGTCGCGCTTGATCAGACCGATCACCGGCAGCCGCACCGAGCCTGCCACGGCCCGGATGTTGGCGAGTCCCTCGACGCGCAGAGCGCAGGCACCGCTCGCGGCCGCGGCGCGGGCGAAGGCCACAACCATCGCGGGCGAGTCGAAGGGACCGGCCGGAACAGGCTGGCAGGACACGATCAGGCCGTGATGCAGGCGGGAAACGAGGTCGGCTCCGCACGTCATGCGCCGAGTTCTAGCGCGTTTCAGGCGTGTGCCAACGCTTGTTGCGCGGCACCCGCGATATACCGCCGGAACCAGGGCGTTGCCCGATGCCATTCCAGCCCAGTGCCGCTGGCCGGCCCGACCAGCACGACGAACGGCTCCTCCACCTCATCCGGCGGTGGCTGGCCGCGCAGCAGTGCGGCAAGCACGGGGCCCGGATCGCGCGGCCAGGCGATCACGCGCGGCGGCAAGTCCGAGATGGCCATCCGAGCCAGCAGCGCCAGTTCGGTCATCGCCATCGCGGCACAGAGCGGGTCGGAATCGCGCGCCACGTGCGCCAGAAACAGGTCGCGCTGGGTCTCGATGCTGTCGGCACCGCGTGTCTCGCGCACGAATGCCTCGACCACGTCATCCAGCCGGTGCCGCGTTCCCAGCAGGGTCGCGGTGAACCGGCAGGCTTGCGTCACGCCAAGCCGGCGCCACCACAGCAGCGTCTCGCGCAGCAGGGCGAGTTCGCCCGCGCCGAAGCCGCCCGCGTCGGCGCCACGGCCCTTCACCGCCGCCAGCAGCCGGCGCTGCCGTTGCGCGAGGTCCTCAGGCTCGTGCATCCAGCACCTCCCGCAAGCGGACCAGTTCGGCCGCGAGGCAGTCCAGGCCCATGACCGGAATCGCCTCCTTCAGCACCTCGAACAGCACCACCTCGACGGCGGGGGTGCGGTCCAGCACCCGGCCGAGCAGCTCCAAAGTCGAGTCCGCCACCACGCGAGAGTGGATATCGACCTTGTAGCCGTTGTGCAGGGTGCCTCCGGCCACGTGGATCTCCCGTACCGCGCCGAGGTCCAGTTCGTCCAGCAGCCGCATCGGGTCGGCCGAGAAATTGTGGTGGTCGCATTCGAGATTGTACACGTCGAGCAGCAACCCGCAGCCGGTGCGGGCGAGCAGCGCGTTCAGGAACTCCGCCGTGCCCATCTCGTCCGCGTCCCCTTCGGCGAAGGCACGCACGACATGCTCGATCAGGAACGGCACGCCGTAGCGGCCCTGCAACGCGCTCACGCGGCCGGCGATCAGGTCGAGCGACTCGCGCGTCCAGGGCGGTTCGACCATCGTGCCAAGCGGTTCGCCATCGACGCGCGAGAACGACAGATGCTCGCTGTGCCAGGCGACCGGCAGCCTGTGGGCGAATATCTGGTCCAGCAGGCCCACATAATCCGCGTTCCACCCGTCATGGCTTGCGATCGACAGGCCCACGCCATGCAGCGTCAGCGTCCGTCGGCGGGCAATGGTTGCGAGCGCGTCCAGCGCGGCATCTTCCACGCGCGGTGCCGCGTCCGGGGAATAGCTGGCCCAGCGGTCGGGCGTCACTTCGACCACGTCCACCAGGGGAACGACGCGCTCGATCAAGGCCGCGTCGTTCCCGTCGATGGTGGTGCCGAGCCGGATCGTGCGCGCGCCCATCGGCACCCTCCCTGGATTCAGCGCGCGACGACGCCGGCGATGCCCGGCAACTGTGCCAGCTGGCCCATTTCGGGGTCGCCGCCCAGCAGGTTCAGGTCGATGCCGCGAATGCCGCACGTCATGCAGCCGGTCATCCGGAACACCTCTTCCAGCGTTGCCATGACCTGTTTGCTGGTCACGTCGTGCTTGAACTGCACCTGCACGCTGCGAGCCAGCCTTGTATGCTCCGCCACGGGATTCTCTCCTCCTGTTGCCCATGCCGAGCAGACCCCGCCCGGCGGCACAGGCTGCGCCCGGCCGGCCGGCGGGCGGTGTGAGACGGATCACATCCGATACGGAATTTAGCGCCTGAGCCCCAGCACCTCGATCACGATCTCGGCGGCGATCAGCGCGATCACCGCGACCTCCATCAGTTCCGACCTGGCGCTGCTCGCCTCGTCGTACAGCGCGGAGTAGGTGTCGCGGATGATCGCCAGCTTGCGTTCCACGGCGGCGCTCACGGTGCGCACCCGCAGCAGGTCCAGGGCGGCCGCGTAGATGCGCGCCAGATACACGTCCTCGGTCACTTGCAGGGCGTTGTCGACCTTTTCGGTCAGCTCGGTGACTTCGGCCACCAGCGTGTAAAGCCGCCGGGCGAGCGTCGCATAGCGGCGCGCCGCGAACAGGTTGAACCCGCGTCGCGCGCCCTGCACCAGATCGTACATGCGCGGCAACTCGTCATCCAGCAGCTCGTCGTAATAGCGCATTTCCAGCAGCTGAGCGTTGGCGATTTCCAGCACGTCGGCCACATCGGAATCGCCATGCGGCTCATAGATGAAGGCACGGTCCCAGGTCAGCACCACCAGGTCGTCCGTGTAGTAGCTGAAGCGCTGGCGCAGCAGGTCGGCGCGCGCGCCCTCGGACAACATGCGCCGCTCGCCCGACAGCAGCGGTGCCAGATCGACGCGCGCCAGCAAATCGACGGCGCTCGGCCGATCGTCGAGCGAGTTGATCACGGCGACCAGATAGTCCTCCTCCAGCGGCGAGCCGACCGGGCGCAGCAGCGCCGGTCCCACCACTTCGCGCAGCCGGTGCATGATATCGGACCAGACGCTCTCGCCCTCGGTCTCGGTATCGCCTCGGCTGTGCGGCCCGATAGCCGTGTCGGTCTCATTGACCAAGGCCACGAACGCCGGCCAATCCATGCCGGTCGCGGGAATACGGATGGCGAGGCTGACCACGCCGAAATCGAACAGGCGCGCGGTGATCCCGGCCTCGCGCGACGTACCGCCAAGGTGCAGCACCAGCGGTTCCAATGCCACTTCGAGCGGCGGCACGCCAAAGGCCATAGCCTTCGGCGCTGTCACGGATAGGCGCGCGCGGGAGGCCCGACCGGCGGCATGAGCTGCCCACAGCGCCTCGGCCCGGGCGAGGTCGATCTCGACCGCCACTTCCAGCAAGCGCATCACGACGACATGCCCGGCCGCGATGCGCAGGTTGCCGCTCATGCCTTCCGCTCGCGCAACCAGGCGAGAGCCGAACCCAAAAGAAGGTCGCCGATTGCCGCCTCCCAGCCCAGCATCCCGCCCGCGACAGACACCGCGGGATGGCGGCATAAATCGGAGCCTGCGTCCAGCCCGTTCAGGGCGAGCCGATCGGGCAGAGACCCGATCGCGCCGGTCCGCGAGGGCGTCCCCTATTCCACCTGCACGCCTTGCACGTGATAGTCCACCCGCGTCAGCGGGTCGATGCTGCCCAGCCCCAGCAGCAGCAGCAGCCAGAACATCGCGGCTACGGCGAAGCCACGCACGATCACCGGACCGCGTCCTACCTCCATGAAGACGATCGCCACCAGCGCCGCCATCAGCACGCTCGGAATCATGATCAGCGGGCGCAACGAGCGGCCCATCGGCACGAAACTCAGACCGAACGCAATTCCACCCAGCACCAGCAAGGTGATCCAGGCCAGCAGAAGGTGCGTGAAGTTCTTCGGCATCATCCCCTCCCGATGAGGTAGATCAGCGGATACAGCGTGATCCAGACGATATCGACGAAGCTCCAATACAGCCCCACGACATGGACCGGCGTGTGGTAGGCTGGCGAGAACTCGCCGCGCCGGGCGCGCAGGATGATCCAGGAGACGAGCGCCACACCGGCGGTCATGTGCACCCCGTGCAGGCCCGTGCTGATGAAGTAGAAGACGAAGAACAGGCGTGCGCCGCCCTGCTCGTCGCCCTTGATCTTGAAATCGGCGATGGTGGGAAAGACGTGGTTGTGGAAATCGTCGGTCCATTCCAGCCCGAATTTCAGCAGCAGGAACGCGAGACCCAGAATCAGCACCACCGCACAGCACAGGATCAGCCCGCGCGTGCTGCCGGCGCGAATGAACGCGAGGCCGGTGGCGTAGGCGAAGCTGCTGGTCACCAGGATCGCGGTATTGAGCGTGCCGATCCACAGCTCCGTCTCGCGCGCTCCCGCGTCGAAGCCTGCCTGGTTCCAGTGACGGCAATAGATCCAGGCGAGAACCAGCCCGCCGAAGAACAGCACCTCGGTCGCGAGGAACAGCCACATGCCGGCGGCGGCCGTGCGTGCCTGGTGCGCGGGGCTCGCGTACTGGAATTCGAGCGGCGCGGCTGCCTCAGACATCCTGCTGGACCACCTCCGGCGGCGGATACATATACGGGCCTTGCGTCACCACCGGCGTATGCACGAAATTGACCGTGGGCGGCGGCGAGGGGGTCTGCCATTCCAGCCCGGTCGCGCGCCACGGATTGGCGGGCGCCCGTTCGCCGCGGAACAGCGACCAGGTGAGATAGGCGAGCGGCAGCAGATAGGCGGCGGCAAGAATTGTCGCACCCGCCGAGGAGAGCACGTTCAGCACCTGGAACTCCGGCGGATAGGTGTAGTAGCGGCGCGGCATGCCCAGGTAGCCGAGGATGAATTGCGGGAAGAAGGTGAGGTTGAAGCCGAGGAACATGACGAGTGCCGCCACCCGCGCCCACATCTCCGGATACATCCGCCCGGTGATCTTCGGCCACCAGTAATGCAGGCCGCCGAAGAAGGCCGAGACCATGCCGCCCACCATGACGTAGTGGAAGTGTGCCACCACGAAATAGGTTTGCGTCAGATGCACGTCGGCGGCCAGGGCCGCCACCCACAATCCAGTCAGTCCGCCAATTGTGAACAGGCCGATGAAGCCCAAGGCATAGAGCATCGGCGCATCGAAGGTGATGTAGCCCTTGTGCATCGTGCCGAGCCAGTTGAACACCTTGATCGCGGACGGCACCGCCACGCAGTAGCTCAGGATCGAGAAGACCACCGCCGAATACAGTGAGATCCCGGCCACGAACATATGGTGGGCCCAGACGAAGAAGCTGATGACCGCAATCGACACACTGGCCCAGACGACGAATTTGTAGCCGAAAATGCGCTTGCGCGAGAAGGTCGGGATGATCTCGCTGACGACGCCGAACCCGGGCAGGATCATCATGTACACCGCCGGGTGCGAGTAGAACCAGAACAGATGCTGGAACAGCAGCGGGTCGCCGCCGATCGCCGGATCGAACACGCCGATCCGCATGACCCGCTCTGCCACGATCAGCAGCAGCGTGATGGCCAGGACCGGGGTGGCCAGCACCATCAGGACGCTGAGCGAGTACAGCGACCACAGGAACACCGGCATGCGGTACCAGGTGAGGCCCGGCGCCCGCAGGCGATGGATGCTGACGATGAAGTTCAGCCCGGTGGCGATCGACGAGAAGCCGGAGATGAACACGCCGACCGCCGCCAGTGTCACGTGACTCTGCGAAAACTGGCTGGAGAGCGGAGGGTAGAAGGTCCAGCCGACATCGACGCCGCCGACGAACAGCGCCCAGAGCTCGACGGCACCGGCGATGACGAACAGGTACCAGCTCGCAAGGTTCAGTCGTGGAAAGGCCAGGTCGCGCGCGCCCAGCATCAGCGGAATGACGAAATTGCCGAGCGTCACCGGCACCGCGGGCACGAGGAAGAACCAGACCATGACGACGCCGTGCATGGTGAACAGCCGGTTGTACGTTTCGGCCGAGCCCAGCAGGCCCTCCGGCACGATGAGGTTCAGCCGCACCAGGGCCGCCGCGATGCCGCCGATGAAGAAGAACACCGTGATGGTGCCGAGATACAGCAGGCCGATGCGCTTGTGGTCGGTGGTGAACAGCCAACTGCCGATGGTCGTGCCGTCCTGCAGGTACGAGCCCTCGGTTTCGCCGGCCTTGACCTTGACCAATGTCACGCTCATGAGGGCTTCTCCGGCGCCAGCGACTTGATGTAGGCGATCAGCTTCAGCAGATCGTCCTCGCTCACCTGCCCCGCGAAGGACGGCATCAGCGGCGGATAGCTTGCCACGCGCTGCGTCTGTGGCAGCAGAATGCAATCGCGGATATAGCGGTCGTCGGCGATCACCATCCTCCCGTCGGTCAGCGTTACCGGACTGCCGTACAGGCCCGCCAGCGCCGGGGCGCGCACAGTGCTGCCCGCCTGCGGTCCGCCCACGCCGTTGCCGCCGTGGCAGCCGCTGCACCCGTAGCGCATGAACAGGGTCTTGCCCGCCACCGCCAGCGTGTCGGCGGTGCCGTTTCGCGCGAGCCATTGCTGATAGTCCTGGCGGGGCATGGCGACGATCTGGCCCACCATCTTGGCGTGACTGGTGCCGCAGAGCCGCGAGCAGAACAGGTGGTAGGTGCCGGGCCGGTCGGCTACGAACCACAGCGTCTCGTAGCGCCCCGGCAACACGTCGTGCTTGATGCGAAACGCCGGGATCGAGAAATCATGGATCACGTCCTCCGACGTCATCACCAGCTCGATTGGCCGGCCGACCGGCAAATGCACGGCGTCGATCTCTCGCTGGCCGCCCGCGTGTTCCACCTTCCACATCCATTGCTTGCCGATGACGTAGATCTTCAGCGCACCTGGCGGCGGCTGGTACAGGCGCAAGTAAAGATCGGCGCCCCAGACGAACAGGCCGAAGAACACCAGCAGCGTCGCCGTCGTCCAGGCTGTCTCCAGTCGCCAGGTTTTCTGGGCGATGGCACCGCGGTCGAGCCCGCTGCCGGCGCGGTAACGCACCATGTAGAGCAGCATCAGGCCGAACACGAGCACCAGCACGGCGACCGAAATCAGCAGCAGCGCGATCAGCAGCCAGTCGACTTCCGAGGCTGAGGTCGATGCCGCGGGGAGCCACAATCTCACGTCCGCGGCCGCTCCCGCCGGAACAGCAGGAACAGCACGCCGCCAAGGGTCAGCACGGTCAGCACGCCGGCAAATTGCAGCAGCTTCAGTATCGCCACGGTATAGCGGCCGGTTGTCGGATCGAAGTGGAAGCAGAGCAGCAGAATCGGCAGGCCCGCGCTGGCGATGCGGCCGGCACCGGCGCGCGCGACGGCGGCGCGGATGTCCGTGGGCGTGTAGCCGACGCCCAGCAGATAGCTGGAAACCACGCCCGAGGGGGTTGCGAAAACGATTCCCGTCGGATGCAGGAACTGCCGTGTCTGCCGATCGAACCTGTCACGGAAGCCGACTGCGTCCGCGACGGACTGCACCGCGGCGGCCGAGCCGGTCAGGAAATGCCATCCCGCCCCCGCGCCCGGCAACGGGTAGGCGGCCATGTCCTGCGCCTTTGCGGTGCTGGCGTCGCGGCTGGTCTCCGACGGATCGATGCTGAGCGAGACCAGCGTGTAGTCGCGTTCGGCCCTTAACCCGGTCGCGGACAATGCGTGGAACAGGTCGTCGCGCACGATGCCGCACAGGTTCGGGCAATGGAAATAGCCGAGGGCAAGGATCATCGGCGCACCGTGCGCGATGTCGCCAAGCCGTACGGTGCCGCCATCGGCCTCGCGCAGCACGGTGTCGGGCGGAAGCTGCGATCCGGTGCGCTGGCGATAGGCGAAGGCGCCGAGATCGCCGGGTACCGCGCCCAGTGCTGCCGTCCCGAGCATCGCCCAGGCCAGCAGACCGACCATGAGGAACCGCGCGCTCATTTCGGCTGATCCGATGCCGCCGGCCAGCCGGGTATTCCGGCGCGTGCGATGTCGCGCATGGCTTGCGCGATCGGGATGTGCACTACTCCGTGCGCGCGATCGACCCAGCCCGCGCTGTTCAAACGTCGCATCTCATCCGCATAGAAGGTCTGCATGTCGGCGCGTGGACTGGGTTGCAGACGCGGCGACGGATAAGTGGGAAGTGGCCCGGGCATGGTGACGATCCAGCAGCGACTCCGTGAACATCCACAGCACGAGCAGGACGATGGCAAGCAGCGAGCAGAACAGCAGCGCCAGCGCGCCCCAGACGAAGCGTTCGCTGACGTCGCTCGGTTCGCGGGCGGCGACGGGGATTGCGCGCTCGGCTTCAGCCATGCCGCACCACGCTTGCCGCCTCGGGCAGCATGCGCGACGCCAGCATCGCCAGGGCTGCCGAAAGGCCGAGCACCGCCAGCATCGCCGCGACGTCCAGCAGCGATAGACCGTGACCCGAATCGGGAATGACGAGCCACCACGCGCGCGGTACCTCGATTGCCACCAGCATGGCCGCGATCACGGCCAGGCCGCGACGCGACCGCTGCACCTGCGGCCAGAGCAGGGCGAAGAACGGCAGGACGAAATGCAGCCCGGCGACGATCGCCGCCACGATGCTCCAGCCGCCGGTGATGCGGCGCACGTACCACTCCGCCTCATGCGTCAGGTCGGATTGCCAGATGATCAGCAACTGCACGAAATCGAGATAGGCCCAGAACACCAACAGGCCGAGCATCAGCTTGCCGAGATCCTCGGTGGCGGGGCCGCTTTGCGCGCCCGGCAGCAGCGCCGCCCACAGCACCGCGATAGACAGCGCGAACAGCACCCCCTCCGTGCCCACCAGCAGCCCATAGACACTCGACTTGAACCGCGGCTCCATCGACAGCGTGTAGTCGAAGGCGGCGAAGGTGATGGTGAGCGCAAGTAGGATCAGCCCGGGCGGCGCGATGCGAAACAGCGCCGCGTCCGCATCGTCGCGGCGCAGCGCGCGCAGCACCAGGGCACCCAGACCGAACCAGACCACGAGATACAGCACGCCGCGCCCGTAGAAGAAGGGCGGGTTCAGGTAGAAGCGGTTGCTGAGGCCTGCCGCCACGTCAGGGTGCATCCAGGGATACAGCGCGTGCAGCACCACCAGGATCGGCAGCAATGCGGGCAGCAGCAGCGGCAGCGTCATTACCCCGGCCACCAGCGGCGCGCGGATCGCCCAACCCCAGCGGCCGCCGGTCAGCGCGTGGATCAGGATCAATGCCATGCTGCCCAGCGGCCAGCCGATCCAGAAGGTCAGCGCCGCGAGCCAGGCATGCGGGAACTGTGCCGGCACCACGATCCAGCCGACCACACAACCGACGACGCCGACGCCGCCGGCGACCCACAGACCCCGCTCGGCATCGCGGCCGGTCACGGCAAGGCCTTCCGCTGCTCGGGCGTGAGATCGGCGAGCGTCGCGTCCTGGCTCAGTTGCAGGGCACGGATATAGGCAGCGATCGCCCAGCGATCCGACGGCTGGACGCGATTGGCGAAGGAATACATGGCGCCGTGCCCATGCGTGATCACGTCGAAGAAATGCTGGACCGGGGCATCGCGCAGCCGGGCGATATGGTACGACGGCGGCGGCGGAAAGCCGCGCTGCACCACCATCCCGTGCCCGTCGCCCAACTCGGAATGGCACGGTGTGCAATAGATGTGGAACCGCTCCTGCCCGCGTTCGAGCAAGGCGAGCGTCACTGGCGGCGGTGTCACCACCTGCTGCTCGAACTCCACGGTATTGCCGGGCGGCGTCGCCGGTCCCACCCCCGGGCTGTAGGCTTTCTGCTTCGGCTGGTTCGCCATGTTGTCGCAGCCGCATAGCAGCAGCACGCCCGCCAGCAGAGCGAGTGCGCGGTTCACGGCCCGAACCCCTGCACGCTGGTCGGACATAGGAGGTCGAGCAGCGCTCGGGCCTCGGCGAGCCGGTTCTGGTCGTCCGAACGCACGGCCAGGAACCACCCATCGCGCGTGGCGCGCCGGAAGCCGTTGCATTCGTCGATCGGATCGTGGAAGCGCGGCATCCGGCAGACGATGAAGTAGCCGAAGAAGCCGGCGCCCATCGCACACAGCACGCCCAGCTCGAAGGCGATCGGCATGAATGACGGCCAGGCGAATTCGGGCCGGCCGCCAATGTCCAGCGGATAGGCCCAGGCATCCGCATAGGCCATGAGTACAAAGAACCCCACGAACCCGACCATGCCCGCCACGAACATGAGCAGCGGCAGCGGCGAGCCCGGTGCGTGCTCTTCGAGCGCCTTCGGCGTATAGGTCTCGACTTGCCCGATCTGCTCCCCAGCCAATCGGCGCAGCGCCTCGCGCAGCGCGTCCTCGGTCGCGAATTCGGCCAGAATGCCCTTCATCCGGCATCCCCCGTCGCTTGGGCGTGGCGGGTGATCAGCGTGCGCATCTCGTGCATGGCGATGATCGGCACGAAGCGCACCGCGAGCAGGATGCCGCTGAGGAACATTCCCACGGTGCCGAATAGCGTCGCCCAGTCCCAGAACGTGCCGTGGAACAGCCCCCAGGAGGAGGGCAGATGCGGCCGGTGCAGGCTGGTCACGACGATCTCATAGCGCTCGAACCACATGCCGACCACACAGCCCAGGCAGATCAGCACGATCACAAGCTGATTCATGCGCAGGCGCCGGAACCACATCAACTGCGGCAGCGACACGTTGAACAGGATGGTCGCCCAGTAGACGTACCAGTAATAGCCGAACATGCGTTCGGTGAACATCACCCGCTCGGCGCGATCGCCCCCGTAATACGTGGTGAACACGTCCATCAGATAGGCGTATGCCATGCACAGGCTGCTGGTCAGCAGCAGCTTGCACAGGACATCGAAATGCCGCCCGGTGATCAGGTCTTCCAGATGGAGCAGGCGGCGCAACGGCACCAGCAGCAGCAGCACGATGGCAAAGCCGGAGAGCAGGGCGCCGAATACGAAGAAGGGTGGGAACTCGGTCGAGTGCCATCCCACCGTGGCGCCCCCAGCGAAGTCCAGTCCGACGATGCTGTGGATGGAGACGACGACCGGCGCCATGATCGCCGCCATGATGGCGTAGGTCGCGTGCAGATGTTTCCACTGCCGTCCCGAGCCGCGGAAGCCGAGCGCGAAAAAGCCGTAGATCACCTGCTTCGTCCGCGATCCCGCGCGGTCGCGTACGCTGGCCAGATCGGGGATCAGCCCGATATACCAGAACAGCACGGAGGTCAGGACATAGGTGTAGAGCGCCCAGAAATCCCACAGCAGCGGGCTGCGGAACTGTGCCCAGAGCGTCATCGTGTTCGGATAGAAGAACAGCCAGTAGGCGAACCACGGCCGTCCGAGATGCAGGATCGGATACACCCCGGCCGCGGCAGCGCCGAACAGCATCATCGACTCGGCGATGCGGTTGATGGAGGTACGCCACTCCACTCGCACCAGAAAGAACAGCGCGGAGATGATGGTGCCGCCCGAAGCGATGGCAATCCACCAGACGTAGCTTAAAATGGCAAAGCCCCAGGCGACCGGCCAGCTCACGCCCCAGATGCCGATTCCGGCATAGAACAGCCACAGGATCGCCACGACCAGCAGCGCCGTCAGCGCCGAACACGGCAAAAACGCGATCCACCACCACAGATAGGTGCGTTCGCGCAGCGCTATGGCGCAGATGCGGTCGGTCATCGAGGCCATCGTGACGCCGGAATAGACCACCGGCTCGTCGGGGCGGATCGGGCGCGCCTCCCAATCCGCGGATGTATCCATGTACCGCCCGACCGTCGAGAGATGCGGTGCGGGGGTGTCGCTCATGCCACGCCCGCCTTGATCGCCGGGTTGGGATTGCGCACCAGCGCCTCATACGTGGTGCGGGGATGGGTGTTCTGTTCCTCCAGCATGACGAAATCGAGCGGGCTCTGCTTGCGGTGCGACACCTCGCTGTTCGGATCGGCGAGGTTGCCGAAGGTGAAGGCCCGGGTCGGGCAGGCTTCCTGACAGGCCGTCCTGACCTCGCCGATCGGCCTGCCGTCGCGATCGGCGACAATCCGCGCCTCCGCGACGCGCTGGATGCAATAGGTGCACTTCTCCATCACCCCGCGCCCGCGCACAGTCACGTCGGGGTTCCAGGACTGTGGCGGCCGATGCTGTTCATTCCCGTAAGCGAAGTAGTTGAAGCGGCGCACCTTGTACGGGCAGTTATTCGAGCAGAACCGCGTGCCGACGCAGCGGTTATACACCATCGCATTAATGCCTTCGGAGTCATGCACCGTGGCACCTACCGGACAGACGATCTCGCACGGCGCCTGTTCGCAGTGCATGCACAGCACCGGCTGGAAGAAGCTCTGCGGCGCCTCCGGCTCTCCCTCGAAATAGCGGTCGATGCGGAGCCACTGCATCTCGCGCTCGCGCAACACCTGCTCCTTGCCGACCACCGAGATGTTGTTCTCGGCCTGGCAGGCGATCACGCAGGCGTTGCAGCCGATGCACGCATTGAGGTCCACGCTCATCGCCCATGCGGCCGGACCTGGGGGTTTCCAGCGATAGATATGCGGCTCCGGACGCTCATTGGCCGCGAAGCGCGGATTGGCGGCGAATTCTGCCAGCGTGCCGTGCCGCAGGATCTCCGGCGGCGTTTCCATCAGCAGATTGTGATGAACCGTGCTGGCCAGACGCTCGCGGCCGTTCTCCTTGTGCAGCACGGCGGCGGCATCGAGGCCGGTCAGCGGGTAGAGATCGATGCCCACGTGATCCCCCACCACGCCCGCGGCGGTGCGGCCGGAGCCAAGCAGTGCGGTGATGCAATCAGACGCCTGTCCCGGCATGACCCAGACCGGGGCGATCACGCTGGCCTCGCTGATCGACAGGCGCACCCGGTCGCCATTCTCCAGGTGCATCCGCTTGGCCAGATCGGGCGAGATCAGCAGCGGATTGTCCCAAACCACCTTGGTCAGCGGACGCGGCAATTCCTGCAGCCAGGGATTGTTGGCGAAGCGTCCGTCCCACAGGCTCGGATCGGGCCGGAACAGCACCGTGAGCGGCCGGTCGCGTGCCGCGGGCAACGCCGCGGCAGCGGCGGTGTCGCGTAGCTTCGCATCGGAGACGGCGGAGGCCGTGCCGCGCACCACGCCGCTCGCAAGGGACGCCGACCATTCCTCCGCGAAGTCGCCGGAGAACTGGCTCTTCCAGCCTGCCTGCACGATCTGTTCGGCGCTGGCCGGCGTGCCGCTCATGTACAGCGCAAGCATCTCGTGCGGGCTGGTGCCATCGTACAACGGCAACGCTTGCGGCTGAAGGATCGTCGCCGTGCCATCATGCGCGCGGGCGTCGCTCCAGTTCTCCCACTCATGCGTCATCGGCACGAACCACGTCGCCGCGCGCGCGGTCTCGTCGGCGGTTCTTGCGAGTGCCAGCACGAACGGGACGCGCTGCATCGCCTGTGCGAAGCCCCAGCTTCCCGGCGCGGTGAATACAGGATTGCTGTCCACGACGAGCAGGCTGTCCACCTTGCCCGCCTGCATCTCACCGATCAGCGCTCGCAGCGACCGGGCCTGATCGGTTGCCGAGTGCGCCACCGGCTCCAGCAGATCGAAGGTGCTGCCGCGGCCGCCCAGGCGCTCGTTCATGGCATGCGCGAGGGCGTGCATCTCCGCCGGCTGCTGCGGTCCGACATGGACCAGCGCGCGCCCGTGGGCCCTGTTCAGATCGGCGACCACCGCGTTGACCCAGCCGGGAACCGAGCCGGGCCGCCCGGTGCCGAGCACGCCGGCAGCCAGCGCTGTCACGATCTCGTGCAGCTCGCGCGGTCCGGCGATGAAGCGGTGGTCGGCGGCCGAGCCGAGCAGCGTGGGCGTCGGTTCGACCGCATAGACCCGGCTCATCGTTTGCGTGCGCGCGGGATTGCGACGGCTGGCGAAGCCGCGCGCATACGCGAGATGTCCCGGTGCGGAGTCCAGCAGATCACTATCGATGGCCAGCACCACATCGGCGTGCTCGATACGCGCCACCGTCTCGACCGGCTTGCCGTAAGCGAGTTCGGCACCCCGCAGCACCGCATCGCGTGAGATGGGCTGCCACTGGTGCCACTGCGCCTCGGGATATCGCCGCAGCAGCGCATCCAACTGTGCCGCGAGGGTGGGCGACGTGACGGTTCCGGTCAGGATACGCAGCCCCGCGCCATGTCGTCCCGCAAGGCTTATGCGCTGTGCCGCAAGGGCGGTCAGCAGATCCTGCCGGTCGGCCGGTTCGCCCTGTTTCGTGACTTGCGCCGCGCGGTCGGGATCGTAGAAATCCAGCACCTGAGCCTGCGCGAACACGTCGCTCGCGCCGAGACTCGACGGGTGGTTGGGATTGCCGTCCACCTTGACCGGTCGTCCCATGAAATGCTTGACCACGGTTCCGGTCGCATAGCCATCCAGCACCTGCGCCGTCGCGTAATAGTTCGGCAGCGCCGGGATGATGTTGGGCGGTATCCGCACGGCGGGAACCAGCGAGCCACCCGGCTGACCGGGATCGCACCCGCCCAGCCCTGCCATCGCGAAGGCTGCCGCCATCAGGCGCAGCACCTGCCTGCGGTCGTGCTTCTCCGCGAGCGTCTGCGCCAGCCCCGGGAACTCCTGCGCCGCGCGCGACAGAAACGCCGGGTCGGCGGCGCGCTGCTCCAGGCTGCGCCACAGCGCGCTGCGACTTCCGCTCACCGGTGGCATATCGTGCAATCCGTCAAATTGCGGTCGGGCACGTGGTACAGCGCCATCAGCGCCGCCGGGGAGGGCGTGTCGGCCGTGCGATGCCACTCCGTGTCGTAGATCGCGGAGCGCGGACGCAGGTTCGGCCCCGGATTGCGATGGCAATTCAGGCAAAACTGCATGGTCAGCGTCCGCGCCTTGTAGGTGAGCGGCATCGTTGCGATCTCGCCATGACAGCTCTGGCAGCCAACGCCCTTGGCGATGTGGATGCTGTGATTGAAGTACACGTAGTCCGGCAGATCGGTGATGCGATGCCAGACGATCGGCGTGCCATCCGCCAGGCTGTCGCGGACGGGAGCCAGCAGGGCCGCGTTGGTCCAGATCTGCGAATGGCAGGTCATGCACGTATAGGTGGGCGGCAGGCCGGCGTTCGATGACACTTCGACGGCGGTGTGGCAGAACCGGCAATCGATGCCGAGGCCCGCGACGTGGTGCTTGTGGCTGAACGGCACCGGCTGCTCGACCGTCCAGCGCACATGCCGCGCATAGTCGAGGCGCGGCCACAGCCACCACCAACCCAGGCCGCCAACACACGCGGCTGCGACGCCCAGCAGCACAAGCTTCGCGGCCAGATCCGCTCTTGGCGTGAAGATTGCAGCCATCGTCTCCGATTTCGGGCAGAATGCGGGCGGGCAGGCTTGAGTGGCCGGCCCGATAACGCGATCATACATTGCGGGTTGCAGCGGCGATCCGAGGATGGGGCATCAGGTGAACAGCAATACCGACGACGCATCCGCGGCCAGAGCGGCGGACGGCAGCAAGCTGACGCGCACGAAACAGCGCTGGGCACAGGAGGGCCGTTTCCTCACTGGGACGGCTGCGCGCCCACAATCCGAGCGGCTGCCCCCCGGCCAGCACCTCGTGCGCGATTGGCCGGTCCTGGATCTGGGCGAGCACCCCGCGATCGGGCCGGAGCGCTGGCGGCTCGACATCACCGGCGCCGTCGCGAGGCCGGCGAGCTGGGACTGGGCCAGCTTCCAGGCGCAGCCGCAGAGCCGGCGCGTCTCCGACATCCATTGCGTCACGACCTGGTCGCGCTACGACAATGATTGGGAGGGAGTGGCGACGCAGGATCTGCTGCGCGCAGTGGAGCCGCTCGCCGATGCCCGCGCAGTCATCCTGCACGGATATGACGGCTATGCGACCAATTTGCCGCTCGCCGATTTCGCGGCCGGTGACGCGATCCTGGCGCATGGCTGGCAGGGGCGTCCGCTGGCGGCGCGAACATGGCGGCCCGGTGCGCCTGGTGGTGCCGCATCTGTATTTCTGGAAAAGCGCCAAGTGGCTGCGACGCGTCGAGTTCGTGACCCAGGACCAGCCCGGCTTCTGGGAGGTGCGCGGCTATCACCTGCGCGGCGATCCGTGGGCCGAGCAGCGGTATTCGGAGGACGGGAGCTAGACCGTACCGCCACCTTCGGCATACTGGCGCAATGAAGCTGCGAATCGCCACATGGAACATCAACTCGCTGCGCCTGCGCCTGCCGCTGCTGCGGCATGTGCAGGAGGCGCTCGATCCCGACATCCTGTGCCTGCAGGAAACCAAGGTACCCGACGAGCTGTTCCCGATGCAGGACGTGCTCGCCGCAGGATATCGGCACGTCGCGCATCGCGGCATGAAGGGCTATAACGGCGTGGCGATCCTGTCGCGTGTGCCAATGACGGTGGCGGACGACGCGCCGAATTGGTGTTCGCGCGGCGATTGCCGGCATCTCGCGGTCTCGCTCGATCTTCCGTCCGGGCTGCTGGAGCTGCACGATTTCTACGTGCCGGCGGGCGGCGACGTGCCGGACCCGACTGCCAATCCGAAGTTCGCGCACAAGCTCGATTTCGTGGCCGAGGCGACGCATTGGTTCGCCGCGCGGTCCGGTCTGCGCCGCGCGGTGCTGGTCGGCGATCTCAACATCGCGCCGCTGCAGCACGACGTCTGGAGCCACAAGCAGTTGCTGGGCGTCGTCAGCCACACGCCGGTCGAGACGGCCGCGCTGCTAGCCTGGCAGCAGGCGGGGTGGGCGGATGCCCTGCGCCATTTCGTTCCGCCGACGGAGAAGCTCTATACGTGGTGGTCGTACCGCAATCGTGACTGGCGCGCGTCCGATCGCGGTCGGCGGCTCGATCACGTCTGGGTCACCCCCGATCTGCTGGGCGGTCTGCTTCGCCACACCGTGCTGAAGGACGCACGGGACTGGCGGCAGGGCTCGGACCATGTGCCGGTCTGCGTCGAGATGGAGGTCTGATGCCGCGTATCCTGTGCTACGGCGACAGCAACACCTGGGGCTTCTCGTCCGTCCCCGAGCCGCCGGCGCCGCGCTATGGCCGCGCAGATCGCTGGCCCTGTGTCATGGCCTCGGCTCTCGGCGCCGATGTCGAATTGATCGAGGAGGGGCTGAACGGCCGCACCACCGATATCGCCGATCCGACGCATCCGGAGATCACCGGCGCGGGGCTGGACGGGGCGGCCTATCTGCCCGCCTGTCTCGCGAGCCACCTGCCGCTCGATCAGGTCGTGATCCTGCTCGGCACGAACGACCTGAAGGCAATGTACGCGCGCTCGCCCTTGCGCATCGCCGTGGGCGCGGCGCGGCTGCTTGCCATCGTGCGCGACATCGGTGCCGGCGTCGGCACGACGTATGACAGCCCGGACGTGATGCTGGTCTGCCCGCCGCCGCTTGGCGAGATGAGCCACTTCACCGAAATGTTCGCGGGCGGCCACGCGAAGGCGCGGGCACTGCCGCCCCTCTATGCGCAGGTGGCGGCTCTGGCCGGGGCGGCCTTTCTCGATGCCGGCCGGATGATTTCCTCCGATGGCGCCGACGGATTGCACTGGACCGCCGCGACCCAGCACCGGCTGGGCCACGCGGTGGCCGAAGCGATCCGTGAACGCCTGGCGCTGTCCTGACGGGCCATTGGTGTGGCATCATGGCGGAACTTTAATCCGCCGTGGGAGAATGAGACGTGATCGAACCGATCGGTTTGCTGCTGATCCACATGTCCCCGGCCCTGGTCATGGGGACGGTGCTGATCGTCAACCTCATCATGCGCCGCCAGCGCGAGCGGCTGCGCGAGGCGGCGGATGGACGGCGAATGGCACTTGCCCTGTCGGTCGAGCTGCGTTCACTGCTCGATTCATTCAACGAGAACCTCAACCTGATCGCCGCCGGCTCGTCCTTTCTGGTGTCCACCCGTGCCGCCGGGGCGCTGTATCGGGCCAGTCTCAACCGGGTCGTCCCCGGTCTTGATGAAAGCGGGGTGGCGCCGGTGGTCGCGGCGTTCTCGTACCAGCAGCGGATCGAGGCCTATCTGTCGGCCTGCACGAAGCCGAACGGCCCCTGCGGCGTGCATGTGCTGCCGAAGACGCCGATGCAGGAGCTGAAGCAGCGCTATGTGCGCGGCGTCCGCTCGGTGCAGCTTGCCTTGGCGGCGCTGGAGCCGCTGGCGGCGGCACCGGCCGAAACCGTGCCGGCGCGCGGCCAGGCGGTGGAGGCCGGTGCGCCGCAGGCGGCCTTGCTCGCCGCACGCTGACCACGGGCCGCGCCGCCATGCGCGCGGTGCGGATCGCCGCGGTCGGGCGCATGGGAAGGGGCGCCGAGGCCGAACTGTTCGCGCGTTATGCCGCGCGGTTGCGGCCGCCTCCGGTGCTGGTGGAAATCGCCGAGGCGCGCGGCACGCCGGCCGAGGTGAAGCGTCGCGAGGCCGCGGCTCTGCTGGCGGCCATCCCGCAGGGCGCATTCGTGCTGGCGCTCGATCAGGGCGGCGCCAGCCTGGACAGTGAACAGTTCGCTTCCCAGGTTGCCGGTCCCGAAGCTACCCCCGGCGCGATCTGCTTCCTGCTGGGCGGCGCCGAGGGCCTCGATGCGTCGGTCCTTGCGCGCGCCGACCGGGTGCTGTCGCTCGGCCGGCTGACCTGGCCGCATCTGCTGGCCCGCGTGCTGCTGGCCGAGCAGCTCTACCGGGCCTACAGCATGGCGATCGGCCACCCATACCACCGGGGCGGCCGACCGTAGGAGGATGGAGGCTGCATGGCGCCCAGACCCGTGATGCTGGTGATCCTGGACGGCTGGGGCTGGCGCGACGATCCGGCCGACAACGCGGTGCGGCAGGCCCGCACGCCGACCTTCGACCGCCTGTGGCGCGAGTGCCCGCATGCGCTGCTGCGTACCTCGGGCGGCGATGTCGGCCTGCCGGACGGGCAGATGGGCAATTCCGAGGTGGGCCACATGAATATCGGCGCCGGCCGCGTGGTGATGCAGGAGCTGCCCCGCATCGACGCGGCGATCGCGGACGGCAGCCTGGCCCATGCGCCGCCGCTGCTCGATCTGGCGGCGCGGCTGCGCAAATCCGGGGGCGCCTGCCATCTGATGGGACTGCTCTCGCCGGGCGGCGTCCACGCGCATCAGGCGCACGCTGTGGCGCTGGCGCGGCTGCTCGACCGCGAGGGTATTGCCGTGTGGCTGCATGCCTGGACCGACGGACGCGACTGCCCGCCGCTCTCCTCGGCGCGGATCGTGGCCGAGGTGCAGACGGAACTGCCGGCCCGGGCGCGCATCGCCACCGTGTCGGGCCGCTACTATGCGATGGACCGCGACCATCGCTGGGACCGGGTGGCCAAGGCCTATCACGCGATGGTGCAGGCGCAGGGACAACGCTTCGCCGACGCCGCGAGCGCGGTCGATCACGCGCACCGGCAGGACATCACCGACGAGTTCATCGTGCCCTCGGTGATCGGCGACTATCCGGGAATGCGCGACGGCGACGGGTTGCTGTGTTTCAACTTCCGCGCCGACCGGGTGCGCGAGATCCTGGCGGCGCTGCTCGACCCGGACTTCGCGGGATTTCCGCGCCCGGCGCCGCCCCGGCTCGAGGGGGCGGTTGGCATGACGCGCTACAGCGATGATCTGGCCGCCCGCATGGGCGTGCTGTTCGCGCCGCAGCCCATGCACGATCTGCTGGGCGAGGTCGCGGCACGGGCCGGGCGCACGCAGCTGCGCATGGCCGAGACGGAGAAATATCCGCACGTCACCTATTTCCTGAACGGCGGACGCGAGGCGCCCTTCGCCGGCGAGGAGCGGATCATGGTGCCTTCGCCGAAGGTCGCGACCTATGATCTGCAACCGGAGATGTCGGCGCCCGAACTGACGGAGGAGGCGGTAAAGGCGATCCGGTCGGGCCGGCATGACCTGATCGTGCTGAACTTCGCCAATCCCGACATGGTGGGCCATACCGGCTCCCTGCCAGCGGCGGTCCGCGCGGTGGAGACGGTCGATACCGGGCTGGGTGCCATCGTGGGCGCGCTGGACGCGGCCGGCGGTGCCGCCCTGGTGATCGCCGACCACGGCAATTGCGAGCTGATGCGCGACCCCGAGACGGGCGGCCCGCACACCGCGCACACCACCAATCCGGTGCCGGCCGTGCTGGTGGGCCGCCCCGGTGCGGTGCTGCATGACGGACGCCTGGCCGACGTGGCCCCGACGCTGCTGGGCCTGATGGACCTGAAGCAGCCAGAGGCGATGACCGGCCGCGATCTCGCGGCGTGATCTGCGCCGCCTTGCCCTCACCCCGGCCCTCTCCCAAAGGGAGAGGGGTTGGGTAAGGGGAGTGCCGTTCTGGCGGTCGCGTTGCTGCTCGCGGCCGCGGCACCGCCCAGCAAAAGCCAGTTGCAGGACGCACAGCGCGCACGAGCCGCCGACCTCGCGGCGCAGTCCGCGGCGCAGGCGCAGGCGCAGGCGGCGGAGGCGGAGGCCCTCCGCCTCGCCGAGGAGCGGGTCGCTGCGGCGGCGCGGCTGCGCGCGGCCGAGGATGCTCTGGAGCAGGCGCAACAGCGCGTAGGCGAACTGGCGCGCCGCCGTGACGCCGTGCATGCGCGGATGGACGCCGATTCGCGGGCGCTGGTGCCGCTGCTGCCGCTCATCGAGCGGCTGTCGCTGTTCCCGACCGAGACGCTGCTGGCGGTCCCGGCCTCGCCCGAGGACGCGGTGCGCGGCGTGCTGGTGCTGGGCGGATTGACCCGGCAGATCCGCGCGCGCGCCGAGGCCGTCGCGGCCGAACGGACCGAACTGGCCGTCTTGCAGGCGCAGCTCGACGCGGCGCTCCCCGGCTTGCGCGCGGCCGAGCAGGATCAGCGGCTCCAGGCAGCGGCGCTGGATGCATCGCTCGCGCAGGCGCGGCGCGACCGGACCACGGCGCAAATCCGGGCCGAGGCGGCCGCCGCGCGGGCGGCGGCGGACGCGGCCCGCGCGCAAAGCCTGCGCGCCGCCATCGCCGCACTCGACGCGGCCCGCGCCGCCGCCGCCGCTCGCGCGGCGGCACAGCAGCGCGCCGAAGCGAACCGGGCCGCTCCATCCGGCGCGCCTGCCGCAGCCGTCATGGCACCTCTCCCGGCGGGCCGTGGCGGCTTTGTGTCGCCGGTGGCGGGGCGGGTGGTGCGCACCTTCGGCGCCGCGGGCGATGGGGGACCGGCCAACGGCATCACCGTGCAGACCCCGCCAGGCGCGCGCGTGGTCTCGCCCTGCGCCGGGCGCGTCGCTTTCGCCGCACCGTTCCGCAGCTACGGGCTGCTCGTCATCCTCGATTGCGGCGGCGATTCGCATGTCGTCCTCGCCGGACTCGGCCGCCTGGACGTGGCCGCCGGCCAGGCGGTGCAGCGCGGCGAGCCGGTGGGGGTGATGGCGCAGGCCGGCGCCAGCCTGTACATGGAGCTGCGGCGCGGCAGTCAGCCGACCGATCCCGCGCCATATTTGCGCCCGACCCTGTAAGCGGGCGATACTGGCAGCCGGGCGGCGCATGACCATCTGCGCAGTTGCCGCTCGCGAGAGGATTGTTGAGCATGAAGCTTCGCACTGGGCTGCTCCTGGGCGCCGCCTTCGCCGCTGGCATCGCGGCCGGCCCCGTCATGCACTGGGCGGCCCCGGAGCTGGGCAACGCGCTTGTGACCAGGGCGCTGGCCCAGAACAGCGGCGGCAACGCCGAGACCTATCGCCTGCTGACCCTGTTCGGCGACGTGTTCGACCGGGTGCGGGCGGAATATGTCGAGCCGGTCAACGATCGCGACCTGATCGAAAACGCGATCAACGGCATGCTGACCGGCCTCGATCCGCACAGCAATTACATGAACGCCAAGGCGTTCCGCGACATGCAGGTGCAGACGCATGGCGAGTTCGGCGGCCTGGGGCTGGAGGTCACGCAGGAGAACGGGTTCATCAAGGTCATCAGCCCGATCGACGACACGCCGGCCAGCCGCGCTGGCATGAAACCCGGCGACCTGATCCTGGAGCTTGACGGCCAGACCGTGCAGGGGCTGACCCTGAACGACGCCGTGGACCGGATGCGCGGGCCGCCCAACAGCAAGATCACCCTGCAGGTGAAGCGCGAGGGCGTGGACAAGCCGGTGATCGTCAGCATGATGCGGGAGATCATCCACATCCAGGTGGTGAAGGACCATCTGGAGGGCGGCGACATCGCCTATATCCGGCTGACCGGCTTCAACGAGGAGACGGATAGCGGGCTGCGCCACGCCTATCAGAAGCTGAAGGCGCAGGCGGGCGGACATTTGCGCGGAGTCGTGCTCGATCTGCGCAACAATCCGGGCGGGCTGCTGGATCAGGCGGTGGCGGTATCCGACGACTTCATCAACCACGGCGAGGTCGTCAGCACCCGGGCGCGCAATCCTGACGACAGCCAGCGCTGGGACGCCAAGGGCGGCGACATCACCGACGGGCTGCCGCTGGTGGTGCTGATCAACAACGGCTCGGCCTCGGCCAGCGAGATCGTGGCCGGCGCGTTGCAGGACCATCGAAGGGCGATCCTTGTGGGCATCCGCAGCTTCGGCAAGGGCAGCGTGCAGACGGTGATCCCGCTGCCGGGGAACGGGGCCATGCGTCTGACCACGGCGCGCTATTACACGCCGTCCGGCCGGTCAATTCAGGGGAAGGGGATCACGCCCGACGTGATGGTGAAGGACAGCCGCGTCGATGAACCGCAATTCGGCCCGGAGCGCGAATTGGATCTGAACCACACGCTGCGCAACACCGGTGGCACGCCCCCGGCCGCTCCGCCGCGCACCGACCTGCCGCCGATGGTGCGCGACATTCCGCACATGCCGCCCGCGGGCTTCCCGACTTTCGATCCCGCCAAGCCCGCGACCGACTTCCAATTGCAGCAGGCTTTGGCGATCGTGCGCGCCATGCCGGCGGATCAGCACGCCGCACGCTGACGCGATCCTCGCGTGACGGCGGGAGACGGGACCGCGGCTGACGCGCCGGAGGGGGCCGTGCGGCGCCGGGTACCACTGCTGGTCTGGTTCTGGGTGGGGTTGCTGGTCCTGCTGACTGGAGGGGCGGGCGTCCTGCAATGGCTCGGACCGCCGCCGCGGCCGGTCGCGCGGATCGCCTCCGCCGCCCCAAGCGCCCCGCGGGCGGCCCTGCCGCCCCTGGTGGCTCCGCGCTCGACGGATGCCGGTGGGACCGCCTCGCCGCCGCCCGTGCCGCCCAAGGCGGCGGTCTCTGTGCCAGCCCAGACCGGCGATGCCGCAGGCCCCGCTCCCATACCAGCGCCGCAGCCGGGACTCGAGGAGGCGTCCGCCACCTATCGGGGCAGCTTCCTGCCCAGGATCAGCGACGATCGGCGCTCGCCCATGCAAGTCTATGCCGCCGCCGCGAACCTGCTGGATCGGCGACCGCGCATCGCGATCCTGGTGGCCGGGATCGGCATGTCGGCCAGCGAGAGCGAGGATGCCATCCAGACCCTGCCGCCTGCCGTATCGCTCGCGGTGTCTCCCTACGCCTACAAGCCCGGTCCGCTGCTGGCCCAGGCGCGGGCGCGCGGGCATGAATACCTGCTCAGCATCCCGATGGAGCCGCAGGGTTATCCGCTCGACGATCCCGGCAACCGGGCGCTGATGACCGGCAACAGCGAAGCGGAGAATCTCAAGCTGCTCGACTGGGCGCTGACGCGATTTGGCGGCTATGTCGGCGCTACCGGTGCCTTGGGGCGGCTGCGCGGCGAGCGCTTTGCCGCCAGCACGCCGCAGGTGGCGCCGGTGCTGGCGGAGCTTGCAAAGCGTGGCCTGCTCTATATCGACCCGCGCCCCGGTGCTGCGCGCCCCAAGGCCGTGGTCGGGCGCAGCGTCGATGTGATCATCGACGAGCCGGCCGTGCGCCGCGAGATCGACGCCAAGCTCGAGAAGCTGGAGCGGATCGCCCATGATCGCGGTTCGGCGATCGGCCTGGCCGGGTTGCCGGAGCCGGTGACGGTGGACCGCATCGCCGCCTGGGCGAACACCCTGCCGTCGCGCGGCTTCGCGCTGATGCCGGTAACGGCGGTGGCGCCGATCGTGCCGCCACCGGAGCCGTCTCTGGCCCGCACGCTGACCGGGGCCCCAGCACCGTGAGCGCCGCTCCGCAGGAAGCGAGTGCCTATCGCCCGAATGTCGGGGCGGCGCTGTTCGACCGGCGCGGATTTGTGCTGGTCGCGCGCCGGGCCGACCTGCCGCGCGACATCGCCGACCTGACGGGCTGGCAACTGCCGCAGGGCGGCATCGACGCGGGCGAGGAGCCGCGGGCTGCCGTGCTGCGCGAACTCGCCGAGGAGATCGGCACCGACCGGGCCGACATCCTGGCCGAGCACGATGCCTGGCTGAGCTATGACTTCCCGCCACATCTGCGCGGTCTCGGCGGCGTCAAGGCGGCATTTCGCGGCCAGCGCCAGCGCTGGTTCGCGTTGCGCTTTCGCGGCACCGACGCCGACATCCGCTTCGATGCGCACGGCGCGCCGGAGTTCGATGCCTTCCGCTGGGTGGAGTTGGCCAGCATTCCGGACCTCGCGGTGGCGTGGAAGCGCCCGGTGTACAGTGCGGTCGCCGAAGCCTTCGCCCGCTTCGCCCACGGCTGATGGCGACCGCGGCCATCGGACCGCTGGAGGCCATGCTACGTCGCGACCTCGCCGAGATAGGCGCGGCGCACACCCTCGTCGTGGGCCAGCTCGCTGATCGGGCCGGTGCGGACGATGTGCCCGGTTTCCATGACATAGCCACGATCGGCAACGCTGAAGGCCGCGAAAACATCCTGCTCGACCAGCAGCACCGTGACGCCCTGCTTGCGGATCTCGGACAGGATGTCGAGCAGCTGATCGACGATGACAGGCGCCAGCCCGAGGCTCATCTCGTCCACCGCCAGCAGGCGCGGGGCGGCCATCAGCGCGCGCGCCACGGCGCACATCTGCTGTTCGCCGCCGGACATGTTGCCGGCAAGCTGGCGTCTGCGGTCGCGCAGGATCGGAAAGAGCGCATAGACGCGATCGAAGCTGCGCCGCATCTCGGCCAGGTTCTTCTGGCGCCGGGCGCCCATCAGCAGATTCTCCTCGACCGTCATGCGGCCGAACAGTTGCCGGCCCTCCGGCACCTGGACCAGGCCACGCCGGAACACCTGTTCCGGAGTGAGCGAGCCGATATCCGCGCCGTCGAAGTGGATCGTGCCGCGCGCGGGAATCACCCGCGACAGGGCGCGCAGCAGCGTCGTCTTGCCCGCGCCGTTGCTGCCGACGAGAGTGACGATCTCGCCCGGGCACACCTCAAGCCCTATCCCGAACAGCACCGGGACGGCGCCGTACCCTGCGTCCAGGCCGGCCACGCGCAGCAGCGGCTCGGTCATGCGCGTCGCTTGCCGAGATAGGCTTCGACCACGCCGGGATCGGCGAACACGGCGTCAGCCCCGCCCTCGGCGATCTTCTCGCCGTGATGCAGCACCATGACCCGATCGGACAGCCTGCGGATCGCCCGCATCACATGCTCGACCACCAGGATGGCCACTCCCTGGCCGCGAATCTTCCTGATGACCTCTATGACCTCGTCAACTTCGGTGGCGTTGAGGCCGGCCATCACCTCGTCGAGCAGAAGCAGCCTTGGGCGCATCGCCAGCGCCTTGGCGAGTTCGAGCCGCTTGCGATCGGGGCCGCCCAGGGCATCGGCGCGCTGCTCGGATACGGTGGCCGAGCCCGGTGAAGTCGAGCCATTCGCGCGCCGATGCGCGAGCCCGTTCGCGCGACCGCATGCCCCCATCCTTGCCGAACAGCGCGCCGACGGTGACGTTTTCCAGCACCGACAGGCCGGGAAACGGTTTCATCACCTGGAACGTGCGGCCGATGCCGAGATGGGCGCGCCGATAGGGTGCGAGGTGATCGACGCGGCCGCCCGCAAACCACACTTCACCCTCGTTCGGCTGCCAGCGCGCCGCTGATGAGGTTGATCAGCGTCGTCTTGCCGGCCCCGTTCGGCCCGACCAGCCCCAGCACTTCGCCCTGGGCCAGGGCGAAGCTCACCGCGTTGACCGAGACGAGACCCTGGAAGCGCCGTGTCAGGCCGCGCGCCTCCAGCAACGGCGTGGATGCGCCGGCGCTCACAGGCGGTTCGCCCGGACATTGCGCAGAAGGTAGAGTGGGCCCTGGCGGCGCAGGCCGGCGGCGACGTCGATCAATCCTCTCGGCATGAAGATGACCGCGAGCACGATCACCACGCCGAACAGCAAGGCCGCGGCGGTCGAGATGCTGCTCGACAGGTATTCGTAGATCGCTGACAGGATGAAGGCGCCGATCACCGGGCCGAACACCGTGCCGGGGCCGCCGAACACCGCCATGATGACCATCTGCACGTTGAGCGTGGGGTCGAAGGCGCTGGCCGGGTCGATGAAGGTGATCCAGTAGGCATGGATGCCGCCGGCAAGGGCCGTGAACAGTGCGGAGATGATGAGCGCCGCCACTTTGTAGAGCGTTGCGTTGACGCCCATCGCGCCGGCCGCGTCCTCGTCCTCGCGGATGGCGATGAGCGCCATGCCGAAGCGGCTGCGGGCGATCCAGGCGACGGTCGCGGTCGCCGCGACCAGCAGCACCAGCGACACTTCGTAGAACATCGCGTCGGCGCGGATGAGCGGCAGGATCAGCCCGACATTGGCGCCGGCGATCGGCAGATTGGCGAAGACGGCGCCCATCGCGGCGGAAAGACCGAGTGTGGCGATGGCGAAATAGGGGCCGCGCAGGCGCAGGATGGGAATGCCCAGCAGCAGCGCGCAGAGCATGGCAAGGATGGCGCCCACGACCAGCCCCAGCCAGAACGGCTGATGGAACTGCGCCATCGCGATCGCTGTGCCGTAGGTGCCCAGCCCATAGAAGACCGAGTTGCCGAACGACACGTAGCCCGTGAAGCCGCCGATGATGTTCCAGCCCTGCGCCAAGGTCGCCACCAGCAGGGTGCTGATCCCGAAATGCAGGACCACGTCGCTGCCGAGCCACGGCAGGGCCGCGAGCAGCCCCAGGATCGGCAGCAGGAGCAGCCAGCGCCAGCTCATGCCGCGCGCAGCGTCCGCGCCGGACGGATGATAAGGATGAGGACCAGCAGGCCGAAGCTGATCACGTCGGTGTAGGTCGGGCCGAAATAGACCGCGCCGAACGATTCGGCGACGCCGATGACGCAGCCGGCAAGCACGACGCTGAACGGATTGTCCAGTCCGCCGATAATGGCGATGACGAAGGATTTGGCGGTCAGCCCGGCGCCGATATAGGGCGTGAGCTGTGCCACCATGCCATAGAGTCCGCCGGCAGCACCGGCGAGTGCGGCGCCGATGCCGAAGGTGACGGGATACAGCAGCCGCGGATCGACGCCATAGAGGCGCGCCGCCACCAGGTTCTGCGACGTGGCACGGATGGAGCGGCCGAGTCCGGTCGCGTACAGCACCCACCAGAGCGCGCCTGCGAGGACAAAGGCGATCACGAAGGCGGCGAGCCGGATTAGCGGAATGACGACACCGCCTATCGCGATGTTGGCACCGGCATAGGCCGGATTGATGGTGCGGAAATCCGCGCTGAACGCGAGTTGGGCGAGGTAGGTGAGGACTACGTCGAGCCCGAAGGTGATCAGCAACGTGTTCAGCAGCGCCGAGCCGACGATGAAATTGATGACGTAGCGCTGCACCAGGAAGCCAAAGGCGAACATGCCGAGCATGGCGATCGGCAACGCCAGAAGCGGGTCGATGCCGACCGTCGTGAACAGGTAATAGACGGCATAGCCGCCCAGCATGATGAAGGAGCCGTGCGCCAGGTTGACGATGTTGAGCACGCCCCAGACCAGCGCCATGCCGAGCGCCATCAGCCCGTACAGCCCGCCGAGCAGGACGCCGTTCAGAAGGATCTGGACGTAGAACACTCAGGCGGTGGCCGTCAGGGTTATCGGATCAGCGTGCGTTCCAGTGTGGAACCGGAAATTTCGGCTTATTGACGAAATGGCTGGTATAGATCGCGACCACCTCGCCATTCTGGATTTGCACGACGATCTGCGGCAGGACGATCTGGCCGTTCTGTCCATAGCGGATGTGGGCATACAGACTGTCGAAGTCGATGCCGGCGATGGCGTCGCGCACCGCCTTCGGATCGAGCGAGCCGGCCTTCTCGATCGCCTTCACGAAGGTCTCGACGTCGGCCACGGCGGAGGCCGCGTGGTAGTCGGGATCGTAACCATATTTCGTCTTGTACGTCCTGGCGAAGGCGGCCGCGTCGCCGAACCATTCATCCTTCAGGTCTGGCTTCGGCAGCCACGAGGTCATGCCGAACGCATACTCCGCATCGCGACCCAGCGCCTTGCGGAAGTCCGCCGTGGGCACGCCGACGGTGAAGGAAAACAGGTTGTTGGGATTGACGTCGAGGCCCTTGGCCTGGCGGATGAAGTTCAGCGCCTCGGACTCATGGCTGGCGAGGAACACGGCATCCGGGTGCGCGGCCTTGACCTCGGTCAGGATGGTGGAGAAATCCGACGTATTCTCATGGTATTTCTCGTCGACCACGAGTTTCATGCCGGCCTTGTCCAGCAGCTTGCGGGTGCCCTGTGCCACCGAGACGTCGAAGCTGTCATCGGCGGACAGCAGGGCGACGGTTTTGGTCTTTGGGGTGAGCTTGCCCAGCATTTCGATCGTGCTTGCGAAGTAGTCGTCGGCCGGAGGCAGAGTGCCAAAAACGTATTTGTAGCCGCGATTATAGATCTGTGTGGATGCCCCTCCGCCCTGGACCATCGGGATCTGGTATTTCTCGGCAATCGAACTGTCATCCAGGGCGAAGTTGCTGGCGAACGGTCCGAGCAGGAAATTGACCTTGTCGCTCGCGACCAGCTGTACCGTCTGCCGGACACTGAGGTTGACGTCCGACTGGTTGTCGAGCAGGTCGAGCGCCAGCTTGTATTTCTTGCCGCCGACACTGACCCCGCCCTTGTCGTTGATCGTGGCGATGGCGAGATTGTAGGCGTCTCGGTAGTAGCGTCCGGTATTGGCAAGCGAGCCCGAAAGCTGCACCGAGGCGCCGAGCTTGATCGTGTCCGTCTGCGCCATCGCGGCGGGCGCCGTGAGCGCCACGGCGATCGCCATGCCGGCCGGCCGCATCAGGTGTTTCAGCGCCATGTTCGTTCCCTCCGGTGACACTGGCAGGAATGGAAATTCCTGCGGAAGCCCACGCCGGGCCCATGTTTGTGCCGGCCGGCGAGTGTTTGTAAAGAACCGAGCCTGCGCCGCACGGGCTGCGCTGGCCCATCAGGCCGGCACTGGCTAGGATCGCGGAACCATGAGTACCCACATCGCTGCCGTGATCGCGCCTGAGTTGCAACGCACGCCGCTCCATGCGCTGCATGTGGCGGCCGGTGCGCGCATGGTGCCGTTCGCGGGCTACGAGATGCCGGTGCAGTATCCGATGGGCATCATGGCCGAACATCTGCACACCCGCGCCGCGGCCGGGCTGTTCGACGTGTCGCATATGGGGCAGCTTGCGTTGCAGGCCCGCTCGGGGCGCAACGAGGACGCGGCGGCGGCGCTTGAGACGCTGGTTCCGGCCGACATCGTGGGCCTTGGCGCCGGCCGGCAGCGTTACACGCAGTTCACCAATGACGCGGGCGGCATTCTGGACGATTTGATGGTGGCCAATATGGGCGACCGCCTGCTCCTGGTCGTGAACGCTGCCTGCAAGGCGGCCGACGAGGCGCATCTCCGCGCGCATCTGCACGCGGCATGCATAGTCAAGCCTCTGGCTGACCGCGCATTGCTCGCCGTGCAGGGGCCGTTGGCGGAGCAGGCCCTGGCTCCTCTCGCTCCCTCTGTCATCGACATGCATTTCATGCAGGTGCGGCAAATGCAGCTGCTCGGCGCGGAGTGCGTCATTTCGCGCTCTGGCTACACCGGTGAAGACGGGTTCGAGATCAGTGTCCCTGCGGACCGTGCCGAAGATCTGGCGCGTGCGCTGCTGCGCCACCAGCGCGTGGCCTGGATCGGGCTGGGTGCGCGCGACAGCCTGCGGCTGGAGGCGGGTCTCTGCCTGTACGGCGCGGATCTGGACACGCGAACAACGCCCGTGGAGGCGGCGCTCGAATGGTCGATCCAGAAAGCCGCGGCGCCCCGGCGGCGTGCCGGCCAGGCGGCTTCCCGGGTGCGCAGACCGTTCTGGCGCAGCTTGCGCGCGGTGCGGAACGCCGGCGGGTCGGCCTGAGGCCGGAAGGCCGCGCGCCCGTGCGCGGCGGCGCCGAACTGTTCGCGGACGAACACGCGGCAGAGGCAATCGGGATCGTCACCTCCGGCGGCTTCGGCCCGAGCGCCAACGCCCCGGTGGCGATGGGTTATATCCGCGACGGACATGCCGTGCCTGGCGTTCGGCTCCATGCCGAGCTGCGTGGCAAGCGGGTTTCGATGTCGATCACGGCACTGCCGTTCGTGGCACCGAGAGTGAAGCGCGGCTGATGCTCACCACAGGAAAAGACAGGCGATGAGGCGGTACACCGAGGATCATGAGTGGGTGCAGGTCGAGGGCGATGTCGCGACCGTTGGCATCACCAACCATGCGCAGGAAGCGCTGGGCGATCTGGTATTCGTCGAATTGCCGGAAATCGGCAAGCAACTGGGCAAGGGCGAAACCGCGGCCACCGTGGAGTCCGTGAAGGCCGCCTCGGACGTCTACGTGCCGCTCAGCGGCGAGATCGTTGCAACCAATTCGGAGATCGTCAGCGAGCCCTCCCTGGTGAACGCCTCGCCCGAGGAACGGGGATGGTTCTTCAAGATCAGGATGGCCGATCCCTCGCAAGCCGACGCGCTGCTGGACGAGGGCGCATACCAGAAGCTGATCGCTTGACTTTCCGTCCGCCTGGCGAGGACGATCGTGATGGACCCTGAGGTCGCCGAAAGCGTCGAGCCAGTGCAAGCTGGCTTCGTCGAACGTCATATCGGTCCTTCGCGCCACGACATTGCGGCGATGCTCGGGACACTCGGCTGCTCCAGCCTGGACGCACTGATCGACGAGACGGTCCCGAATGTGATCCGCCAACGGGAGCCCCTGGAAATCGGCCCCGGACTGACCGAGACGGAGGTGCTGGAGCGGCTGCGCGAGGTGGCGGGCAAGAACCGTGTGCTCACCTCGCTGATCGGCCAGGGCTATTACGGCACGATCCTGCCGGGCGTGATCCAGCGCAACATCCTGGAAAATCCCGCCTGGTACACGGCCTACACGCCGTACCAGCCGGAAATCAGCCAGGGCCGGCTGGAGGCGCTGCTGAACTTCCAGACCATGATCTGCGACCTGACCGGCCTCGACGTGGCCAACGCCTCCCTGCTGGATGAGGCGACCGCGGGGGCCGAGGCGATGGCGATGGCCCGCCGGATCGCGCGGTCGAAGCAGAATGCTTTTTTTGTCGATCACGCCTGCCATCCGCAGACCATCGCCGTGGTCCGCACGCGCGCCGAGCCGCTCGGCTGGGAGGTGATCATCGGCGATCCCTCGTCGGACTTGCGACCCCCAGACGTGTTCGGGGCCTTGCTGCAATATCCTGGCACGTTCGGCGACATTCGCGACTATCGTCCGGTGATCGAGTCCTTGCATGCTGCCGATGCGATCGTGGCAATGGCCGCCGATCCCCTCGCGCTGACCCTGCTCGTGCCGCCGGGCGAACTCGGCGCCGATCTGGCCATAGGCTCGACCCAGCGTTTCGGCGTGCCGGTGGGCTATGGCGGCCCGCATGCGGCCTACATGGCGGCGAAGGACGCACACAAGCGCGCGCTGCCTGGCCGATTGGTCGGGATCTCGGTCGATGCGCGCGGCGAGCAGGCGTATCGCCTGGCGTTGCAGACGCGCGAGCAGCATATCCGCCGCGAAAAGGCGACCTCCAACATCTGCACCGCCCAGGTGCTGCTTGCCGTCATTGCGTCCATGTATGCGATCTATCACGGCCCCGAGGGCCTCATCGCCATCGCCCGCCGCATCCATCGCCTGACCGCGCAACTGGCCGCCGGTGCTGCGCCAGCTTGGCGTGAAGATCGAACAGGACAGTTTCTTCGACACGTTCACGATCGCGACCGGCGACCGCACGGAGGACATTCACGCTCGCGCTGTCGCCTCGGGGATCAATTTCCGCCGGATCGGCGCGCGCACCGGTCGCGTCGGCATCAGCCTGGACGAACTGACCACGCCGGGGCTGGTGGACAAGGTTCTGCGGATTTTCACCGGCGATGATGCTCTCGTGCCCATTTCGATCGGCGCCGCGGACGCAATTCCTGCCGGGCTGCGGCGAACGAGCCGGTTCCTTACGCATCCGGTGTTTCACGAGCACCGGTCGGAGACGGAGATGCTGCGCTACATGCGGCGTCTCGCGGATCGCGACTTGGCGCTGGACCGCGCGATGATCCCGCTCGGCTCCTGCACGATGAAGCTGAATGCGACCACGGAGATGGTTCCGATCACCTGGCCGGAGTTCTCGTCGCTGCACCCCTTCGTGCCGCCCGACCAAGCGGGCGGATACAGGGAGATGTTCCGCGACCTGGAGAAGAAGCTCTGCGCCATCACCGGCTATGATGCTGTGTCGCTGCAGCCCAATTCCGGCGCGCAGGGCGAGTTCGCGGGATTGCTGGCCATCCGCTCCTATCACCGCAGTCGAGGCGAGCCGCACCGCACTGTCTGCCTGATCCCATCCTCCGCGCACGGCACGAACCCGGCCTCGGCGCACATGGCGGGCATGAGTGTCGTCGTCATCGCCTGCGACGCGGCGGGGAACGTCGATGTGGACGACCTGCGGGCGAAGGCCGAGCAGCACCGCGACTCGCTTGCCGCCATCATGATCACCTATCCCTCGACCCACGGCGTATTCGAGGAGCGGATCGTCGAGATCTGCGACATCATTCACGCGTGCGGCGGACAGGTATATCTGGATGGCGCGAACTTGAACGCGCTGGTCGGATTGGCCAGACCCGGACGCTTCGGCGCGGATGTCAGCCACCTCAATCTGCATAAGACGTTCTGCATCCCGCATGGCGGCGGCGGCCCCGGCATGGGCCCGATCGGCGTGCGCGCGCATCTGGCGCCGTTCCTGCCCGGCCACCCGGCGCTGGAGAAGGGGGCGGAACGCACCGTCTCGGCGGCGCCGTTCGGCTCGGCTTCGATCCTGCCGATCTCATGGGTCTACATCCTGCTCATGGGCGGCGAGGGCCTGACGCTCGCGACCAAGGCGGCGATCCTGAACGCCAACTACATCGCACGGCGGCTCGAGGCGCATTATCCGGTGCTCTACAAGGGGCCGCGCGGGCGGGTCGCGCATGAGTGCATCATCGACACGCGACCGCTGAAGGATGCCGCCGGCATCACCGTCGAGGATATCGCCAAGCGGCTGATCGACTACGGCTTCCACGCGCCGACCATGAGCTTTCCGGTCGCCGGCACGCTGATGGTCGAACCCACGGAGTCCGAATCGAGAGCGGAGCTGGACCGTTTCTGCGACGCGATGATCGCCATTCACGGCGAGGTGGAAGCGGTCAAGGCGGGTCGCTGGGGCGCCGCCGATTCGCCGCTCCGCCACGCGCCGCATACCGTGCATGACATCGCGGAGGAGGCGTGGAACCGGCCGTACACGCGGGCGGAGGGCTGCTTCCCGGCGGGGTCGCGGCGGGTGGACAAATACTGGTCGCCGGTCAATCGCGTCGACAACATCTACGGCGACCGTCATCTCGTCTGCTCCTGCCCGCCGGTCGAGTCGTACCGGGATGCGGCCGAGTAGGAGCGTGACATGACAGCTTCTCTCGTGCTGACCTTCATCGGTCACGACAGACCCGGTCTCGTGAGCGCAATCTCGGAGAAGATAGCCGCGGCGGGGGGCAGTTGGCTGGACAGCCGATTGGCGCATCTGGCGGGCGAGTTCGCCGGCATCCTGCTGGTCAGCGTTCCGGAGCCGAATGTCGGCGATCTGACCGCCGGCCTTCGGGATCTTGAGTCCAGAGGCTTGCGAATCACGGTTGAGCGCAGTGCCGCCGTCCTTGCGGGAGCGAATTACCGGACCTCAAGCTGGACCTCGTAGGCCATGACCGGCCGGGGATCGTGCGCGACGCGACGCGGGCGCTGACCCGGCTGGGCGTGAACATCGAGGAGTTCAGCAGCGGGATCGAAAGTGCTGCCTTCACGGGAGAGGAGATGTTTCGCGCGGCGGCCTGGCTGCGCGTGCCGGACGGGGTTGCCGGCGAGGATGTGCGCAAGGCGCTCGAAGGGCTTGCGGGCGAGATCATGGTCGATATTGCCGCCAGCGGGCCGGATCTCACCCCCGATCGCCGCGTCGCTTAGCGGACCGGCGCCGTGTTTGCCTCCTCTCCGGCGTCCGGCTTCCAGCCATCTGTCAGCGTCTTCAGGAACGCCACGATGTCGTCGATCTCGTCGTCGCTCAGTGCCGGCCTGTCTCCTGGCTTGGCGCCGAACGGCCGGTCCATGTTGACGTTTCCGCGATAGGCGGCCGGCAGATCGTCGAACTTCGCGACCGTGCCATCCGGCCGCCTCGGGTACCAGCGGACCGGATTGCTGTCGCGGGTGGCATAGAAGGCCACGGCGTCCCGTAACGAATGCAGGACGCCGTTGTGAAAAAAGGTGCGGCGCGTTGCGACGTTGCGCAGCGATGGGGTGCGGAACCGTCCGCAATACTCTGCCCGTGCCCTGAAATCGGTGCGCAACGGTCCGCACAGGCCGAGATCGTAATAGGCCGGGTCGGCGTTCGCCGGGATTGCCGGGTTGCGCGGCAACCCGAGTGCGATCATGCCGTAATCGGTGAATTGCGGCGGCGTGCCGTCCGCGGCTCGCTGGCTGATGTGGCATGAGGCGCAATTGCCCTTGGCCGGATCGTCGAACAAGGCGAGGCCGCGCGCCTCCTGATCCGAGAGCGCCACCGTGCCTGCGAGATAGGCGTCGTACTTGCTCGAATACGGATAGAAACTGCGCCAATCCTGCTGATAGACCTCGAATGCCTTGAGCATGGCTGCGAATGCCGCCGGGCGGTCATGCTGCGGATCGGCACCGCTGATCGAGGCGAGCGCCGGGCCGTAGCCCGCGGCGACGGCGCGGGCTACCGCATCGACCGCGCTGCCGTTGGCCATCTCGAAGACGGAGAGCAGCGGTATCCGTGCCTGGGCGTGGGCGGAATCGACGCGGCCATCCCAGGTGAGACCGCCAGTTGGCCCATTGTCGATACTCTCGTCCGCCTCGTCCTCCGACTCGAAGAAATGCTCGGTGAACTGCGGCACGGCTTGCAGATATCTGAGCGACGGGACTGCCCGCACGCCCGGCTGGCGCATGTCATCGCCACCGCGTTGCACGGCAAGCGCGTTGGGCGGCCCGAAGGCGTCATCCGGGCTGTGGCAGGATGCGCAGGCAAGGTGGCCGGAGGCCGACAGGCGCGGATCGGCGAACAGCATCGCGCCGAGCGCCGCCAGCGCGCTGGCGCGCTGGTTCGCTTCGGTGCGCGACATCGGCCGGGCGATCGCAGCACCTGCAAGCGAGAGTGACAGGACAATGACCGCGACGGCGTTGCGAGGCAGGCGGCTGGCGCAACCTTTGCACCACGCATCGAAGGCTGTACTCATGGTAGGCTGCTCAAGGGAGATTCGGGCCATGCCGCGTCTGCGCATTTTTGCTCTCGCTTCCACAGCGCTCGTCGTCTCGGCGGCGATGCACGGGGCAGGGTTCGCCGCCGCCGCGGCCGTCCAGGGCCTGGACAAGATCCAGACCGTGGTCGTCATCTACGCGGAGAACCGCTCCTTCGACAATTTGTACGGCCACTTCCCGGGCGCCAACGGCATCGATCAGGCAAGCCAGACGAGCTTGCAGCAACGCGATCGCGACGGCTCGGTGCTGACGGAACTGCCGCCAGTGTGGGGCGGCCTTACCGCCAAGGGCGCGGTGCCGCCCGTGACCCAGGCGATGACAGAGCACCTGCCGAACGGACCCTTCGCGGTCGATGATCCGAAGGGGTTCGACGTGCCGCTCGACACCGTCACCCACGATCTGTGGCATCGGTTCTACGAGAACCAGATGCAGATCGACGGCGGGAAGAACGACATGTTCGTGGCATGGGCCGATTCCGGCGCCATGCCGATGAGCAACTGGAACGGCTCCAGGACGGCGATGTGGGATGTCGCCAGGAAATACACTCTGGCCGACGATTTCTTCATGGGTGCGTTCGGTGGCTCGTTCTTCAATCACCAGTGGCTCGCCTGTGCCTGCGCGCCGTACTACCCCGACGCGGACAAGAGTCCGGCCAAGCCCTCGATCTCGGCCGTCGAGGACGATGGCGTGACGCTGAAGATCGCCGCCAACTCGCCGAAATCGGCCATCGACGGCATTCCGAAATTCGCGGCCGACGGCAATCTCACGCCCGATTTCTACGCCGTCAACACGATGCAGCCGCCGTATCAGCCGAGCGGCAACGCACCGGCGCCCGGCGCCGATCCGGCCACGGCCGATCCGGCGAACCCCACCACCCTGCCGCCGCAGACCGAGCCCACGATTGGCGACCTGCTGAGCCTGAAGCGGGTGAGCTGGGCCTGGTATTCCGGCGCCTGGCAGTACGTGCTCGATCATGGCAACCACACGCCGATCCCGAACTTCCAGTTCCACCACCAGCCCTACAATTATTACCTGAACTTCGCGCCCGGCACGCAGGCGCGACGCGAACACCTGCTCGACGCCGGGCTGGGCGGGATCAGCTTCATCGAGGCGATCGACGAGGGCCGCCTGCCGGAGGTCACTTTCTACAAGCCGCAGGGCAATCTCAACCAGCACTCCGGCTATGCCGATATCCAGGCCGGTGATCAGCACATCGCCCGTGTCGTGAGGCACCTCGAAAAGAGCCCGCAATGGCCGCACATGCTCGTGGTCGTCACCTATGACGAGAACGGCGGCATCTGGGACCATGTGCCGCCACCGAAGGGCGACCGCTGGGGCCCCGGCACGCGCATCCCGGCGATCATCATCTCGCCGTTCGCGAAGCGCGATTTCGTCGATCACACGCCGTACGACACCACGTCGATCCTGCGCTTCATCACGGAGCGGTTCGAGCTGCCGACGCTGCACGGCATCACCGTGCGCGACGCGGCGATCAAGGCCCACGGCGAACCGCCGCTGGGGGATCTCACCAACGCGCTCGATCTCGACGGCAACTGAGCATCGCTGGACCGTGGTTTCGTTTTTTGTGCTTACGAGTTCGGATCTTGTATCACATGGCAGCGGTCATCGTCATAAGGCTCCGCGATACGTCGTCGCCCGCAGCCGGTGTCCGGCTGAAAGAGGCGCGCCATGAGGGGAACGATCATGCGACCGGATGACCTGACGGGCACGATGCCTGTCCGACGCGATGTCCTGAAGCTCGCGGCAGCCGCGGGAGCGCTGACGGCCGGCGGTCTGCTGCTCCCGGCGAGCGCCCGCGCCGCGACCCCGAAAAAAGGCGGCAGGCTGCTGATCGGCTGCGCTGGCGGGGGCGCCAAGGACAGCATCGACGCCCACAACCCGATCAGCTTCCCCGACATCGCGCGGGTGTTCGCTCTCTACGAGCCGCTGGCCATCATCACGCCGGACTACACATTCCAGATGCTGCTGGCCGAGGAGATCAGCCCCAATGCCACGGCCGATTTGTGGACCGTGAAGCTGAAAAAGGGGATCACCTTCCACAACGGCAAGACCGTCTCGGCCGACGACGCCATCTTCTCGCTGAAGCGGATCATCAACCCGAAAAGCCCGGGCGCCGGCGCCGCGAGCCTATCCTCGGTCGATCCCAACGGCTTCACGAAAATCGACGACCTCACCTTTTCGATCAAGCTGAAGGCGCCGTACGCGACCTTCGACAACGCCCTGGCGCAATATGGTAACGGCATCGTGCCGGTAGGCTATGACCCGAAGGCGCCCGTGGGCACCGGCCCGTTCAAGTTCGGCAGCTTTACCCCGGGCGACCGCAGCACTTTTCCGGCCAACCGCAACTACTGGCGCCCCGGCCTGCCGCATGTCGATTCGCTGGTCATCATCGACTTCCCGGACGACACTGCGCGGATCAACGCGCTGATGGGCGGGCAGGTGCACGCCATCGACAACGTGCCGTTCGCGCAGACAATGCCGCTCGGCATGATGCCCGGGCTGAAGACGCTGGTGGCCAAGACCGGCGCCTGGCTGCCGTTCACCATGCGTGTCGATCTGGCACCGTACAGCGACGTGCGTGTGCGCCAGGCGATGCGGCTGATCGTTGACCGGCCGCAGATGATCGCGCAGGCGCTGTCCGGCCAGGGGGCGGTCGCCAACGACCTGTATTCGCCGTTCGATCCGGCCTATGCGAGCGACCTGCCACAGCGGCACCAGGATCTCGATCAGGCCAAGTCGCTGCTGAAGGCGGCCGGGCACGCCGACCTGACGGTGGAGCTGGTCACAGCCTCGGTGGCCGCCGGTCTGGTGGAAGCCGCGCAGGTGTTCGCACAACAGGCGAAGGGTGCCGGCGTCACGGTGAACGTGCGCAAGGTCGATTCCGGCGTGTTCTACGGCAACGACTATCTGAAATGGCCGTTCGCGCAGGATTTCTGGTTCACCCGCGACTATCTGAGCCAGGTGGCCGACTGCGAGATGCCCGGCGCCCCGTACAACGAGACGCATTGGAACGACGCGAAGTTCAACGCGCTGATCGGCGAGGCCCGCCGGACGCTCGACAAGACCAAGCGCAACGCGCTGCTGCACGAGACGCAGAAGATGGACTATGACAGCGGCGGCTACATCATCTGGGGGTTCCGCGACCAGATCGACGGCTACTCGGCCAAGATCGCCGGCCTGCGTCCCGCGCGCACCGGGACACCGCTCGGCAATTACGGCTTTGCCGAAATGTATTTCGTCTGAGGCGCGCATGAACGGGCGCGGCGCATGATTGCGATCCTGCTGCGCCGGCTCGTTCTCGGCCTGGTGACGCTGGCGCTGGTGTCCGTCCTGGTGTTCGCCGGCACGCAGGCGCTGCCGGGGGACGCCGCGACCGCCATACTTGGCCGCACCGCGACACCGGAACGGCTGGCGGCGTTGCGTCTGGCGCTGCACCTCAACCAGCCGGTGCTGGCGCAATACGGCCACTGGATCGGCGGCGTGCTGCGGGGCGATTTCGGCAATTCGCTGGCCACGCAGGATTCGGTCGCGGCGCTGATTGCCCCGCGCATCGTCAATTCCGCCTTTCTCGTGCTGCTCTCGGCGGTGTTCGCGATCCCGCTGGCGGCGGCCATCGGCGTGGTCTCGGCGGTGCGGCGTGACGGCATGGTGGACCATGCCCTGTCGGCAATCACGCTGGTCCTGGCGGCGGTGCCGGAGTTCGTCATCGGCATCGTGCTGATCGTGCTGCTGGCGACCAATGTGCTGCATGTGCTGCCGGCGGTGTCGATGCTGGGCGAGGGGGTGCCGCCCTGGCAGCAGATGTCGCAGGTCGTGCTGCCGGCGCTGACGCTGAATCTCGCCGTCATCCCGTATATGAGCCGCATCATGCGCGCCTCGATGATCGAGGTCATGGAGAGCGAATACGTGCAGATGGCGCGGCTGAAAGGCATGCCGCGCACGCGCATCATCCTGCGCCACGCTCTGCCCAACGCGATCGTGCCGTTCGTGCAGGTGACGGCACTGCAACTGGCGTGGCTTGCCGGCGGCATCGTCGTGGTGGAGGTGGTGTTCCACTATCCCGGCATCGGCCAGGCGCTGGTCGATGCCGTCGGCAACCGCGACCTGCCGGTGGTGCAGGCGCTGACACTGCTGGTGGGGGCGGTCTATGTGGCTCTCAACGTGCTGGCCGATATCGCCACCATCCTGCTGACGCCGCGGCTGCGGACCGCGCTGCGATGAGCGCCACCGCGATCGCCCTGCCGCCGCCGGCACCCCGGTTCCTGCTGTGGCGGCAGGCGTTCCGGCTGGGCCGAACACGGATCGGTGTCGCGATCGTCGCCGTGATCGTGCTGATCGCCGTCATGGGGCCGGTCGTGGCGCCGCATTCTCCCACCGTGTTCGTGGCGATGCCCTATGCGCATCCGAGCCTCGCGGCACCGCTGGGCGCGGACTATCTCGGCCGTGACGTGCTGAGCCGCTTCCTGTGCGGCGGCCGCGCCATTCTCATCCTGTCGGTGCTGGCCACGGTGCTCGGCCTTGCTGGCGGCATCGTCGTGGGATTGGTGGCCGCCTATGCCGCCGGCTGGTTCGACGAGATCCTGATGCGCGCGATGGACGTGCTGCTGGCATTCCCGCAGATCGTGCTGGTGCTGCTGCTGGTGGCGGGGTTCGGCCCGCAATTGTGGCTGATCGTGCTGACCGTGGCGCTCGGCCATCTGCCAAGGGTGGCGCGGGTGGCGCGCGGGGCCGCGGCCGAGGTGGCGCAGCGCGATTTCGTGCGCGCGGCCGAGGTGCTGGGCGAGAGCCGCCTGCACGTGTTGATGGCCGAGATCCTGCCCAACCTGTCGTCGCCGCTACTGGTGGAACTCGGGCTGCGCATGACGTATTCCATCGGCCTGATCGCCGCCGTCAGCTTCCTGGGGTTCGGCCTGCAACCGCCGGCCGCGGATTGGGGGCTGATGATCAACGAGAACCGTATCGGCATCGTCATCCAGCCCTGGCCGGTGGTCCTGCCGGTGCTGGCCATCGCGCTCCTGACCATCGGCATGAATCTGCTGACCGACGGCATCGCCCGCGCCGCACTGGGCATAGGTCGCAAGGCATGAGCGCCCCTGCCGCCGAGGCGGTGGTGCGCGTGACCGGCCTGCGGGTCGAGATCGCCGCCAGCGGCACCGACATCATAGACGAGGTCAGCTTTTCCATCCGCGCCGGCGAAGTGCTGGGACTGGTGGGCGAAAGCGGCTCCGGCAAGACCACTGTCGGCCTGGCCCTGCTGGGGCACGCGCGGCGCGGCGCCCGCATCGCCGGCGGTGCCATCACGGTGGACGGCCGCGACATCCTGGGCGCCTCGCCGCGGGGGCTGCGCGATCTGCGCGGCAGTCTGGTGGCCTATATCCCGCAGGATCCCGGCACCGCCCTGAATCCGGCGCTGCGCCTGGGCGAGCAGCTCGAGGAGATGCTGCGCGTCCACGTGCCGGAGCTGGTGCCGCGCACCCGTGTGGCGCGCATGGAGGAATTGCTGCGCGAGGTGGCGCTGCCGCACAGTGCCGAGTTCCGGCAGCGCTACCCGCACCAGGTCTCGGGCGGGCAGCAGCAGCGCCTGGCGCTGGCGATGGCCTTCGCCTGCCGGCCGCGCCTCGTGGTGCTGGACGAACCGACCACCGGCCTCGATGTCACGACCCAGGCGCATGTGCTGCGCACGGTGCGCGATCTGTGCGCGCAGCATGGTGTCGCGGCGCTGTATGTCAGTCACGATCTGGCCGTGGTGGCCGAGTTGGCGCAACTTGTCGCGGTGATGTATGCGGGGCGGCTGGTCGAGACCGGCACCGCCGCCGAGATTTTCGGCGCACCTCGCCACCCCTATACGCGCCGCCTGCTGCTGGCGATGCCGGACCCGGAGGGGCGGCATGCGCTGCTCGGCATTCCCGGCCACGCGCCATCGCCGGGCCACCGGCCGGAGGGCTGCGTATTCGCGCCACGCTGCGATCTGGCCACCGACATCTGCGCCACGATGCCGTCGATGGCGGAGGCCTCGCCCACGCACGCCGCGCGCTGCTGGCATCAGGACGCCGCGACCGCCGCCGCGCCGCGCGCCGATGCGGTGTTCGCACTGGCCGCCCGCGCGCGGGCGCCGCTGCTCTCGGTCGGCGGCTTGCGCGCCTCGTACGGGCCGGTGCAGGTGCTGTCGGACATTGCGTTCGACGTGGCGCCCGGGGAATGCGTGGCACTGGTGGGCCAATCCGGCAGCGGCAAGACCACGCTGGCGCGCAGCCTGGCCGGGCTGCTGCGCGAAGGTGTGGCGGGCGAGGTGCGGCTGAACGGCGAGGCCCTGCCGCCCGGCATCCGCCAGCGCAGCGCCGCCGCCCGTAAGACCATCCAGTACGTATTCCAGAACCCGTACGCCTCGCTCAATCCGCGCCGCACCGTGGGGCAGATCGTCAGCCGGCCGCTGCATCTGTTCTTCCAGCTTGGAGCCGAGGAACTCCGCGCGCGCGTCGCCCGGAGCTTGCAGCGCGTGTCGCTCAATCCGCGCCTGATCGACCGCTTCCCCGACCAGCTCAGCGGCGGCGAGCGGCAACGCGTCGCCATCGCCCGCGCGCTGGCGGCGGAGCCGAGCCTGCTGATCTGTGACGAGGTGACATCGGCGCTGGATGTCTCCGTGCAGGCCGCGGTGATGGCGCTGTTGTCGGAGCTGCGGACGGAGATGGAGCTGGGGATGCTGTTCGTCACGCATAATCTGGCACTGGTGCGCAGTTTCGCGGATCGCGTGGCGGTAATGAACGAGGGCCGGATCGTGGAGCTGCGACCGGCGGCGGAACTGTTTGCCGCGCCCGCGGCGGCGTACACGCGGGCGTTGCTCGCGGATACGCCGGGGTTGGGGAATGACCCGTAGCGGGTTTCCCAAAGGGGGCAGGCGCCGCTCTCGGGCCGTCGCATGCCGCTGATCCAGGTCACTCCCCGTATTGCCATCGACGAGGCGGAGATCGGCGAGAGCTTTATCCAGGCGACCGGTCCTGGCGGGCAGAATGTCAACAAGGTCGCGACAGCGGTGCAGTTGCGCTTCGACGTGGCACGCTCGCCGTCGCTGCCGGAGGATGTGCGCGGCCGCCTGCTGGATTCGGGTGGTCAGCGGCTCACGCGCGAGGGGGTGCTGGTGTTGACCGCGCGCCGCCACCGCACGCAGGAACGCAATCGCCTTGACGCGCGCGAGCGGCTGCTGGCGCTGATCCGGGCCGCCGCCGTGCCGCCGACCAAACGGCGGGCGACCCGGCCCACCCTGGCCAGCAAGCAGCGGCGGCTGGCGGCAAAATCCAGCCGGGCGGACACAAAGCGCGCCCGCCGCCGTCCGGAAAACGAGTAATTTCCCCTCGGACGTTGCCTTCGGGGCACGCCGAACTAGATCGTAACACGATAGAGTTGTCGGTCCCCCTCGGTCGGGTGGTCGGAACGAACCGATGATCCTGCCTCACGGCAGGCCCGCACTGCGCCCCGGCCTCGCCCGGCCGGGGCGCCACTCGCAATGCGAGCAGCAAACGCGATATCCGGCACTCCGTCGGCCCCTGGACGTTTTAGCGGCCAACAGGCGAACGCGGGATGGAGCGATCGTGCAGGGCGGCCCGGCATGGCTGAGGGAACACTTCCCCGGATATTTCGCCCTCGTCATGGGAACCGGCATCGTCGCCGTTGCCGCCCGGTTGCTCGGGCATCAGGCGATCGCCTGGCCGCTGTTCGTGATCAGTCTAGCGGCCTATCCGGTGCTCTGGGCCATTCTGCTGGCGCGTATCGCGATCTTCCCGCGCGCCGTCATGGCGGATTTCGTCAGCCACGAGCGCGGGCCAACCTTCCTCACCATCGTCGCCGCCAACGGCGTGCTTGGCAGCCTGTTCGCCGAGTTCGACACGTTCGCGGGCCTGCTGCCGCCGCTGTTCTGGTTCAGCGTCGTGCTGTGGGCCGTGCTGGTCTATGGCTTCCTGGCCACGGTCACGGTCAGCATCGCCAAGCCGGGATTGGAGCACGGACTGAACGGAAGCTGGCTGCTGCTGGTGGTGGCCACCGAGTCGCTAGCCGTTCTTGGCTCGTTCCTGGCGCTGCGCACCGGCGCACCGCCGCCATTGGTGTTCGCCTCGCTCGCCTTCTATCTGCTGGGTGCGACGCTGTACGTGCTGCTTTCGGCGCTGATCTTTTTCCGCTGGGTGTTCCGGCCCATGCATCCCGCCGAGATGGGGGCGCCGTGGTGGATCAACATGGGCGCCGTGGCGATCGCAACTCTCGCGGGCGCGCGGCTCATGGCATTGCCGGGGAGCGACCCCAATTTGCTGCTGCTCCAGCGTTTCGTGACGCCCTTTACCGTCCTGCTCTGGGCCACCAGCACGTTCTGGATTCCGCTGCTGGTGATCCTGTTCGCGTGGAAGGAAATGCAGCGGGGTCCGCGCGGCTACGATCCAGGGCTATGGTCGGTGGTGTTTCCGCTCGGCATGTATGTTGCGGCGACGCAAGACTATGCGACCACGGCACACCTGCCGTTTCTCGAAGTGATCCCGCGCGGCATGTTCTGGGTGGCGCTGCTGGCCTGGGTTCTCACTTTTGTCGGCATGTGGGTGCGCTTGCTGCGGCCCGTCCCCGCGCCGAGCGCGCGCGACCGGCGGCAGCCGCGTGCGTGACGTTCACCCGCCTAGGCCGCCAACCCCGCCGCCGCCGCGACCGGCAGCGGCATGTCCACGCCGATCTCCAGCGTGGAGACGGTCTCGCCCCGCTCGAACTTGATATGCACATTGTCGCGCTCGACCGGCACATGCTTGCCGATCACGGCCAGGATCTCCTCGCGCAGCTTGGCGATCAGGTCGCTTTGGTGGGGAAAGGCGCGCTCATGCGCCAGCAGGATCTTCAGCCGCTCGCGCGCGACCTCGCCGCCGCCCGTGGGGGCCGGCTTGGGTGCGGGGCGAGCGAACAGGCGGAACAGGTTCATGCCACCCTCCGTCCGAACAGCTTGCCGACGAAGCTGCGCCGCTCCTCCGGCACCGACATGGCGATGGTCTCGCCGCGCAGGCGCTTGACCGCGTCGCGATAGGCGCGGGCCGGGGCGCTCAGCGGCGCGTTCAGCGTGACCGGGGCGCCGAGGTTGGAGGCGCGCAGAACCTCGGTACTTTCCGGAATGATGCCCAACAGCGGAATGGCCAGGATCTCCAGCACGTCCTCCGTCTTCAGCATGTCGCCCCGGGCGGCGCGGACCGGATCGTAGCGGGTCAGCAGCAGGTGCTTGTCCACCCGCTCCCCGCGCTCGGCGCGCGCGGTCTTGCTGTCCAGCAGGCCGATGATGCGGTCGCTGTCGCGCACCGACGACACCTCGGGGTTGGTCACGATCACCGCCACGTCGGCATGGTGCATGGCGAGCGCCGCTCCGCGCTCGATGCCGGCCGGGCTGTCGCAGATGATCCAGTCGAACTTGTCGCGCAGCTCGCCGATGACGCGCGCCACGCCTTCGCCGGTCAGCGCGTCCTTGTCGCGGGTCTGCGAGGCCGGCAACAAGGCGAGCGTCTCCAGGCGCTTGTCGCGGATCAGCGCCTGCGCGAGCTTGGCATCGCCCTGGATCACGTTGATCAGGTCGAACACGACACGTCGCTCGGCCCCCATCACCAGATCGAGGTTGCGCAGGCCCACGTCGAAATCGACCACGACGACTTTTTCGCCGCCCTGCGCCAGGGCCGCGCCGATCGCAGCAGTTGACGTGGTCTTGCCGACCCCGCCCTTGCCCGATGTGACCACCAAGACCTTTGCCATGAAATCTCCTGTTCGCGCCGTCTCTGGTCGCCGTGGCCTAGTCAAGTGCTGTCATGATGAGCGCTCCGTCCGCCAGCCGGACCTGTGCCGCCCGTCCGCGCAGCGCCTGCTCGATCTGGTCTGCCACCACATAGAACCCGTCGATCGACACCAGCTCCGCCTCCAGCCGGCGGCAGAAGATGCCGGCCCGCTGATTGCCCATCGCTCCGGCCTGCGCCCGCCCGCGCAGCGCGCCGTAGATGTGGATCGAGCCGCCGGCGAAGATCTCGGCACCCGAGGCGACCGAACCCACGATGGTCACGTCGCCCTCCGGGAACAGGATGGTCTGGCCCGACCGCACCGGCTCGCGCAGCAGCAGCGAGGTTTCGGGCGGCGGCGGGGCAGGGGCCTGCGCCTCGGCCGCGTGGGCGGTGGGGCCGGTGTCGCGGCCGCCCAGGAGCGCGTGCGCGAACGCTTCGGCACCCGGCAGCGGGGCGGCGAGCCCGGTCACGTCCACCACCCTTATGCCGCGGCGTTCCAGCTGCACCATCAGGGTGGACCAGCCCGGCACGTCGGGCGGCAGGGCGGCGCAGTCCAGCACCACGACTCGGCCGTGAAAGAAGGCCGGAGTGCGGGCGATATGCGCGTCCAGCGCCTCGAACCAGGCGGCCAGCTCCGGTTCAGGCGCCAGCACGAAGGCCATGAAGGACCGGCCGCGGATGCGGATTTGCGTGGCCTGTGGTGTCACTTGGCTCGACATCTCCCTAGCGGTACCGCGCGACTCGGCGCGGGGTCAACGCGAGTCGCCCTGGTGGCCACAAAATCTTGTGGATAAGCTGACCCTCAACCGCGACATGTGGCACGGGGACCGTCAAATCCCATCCTGCCCATGCACCAGATCGAGATCAGCGAAGCGGGTGAACTCGCCCTCGAAAAACAGGTCGATCTTGCCTGTGGGGCCGTGGCGCTGCTTTTCGATCAGCAATTCCGCGCGGTTGTGGACCAGGTCCATGTCGCGCTGCCATTTCTGGGTCGCGTCATTGAACTTGTCGTCGTTGTCGAAGCCGATCTGCTTAGGCTGGCGCTGCTGCAAATAGTATTCGTCGCGATAGACGAACATCACCACGTCGGCGTCCTGCTCGATGCTGCCCGATTCGCGCAGATCGGCAAGCTGCGGCCGCTTGTCGTCGCGGCTTTCCACCGCGCGCGAGAGCTGCGAGAGCGCCAGCACCGGCACCGCCAGTTCCTTGGCGATCGCCTTCAGCCCCTGCGTGATCTGGCTGATCTCCAGCACCCGGTTCTCCGGCCGCGTGCCGGCCGAGGGGCGCATCAATTGCAGATAGTCCACGACGATCAGCGCCAGGCCCTTGGTGCGCTTGAGCCTGCGGCAGCGCGTGCGCAGGGCCGACAGCGTGATCGCTGGCGTATCGTCGATCACCAGCGGGATGGAGCGCACCTCGCTGCTGACCTGCACGAAGCGGTCGAAATCGCGCTGGGCGATCTCGCCGCGGCGGATGCGGTCGCCGCTGATGCGCGATTCCTCGGCCAGCAATCGGGTTGCCAACTGCTCGGCGCTCATTTCCAGCGAGAAAATCGCAACCGTCGCCTTCGCCAGCGCCTGCGGATCGGCGGCCCGCGCCTCTGCCAGCAGCGAGCGCGCGGCACCGAAGGCGATCTTGGTGGCGAGCGCCGTCTTGCCCATGCCCGGCCGGCCGGCCAGGATCAGCAAATCGGACGGGTGCAGCCCGCCGGTCTTCTTGTCGAGGTCGCGCAATCCGGTGGACAGGCCGGACACATGGCCCGAGCGATGGAAGGCGCGCTCGGCGGTGTCGATCGCCTGCACCAGCGCCGTCTCGAAGGTGACGAAGCCGGTATCGGTGCGCCCGTTCGCGGCCAGATCGAACAGCGCCTGCTCCGCCGCCTCGACCTGCCCCGGCCCGTCCAGCGTGGGCTCGGCGCCGAAGGCGTTGTTGACCACCACCTCGCCGATCTCGATGAGCTGGCGGCGCAGCCATGAATCGTGGATGGCGCGGCCGTACTCGCCGGCGTTGATGATGCCCACCATCGAGGAGACGAGCTGCGCCAGATAGGTGGTGCCGCCCACCTCCTCCAGCACGCCGGAATGCTCGAACTCGCCCTTCAGCGTGACGGGGTCGGCCAGTTGCCCGGCCTCGGCCCGGCGCCTGATGGCGGCGTAGATGCGGCCGTGGATCGCATCGGCGAAATGCTCGGGCAGCAGGAACTCCGAGACGCGCTCATAGGCCAGGTTGTTGGCCAGCAAGGCCCCCAGCAGCGCCTGCTCCGCGGCCAGGTTGGAGGGCGGCAGGCGCTGGCTGAGGCCGAGCAGGGGGGAGGCCGAGAGGGTGGTGTTCATCTCCCGCCAGCATAGACCGGGCCGCGGCGCGCGGTCCTGTGGATAGCTGTGGTACGCGGGGAGAAGATTCGCGCGGCTGTCCCGCCGCGCTCCGCCGACCCGGCGCCCTTCGGTCGCGACGAAAAATTATCATCAATTCGTTATTGCTGGACCGTTGCAGAGCCCGCCGGATCCATATAAACAATATAACGACAGATTAACGCTGCGGCAGCGAATTGCGAAGCGGAGTTGCTGCCCCGGCGAATTGTTTCGAAGCGGAGGTCACATGGCTTGGAAATTGCAAGCCCTCGTCGCCGGGGGGCTATGCGCGGCATTGCTGGTCTGCTCGGCGGCCACAGCACCCTGCCGCATCGCAGCCCGTCTCGGTCACGACGTACCACAACGATACGTTGCGCACCGGCTGGAATCCCACGGAGACAAGCCTGACCGCCGCCAGCGTCGGCAGCGGCCTGTTCGTGCTGCAGCGATCCGTGCCACTGGACGACCAGGTCGATGCGCAGCCCCTGGTCGTCGCGAACCAGACGATCGCCGGTCTCGGCGTCTACACCGTCGTCTACGTTGCGACCGAGCACAACACCATCTATGCCATCGACGCGGCGACCGGGAACGTGCTGCTGAGCCGCAACCTCGGAAGCCCCGTTCCGCAGGCATCGCTCCCCAACCGGTGCCCCGACAACGGACCCGACATCGGCATCGGATCGACCCCGGTGATCTCCGTCACCAATGATGCTCTCTACGTTGTCACGGACACGTACGAGAACAATGCGCCGGTGTTCCGTCTCCATTCGCTCCGGCTGGAGGATCTCCAGGACAATTTGGCTCCCGTGGTGGTGGCACCCGCGCATACGCTCGGCGACGGCTCGCTCGGCACGTTCAGGCCGGCCGCCAGTCGCCAGAGAGCGGCACTCCTGCTGTCCGGATCCACCGTCTATGCCGCCTTTGCCAGCTACTGCGACAAGGCGGCCGGGTCGCGCGGCTGGCTGCTTGGCTGGGATTCGCAGACACTGACACCATTGCCCAACGTGGAGCTGACGAATCAGCTCGCCTCGGCTCCGGGCAACACCTTCCTGTCATCGATCTGGATGTCCGGCTACGGCCCGGCGACGTCCGGCCCCGGAAATCCGATCTTCTTCGTCACCGGCAATTCCGACCGCAGCGGCACGACCTTCGATGCCACCTACAATCTTGCCGAAAGCCTGGTCGAGATCTCGCCGGACCTGTCGCAGGCCCAGGCATTGTTCACGCCCACCACAGAAAGCTTTCTCGATCAGCACGATCTCGATTTCGGGTCGGGCGGAGCCATGCTGCTGCCGAGGCAGCCGGCGTTCACACCGGACCTGGCCGTGGCCGCCGGCAAGGACGGGCGATCCTATCTTCTCAACACCGACCAGCCCGGCCAGGCACCGCTGAACACACGCAGAATCGGACCGTGCTTTTGCGGTCCATCCTACTTCACGGGCTCGGATGGAATTGGGCGGGTTGTCACGAGCGGCGGCACGACCGTGACGGTGCTGCGTGTCACGAACTTCAAACGCAAGCCGAGCAATCTGGCTTTCGACCGCCAGATCGCCATCAGCAGCGGCCAGGATGGCGGCTTCCTCACCAGCGTCTCGTCGAACGGAACGCAGGCTGGCAGCGCGGTGATCTGGGCGGTCGGCCATCCGACCGACAGCAACCCGGCCAATGTGACGCTGTCAGCCATCGACCCGGCCAGCGGGAGCATCATCTATTCGGCGGTCGCCGGCACCTGGCCGAATGTGGGGGCAAACGCGAACATCATGCCCACGGTCGCGAACGGGCAGGTCTTTGTCGCGAGCAATGGCGAACTGGCAATCTTCGGCCTTGGCAATCCGCAGGGTGCGGCGAATCGGGCCGCGATGACGACCGCACGCGCCGCGACCCATGCGCGCAGCAGCGTGGGCCTGCCGCTGGCCCAAGGCGAACACGCGATCTTCGGCACGGTGCTGGGCATGACGGGATCCGTTGTCCGGCTGCAGAAGCGCAACGGTGCGGTGCTGCTGGTCGACACCGAGGCAGCGGGTCGCAACGACATCGAGATCGAGACCGGAAGCGCCATCCAGGCCGTGGGAACCTACTCGAAGGGCGGCGTGATGACCGCCCGCTTCCTGCATCGCGCCAAGCGGTCGCCTTCACTCTGGCTGCCCGACCGGTAGACCCAGCCGCCGTCAGCCGGCGCGCGCTGGCACGCCCACCGGCTCCTGTTCCGCCTCCATCATGTAGTCGCGCGTGAGCGGCAGCGCCTGCTGGTCGCGTACCATCTGGATCTGCATGTTCATATTGCCGCCGACCCTGAACGACAGCTCGGCACCGGCCAGATAGAACTCGAACATGCGGCAGAACCGCTCGTCGTAGAGGCCGGCGATCGCGTCGCGGTTGGCGGCGAAACGGCGGCGCCAATGCCGCAGGGTCTGCGCGTAGTGCAGGCGCAGGATCTCGATGTCGGTGATGATCAGCCCGGCTTTCTCGATCGCCGGGACCACTTCGGACACCGCCGGCGAGTAGCCGCCTGGGAAGATGTATTTGGCGAGCCACGGATTGGTGAAGCCCGGGCCGTCGCTGCGGCCGATGCTGTGCACCAGCGCGACACCGTCCGGTGCCAGGCAGCGCTTCACCACCTCGAAGAAGGTGCGGTAGTACGCGACGCCCACATGCTCGAACATGCCCACCGAGACGATGCGGTCGAAGCGGCGGTGCAGTGAGCGGTAGTCCATCAGCTCGAAGCTGACGCGATCCGACAGCCCCTCGGCCGCGGCGCGGGCGCGCGCCTCCGAAAGCTGCTCGGTGGACAGGGTGATCCCGGTGACGTGCGCGCCGTAGTCGCGTGCCAGCGTCAGCGCCATGCCACCCCAGCCGCAGCCGATGTCCAGCACCTCCAGATCCGGCCTGTCCAGTCGCAGTTTGGCGGCGATGTGCCGCTTCTTGGCGGCCTGCGCCTCCTCCAGAGTCTCGTCGCCGCGTGGGAAATAGGCACAGGAATACTGGCGATCGCGATCCAGGAACAGGCTGTAGAGGCGCCCGTTGAGGTCGTAGTGGTGCGCCACGTTGCGTCGCGCCCGCCACGCCGGATTGAACTGCGACAGCCGCCGCTTCATATGCATGAAGGAGGCGCGCAGCGCCATCAGCTCCTGCTGCGACGTCTCCGCCCCAAGATTGGTCGTGAGCACGTCCAGCACCTCGTAGATGCTGCCATCGACCGGCACCAATCCGCCGTCCATGTAGGCCTCGCCCGTTGCCAGGCTCGGGTTCAGCGCCACACGACGCACGGTGCGAGTGTCGCGCAACTCCATCAAGGCTTCCGGTCCCGGCTCTCCCGTATAGGTGGACAGGCTGCCGTCAGGCCAGCGCACCGAGAGTCGCCCGAGCACGATGAAGCGTCGGAGAACCTGGTCGAGCAATGACCGCATCGCATCCCTCCCGTTGAGATGCGATTGTTATGCCAAGGACGGTTACGACGGATCAAGCGTCAGCAGCTCTCCCGTGGGCGGTGCCCACGTGAGTTTGAACGGTTTCGAGGCGGCGTCAGGCCGCGGCGGGCGCTTCGCCGGTCTCGAACATCGCCTCGGCGGTCGGCTCCGCCTCCTCCTCGGCGCCAATGCGCTCGCCGCGCGCCTGCCGTTCGGCTTCCTCGGGGCTGCGCGCGACGTTGACGGTCACGGGGATCGATACTTCCGGGTGCAGCACGACGCGCACCGGGACGAGGCCCAGTGTCTTGATCGGGTGTGCCAGCACGACCTGCGAGCGGTCGATGGTGAGCCCGGCCGCGCCGCAGGCCTCGGCGATGTCGCGCGACGATACCGACCCATACAGCCCGCCGCCCTCGCCGGCCTGGCGGATGACCATGACGGACAGTCCGTGCACGCGCTCGGCCAGACGCTCGGCCTCGCCGCGGCGCTTGATGTTCTGTGCCTCAAGCTGGGCGCGCTGTTGTTCGAAGCGCGCCACATTGTCCTTGCTGGCACGGATCGCCTTCTTCTGCGGCAGCAGATAGTTGCGCGCGAAGCCGGGCTTCACGCGCACTACCTCGCCCATCTGCCCGAGCTTCTCGACCCGTTGCAGCAGGATCAGTTCTACGGCTGGCATCGGTGCGGTTCCCTCAGCTCACGATATAGGGCAGCAGGGCGAGGAAGCGGGCGCGCTTGATCGCCTGCGCCAGTTCCCGCTGCTTCTTGGCCGAAACGGCGGTGATGCGGCTCGGCACGATCTTGCCGCGCTCGGACAGGAAGCGCGACAGCAGCCGCACGTCCTTGTAGTCGATCTTCGGCGCGTTCGGCCCGGAGAACGGGCACGATTTGCGGCGGCGGTAGAACGGGCGACGGGCGCCGACGGCGGCGCGGCGCTGACCGGGATTGATCTCGGTGCTTTCGGACATGGCTTGCCTCTATTCCTCCAGGCCGCGGAAGCCGCCGTCGCGCTCATCGGGGGCGGCGATATCGCGGGCGCGGAACTCCTCGCGGTCGTCATAGCCACGCTTGCGCCCGCTCTCGAAGCGGCCGGCCGGCTTGGGACCGCGGAAGCTGCGTTCGCGATCATCGGAGCGGCGGGCCAGCACGGCGCTCGGCCCTTCCTCGATCGCCTCGACGCGGGTGGTCATGAAGCGCAGCACGTCCTCATTGAGGCCGAGCTGGCGTTCCATCTCGACCACCGAGGCGGGTTTCACGTCCAGGCCCAGGAGCATGTAGTGCCCCTTGCGGTTCTTCTTGATGCGGTAGGCCAGCGTGCGCAGGCCCCAGTATTCGCGCTTCTGGATCGAGCCGCCGTCGGGCTCGACCTGGGCCGCGATGGTGTCGGCGATCGCCTCGACCTGCTGCTGCGTGACATCGTTGCGTGCGATCAGCACGCATTCATATAGCGGCATGAGTTCCCTCTGGCTTGTCTCTGCTCCGAACCCCGGGGGTTCCGCGCCACCATCGGCGCGCGAGCATAGCCGGGCGGGGCCGAC
>CAWISK010000003.1:0-238941 GCA_963838805.1 uncultured Pseudomonadota bacterium
CCGTCCGGCAGGGAAGGCGCGGCTTATACACGCTTTGGGCCGGGCCGCAAGCGGGCCGTGGCGGCGGCTCACCCCCGGCGCGGAAACACCGTCTTCCAGTCTTTCTTCATGTCCACGACGATCCACCCCGCTTCCGGAGCCTCATCGAGCGCCTTGTCGAGCCGGCCCACATGCGATTGCCGGTCGTAAGCGTATTCCCGCGCCGCGTCGGTATGGTGGATCAGCAGACCGAACCCAGACTTCGGCCCCATTGTCGTCCATTGCAGCATCTGCAGGTCACCGTCCGAGTTGCCCGCCGCGAAGACCGGTCGGCGGCCGATGAAGCGGTTGATCCCGACCGGCTTGCCGGGACCGTCATTGACCGCATCGATCGCGGGGTCGCGGATCAGCACCGGCTTGCCGTCCTGCAGGTGAAAACTGGTTTTGATCGTGCTGCCGATCACCTGCTCGGGAGGAATGCCATAGACCCGCTCCGCCCACGGCCGAATGAACTCGACACCACCGCCGGAGACGATGTAGGTACGAAATCCGTTGCGGCGCAAAAGGGCGAGCAACTCCAGCATCGGCTGATAGACCAGTTCCGTGTACGGCCGACCGAAGCGGGGATGCTTGGCCGTGGCGATCCAGTCGGTGACGATCCCCGCGAACTGGTCGGTTGTCATGCCGGCATGGGTTGCCATCACCAAACGTTCGACCGCCTGCGCGCCGCCCGCGGCGAGCGCCTTGAGGTCGCCGGACAAGGCCGCGGCATAGGGCTGCTGGGTCCGCCATTTGGGGTGTTGTGGCGCCAAAGCGCGCAGCCGATCGGCGAGGAACGCCGCTTGCGCGTAGGCAGGTTGCTCGCACCATAGCGTGCCGTCGTTGTCGAAGACGGCTATGCGCTCTTCTGGCGGGATGAAGTGGGGATCGCCCCGGCCTGTCGTTCGGGTGACAAAGCCCAGAATGGCGGTGCGAGTTGGTCCCTCGTTCCATGAAGGAAGCTGTTCTGTCGTGTTCGCCAGGACTCCGGAAGGGATCAGCCCGGCGGCGGCCGCAGCGATCGGCAGCGCCAAAGCCTGCCTACGCGTCGTCGGCAGAATCGGAGGCATCGTCACGTCTGCTTTCTTTTCCTGCTCGTGTTGTACTCGGGCTGGCGTTCGGGGGCGGCGTACACCTCCCGGCAAAGGCGGCGAGCGTCTCGCAACGCCCGCCGCGCAACCCTTCGCCGTCAGTCGCCGACCGGTTCCTGCAATCTCGCCATGATCTGATCAACCGTGAAACTCTGCGGCCGCTGTCGTGGCGGATAGTCCTTGAACGTCGCGACGAACTCCGCAACGATCGCCTGGCCTGCCATGAGCAGATAAGCCTTGTGAATCGTCCAGGCCCAGTAGCTGTTCGAGGTGATCTCCGCGCGCTCGTACGGGTCCATCCGCAGATTGAAAATGAGCGGCATCCGCCGCATGGTGAATGGCTCGCCCCAGATATCCAACGTGCCCGGCGTCTTCTGCTCGGCGAACACCAGTTTCCAATTATTGAAGCGCAGAGCGACGAGGTGGCCATCGTCGTCGAAGTAGATGAATCCCTTTCGGTCCGTCTTGTCCTGTTGCCCGGTGAGATACGCAAGCTGATTGTAGCCATCGAGATGAAGCTTGTAGGTTCGACCGCCAACCTGCCAGCCGTTCAGCAGGCGGTCCTTCACGCCGGGATCGCCAGCCGCCGCCAGCAGAGTGGGGAACCAGTCGTGCCCAGAATAGATCTCGTTCGAGATGCTTCCCGGCTTGATATGGCCGGGCCAGCGGACCATCGCCGGCACGCGGAACGCACCCTCCCAGTTGGTGTCCTTCTCGCTGCGGAACGGGGTCATCGCCGCGTCCGGCCAGGAGTTCATGTGCGGCCCGTTGTCGGTCGTATAGAGGACGATCGTGTCGTTCGCGATGCCAAGATCGTCAAGCACCTTCAGGAGCTTGCCGACATCCCCGTCATGCTCGATCATGCCGTCCGCGTACTCGTTGTCGGGCATCCCGCTTTGGCCGCGCATCGAGGGGCGAACATGCGTAAAGACGTGCATCCGGGTGGTATTCATCCAGACGAAGAACGGCTTCCCGGCCTTCACCTGGCGCTGGATGAAATCGACCGCGGCGCCCGTGGTCTCGTCGTCGATCGTCTCCATGCGCTTCTTCGTGAGGGCTCCGGTGTCCTCGATCGTCTGTTTGCCGACCCGGCCAAAGCGGGGATCGACAGTTGGATCATCGACGTCGGTCGCCTTGCAGCGAAGCACGCCGCGCGGGCCGAAGCGCGCGCGGAACCGAGGGTCCTTCGGATAGTCGGGGTCTTCCGGGTCTTCCTCGGCGTTGAGATGGTAGAGATTGCCGAAGAACTCGTCGAAGCCATGCACCGTCGGCAGAAACTCGTTCCGGTCGCCAAGGTGGTTTTTGCCGAACTGGCCGGTGGCGTAGCCGAGCGGCTTCAGCGCCTCGGCGATGGTCATGTCCTCGGGCTGTAGTCCAACCGTGGCACCGGGAATGCCGACCTTCGACAGGCCCGTGCGCAATGTCGCCTGGCCGGTGATGAACGACGACCGGCCCGCCGTGCAGCTCTGCTCGGCGTAGTAGTCGGTGAACATCATCCCTTCGCGCGCGATCCGGTCGATGTTCGGCGTGTGGTATCCCATCAGACCGAACGTGTAGGCGCTGATGTTGGATTGGCCGATATCATCGCCGAAGATGACAAGGATGTTCGGCCGCTTGCCGCCGGTCGGTGTCGCCAGCGCCTGTTGCGCCTGCGCCGTCACGACCGAAACGCCCGAGGCCAGTGCCGAGGCAGCCGCCAATGTCGTGCCGCCCAGCATGATGTTGCGCCGGCTGAGAGCGCGATCCGGCGCCCCACCCGGGGCAGCTCCTTCAGGCGTATCGGCCTTCATCCGATCCTCATTCATGACTTGTCTCCTTCCTTCTGACGCAGCGAAAGCCGATGTGACTCGTCGACGTGTCGATCGGCTGCTGGGTGGCGCGCCGCCGGGCGGTAGCGGCGGCAATAGTTCGGCGCGCAAAGGTGCGACCCGCCCTTCACGACCTTGCGCGGAATCGCGATGTGCGGCTGGCGCGGATTGTGGCTCTCCTCGCGCCTGCCCGCCCCGTCCAGGCCGCCGCGCGCGGCGAACTCCCACTCCGATTCGGTCGCAGCGCGTTGCCGACCCACTCGGCATAGGCTCCCGCGTCGCGATATGCGACATGCACCACGGGATGGTCGTCCAGACCCCTGATGGAACTGCCGGGACCGCAGGGGCGTCTCCAGTCGGCACGGCCCCGGAACTCCCACCACTGGCTCCAGTCGCGCAGATCGACAGGGTGGCCGGGCGGCGAGAACACGAGAGAGCCGGCCTTCAGCATGTGCGGCAGCGCGCCGGGATAGTCCTTCGGATCGGGCGGGATCTCCGCCTGGGTGACCTGGCGGGTTTTCTCGACGAAGGAGCGGAACTGCCGGTTGGTGACGGGTGTCGCGTCAATGAAGAATCCGTCCACACGGACGCTGTGCGCCGGACGTTCCTCGGGGTAGTGATGCTCCGATCCCATGCGGAACGTGCCGTCTTCGATCCAGACCATCGGAGTGTCGGAAGCGTCTGGCGCAATCGCCGCGGGGTGCTGTCGGGTTCGTGGCTCGGTCATTTCACCTGCCGGAGCTCAAAGGCAGCGCCACAAGGAAGAGCCCCGCCGTGCCCTGAAGGCGATTTTGCGTGGCGAACTCCCGGTAAACACTCAGCCGGGCGCTGATCGGGCGCTTATAGACCTCGAAATTATAGGCGGCCGTCCCGCCCAGCGCCGTCACGCGCCCCTCGTTCGGACCGATAAGATCGCCGGAACCGCTGTCGCCGGTCAGTTGCTGGTAGTGAAAGCCGACCAGACCGATGGAAAGCTGCTTCGTCAGCATTTTCGAGGCAGCCCATTCGATATGGAACTCGGTGCCGGTCCGATAATCGGTTGCAGGATTCTCGCCATTGAACGTGATCCCAACCGCCGTGGACAGGTCGATGCCCAGCTTCGGGTTGAACCAGGTCAAGGCGCCGGACATGTCGCCCGCCCAGCGATGAAAGGCGAGGTTCGCAAGCTCCCCCTCCCGGTAATCGCCCACCGGCACGTTGAGCAGCGTAGTCACGTTCCAGTGAAGATTGCCGTCATGCCAGCCGAGGGCCGCCGACAGGACCGGATCGCCGATGACCGTTGCCTGGTCGGACAGGGATCGACCAAACGCGCCGAACCGGGAGGTGTCAAGCTCGATGCCGGCCGAGGACCGTACCCGGCCGAAGGGCAGGATGGCACCCATCGCGACATTGCCGCCAAGCACGTCCCAGGGCAGGACCCAGGTGCCGGTCGGGAAATCCGCCCGGACCTGTCCCTTCACATCGGCCACGACGCGCCCGCCCGAGGACAACGACTTTCCGGCCCCGAGCGTGCCGTCGTAGAAATACACGTCGTTCTGAAAGTAAACTCCGGGTGGCGGAAGAACCCCCGCCATCGGCCCGCGACCGCCGAGCAGATAGAAGCTCGCATCATTCTCGGCGGCGCTGGCCGGCAACACCTGAACGACGGCAGCAATTCCGATCACGCCGAAGGCTGTAGGGATCATGCGGCGTGGCGCGGCTCCCGGGCGATGGCGACCGAAAGCCGCGGTCACAGGGCGGGTGCGTGGTCTTCCACCAGGCATGGATGATCTCTTCTCTCAATCTACACACGGGCACGCCATTTGCCCTGCTAAGGGCCGCCGATCGCGAATTGAAGGTTGAGGCCCGCGAAAACCTGCCATGTGGGCACGCCGACGCCGCTGCGGATCACGGAGTATTGCGGTTCGACGAACGCGTTCACCGTGTTGCCGTGGCCAAAGGCCCACACCTTTCCGGCCCCGAGACCGACCGGTACGACGCTCGTATGATTGCCGAAATCGAACGTCCAGATCCCGCTCGAACGCAGATAGAATCCGTGCGGCAGGTTATAGGTCAGGATCGGCTGGGCGGTGAGCACCTGTGTCGTGGGTCGTAAATCATCGCCCGCGAAGGAGTGCTGCCAGGTGACGAGCGCCGCCAGGATGCCCCAGTGCTGCGGGGCCACGGCAACCCCTGCGAGGCCGGCCTGCCACTTTCCGGCACCGAGACTGCGGCTGCTCGCGGTGGGCGCCACCAGCAATGGGCCGATCCCGAACGCCACGGGTTTGGAGGGAATCATCACCAGATCAAAAAGCGCAAAATCTCCGAGCCCGGTGTCGGTTCCGCTCGGAAATGCCGGGCTGGTGACAACCGGCAGGGTGAAGCGGATCAGTTGCGGGACGCCGAACGCGTCGGACGGCACCAGGCCCCGCAGCAGGAATTGATTGCCGGAGCGGCCGTCAAGCCGGTTCAGCGAGGGCAGAAAGTAATCTTGCAGATTGATCGTAACCTTCGGCGTCAGCGGGTTATTGGCAGCGTTGACATCGCCGGAGGGAGAGCGGGCGGCGTTTGTGTTTGACGAACTCACGTCCTGCGACCAGGCGGGCCGAGGCGCCGAGCCATGCCAGAATGGCCATCGCAAAGGCAACTCGCCGCAAGAGTAGCGCCTGCATTCTTCCACCCGAAATTTGGGCAGCCGTAATAGTTACCAAAAAGATTATGACAAGGACGGCCTCAGGTCGCGGTCAATCTGGCTGAGAGTCCCTCAGACGAGTCGCGACGTGCCCGACAAGACATTTCTTTTCCCCGATCACCGTGTCCTGTATCTCGCGGCGGCCGGACTGAGCCGCGTTCCGGCATCGGCTCGATGTCGCACAAGGGAGCACTGCGATGGGCCTGACGATTCCTGTGATCTACGGCTCGGTCCGCTCGGACCGTCAGGGCATTCGCGCCGCGCGCTATCTCGTGGCGCAGCTCGGCGCGCGCGGTCATCAGGCTACGCTGGTCGACCCGCTCGAGCATCGGCTGCCACTGCTCGACCGCATGTACAAGGAGTATCCGAAGGGCCATGCGCCCGCGGTGCTGGAGGAGCTGGCGGCGCTGTACCGCTCCGCCGATGCCTTCCTGATTTGCAGCGGCGAATACAACAACGGCATCCCGCCGGCGCTGAAAAATCTGCTGGACCATTTCCTCGAGGAGTATTTCTGGCGCCCCTCGGCGATCGCCTGCTACTCTGGCGGCCAATGGGGCGGTGTGCGCGCGGCGATGCAGCTGCGCATGAGCCTGGCCGAGATGGGGATGCCCAGCGTCCCGTCGCTGCTGCCGTTTGCGCGGGTTCAGAATGCCGTGAGCGAGGCAGGCGAGTTGGCCGATCCGGAATTCCAGAAGCGGGCGGATCGGTTCTTCGCGGAGCTGGAATGGTACGCGGAGGCGCTGCGAGACAGGCGCGCGGCGGGCGTGCCGTATTAAGCCGAAACGGTAGTGCGGTTCTAAACAGGTGTCCGCGAACAAACACCCTCAACCCGGCCCTCTCCCTGAGGGAGAGGGAGCAGAAGGCCCTCTCTCAGGGAGAGGGTTGGGTGAGGGTGTCCCGTTGCGCACCCAGTCAGCTTGAGCTCGGGCGCTACACGCCGAGATAGCGGTGCAGCACGTCGCGGTTCGCGCGCAGCGCCTCCGTGGTGCGCTCCTCGACCACGTGGCCGTTGTTCAGGATATAGGCGCGGTGTGCCAGCGACAGGGCGGCCGCGATGTTCTGCTCCACCACGATGATGGTCTGGCCGGCCTCGGCAAGACGGTGGCAGACCGAAACCAGGTCGCGCACGATCACCGGCGCCAGACCCTCGAACGGCTCGTCCAGCAGCACCAGCTTCGGATCGCGCACCAGGGCGCGAGCGATCGCCAGCATCTGCTGCTCGCCGCCGGAGAGGTCGGTGCCACGACTGCGCCGGCGTTCCCGCAGCCGCGGGAACATGGCGTAGATGCGATCGAGCGGCCAGCGTCCACCGGCGGTAAGCCCTGCGAGGATCAGGTTCTCCTCGACATCCAGGCTGCCGAAGACCCGCCGCTCCTCCGGCACGAGCTGCATCCCGCGCGCGGCGATAGCGTAGGGAGCCAGGCCCGCCACCGGCTGACCATCGAAGCGGATCGCGCCTGATCGCGGGCGTACCGCGCCGATCAGCGATTTCAGCGTGGTGCTCTTGCCGGCGCCATTGCGCCCGAGCAGCGCCACCACCTCGTTTGCCTCGACATGCAGCGAGACGTCGAACAGGATGTGGCTGTCGCCATAGAAACTGTTGAGGCGCTCGACCTCCAGCAGGCTCATGCGGCGGCTACTCCGCCCAAATAGGCTTCCTGCACGAAGCTGTTGCGCTGAATCTCCTCCGGCGAGCCCTCGGCCAGCAGCGTGCCTTCGTGCAGCACGGTGATGCGCTCGGCCAGCTCGAACATCGCGTCCATGTCATGCTCGACGATCACCAGCGTACGGCCCCGGCGGATGTTGCGCAGCAACTGCACCGTCTCGGCGCGCTCGCGCGGGCTCATGCCGGCGAGCGGCTCGTCCAGCAGCAGCAGCGTGGGCGACGAGGCGAGCGCCAGGCCGATTTCCAGCCGCCGCTTCTCGCCATAGGCCAGCTCGGAGACCGGCGTATCGGCGCGGGCGGAAAGATTAACCAGCGCCAGCGTCTGCTCGACCTGCACGCGCAGGCCGGCCACGCGATCGAGCCGGCGCAGCAGATCGAGGCGGAACATGCCGCGCCGCTCGGCCAGCGAGGCAATCGTGATGTTGTCGCGCACGGTGAGGCGTGAGAAGAGCTGGTTGACCTGATAGCTCTTGGTCAGGCCGAGCTGGCAAACCCGCGCCACGCCGTAGCCGGTGATGTCGTTGCCGTGGAACAGGATGGTGCCGGAGGTCGGCGGAATCTCGCAGGTCAGCATCTTGAAGAACGTGCTCTTGCCCGCGCCGTTCGGGCCGATCACGCCGCGCAGTTCGCCCTCGTTCACGGCGAAGCTGATGTCGCGGTTCGCCAGCAGGCCGCCATAGCGCTTGGTCAGGTTGCGGGCCTCGAGAATTGGTCCGGTGTGATGGTCGGCGGGCAGCCGCCGGCGGGCGGCCGGGCCGACGCTGGCCAGTATCGGCGTATGCGACGGTTCGGGTGATTCCTCGGGTGCGCCCGTGCGGCGCGGGGTTGCCAGATCGCGAATGCCGCCGATGATGCCGTGGCGCAGGAACACCACGAGCAGCACGAAGATCAGCCCGAGCCCGAGTCGCCAGGCGCTGCCCAGGCCCAACGGTCCTTGCAGGAAGTCGCGGAGATAGAGCCACACCCCGGCGCCCACCAGCGGCCCGAACAGCGTGCCGGCGCCGCCGATCACCGTCTGGATGACGAGCTGGCCCGACGTGTCGAAGGTGAAGGCATCAGGCGGCATGTAGCCTTGCAGCACGCCGAGCAGGCCGCCCGCGAAACCCGCATAGGCGGCGGCGATCACGAACACCGTCAGCTTGTAGCGCCAGATCGAATGGCCCAGCGCCTCGGCGCGCGCGGGATTGTCGCGGATGGCGACAAGAATGGCGCCGACCGGCGAGGCCACGATGCGTCGCGCGATCAGCAGCCCGATGAAGAAGCAGGCCGCCAGGAACCAGTACATGGACCATCCCGTGCCGACCTGGAAACGGACGAAGCCGAAATCGAAATCGGGTGCGGGCACGCCGGGGATGCCGTTCTCGCCGCCGGTGTAGTCCGAAAGCGGCGAGTTCTCGACGAAAAAGAACACTTCGGCGATCGCCACCGTGATCATGGCGAAATAGATGCCGGTGCGCCGCAACGCGATCAGGCCCACCAGGCCGCCCGCTATCATGGCGCCGATCGTGCCGACCACCAGCGCCAGCAGCACGCTGGTCATCAGGTTGTTGGTCAACAGATATGCGGCGATGAAGCCGCCGGTGCCGAAGAACGCCGATTGGCCGAAGGAGAGCAGGCCCGTGTAGCCGAACAGCAGGTCGAAGCCGAGCCCGAACAAGCCCCAGACCACGATCCGGTTCACCGTGTCCGGCGAGAAGCCCAGCAGCGGCAGCACGGCCGGCGCCAGCAGCAGGCCGATAGCCGTTACCGCTTCCGGCCACCATCGCCGCCATCCGACCGCGTGGTTCACGCGCGCCCCTGCTGCCCCAGAAGACCCTGCGGCCGCAGCACGAGCACCAGCGTCATCACCGCGAACAGCATCACCTGCGAGTAGCTAGGGTCGATCATCGAGGTCAGGCTCAGGATCTCGCCGGCGATCAGGCCGCCCAACACGGCACCCGGAAACGAGCCGACGCCGCCGATGACGACGACGACGAAGGTTTCCACCAGGATCGTGTCGCCGGCGTCGGGTGTCAGCGCCACCACGGGCGCATTCACGATCCCGGCAAACCCTGCCGCCATAGCACCGATGCCGAAAACCAGCATGAACACGTGATTGACGTTGATGCCCAGCATATCGACCATGCCGGAATCCTCGATGCCAGCCCGCACGATCATGCCGAGCCGCGTGCGGTACAGCACCAGGTACAGCACGAGCAGCGCCGCAGCCGCGATAGCCAGCACGACGATGCGATAGGTCGGATAGACCAGGAACCCCAGCGAGGTCACCCCCGCGGCCCAGGACGGAGGCGGGACCGACACCGTGTTGCTGCCGAAGCCGAGCCGCACCAGTTCCACCAGCACGATGCCGATCCCGAAGGTCACGAGGATCTGGTCCTCGTGCGGGCGCTGGTAGAAATGGCGGATGACGACGCGTTCCAGAACGACGCCCACCACCACCATGAACAGTGCGCCGACCAGCACCGCCAGCGCGAACGACCCGGTGTACTGCCAGGCGACGAACCCCGCGTAGCCGCCCAGCATGAACATGGCACCATGCGCGAGATTCAGCACGCCGAGCGTGCCGTAAATAATGGTCAACCCGGAGCTGATCAGCGCCAGCAGCGCCCCAAGCGCCAGTCCGTTGAAGAACTGCGAGAGGAAATTGGGCCAGCTCAGCATCGGGTGCGCTCGCGCCGCCGACGCGATCGACCACGATAGCCACAAGCCTCTCCGGCGTCATGGCCGGGCTTGACCCGGCCATCCGTTTCAATCTCGAAGAATCTTCCTACGGCGCTGGATGGCCAGGTCAAGCCCGGCCATGACGTTCCCAGTGAGGCGACCCCGCGAGTCACGCGCGATATGGGCCGCGATCAGGTGTACGGCCCCAGATGGCAGCCGAAAGCATCCGGCGCCTGCATCAGCCCCTCGCCCGGCACGACCTCCAGCACGTCGTAGTAATCATCGGCCGACTTCATCTCGGCCTTCTTCTTGCCGCGCTGGATGATGACGGGCCGCACGAGTTGATGGTCGGCGCCGCGCATGTGCACCTTGCCCACCGAGCTGTCGAGTTCCTGGCCGGCCTCGTAGGCCTTGATGATGGAGGGAGGGAAATACGTGCCTGCCCGCTCCACGGCATCGGCCCACATCGCCAGTTGCAGATAGCCGGCATTGGCGCCCCATTCGGGCTTGTAGCCGTACTTCTTCTCGAACGCGGCAACGAATGCCTTCGCGACCGGGAAACGATCCTCCAGCGTCCACCAGAAATCGGTGGCCGCGTAGACGCCCGCCATCAGGTCCGGCCCCACGTCACGGGCCAGGAACGGCGTGTTGTACGGAATGGCCAGGATCTGCTTTTTCAGGATGCCGAACTGGTCCGCCTGCTTGATCGACTGCACGGCGTCGTTGCCGAAGTTGATGTTGACGAACACGTCCGCATTGCTGTTGGCGATGTTGAGCAGGTACGAGCTGTAGTCGGGAGCACCAAGCGGCGCCACCTGCGCGGTGGCCGTGGTCCAGCCCCCCGCCTTGAGGTACTGCTCGGTCGATTGGTGGACCGTATGGCCGTAGGTGTAATCCGGAATCAGATACGCGGCTTTCTTGTTGCGGCCAAGATTCTTGATCAGCACCGGGGCGATGGCCGCCGCCGCCGTCTGGCCATAGAAGCACGCGCGGAACGAGTAGCGCACGCAATCCTTGCCCGTAGTGTCGTTCGAGCCGCTGATGCCCGGCAGGTAGATGACCTTCTCGCGCTGCGCCAGCTTGTTGAGCGCCACCGCCTCGGCGCTCGATACGCTGCCGGTGGTCAGCACCGCCTTGTTCTGGCTGATGAAGCGCGAGGCATTCTGCACCGCGTTGTTGGGCTTCGCGCCGGAATCCGCCACGCCGAACGTGACCTGCTTGCCCAGTACGCCCTTCGTGGTGTGCGGCGAGATCATGCGGATCACCGGATCGCCGGCGTTCAGATGCTCAACCGCGAGTTCATAGCCCTTCAGCACGTCCTCGCCAGAGACCGCATATGTGCCGGTGCGTGGGATGGTGATGCCGATGAAGACCGAGTCCCCGCTGCTCCCCGCCGGATAGGTGCCGATAGCCGGGTTGTCCGCCGCCCATGACCCTGCCGGGAGCAGGCTGGCGCCGGCCAGTCCCGCCGCACCCGCGACCACAGCACGCCGCGACACCGCGCGACCGATCGGACCAGTCGAGTCCATGTATATCCCCCCGCTACGACCTCTGGAGTCGCGTTATGTTGGCGTTACGTCATACATAAGGGGATACAGCCGCCTTCGCAATCCTCCACGATTCGCGTTACACGTTGCCCGGTCCAAGGAACGCCGCGCCCATGTCCTCTCCGCGTCTGGCCGTCGATATCGGCGGCACGTTCACCGACCTGGCGCTGGAGAAAGGCGCGGCCAGGCACACCGCCAAGGTGCTGACGACCCCGGCTGCCCCCGAACAGGGCGTGCTGGCAGGGATCCGCGCCATTCTCGCCGACGCGCATCTCTCGGCCGCGGATATCCGGCTTCTTGTGCATGGCACGACGCTTGCCACCAACGCGCTGATCGAGCGCAAGGGAGCCGTCACGGCACTCCTGACGACCGAGGGTTTCCGCGACGTGCTGGCACTCGGCAATGAGAGTCGCTATGACCAGTACGACCTCGACATCGTGCTGCCCGAGCCGCTGGTGCCGCGCTATCTACGGCTCGGCGTGCCGGAACGCCTCGATAACGAAGGCAACGTGCTGCTGCCGCTCGACGAGAATGCAGTGCGTGCCCTGGTGCCGGTGTTGCGGCGCGAGGGTGTGCAGAGTGTCGCTCTCGGCTTTCTGCACGCCTATCGCAACGGCGCGCACGAACAGCGGGCCCGCGACATTCTCGCCGATGCGCTGCCGGGCATCGCGATATCGCTGTCATCCGAGGTTTCGCCGGAGATGCGCGAATGGGAGCGCTTCTCGACGACCGCCGCCAATGCCTATGTGCAGCCGCTGATGGCGCGCTATCTGACCCGTCTGGAGGCGGAACTGCGCGCCTTGGGCCTCACCGCGCCGATCTTCCTGATGCTGTCGGGCGGGGGATTGACCACCATCGAGACGGCTTGCCGCTTTCCGATCCGCCTGGTCGAAAGCGGACCGGCAGGGGGCGCCATCTTCGCCGCTAGCATCGCGCGCGCGCGCGCACTGGACCAGGTGCTGTCGTTCGACATGGGCGGCACCACGGCGAAGATCTGTCTGATCGACGATTACACGCCGCAGCGTTCGCGTGATTTCGAGGTGGCGCGGATCGGCCGATTCAAGAAGGGATCGGGCCTGCCGCTGCGCATTCCCGTCATCGAGATGGTGGAGATCGGCGCCGGCGGCGGCAGCCTTGCGCATGTCGATGCGCTGGGGCGGCTTGCGGTCGGACCCGAAAGTGCGGGGGCTGATCCGGGACCGGCGTGCTACGGGCGCGGCGGCACGCATCCCGCGGTGACGGACGCGAATCTACTGCTCGGCCGCTACGATCCCGAACATTTCGCGGGCGGTTCCCTGCGCCTCGACGCGCCGGCCGCCCTTGCGGCGCTGGTCACGCACGTTGCAGACAAGCTGCGTCTGGACCCGAGCATGGCGGCATTGGGCGTGGTCGAGATGGTGGACGAGAACATGGCCAATGCTGCGCGCGTCCACGCCGTCGAGGCGGGTGCGACCTATGATGGCCGTGCTATGATCGCGTTTGGCGGCGGCGGTCCGGTTCATGGCTATCGGGTCGCGGAAAAAGTCGGCATTGCGCGCATTATCGTGCCGCCTGGTGCCGGCGTTGGCAGCGCCATCGGTTTTCTGCGCGCGCCGGTCGGCTACGAGGTGGTGCGCAGCCTGTACCAAAGGTTCGCCACGCTCGACATCACCGCAATCAACCGACTGCTGGCCGACATGGCGCGCGAGGCGAATGAGATCGTCGAACAGGGGAGCTTCGGTACCGTGACGGTCGAACGCCGCATCGCCTTCATGCGCTATGTGGGGCAGGGGCACGAGATCGCCGTCGGTCTGCCGCAGGGCATGCTGACCGAGGCGGACGTTCCCGCGATCCGCGCTGCCTATGACGTGGAATACGCGCGCCTGTACGATCGCCCGGTGCCCGGCTCAGACGTCGAGATCCTGAGCTATGCCGTGACGGTCGCAACTGTTCCGCCGCGACCCGAGCCGTTGCCCCCCGATCCGCTGGCCGTGCGACCACGTGAAGCCGGCACAAGGGCGGTCCGGAACATCACCACCGGCACGGTCGGCGAATGGACCTTGTTCGACCGCGCGGCCATGCCGCCCGGTGCCACCCTGTCCGGTCCCGCGATCATCGCCGAGGCGGAGACCTCGACCCTGGTTGGTCCGGGCTGGACGGCGCGCATCGACGCGACCGGTTGCATCGACATGGTTCGGGAGGACACGCCATGACCGAAGCCGCCGAACAGCTCGCGTCGATCCGGCGGCAGGTGATGTGGAACCGGCTGATCGCCGTGGTGGAAGAACAGGCGCAGACGATGATCCGCACCGCGTTTTCCACCACCGTACGCGAGGCCGGCGACCTGTCGGCCGGCATCTTCGACCTCAAGGGCCGGATGCTGGCCCAGGCGGTGACGGGCACACCGGGTCACGTCAATTCGATGATGGAAAGCGTCGGGCACTTCCTGGCGAAGTTCCCGGCCGAGGGGATGCACCCCGGCGATCATTACATCACCAACGATCCCTGGCTCGGCACCGGCCATCTGCACGACCTGACCGTGGTGACACCGGCATTTCGTAACGGGGCGATCGTCGGCCTGTTCGCCAACACGGCACACGTCATCGACGTGGGTGGGCGCGGCATGGGTGCCGATGCGCACAGCGTGTTCGAGGAAGGCCTGTACATCCCGATCATCAAGTGCTTCGACAAAGGCCAGCCCAACGAGACGCTGTTTGAGTTCGTGCGCATGGGATCGCGCCTTCCGGTCGAGCTGGAAGGCGACATCTACTCGCTGTGTGCCTGCAACGATGCCGGCGCGCGGCGGCTGGTGCAGATGATGGACGAGTTCGCGCTGGATGGGCTCGATCCGCTCGCCGACTTCATTTTCGAGGCCTCGCTGCGCGGCACGCTGGAGGCGATCGCGACCTTGCCGGGTGGCACTTTCCGCGCCGAGGTGCGCGGCGACGGATACGAGGCGCCGGTCGTGCTGCGCGCCGCCATGACGATTGCCGCCGACCACATCGCGGTGGATTTCGCCGGCACTTCCGGATTGTCGCAACGCGGCATCAACGTGCCCGCCGCCTATGCCCGCGCCTATGCCTGCTTTGGCATCAAGGTCGTGGTGGCGCCCGCGATCCCGAACAACTGGGCCAGCCTGCTGCCGTTGCGGATGCGCATCCCCGAAGGCTGCATCCTGAACGCGCCGCGCCCGAGTCCGGTCGCGGTGCGCCACGTCACCGGACAATTGCTGCCCGATCTGATGATGGGATGCCTGCATCAGGCGGTGCCGGATCGCGTCGCGGCCGAAGGCTCGTCGTGCCTGTGGAATCCGCCGCTGCGCGGCGGCACCTCGGTCACGGGTCCAGGCGGCGGCAATCGGCCGCCCCTGCCGGATTTCGAGGTCATCACCTTCAACTCGGGCGGGACCGGGGCGCGGCGGCTGCGCGATGGGCTGGACGGCACGGCCTTTCCGTCCGGCGTGCGCACGATGCCAATCGAGGCGACCGAGAACGTGGCCCCCGTCGTGATTTGGCGCAAGGAACTGACCCCGGACAGCGGCGGTGCGGGGCGGACGCGCGGCGGCTGCGGACCGCTGATGGTGATCGGCACGAAGGGCGAACAGCCCTTCATGGTGAATGCGATCTTCGATCGCGTCGCCCATCCGCCGAAGGGGCGCGAGGGCGGCCATGCCGGCATGCCGGGCGGCGTCCATCTGGCATCGGGGCAGGCATTGCGGACTAAGGGACTGCAAGGAGTACCGGAGGGCGAGCGGCTGATGCTGCAGCTGCCGGGCGGCGGCGGCATGGGCGACCCGGCCAGCCGCGACCCGGCGCTGGTCGCGCGCGACGTGCGCGACGGGCTGGTTTCCGTGTCTCAGGCGCGCGAGACTTACCGCGTGGCCGTGGACGCAGATGGCGTCTTAAACCTTGCCGAGACTTGCGCGATGCGGCAGTAGCGTTCCAGGGTCGCGCAGCACCTGCCGGGTCTCCGCTCGCCGCTTGTGGTGGAAACTCGGGGCAGAAGCGGGGAGGGATTGCGGTGTTTACGCAAGTTGTGAACCCGACGGGCAATCTGTTCGTGACCTGGATCCTCGCCCTCGTGCCTGTCGCGGTGCTGCTCGTGCTTCTGGCCGTGTACAGGGTTTCAGCCTGGCTTGCCGTGCTGATCGGCGCGATCGTCACCTTTGTCCTTGCGGCGGCGGTCTGGGGCATGCCGGTCGGCACCGGCATCCGTGCCGGCTTTTACGGCTCGCTGACCGGTATCTGGGCGGTCGATTGGATCACCTTCTGGGGCGTCATGCTGTTCAACTCGCTGACGCTGACCGGCGTGTTCGACCAGTTCCGGCGCTGGCTCACGGCACAGGGAACCGCGGATGTTCGCGTGCAGACGATCCTGTTCGCCTGGGCATTCGGCGCGCTGCTCGAAGGGTTGGTCGGATTTGGCTATCCCTGGGCCTTCGTGGCGCCGATCCTGGTGGGCGTGGGCATCCCCGATCTCGACGCGATCCGGGTCGCGGCGATCGCCAACAACGCACCGGTCTCCTTCGGCGCGCTTGGCGTGCCGATCATCGCCCTTGCGGCGGTGACTGGCCTCCCGTTGCTGGCGCTCTCCGCCTCGGTCGCGCACATCGTCGCGGTGCTGGCGTTGTTGCCGCCTTGGGTACTGATCTATCTCGTGGCCGGGCGCGACGGATTTCGCGACGGCTGGCCGCTCGCCGTGGTGGGCTCCCTCGCCTACATCGCCGGGCAATATCCGGTCGCGGTGTTCCTCGGACCCTATCTGCCGGATGTGACCGGCTCGATCGTGTGCTTCGCGGCGCTGCTGGTGCTGCTGAAATTCTGGCGGCCGAGGCGGGTGCTTGCCTATGGCGGAAAGCAGGTCGATGCGGCAACGGCAAGGCTGGGCGATGAGCCGCACGGCCTTTCCGGCGCGCAGATCTTCCGCGCCTGGCTGCCGTTCCTGGTGCTGATCATCGTCGTGGTGCTCTGGACCGGCCCGTGGTCGCCGCTGCCGAGGATCGCCTGGTTCAAGCTCGCGGTCTCAGCGGGTTCATCGATCCACGCGGGTACACAGGTAGCCGCCGCCTTCGTGTTCGCGCCGTTCATCGGCGGAACCGCGATCCTGGTCGCGTGGCTGATCATCTGCCTGCTGCTCGGCATGACGCCCGCACAGTACGCGGAAGCGTTCCGCCGCACCTGGCATCAGATGTGGGGCGCGCTGCTGGTCGGCGTCTTCATCTTCGGCCTTGCCTATATCTTCAATTTCTCCGGCATGGCGGCGCTCGCTCGCGACCGGCTTCGCGCGGATCGGCCCGGCGTTCATCATCGTTTCGCCCATTCTCGGCTGGATCGGCGTGGCGCTGTCGGGTAGCAACACCTCGACCAACGCGATGTTCGGCTTCTTTCAGGTCACGGTCGGGCGCTTGTTGGGGTTCCCGGTGCTGCTTCTGCCCTCGCTGAACTCTCTCGGTGCCGAAGTAGGCAAGCCGGTGGCACCCCAGACGGCGAGCGTCGGCGTCTCCACCAGCCGATTTGTCCGCAACGAAGGCGAGGTGATCCGGCACAACATGGGATGGACCTTCATCCTGCTGGGCTACCTCGTCATCATCGGCGTCGGCTTCTACCTGTTCGCACCGGGACTGATGACGCTGCCAGGCAAATAAGTCGGCATTGATGGTGCCCAGGGGCGGAATCGAACCACCGACACTGCGATTTTCAGTCGCATGCTCTACCAACTGAGCTACCTGGGCACGGCGGGTCGCCGCTGGAAGCGGCGGAATAGCTTACCCGGCCCCGCGGATCAACCCGGCGCGCAGCGCGGCGTCAATTCAGCGGGACGGCTCCCGGCCCGAGGCCGAAGCGGGAGACCATGCGGCCGGCCACCGGGACATCGCCGCTGACGCGTGGCGGCGCGTTCGGTTCGAACCCGCGCAAGCCGCGCTCGGGCATGGAGGCGGCGGCCGCCGCGCGCAGCAGCGCCGTGAGGAACGACTTTCCCCAGGCCGCGGGCGAGCGGTCCGCAATGGCGCGCCACAGCGCCTGCCACCGCTCCTGCCGCTCGCCCAGCCGCATCGTCAGCGCGGCCTCGATCGCTTCCGCCAGCGCGTCCGAATTGTACGGGTTAACCAGCAGGGCGGCTTCGAGCTGCTGGGCCGCGCCCGCGAAACGCGACAGGACCAGCACGCCGGGGTCTGCGGGGTCTTGCGCGGCCACGTATTCCTTCGCGACGAGGTTCATGCCGTCGCGCAGCGGCGTTACCAGACCGGCCCGGGCGTAGCGCATATAGCCCGCGATGACGGCCCGATCCACCGCGCGGGTAACCAGGCGGATCGGCGTCCAGTCGGCTTCGCCCAGATCGGCATTGAGCGCGCCGGCCTCGCTCACCAGCGTGCCGCGCAGGGATTGGTAGCTGCTCACATCCTGGCGCGAACTCGCGGCGATCTGCAGCAGCGTGACGCGCCGCCGCCATACCGGCCGCTTTTCGAGCAGCGTGCGCAAACCGCCGACCCGCTGCAACAGCCCCTTCGTGGGGTCCAGACGCTCGGCGGCGAGCAGCAATTGCTGTCCATCCAGGCTGCGGTGCAGGGTCTGTACGCAACCGGAGTGCGCGGCATCGGCCGCCATGCGCGCAAAGCTGCGCGGTTCGATCTCGACAGGGAATACGCCCAGCCGCACGCGCCGGCCGCCGCCAGGGCCGGGCACGTGCAACATGTTGCCGTGCGCGCGCGAGCAGCCGGCCAATAGCTCCGCCGCGTTGGCGAAATTGCTCACGTCGTTCTCGGTCTGGAAGCCGATCAGGTCGGCACCCAGCATGTCGCGCACCAGCGCCCCCATCTCCGGCGCCGCCGCCAGCACATCGGTGGCCGCGAAGGGGATGTGCAGAAAGAAGCCGATCGGGTTGCGCACGCCGGCGGCGCGCAGGGCGGAGGGCATCGGCAGCAGATGGTAGTCATGCACCCAGACAATGTCCGCGGGATGCAGCAGCGGCGCCAGCGCCCGCGCCATGCGGGTGTTGACGTCGCGGTAGGCGCGCGCGTCTTCCCGGTCGTACTGCATCAGTTGCTGCATCGTGTGCAGCAGCGGCCACAGCACGCCGTTCGAGAAATTGTTGTAATAGCGGTCGTGTTCGTCCGGGGTGAGGTCGATCGTGGCGTAGTCCACCCCGGCCTCATGCACGATGGTAGGGCTCTTGCGCCCGGCGTCCTCGGCGACTTTGCCGCTCCAGCCGAACCACAGGCCGCCACGGCGATCCATCAATCCGTCCAGCGCCACCGCCAGACCGCCCGCCTGGGTTCCGGCGGACGGCACCGGCACGCGGTTCGAGACGACAACCAGCCGTTCCATCATGCCTCCAGAAGCGCCACGGGCAGAGCGCCGAACAACTCGCCCACGGGAATGCGGGCGCCCCCCGGCGCGTGCCCGCCTCGGGGGACCATTCCGCCGAGCACGTCCGACCAGGTTCGTGACATTAAGTTACGCGGCAGCGCGAGCGAGGTTCCTCGCCAAGACGTGACCGCCGGCAGCGGCGTTGTTGCGCCGGGGCCAAGCAGCGGCGCCAGCAGGCGGCCGACCGCAACCAGGGCCGCGTGTTCGCCGTGGACGCGGGCGAAGGCCAGCACGCGATCCGCCTCCGGCCCCTCGGCGGTCAGCTTCACGTAGGCGCCGCGCGCGAACAGGTCCGGCACGCGCCGGCGCAGGCGCAGCGCGCGGCGGATCAGGGTCTGTTTCACCCGGCCGTCGCGCCAGGTGGCGAGCAGTGCCGCCGGCGGGTCATCGCCAGCCAGTGCCGCCTCGCGCGCCGCGAAATCGACCGGGCGGCGATTGTCGGGATCGACCAGCGAGAAGTCCCAGAACTCGGCCCCCTGGTAGAGATCGGGCACGCCGGGGCTGGCCAGCCGCAACAGCGTCTGCGCCAGGCTGTTTGCGGCCCCGGCGGGGGCGATGCGCATCGCAAACTCGCCGATCTCCCGCGCCAGCGGCGCGCTGCGCGCCGGGTCGAGACATTGCCCCAGGAACTCCTGGCAAGCTTGCTCATAAGCCTCGTTCGGCGCCGCCCATTCGCTGTGGCGCTTCGCCTCGCGCAGGGATTTTTCAAGCCATCCGCCCACCCGATGGCGAAACTCGGCCAGTCCCTCGGTGTCATCGGCAGCGAGGTCGAGCGGCCAGGCGGCAACCAGCGTCTGATACAGCATCAGCTCGTCGGCGGTGTCCGGGGCCGCGGCGCCGCCCACCTCGCGCTTCACCGATGCGTTGAGCCGTGTCCAGCGGCCGACCGCCATGTCCCACTCCGCCGGGATCTCGCTCAGCACCGCGAGCCGCGCCCGTGTGTCCTCGCCGCGCTTGTGGTCGTGGGTCGCAGTCGTCAGCAGCGCGCGCGGCAGCCGGCGGCGGCGTTCGCGGGCACTTGCATGAAACGCCGCGGGGGTCAGCGACCATTGCGACGGCTCGCTGCCGACCTCGTTGCGGCTGAGCAGGCGGCCGTAGCGGTAGAACGCGGTGTCCTCGACCGACTTGGCCGCGGTCGGCGCCGAGAGCTGCTGGAATGCCACCATCGCCCGCAGCCATCCCGTGCGCGCCGCTCCGGGCGGTGTCTCGCGCAGTCCCACGCCCGCGATCAGCCGGCCCACGATGTCGAGCAATCCCGCATCGGCGGTGCGCGTTGTGCGGCGCGCGCCCGCCATCGCCCAGGCGAGGGCCTGCGCATCGCCCTCGGACGCGCCGCCGAGCCCGGCATAGATGCGGTAGGTGTGGAGGTGCACGAGGATTTCTTCGAGCGCGCGGCGGATGCGTGTAAGTGTCCAGTCGCGTGTGGCCAGATTGCGGCGCAATACGCGGTGAAATGCGGCGGACGTGGCCCAGAGCTCGCTCGACAGCGCCTGCCGCAGCGTCTGCCGGCGGGCTGGCTCCACCTCGTCCTCGAACGCGGCGGGGCGGCCCGACAGGCTGTGCCAGAGATGGGTCAGCGGCGCCTCGCCTGCCGGATCGTGCAGGATCGCCGAGACCTCGTTCATGAAGTCGTAGCCGGTGGTGCCGTCGGTCAGCCAATCCGTGGGCAGGCTTTCATGCGCGAACAGGATCTTCTCGACCCACAGCACCGGCGGCTCGGCGCGCAGTGCGGCGGGGCGCCTCGCGTGTTCCGCGAGCAGGCGGCGGAACAGCTTGCGGCAGTAGCCGCGTGGGTCGGCCAGGCCGTCCACATGGTCGATCCGCAGCCCGTCGATCAGCCCCTCGGCATACAGCCGCAGCACGAAGCCATGCGTCGCCTCGAACACCTCGGGCCGCTCCTGGCGCATCCCCGCCAGGCCGTTGATGTCGAAGAAGCGGCGCCAATTGATCTCGTCGCTCGCCGCGCGCCACCAGGCAAGCCGATAGGATTGCCGCTCCAGGAGCATGTGCAGGTGCCGGCGGCCTTGTTCGGTCGTGGAGGCGAACGCCGCGAGCGCGGTGGCGAACGCCTGCAAGCGCGCGGGGAACGCCTCTACCAATGCGGCGCGCCCCATCGCCGCGCGGTCGCGCGACTCCGCGCCGAGCGCGCCGGCGAATGGCTCCGCCATCGCGTCCAGCGAGCCGCCGGCCGCGCGCAGGATGGTCGGATAGTCGCGCGGCGCGATCGGAAAGCGGTGCGCGTCATAGACCGACGCGAAGAAGCGTCCGTCCTGCTCGTCGAACTTCAGGACGATGTCGCCGTCCGCCAGGCACTCGCCGTACGAGGCGCCCAGGAACGGCGCCAGCACCTTGCCGCGCAGGCTCGGGTCGGGCGGATCCCAGTCGATGTCGAAGAAACCCGCGTAGGGCGAGGCGCGGCCCCATTCCAGCACGTCGAGCCACCACGCATTGTCGGCGCCGCCGACGCCCATGTGGTTCGGCACGATGTCCAGGATCAGCCCCATCTCGTGCGCGCGCAACGCGGCCATCAGCCTGTGCAGCGCGGGCTCGCCGCCGAGTTCGGGGTTGATCGCGTTGTGATCGACGATGTCGTAGCCGTGCGTCGAACCCGGGCGCGCGGTCAGCAGCGGCGAGGCGTAAATGTGGCTGATGCCGAGCCGCGAGAGATACGGCACCAGCGCGGTTGCCCGGTCCATCGGAAAGTCGCGATGGAATTGCAGGCGTGCCGTGGCGCTCAGCACGGGCACGCTCAGCCGCTCCTGTCGCGCCGCACCGCGTCCAGTCGCGCGATCACCTCCGGCGGATCCAGCAGATCTGCGGCCGGACCGGGCAGGCGGCGGCGCCAGTTCGGGTGCTCGGTCGTGGTGCCGGGCAGGTTCGGCTGCTCGTCGCGGGCCAGCACGTCCTCCAGCGGCAGCAGGGCCAGCGCGCAGGCTGCGCGCGCCACGTGCGACAGTCCGGCATCGACGGCGCGCCACGTGTCTGGGGGCTGCGGTTGCTCGCCGGTTGCGGCGCCACTCTCGCGCATCGTCTGCCAAAGCAAGGAACGGTCCCGTTCCCGCTCCTCCCATTCGGCTTGCGGATCGGGCGAAAGGCGCAGCCTGGTGCGCCATTCGATGTCGTGCCCGCGCCACCATCCGGCGATGGTGGGCAGGTCGTGCGTGCTGGTCATCGCGGCTGCCTGCGCCGACCACTCGGACGGCGGCCTGAAACGATCGCCGTCGCGCTCGAACCACAGCACGCGCATGCCGAGCGCGTCGCGCGCCATCAGCCGCTCCTGAAATCCGTCCGGCACCGTGCCGAGATCCTCGCCCAGCACCACCGCCTGATGCCGGACCGACTCGAGAGCCAGCAGCCGCAGCATGTCGTCCACCGGAAAGGTCAGATAGGCACCGTCGCGCGCCTGTGCGCCGTCCGGGATCACCCACAGCCGTTGCAGCCCCATCGCGTGGTCGATGCGCACGCCGCCCGCATGGCGCAAGGCAGCGCGCAGCATTTCGATGAATGCCGAAAACCCGTGCCGCCGCAGCCCAAGCGGGGTGAACGCCGAGATCCCCCAGTTCTGCCCCTGCGTGTTCAGCAGATCAGGCGGCGCCCCGATGGACAGGCCGATCATCATCTCGCCCTGCCGGCTCCAGGCATGGCTGCCGCCGCCATCGGCGCCCACCGCCAGATCCGAGATGAGGCCGATGCGCATCCCTGCAGCGCGCGCCGCGGCCTGCGCCTCGCCCCGCTCGTGATCGGCCAGCATCTGCAACCAGGCGTGAAACTCCACCTCGCGCGGGTGTTCGGCGGCAAATGTCGCGACCGCCGGGCTGGCCGGGTCGCGATATGCCTCGGGCCAGTTGCGCCAGGACCACAGGGCGGGATCGCTGCCGTAGAAATGCGCGTGCAGGGCCTCGAACCGCGCATGACGCTCCAGCGCCTCGCCCATCTCGGCGCGGAACGCCGAGAGGGCGTGCTCGTCGGATCCGGCCACGAAACGGCGTCGGAACTGCGTCAGCCGCAGGCGTGCAGCCGCGGGCCAGTCCACCAGCGCGTTCGCCTCCAGGCGCGCGTCTCCGTCCGCGCTCGCGTGCAGCACGTTGCTCATGATGCGACTCGACGGCGCATAAGGGCTGAAGCGGTCGGGATCGGCGGAGAACTGGGCATGTACCGGGCTGATCGCTACCGCATCGGCACCACGGCGCGCGGCGGCGCGGGCAAACTCCGCGAGCGCCCGAAAATCGCCAATGCCGCCATCGCCGGCATGGCGCAGGCTGTAGAGCTGTGCCGCGATCCCCCAGGGCCGGCCTGGCGGCAACCCATGGCAGGCGCGCGGCGCCACCGCGAGCGTCGCCATTTGCCCGCCGCAGATCAGGCGATGGTAGCCGGCCTGCTCGATGCGTGTGCGCCCGTTGCCCGCAATGCTGCCGCCCGCCTCCAGCTCGATCGTGCAGGGGCCGGGCGTGTCGAACCATTCATTCTGCGCCGCCGTGAGCAGGGCTGGCAGCCCTTCGGCCTCGCGGTGCCGCGCCAGGCTGCCGGCGATCTCCGCGTCCGACCCGGCGGCGATGCCCAACGCCGCAAGCACGGCGCGTAGCGTATCCGGTGCTACGGCATGCCAGCGCGACTGGAAATCCTGCCAGCGCGGAGCGATACCGCTCGCCTCGGCGAGAGCGGCGAGCGGATCGTCGCTCACCCGGCCTCCAGCATCAGTGCCACGGTGCTGCGCGCGGTAAGACTGCCATCGGCAAGTCTGCGCGCGTCGTCACGGTGGCTCTCGAACAGCAGCGATCCATCGAGCGCCTCGGCCGCAAGCGGCGTCTGGCCGAGATTGCACGCGAGCACCAGTTCGCTGCCATCGCCCAGCAGCCAGCGCGCGACGACGCCCGAACCGGAAAGAGCGCTGGCACCAAGACTCCGGCTTCCCGTGATGCGCGGGACGATGTGCCGGAAGCGCAGGCCGAGCAGCAGGCGGAGATGCGCGTGCGTCGTGCGGTCGAGATCAGTCGCATCCGGGCGCGACAGCTCAAAGGTCGCAGGCGCGTTCGGGTCAGGGATGCGCGCGCGCCGCCGCTCGTCGGCGAACGCGGCGAAGCCCGCGAACTCGCGCCTGCGGCCCTCGCGCACCAGCTCGGCCAGCTCGTCGTGATGGTCGGTGAAATACAGGAACGGCGCTCGCGTGCCGGTCTCCTCGCCCATGAACAGCAGCGGGATTTGCGGCGTGAGCAGCAGCAACGCCTGGGCCGCGCGCAGCGCCTCGGCATCGGCGAGTGTGGCGAGCCGCTCTCCCATCGCGCGGTTGCCGATCTGGTCGTGATTTTGCAGGCAGATCACGAACGCCGTGGTGGGCAGGCCCTGCGTGCTCTCACCCCGTTTCTCGCCCTTATGGCTGACTTCGCCCTGCCAGGAGAATCCCTCCGCCAGCGAGCGCGCGAGCTTCGCGGCGGCATCCTGGTAGTCGGCGTAGTAGCCCTCCCGCTCGCCGGTCAGCAGCACGTGCAGCGCGTGGTGCGTGTCGTCCGCCCATTGCGCGTCGTACAGGCCGGGACGGAGATGGCGTGCGAGATTGCCCTCGTGTTCGAGCACCAGATGCACGAACCGATCGGGGCCGACCGCGGCACGGATGGCGCGCGCCATCGCGTCGGTGAAGTCCGGGTTTGCATAGGCGTGGGCGGCATCGAACCGCAATCCGTCGAACCGATACTCCTCGAGCCAGTAGATGGCGTTCTCGATGAAGTACTGGCGAACCTCCGGCCGATCGAAGTCGATGGCCGCACCCCACGGGGAGTGCTTGCCCTCGTCGAAGAAGGACTGTCCGCCATAGACGTGCTGATAGGCACCGTCCGGACCGAAATGGTTGTAGACGACATCCAGGAACACCATCAGGCCAAGCCCGTGCGCCCGGTCGATCAACGCCTTCAGCTCGCCCGGCGTGCCATAGCTGCTATCCGGCGCATAGGGCAGAACGCCGTCATATCCCCAGTTTCGCTGGCCGGGGAAATCGTTGATCGGCATCAACTCGATCGCCGTGACGCCCAGATCGCGCAGATCGTCGAGCCGGGAGGCAAGGCCCACGAACCCGCCCATCAGTCCGACATGCGCCTCGTATATGATCGCCTCGTGCCAGGGCCGCCCGCGCCAGTCGGCGTTCTGCCATTCATGCGCCAGCGGGTCGAACACGATGCTCCAGCCATGCACGTCCCCGTCCTGCTCGCGCGAGGCCGGGTCCGGCACGCGCAACCCGTCCGGCAGCACGAAGCGGTAGCGCGTGCCGAATGGCGCCTCGGCGTCGATGCTGAACCAGCCATCGCCGTCCGCCTGCATGGGAAGCGGGGCGTGATCCCGCCGTTCCAGATCAACGCTTATGCACGCGGGCGCCCACAGCCGGAACTGCGTGCGCCCGTCCGGGCGCGTGTTCGCACCGAACGGCAGCGGATACGCGAATTGCCCGGCCATCACGCGGGCGTCAGCACGATCGTCGCAAGCGGCGGCAGCAGCAGGTCGAGCGAGGCCGGCAGCCCGTGACTCTCCGCCGAATCCGCCTGCACCTGCCCGGCATTGCCCAGGTTCGATCCGCCGTACAGCTCGGAATCCGTGTTCAGCACCTCGCGCCACGCACCACCCCGCGGCACACCCACGCGGTAGCCCGCACGCGGGAGCGGCGTGAAATTGCAGACCGCCAGCATCGGCGGATCGCCCTCGTCGCCGAAACGCAGATAGGCGAACACGCTCTGCTCGCGGTCGTCGATCACCACCCAGCGGAAGCCGCTCGAACTCGCTGTCGCGCCGGTGCAGGGCAGGGCGGTCGCGATACAGCGCGTTCAGATCGCGCACCAGGCGCTGGATGCCGGCGTGGCGCGGCTGGTCCAGCAGATCCCAGTCGAGGCCGGTATCGTGGTTCCACTCGCGCCACTGCGCGATCTCGCCGCCCATGAACAGCAGCTTCTTGCCCGGATGGGTCCACATGAAGCCGAAATACGCACGCAGATTGGCGAATTTCTGCCATTCGTCACCCGGCATCTTGCCGATCAGCGAGCCCTTTCCGTACACCACCTCGTCATGCGACAGCGGCAGGATGAAACGTTCGCTGAAGGCGTAGATCAGGCCGAACGTCAGCTGGTCGTGATGCCAGCGGCGATGGATCGGATTCTCCTGCATGTAGTGCAAGGTATCGTGCATCCAGCCCATGTTCCATTTGTAGTGGAAGCCGAGGCCGCCGTCGCCTGCGGTCCGGGTGACGCCGGGCCATGCCGTGCTCTCCTCGGCGATCAGCACCGCGTGCGGGCAGCGCTCGCGGATCACCGTGGACAGTTCCTGAAGGAACGAGACCGCTTCCAGGTTCTCGCGGCCGCCGTAACGGTTGGGCACCCACTCGCCTTCGCGCCGGCTGTAGTCGCGATACAGCATGGAGGCGACGGCATCGACGCGCAAGCCATCGACGCGGTAATGCTCCAGCCAATGCAGGGCGGAGGCGATCAGGAAGCCGCGCACCTCGTTGCGGCCGAGATTGAAGATGTACGTGTTCCAGTCCGGGTGATAGCCTTCCTTCGGGTCGGCGTGCTCGTACAGCGGCGTGCCGTCGAAGCGCGCCAGCCCGTACGCGTCGGACGGGAAATGCGCCGGCACCCAATCCAGGATCAGACCGATCCCCGCCTCGTGGCATCGGTCCACGAATGCCGCGAAGGCACTCGGCGGCCCCAGCCGCGCGCTCGGCGCGAATTGCCCGAGCGGCTGATAGCCCCAGGAGCCGCCGAACGGATGCTCCATGATCGGCATCAGCTCGACATGGGTGAAGCCCATCTGCTTCACGTAGGGCACGAGCCGGTCGGCCAGCAATTCCCAGCCATGCTCCGTGGCATCGGCGTCGTGCAACCAGGAAAAGGCGTGCGCTTCATAGATGGCGATGGGCGCGTCGGACGACTGGCGTGGCTGGAAATCGCGGTTGCGCCAATGCCACCGCTCATCCACGACGATCGACGCAGTGGCCGGCGGGCACTCGTCGGCGGTGGCGACCGGATCGGCCTTTAGCGGCAGCAGCGCGCCGTCCGGGCCGAGCAGCTCGTATTTGTAGAGCGCCCCCGCTTGCAATTCCGGAATGAACAGCTCCCATACGCCCGGCCCCTGGCGCAGCCGCATCGGATGACGTCGTCCATCCCAGGCGTTGAAACTGCCCACCACGCTCGCGCGGCGCGCGTTCGGCGCCCAGACCGCGAAGCGCACGCCCCGGACGCCCTCGAAGGTGATGACATGCGCCCCCAGCACGCGGCCCAGTTCGCGATGTCGGCCCTCCGCCATCAGATAGATGTCGAGCTCGCCCAGCACGGGAGGAAAGGCGTAGGGATCGTGGATGATCCGCTCGCCGCCGCTCTCGGTGACACGCAGCCGGTACGGCACCCGCGCCGGCAGCAACCCCACCCAGAACCCCGCCGGGTCGATGCGCTCGAGCGTGGCGAGAACGTGCTCGCCCTCGGCGACGATTGCGGCCACGGCTGTCGCCTCCGGCAGCAGCGCGCGAACGGCACACCCGCCCTCGACCTCGTGCGGACCCAGCACGGCGAACGGGTCCCCGTGTCGCGCCTGCACGATCGCATCGATGGCACCCTGCTCAAGGCGCGGCGATCCGCTCATGCGACGAGTTCCGGCGCCAACATGCGTTCGGCAATCAAATTCAATCCGCCAAGCGGGATTGCGAGCCAAGTCGGCCGGTTGGCCGCCTCGTAGCGGATCTCGTACGCGGCTTTCTCGATCAGGAACAGGTCCAGCAATGGCTGCTCCGCCTCACGCGAGACCCAGGGCGTGGCACTGTCATGCAGCACGGCGCGATATTGCTCCATGAAGACACGCGTGGCGGCATCGCGGAACTGGTGCAGCAGGGCACCGCGCCGCTCGTCCGTGGTCGCGGATGCGAGGGTGCGGCCCGACGACCCTGCGGCCGCGGCGGCATAATCGAAGCTGCGCAGCAGGCCCGCCACGTCGCGCAGCGGACTCGATTTCGCGCGACGCTGCTCCAGCGGCCGCGCCGGCTCGCCCTCGAAATCGATGATGTAGGCGTCGCTCTGCACCACCAGCACCTGACCCAAATGGAAGTCGCCATGCACGCGACAATCGAGCGCGCCGATCCCCGCCCGCGCGAGCCTGCGGATCGCATCGCGCAGCGCGGCCTCCTGGGCGATGATGCGCTCGGCCATGAGCTGTGTCTCCGCGTCCGGCCAGTCGCGCGGCGCGCGCAGCAGCGTCAGCGCCAAATCCAGCTGCTCGCTGGCACTGTCCGCCCAGGCATCGCAGATCGCGGCGTCGGCCTCGCGCGGCGCGAAATCCGGCTGATCGCTCGGCTGCGCCAACGCCTCGTGCAGCTCGGCCAGGCGGCGACCGAGATTCCCAGCGAACAGGTCATACTCCTCGAACGCATCCTGGCGCGCGCCGTCATCCGTTTCGGTCACGGCAAGCTCCTCCACCGCGCGACCAAGATAGTCGAGGGTCCAACTCCACCCGTCGCCCTGGTTGCGCACGAAGCCTTGCACAATCATCAGGGTGTGCGGCGTGCCGTCCGGCGCCACGCGCACCACCTCGCCCAACAGGGGCGCGGTATGCGCGAAGCCGCGCTCTGTCAGGTAGCGCGTCATCTCCGCCTCCGGATGAACGCCGATCGTAACCCGGCGCACGATCTTCAGCACCGCCGCGTCGGCCACGATGAGCGAGCTGTTCGACTGCTCGGCGGACAGGCGATGAATTTCCGGCGACGGCGGCAGTTCCAAGCTCTCCATGCGCGAAGTTCGGCGAAACTCCAGCGAGCCATCGTGGAGTGGCAGGCTGGCACCCTGGCGCAACATGTCCAGGACGCACAGCGCCAGCGCGTCCACCGCGAAACCATCCGTCAGCATGCCGACGCGCCGGCCGCGTCGCACCCGCGCCAGCGCCAATTGCTGCGGCAGGGCGCCGCCGCCTGACTCCTCCCAGGCGATCGCGAGTGGCAGCACATAGCTCTCGTGGCGTTCGGGCAGCTCGACGGTGATCTCGGCCAGCAATACGTCCCGCGCGCAGGCGAGCGGCAGCGCGTAAGCCACGCGCACCGATCGCACAGACTCGGATTTCGAGGCGAACCAGCGGCGCTTTTCGATATAGGCGGGAAGCGCCTCCTGCTCGAGCAGCGCGCGACTGGCGTGCGCCAGGACGTCCTCGATGCCGGTGCGCAGCACAAGCGTCGCGAACTCCGGCAGCGGCTCGGGCGGGCGCGTGTACCAGGCCGGCAGATGTGCCTCGGAGGTGAGCAGGAACACGAACATGCCATAGCCGGCCAGCGTCAGCAGATACGGAAGCTGGCCGATCGGCGGGAACGCGGAGCCGCCCGCCAGTTCGACCGGAACGCGGCCGCTGAAGGCGGAGAGGTCAAGTTCGACCGGTTGCGGCGAACGGGACAAATTGCAGATGCACAGGATCGTCTGCTCCGTCTCGTCATCGGCATATTCCCGCAGGAAGGCCAGCACCTTGCGATTTCCCGGATAGAGGAAGCGCAGGGTGCCACGACCGAACGCCACGAAACGCTTGCGACCCGCCAGCACGCGCCGTGTCCAGTTCAGGGTCGAATGCGGATCGCGCGCCTGCGCCTCGACATTGACGGCCTGGAAGCCGTACAGCGGATCCATGATCGGCGGCAGTACCAGCGCAGCCGGATCGGCCCGCGAGAAGCCGCCGTTGCGGTCGGGTGACCACTGCATCGGCGTGCGCACGCCGTCGCGGTCGCCCAGATGGATGTTGTCGCCCATGCCGATCTCGTCACCGTAGTAGATGACTGGCGTCCCGGGCATGGTCAGCAGCAGGCCGTTCATCAGCTCGATGCGCCGACGGTCGCGTTCCAGCAACGGCGCCAGGCGCCGACGGATGCCCAGATTGAGCCGGGCGCGCTTGTCGGTGGCATAGGTCTCCCACAGATAGTCGCGCTCGCTGTCCGTGACCATCTCCAGCGTCAGCTCGTCATGATTGCGCAGGAAGATCGCCCATTGGCAGTTGTGCGGAATGTCGGGAGTCTGGCGCATGATGTCGGTGACGGGAAAGCGGTCCTCGCGGGCGATCGCCATGTACATGCGCGGCATCAGCGGGAAGTGGAAGCACATGTGGCACTCGTCGCCCTCGCCGAAATATTGCTGGGCGTCCTCCGGCCACTGGTTCGCCTCGGCCAGCAGCATCCGTCCCGGCGCGTGCAGGTCGAGTTCCGCGCGGATGCGCTTCAGGACGGCGTGCGTCTCCGGCAGGTTCTCGTTGATCGTGCCGTCGCGCTCCACCAGATACGGCACGGCGTCGAGCCGCAACCCGTCGATGCCGAGATCGAGCCAGAATCGCATGACCGACAGCACCTCGTCGAGCACCAGCGGATTGTCGAAATTGAGGTCGGGCTGGTGCGCGTAGAAGCGGTGCCAGTAATAGGCGCCTGCCACCTCGTCCCAGGTCCAGTTGCTTTTCTCGGTGTCGATGAAGATGATCCGTGTCTCGGCGTAGCGCTTGTCGTCGTCTGCCCAGACATAGAAATCCCGCTCCGGCGAGCCTTTCGGCGCGTGCCGGGCGCGCTGGAACCAGGGGTGCTGGTCGCTGGTGTGGTTGATGACCAGCTCGGTGATCACGCGCAGGCCGCGCGCGTGCGCCGCCTCGATGAACTGGCGGACATCGGCCAGTGTTCCATACTCGGGATGAACGCCGCGATACTCGGCGATGTCATAGCCGTCGTCGCGGCGCGGGCTCGGATAGAAGGGCAGCAGCCAGACCGCCGTCACCCCCAGCTCGGCCAGATAGTCCAGCTTGGCGATCAGGCCCTGGAAATCGCCGACGCCGTCGTTGTTGGAATCGAAGAACGACTTGACATGCAGCTGATAGATGATGGCGTCCTTGTACCATAGCGGGTCGGATGCCGTGCTTTCGCTCATGGAGTGCTGACCTCAGGTGGCGGGGCGGACGCGCCAGATCGTGCAGGGCGCCTGCGGCGTAAGCGTCGCACGCTGCCATTTCGAGGTCAGCGTGAACTGGGTGTCATGCAGCAGATCCTCGCAGGCCAGCGTCGCGTGATCGGGCAGCCCCCATTGCCACAAGGGCAGCTCGATCGCCGCCGACTGGGCGGCGTGCGGGTCGAGGCTAATGGCGACCAGGACAACGTTGCTGCGATCCGGAGTCGCCTTCTCGAAGAACAGCACCTGGTCATTGTCGGCCGGCAGGAAGGTCACGCCGAGATGCGTCTGCAACGCGGGGTTCAGGCGCCTTATGCGATTGAGCCGCGCGATGTCAGGCACGATGTTGCCCGGCCTCTGCCAATCCCAGGCGCGGATCTGGTATTTCTCGCTGTCCAGATATTCCTCGCGTCCGGGCAGCGGCGTCGCCTCGCATAGCTCGAACCCGCAATAGACGCCCCACAACCCGGACAGCGTCGCGGCCAGTGTTGCGCGGATGAGGAAGCCGGCCCGCCCCGAGGTTTGCAGGAACGGGGGGTTGATATCGGGCGTGTTGACGAAGAAGTTGGGCCGGAAGAACTCGCGGGGCTCGCCCTCGGATAGCTCGGTGAGGTACTCCGTCAGCTCGCGCTTCGTGTTGCGCCAAGTGAAATAGGTATAGGACTGCGTGAAGCCGAGCTTGGCGAGGCGGTACATCATCTTCGGCCGGGTGAACGCTTCGGACAGGAAAATGGTGCCCGGATGCGCCGCGCGAACCTCGCCGATCAGCCATTCCCAGAACGGCAGCGGCTTCGTGTGCGGATTGTCCACGCGAAAGATGCGCACGCCCTGCTGCGCCCAGAACAGCACCACCTCGCACAGCGCCACCCACAGATCGGGAATGGCCTCCGGCGCATAGAAATCGACGTTGACGATGTCCTCGTATTTCTTCGGCGGATTCTCGGCGTAGCGCAGCGACCCGTCGGGGCGCCAGTCGAACCACCTCTTGTGCTGGCGCAGCCACGGGTGGTCGGGTGAGCATTGGATGGCGAAATCCAGCGCGATCTCAAGCCCGTGATTCGCGGCCGCCTCGCGCAGCCGCCGGAAGTCGTCGAGCGTGCCAAGCTGCGGATGGATCGCATCGTGGCCGCCCTCCTCGCTGCCGATCGCATAGGGGCTGCCGGGATCGTCCGGGGACGGATGCAGCGTGTTGTTGCGGCCCTTGCGATTGGTGCGGCCGATGGGCGAGATCGGCGGAAAATACAGCACGTCGAATCCCATGTCGCGGATGCGCGGCAGGTGGCGGATCACGTCGTCGAACGTGCCGTGCCGCCCTTCGTCATCGCTCATGGACCGCGGGAAGATCTCGTACCACGACGCGAAGCGCGCCAGCCCGCGGTCGGCCTCGATCAGGCGGACGGGACTGGTGATGCTGAACGGGCGCGGATCGGCCTTCGCCATCGCCGCCGCCAGATCGGCCGATAACAGAATGGCCGAACCCGTCGCGTCCTGCGCGTCCAGTGCGGCGAGCGTGGCAGCAAGCGGCGGCGAACGCTCCGCTGCCTCGGCGACCAGTACCCGTCCTTCGGCCACCTCCAAATGCACGTCGAGTCCGGCGGCGGTTTTCTTGGCCAGCTCGTCGCGGTATGTCGCGAACACGTCGCGCCAGGCTTGCACACGGAACAGCCAGCGGCCGAACTCTGGGCACGGCGAACTGGGCGCGGCAACGATCATTGCCCAGCGGCGTCATTCGTGCCTCCGACCAATCCTGCTCGTCGGCGGCGCGCCATTGCAGCATCGCTGCCAGCCGGTCATGGCCGTCGCAGATGATATCCGCCTCGACAGTCACTGTGTCGCCCGCGCACCGCTTGATGGCAAAGCGCCCGGAATCGACGTCCGGGGTCACCCGCTCTATGGCGACGCGCGCGGCCTCTGTGGCCGCTTTGGCGGTCGCCGTCAGGGGATGGCGACCGCGGCGGATCGGGCGCATCGGCGCCAACGGCAGCGTGCGCACCTCGCCGGGGCTAAGGGTCAGGCGTGCCGGCGCATCGCACCCCAGGCCGGCTGCGGCGGCGGCGGAGTCGACGGCGCGCGTGCTCGCCAGGTCGGGATTGGCCAGGACGAGCGCTTGCGGTCGGCCGGCGCCGCGCACGAATGCCGTGGCCTCCAGACCCGGGGCCGCAATCGGGCGGACGCCGGAAGTTGCTTGTGTCGCAGCGGCGGCGCTGGCCTGAGCGATCTCAGACGCGATATCGACGGTTCCATCGAGGTCTTCCGGGATGCTGCGCCGCGGGTCGAGCGGGGCCGTGGCGCCTTGCTCGAAGCCCATCGGCATCATCCAGCCATCGCCCATCGCGGCCGCGGTGGCCACTAGCCGGATCAGCGCGCGCGGCACCAGCGAAGAATCGCCGAGCCGCGCCGCCGCACGGCGCCCGAAAGGCGGCTCGACGCAGGCGAGCACGGGCGCCACGCGCTCGCAGGCGGCGAGCCGGGTCCACAGCCAGTCGGCGGCGAAATCCCATCCGTCGAGGCACAGGCTGGTCAGGTCCAACCCGCTTCCGGCCAAGTCGGCAAGTTCGGCATCGCGCAACCCGTCGGTCCAGCCGATCATCAGCCGGCTATCGCCGCCAGCGCGGCGAGTGATAGCACGCAGCACCGGGGCGGGGGTTGCGGACAGGCCAAGCAGCCGAAAGCCGCCCGCACCGGCCTGGGCCCACGCTTGCAGGCGGCTGTCCCCACCATTCCGCCAGCGCTTCGGCCTCGCTGTCGAACCGAGCCCGCGCCGCGGCCTCCCCTTGACGCGGATCGATCCGGCCACGTGGCGATGCCGCGAACAGGCCCGGTTCGGCGCGGGCGATGATTCCGTCCGGCGCCACCCGGTCCAGCACGACATCGAGCAGCCAGCCCAATCCGCGGTCGCGGCAGGCCGCGTCGATGAAACGCAGTGCGCTCGCCGCATCGCCGTCCCACGCGAGTGCCGGATGGATCGTATCAAAATCCTCCGCCAGCAGGACGGACGCCGCCGCGAACGGGGGTGCCAGGACAATGCTGCCGAATCCCATCCCGGCAATCCTGTCGAACAGCGCCGGCCAGTCGCGCAGCGGGCCGGCCAACAGCGGATGCACGTAGTAGAAGCCCTGGCGCGCCACCCCACGCTGCGCCGCGATCTTCTCACCGTCAGCCGGGCATTGATCCATCTGCTGCTGGTCCATCCGTTCTCCTGGGCCCGTCGATGCGCGAGGGCAGGCGAGTCAACGCTCGGGGCGGCGTGGGTTGCGCGCGGCGCTCGCCCGCGTGTCAGAAGCGGTGGTGACCAAAATGCAGGTAGCCGGCGCTCGCCAGCAGCGCCAGCAGGAACAGCACCAGAAAGATGCCGAACAGCAATCGTGCGATCGTCGCCGCCACCGACGCAAGACCGGAGAAGCCTAGCACGGCCGCGACGAGGGCCACGACCAGGAAGACGATGGTCCAGCTCAGCAGCATGGGGGCGCCTCCGCCAAATCGATGCGTGGGCGAACGCTTGCACCGTCCGGGAGGCTAGTCCAGTCGCACGCCTCCGGTGACCGCCTGGAAGGTGGCGATGGCGAGGGTCAGCGGCTCGAACGGCTTGGTGATGACGAAGGGGGGTTCCAGCCCCTCGCCGGTCAGCAGACGCTCCGGATAGGCTGTGACGAAAATCACTGGCGCGTCGAGGTGGCGCAGGATGCGCGACACCGCGTGCGCCCCATCGCCGCCGGCGCCAAGATTGATGTCGGCGAGGATCAGCCCCGGCCGCTCGCGGGCGGCGATGGCGATCGCCTCGCTCTCGGTCGCCGCCACGCCGACCACTCGATGACCGCACTCCGTCACCAGTTCGTCGATGTCCATGGCGATGATCGGCTCGTCCTCGATGATCAGCACATCGGTGGCGGTCGCCGCACGCAATTGATCGCGCGCGCCGCTGAGCAGGGCGCCGGCCTCGTGCGGCGGGATTCCCACGACCTCTGCCGCCTCGTCGGGTGGCAGTTCCTCCAGCGCCGTCAGCAGCAGCAACTGCCGCTGCACATGACTGAGGCCGGTCGGCGCGGCGGTTGGCACCTGCTCGTTGAAGCGCCGGGTGATCGCACGGTATAGCGCGAGCCTGGGCTGCGAGGATGGGGCTTCATCAGCCAGCAGCGCCTTGAGGCTGTCGGCCACCAACCCGTCGCCGTCGCGTTGGCTGCGGGTGAGCGCGCGCGCGTACCGGCGCGCGTAGGGCAGGAGGCGGATCAGCTCTTCGCGATGCAGGCTGGTCATGGGATGCTGGCCTCTTGCAGGATGCGCAAGCCTCGGCTTTGGGTGCGGCGCGCAAAAGCGAAAGACACCCTATCTTGAATGAACACGACCCGCGCGGCGCGTTGATCGGGCTGCTGCCCGAATTGCGCGCCTACGCCCGGTTCCTGGTGCGGCATAGCGGCGAGGCCGACGATCTGGTACAGGAAGTCGTGCTGCGCGCGCTTTCGGCACTGTCGCAGTACCAGCAGGGGACCAGCCTGCGCGCCTGGGTGTTCACCATCCAGCGCAACATCTTCTACGAGCAGGCTCGCCGTCGCCGCACCGAACGTGCTGCGATCGAACGCTCCGGCATAGCCGGGCAGCCCGCCACAACCAACCAACCGGACCATGCCGTCCTGGCCGATCTGGCGCGGCATTTGTTCGCGCTGCCGCCGATGCTGCGAGAGGCCCTGGTGCTGGTCGGCGCCCAGGGCCTCAGTTACGAGGAGGCGGCGATCGTGTGCGGCGTGCCGGTCGGCACCGTGAAGGCTCGCGTCTCCCGCGCCCGCGCCCGCCTGGCGCTCGCCGTCAGCGATGCGCCGATGCCTCCGGACCAGGCGGCCCGGCCGGCGTCGCCGAGGGGAGCAATGTAGCATACCCTGTTCCATCGCATTCGCATGGCCGGCTGACAATTCGCCCTCGTGGCAGATCGCGCATTCGTGAGCCACCTCTCGCAACCATTCGCGGCCGCCGTTCATTGCCCGTCCATCTGATAACGAGGCGGGAGCCATCAATGACCTCCGAGGTCTTCCACGAGCAAGTCATCACCATCCTCCCCAAGCTGCGCGTTCAGGCGCTTGCCCTGACCCGCAATCGTGCCGCGGCGGAGGATCTGGTGCAGGACGCCGTGTGCAACGCGCTATCGGCGCAGGACAGCTTCATTCCGGGCACGAACTTCGCCGCGTGGATGCACCGCATCCTGCGCAACCGCTTCATCTCGAATCTGCGCAAGCGGCGTGATACCACGGATATCGACGACGTGCCGGCGGCAACCTTCGCCACTGCGGCACCGCACGAAGACCGGCTGGCGCTGAAGGAACTGTCCTCCGCCATGACCCGCCTGCCGTCCGATCAGCGCGAGGCGCTGGTCATGGTCGTCATCCACGGCATGAGTTACGAGGCGCTGGCGGACGCCACCGGCTGCGCGGTCGGGACCGCCAAGAGCCGGGTGTTCCGCGCCCGCCGGCAGCTCGAGACGTGGCTGCTGGGCGAAGGGGCCGAGGGCCAGGGGCGCCGGTCGTCCGAGCAGCCCCGGATCGGGAATCGTTCCCTAAAGGCCGACGCCCATTCTTTGCTTTAACGCCGGACCTGCTATTGCGTCTGACGAGGGTGCGCTGCCGAGCGGTCGTCGGCGCACCCGAACGCACTTACGGGCATGAGACAGGCTGTCATGGCACGGCGGAAAGAACCGGCTCCGGAAGATCCGCCGGAAAAGGGCTCGGTCAGGTCTGGTCCTCGCAAGCCGCCACGTGCTTTCGATATCTGGCTCGATCGGGGGCTGCACACGATGTACGACAGCGTGGCGCGGGAGCCGGTCCCTGAGGAGTTGCTGCGACTGATCGAGGAGAATCGGAAGAAATAGAGTCAGGCGCCATGCTTGTTCGTTGGCCCGGTGCTCTGGCCCAGGGCTGGTCGTTGGGCGGTATGTCGTCAGTCCGGGCCCGGCTGCTCCTTCTGGTCGTCGTGGCGGCCGTTCCGCTGTTCGTCATGGCGGCTTCGATCGCATGGCAAACCTCCCGTATGGTGGCGCGACAACCCGCTGACCGCGCAGTGCGGCTGGCGGCCGCTCTTGCCGCCCGCGAGGACGCCATTCTCGACCAGACCGGACAGGTGTTGTTCGGCTTGGGCGCCGCCCTTTCGGTGACGGACGAGCAGAGCGGATGTGCGAGCCAGCTTGGCTGGGCCGTGCGTGTGCTCGGCGATCGCTATCGGCAGCTCGCGGTCACAGACTGGGATGGCCGGCCTCGATGCGCGGCCGGTCTGGCGACAAGTCAGGCGGCGCCTGCGCCACTACTGGCGAGAATCCGGGACAGCGGTCAGTTCGAGGTGAGTGTGGTCAATCCGGGTGCGATCCCGGGCCAAGCAACGATCATGGCCGGCGTGCCGCTCGCGACCGGCGCGCTTATGGCCGATTTGGGGATCGACTGGCTGGAACTGCCTGCCTCCTCGCCCGACCTGGTGCCGGGCGTCGCGACCTGGCTCATGGACAGCCGCCATCAACTGATTCCGGTCGGCCCGGCCGCGGAGATCGCGCGCGGCCCCGGCGCGGAGCCGGCCCAGCCCGTGCTTGCCGCGTTGCTGCGTCCGGATCGGGCGCCGCGCGTCGCGGCCGGCAAGATCAGGCAGTCTGTTTGCATACGCCGCACGGCAACTGCGCGCCGGGCCAATGCTGGTCGTGGCGGTGCCGGCCGCCGCCGACGTCGCACGCGCCCAGGCGGCGTTGGGGAGCTGGCTCGCCGAACTCGGGTTACTGCTGTTGGCGGCGCTGGTCGCCGTGGCATGGGGCGGCCGCCTGCTGATGGTGCAGCCCGTCCGGCGACTCTCGCGGGCGGTGCGCTCATGGCGCGACGGCGGCCTGTTCGACCCCGGACCGCTCAGCGGTGCGCCGTCCGAGATCGTCGAACTGGCGCAGACTTTTGACCGCGCCAGCAGCGCCCTGCGCGGGCGCGAGGCGGAGCTGCGCGCGGCCGCCGCGCGCCAGGATTTGCTGATGCAGGAGATTCATCATCGGGTGAAGAACAATCTGCAGATCATCGCCTCTCTGCTCAACTTGCAGGCTTCGCGTATCCGCCAGCCCGAGGCGCGGGCGGAGTTCCAGGCGGCGCGCGACCGCATCCGCGCCCTCGCGACGCTGCACCGGCATCTGTACGCCCATGACGAGCTGCGGGCGATCAACATGCGCGGCTTCCTCGCCGAGCTGTGCGCGCAATTGCTGCAGGCCATCGGCGAGACCCCGGCCGGCGGCCGCATCAAGCTCGATATCCAGGCGTCCGAGCTGGAGATCTCGTCGGATCAGGCTGTACCGCTGGCGCTGATCGTGACGGAGGCGGTCAGCAACGCCGCGAAATACGCCTTTCCCGGTGGGCGCAGCGGGCACATCAGCGTCCGGCTCGAAGGCGTCCCGCAGGCGGGCGACAACAATCGGCGGGCACTGCTTGCGATCGAGGATGACGGGATCGGCATTCCCGACGGCAGCGGCGAGACCGAAACCGGAATGCGTGACGGGATCGGCCTGCAACTGATCCGCGGCTTCGCCCGCCAGCTCGGTGCCGCTCTCACCGTGACACAGGACGGCGGCACCCACTATCTGCTCGATATTCCGCTATCGCCGCCGCGACGCGATCCTCCTGGCGAGGAGCCGGTCGACTGACCCCGGCTAGCGCAGCACGAGCGGCCGGCCCGCCAGGCCGCCGGCGATCGATGCGCCCGCCCCCACGACCACGAACAACGCCTCCGCCCCGCCCCAGCCTCCGGTGCGACCGTGCAGAACGCCCACCAGCAGCGGGCCGCAGGCGGCGATGGTGTAGCCGAAGCCCTGCGACATGCTGGACAGGCTGGCGGCAACCCTGCTGTCGCCGCTGCGCAGCACCATGAGTGTGATCGCCAGCGCGAAGGCCGCCCCGGCACCGAGGCCCAGCGTCGCCGCCATCACCCACTGCCACTCCAGCGGTCCACGGGCGAGGGCCACGAAGCTGCCGACGATCATTGCGATGCTGACCGCCGCCGGCACGCCCTGGTTGCGCAGCCGCACCGCGAGCGCCGGCATCGGCAGCGAGGCGACCATCTGCGTCAGCACGCAGACCGAGACGACGAGGCCGGCGACCTGCGCGTCGTCACCGCGACTGCGCAGCATCGGCGCGAGCCAGGCAAACACCGCATAGGCCAGCATGGATTGCAGACCCATGAAGACTGTGACCTGCCATGCAAGGGGGCTGCGCAGCAGCGGCGGACCGCCAGGCGAATGCAGCCTCTCGGCCGGGGCGGGCCGAAAGATATGTCCCCGCCAGACCCATCCGGCGATCACCAGCGCCGCGAGCGCCGGCCATGCCCAGAATGCGAGCGAGCCGGACCAGCCGCCCGTCACATCCAGCAGCGGCACGGCCACGGCCGCGGCGATCGCGGCACCCAGGCACAGCATCGTCGTGTAGATGCCCGTCATCAGCGCCGGATGTCCGGCGAAATCACGCTTCAGGATGGTCGGCATCAGCACGTTGCCAAGACCGATCCCGGCCCCGGCCAGCAGCGAACCGGCAAAGAGGGCGGCGAGGCTGCCGGTGCCCCGCAGCGCCAGCCCGGCGATGATGATGGCCAACAGCACCAGGACCGCCCGCTCGAGTCCTAGTCTGCGGACCAGGGGCGTCGCTGCGGCGCTGGCAAGCCCGAGGCAGAGAACCGGCAAGGTGGCCAGCGCGCTCGCGCCGCCGGCGTCGAGCCCCGTGCCGCGCATGATTTCCGTCAGCACGGGTGCCACGCCGGTCAGCGCCGGCCGCAGATTGAGCGCGACCAGGGCCACGACGAGGCCGACCGCCAGCCGGCCGGGGCGGCGGAAGGGCAGTGCGGGTTCGGGCATTTGGCCGATTCACGCCGCCTTGCCCAGACTGTCAATCACCGGCCCGTACGCTAAACCACCCCCGCATGCCGCGCGCCCGCCGAAAGCAGAACCCGTTTCTCGCCGAGCAGACCAGGCTCGGGCGGCGGGCCGCTCGGCCCGTGATTGCGCTGGGCCTGGGCGGCACCCTCGCGGCGATTGGCCAGGCTATCGCCGCGGGCGCCGCGCTGGGCGCCATTTTGCATGGCGACTCCCCGGCACGCTGGAGCCTTGCGGCCTTCGCGGTCCTGGCGGTGATCCGCGCCGGTCTCGCGTTCCTGGGCGAGCGCGCCGCGTTCGAGGCCGGTGCCACGGCGCGGCGGCGCCTGCGCAGCGAATTGCTTGGCCGGCTGCTGGCCGCGGGTCCGGCGCTGCTGCGCCAGCGCCACTCCGCCGAGCTTGCCGCCATCGTCATCGACCGGGTCGAGGCGCTGGAGGGCTTCTTTGCCCGCTGGCTGGCGGCCGCAAGCCTTGCCGTCGCGGCCCCGCTGCTGGTGCTGGCCGCCGTGCTCTGGCTCGATCCCTGGGCCGGCCTCGTCCTCGCCCTGGCCGGGCTGCTGGTTCCGTTGGCGATGGCCCTGGCGGGGCTCGGGGCGGCGGCTGCGACGCGGCGGCAGCTCCAGGCGCTTGAGCGGTTGCAGGTCCGCTTCCTCGACCGGGTGCGCGGGATTTCGACCATCGTCCTGGCCGGCCGCGCCGTGGACGAGGCGGCGTCGTTGCGGATTGCCGCGAACGAGTTGCGCATCCGCACCATGCGGGTGCTGCGAATGGCCTTCCTGTCCTCGGCGGCGCTGGACCTCGCGGCGGCGGCGGCGATCGTGGTGCTGGCGCTGCGCTACGCCGCCCTGCTGCGCTCGGGCCAGCCGGAGCCGGTCGGCACGGCGCTCGCGGTATTGCTTCTGAGCGTCGAGTTCTTCGTGCCGCTGCGCAGCTTCTCGGCCGCCTATCAGGACCGCAGCCATGCCGTTGCGGCCAGCGAGGCCTTGTCGGCCCTGCCGCCGGCGCCGCCGGCGCCCGAGATCCTGCCGGTGCGAACGGTGCAGGCGCGCGGTGTCGCCATCGCCTTCGAGAACGTGACGCTGCGCTGGGATACGGCGCGGCACCCGGCGCTGGAGGATGTGAGCTTCCGCCTGGCCGCGGGCGAGACGCTGGTGCTGGCGGGGCCTTCCGGCGCAGGCAAGTCCAGCGTCATCGAGATCCTGCTGGGCTTCGTGCGGCCCAGTGCCGGCCGGGTGACGCTGAACGGCGCCGATCTTGCGGCCATCGTGCCCGAGGCATTGTCGCGGCTGGTGGCCTGGGTCGGCCAGAATCCGGTGCTGTTCGCGGCCAGCATCGAGGAGAATGTCCGCTTCGCGCGGCCCGAGGCGAGCGAGACCGAATTGCGGGAGGCGATTCGCGCGGCACGGCTCGACGCACTGATCGCGGAACTGCCCGAGGGCCTCGCCACGCGCATCGGCGAGGGCGGCTACGGTCTTTCCGGCGGCCAGGCGCAGCGCGTCGCCATCGCCCGCGCCTTCCTGCGCAACGCGCCGCTGCTGCTGCTCGATGAGCCGACCGCGCATCTCGACCCGGCGGTGGAGGCCGAGGTGCTGGAGAGCCTGCGCCGGCTGGCGATCGGGCGGACGGTGGTGCTGGCCAGCCATTCCGCCGCCGCGCACGCCTTTGCCGGCCGCCGGCTCGATCTGCGCGACGGCCGTGTGGTCGCGACCCCCGCCCCGGCGCGGGGTGCCGCATGAGGGCGATCGTGCGCATTCTGCTGCTCTGGCGCGGGCGCCGGATGTGGCTCGCCTCCGGGGTCGTGGTGTCGCTCGCGGCACTCGCCTGCGGCGTGGCATTGCTGGGCGCCTCGGGCGATGCAGTCGCGCGCGCCTTGCTGGGGCTGGGGGTGACGGCGGCGCTGGCGCTGCGCGTCCTGGGGCCGGCGCGGGTGGTCTTGCGCTATGCCGAGCGGCTGGTGACGCACGCGGCGACGTTCCGTGCCCTGGCCGATCTGCGGGTCTGGTTCTTCAGCGGCGTCGCGCGCGGTGGCGCGGGAGGGCTGGGCTTTGCCCGGTCTGCCGACGTGCTGGCGCGGCTGGTGGGCGATGTCGAGGCGCTCGACGGGCTGTACCTGCGCATCCTGGTGCCGCTCGCCGGCGCCCTGCTGCTGCTTCCGGTGCTGGTCATTCTGGCATGGCCGCTCGGCGCCGGGCTGGCGGCGATATTGGGGGGGCTGTTCGTGCTGTGCGCCTTTCTGTTGCCGCTGCTGGGGGCGCGGATGGCCCATGACCGCGGCGGCCGCCTCGCCGCCGCGCGCGGCGATCTGCGCGTGGCGGCGACCGACGCGCTGAACGGATTGCGCGAGGTGCGGGCATTCGGGGCGCAAGGCAGAGTGCTGGCGCAGGTGCAGGCGCGCGAGGCGGCGATGCTGGGCGCGGCGCGCGGACTGGCCCGCGATGTCGCGGCGAGCGGTGCCGCGGCTCTGCTGTGCGGACAGTTGGCGCTGCTCGCGGTTCTGGATGTCGCCCTGTTCCCCGGGGCGGCCGCGCATCACCGGATCGGCCTCGTGGTGCTGGCCTTCGTCACGGTGGCCGCCTTCGAGGCAGCCGCCGGCCTGCCGCGGGCCGGCGTGCAGGCGGGTCATGCGGCGGCGGCGGCGGCCCGGGTGCTGGAAGCGGCCACGGTGGCGCCCGCGGTCGCGGATCCGCCGCATCCCCGGCCCATGCCCGGCGGCAGCGGCCTGCGTTTCGAGGGTGTCCGCTTCGCCTGGCGGCCTGACCGCCCGCCCGTGTTCGACGGGCTGACGCTGGAGGTTCCCGATGGCTGCCGGGTCGCGCTGATCGGCCCGTCCGGTTGCGGCAAATCGACACTGGCGGCCCTGGCGCTGAAGGTGGCGGCGCCGCAGGCTGGCCGGGTCACGCTTGGCGGCGCCGATCTGGCGACGCTGGCCGCTGTCGGATGTGCGCCGGCGCATCGGCTGGCTGAGTCAGGCGACGCATTTGTTCGACGATTCGATCCGCGCCAATCTGCTGCTCGCCCGGCCCGACGCGGACGATGCGGCGCTATGGGCGGCGCTGGACGCCGCGCGCATCGGCAATTTCGTGCATGGCCTGCCCGATGGGCTGGATACCTGGCTTGGCGAAGCGGGCGCGCGGGTTTCCGGGGGACAGGCAAGGCGGCTGGCGCTGGCGCGGGCGCTGCTCTCGCCGGCACCGCTGCTGCTGCTGGACGAGCCGTGCGCGGGGCTGGACAGCGAGACCGAACGCGATTTCTTCCTGACACTGAACGAGGCGGCCGCCGAGCGGACCATCGTGCTGATCGTGCATCGTCTGACCGGGGTGGAGCGCCTGGACCGCATCTACCGCCTGGCGGGCCGCCGGGCTGTCGCGGCGGCGGCGTAGGACGGCCGGCCTCACTGCGCGTCCCTGGGCCGGAACCCCTCAATGCATCCGCGGCGCCCGCAGGAAACTCTGCCGGTCGGCGCTCTTGATCCGTACCTCTACCTCCGCCTGGTCGCGCATCAGCCGCAGCCGGACGGGGGTGCCGGCGGCACCGCTGGACCAGAGCCGGCGCCAGAGCCCGCCCAGATCCGCGACCTCCTCGCCGTCGAAGCTCACGACCTGATCGCCCGGCCGCACGCCCGCGCGATCGGCCGGGCCGTTATCGGCGAGGCCGCCCACCACCAGCCCGCCCTCGTTCTCCATGACATAGAGTCCGAGCCACGGCCGCGGCGGCGCGTTGACCCGCCCCAGACGTCAGCAGGTCCTCAAGGATGGGGCGGAGGATGCCGATCGGCACCACCATGTTCATGTCGTGCCGGCGCTTGCCGTCGCCCTGCTGCAGGATCAATGAGCCGGTGCCCATCAGCCGGCCGTCCGGCCCGATCAGCGCCGCCCCGCTCCAGAACGGATGCGCCGGTGCGGTGAAGATCGCCTCGTCCAGCAGGTACTCCCAGTAGCCGGCGAACTCCTGGCGGCCGACCACCTTCGTCTCGATGGCGTGCGCCCGCCCGCCGGACGCCGCGAGAATGCCGCTGCTGCCCGGGGCGAGACTGTCGCTGTCGCCGAGATCGAGGACCGGCAGATCGAGCCGTCCGAGCGCCTGCACCAGCCCGAACCCGGTGATCTGGTCGTAGGCGAGCGCGTGCCCCGGCACCGCGCGCCCGTCGGCGGCGATCAGCCACACCGTATCGGCCTCGGTGATCAGATAGCCGATGGTCAGCGCCAGCCCCGGGCGGATCAGCACGCCGCTGCCGCTGCGCTCGGTGCCGAGCGCCTCGGCCGTGAAGGCGTCGGCCGGCACGTTGGCGCGCAAGCCGACCACCGCCCGCAATGCCCGCTCCAGATCGAAGCGGTACTCATCGGGATCGGGTTGCAGGTTCTGCGGGATCGACCATTCGGAGTCTGACATGAAGGCTCGGTTCGGTATAAGCGCGTCCGGCCTGGACGCGGGCGCAGTATTCGTCCGCCGCGCCGACGGCGGCAACCCTTCTCGTCGTCCTTCTCGTCGCCTGGACGACGGCATGGGTGCGGCCTAGAGGAGCGGGGACGAAGCGGCCGCGGCATCCAGCCACGATCGTGCTCCGGAGGGTGTGCGAGACGTGTCGTTGCTTCGGCGGGTCGTGCTGATCGTGCTGGTGGCGCTGCTGCCGGCGCTGGCGGCCGAGATCTACAACCAGCGAGAGCTGCGCGCGGCGCAGCGCGTGGAGCTGGACGACGAGGCGGTGCGCGTCGCGCAATCCGTGGCCGCCGAACTCGGGCGCATCCTGGACGGCACGCGCAACGCCATGATCGCCTTGGCCGCGATGCCGGCCATCCAGGATGAGGACGCGCCGGCCTGCACGCGCCTGCTGCACGGCATCGGCACGCGGTTCGAGGCCATCAATGTGCTCGCCCTGGTGAACGGCCGCGATCAGGTGGTGTGCAGCAGCCTCTCGTCGCAGGCGCCGCCGGTCCCTTCCGGTCCGTTCATTCATGTGCGCCTCGCGCGCCAGCGGGGCGGGTTCGCCGTCGCCGGCTATCTGTTCGGCCGCAGATCGCACGAAGCGGAGCTTGCGACCGGCATGCCGGTGCGCCCGGCGGCCGGGCCGCCGGCCTCGGTTCTGATCGCCGATATCGGACTCGATTGGCTCGGCCGCCAGATGCGCGGCCTCGCGACGCAGTCGGCGGCCAGGATTACGATCATCGATCGCAATGGCCTGATCGTTGCCAGCGTCCCGGACGGGCCGGCGCCCGGCACGGCGTCTTCAGGGTTCGAACGCGGCCTTCTCGACGGTCCGCGCACCCGGCTGGTTCGCGAGACGGCGGCCGATGGCGGGTCGCGTCCGCTCGCCATCGCGCGGATGCCGGATCTGACGGTGTTCGTCCGGCTGGACCGGTCCCGCGCCGCGGCGGCGCAGGAACGCGCTGCACTGCGCAGCTACGTCACCTTCGGCGCAGGCCTGCTGCTGGCGTTGGCTTGCGCCATCCTGCTCGCCCGTCGCGCGGTGGCGACGCCCGTCGCGCGCATCCTGCGTACGATCGCCCGCTGGCGTGGCGGCGACGCGACAGCCCGCGTGGCAATGCACGATGCGCAATCCGAACTGGGACGCATCGGCCGTGCGCTCGACGATCTTCTGGGCGCCTTCGAGCGCACCGCTGAGCGGCTGCTCGCGAACAAGGCCGAACTCGAACAGCGCGTGGCCGAGCGAACGCGCCAGCTCGAAGCGGAAATACACGAGCGCGAGCAGACCCAGGCGCAGTTGCAGCAGGCGCAGAAAATGGAGGTGATCGGGCAGCTCACCGGTGGCGTTGCCCACGACTTCAACAATCTGCTGACCGCCATCATCGGCAATCTCGAACTGGGGCGCCTGCGTAGCCAGGACCGGCCCGAGGTGGCGCGGCTGCTCGACAACGCGATGCGCGCGGCCGATCGGGGTGCGGCGTTGACGCAGCGGATGCTGGCCTTCGGACGCCGGCAATTCCTGCGCTTGCAGCCGATCGACGTGGCGGCGCTGCTGGGCGGCATGGACGACCTGCTGACGCGCAGCATCGGGCCTACGGTGACGTTGTCCGTGCGCACCGAGCCGGGCCTGTGGCCGGCCCGCGCCGATGCCAACCAGATCGAACTGGCGCTGTTGAATATCGCCATCAACGCGCGCGATGCCATGCCACAGGGCGGCTCGCTTGCCATTGCCGCCAGCAACGAGACCGTCCGCGCGGGAGACGCCGACCCCGCCCGGCTCCATCCAGGGGATTACGTGCGCATCTCGTTGCAGGATAGCGGGATCGGCATGGACCGCGCCACGCTGGAGCGGGTGCTGGAGCCGTTCTTCACGACCAAGCCCGCGGGCAAGGGGTCCGGACTTGGCTTGTCGATGGCGCAGGGAGTGGCGGCGCAATCGGGCGGCGGCCTGGCGATTGAAAGCCGGGTCGGGGAGGGCAGCACGGTGTCCATGTGGCTGCCTCGCGAGATCGCCGGCGCGGAAGCGGAGGACGAAACGGCGCCCGACGGCGAGGAGCGGGCCGCTTTAACGCCCGGGTCCGGGGAGGCGATCCTGCTTGTCGATGACGATCCCGAGGTGGCCGAGGTGGCGCGGCAATGTCTCGTGGACGAGGGCTATGCGGTGCTGCACGCGCCGGACGGGGCGGCGGCCCTTGCACTGCTGGACGGCGGCGTCGCGATCGCGCTGCTGATCGCTGATCTGGCAATGCCGGGGATGAACGGGTTGCAGCTCGCCGCGCGCGCCCGCACCCGGCGCCCCGGCCTGCCCGTGCTGCTCGCCACCGGCTATGCCGAAACGGCGGCTATCCACGGCAGCAATCCGGGCTATCCCGTGCTGGAAAAGCCGTTCAAGGTCGCGCAATTGCTGGAGGCCGTCGCCGGCCTGCTCGGTCCGCACGCGGTGGGTGACGGCTGACGCCGTGCATCAGCGAAAGGCCGTCACGCGGAAATCCGGAACGCTGGCAAGGCCGCCGCGATAGGCTGACCAGAAATCGTATGACGCGGCCACTCCGCCGACCAGCACGCGGAAGGTCTGTGACAAGACCGCACCGGTGCTGGCATCCACCGCGATCTCGGCCCGCGCGCGGTACGGATGCGACAGGTTCCGCTCGTCCCAGCGCAGGCGCGCGACCGGGCGGGCCGCGCCGGCCACCGAGAGCGTGCCAGACCCCTCGTTCGTCAGGGTGAACTGCCATGTTTCGCTGGTCATCGTGTCGCGCAGGCCCGGGACACTCTCGCTCACCCGGAAGCTCGCTTCACTCCCCGCCGGTTCGTGCAGCACCCTGTTCATGGCGGACGCGGCCGCGGCAGCGCCAGGCCAGTTGGCCGGCCAGATGCCACGCACCAGCATCTGCGGCACACCGCCCACCTCGGCAAGACAGAGATCAGCCGATCCCGCCTGACTGCCTTCGTAGAGCACCGGAACGGCGCCGTCGCGGACCGCGCGTAGTCCCGCGCGGGGACAGCCGAGCGCCACGGTCGCGGGCGTCGCGGGAGGGGGGGCGACCTGCGTCGCGCGGGGAAGCGTCATCGTGTGTTCCGTCGCCTCGGCCGGGAGCGGCGGAGGCGGTGTGCCGGGGCCGGCTGGTCCGGCCAGGAACACCTCGTCCTCGATCGGCGAAATGGCGAGCCACGGTTCCTGCCGCTGCCCGGTCAGACGGCCGACCTCGATGCCCGCGCGGTTGAAGGCGCGCACGATGTCGAGTTCCGGCACGCGCAGCGCGCCGGCGAGGGCCGTGGTATAGGGGCTGTCCTTCATGCCGGGCCCGCCATCGAAGGCAACGTCGCCGGGCTGCGTCGCGAACGAGATCAGGGTGGCGCGTGGCGCGTGCATTTCTGCCAGACCGGCGGCGGGTGCCGTGCCCACCGCCGCCGTTCCGCCGGGACGCAGCCCGCGCGTGCCGCTGGTGCCCGCCATCGCGAACGGATTGTTGCGGCAGGCGTCGAGCACCATGACGTTGAGCGCCGCCCCGGCATCGGCCATGTCCTGCAGCACCAGGTCGGCGGCAACCATCTGCACCGGAATATCGCGCTCGCTGGCGGGTGCGGCGCTGACCGGAACCAGGTAGTTCGACCCGTCCACCTGCACGCCATGCCCGGAATAATAGAAGAACGCGACCGCGCCGGGCGCGATGGCGGCGCGGAACTGCCTGATCGCCGCCTCCATGCCGGCCCGATCCAGGTCCAGTTGCGCCGCGCCCCCCACCAGCGAGAAGCCGAGCCGCCGGAGCGTCTCGGCCATCAGCCGCGCGTCGGAGTCCGGGTTCCTGAGCGCGTTGACGTGCCGATAGGCGCCGTTGCCGATCACCAGTGCCACACGCCGCTCGGGCGCGGCATGGCAAGCGGGGGCCAACGCTGCACTCAAGAGCAGAAGCACGGTCGCAACAAGAAGACCAAGTCGCTGCATCAGGACCTCTCGCTGCGCTGTCGTCTCGCCAGTTGGCTGGGATGCCGCCACTATGCTGTGCCCCCGTCTCACGGGAGACATCAGATGGTCGAGGTTGCGGTGGCGCCGGCCGGCAGCAACTGGCCCTTGGGCGAAAGCCGGTCGATCAGCGCCGGCAGATGCTGCGCCAGCACGCCGAGGAAGGATTCGGGTGACATCTCGACCCGTGACGCCATGACGCGCACGTTGTCCTCGCCCAGCGCCTCGGCCAGTTGGTCGGGGGCCACGGGCAGGCTCGTGCCGTTGCCCAGCCAGGAATCGACGATCCCGCCAAGGCCCACCGCCCGCAGCCGTTCGAGCAACCCCTCCAGTCCCACCCCGTCCTGGTCGTCGCCGCCCACCATGCCTTGCAGGGCCTGGGCGAATTGCGGGTGGACACTGTCCTCGACATAGGACAGCTCGCCCAGCATGTCGTCGATGAACCCCATTGCCGCGCCCCTTTGCATCCGAGGCGCCGATCCTACGCCAGAACCGGGGGGCGCCGCGAACGTTCCCGCAGTGACCGCAGAGGAGGGACGCCGCATGTCCGGGACCGGCAAGACGCCTCGCAAGCGCGCGGAGGAAGAACGTATCGACGAGACCATCGAGGACAGTTTCCCCGCAAGTGACCCGCCGCCCAATACGCCACTCAAGCGCGCACCGCGCGGCGATGCGCATGGCGACGAGGCGAAGGGTACGCCGCATACCGAACGCCACGAGAGCGAGACCGCGGCGGGACGCCAGGAGGGTACCCGGCCGGCGGAGTCGAAGTCGGAGTGAGAAGGCCCGCCCCTGTCAATGCGTCGGATGCACGACCGGGAAATCCGCTCCGGCGAGCTTGTCGCCCGTGTGCAGGTCCACGTGCCTGAACGGCGGCGAGCCGCGGCCCTTGCGATCGACGAATACGGCGCCGTCGCCCACCCAGCGGGCTGAGAACACCCGCCGGCGGTTTGGCTGGCCCTGGTTGCCGGTGGCGCCATGCACGGTGCGGAAGTCGAACGCCACCGCGTCGCCGGCTTCCAGCTCCCATTGCAGGATCGTGTAGCGATCCCGGTTGCCGTCGATGTCGGGCATCTCGATCGCGTCGTCGCCTTCGTACAGGTCGGTGCCGTCGAATCGCTTCGGCCGGTGATTGACGCCCCACAGGTGCGATCCGCTGACGCATTGCAGCGACGTCGCCCTGGGCACCGGGTCGAGCGGAATCCAGAAGCTGACGCTATGCGGCCCACCTACGCAGTAGTACGGCATGTCCTGGTGCCAGGGCGTCGGAATGGATGAGCCGGGTTCTTTCACCAGCACATGGTCGTGGAAGAATTGCGCCGTGCGCGACCGCATCAGGCGGGCCGCGGCCCGGGCCGCCGGGCTGTGCAGGACGAAATCCCGGTATTGGGGAATGCGCCGCCAGTTGCAGAGATCCTGAAAGAAGCGCGCCGAACCATCCTTGGGGTGGTACGTGCGCTCCAGCGGGCTGGGATCGGCCATGACGGCCTCCGTGCCGACTCGCAACGCCTCGATCCAGGACGCAAAGAGCCCACGCAGGACGACGGCGCCATCCCTCGCGAAGTCATCAACGGTCGGCTGGTCGATTGGCGTATCAGCCTGTCCCATCGTCGGCTCCTCCGGCCGCGGACAGCATCGCCGCATCAATCGTGGGAGACGCGATCTCCGTCACGGCATTCGCACCCGCCGCACGGAAGAAACAGCTCCGGCGTCCGGTATGGCAGGCAACTCCGGTCTGCTCCACCAGCAGCAGCACCGCATCGCCGTCGCAATCCAGCCGCAGCTCGACCAGGCGCTGGATCTGCCCGGATGTCTCGCCCTTGCGCCACAGCGCGTTGCGGCTGCGGCTGAAGTAGCAGACCCGGCCGGTCGCGAGCGTCTCGGCGAGTGAGTCCCGGTTCATCCAGGCCAGCATCAGCACCTCGCCGGAATCATGCTGCTGCGCCACCGCCGGTACCAGCCCGTCGGCGTCGAAGCGCAGCGCGTCGAGAAGGGGTGAGGCAGTCAATCGCGATGCTCCGCCAGAACCGCGAAGCCGCGCGCCAGATCAGCGGTGAGGTCGGCTACGTCCTCCAGCCCGACATGGATGCGAAGCATCGGGCCGCCGAATTCGCCGGTGCCGCAACTGCGCGCGATGGCGCCGAAGCTGGGCAGGATCAGGCTCTCATAGCCGCCCCAGGAGGCGCCGATGCCGAACAGCGACAGCGAGTTGACCATCGCATCCACCGCTTCGGCACTGGTGCCGGGTTGCAGCACGAAGCCGAACAGGCTGCACGCGCCGGAGAAGTCGCGCACCCAGAAACGATGGCCGGGGCAGGAGGGCAGGGCCGGATGCAGCACGCGCGCGACCTCCGGCCGCTCCGCCAGCCAGTGCGCGACGGCGAGGCCCGACTGCATCTGCCGTTGCAGCCGGATCGCCAGCGTGCGCGCGCCGCGCAAGGCAAGCCAGCAATCATCGGGGCTCGCGAACTGTCCCAGCTCGATCGCGGCACGTGCGGACATGCTCCCAATCGGCGTCGCTGTTGGTGATGACGCCGCCGAGCAGCACGTCCGAATGGCCGCCCACGTACTTCGTCAGCGCCTGGATCGACACATCGACGCCGTGCCGGAACGGCTGGAAGAAATGGATGCCCCAGGTGTTGTCCATCAAGACTTTCGCACCGTGCTCGTGTGCCACACGCGCCAGCGCGGGCACGTCCTGCACCTCGAAACTGTGGCTGCCGGGGCTTTCGAGAAACAGCACCTTCGTCTCCGGCCGCAGCATGGCGGCGAGTCCGGGCGCGTCGATGCACGGGTCGTAATACGTCGTCTGCACGCCGAGCCGGGCGAGCATGGAATTGCAGAACGATCGGGTCGGGCCATAGCAGTTATCCGGCACCAGGCAGTGGTCGCCCTCGCTCAGGAACGCGAGCAGCGGCGTAGTGATCGCCGACAGGCCGGAGCCGGTAAGCTGGCAGCGAGTGCCGCCCTCGATCTCGCACACCACATCCTCCAGCGCGTGATGCGTGGGACTGCCATGCGTGCCATAGACCCAGCGCCTGATCGAGTCGCTTGCCCCCGGCCGCGCGGCGTTCCGCGATGCTCGGATAGAGCACGGTCGAGCCGCGATGCACCGGCGGGTTGACGAAGCCGAGCGCATGCGTCCCGGCCCGGCCGGCATGGGACAGGCGGGTGGCGAGGTGCTGCTCGTCCGCCTCCTGCGGGAGTGCGCGCGCGGGCGGGTTCACATCAGGCATTCAGGTCTCCACCGGGGTATCAGGGCGTCCGCCCCACTCGGCCCACGAGCCATCATAGACGGCCCCTTCGGGCAGCCCGGCCGCGAGCATGGCGAGCGTTATCACGGTCGCGGTGACGCCGGAACCGCAGCTTGTGACGACCGGGCGTGTGCCGTCCGCACCGCTCGCGGCGAGGCGCGCGCGCAGCGCCTCCGGCGCCAGCAGCCGGTGTTCTTGTGTCAGCAGCTCGGTGAAGGGCAGGCTGCGCGCGCCGGGGACATGGCCGGACCGCATCCCGGCCCGTGGTTCCGGCGTGGTCCCCGCGAAGCGGCCCGCGGCGCGGGCGTCCAGCATCAGTTCGCGGCCGGTCGCGAGATTGTCCAGCACATCGCCGATGCCGCGCACGCGGCCCATGCGCGGGCTGGGCCGGAAGGTGACCGGCTGCCATGCCGTGGCTTGCCCGCTTTCGAGCCTGCCGCCGGACGCGCGCCAGGCCGGCAGGCCGCCATCCAGCACCGCCACCCGGCCATGCCCGAAAAGGCGCAGCAGCCACCAGGCGCGCGCCGCCGAGAACAGGCCGCGCTGGTCGTGCACCACCACGTCCTCGTCGCCCGAGATGCCCAGCGCGCCGGCCAGCTTGGCGAACCGGCCGGCGGTCGGCGCCATGTGCGGCAGCGGCGTTTCCGGGTCGGAAAACGCCTCGATGTCGAAGAACCGGGCACCGGGGATGTGACCTGCTGCAAACTGCTCGGCTGCGTCGCGGCCCTCTCCGGGCAGCCAGAGTGTTGCGTCCAGCACGACCAGCCCGGGCTTGCCGAGACGTTCCGAGAGTTCCGCCGACGAGATCAGAGGCGATGGCATGGAGGCTGTTCCGGATTGGGCCGCGCAAGAGTAGGGCCGCGCCCGCTCGGCTGAAAGGGCGACCCCGCGCTGCGAGCGGGACGTGTTCGTCTTATTCGCATATCCTGGGATATGCGAATACACGAACGCCTCGACCAGCAGAGACCAGCAGCGGGATTGCCATTGCCCGCGCGCCGGATCGTCCATGCCGTTCTCGATGACGGCCAGCCCGGTCACGGTCGAGGTTCAGGACACCCATCTGTACCCCGGCGCGCTAGGCCGCGCGTTCGATTTCTGCATTGTTCAACGCGCCCCCGCTTCCCGTCCCTGCATCGTCGTGTTCGCGGATCGGACGGTGGTGCATGGCGTGATCAACGCGGGCAACGGCGAGGATTTCGTGCTCGATGTCCCGGCGTACGTGACGGCGCGAGGAACGCGGATTCCGGCAAAGTCGTGGCTCGTGGCTCTGACGCTGTCCGGCGGTGCAGTTGCGATGCGGGTTCGCAAGCGGCTGTGAGCACTGCCCCGGGCTTCGATACGCGCGGCATGGGAGCGTCGAGCCTGACACGACATGGTGCCGGAAGTGAGAAGAAGCCCGGCGCAGCAGAGCTGGAACCGGAACCGGCGGCATCCGCCTCTCGCGCGGCACCGGCCGCTGGCCCCGATCCCATTTGCACCCTAGCATGGTGCTGCGGTTCAGGAGGGGACGGAATGGTTGCGGGTGCGACGAGTGCCGTGCCGGTCGATCTGTCGGGCAGGCGGGTGGCGATCTCTGCCGCGGCGGGCGGCATCGGGCGGGTGATGGCGGACAGTTTTCGCGAACGGGGGGCGAAGGTGTTCGTCTCCGATATCGACGCGGCCGTGCTGTCCGCCTGCGGGCATGACGGAATGGTTGCCGATGCGGGCGACGCGGATGCGATGGCCGGGTTCGTCGATGCCGCGGTGGCGCGCCTCGGCGGGCTCGATGTGCTGGTAAACAACGCCGGCATCGCCGGACCCACGGCACGGGTCGAGGACATCGTGCCCGAGGAGCTGGATGCCACGCTGCGCATCGACCTCGCCGCCATGTTCCACTGCGCCCGCCGTGCGGTGCCGGCGCTGCGCGAGGCGGGGGGCGGCTGCATCATCAATTTGAGCAGTGCCGCGGGCCGGTTCGGCTTCGCCCGGCGCAGCCCGTACGCGGCGGCGAAATGGGGCGTGGTCGGGTTCACGAAATCGCTCGCCATCGAACTCGGTGCGGACGGCATTCGCGTCAACTGCATCCTTCCGGGTCTGGTCGAGGGGCCACGTATCCGCGCGGTCCTCGCGGCCAAGGCGCAGTCGCTCGGCGTCTCGGTGAGCGAGCAGACGGAGCGGGCGCTCGGCACCACCAGCCTGCATTGCTTCGTCACGCAGCAGGACATCGCCAACATGGCGCTGTACCTGTGCAGCCCGTTCGGCGCCACGATCAGCGGGCAGGCGCTGGCGGTGGACGGAGACATGCAGGTTCTGACCTGATCCAGCGGGGCACGCTGATGGCGGCACTGCTGCTCCCCGGCCTGGGGGCGCAGGAGCAGCGCGGCCGCATCGACGCGGCGAAGCTGCCCTGGTCGGCGGTGGTGCGCGTGCAGGTTCCCGGCGTGTCGGTCTGCACCGGCTTTGCCGTGGGGCCGAAGTCGATCGTGACGGCGGCGCATTGTCTCTACGGCCGCCGGCTCGGGCATATGATGCCGGCCGAGTCGGTGCATGTCCTGTCCGGCTATGCCGGCGGCAATTTCGCGCGGCACGTCATCGCCGTATCGTACCGCGTAGCGCCGGGCTTCCTGGCTGGCGGCGAAAATCGTGTGCAGGGCGGCGACGTGGCCGTGCTGACGCTCGCAACAGCCGTCACCGATACGGTCCTCGTGCCGGTCGCGGCGGAGTCCGGCCAACCGGCGATGCTGGGTGGCTACAGTCGGGATCGTGCGGAGGTGCTGACGGCCGACCGGGATTGCCGGGTGCTCGGGTCATTGCACGACGCGGGCGGCTCGCCCCTCATCCTGCATAGCTGCGAGGCGACGTTCGGCACCTCTGGCGCGCCGCTGCTGGTGAGGCTCGGCAACGGCGCCTGGGAAGCGGGCGGCGTGCAGGTGGGCGCTGCCGAAGGCCGCGTCGGCGGGGTGGCGGTTCCAGCCGCGACCGTGCAAAGTTTGCTGCGCGCGCGATAAGGGGGTCGTGATGGATTTCGGGCTGTATGCGGCGTTCATCCTGGCGACCGTGCTGCTGGCGCTGTTTCCCGGTCCGAACATGGCGCTCATCGTCTCCAACAGCGTCGCCTATGGCACGCGCTGGGGATTGCTGAGCCTGGCCGGGACCAGCACGGCGCTGGCGATCCAGTTGGCGGCGGTCGCGGTCGGCATGAGCACGCTGCTGGCCACCGCCGGCGAATGGTTCGACGTGCTCCGTTGGATGGGGGCGGCCTATCTGGTGTGGATTGGCGTGCAGACCTGGCGCGCGCCGCCGCCCGATCTGGCGCCCGTCGCCGTGCGCGGCCGCTCGGTGGGCCGCACTGTCGGGCGCGGCGTGTTCGTCTCGTTGACCAATCCCAAGGTGCTGCTGTTCTTCGGCGCGTTCTTTCCGCAATTCGTCTCGCCGCACCGGCCGCTCGGCGTGCAACTGCTGGTGCTGTCTGTGACGTTCCTGGTGATCGTCAGCGCGCTGGACGCGATCTGGGCGACGCTCGCGGGGCGGATGCGCGGCTGGATCGCGCGGCAGGGGCGGTTGCTCAATCGTATCTCTGGTGGAATGCTGGTGGGCGCCGGTGTCGGGCTGGCCCTGGCGCGAGCCAAATAGGGAGAGGTGCGGATGCGAAAGAGTGCCGTTGTCGGACTCGTCCTGGCCCTGGGCCTCGCGGCGTGCGGCCTGTCGCCGGAGGAGCAGCGTGCGGCGGACCAGCAGGGCTGTGTCGGTTACGGCTTCCGGCCGGGCACCGATGCCTTCGCCCATTGCATGATGGCGACCACGCAGCAGCGCGAGGCCCAGCAGGCGGCGGATCGTCGCGCGCAGGCGGCGCAGGCCGCGCAGGCCGAACGCGACCGGCAGGCACAAGAGGCGCGCGACGCGACACAGGCGGCACAGCAGCACGCCTCCACCCCGCAGCCGACCATGCCCACGATACCAACTATGCCGACCAGCCCCATGCCGAGCAACATGATCTGCACCGGCTCGCAGGCGGCGAATGCCGGCTCGATGAGCTGCCACTCGCCCTGAACTCCTGCGGGCTATCGCGGGTCGGCAAGAATATTCCTTGACGGGCATATGCCGATTGTGGCATATGCCCGTCATGCCCGCTTTCGCGATCCTCGGCGACCCTGTCCGACGCGACATCCTCGCCTTGCTGCGGCAGGGTGAGCAATCTGCGGGGGCATTGGTCGCAGCACTCGGTCTGCCGCAGCCCAGCGTCTCCAAGCACCTGAAGGTGTTGCGCGACGCCGGGCTGGTGCAGGCCCGCGTCGATGGACCGCGCCGGCTGTACCGGCTCGATCCGGCGCCGCTGGCGGAGCTGGATGCGTGGCTGGCACCCTATCGCGTGCTGTGGCGGGACAGGCTCGATGCCCTCGGCGATCACCTTAAAAGGAGCGACTGACATGCTGGACGTGGACGAACTCGGAACATTCGAGACCCGCGGCGAGGTTGCCGATTTGCGGTTCGAGCGGCGCTATCCCCGTGCCATCGAGACGGTCTGGGCGGCGCTGACCGACCCCGAGCGCCTCGCGGACTGGATGGGCCCGGCGCTGGTCGAGCCGCGGGCGGGCGGACGCTACGAGCTGTTCCTGGACCGCGAGCAGCCCATGCGCGGGCGCATCCTGACATGGGAGCCGCCTGTCACGCTGGAACTCAGTTGGCACAATGACGATGCCCCCCACTCTGTGGTGCGCTACGCGCTGGCGCGCGATGGGGACGGCACGCGGCTGGTGTTCACGCATCGGGGGATCCGCTTCGTGTCCAGCGCCCTGATGCTGCCCGGCTGGCATGTCTATCTGGAACTGTTGGACCGCCTGCTCGACGGCGCGCCGCAACTCTTGTCCTGGCAGCGCTGGCGCGACCTGCAAGCTGTCTATGTGGGCCGTTACGATCTGAGTGGGGCGACGCTCGATCCGGCTTGCCGGAAAGAGTGACGTCCGCCGTGCCGCGCGCGGGAGCTTAAGCCGCCGGGCGTCGCACCCGGTCGGCGAAGGTCTTGCGGAATTTCTGTACCTTCGGCGCGATCACCGCGCGGCAGTAGCCGCTCCAGGGATTGCGAGCGAAATAGTCCTCGTGTTCCGCCTCGGCCGGATAGAACCGGCCGAACGGCTCGATCGCCGTGACGAGGCGCCCCGGCCAGATGCCCTGCGCCTCGATCTCGGCGCGGACACGCTCCGCCGCCGCGCGTTGCGCCTCGTCATGGGTGAAGATGACGCTGCGGTATTGCGGCCCGACATCGTTGCCCTGCCGGTCCGGCGTGGTCGGGTCGTGGATGGTGAAGAACACGCGCAGCAGATCTTCGTAGGACAGTTCGGCCGGATCGAAAGTGACCTGCACGACCTCGGCATGGCCGGTCGCGCCGGTGCAGACCTGCTTGTAGGTGGGGTTTTCCACATGACCGCCGGCGTAGCCGGAGACGACGCTTCGCACGCCGCGCAGATCCCTGAAGACGGCTTCGGTGCACCAGAAGCAGCCGCCGCCCAACGTCGCGGTTCGTGTCGCAGCCTGTGTGTCCATGTCATCCTCCGTCTGGGGTGAGATTGGCGTGGAGGCCAAACTTGTCACCTCGGCCGCATCTAGGGGTCGATCACGCTGGCGCAAGCGTCGGTCGGGGCGGCCGCCGGATGTCCCACCACGGGCACGATCTTGAGACCCGCCGAAGCCACCCGGCAGGGGGCGGCGAACAGACCGCAGCCAGCCAGGGACAGGAGCAGGGAGATGAGCAGCGTCAGCCTCAGCGCCGCTCCACCTCTTCGCGTAGCATTTCGAGTTCCAGCCATCGCGACTCCGCCTCCGCAAGCATCGTCTCGGCCCGTGCCAGCGCCGCCGAGATGCGCGCGTAGCGGGCCGGGTCGCGTGTATAGAGATCGGGGTCGGCCAGGGTTGCACTGTGGCGGGTCACCTCCGCCTGCGCGGCCTCGATCTGCGCGGGCAGGCTATCCAGCGCGTGCCGGTCCTTGAACGACAGCTTGCGTGCCAGGGGTACCGGGGCCAGCGCCGGCGACCGGTCGGCGTCGCGGCGGCGACGCGGCCAGGGCCGCAGGCAGGGTCGCGGTCGGGGTCGCGGTCCGCGGCGTGCCGCGCTGCGCCAGCATGTCGCTGTAGCCGCCCGCATACTCGATCCACCGTCCGCAGCCCTCGGCGGCCAGCACGCTGGTTGCCACCCGATCGAGGAAGTCGCGATCATGGCTGACCAGCAGCACGGTGCCGGCATAGTCGGCCAGCATTTCCTGCAACAGCTCCAGCGTTTCGAGGTCGAGGTCGTTGGTCGGCTCGTCCAGCACCAGCAGGTTGCTCGGCCGGGCCAGGACGGTGGCGAGGGCGAGCCGTCCGCGCTCGCCACCCGAAAGCACGCCCGTCGGGGTGCGCGCCTGCTCCGGCGCGAACAGGAAGTCCTTCATGTAGCCGATCACGTGACGGGGCTGGCCGGCGACAACGACCTGGTCGCCGTGCCCGCCGGTCAGCGTTTCGGCGAGGGTGCGGTCCGGATCGAGACCGGCGCGGCGCTGGTCGAGCGACTCCATCCGCAGCGAGGCGCCCAACCGGACCTGTCCCGCATCCGGCGCCATCTGCCCCGTCAGCAGCGCGAGCAACGTGGTCTTGCCCGCGCCGTTCGGCCCCACTACCGCCAGCCGGTCGCCGCGCTGCACCCGCAGGGTGAGGCCGCGCACGACCGGGGCGGGCGCGCCTGGAAAGGTCTTGCCCAAGCCATTCGCGTCGATCACGAGCTTGCCGGACAGATTTGTCTCGCTCGCCGCCAGCCGCGCGGCACCGATCGGCCCCATCGCCTGCCGATGCCGTTCGCGCAGCGTGTGCAGGTCGGCGAGCCGCTTCTGGTTGCGGCGTCGTCGGGCGGTGACGCCGTAGCGCAGCCAGTCCTCCTCGGCGGCGATCTTGCGCGCGAGCTTGTGGCGGTCGCGCGCCTCCTGCTCCAGCACCTCGTCGCGCCATGCCTCGAAATGCTCAAAGCCACGATCGAGCCTGCGGGTCTGGCCACGGTCGAGCCAGACCACGGATCGGCCGAGCGTGGTCAGCAGCCGACGGTCATGGCTGATCAGCACCAGCGCCGCATTCATGGCGTCCAGCTCCGCCTCCAGCCAGGCAATCGCCGGCAGGTCGAGATGGTTGGTCGGCTCGTCGAGCAGCAGGATGTCCGGCCGAGGCGCCAGCACGCGCGCCAGCGCCGCGCGCCGCGCTTCGCCGCCCGACAGGCGGCGCGGATCCTCGGCACCGGTCAGGCCCAGTTGCGTGAGCAGCGCGGCGGCCCGGTGCGGGCCGTCGGTGCCGTCAAGCCCGGCGGCGGCATAGTCGAGCGTGGTGGCGAAGCCGGATGAGGTCAGGCTCCTGCGGCAGATAGCGCAGGCTCGTGCCCGGTTGGCGGAACACCGTGCCGCGAATCGGGCGTCAGCAGGCCCGCGGCGATCCGCAGCAGGGTGGACTTGCCCGAGCCGTTGCGCCCAACCAGGCACAGGCGCTCGCCCGCGCCGACGGAAAACTCGGTGCCCGAGAGAACCGGCGCGGTGCCCAGGGTGAGCGTGATGTTCTGCAGCAGCAGCAGCGGTGGTGCCATGCCGTGCGTCTAGCACGGCGGGACCGCAGCATTCTTGCCCGTGAACCGTTCCATTGCGTCTGACAGGCACCAGACTTGCGCACTGCGCATGGTCGTGGTGAGGTCACGGTTGCTTGACGTCTGTAACCCTTTCTGGAGATGCCGCGATGTTGACCCGTCGTTCAACTCTATTGGCTGCCAGCGCCGTGGCGGGATTGGCCACGCTCGGCGGTGCGGCGCCCAATGCCCTGGCCGCCGACACGGTCGTCACGATCGGCTGGGACGGCTCGCTCACCGGCGGCGACGCCGAGGGCGCCATCCTGCAGCAATACGGCACGATGATGGCGGCCGCCGATGCCAACACGAAGCAGATGGTGAAGGGCGTGCGCTTCGAGGTGCTGCCGCTCGACGACGGCACGGCGACCGCGGGCCAGTACGATCCGGCGCAGGCCGCCACCAACGCGCGCAAATTCGCCTCCAATAAGGCGGTTCTGGGGATCATCGGCCCGCAGATGTCGGGCGCCGCAAAGGCGATGGTTCCGATCCTGAACGAGGCGGATTTGGTGATGATCACGCCATCCGCGACCAATCCGGACATCACCGACCCGAAGTTCAAGGCGCAGTTCGATCCGACCGGCAAGACCACCTTCTTCCGCACCGTCGCGACCGACGCCTATCAGGGTCCGTACATGGCGAACTACTTCGCCGACGTGCTGAAGGTGAAGTCGGTGTTCGTGCTCGACGACACCGGCGCCTATGGCGAAGGTCTGGCCAACGCCTTCCAGAGGCAGGCGGAGGCCAAGGGGATCAAGGTGCTGGGCCGCGACAAGCTCGACCCGAAGGCGGCGGACTACTCTGCGGCGCTGACCAAGATCAAGTCGCTCAATCCCGACGCGCTGTACTATGGCGGCGTGATGCAGGCCGGCGTGAAACTGGTGAAGCAGGCCTACGACATCCTGCCGAACTCGATGATCAAGGGCGGCGGCGACGGCATCCAGGATCCCGAAATGTTCACCGGCGCCGGCTTCCCCGCCGCTACCGGCTGGTACGCAACCGTCGCCAGCCCGCACGTGAACGAGGAGCCGCGACTGGCGGCCTGGGTGAAGCGGTACACCGACATGTACAAGAAGGCCCCGGACGACTACGCCGTGGCCGCATATGATGGGACGATGGCGCTGATCTCGGCGATCGGCAAGCTGCAAGCCGCGCATAAGCCGATCACCCGCGAGAACGTGCGCGCGGCACTGGCCAACGTGTCGGTCGAGACGCTGCAAGGCCCGGTGTCGTTCGACGCCAACGGCGACATCCAGAACAAGGTGATCAGCGTATTCAGGGCGGAACATAACCCGGCCTACCCGCTGGACGACCTCGCGCACCAGTACAAATACATCGGCGTGGCGCCGCAGGTCTGACGCAAATCCGGCAGGTCGGCGGAGGCAGCCGATGACAAGCACCGACCTGCTGGTCCAGCAGCTGATCAATGGCGTGAGCCTGGGGGCGATGTATTCGCTGCTCGCCCTCGGGTTCACGCTGGTCTATGGCATCCTGGAGCTGATCAACTTCTCCCACTTCAACGTCTTCATGATCGGCAGCTTCATCGGCATGCTGACCCTTCAGGCGTTCGGCCTGTCCGGGCAGAACACCGTGATGGCGGGGCTGCCGCTGGCCGGCGTGCTGTTGGCGGCACTCGCCACCAGCATGGTGGGCTCCGGCCTGCTGGGCGTGGCGATCGAACGGGTGGCGTTGCGACCGTTGCGCAATGTGCAGGGGCCGGCGGCGATGATCACCACCATCGGCGTCTCCTACATCCTGTTCAACATCGTGCTGCTGCTGACCGATGGGGCCAGCGCCAACTTCCCGAACCCGCTGCCGGAGACGCATTGGGCGATCGGCGGCGCGGTGCTGCGGCTGCGCGAGGTGCTGATCTGGGTCATCACGTTGCTGCTGATGGGGGCACTGACCTGGCTCGTGCAGTACACGCGCATCGGCAAGGCGATGCGTGCCACAGCACAGGATCCCGAGGCGGCGCGCATGATGGGCGTCGAGGTGGACCGCGTCATCATCATGGCGTTCTTCGTAGGTTCCGCGCTGGCCGGGGCGGGCGGACTGATCTTCGGTCTCTACTACAACTTCACCAGCTACGTGATCGGCTTCCAGGCCGGGCTGCGCGCCTTTACCGCGGCCGTGCTCGGCGGCATCGGCAACGTGCCCGGCGCCATGCTGGGCGGCCTCATCATTGGCATCATCGAGGCGACCGGCGGCCAGCTGATCTCCACCTCCTGGACCGATGTCATCATCTTCTCGATCCTGGTGCTGGTGCTGGTGTTCAAGCCGGCCGGCCTGCTGGGGCGGCTGGCACCGAGCAAGTCGTGACGTGGCTTCGATCGATCGCGGGAGCACATCGATGACTCCGGAGGCATCGTTCTTCTCGCGCTTCCGCTCCTCGTTCGATACTCCGGCAGGCAAGGCGGCGGCGCTCACCATCCTGGCGGTGATATTGCTCGCCCTGCCGGTGCTGCTCGACAACGACGCCGATCTGGACAGCATGGCCAATGCTTCCGCCTATGCGATCCTGGCGCTCGGCCTGAATATCGTGGTGGGCTTCGCGGGGCTGCTCGATCTCGGCTATGCCGCATTCTTCGCGATCGGCGCCTATTTCTACGGCGTCTTCACCAGCTTCCAGGTGATGCCGGTGTGGTCGCCGTTCTGGGATCCGCTCGCCTATGTGGGCCTGGTGCAGAAGATCAACCAGGGCGGCCCGGACCTCGTGCATTTCACGCTGTCGTTCTGGCTGGCGCTGCCGCTCGCCGGACTGGTCGCGGCGTTCTTCGGCGTGCTGTTCGGCGCGCCGACCCTGCGGCTGCGCGGCGACTATCTGGCGATCGTGACGCTGGGCTTCGGCGAGATCGTGCCGATCGTCGCGCGCAACACGCCATCGGTCACGAATGGCGCGGCCGGGCTGAACGGCGTCGCAGGCGCCGAGCTTCATGGGCCAGAGCTTCGGCATCGACGCTCTGCCCTATTACTACACCGGCCTCGGATTGCTGGCCGTGCTCATCTTCGTCAGCATCCGATTGCGTGACAGCCGCATCGGGCGGGCCTGGATGGCGATCCGCGAGGACGAGATCGCCGCGGGTGCCATGGGCATCGACCGGATGCGCACGAAATTGCTGGCGTTTGCCATCGGCGCCGCCTTCGCCGGCATTACGGGCGTCTTCTATATCGCCAAGCTGCAAACTGCGACGCCGGAGATGTTCGGCTTTCCGGTCTCGGTGATGATCCTGGTCATGGTCGTGCTCGGCGGCATGGGCAGCGTCTGGGGCGTGGTGCTGGGGGCGGTGATCCTGCAATTGCTGCAATCCTGGTGGCTGCCGGACCTCACGCAATGGCTGCACGCGCTGGGGGCCGCGATCGGCAATGACTGGCTGCAAAAGATCGAGCTGGCGCGCTCGATCGAGCTGATCTTCGGGATAATCCTGGTGTTCATGATGCTGTTCCGGCGCCAGGGCCTGATCCCTGCCACGCGCCGCCCGGCGGCGCTGAGCTTCGAGCAGCAGAACGTGGCCGGCGTGCGGCGCGGCGGCTTCGCCAACATCGCCGTACTCGGACAGCAGGACGCGCGAGGGGGCGTGGCGCTCGAGGTGCGTGGCGTCACGGTCCGCTTCGGCGGGCTGGTCGCCTTGAACAAGGTGGACCTGACCGTGCCGGCGGGCGGCGTGGTCGCGGTGATCGGCCCGAACGGTTCGGGCAAGTCGACGCTGTTCAACGCCATCACCGGTCTGACGCCGGCCAATGAGGGCAGCATCACCTTCCACGGCGCGGAGCTGCTCGGATTGCAGCCGCACCAGGTCTTGAAGCATGGCGTGGCGCGCACGTTCCAGAACATCCGCCTGTTCCCGACATTGACCGTGCTGGAGAACGTGCTGATCGGCAACCACGCGCGCCTGCGCACCGGGCCGTTCGGCGCGGTGCTGCGCCCGCCGCGCACCCGGCGCGAGGAGAGCGGCGCGCGGCAATGGGCGCTCGACGTCATTTCGCTGTTCGGCAACCGGCTGACGCCGCGTGCCAATCAGGCGGTGAGCGGTCTGTCCTACGCCAACCGGCGGCGCGTCGAGATCGCGCGGGCGCTGGCCAGCCGGCCGCGCATCCTGCTGCTGGACGAGCCGACCGCCGGAATGAACCCGGCCGAGACGCTGGAACTGGCCGAGCAGATCAAGAGCCTGCACACGCTCGGCCTCACCATCCTGCTGATCGAGCACAAGCTGGACGTGGTGACGCAGCTGGCGGAAAAGGTGGTGGTACTGGACCACGGCGAGAAGATCACCGAGGGAACTCCCGCCGCAGTGCGCCAGAACGAGGAGGTGCTGCGTGCCTATCTCGGCCGTGCCGCCACAGCCGCCGCCGCCGCGTCAGCCGCCGGAGGGGAAAGCGTCCATGCCGCGTGATGCAGCGGGACGGGGCGACACGCTGCTCGAGTTCAAGGGTGTGGACACCTATTACGGCGACCTGCATGTGCTGAAATCGGTGGACTACACGATCGGCCGTGGCGAGATCGTGTCGCTGCTCGGCGGCAATGCCTGCGGCAAGTCCACGACGATGAAGACCATCATGGGCGTGGTGCGGCCGGCGCGCGGCACGGTGCTGTTCGACGGGGCGCCGATCGAGCGGCTGCCGACCAGCGAACGGGTGAGGCGCGGCATCGCCCCGGTGCTGGAGGCGCGGCGGCTGTTCCCGCGCATGACCATTCTCGAAAACCTGGAGATGGGCGCCTACACGCAGAAACGCGGCGCGCGCTTCAACGAGGATCTCGAACGTGTCTATGCGCTGTTCCCGCGCGTGAAGGAGCGCCGCCACCAGCTTGCCGGCACGCTCTCGGGCGGCGAGCAGCAGATGGTGGCGATCGGCCGCGCGCTGATGGCACGCCCGAGGCTGATCTGCATGGACGAGCCCTCGATGGGGCTGTCGCCGCTTTATGTCGAGCAGGTGTTCGACATCATCCAGACCATCAACAAGCAGGGCACGACCATCTTCATGGTCGAGCAGAACGCGGCGATGGCGCTGTCGATCGCGCACCGCGCCTACGTGTTGCAGACCGGGCAGGTGGTGCTGTCGGGCACCGCCGCGGAATTGCGCGAGAACCCGCTGATCCGCGAGGCCTATCTGGGCGAGATGCAGGTGCCAGCGGCGGCGTAGTGCGACGGCCGCGCGGTTTGTCGCGCTAAGGGGAAGTGCCGATGCGCATTCCGACGGTGACGGCGGTGCGATTGCTGGTCGCGGCGTCGCTTGCACTCGCCGTCGTGCCATTGCGCGCCGCACGTGCCGACGATCCGCTGGGGCGGAATGCGGCCGGGGTGTCGTTCGACGAGTTCGTGCAAAAGGCACTTGCCGAGTACGCCGTGCCGGGCGCGGTCGTCGTCGTGACGGACGCGACCGGCACCGTTTTCGTGAAGGGCTACGGCGTGCGCCGGCTGGGCGCGCCGGAGCCGGTTGACGAGAACACCCGTTTCCAGCTTGCCTCGGCGTCCAAGTTCATCGCCGCGACCGCCATCGCGACCCTGGTTGATCGCGGCATCGTCTCGTGGGACGCGCCGATCCGCGCGTTCTGGCCGCCTCTCGCGCTCGCCGAGCCATACGCCACCGCGAACGTCACGCTGCGCGACTTCTTCGCGCATCGGAGCGGACTGCCGGCCTATGCAGGCGACATGCTCACCCAGCTCGGCTACGGCCCGGACGAGCTGGTGCGGCGGGCCCGCTTCCTGCCCTTCGACCACAGCTTCCGGGCACAGTGGCAGTATTCGAATTACGGAATCTTTCTCGGCCAGGAAAGCGCCGCGCGCGCCGCCGGCCTGAGCGCGCCGGACCTGCTTTCGAGGGCAATCCTCCAACCGCTCGGGATGTCGCGCAGCGGCCCCGTGCAGTCGGAGCTGTTCAAGGATGCCAACCGTGTCGCCGCCCACAACATCGACGGCTCGCTGATGCCGTACGAGAAGGTGGACAGTTTCAGCGGCGCCGGCGCGATCGTCTCCACCGGCGCCGACTTCGCGCGCTGGATGCGCATGATGCTCGCGGGCGGAACCTTCGAGGGCGAGAGGGTGCTGACGCAAGCGGCGGTGACGCAAATCTTCGCGGCCAGCATGGTGCAGGGCATCGGCGGCCCGCTGCACGATCCCAACAACTCCGCGGGGCTCGGCTGCGAGAGCTACCACTTCCTGCGCTATCGTGTGATCGAGAAGAACGGCGCGCTGAACGGGGTGCGGACCATCGTCACGCTGATTCCCGAACGGAAGATCGGCGTCGCGGTGTTTGCGAACAAGCAGCTCACCGCGCTTCCCGAAGCGGTGCGTGCGGAGTTTCTCGAACGCGAGCTCGGTCCGTCCGGCCGTGACCTGCAAGGGCAGATTCACTCGGAGCAGGCGGCGTGGAACAGCCTTGTGAGCGTTCCCAAGCCTCCCGCCGACGCGAAGCCGCTGCGACGCGACGTTGCTGCGTTCGCCGGACCAGTACGCGAGCGCGTTGTACGGTCCGGTTAGCATCTTCGCCCGCGGCACCGGCCTCAGCGCCACGATCGGCGATCGGAAATACGCCATCAACCTGTCGCACTGGTCGGGTGATACGTTCCTGCTGACGTCGGACAATCCCGACATCGAACCCGGCCTGATCAGCTTCGCCTTCGGTGACAAGTCGGCGAGTGCGACGGGTTTCAGCGGCAGCCCGGTGCCCGGCGCGCTCAGCATCAGCTACGGCGAGTTCCAGCGGGTTCCGTAAGCCCGATCTACTCGCGGCAGCGAAACCAGCCCCGGCGCCGCCAGATAGCCGAGTTCATAGGCCGTCTCGCCACCCTCCGCATGCGGCTCGTCGACGGACAGGACGATCCGCGCGATGCGCCAGGATTGTACATTCAGCGCCACGATCGAGGCGCAGGTCGCATCCTCCGCGGCGGTAGCGCGGGCACGCTCGCGCTCCCGCGCGCAAACCTCGGCCAGATCGGCGTCGAGCGGAATCGCGATGTCGTGGCGGCGCAGCGATCGGGGTGAGCGGGCCGCTCCGGCGCGCGCTTCGAGGACAAGCAGGGTCTCGATGCTCGGCCGGCCGAAGCTGTCCGTGACCGCACGGAACAGGTTTCCCTCCACAAACCGCGCCGCCGCCTCGTCGCGCTGCCACAGATAGAGCGAGGAATAGGCGTTGGCCGCCGCGCCGTAGCGGCCGCGCTCGCGGACCAGGATCGCCTTGAAGCAGAGGTCCGGCACCGCGTCGTATTCGGCGCCGACGCGGACGGCGCGCTCGCGGATGGGGCCCATGTCGAACCCGGCGGGCAGGCGATGAAAATACTGCGTGACGAGCATGATGGCGGTTCCCTCGCTGGTGGCGCCACCCTAGACAGCATCCTGTCATTTTGTCATCATATGGCCGGACGTTTCAGAAATAACAATCAGATATGACTACGCTGCAAAAAGCGCTCGATCTCGACGCGGTTCAGGCTTTCGTTCGGATCGCCGAGTTGCGCAGCTTCACCCGTGCCGCCGAGGCGCTGGACAGCACCCAGGCGGCGGTCAGCCTTCAACTGAAGCGGCTGGAGCAGCGGCTGGGCTGCCGCCTGGTCGATCGCACGCCGCGCATGGTGCGGCTGTCGGCTGCAGGTACGGTGTTCCTGGGCGACGCGCGCGCTCTGCTGGCGGCCCACGCGCGGGCGTTGTCGAGCTTGGCCGAGGCGCCTCGCCGGCTGGTTCTGGGGATCAGCGATCATGTGGGCGGTCCCGGCCTGCCCGGTCTGCTCGCGCATCTGGCTGCCCACGACCCCGGTCTGGTCATCGAGGCCCGTGTTGGACTCTCACGCGAGGTGATGGCCGCCTTTGATGCCGGCGATCTGGACGCCGCGATCGTGCGCGAGCAGGGACAGCGCGGCGACGGCACGGTGCTGGCGCGGGATGCGATGGGCTGGTTCGCGTCGCCCGGCTTCCAGCACCGCCCCGGAGCGAAGCTGCCGCTCGCGACCTTGGCCGAGCCGTGCGGCGTGCGTGACCTGGCCGCGCGGCTGCTGACAGAGGCAGGGATCGCCTGGAGCGAGTCCTTCGTGGGCGGCGGCGTCGCCGCCGTCGCGGCGGCGGTGTCGGCCGGGCTGGGCGTCGCCGCCCTCGCGCGCCGCGTGGCACCCGCCGAGGCGATCGAGATGGGCGAGGCGTTGGGGCTCCCGCCGCTGCCGGCCGCCCCCGTGATGTTGCACAGCCGCGTTGCCGATCCGCGATCGGGGACCGCGTTGCGCGGTCTGGGTGCCGCGCTGCGGCGCGAAACGTCCTGACCGTCGCTCCGGCGGCCCCGAGGCAGCCAATGGCGGCCCGGCACGTTTCAGGGCCATCAGGAGAGGAGGCGACACCATGATCCGCGGCATCGCGTGGGCGCTGTTGGCGGCGCTGGCAATGCCGGTCGTGCCGGCACAGGCGCAGGACACGCCGGCGCGCAATGGAAACGTCTATAACGGGACCGCCCACGAGCCCAGCCCGGCGGCCGGCAATCAGGGGCTGTCGCCGCAACAGCAGCAACAGCAGAACGCGGTCATCGAGCAACTGGACAGGCAGGTGCAGAAGAACGCGCAAACGCCTACCGGCACCGCGGCCGGTTGCAGCGCCAGCCAGAAAGCCTGCCCGCCCTGAGATCTACGCGCTCTCGATTCGCCAGGATCGCGCGGGCAGGCTGTGATCGGTGCGCAGGACGAGGGCTCGCCCGCAACGCCGGCTGAGATCCGCACGAGCGGCGGCGTCGCCGACCAGGGCATCGCCGACATCGGCGGCGACAGTCAGGATCGGCGCCAGTGCGGGGTTGGCGGCTAGATCGCGCGCCAATTGCCGCAAGGCGGCAAGTCCGGCGGCATGGGCGGTCCCCAATAGCTCGTGCAGCGGCGGATGCACGCGCGGCCGCAGGATTTCCGCCAAGCCCAGGGCCGAGAACCCGAGGAAGCGCGGGCGCAACGGATCATCGGCCAGCGCCGCCTCCAGGGCCGGGCCGAAAGCCGCGCGCCGCCGCGGCGAGAGGCCGGCGAGGTCGACCACGATCGGGCCGGACAGGTTCCGCAGCCGGATCTGGCGCGCGATTTCTGGCAAAAATGCGGTATTCGCAGCGGCATGGGCGGCGGTCTTGCGAGACTTGCCGAGTGCTGGCGCCGGCCAAGATCCACGTCGATTGCGACCAGCGCCGAAGTCGGCTCGATCGTCGCGGTGCCGCCGCTTGGCAGCGCGCAGCCCGGCTCGGCAAGGGCCTGGATTTCACTCTCGGTCGTATCGTCGAAGGCCCTGCCGGCCAGGGACAGCCGTCCCCCGAATGCCGCGCGCCGGGCGGCCAGCAGGGCTGGGTCGTCCACCACGATGGCCGCGACCGGGTGCAGCGCCGCAAGGCGGGTCAGCGCGTCCGGGCCGGGGGAAATGACGCCCAGCGGAGCCGAAGTGGGCGGGTCGGAGAGGCGGATGAGGCGCGGCCCTTTGCCGCCTTGCGCGGCACGGGTCACGCGCAGGGCAAGGATGGCCCCTTCCGTCACATCGCCGCCGCCGGCGCTGTCGGGCAGGAAACCATCGCCGATGCCGCCCAGCGTGACGAAGGCGCCGGCGAGCGCCGGCATCCGCGCGGTGACACGGCCGCGCAGGATCGCGCCGACATGGTCGGGGGCCGCCGGGCGTTCGATGGCATAATCGATCAGCCTGCCGTCCCGCACGGCCGCCACTCGGACCTCGCCGGGACTGGCGCTGGCGAGGATGGTCACGGCAGAGGCCAGCCGAGCCCCCGCAGAATCTGTGCCGTCTCGAACAGCGGCAGGCCCACCACCGCGGAATAGCTGCCGGACAGGAAGCGGACATGCGCCGCCGCCCGGCCCTGGATGGCATAGCCGCCGGCTTTGCCCCGCCACTCGCCGGTCGCGAGATAGGCCGCGATCTGTGCCCCGCTGAGCCGGGCGAAGCCGACAGCACTTTCGCAAACCCGCTCGGCGCGGCGACCGCCTGGGGCCAGCAGCACCACGGCGCTCAGCACCGCATGGCGGCGCCCGGAGAGCAGATCGAGACAGGCACGGGCCTGCGCTTCCGTCTCTGCTTTAGGCAGGATGCGGCGGCCGGCCGCCACGATCGTATCGGCAGCCAGCACGAAACTGTCCGGCTCCGCCGCCGCCGCCGCCTTGGCGCGCGCGAGACGCAGCGCCGCCTGTCGCGGCAGCTCGGCGGGCAGCGGCGTCTCATCGATCTGCATGGGAATGACGGCGTCGGGCACGAGGCCGATCTGGGCCAGCAGCGCCACGCGGCGCGGGCTGGCCGAGGCCAGGACCAGACGCGGCACGCTGGAATGGCTTGGGTGGGCTACTTGAATCGGAACGTGATCCGACCCTTGGTCAGGTCGTAGGGCGTCATTTCGACGTTCACGCGGTCGCCGGCCAGCACGCGGATGCGGTTCTTGCGCATCTTGCCGCTGGTGTGCGCCAGGATGCTGTGCTCGTTGTCCAGCTTCACCCGGAACATCGCATTGGGCAGCAGCTCCATCACGGTGCCGCTGAACTCGATCATGTCTTCTTTCGACATCTAGCCTCTTTGTTGGTTGAACTGGTGCGCAACATGATGACCGGCCCGGCGCCGGTCAAGCCAGCCTTGCCGCGATGCTGCGCGCGTGCGCGTGCAGGCCCTCGGCCTCGGCGAGCGCCACCGCCGCCGGCCCGACCCGTGCGAGCGAGGCGCTGTCGGCCGCGACCCAGGTGGTGCGCTTGAGGAAGTCATAGACCGACAGGCCGGAAGCATAGCGGGCGCTGCGCCCGGTCGGCAGCACGTGGTTCGGCCCGGCCACGTAGTCGCCGACCGCCTCCGGACAGTGCCGGCCGAGAAACGCAGCCCCCGCGTGGCGGATCGTCGCGAACAGGGTCTCGGGTGCTTCGGTCATGATTTGCAGATGCTCGGGCGCCAGCCGGTTCACCAGGGCAGCGGCTTCGGACCAGTCGCGCACCAGGATGATGGCGCCGTGCTCCGACCAGGACGCGCCGGCGATGGCGGCACGCGGCAGGTCTTTCAGTTCCCGAGCGACCGCCTCGGCCACCGCATCGGCGAAACTTGCAGAGTCGGTGATCAGGATGGATTGCGCGGCTTCGTCGTGCTCGGCCTGCGCCAGCAGGTCGAGTGCGACGTGGCGCGGGTCGTTCTCCGCGTCGGCCAACACGACCACCTCGGACGGCCCTGCGATGCTGTCGATGCCGACGCGGCCGAACACCTGCCGCTTGGCCTCGGCCACATAGGCATTGCCGGGTCCCACGATGCGATCGACCGCGTCGATGCTGGCGGTGCCGAAGGCCATCGCGGCCACTGCCTGCGCGCCGCCTACGCCGTAGATTTCGTCCACCCCGGCGCGCTGGGCCGCGGCCAGCACCAGCGGGTTGATGGCGCCGTCCGGTGCGGGCACGCACATGGCGATCCGGCCGACACCTGCGATGCGGGCGGGAATGGCGTTCATCAGTACCGGAGGACGGGTAGGCGGCCTTGCCGCCCGGCACGTACAGCCCGACCGCGTCGAGCGGCAGCCACCGCATCCCGAGGCGCAGGCCCGCAGGGTCATCAAGCGCCAGGTCGCGCGGCAATTGTGCCAGATGGAACGCGGCGATCCGGTCCGCCGCCAGATCCAGGGCGGCGCGAAGCGGCGCCGGAATTGCGGCGGCTGCGGCGGCGATCTCCGCCGCGCCGACGCGCAACCGGTCTGGCGTCAGGGCAGTGCGATCATAGCGGGCCGACAGCGCGCACAGCGCCGCGTCGCCATCGGCCCGGACTGACGCGATAATCTCGCGCACCACATCGCCCACCGCCGCCGTGGTCTCGCGCGCCTGTGCCAGCAGGTCGGTGAAATCCGCTCTCGAACCCGGGATCGCATGTGTCGAGCCGGATCACGCGCCGGCGTCCACCGCCGCGCGGAAGCGGGCGATCCAGGCGCCCACCTGTTCCGGGCGCGTCTTGAGCGCCGTGCGGTTGACGATCAGCCGGCTGGTGACGGAGGCGATCACCTCGGACTCGATCAGCCCATTCGCGCGCAGGGTCGAGCCGGTGGCGACCAGATCGACGATCAGCCGGGTCAGCCCCAGTCTCGGGGCCAGTTCCATGGCACCGCTCAGATGCACCACGTCGGCGTGGATGCCTCGGGCGGCGAAATGGCGGCGCGCGATGTTGGGGTATTTCGTGGCGACGCGAACCCGCGACCAGGTGCGCGGGTCGTCGGCACCCGCGCTCTCGGCCGGCTCCGCCACCGACACGCGGCAGGCGCCGATGCCCAGGTCGAGCGGCGCGTAAATCTCGGGATAGTCGAATTCCATCAGCACGTCGGCACCGCAGATACCGATCTGCGCCGCCCCGAAGGCCACGAAGGTCGCAACGTCGAACGAGCGGACGCGCACGATGTCCAGGGCGGGATCGTCGGTGGGAAAACGCAGGCGGCGGCTGCCCTCGTCCAGATAGTCGGCAGCGGGGACGATGCCGGCCCGCCCGAGCAGCGGCGCGCATTCGTCAAGGATGCGGCCCTTCGGCAGGGCCAGGATGATCGGCCCGGCGGCGCTGGCGCCGGCTCGTGCCAAGGGGGCGATTGCGGTCATGAGCCGGGCATCTACAACGCCCCCGGCCGCGGCGGAAGCGGGCGGATCAGCGATTAGGGAAGGTCGCGAGCTGGCTTTCGACCACCACGCGCTCGTGCCCGTCGCGCAGGTTCTTTACCCGATAGCGGCACAGATTGGCCTCGATCGGCAGAGGCTTGACGATGGTGTAGGTGCCGGTCGGGATGTTGAGGTCCAGACTGCCGGGCAGGAACTCGACCTGCTGGCCAGCGGCAAACTTGTGGCGCGTCATTGTCGCCTCCGGAACGCCGGCGCCGCCGCCCTGCTTGCGCATCGGGCGGGCGGCTCCGGCTGCATTGTGGATCAGGCGGCCTTCAGGTTCTCGGCCGACATCTTCCCCTGCTGCCCGCGCTGGACCTCGTAGCTGATCTTCTGGCCCTCGTTCAGGCTGCCCATGCCCGACCGCTCGACGGCGGAGACGTGAACGAACACGTCCTTCGAGCCGTCATCCGGCTGGATGAAGCCATAGCCCTTCTGGGCATTGTACCACTTTACTGTGCCGACCGACATAACGTGACTCTTTCTACATGTATCGGCGACCCAACCCTTGGGCCGAAATACTTCTCAATATGGGGGAGCGTCGAATGCGAGCGAGCCGCATGGTCACGAGCAGCCCGAACCGAAAAGCGCCGATGCCCACATATAGGGCGATCGACGACGATTGCCAGAGCGATGTGGCCGCATAATCATCGCACGAGGCAACTCGGGGCGATTCGGAACATGAGCGACGTCGCCATCGAGCGGGTCCGGGCCGGGAGCGTGCTCCGGGCACTCGGTCCCGGTCTCGTCACCGGGGCCGCCGACGACGACCCGAGCGGCATCGCGACCTATAGCCAGGTGGGCGCCCAGTTCGGCTATGGCCTGTGCTGGGTGATGCTGTTCAGCTATCCGCTGATGGCGGTGACGCAGGCCATTAGCGCACAGATCGGCTGTGTCACCGGGCGTGGGATCGCCCGCAATCTCGGACGCCACTACTCGCCCTGGGTGCTGCGCAGCGTGGTGCCCCTGCTGCTGGTCGCCAACATCGCCAATCTGGGCGCCGATCTGGGGGCGATGGGCGATGCGGTCCGGCTGCTGATCGGCGGTCCGGCGCTGCTTTATACCGTGGTGCTGGCGGGCGCCTGCGTGCTGCTGGAGACGTTCCTCAGCTATCGGCGCTATGCGTCGCTGCTGAAATGGCTGGCTCTGTCGCTGCTTACCTATGTGGCGGTCGCCTTCGCGGTGCATGTGCCGTGGCGCGAGGCGATGCTGCGGACCATCCTCCCATCCGTGACGCTGGATGGCAGCCACGCCGAGGCGCTGGTGGCGATACTGGGCACGACGATCAGCCCGTATCTGTTCTTCTGGCAGGCGTCGCAGGAGGTGGAGGAGCAGGTGCGGCGCACCCACAAGCCGCTATGCGTGGTGCCGTCGAAGGCCGGACCTGAGCTGACCCGCATTCGCATCGATACCTGGATCGGCATGGGCTATTCCAACCTGATCGGCCTGTTCATCATCCTGGCGGCCGCGGCTACGCTGCATGCCGGCGGGACGACCACCATCCAGTCATCATCCCAGGCGGCCGAGGCGCTGCGGCCCATCGCCGGGGCGTTCACCTTCGCGGTGTTCGCCTGCGGGATCGTCGGCACCGGAATGCTGGCGGTCCCGGTGCTGGCCGGCTCGGCCGCCTATGCGGTGTGCGAGGCCTTCGGCTGGGTCGAGGGTCTGGACCACAAGCTCAAGGACGCCCGCGCCTTCTATGCGACGATCGCGGTGGCGACCCTGCTTGGCATGGCGCTCAATTTCACGTCGATCGACCCGATCAAGGCGCTATATTGGAGTGCTGTGCTGAACGGGCTGCTGGCGGCGCCGGTGATGGTCGCCATGCTGCTGATCGCCAGCAACAGGCGCATCATGGGGCGGGTCACGCTCTCCCTGCCGTTGCGCGTGGTGGGCTGGCTCGCGGCCCTGGTCATGGCGGCGGCGACCGTAGCGTTCCTGGTGCTTTAGCGTAGTCGGCACGCGCAAATCCTCGGCTGATCGAGGAGTCCGGGCCGGTTCGAGGAGGGCACGTCATTGAACGATCAGGCGCGAGTCCCGCCGGCGCTGATGTTGCGGCAACTGGCGTTCGTGATGCGGGCTTCGCGGGCGCTCTACGCCGCCGCCGAGCTTGGCGTCGCCGACATCCTTGCCGCCGGACCCATGACGAGCGGTGAAATCGCAGCCGGGACAGGAACCGACGCGCCGAGTTTGCGCCGCCTCCTGCGCGCTCTCGTGGTGCACGGCGTTTTCGAGGAAGAAGGACCGGATCGATTCCGCCTGAACGCGGCCGCCGAATTGCTGAGGCGAGACGCGCCGGAGTCGCAGCGAGCGGGTGTGCTGTTCACGGCTGGCGACATGCGATGGCAACTCTGGTCGGACCTGCTCGAAAGCATCCGCACGGGCCAGGCGGTGGTCGAGCGCGCGTTCGGCAAGACCGTCTTCGAACGCCATGCCGAGAACGCAGAAGAGTCGGCATTGTTCAATCAGGCGATGGCGGGATTCAGCGCGGCACTCTCCGCGCCATTGATCGCTGCTTACGACTTTTCCGCGTTTCGGTGCGTCGCGGACCTGGGCGGCGGCACCGGCCGATTGCTGGCCGACATTCTGGCGGCGAATCCGAACCTCCAGGGCGTGCTGTTCGACCTGCCACATGTTCTGGCCGCCGCCCCGCCGCTGCTGGAAGCGAGCGGGGTGGCGGGGCGCTGCAAGCTCGTGAGCGGCAGCTTCTTCGAAGGCGTCCCGGCCGGGGCGGACGCCTACGTGCTCAAGAGTGTCCTGCATGACTGGGATGATGCGCGCGCCACCGAGATCCTTGCGAGTTGCCGAAAGGCGATGGCCCAAACGGCAATGCTGCTGATCGTCGAGCGCGTGATGCCCGAGAAGGCGGAGCAGGGCCGAGCGGCTGAGGCGTATCTTCTTGACCTGGAGATGCTCGTCAACACGCCGGGCGGACGCGAACGGACTGAGACCGAGTTCCGCGCACTCCTGTCAGCCGGGGCATTTACGACGACCCGCATCGTGCCCACGGCCGCGCCCGTCAGCGTGGTGGAGGCACGGCCGGCCTGACTCGCGCGCCCCGGGCCAAAGCCGTCACGCTGAATCGTGTGCCTGCGGCCGCAATCGAAGGCACCCACCAAGCGCATCCTGCCGAGAGTCCGCGCCGCTCCTGCGGCCTGCACCGGTCAGACCGGACGCAACAGAACCTGATCGCTGATCGGTGCGGCTTCAACACGAGCCACTTCAAATCCCCCGCGTCTGGCAAGCGGTGCAAAGCCGTCGATACCGCGGGGCACGATCTTAAGACCGCTCGCCGCAATCGAGCGTCGCCGGAGCTGATCGGCACGGGTCACGGAGCCTGCGACGAGTTTGGCGCCCAGGCCGCCGGCATGCAGCGCCTTGAGATTGGCCTCGATGGCATCGTCGCCGCCATATTCGAACAGCGCACCCTCGGAAGACGCCGCAACGATCGCTGCCTGGGCCGTTGCCCGGCGGACCAGGTCTTCGAGTAGGCCCGTCACGCCCCAGTCATAAGCGTGGTGCTCGAACGCCACGTTGACACCGGCAAGCGCACCGCCCGCGGCACATAGTGCTCGGAGCGCATTGGCGCCGAACAGCGCTCCGGCAAAGTCCGGGTCCAGCACGTGCACTGTTATCGGCCGCGCCAGTGCGTCCGGTCGTAAGTGTCTCAACAGGATGAGCGCGTTGAGGCTGTCGATCGCCGTACCGCCGCCGATATTGATTAAATGCAGCGGCATGCCGGCGGCGGCAACGAGGTGGGGCTCCAGGCCTTCGGCCATCAGCTTGGCTGTCTGCTGCAGCCTGAGGCGCATCGAGACCACTTGCGGGGCGGCGGCCAACCGACGATCGACGTCGCCGTCGAACGGCGGGGGAAGGTTCTCCGCGCCGAGCTTCATGAGATAGGTGCTCAGGCCATCGAGACATCCGGCTTTCGGATACAGGAGCGCCCGGAGGAGCGGAGAACGACGAGCTGCCAGTCCAAGCATCAGGCGGGTTACGAACGTCGGCACGCGTGCGCTTCGCCGCTCCGCCTCGATATAGGCTTCGGCCAGCGCGGCGACAGAATTTGCGTCGTCCGGCAACGCGAAGGAGGGGAGAGTGACGTCGATGACGGGCAGATCGTGCCCCTCAGCGGTCATCGCCCGCGTGGGGGTGGGTACGGGCGACGTCACGGCGCCATCCTGATGATTGGGGTGATGCGAGGTGGGGGTCAGGCTCGGTGTTTGCCGCTATCGGGTGCCCCTCGACGGCATACGGCGGACGCCGGTTCCGGCGCTACTCGGCCGTTGTCGGCTATGCCTCCAGCCGCTCGATGTCCGCGCCGCACGCGGCCAGTTTCTGCTCCACCAATTCGTAGCCGCGATCCAGGTGGTAGACGCGTCCCACCACGGTTTCGCCATTGGCAGCCAAGCCCGCCAGCACCAGCGAGGCCGAGGCGCGCAGATCGCTGGCCATGACCGGCGCGCCGGACAGGCGCTCCACGCCGCGGATGATCGCCGAGGCGCCATGCACGTTGATGCGGGCACCCATGCGGTTCAGCTCCTGCGCGTGCATGAAGCGGTTCTCGAAGATCGTCTCGGAGACCATCGCCGCACCCTGCGCCACGCACATCAGCGCCATGAACTGCGCCTGCATGTCGGTGGGAAAGCCGGGATAGGGCTCGGTCATCACGTCCGTCCCGTGCAGGCCGTTCAGGCGGCGGACCATGAGCCCGTCCTCCTGCTCGGTGATCTCCACCCCGCTTTCCGAAAGTGTGCGCACCACGGCACCCAGATGGTCTAGCCGCGCGCCGCGCAGATGCAGCGAGCCGCCGGTGATCGCGGCGGCGCAGGCATAGGTGCCGGTCTCGATCCGGTCGGGGATGATCTCGTGCTCGGCCCCGTGCAGGCGGCCCGTGCCCTCGATGGTGAGGCGATCCGTGCCGATCCCGTCGATGCGCGCCCCCATCGCCACCAGGCACTCGGCAAGGTCGCCGATCTCCGGCTCGCGCGCCGCGTTGGCGAGCACGGTCTGGCCATCGGCGAGGCTTGCCGCCATCAGCAGGTTCTCGGTGGCGCCGACCGAGGGGAACGGCATGACGATGGTGGCGCCGCGCAGCCCCTGCGGAGCCTCGGCATGGACATAGCCGCCATCGAGCCGGATGGTGGCGCCCATCTGCTCCAGGCCGCGCAGGTGCAGATCGACCGGCCGCGTGCCGATGGCGCAGCCGCCCGGCATCGACACGCGCGCCTCGCCCACGCGCGCGACCAGCGGGCCTAGCACCAGGACCGAGGCGCGCATCTTGCGCACGATGTCGTACGGCGCCTCGGTGTTGGTGATAGCGCCGCCGATCGACAGGCTGCGTCCGTCATTGGTCAGCCGTTCGACCGCGACCCCATGCTGGCTGATCAGGCTGGTCATGGTCTGGATGTCGTCGAGCTGCGGCACCCGCCTCAGGACCAGCCGCTCATCGGTCAGCAGGCCGGCGGCCATCAGGGGCAGGGCGGCGTTCTTGGCGCCGCCGATGTTGATCTCACCGGAAAGCGGCTGGCCGCCGCGAATGCGTATCTTGTCCATCACCCGGTCTTAGCCCGCGTCAGCCGAGCCGGGGAAGGGCTCAGCCGAGTCGCGGCAGGGCGACCCCCCGTTGGCCCATGTATTTGCCAGCCCGGTCGGCATAGCTGGTCTCGGGCGGCTCGTTGCCGTGCAGGAACAGGAACTGGCAGATGCCCTCGAAGGCGTGGATCTTGGCCGGCAGCGGTGTGGTGTTGCTGATCTCGATTGTCACCTGCCCCTCCCACTCGGGTTCCAGGGGGGTGACGTTCACGATGATGCCGCAGCGCGCATAGGTGGATTTGCCGAGGCAGATCACCAGCACGTCGCGCGGGATGCGGAAATACTCGACGGTGTGCGCCAGCGCGAAGCTGTTGGGGGGGATGATGCAGACCGGGCCGCGACGGTCCACGAAGCTCTCCGGCGCGAAAGCCTTGGGGTCGACGATGGCCGAGTCCACGTTGGTAAACACCTTGAACTCGTCCGCCACCCGCGCGTCGTAGCCATAGCTGGACAGGCCGTAGCTGATCCGTGCCCGCGGCTTTCTGGCTTTCCACGAACGGCTCGATCATCCGGTGCTCGGTGGCCATGCGCCTGATCCAGCGATCGGACATCACGCTCATCGCGGCTCGTCCTCGGGGGTGTCGGCGGCGCGGCGGGCGCGCGATTGCCGCTTGCGGCGCAGCAGGTTGGCGCGCAGCGCCTGGGCCTCGCGAGCCCGCCGCTCGGCGGCGGCGTCGCTTGCGGCCGGCGAGAGGCGCGGCTGCCGGTCGGCGATGGGCGGCGGATGGGCGGGCGGTTTCACGCGCCGCTCATAGCCCATCAGGCGAGTCTTGCGTCAAGCGGGCGGCCTCGCTAGGGATGCGCCCGGTTCACCCCGGCGCTGTTGTAGCTCAGTGGTAGAGCACTCCCTTGGTAAGGGAGAGGTCGAGAGTTCAATCCTCTCCAACAGCACCAGTAGCACCCGCCCGGCGAAACTGGTCCGGCATGGAGGTCGCGTCGCTTTCATGGCAGGCTGGTTCAAGGCAGACTGGGGCGCGAATGGCAGACCCGCTCCGCGATTGGCATGACTTCTATCTGCTGATCGGGACCGCCGCCGCCACACTGATCGGACTCACCTTCGTCGCGGCTTCGGTCGGCGCCAGTGCCGCCCTCACTGCCGAACGGGCCGCCAATTGGCGGATGTTCCTGACGCCAACGGTCCTGCATTTCAGTGCCGTGCTGATCGTCTGCCTGATTGCCCTGGCACCTGTCGGAGCATCCCTTGGCGCCCTGCTGCTGGCGGTCGGCATCGTCGGAATCGCCTGCGGGTCCGGGCACTGGGTGGGCATGCGTCGCCGCGGGCTCACCCGGCACATCGATCTGGCCGACCGTATGCTGTACGTCCGCCTGCCGATCGTAGGCTACCTGCTGCTGGCGGCCGCATCCGTGCACCCTATTGATGCACAGGCAATCCGGACTGGTCCTGCTGGCGCTGGCGCTCGTTCTGCTGTTGCTGCTGGGCATCCGCAACGCCTGGGACATGACGTTATGGATCGTCGTCCGCAGGCCCGACGGCTGACGGAGGAGGCCGGCCGCCATCGCGGCGCGCCCACGGCGCGTTTCGGTGAGGATCAATTCCTCGCAGGCCGGTGCATCGGCTGCATCCTGATGGCACGTGCCCTCGCCGTGGGCGCCGCGCTGGCCGCGACCTTCAGCGCATCCTTTCGGAATTGAGAGTTGTAACGGACGCGGTCGGGACCCCGGGCCATCGTGGTCGGCATTCTTGGATTTTTGTACTCGTTTCGTCATTCTGTCGTTATGGTGACGTCTGTCACAGTGCAACGGGCGTGACAGCCGGCAGTCTCGCCGGCACCTGACTGGCGGAGAACGGAGATGGCAGCCCACCGGCACTTCCTTCTGGCCGATGACGACGAGATGCTGCGCGGCGCCCTGGCCGAGCAGTTGGCCGATCTGATGGGATCCACGGTGACCCAGGTGGGCAGCGTCGCCCAGGCGTGGTCGGCGGTGACGCGCGGAACCCGCTTCGATGCCATCCTGCTGGATGTCCGCCTGCCGGACGGCGATGGCCGCGACCTGTGCCGCCACCTGCGCGAGAGCCGCTGCAACGTGCCGGTGCTGATGCTGACCGCCGCCGGATGCGAGGCCGATGTGGTGCGCGGGCTGGACGCAGGCGCCAATGACTACATCGTCAAGCCGTTCCGTGTGGCCGAGCTGGCGGCGCGGCTGCGGGCGCAGCTGCGCGGCTTCGAGGTCAGCGAGCATGCCGAGATACCGATCGGCCCTTACGTGTTCCGCCCGGGGTCCAGGCAGCTCCGCGTCCCGGGAACCGGCCGGCCGATCCGCTTGACCGAGAAGGAATCGGCGGTCCTGAAGTTCCTGTACCGCGCCGACGGTGCGCCGATCGGCCGCGAGGTTCTGCTGCACGAGGTCTGGGGCTACAGCGCGCAGGCGAGCACGCACACCGTCGAGACGCACATCTATCGCCTGCGCCGCAAGATCGAATCGTTGCCGGACACGTCGCGCCTGCTGGTCAATGACGGCGACGGGTATCGGCTATGCCTCGACCGGCCGCGCCCGCCGGCGGCGTCGCGGCGGATGGCCGATGGCCCGGCCCTGCTTTTTGCCGAGGCGGCCGCCTAGCGGAGCGTTCCCCGAGCGGTCTCAGGGGCCGCCATGCGGGCGGTCTCCCATCATGCGCGCCAGCACGGGCTCCATGGCAGCCGCCATGCGCTCCGCCCCCTGTGCGCTCGGGTGCAGGGCAGGGGCGGGAGGGGTCTGCCGGGGGTCGCGGAACCGGGCGTCATCCACTCGGCCATCGGGCAGCAGGAACAGCGAGGTCAAATCCAGGAACCGCACCCCCGGTACCTGCCCCGCGCCGTAGCGCGCCGCCAGCGCCCGGTTGATGGCGATGGTCGTCTGCCGCACCCAGTCGCCGCGGTCGCTCGGCAGCACGCCCAGCAGCAGGATCTGCGTCTGCGGCAGCAGCCGCCGCGCCTCGTCCACCACCGCCTCGATGCCGGCGATGTCGGCGTCGGCCGGCCAGTGCAGGCGGCCGAGATTGTTGGCGCCGATCATGATGACCGCGGCCTTCGGATGCAGCCCCGCCAGCTCGCCATGCTGCATGCGCCAGAGCAGGTGCGAGGTCGCATCGCCGATGAAGCCGAGATTGAGCGCCTGGCGGTCGCCATAGAATTGCTGCCAGATCGGCCGATAATCCTGCCACGGCGGCGGCCCTGACATCTCCCATTGCTCGGTGATGGAATCGCCCAGGAACACCAGCCGGATCGGCCGCGAGCGCGCTTCCTCGAGCTTCGCCAGGTGCCGCGCGTGCCACCAGCGCAGGTTGTCGCGAGAGATCGGCACCGTCGCGAGCGGCGCTGCCCCCAGCAGCAGGCAGGCGGCGAGGGCCAGCAGGAGCGTGCGACGCATGTTCAACTCACCATCATGTAGCCGGCGGCGGCAAGGCCGAAGACGATGCAGTACCAGCCGAACGGGGTGAGCGCCCACTCGTCGTTGCTCCGGAACCAGCGCATCAGGAACCAGGTGGACAGCCAGGCCACCACCCCCGCCACGATCGCCGCCAGAACGGCGACCGACATGGTGCCGGGGGCCACGCCCGCGTGCAGCAGCTTGGGCACTTCGAGGACGGTCGCCGCGAGGATGATCGGTGTTGCGATCAGGAAGGAGAAGTGTGCCGCGCCCTCATGGTCGATGCCGCGCAGCAGGCCGCCGACGATGGTGGCACCGGATCGCGACATGCCCGGCAGCAGCGCCAGGCACTGCCAGATGCCGATGGCAAGCGCATCCGATGGTTGCAGTGTCGAGAGCGGGCGGCGGCCCAGCGCGCGCAGCCGCTCGCCCACGATCAGCATGACGCCGTTCAGAACCAGGAAGCCGGCGGCGATGAGCGGCGTGCCGAACAGGCGCCGGAAGAAATGTTCCGCCAATCCGCCGATGATCACCGCCGGGATGGTGGCGATGACGATGAGCAGGAACACGCGGCGGCTCTCCGAGACCGCATGCGCGTCGCCGACGCCCAGCACGCCCAGGAACAGCGCCCACCAGTCGCGCCAGAAGAAGGCCAGCAGCGCGGTCGCGGTGCCGACATGCAGCATGACCAGGAACGGCAGGAAGGCGGGCGCCCGCTGGTCGAGATGCCAGCCCAGCAGCTTCGGCAGCACCACCGCGTGGCCGAGGCTGCTGACCGGAAACAGTTCAGTGGCGCCCTGGATGACGGCGATGGCGACGGCGTGCAGAGTGTCCATGCGGCGACCCTATTGCCGTGGCGCGAGGCCCGGTCAAGGCAGCCGCCCGATCGTTCCACGATGCGCGCGGTGCGCTCGAGTGAGGCTGACAGGAAGGCAGATGCCGCGCACCCTCGATCATCTTGTCCTCTGCGTCCGCGATCTCGAACAGGCGCGCGCTTCCTATGCGGGCCTGGGCTTCACGCTGACGCCGCCCGCCACGCATCCGTTCGGGACGGCGAACAGCCTGGTGCAATTCGCCGGCTCGAACTTCCTGGAACTGCTTGCCCTGAATGATGCGGCGCGGATTCCGCCGCACGGGCCGCCCGATCATTTCAGCTTCGCAGCCTTCAACCAGGCATTCCTGGGACGGATCGGCGAGGGCGCATCGATGCTGGTCTTTGCCAGCCGGGACGCGCGCGCCGACGTGGCGGCCTTTCGCGCGCGCGGCCTCGTCACCTACGCGCCGTTCGATTTCGGGCGCAAGGCGATGCTGCCGGACGGCAGGGAGGCGCAGGTCGGATTCTCGCTTGCCTTCGTGACCCATCCGGAGATGCCGGACGCGGCGTTCTTCACCTGCCAGCAGCGCCATCCGCCTGAGCTGTTCTGGCGCCCGGCCTACCAGCGCCACGCCAACGGGGCCGAACGCCTCGTCGGAAGATCGTCATGTCGGCACCGGAGCCTCTGTCCTTGCGGGAGTTCTTCGAACAACTGACCGACAGCCCCGGCGTCGCGGAGCCTGACCGGCTGACGGTCGGCCCGAACTCGGACCGCATCACGGTGCTCACACCGGAGGCGCTGTGCCGCCGATATCCGGAACTGGCGGAGGGGTCGGATTCCGGGTCCGCCCGCATCCGCGCCTATTGCCTTCGTGTGGCCGACCTCGGCGCCATGCGGGCGAGCCTGGATCGGTCCGGGCTCGCCTATCGCGCGGCGTCAGGTTCGATCGTGGTCCCGCCCGTCGCAGCCCACGGCGTCTGCGTCGAGCTGCGGGGGGGCGATCAGGCGGCCTCTGCCTCGGCGGCTGTCGGGTAGTCGGTGTAGCCCTGCGCGTCGCCGCCATAGAAGGTGGCGCGATCGGGCTGCGCCAGCGACAGGCCGGCGCGCAGCCGTTCCACGAGATCCGGATTGGCGATGAACGGGCGGCCGAAGGCGATCAGGTCGGCCAGGCCGTCGCGTCGGGCCTGCACGGCAAGTGCCGCGTCATAACCGTTATTGGCCATGTAGAGGCCGTTGAAGGCACGCCGCAGCTTCTGCAGGTCGAAGCCGCCGGCCACCTCGCGCGGACCCTGGGTCGCACCCTCGACTAGATGCATATAGGCGAGGTGATGCGGGTTGAGCCGTTCGACGGCGGCCAGGAACAGCGGCCTCGGGTCGCTGTCGGCGATGTCGTTGGACGGGCTGAGCGGCGAGAAGCGGATGCCGGTGCGCTGGCCGCCCGCGACCGACACGACCGCCGCCACCACCTCGGCGAGGAACCGCGTACGGTTCTCGATGTTGCCGCCATAGCGGTCGGTGCGGCGGTTGGTCTTGTCGCGCAGGAACTGGTCGATCAGGTAGCCGTTCGCGGCATGAATCTCGACGCCGTCGAAGCCCGCCTCCAGCGCGTTGCGGGTAGCGTGGCGGTAATCCTCGACGATGCCGGCGATCTCGTCGGTCTCCAGCGCGCGCGGCGTCACGAAGGGCTGGAATCCTTGTTCGGTGAAGGCCTGACCCTCGGGCCGCACCGCCGAGGGCGACACCGGCAGCGCGCCGCCTGCTTGCAGCGACGGATGCGAAATGCGGCCAACGTGCCAGAGTTGCAGGAAAATCTTGCCGCCGCGCTCATGGACGGCGCGGGTCACGAGCCGCCAGCCATGGACCTGCGCGGCCGACCAGATGCCGGGGGTGAAAGCGTAGCCCTTGCCCTGGCGGGAGATGTTGGTCGCCTCGCTGACGATCAGGCCGGCGCTGGCGCGCTGGGCGTAATATTCCGCATTGAGCGGCCCCGGCACATCGCCGCCCGCGGCGCGGGCGCGGGTCAGGGGCGCCATGACGATACGATTGGCGAGCGTGATCTCGCCCAGCCTGACCGGCTGGAACAGGTCGGTGTTCATGCGTTCTATGCTCCCGGGAAGATCAGTCGCAGGCGGGATAGGACGCCATCAGACGCACCTGCCGCCGCCAGGCCCGGAACATGGGAAGCACGCCGCTGGTCTTGAACCCGCGCCTGCGGTTGGCGCGGCCGATCTCGAAGGCGGCGCGGTAATGCATGAGCTGATCGGCCCAGGCTTTGCGAAGCCGGGTGCGCGCATCCCAGATATGCGTGGCCTCCGAGCCGGCGCCGTTCACCTCGATGATGGTGAAATCCTCGCCCCGCCGTAACGCCGCGAGCGAGCGGAAACGCAGGTCGAAGCGGCCGAAATGGAAATCGGGCATCGCCTGGGCCAGCGCCTCGATCCGCGCGGCTAACGCCGGTGTCGCGTATTCGATGCCGTCCTGGAAGATCGATCCCTTGCAGTGATTGCCGACCAGGACCAGCCGCACGGGTTCGCCCGGCGCCGGAACCGTGTCGAGCCGGCCGGCGAGGCGCGGCAGGTACAGGTGGGCAATCCTGCCTGCGCGCGGATCGCGCAGCACCAGCTCGCGCAGGGTCGCGGCGCCATCGCCCACGACATGGGGCGCGTGCTTCAGCGTGATCGAAGTGATGCGCCCGACCGCCTCGTGCGGGTGGCGAATATAGAACAGCCCGGCCTCGCCCTCCCAGGCGACGAAATGCTGCAAGACCAGCTCGGTGCCGGCCGGATACTGGGGCAGCGCGCAGGCCAGCTCCGCCGCGTCGGCAATGAGGCGCACCCCCGTCCCGTTGCAGCCGATATCCGGCTTGAGAATGACCGGGAAGGCCAAGCCCGCCTCGCGCATCACCGCCTCGGCCACCGCGGGCGGCGTATCCGCGCCGACGCGGACATAGGGTGCCAGGACCGCGCGCGCGGCGCCCGAGATCTGGTCGAGAATCGCCGCCTTGCTCTCGCCGCACAATCCGCCGGTCTCGATATGCGGGTTGGCGGCGGTCGGCAGGCTCATGTCGCCCCAGCGCAGTCCCAGCCAAATCCACTGCGCGACGATCGGTGCATAGAACAGCCAGCCGGGCCAGAACTCGAAGAGGCTGACCAGCCTCTCGCCGGCATCCTGGGCGCCGCCCGGCAGCGTCGTGACGCCGGGGCTGCTGCCGGTCATCGCCGGGCCTCCGTCAGCCGGGCCGCCGCGCGCCCGATCAGGATCAGGACCAGCACAAAGCCGATGGCGCCGGCCCAGCGCCATGCCCCAAGATATTGCATCAGCACGGCGCCGACCTTCATCGAGACACCGAACAGCAGCGAGGTCCAGATCGAGGTGGCCAGGATCGCCGCCAGCACGAACCGACCCAGGCTCGCGTGCAGGAAGCCGCAGGCGGTGTAGGTGGGCAGCCGCGCGCCGGGCAGGAACCGGCTGATGAATACCACGTGGAAGACCCGGTCGCCCAGCCACTCGCGACCGACCTGCTTGCGCGCCGCCGGCACCCAGCGGGCGACGAAGGGTACCCGTCCGGACAGAGCGCCCAGCCCGTACAGGCCGAGATCACCCAGGACGATGCCTGCATACAGCGATCCCAGCGCCAGCGGCACGGAGATCGCGCCGGCCTGTGCCTGCATCGCGGCCAGCACCGTCGCTGCGTCCTCGAGGATGAAGGTGGCGAGGATGATGACGGCCGCCTGCAACACGGCATCATGCCCGGCCATGCCGAACAGGGCTTGCGTCACGTCCGTCATCGCGATCAAGCCCCGGCGCGCCCGGTGCGGGTCGAGCTGTCGCCAGGCCCGGGAAAGGGGGGCGCAGCAGGCGGGGGAATCGTCACAGGAGGCTATATGCCGCACCTCGACGATGTTTGCTCCCCCTCTTTTTCACCGTTGCGTGAAAGGACGGATCAGATCGGGGATGGGTGACGCAATCGTGTTGGCTACATCAATGGGCGCTCTTGGCTTCCGGCCTCGGCTCGATAGAGTGCGGGTGTGATCGCTGTCGCCCAATTCGGGGATCATGCCCGGAAGGTCAGTATCCTCGTGGTCGATGACGACGACGAGGTCCGGGAAATGCTTGCCGAGACGTTGCAGGACTTCGGCTATGCCGTCCTCCAGGCCGCCAGCGGAGAGGAAGCTCTTCCGCTGCTGGCCCGCAACGATTGGGTGGATATGCTGATCAGCGACATCAGGATGCCCGGCATGTCGGGGCTGGAACTGGCCGAGGAGGTCAGCCGCCGCCATCCGGGGGTGAAGGTGATCCTGACCTCAGGCTATTTCCAACCCCAGCCCGTTCGCCAGCGCTTCCTGCGCAAGCCTTTTCGGATTCAGGAACTCGCCTCGGCGGTCCGCGCCGAATTGGGGTAGAGCCGAGCCAGGTGTTTGGGGTCGGGCCGGGGCGCTATCGCCACTCGCCCAGCAGCGGCCACGTGCCCGCGATCAGAGAGACCACCCGGCGGGACACGTCCGCCACCGCGTAGGCGGGCGGGACGGAGGCGGGCGGATCGAGGGTCCGAGCCAATTGCACCGCATCGACGATCGCCTCGGGCTCGATCCCGCACAGTATGACGTGGCCGTATTCCATCGCCTCAGGCCGTTCCATGCTTCGGCGCGGCACGACCGCGCGGAAACCCAGCATGGCCGCTTCCTCCGGGACCGTGCCGCTGTCGGAGACCACGCAGGCGGCGTCCGCTTGCAGCCGCAGCCAGTCGAGGGGACCGAACGGCTCCATCAGGCGGACGCAGGCGGAGGGGGCGAGCCCGGCGCGGGCCATGCGATCGCGGGTGCGGGGGTGGGCGGACATGACGATTGGCAGGCCGGTCGCGTGACCCAGGCGGCCGAGCGCGTCCAGAAGTCCGCCCAGGCGCTCCGGCCGATCGACGTTCTCCTGGCGGTGCAGGCTGGCCAGCAGGTAGCCGCCCGGTTCCAGGCCGAGCCGCGTCACGACATCCGTGGCGGCGATGCCCCGGCGGTAGCGGTCGATCACCTCGCGCAGCGGCGAGCCGGTCACGACGATGCGCTGCGCCGGGAGGCCCTCGGCCAGCAGGTTGCGGCGTGCCGCCTCGGTATAGGCGAGGTTCATGTCGCTCGCGTGGTCCACGACTCGGCGGTTGGCTTCCTCGGGGCTCGCACGGTCGAAGCAGCGGTTGCCCGCCTCCATATGGTAGATGGCGACACCGTGGCGTGCCGCGATCAGGCAGGACAGGGCGCTGTTGGTGTCGCCCAGGATCAGCATGGCGTCCGGGCGGTGGTCCAGGATCGCCGCCTCGATGGCCGCGAACAGATGGCCCAGCATCGCACCCGTTGAGGTGTTGGGACAGTCGAGCGCAAGATCGGGGGCGCGCAGGCCGAGATCGGCGAAGAAGATGTCGCGCAGATTGCGATCGGCGTTCTGGCCGGTATGTACCACGATATGGCCGAAAGCGCGGTCGAGGGCGGGAATCACGCACGACAGCCGCACGATTTCGGGCCGCGTACCCAGCACGGTCATGACTTTTGTCATCCGGCCGCTTCTGCCGCATCGTCGGTTAATGCCGCCACAACAGGCGCGCGATGCTCCGGCTTAAGCCTTTCGCAACCAGGCACCGTCAAACCTTGCGGCGAACCTCCAAAAAGGAGCGGACCGATGCCGCGCGACGACTGGGAGTGCAATACGATCGAGGCCATCTTCCGGCCGCGCGGCCTGTATCCCGAGGGGCGCATCTCGACCGTGCTCGACGTAGGCTGCGGGCTTGCCCTGAAATCGCAGTTCATCGCCGCCGACATCCGCGTGGGCCTGGATATCTGGCGGCCGTATCTCGAAAAGATCGGCGCCGTGGTCCCCTATGTCACCATCCAGGCCGATGCCATGCGCATCGACACGCTGTTCCTGCCTCGTTCGTTTGACCTGGTGCTGCTGCTGGACATCATCGAGCATCTGGACAAGACGGAGGCGCATGAGCTGATCGCCAAGGCTGAGCGTATCGCCCGCCGTGCCGTGGTGATCGAGACACCGAAGGGCTTTCTGCCGCAGGACATCGACATCCTGGGTCTGGGCGGCGACCACTTCCAGACGCATCGCTGCGGTTTCGAGCCGGACGAACTGGCCGCGCTCGGCTATGACGTGCTGGAGCGCCCGTACACGCTGAGTCCCACGCGCCGCCATCGCGTGTCGGTCTCGCCTGAGAGCATCATGCTGCTCAACGCCATCAAGCGGTTCTGAGATGCGCCCATCGGGTGGTCCCGATCTCGCCGGCCGCACCGTCCTGGTGACAGGTGGCACCGGCAGCTTCGGGCAGGTGGTGGTGCGCCGGCTGCTCGGCCGCGGCTGCCGCGAGGTGCGGGTGCTGAGCCGTGACGAAGCGAAGCAGTACGCCATGCGCAACGCCATTGCCGACCCGCGCGTGCTGTACCTGCTGGGCGACGTGCGCGACCGCGACAGTGTCGAGGCGGCGGTGCGAGGCGCCGATCTGGTGTTTCATGCCGCGGCGCTGAAACAGGTGCCGAATTGCGAGGCCTTTCCCGAACAGGCGGCGATGACCAATGTGTTCGGCAGCCTCAACGTGCTGCGCGCCGCCGCCGCCCGCAATGTCGAGCGCGTTGTGTGCCTCAGCACCGACAAGGCGGTGTACCCGGTCAACGCGATGGGGATGACCAAGGCGCTCATGGAGAAGCTGGTGCAGGCCGAGGCGCGACGGTTCGCGCGCGACCGGCGCACCACGCTCTGCGTGGTCCGCTACGGCAACGTGCTATGCTCGCGAGGCTCGGTCGTGCCGCTGTTCATGGAGCAGATCGCGCGCGGCCAGCCCATCGGCGTCACCGTTCCCGGCATGACGCGGTTCCTGCTGCAACTCGATGAAGCCGTCGATCTGGTCGAGACGGCGTTGCTGCACGGATGCTCCGGCGACATCTTCGTGCGTAAATCGCCGGCCTGCACCGTGGGCGTGCTGGCGCAGGCGCTGCTGCGACTGTTCGGGACGCACCGGCCAGTTGCGGTCCTGGGTGCCCGGCCCGGCGAGAAGATGCACGAGACGCTGGCGACCGTGGAGGAGATGCGCGGCGCGGTCGATTGCGGCGATGCGTGGCGCATTCCGGCGGATCGCTCCGACCTGATCGATCCCGATCCGGCGCGACACAGCCCGCATGTCGGCCACGACTACAACTCGCGCGACACGGAACGGTTGGAACTGGACGCGGTCATGGCCCTGCTGGCCGGACTCGATGAGGTGCGGAGCGCACTGGCCGCCAGCCTCCCGCCTGCCGCGCGCCGCGTCGCGCCGTGCCGCCGAGTTGCATCCGGCCTGAGCGGACATGCAGCGCGTCCTGCTGATTGGCGGCGACGGGATGCTGGGCAGCGCGCTGCGCCATGTCCTCGCGCACGAGATGGCCGCGAGCGTTGCCCTGACGGTACCGAGCCGCGCCGATTTCGACATCCTCTCCGCTCGCTGGGACCATCTGCCGGTTGCCGGCCACGACTGGGTGCTGAACGCGGCCGGGGTCATCAATCGTCGCACGAGCGCGGCGCAGGAGCGATGGATCGTCAACACCGCCTTTCCACATGCGCTCGCAACCCTGTGCCAGATTGCCGGCTCGCGTCTGGTCCATTTCTCGACCGATTGCGTCTTCGACGGGCGTCAAGGGCCATTTGACGAAAGTGCCGCACCCGGCGCGATCGATCCGTACGGACGCAGCAAGGCGCTGGGCGAGCCGCCGACGGCCATGACCTTGCGCACGTCGATCATCGGTCCGGAGCGGCGGCGGTTCTACAATCTGTTGTGCTGGGCGCTGCGCCAGCGGCACATCGACGGCTATCGCAACCATCGCTGGAACGGTGTCACCACCTTGGCCCTGGCCCGTGCCGTAGCCGGCCTGATCCGCACTGGGGCGCATGAGCCCGGCATCCGGCACGTCCACGCGGAGGACGTAACCAAGCACGAGTTGCTGGCAGTGATCTGCCGCTGTTTCTCCCATGCGGCCGAGCTGCGCGCGGTCAATGCCGCCGATGCGCGTGACACGCGCCTTCGCACCCGCCATCCGGGATTCCTCGCCGCGCTCGATCTGCCGCCGCTGGTCGAGCAGGTGGCCGAGCTGGTGACGCTGTGTACCCCGGACGGGGCATGGCGCCCCCAATGAGCGGCGGGCCGGGAATCTCGGTGGTCTTGCCCACCTACAATCATCTGCGCTGGCTGCCGGCGGCCATCGCGGACATCTGCGCGCAAACGCGCCAGGACTGGGAGTTGATCATCGTCAATGACGGCTCGACCGATGGCACAAGCGAATGGCTCGACGCGCAACCGGCCGACCCGCGGGTGCGCATCATCCACCAGGACAATGCGGGCCCGCACGAGGCCATCAACGCGGGCGTACGCGTCGCCGGGGGCGAGTATCTGACCTGGGTCTCGGCCGACAACCGCAGCGCGCCCTATTTCCTGGAGGCGCTGGCCGCGGCACTGGACATGGAGGCGGACTGTGCCATCGCCTATTCGCCGTACTACGCGATCGACGAGCACGACCGCATTCAGGCAGTGAAGTTCGACAATCTGCTGCTGCTGCGGGAGTTGGTGACCGGCACGCCACGCGGCCTGGCCGGATTCATGTACCGCCGCCGCGTGCATGAGGCGGTCGGGCTGTATCGCGGCTTTTCCTGCGACACGGCGATGTGGGCGCGCATCATCGAGCACGGAGCTGGCGTGTTCGTGCTTGAACCGACCTGCTATTATCGCTTCCACGAGGATCGCGCATCGGTGCGCGCGCGCGACGCGGTCGAGCAGGAGCGGCGGCAGATCACCGCCGAATTCTTCGATCGCGACAGTGAGCTGACGGATGCCGAGATGCTGCGGCGCCTGTATCCCGGTCTCTCGCGGCTGGAGCAGTGCGGGGCGGATGCGGCTGCGGATGGTGCGGCCCGGCTCGCTCGCTGCGGTGCAACCGGACCATCGCTGCGGCTGGCACTTGGCGCGCTGCGCTCGGCCGATCCTGCGCGTCTGCTGCGGCCGCTGGTCAATGCCACGGCCTGCTCCGTGCGTGCGGGTGTCGATCCGGTGCCGGACATCTGGGCTGCGCTGGACGACAACGCCGCGTTGGCACCAGCGCAGCGCGAGGCGGCGCTCGCGATGGCGGCAGGACTCGGCGAACTCGGGCGCACGCTGCCCGAGCCGCCCACGTTACTGATCGAACTTGGCCATGCGCTGTGCGCGCTGGAGCGGCCGAAGGTGTTTTCCTATCTCGCCTGGAAGCACGGCCATCGCGCGGCGCCGCTACCCGCCTTCTGACGCGGCGGTGGCATCCGTCAGCAGTTTCACGATCCGCTCGGCCTGAAGCCGCAGGCCGTAGCGGCTGACCACCCGTTCCCGCCAACGGTGCGGGTGCGCCGCCTGGATGATCGCCACCGCCTCGTCCACGGCGGCGAAGCGCGTCGGCGCGGGCCAGAACTCGCCGGCTGCCTCGTTGTCGAGAATGGCGAGGTCGCAGCCGCAGGCGGCGGCCTCGGCGATCGCGTAGCCGAAGCTCTCGTACACGCTGGTGGACAGCAGGACGCCATTGCGCGCGTGCCATGCCGGCATGGCATCAGGGCCGATCGCGCCGTCGAGGCGGATCGCCGCCTCCAGCCCCAGGCGACGGGCGAGGTGGCGGAACGCATCCAGCGCCACCTTCTCGCCACCCTTGCTGCTGATGTGCAGGCGATAGCGTCGGTCCTCGTCATGCAGGCGGTGCAGGATCTCGAGTGCCAGCAGCGGATTCTTGTGCAGCGAGAACCATCCGCACCAGCCGATGCGGTACGGGTTGAACTCGGCGAACGGGGTGAATCGATCCGTGTCCACTCCGTTGTGGATCACGTGCAGCCGGGCCAGCAGGTCGATCTCCGGTGCAGCCGCGCGGACGCGGCGGGCCATGTCCTCGCCCACCACCATCACGTCGCTCACGCGGCTCCAGTCGGTGGCGGCGACATGATCGCTGCCATAGGCCTCGATGCGGTGGACGCGCACGATCACCCGCCGCCCACCGAACTCGGTGCCGGCGATCAGCGCGGGGAAGGGCGGCCAGCAAAACTCGAACCACACGGCATCGCGATCCGGCTGGTCCGTCCAGGCGAGCGCCGCTGCGAGGTCGGCGGCGCCGCGAACCGAAAACATCCGGACCGAGACCTCGCCGGTCGACTTCCAGCGCGCGCGCGAGATCGGGAATGAAATGGTCGAGGCCCGGCAGCACGACGATCGCCAGCCTGCGCAGTCGCAGCACGCTTCGCACCCGGGTTGTTGCGCCGCCCAAGCTGCCGGAGCCGAATTGACGCCGTGTTACTTTCCGCGCCCGTGCCGCGAAGGCAGGGGCGCAGGGCAGGGGAGGCGCGCGATGCGTGCGGCGGCGGATCGGTCTGGTGGTCTCGGCGATGCTGGCTTCGGCGCCCACGGTGCGGGCCGCTCAATCGCCCGTCGTGCTCGAATTGTTCACCTCGCAGGGCTGTTCGTCCTGCCCGCCGGCGGATGCGCTGCTCGGCCGGCTGAAGGCGGCGGACGCCGATGTGCTGCCGCTCAGCCTGCACGTGGATTATTGGAACCGCATCGGCTGGAGCGATCCGTTTTCCTCGGCCGCGGTGACGGCCCGGCAAAACGACTATGCGAAGTGGCTGGGCCAGGACGGCGTCTATACGCCGGAGCTGGTGGTGGATGGCGCGCTGGGGGTCGTGGGATCGGATCCCGGCGAGGTCGAGGCCGCGATCCGGCAAGCGCGGGCCGCGCACGCGCTTCTGCCGCCGATCTCCCTGCGGGCAAGCCGCGATTTGGGCGGGATCGAGATTGCCGTCGGCGCCGGACCTGGCCGCGGCCGGCTGCTGCTGGTCGGCTATGACGATCGCCACGTCACCGCAATCCCCAGCGGCGAGAATGCCGGGCGGACCCTGACCGAGACGAACGTGGTCCGATCGCTCGTGCAACTGGCCGAGTGGTCGGGCCAGCCCGTCACGCTGCGGGCGACGCCGCCGGCCGGCGAGCATCTAGCCGTCCTGTTGCAGGCGGCGGACGGCCGGATGCTGGCCGCGCGCGCCTTGCCATAGGCCGGATCGCCGCCGCGTTCAGTCGGATTCGTCCACCCCCAGGGCGCCGAGCAGCCGCGCGCGCAGCGGCTCCAGTGCCGGGCTGGCGTGGTGGCGTGGCCGATCCAGCTTCACCGCCACCTCATGCGCGATGCGCCCGCCATCCAGCACCAGCACGCGGTCCGCGAGCAGCAAGGCCTCGTCCACGTCATGCGTGACCAGCAGCACCGATGGGCGGCGGCGTGCCCAGATCGAGGCGACCAGAGCCTGCATCCGCAGCCGCGTCAGCGCGTCGAGCGAGGCGAACGGCTCGTCGAGCAGCAGCAAATCCGGATCGCGGACCAGCGCGCGCGCGAGGCCCACACGCTGCGCCTCGCCGCCCGACAGGGTGACGGGCCAGGCGTCGAGCCGGTCGGTCAGCTCCACCTCCGCGAGCGCCGCGGCGGCGCGCGCATAGGCGTCCGGCCGCGCCAGGCCCAGCGTCACGTTCTGCCAGACGCGCCGCCAAGGCAGCAGCCGCGGCTCCTGGAACACCATGACGCGCGAGCGCGGCAGCGCCAGCTCGCCGCCCTGCACCGGATCGAGACCGGCGAGGCAGCGCAGCAGCGTCGTCTTGCCCGAGCCGCTGCGACCCACGAGCGCCACGAAGGCGTTGTCGGCGATGTCGAGATCAAGCCCGTCCAGGACCGTGTGGGCGCCGAGCCGGCGGACCACTCCGCGCACGCGGACGGGCACCTGCCGCCTGCTCACCCGCGGCCGATGAACGGCATCGTGGTCGCCATGATGGTGATGAACTGCACGTTCGCCTCCGGCGGGAGGGCCGCCATCTGCGCGATGGTGCGGCCGACCAGGGCCACGTCCATCGTCGGCTCCGGCTTGGTGCTGCCATCGGCCTGCGGCACGCCGCCGCCCATGCGCGCGGTCATCGCACTCGCGGCATTGCCGATGTCGATCTGGCCGCAGGCGATGCCGTGCTCGCGCCCGTCCAGCGAAATCGAGCGGGTGAGGCCGGTGATGGCGTGCTTGCTCGCGGTATAGGCGGCCGAGCCCGGGCGCGGCACATGCGCGGAGATCGAGCCGTTGTTGATGATGCGCCCGCCCTGCGGCCGCTGGTCGCGCATCATGCGGAAGGCCGCGTTCGCCACCAGAAAGGCGCCATCGAGGTTGACGCCGATGACATGGCGCCACTGCCCCCAGCTCATCTCGCCGAAATTGGTGGCGCGCGTGTTCGAGCCGGCGTTGTTGAACAGCAGGTCGAGCCGGCCAGGGGAGTGCGCGATCGACGCGAACAGGGCGGCGACGGAATCCGGATCGCTGACATCGGCAGCAACGGGGATCGCGTGGGCGGCGTGCTCGCCCGAGAGCTTAGCGGTTTCCTCCAGCGCCTCGGCACGGCGGCCCGTCAGCACCACCCGCCAGCCATCCTCCAGCAGCGCATGGGCCGCCGCCCGCCCGATGCCGCTGCCCGCGCCGGTCACCAGCGCCACCTTGCCATGCCGTTCCATGATGCATCCCTGTGGTGATCGCCCGGAGTATGGCCGGACCTTCGCCCGGCAGACAGCCCGAGGCTTGCCCGCGCGGGCCTGCTTTGTCACGTTCGCGCAAAACCGGGAGGGGCTGCGGTGGTGATGGACGAGGCGCTGCGGCGCCGCCTGGTGCAGGCAATGGCCGAATTGGTGATCGGCCATGTCGATGAGCTGTCGGACCTCGACGCGGCGGCGGGCGACGGCGATCATGGACTCAACATGCAGCGCGGCTTCCGCGCCGTGCTGGACAAGCTCGACACCATTGCCGGCAAGCCTTTGCCGGAGGCGGCGCAGGAACTGGGCCGCACCCTGGTCATGACGGTGGGCGGCGCCTCCGGGGCGATCTTCGGCACCGCGTTCATGGCGGCGGGCAAGGTGCTGCCGCCCGATCCTGGCCGGGCCGATGCGCTGGCGGCGCTGGAGGCCGCGATCGACGCGGTGCGCGCGCGCGGCAAGGCCGAGCCTGGGCACAAGACGATGCTGGACGTGCTGGCGCCGGTCGCCGAGGCGCTGCGCCAGGGCGAGTCCGGCGTCGCCGGCACGGCCGAACGCGCCGCCCTGGCCACCGCGTCGATGCAGGCGGTGCGCGGGCGGGCTTCCTTTCTGGGCGAGCGCAGCATCGGCCATGTCGATGCCGGCGCGCGCTCGGCCGCCTTGATCATTGCCGCACTGTGCGGCGTGCTGGAGCAAGCCGCATGAAGAAGCTGATGAACGGCGCCGAGACGCTGCTCGCGGAGAGCCTGGACGGGCTCGCCGCCGCCCATGCCGATCTTGTGACGCTGGGTGAGGGCCGCAAATTCGTGCGCCGCGCGCGCCTGAAGCCGGGCAAGGTGGCGCTGGTCTCCGGCGGCGGCAGCGGCCACGAGCCGCTGCATGCGGGGTTCGTCGGCCACGGAATGCTGGACGCCGCCTGTCCCGGCCAGGTGTTCACCGCACCCACGCCCGATCAGATGGTAGCCGCCGCCGAGGCGGTCGAGACCGGCGCCGGCGTGCTGTTCATCGTCAAGAACTACGAGGGCGACGTCATGGCATTCGACATGGCGCGCGAGATGATCGGCGGCCGCACCGACACGGTGCTGGTGGCCGACGACGTGGCGGTGCCGAGATCGACCTATTCCACCGGACGGCGCGGCGTGGCCGGCACGCTGGTCGTGGAGAAGATCGTGGGGGCCGCGGCCGAGCGGGAATGGGATCTGGGGGCGCTGAAGGCGCTGGGCGAGCGGGTGACGGGCTCCACGCGCTCGATGGGTGTGGCGCTGACCAGTTGCACGGTGCCGGCGGCGGGCAGGCCCACTTTCGCGCTGGGCGAGGACGAGATGGAGGTGGGCGTCGGCATCCACGGCGAACCGGGGCGGCGGCGCGAGAAGCTGGCACCCCTGGACGCCCTGGCCGCCGAGATGACGACCGCTCTGCTCGACGATCTGGACGAGGCGGTGGGAGAGCGCGTGCTGCTGTTCGTCAACGGCTTCGGCGCCACGCCGGCGATGGAGCTGTACGCGATGTACCAGTGCTGCTCGAGCGCGGATCGAGGCACGCGGGCTTTCGGTGGTGCGGTCGTTGGTCGGCAGCTACGTAACCTCGCTGGACATGGCGGGGTGCTCGCTGACGGCCTGTGCGATGGATCGGGACATGTTGGAGCTGTGGGATGCTCCGGTCGCAACGCCGTCGCTGCGCTGGGGGACGCCGACGGGGCTGTTCGACTGAGCCGCCGGGTGCTTCGGGCCGGGCGTTGCCGGGCTGAGCGTTGCCGGGTTGGGCGTTGCCGCGCTGGCCGTTCCGGGAGCCGCAGGCAGGGCGGCGGGCGCAACGCCAGCATCCGGCAGAGCGGCCGCAGGATGCGGCGCGCCTGCGGAGCGGCGGCGATCAGCGCGGGGATGTCCGGATCCGCGAGCAGGTGATCGAGTTGCCCGCCATAGGCGGCCGCCTGCGGCACCAGCCGGACCAGCCAACCGAAGCCGCCCGGCACGGCGGGCGAGGGAAGCGGCTTGCCAGGACGCGGGGCACGGGTGCGATGCCGGGCAGGGCGCGGACCACGGCTGGCCTGTTCGCCAAGGGCGGTCAAACGCACCGCCATGCGACTGAGCCTGCCCCAGACCAGAAGCAGCAACTGCCCAGCCTCGCGATGCCTTGCGGCCCGGACTGCGACAACCTGGCCCAGCCCCGCCAGGATCAGGGCGAGGCGGGCGGCAAGTCCAATTGAGGCGGGGAGACCAAGAGGCACGAACAAAACAAGAACATTATTCGCCCCCGATGTCAAGGCGTTTTCGCGGCTGTGTAGGTAGCAGGCGGTCTGTCCGGTGAGTTTGGGCTTTGCGGCCCGCATAATGCGGGGCCGCAGCCTCACCCAAACCTCTCCTCTGAGGACGAGGGCTTCTTGCTTCTCCCGCTTTCTCAGGGCGAGGGTCGGGGCGAGGGTGTCGCCGGGCGGGTCGCGTCAGGTCGCTAAAAAGCATCGTCATGGCCCGACCAAAGAGCGCCGATCGATGGGCGCGCACGCGGCCTGAGTCGGGGATCACCTCTAGCCATCAACGCGACCGGGCAGGTTGCGATCCTGCCCGGTCCTGATACGCGCGCAGTCAGGTCAGTTCACGGTGACGCTGACCGGCTTGGACGGAATGCCGTTGGCCACGACCTGGAGCTTGCTGGCGCCGGTCTCGGTCCCGGCCAGAACATCGAAGTAGGTCCAGACCAGCATCGAGCCGGTGGCGACCCCCATCGTGCTATGGTCATGCGTGCGCGCATAGAACACATGGCCGGTGGCGTTGTTGGTGATGCGAACCAGCGGATAGTTGGTGGCGCACTGCTCCTCGTCGCCCACGGTGCAGGCTTGCGACAAGCCGTTGAACTGCGAGCCGCTGATCTTATAGGTGCCGCCAATGCTGATCGATGACGGCGCCGAGCTGATCGTGGGCGCCCAGGCCTGCTGATAGGTGCCGGTCGGAGTGAAGATCTGCACGGTGACGCCCATGGCCAGCACTTGGCCGGAGGGAAGCGGCAACAGGCTCGATCCAGGCTCGACACCGACCGACAGCGGCTTGAACGTGGTGCCGTTGAACTCGTACAGTGTCGAGAAGGGAGCGTTCGCCTGCGCCCGTTTCGCCATCATGGCGGACACGGTCGCGGATTCGACGAGATGGAACTTGTCGCCCTCGACGAGCACGTTGCCACTCGGTTCCAGGACACCAAAATTGTCGCCGGCGTCGTCGCCGGGCAGGAAGTTTGGCCCGGCGGTCCAGGTACCGGACGTGGGGCCGGTCGGCTTATAGATGGCGGTGCGCCCCTCCGGCTGGTTTCCGCTTTGGATCGAGCCGGTGGCGAACACCGTTCCGTCCGGTCGCAGGATCGCCGGCCCGATTTCGCCCGGCGGATTATAGATTCGGTGCCCGTGATCGAACGGAATGCAGCATGCGTACCGCGGTGATGGCAGGAGGACAGGCGTGCGCCCCTGAGTGATCCAGTGATAACCGGTCGGATGAGGGGCGGGAATCAGGCGTTCGCTATTCAGCGCGTCCTGTACGTCAACCGTCAGGATCGAGCCGTCAGGCAGCAGGGTGAAACCTTCCTCGGCATTGAAGTCCGCCTTGCCGTTCGCCGAGCCGCCATACTGAATCCAGGTCAGGCTTTTCGGAACCAGTGCCACGTCGCGCTTGGTGATCTTCTGACCCACCAGCAGATTGCCGCCGGGCAGCACGGTGGTCGGCGAGTTGCCGAAATTCCTGTAACCGTTATTTGTTCCGCCAAAAGCCAGCGGCGGCACCACCGGTGTCCAGGTATTGGTAAAGGGACTATAGACAGCGGTCTCGTTGGTCAGCGTGAAGGTAAAACTGTTACCTGTGTACTCGCCGCCGACCATGGCGAGTCGGCCGTCGGCGAGCACGGCCCCGCCGCCGGCGTCGGGTTCATACGGTACGATCTTTCCCGGTTTCACGTATGTTATGGCGTCCGCCACCCGCGACCAGGTGCCATTCAGATAACTGCCCGTATTGTCGGGAGTGAGCTTGAACCAATGACTCAGGCTGCCCGTGGGGCTGCCATGGCCGTTGACCACTTGGCGAGAGCCCTGCACCAGGGCCGTCCCGTCCGTCATCACGAAGCCGTATGTCGGGATTTCCGGCGGTTGGTTCTTTAGAGTTCTGTATGGTCTGGGCCTGAGACGCGCCGCCTGCTGCTGCAAACAGTGCGGCAGCCGCTATAGAACTGTGCTTCAGTGACATTTCCTTGCCTTTCATGGACGTTCGTGTCGGAACGGAAATCCCCGCAATGCGGGGACCAAAGGCCAGCGAACGGACCATAGGGTAACGGATTGCCAATGCGCAATGGCATTCTCTCACCGACCGGGTTCGCAGCAGGAAATAGCAATTTCCCATTCGGCAGACTATCAACTTGGCAATCAATCATGCCGCCCGGCACCCATTCCCGACTGAAAGTTTCGTCGCGCGCAGCCGTACTCGCGACAACTTTGCAGGTAGAATCACCAACCGTTCGGACGCAGGCAAATGGTTCGTTGATCTTATGAACTGGTCCGCGGACACAGCATGACCGGTACCCGGATTTGATCCGGAGACCGGTCATGACAGTCGCAGGACAGTTGAAGGCGGCGGCAGCGCGCCGTCAGTTCACGGTAACCCTCATAGGCTTCGAGGCAATGCCGTTCGCCACCACTGCGAGCGAGCTGGGTCCGGTCTCGATCGAAGCGGGAACGTCGAAATTGGTCGAGACGATCTTCGATCCGGTAGCCACCCCCATCGTGCTGTGGTCGTGCGTGCGTGCATAGGTCACGTCACCCGTGGCGGCGTTGATGATGCGTACCAGCGGGTAGTTGGTCGCGCACGAATTCTCGTCACCATAGTTGCATGCCTGGGACAGACCGTTGAATTGCGTGCCGGTGATCGTATAGGTGCTGCCGTGCGTGACGTGCTGGGAACAGTGGCGATCGTCGGCGCCCATGCCGGGTTCGGTGTGGCGGAACTGGCGCTCGGCGTGAAGATCAGTGTATTGGAGGCCATCACCAGAACGCCGCCGTTGGGCAGCGGCAGCAGGCTGCTGCCGCCGGGCAGCTTGACCGGCAGCGGCGTCAGGTGGGTGCCGTCGAACTCATACAGCGTGGCATAGATGGCTGCCGCGCGCTTGGCCGCCATGACGGGCATGTTGGCCGCTTCGACGGAATGGAACTGGTCGCCCTCGACCAGCACGTCGCCGTTCGGCTCCAGTGTCGCGAAATTGTCGCCAGCATTGTCGCCAGTCTGGAAGTCAGGTCCGGTGGTCCACATGCCGGGATCGGTGGTGGTCGGTCCCGGATGATAAACAGCGGTATGCCCGGCGGTTCCGCCGAAATTCGGCAGAGACCCGGTGGCGAATACCGTGCCGTCAGGACGCAGCATCGCCGGTCCGATCTCGCCGGGCGGGTTGTAGATCTTCCGGCCCTTGTCGAAGGGAATGCAGCACGTATCGGACGGTGATCTGAGGTCGACCGGCGTTGGACCATCGCTTATCCAGTGCCATGCCGCGGGACGGACGGCCGGGATGTAACGCTCGCTATTTGGCGAGGAGAACATATCGACGGTCAGGATCGAGCCGTCCGGCATGAGGTTCCAGCCCTCCTCGGCATTGAAATCCTTCTTGCCTTTGTCGTTATACAGGGCCCAGCTCATGGTTTTCGGATCAAAGCCGACATCGCGCCGTGTGGTTTTCTGCCCGACCAGCAGCACGCCGTTCGGCAATACGGCAGTGGGCGAATCGCCAAAGTTCTGGAAGGTGTTGGCCAGCGGCATCTTGACCCAGCTATTGGCGACGGGGTCGTACAGCGCGCCCCGATTTGACAGGGTAAAGACGGTGTTGTTGCCGATATATTCGCCGCCGATGATCGCCAGCCTGCCGTCAGCCAGCAACCCGCCGCCCACGTAAAGAGGCGAGTATGGGGCGTTCGCCACCTGCGACCATGTGCCGTTGAGATAGCTGCCTTTGCTATCGGGCGTGAGCTTGAACCAATGGTTCAGGCTGCCATGCCCGCCAAAGGGACTTCCTTGGGCGAGGACAGTGCCGTCGGTCATCAGGAAGCCTTGAGGTTAGAAATTCCGGCGCCTGATTTTTCAGGGTCTTGATTGTCTGCGCGTGGGACGCGCCAGATGCCGCGATCAGCAGCGCCGCTGCTGCCGCCGTCTTGTGTTTCAAAGCCATTTCCTCGCCTTTCGTGGACGTTTTCATCGCTGCAAAAGCCTCGTCACCCGCAAGGGGCAATACGAGCGGTGGCACCATAGGCGCGCCGATTTTCGTCATTCAACTGTTTGCGGACGCAATCGCCGCAACGTGTTCGCGGCAACTGCAAGGGTCAGGTCACGACCCGCTCAAACGCAGGCACATAACTTCCCTTGACAACCCTCTCCCACGCCAGGAGAGCGTTGTTTCTGCTTTTTCATTGCTGCGGGCTCTGACTGCGTGCAGACAGAACCCGCAGTGACGGATCGACAGCGGCGCCGGTATCAGTTGACAGTAATTCTCATGCGCTTGGACGGAATGCCGTTCGCCACGACCTCGAGCGAACTCGGTCCGGTTTCGATGGAGGCCGGAACGTCGAAATTGGTCGAGACGATCTTCGAGCCGGTGGCCACCCCCATCGTGCTGTGGTCGTGGGTGCGCGCGTAGGTCACATCGCCCGTGCCAAGGTTGGTGATGCGCACCAGCGGGTAATTGGTCGCGCAATTCAGCTCGTCACCAAACGCGCAGGCCTGCGACAATCCGTTGAACTGCGTGCCGGTGATCTTGTAGGTGCTCCCGTGCGTGATCGTGCTGGAAACGCTCGTGATCGTCGGTGCCCAGGCGGGGTTCGGCGTGCCGGAACTGGCGCTCGGTGTGAAGATCACCGTGCCAGTGAAGCCCATCGCCAGCACGCCGCCATTGGGCAGCGGCAACAGGCTGCTGCCGCCGGGCAGCTTGACCGGCAGCGGCGTCAGGTTCGTGCCGTCGAACTCGTACAGCGTGGCGTAGATGGCTGCCGCGCGCTTTGCCGCCATCAGGGACATGGCGGTGGACTCAACGGAGTGGAACTGATCGCCCTCCACCAGCACGTCGCCGTTCGGCTCCAGCGTCGCGAAGTTGTCGCCCGCATTGTCGCCGATCTGGAAATCGGGTCCGGCGGTCCACATGCCGGGATCGGTGGTGGTCGGTCCCGGATGATAGATGTCGGTATGCCCGGCCGTGCCGCCGAAATTAGGCAGCGATCCGGTCGCGAACACCGTGCCGTCAGGACGCAGCATCGCCGGTCCGATCTCGCCCGGCGGGTTGTAGATCTTCCGCCCCTTGTCGAACTTGATGCAGCACGTATCGGATGGTGACCGGAGATCGGCCGGTGTGAGGCCATCGCTGATCCAGTGCCAGGCCGCCGGGACGCGACGCCGGGATGTAGCGCTCGGTATTGGGCGAGGAGAAGACGTCGGCGGTCAGGATCGAGCCATCCGGCATGAGGGTCCAGCCCTCCTCCGCATTGAAGTCCTTCTTGCCTTTGTCGTTATACAGAGCCCAGCTCATCGTCCTGGGATCGAAGCCCACATCGCGCCGCGTGATCTTCTGTCCGACCAGCAGAACGCCGTTGGGCAGCACGGCGGTCGTCGAATCGCCGAAAGTTCTGGAAGCGTTACCGCTGAGCCCTGCGTCCGACGGCGGCGGGATGTTGACCCAGCTATTGGCGACGGGATCGTAGAGCGCGCTTCGATTGGTGAGGGTGAAGACGGATTTGTTGGTGGTGTACTCGCCGCCGATTATTGCCAGTCTCCCGTCGGCCAGCACCGCGCCATTCTCCGCACTGGGCGAGTATGGCGAGTTCGCCACCTGCGACCATGTGCCATTCAGGTAGCTGCCCTTGCTGTCGGGCGTGAGCTTGAACCAGTGGTTAAAGCTGCCGCCGTTCGGGCCGGGACTGCCCTGGGCGAGAACCGTGCCGTCCGTCATCAGAAAACCGTAGCTCAAGACTTCCGGCGCCTGGTTTCTTAGGGTCTTGATCGTCTGTGCCTGGGCCGCGCCAGACGCCGCGACCAGCAGCGCCGCCGCTGCCACCGTTCTGTGTTTCAGAGCCATTTCCTCGCCTTTCGTGGACGTTTTATCCCCGCAGGAACCCTCGTCACCCCGCCAGGGGCAACTCGAGCGGCGGCACGATAGGCGGGCAGATTTTCCTTATGCAATCGTTTGAGGGGATGATCGCCTTAACGTGTTCAGCGATAGGAAAGAGGTCCGTCGGGCGTAGTTACCGGTCGGCCGGCCACAACGCCGGCGAGCTTTTGGCCCGTTGCAGATAATGCGCCATCATGACCCCGTCCGACGCGAACCGGCCGATCACCAGGACGGCGCGCCCGATTACCGGAACGGCGAGGTCGCTGTTGCGTCTGGCAGTGCTGACATCGACGAGCAGCATGGCGCCGGTCCGCTCGCGGACGGTCACGACGGACTGGTTCAGACCCATAACCTTCCCGTAGATGGCGTGCTCGCCGTCTGACAGCACCAGCCTCGTGGCGCTGGCCCGGGCGATGGTCGCGCGCATTGCCGCCACGGCGCTCGCCGAGGCGGGGTTGCCGAGACCGAAAATTGCGAGTTCCTGATCGCTCGCGACATAGACATGCCCGTTCGCCACGGTGGGCACTATGTTCGCGTTGCCGCCGGTGTTGGGCCAGGTGCCCGCCACGGAGGAAAAGATCACGTTTCCGGTCGTGGGATCGATCGCATACAGGGTGATGTTCGCCGGATCATTGTTGATCGGCCGGCCCACCGCCCAGATCACGGCACTGCCGGCCTGCGTCGCGTTGGACGAGACGCTGGTGAAGAACCCCGGATCCTGCCCGGTGGTGATCGGCGTCGAGTGTTCGGCGTTCAGCGTCGCCGGCGCGGTGGCGGGCGTGTTCAGGATCCATGTCCTCACATTCGAGCCGCCGCTCGTCACGATCCGGCCGACCCCATCCGCGCCGGTGAAATAGGACGGCCCGCACCAGCACCCGCCGATGGAGTAGCTGGCGAGCGGCTTGCCCATGTGGCCACGGCTGAGAAGGTAGAAATTGCCGTCCTTTCCGGCCAGCACGACCAGCTTCGGCGTGGGACCGCTCTGCACCGGCGGCAGCATGGCGCCGCCCGAGCCCAGATCGGTGTCGTTCCGATCGAGTGTCGCGTGATTCGCGGGCGTGAAGTGCCTCTCCACGCGGGACAGATCCGGCGCCATCGCAACCAGGCTCTCGGACAGGTTGGTGGTCGCGTTGTAGGTGGTGCCGCTGTAGTCGGAATTGCCGGTATTGAAGTAGATCGGGGTGTTCGGCTTGGCCGTCGCCGGTCCGAAGCCGGCCATCCAGATCGACGAGAGAAAGAAATTGTCCGGCGACGTCGCAAGCTGATTGTTGAGCTGATTGCCCGGCAACGGTGCCAGGGTCTGCGCATCCCAGCCGAGCAGCCAGCCACGGGACCGGTCGGCGTGGATGTCGCAGTAGCTCGCGAAGGCTGCATACACCGTGCTGCCGGAGAGCAGGAGCGCCGAACGCTGGCGGCTGCTGGCGGGATCCAGCGAGTAGGTGGTGCCGTCGGTGAGCTTATGCGACGCGGTGACCACCACCGGCGGCAACTGGTCTTGCAAAGTGTCCAGTGCCAAGGCGTGCAGGCGAAACACCGGCGTCCCGTTCTCATAGGTGTCGATGATCGCGTATAATGTGTTGGTGGCGAGCGAAATGACCGGCGTCGAATTCGATCCCGATGCTGGGCGCGTTGTTGTTGCACTGCCCCGGCAACGCCGATTGCGGCACCGGAGCGCCGAAGTTCTGGCTCAGCAGGATGGCGCCCGTCGATCCGTCGATGGCATAGATCGTGTCGTTCGAGGTCGCCGCATAGACCACGTCATGGACGCCTCCGGCGATGGTCTGGTTGTTCGCGACCAGAGGCTGTGCATCGACCTGCCCATCGAGCGGCACGGAAAACAGCAGGTTGAACGCGGCAGTGGCGACATTCGTGGTGTTCAGCGTGGTTTCGGACGGGTTCCAGCCGGTGCGCGACGTGTCGTTGTGGTAGGTCAATACGGATTGCGCGACCGCAGGTGATGCCCCCACACCGACCACCGCGGACGCCGCGAGCAGCACGATGGTCCGGACCGGGTTCAGAGCGGAACGGGCGATCCCGTCCGGACGCGGCGCATGCGGATGCTCCACGACGACGACCCCTACGACTGTTCACGTAAAGATACCGCAAGATTAACGGTGAGAGAAACAGGTGTGGACGTAACGTTTTCGCGATGAAGCACGTGGCGTGACGTGCCGGACCTGCGTTCCAGTCCGGCTGGAGAACCTGCCACGCCAACGCCGCAGGAAATCCCGACAGTTCAGCTATTTACGCGGCCAGTTGGGATGTTTTCTGGATGTCCGTTTCGGAGCTGTCAGCAGGGCTCAGCGCGCGCGGTAGGGAGAAGCCTCGAGGCCGAAGCCCTGAGTTGCCCCAAGGTCGGCCGCCCCGGTGCCATGCGACGGCTGGAAGCCAAGGGCGGCGCAGCCGGAGACACATAGGGCCAGCAGGACCACAAGGGCGCGCATCACCCGCCATCATTTGGGGGCTGAACCCGAGAGCGGCCAGACCCGAGTGTCGGCCAGGCTGGCTGGGGGACCTGGATTCGAACCAAGGCTGCCCGGGTCAGAGCCGGGAGTTCTACCGCTAAACTATCCCCCAAGCGGGACGGGGGTCCCGGTAGCACGCGACCATCGGCCGTGCAACCGCGCGGCTGGCGCTCGCTGGCGCCACACCCATATGATGTGGGGAAAGGTCAGCCGGTATGGTCGAGCATAGAGTGGCGGGTCCGTCGTGAAGGCCGAGTGCGCGGACGCCGTCGGCGCGCCACCCCAACGGCAGGCCGCTCCGGTCTTCGCGGCACTCGATCTTGGCACCAACAATTGTCGCCTGCTGCTGGGCTGTCCCACGGCCGACGGGTTTCGGGTGATCGACAGCTTTTCCCGCCTGGTCCGGCTGGGAGAGGGGCTGCAGGTTTCGGGCGAGTTGAGCGACGGGGCGATGGATCGGGCGATGGTCGCCCTGCATGCCTGCGCCGAGCGCCTGGGGCGGCGCCCGCTGCGGGCGGTACGCGCGATTGCCACCGAGGCGTGCCGGCGGGCGGGCAACGGGCATCTTTTCCTGGACCGGGTGCGGCGCGAGACCGGGCTCGCCATCACCGTCATCACCCCCCGCGAGGAGGCGCGGCTGGCGCTTGCGTCCTGCGCGCCGCTGTTGTCACGGTTGGCGCGGCTGGGAGCGCGTCGTGCGTTGCTGCTCGACATTGGCGGCGGCTCGACGGAGCTGGCCTGGGTGCGCCTGGCATCCGGCCCCACACGCCTCGCGGGCCCGGCCGAACCGCAGTTGATCGGCACCGTGTCGCTGCCGCTCGGGGTGATCGATGTCGCGGAAGCCTGGGGCGGTCCGTCCACCGGCGCTGACGAGTTCGATGCGACGGTCGAGATGCTGGCCCGTCGGTTGCGCCCCTTTGATACCGTGCATTGCATCGCCCACGAGATCCGCCAGGGCGGGGTGGCGCTGCTGGGCACGTCCGGCACCGTGACCACGCTCGCGGGCGTGGCGCTCGACCTGCCGCGTTATCGTCGCACCCTGGTCGACGGCGTGCTCTTGGACGGGGCGGTGGCGCAGGCTGCCCTGGCACGGCTGCGGGCACTCGGGCGCGAGGGGCTCGCGGCCCATCCCTGCGTCGGGCCGGATCGCGCCGAACTGGCGCTGCCGGGCTGCGCCATCTTCGCGGCCATCCACCAGCTCTGGCCGGCCGAACAGATCATGGTGGCCGATCGCGGGCTGCGCGAAGGAATGCTGCTGCAAATGATGCGCGAGGATGCACGGCACGGCGGCCGCCCGGGGGCGGGCCGGCAACCCACGCGGCGCGAGTCCCGGGCGCAACTGCCGCAATGAGCCGCACACCGTCGAAGCCGCCGCCCGCCGGGCCGGGCGAGGGTGGGGCGCGGTCGCTCGCCGTGACCCTGCGCAAGACCCGCAACCGCAGCGCCGGCCAGCAGCGATGGCTGCTGCGCCAGCTCAACGACCCCTACGTGGCCGCCGCCCGCACGCAGGGCTATCGCTCGCGCGCGGCCTTCAAGCTGATCGAGCTGGACGACCGCTTCCACCTGATCCGCAAGGATGCGCGCGTGCTCGATCTGGGTGCAGCACCCGGCGGCTGGAGCCAGGTGGCGGTGCAGCGCGGCGCCGCCTCGGTGCTGGGGCTCGACCTGCTGGCGATCGAGCCGGTGCCCGGCGCCGTATTCATCGAGGGCGATTTTCTCGACCCCGCCATGCCGGAGCGGCTTGCATCCCTGCTGGGCGGTCCGCCCGATCTCGTCCTGTCGGACATGGCGCCCAACACCACGGGACATGCCGCGACCGACCACATCCGCATCGTCGCCCTCGCCGAGGCGGCGCTCGATCTCGCGGTGCGGAGTCTGGCGCCGGGCGGCGGCTTCGTCGCGAAAGTATTCCAGGGCGGCTCCGAGCGGCAGATGCAGGCCGAGATGAAGCGTCTGTTCGCGGCCGTGCGCCACGCCAAGCCGCCGGCAAGCCGTCGCGAGAGCAGCGAGCTGTACGTGGTTGCCACCGGCTTCCGTGGCGGCTAGAAGGCGCCGTCAAGGTTGATCAAGGATCCGCCATGACACCCCCTCCCGATACCGGCACAGCCGCCTTCGATGCAGTCGCCGCGCGCAGCCGAGCCGTGGAGCGGGTCGAGGAAGCGCTGGCGTTCGACGACGTGCTGGTGATGCCGGCGTATTCGCAGGTGCTGCCGTCGGCGACCGACATCCGCACGCGGCTCACGCGCACCATCGCCCTGCACATTCCGCTTGTCTCCTCGGCGATGGACACCGTGACGGAGACGGCGATGGCGATTGCCATGGCGCAGCACGGCGGCATCGGCGTGATTCACAAGAATCTCTCGATCGAGGACCACGCGGCGCAGGTGCGCGCGGTCAAGAAATACGAAAGCGGCATGGTCATCAATCCGGTGACCATCCACCCGGACCAGACGCTGGCCGACGCACGGGCGCTGATGGATCGCTACAGCATCAGCGGCATCCCGGTGGTGGAGCGCGGCGAGCGCGCGGGCGAGCCGGGCCGGCTCGTGGGCATCCTGACCAATCGCGACGTCCGCTTCGCCACCGACCCGGCGGTGCGCGTCTACGAACTGATGACGCGCGAGAACCTCGTCACCGTGGCCGGCGGCGTAGGACCGGACGAGGCGCGCCGGCTGCTGCACCGGCATCGCATCGAGAAACTGCTGGTGGTGGACGAGGCGTATCGCTGCGTCGGCCTCATTACCGTCAAGGACATGGATAAGGCGCAGGCGCATCCGTTCGCCAACAAGGACGAGCTGGGCCGCCTGCGCGTCGCCGCCGCGACCGGCACGGGCGAGGACGGACTTGCGCGCGCGTCGGCACTGATCGACGCGGAAGCCGACGTGATCGTGGTCGATACCGCGCACGGCCATTCCGCGGGTGTGCTGGCGATGGTCGAGCGCATCAAGCACCGTTCCAACTCGGTGCAGGTGATCGCCGGCAACGTCGCCACTCCGGAGGCGGCGGCGGCGCTGGTCGCCGCCGGCGCCGATGCGGTGAAGATCGGCATCGGCCCTGGCAGCATCTGCACCACGCGGATCGTGGCAGGCGTCGGCGTGCCGCAATTCTCGGCGGTGCTGGAAACGGCGGCGGCGTGCCGCGAGGCGGGCGTGCCGGCGATCGCCGATGGCGGCATTCGCACCAGCGGCGACATCGTCAAGGCGATCGGTGCCGGTGCCGATTGCGTCATGGTCGGCAGCCTGCTCGGCGGGCACCGACGAGGCGCCGGGCGAGGTGTTTCTCTATCAGGGCCGCAGCTTCAAATCCTATCGCGGCATGGGCAGCATCGGTGCGATGGCGCGCGGCTCGGCCGATCGCTATTTCCAGCAGGAGGTGCGCGACAGTCTGAAGCTGGTGCCGGAAGGGATCGAGGGCAGGGTCGGCTACAAGGGGCCGGTCGCGGCCGTCTTGCATCAGCTCGTGGGCGGCCTGCGCGCCGGCATGGGCTATACCGGCAGCGCCGCCATCGAACATTTGCAGACCCAGGCGCGGTTCCGCCGCATCACCGGGGCCGGCCTGCGCGAGAGCCATGTGCATGACGTGGCGATCACCCGCGAGGCGCCGAACTACCGGCAGGATTCTTGATGCCCGACACTCGCGCCCCCGCCATTCGCGCTGTCGTGTTCGATGCGTATGGCACGCTGCTCGACACTGTGTCGGCCGCTCGCCGCCACGCGGCGCGGCTGGGCGCGGAGTGGGAGGCGTTCTCGACGCTGTGGCGCATCAAGCAGGTCGAGTACACCTGGACACGGAGCCTGGCGGGCGCCGCGCAGCATCGCGACTTCGCCCGCGTGGTGGACGACGCGCTGGCCTATGCCGCCGCGGTGCATCACCTGCGTGACACGGCGCTGCTCGCGGAATTGCGGGACGGGTTCGACCGGCTCGACGTGTTCCCCGATGTGCGGCCGGCGCTGACGGCCATTCGCCGAGCGGGGGATCGGGTGCAGCATCCTGTCGAACGGCACGCCCTCGATGCTGACGCACCTGGTCCGCGCCGGCGGGCTGGAAACGCTGCTCGATCACGTGCTGAGCGTGGAGGCGGTGGGCGTGTTCAAGCCCGATCCGCGCGTCTACCATCTGGCGATCGACCGGCTCGGGATGAGTGCCGAGCACGTCGCCTTCGTGTCATCGAATCCGTGGGACGTGTTCGGCGCGCACGCCTTCGGGATGCGGGCCATCTGGGCCAATCGCCGCGCGCAGCCGGACGAGTACGGATTGCGCGGCCAGGTGCCGGAGCTGGGCGATCTGTCCCTGCTGCCGGCCCAGCTGGATTGACCCCCGCCGCGCGCATCGCCGCCGCGATCGAGCTGCTGGCCGCGATCGAGACGGCACCGCGCAAGCCGGCCGACGCGGTTGCCAACGATTTCTTCCGGCAGCGCCGCTATATCGGCTCGGGCGACCGCCGTGCGGTGTCGGATCGCGGCTGGCGCGTGCTGCGCGCCCGTCGCCGCCTTGGCTGGTGGCTGGAGCGCGCCGGGCTCGCTCAGGGCCCGCGCCTGCTGGTGGCGGCCAGCCTGCTGACCGAGGGCTGGACCCTGGATGGCGTGTCGCAGGCGTTTTCCGGCGGCCAGTATGCGCCGTCGCCGCTGCTCGCGCCGGAACGGGCGGCGCTGGGCGATATCGCCGGCCACACGGTCGATCACCCGCACATGCCCGACGCGGTGCGCCTGGAAGTGCCGGACTGGGTGCTGCCCCGTTTGCAGGCACGCTTCGGCCCGCTGCTCGGGCCGGAACTGGCGGCGCTGGGCGAGCCGGCGCCGCTCGATTTGCGCGTCAATCTGCTGAAGACCGAGCGCGAGGACGCCCGAGCCGCCTTGGCGGCGGAAGGGATCACAGCCGAGCCGACCCGGCTCTCGCCCTGGGGCCTGCGCGTGACCGGCCGCGTGCCGGTCACGACGGGCGCCGCGTTTCGCGACGGACTGCTCGACATTCAGGATGAAGGCAGCCAGCTCGTGGCGGGCCTCACGGGCGCGGCCGCGGGGATGCGCGTCGTGGATTGGTGCGCCGGGGCTGGCGGCAAGACGCTTGGCGCTGGCGATGACGATGCGGAACCAGGGCCATATCGTCGCCTGCGACGTCAACCCGCACCGGCTCGATGGCGCCGTGCGCCGGCTGCGCCGCGCCGGAATCCACAATGTCGAGCGGCATCTGATCGAACCGGGCGACAAATGGGCCAAGCGGCGGGCCGGCACCTTCGATCGCGTGCTGGTCGATGCGCCCTGCACCGGCAGCGGCACCTGGCGGCGCAACCCGGACGCGCGTTTGCGTCTGCGTCAGACCGACCTCGACGAGCTGATCCCCAAGCAGGCTGCAATCCTGGCCGACGCTGCGCGCCTGGTGCGTCCGGGGGGGCGGCTGGTCTATGCTACCTGCTCGCTGCTGGGCGAGGAGAACGAGGCTCAGGTGCAGAATTTCCTGGCGATGCATCCGGGATTTGCCGTGCTGCCGCTGGAGCGCGCCTGGTCTCTTCCGGGCGAGCCGCCGGGGCCGGGGCCGTTCCTGTCGCTGACGCCGCGCCAGCACGGCACGGACGGGTTCTTCGCCGCCGTCCTGGAGCGCCTGTCGTGATCACCGTGCGCCGCGCCCGGCCGGCCGATGCCGCCTCGATCGGTGCCGTGCATGTCGCCGCCTGGCGCAGCGCCTATCCAGGCATCCTGCCCAACGACTATCTCTCGGGCCTCTCGGCGCCGCGTCAGGCTGCGTATTACGATTTGGCGATCCGGGCGACCGGACGGACCGCGGTGCATGTGGCATCGGTGTCCGGCGCCGATCTGGGGCGGCGGGGCGGCAGCTCGCGCGTCGTGGGGTTCGTCACCAGTGCCCGCGCGCGCCCGCCCTATTCGGCGCTGGCCGATGGCGAGATCGAGACGCTGTATGTGCTCGACGATTTTCGCGAGCGCGGCCTGGGGCGCCGGCTGCTATGCGCGGCGGCACTCGATCTCGCCGAGCAGGGCTGCCGCTCCGCCTTCCTGTGGGTGCTGCGTGACAATCCGAGCCGCTGGTTCTACGCCCGGCTCGGCGGGCGCCCGATGGCCGAGGACATCATCCGGGTCGCCGGCGCCGAGGTGGCGCAAACCGCCTATGTCTGGAACCCGATCGACACCCTGGCGCGGGCCACCTCCGCCGCGTCCTGACAGGAAGCCTGCATGAGCGAAGCTGCCGCGAATGTGACACCCGCCGAGGAGCGGGTGCTGATCCTCGATTTCGGCAGTCAGGTGACGCAGCTCATCGCGCGGCGCGTGCGCGAGGCCGGGGTGTATTGCGAGATCTGGCCCTATGCCGCCGACGCCGCCCGCATCCGCGCCTTCGCGCCGCGCGCGATCATCCTTTCGGGCGGGCCGGCCAGCGTGGTCACGGACGCAAGCCCGCGCGCGCCGGACGAGGTGTTCGATGCCGGCGTGCCGGTCCTAGGCATCTGCTACGGCCAGCAGGCGATGTGCGCGCAACTGGGCGGCGAGGTCGAGCCGGGGCATGTGCGCGAGTTCGGCCGCGCGTTCGTCGATGTGATCGAGCCCTGCGCGCTGTTTCGCGGCGTCTGGGAAAAGGGTGCCCGCGAACAGGTGTGGATGAGCCACGGTGACCGCGTGACCCGCCTGCCGCCGGGGTTCCGCGCGGTGGCAGTGAGCGAGGGCGCGCCGTTCGCGGTGGTGGCCGACGACAACCGCTGCTTCTACGGCACGATGTTCCATCCCGAAGTGGCGCACACGCCGCACGGCGCCCTGCTGCTGCGCAATTTCGTGCGCGAGGTCGCCGGCTGCACCGGCACCTGGACGATGGCGGCATTCCGCGAGGTCGAGATCGAGCGCATCCGCGCGCAGGTGGGCAGCGGCCGGGTGATCTGCGGCCTGTCCGGGGGCGTGGACAGCGCGGTGGCGGCGGTGCTGATACACGAGGCGATCGGCGATCAGCTCACCTGCATCTTCGTCGATCACGGCCTGCTGCGCGCGGGCGAGGCGCAGGAGGTGGTCCGCACGTTCCGCGAGCGCTTCAACATCCGCCTGGTGCATCGCGATGCGTCGAGGGAATTTCTCGGCGCGCTGGACGGTGTCACCGATCCCGAAGCCAAGCGGCGCGCGATTGGCGCCACCTTCGTCGAGGTGTTCGAGCAGGAGGCGGAGAATCTGGGGGGCGCCGATTTCCTGGCACAGGGCACGCTGTATCCGGACGTGATCGAGAGCGTGAGCGTCACCGGCGGCCCCAGCGTCACCATCAAGTCGCACCACAATGTGGGCGGCCTGCCGGAACGGATGCGCATGCGCCTGGTCGAACCCTTGCGTGAGCTGTTCAAGGACGAGGTGCGCGCGCTGGGCCGCACGCTCGGCCTGCCGGATGCGATGGTGGGGCGGCATCCGTTTCCTGGGCCGGGTCTGGCGATCCGCATTCCCGGTGAGGTGACGGCGGAGAAGCTCGCGATCCTGCGGCAGGTGGATGCGATCTACCTGGAGGAAATCCGATCTGGCCGGGCTATATGACGCGATCTGGCAGGCTTTTGCGGTGTTGCTGCCGGTGCGTACCGTGGGTGTGATGGGCGACGCGCGCACCTATGAATACGCCTGCGCGCTGCGTGCCGTCACCAGTACCGATGGCATGACCGCGGAGTTCTACCCGTTCGACATGGCGTTCCTGAGTCGCGTTGCAGGACGCATCGTGGGCGAGGTGCGCGGAGTCAACAGGGTGACGTACGACGTCACGAGCAAGCCGCCGGGGACGATCGAGTGGGAGTAAGGGGGGAGTACCGTCGGATACCCGAGGATGGCACGGAAGACTTTCGGCGAACTGGTCCCGTCGACGGTTGCCGACAGTCCGCGCGTCTGCTGGTTAGCTTGGTCAGTGAACCCGCTTCAAAAGAACGAGTTCCCGCAAACGACATTGGTTAAATCCTACCCCCGATAGGTCCGGGCAGACGGAAGATCGAGTCGAGCGCGTCTGCTGATACCGTATTCCTTGTCCCGACAATCCACTCGCGGTCCATTCTGCCCCTTAATCAGGCGACGAAGCGGACCACGCCCCCATCGACCCGCAGCGCCGCGCCGGTGGTCGCCGAAGCCTGCTCCGAGCACACGTAGACGATCATGTTGGCGACCTCGTCAGTCGTCGCGAACCTTCGAATGAGGCTCGTCGGACGGGCGGCTTTCAGGAACGCTTGCTCGGCTTCTTCCTGCGTGATTCCTTGATCTTTGGCTTGTCCTGCCATCCAGTTCGACAGGATCTCGGATCTCGTCGGACCCGGCAGGACGGCGTTGACGGTAACGCCCGTGCCCGCGACCAACTCCGCCAGACCCCGGGAGAGCGCGAGCTGCGCCGTCTTTGTCATCCCGTAGTCGATCATCTCCTTGGGAATATTGACTGCGGAACTCGCTGCTGACGAAAACGACGCGGCCCCAGCCCTGTCGCACCATCCTCGGCAAATAGTAACGCGTCATGCGCACGCCGCTCATGACGTTGATCTCGAAAATGCTCAGCCAATTCTCGTCGGTCGTGTCGACGAAGTCCCTCAGCACGGCCGTTCCGAGATTGTTGACGAGGATGTCGGCGTCCTGCGCTTGCTCGAAGAAGGCCTCGGCGCCCTCCGCTGTCGAGAGATCGGCGGCGATGCCCGAAACGTCGCTCTCGGGAAAGGCCCGCCGCATCTGCCGCACCGCCTCCTCGACCCGGGTATTTCCACGCCCGTTGATGACGACCGAGGCGCCGGCACGGGCCAGCCCCTCTGCAGTGGCGCGGCCGATGCCCGCCGTCGATCCTGTGACGATCGCCTTACGGTGCTTGAGTTCAATATTCATGTCATTCATCTCCAATCTTGGATGGCGGGGCGATCAATCCACTGTCCAGGCTGGAAGCGTTGGAGCGGACGCGGGGAGGCTCAGGACAACGTGTCATCCTGCCTTCTTCGCGACTTGCGCCTCCGCCGCGCGGGCAAGGCTTTCAACCCATGCCTGATGATAGCGGTAGAGCGCGCCGGGACGTTTGCGCCCGAGCTCCTCGAGGAACCAAGGGCCCTGCTGTGTTTCCTCGGTCAGCACATGGCAGCCATCGTCCGTAAGAGTGATGACCCAGCCGTGATAGGCGCTCGAACCGCTCTCGTCTCCATCGACTGTCGTCGCCCACGCGAGCTTGCGGAAGGGCTCGTACTCCGTCACGACCAGGCTCATCGAGAATCCAACCGTCACCCGGCTGTATCTGGTTCCGAGCGCCAGTTCCGGCTCACCGGTCAGGATCTTGACCTGATCTTCGGCGGGAAAGTAGCTCGACCAATTCTCGGCATTGACGAGCAGCTTCCAGACCACTTCAGGCGGCGCCTTCACGTCAATGTCGTTGAGTGCGTAGATGGCCGACGTTTTCGGATCATATCGCTCGGGCCAAATCACATGGTCGTACATCGATTACTGCTCCTTCTTGAACAAATCCTGGAAGATGAGCTGGCCCCAAATGCGGCCGCGTGCGTGCACCAGCGCGCCACCCTCGTTGAGCTTTCCCAGCTTGACGGGTGCGAACCCGAGTTGTTTGGCCAAGGCCGCCACGGCAGCGGTCGCGTCCTCGTCGTCGCTCGACAGAAAGATGACCCGGTGCCCGCCCTTGACGATCGGATCGGCAGCCAGGGTGGCCGCAATCAGGTGATTGAAACCTTTCACGAATTTGGCGCCGGTGAACGCCTTCGCGACGAAGGCGGAGGACGGGAGACCGTCCAGTTCTTCTATGGGGACTAACGCGTTCATCGCGTCGATGACCGTCTTGCCTTTCCAGCTCGGCAGGGCCTTCGCAATCTCGCGATGCTCCCCGAACGGGACCGCCAAGATGATTGTGTCGGCCTCGAGTGCATCCCGTAGCGACTTGGCGACGACCGTGGGTCCAATCGCCCGAGCCTGCGGCGCCAACGCCTCGGGCGGCCGGCGGCTTGCGACGGTCACGTCGATGTTTTTACGGGCGAAGGCGCGGGCGAGGGCCTGGCCTACCGCACCGAAACCTACAATCGCATAGCTCATGATACTTCTCCGATCCGCGTTGACATTGGTTCCCCGGCCCTTCAGATGGCCGAGAAGCCGCCGTCGACAGACAACTCCACCCCATTCACGAAGCTCGAATCGTCTGAAGCAAGAAACAGCGCGACCGCCGCAATTTCCTCAGTACGACCCATCTTTCCCCGCGGGATCAGGGATTCGAACATCCGCTTCGCCTCCTCGGTGAGAACTTGATCCTGCATCGGTGTGGCGATCGGCCCCGGGCTCAGCACGTTCACCCGGATATTCCTGCCCTTCAGTTCGTTGAGCCAGGTGCGTGCGAATGAGCGCAACGCCGCTTTGCTCGCCGAATACACGCCGTAACCAGGAAAGCCTTTCACCGAAGCAACTGACCCGGTCATGAAGATCGATCCGCCATCGTTGAACAGCGGCAACGCCCTCTGAACCGTAAACAGCGTGCCGCGCGTATTCAGGCCGAAGGTCGCATCGAAGTGCTGCTCGGTAATCTCGCCCAGTGGGACGGCTTCGCCCATGCCGGCGCTCGCGTACAGGACGTCGATCTTGCCCTTTACCTGCTTGACCGTATCGAACAGGCGGTCGAGGTCGTCGAGATTGGCCGCGTCGCCGCGCACGCCGGTCACGTTTCGGCCAATCAGCTTGACGGCCTCATCGAGCAACTCCTGCCGACGGCCCGTGATGAAGACATAGGCGCCTTCTTCAACGAACCGCTTGGCGCTCGCCAGCGCCATGCCGCTCGATCCACCCGTGATGACTGCAACCTTACCCTCAAGCTTCCCCATGACTTCTCCTTTCGTGGTGTCGGGACAGCATCTGCCTCCGAGAACCTCGAAATGGGTCCGCCGGCGTCAGTGTTGAGTGCGGGAGCGCGCACACCGGTGGTGCGAAATCGATCCGGCTGGACGACTGACGCCAGCCGCAACGATCGGTGTCCGCCGTGCGGAATTGGGTCGCGCTCGTCGGCATAGGCTATGATGACCGCCCGTACTGCTGTTCGATGTGTTAGATACGGGCTTTGGAAGGCGCACCGCGCGGTGCGGGATTGCACCATGATCGACTGGGACGGCATTCGCTACTTTCTTGCCGTCACGCGCGGGGGCTCGGTGCGGGCAGCCGCCGAGCGCCTCGGTGTGAACCACGCGACCGTGCTGCGACGCATCGCCCAGCTCGAGGAACGCCTCGGGGTCCACATGTTCGAAAAGCTGCCTTCGGGCTACCGCCTGACGGCTGCGGGCGAGGAGGTCCTGGAGTTCGCGGACCAGATGGAAGCGTCGTCGCACCTGCTGGAGACGCGCGTCTTCGGGCGCGACCAGAGCGTGCGCGGGCTTCTGCGGGTGACGCTGGCGCCGCCCCTCGCGACACACCTGCTCATGCCGGACTTCGCCGATTTCGCGCGTCTGCATCCGGACATCGAGATGGAAATCTTGTCGTCCGGCGAGCTGGCAAATCTGACCAACCGAGAGGCCGACGTCGCGATCCGCGTCGTCTACGACCGCAAAACCCTGCCGCTCAATCTTCACGGCATGAAGGGACCGGAGCTGTTCGGCGGCGTCTACATGTCCTGCGATAGACTAGCCGCGTGGCGTGCGGGCGCGCCTGATCCCATCCGGTGGATCGTCATAAGCATTCATGGAATCCCGGACTGGGCCAGCGAGGGTGAGGTTCGCACCACGGGGGTTCCATTCAGGACCACGGACGCCGAGGCGCAGATCGTTGCTGTACGGCAAGGGCTCGGGATGACGACACTGCCGTGCTTCGTTGGCGATGCCGACCCCCTGCTGGTGAGGGTGCCGGGTACCGACTTGCACATGTACGGAACGGTTTGGCTCCTCACACAGGGGGAGACACGCAAGACGAAGCGCGTGCGGCTTTTCACGGAGTTCGTATCCCGCAGGCTTGCCGCGTACGCTCCGCTTCTCGCGGGGCTGTCCATATCGCGCGACTGACGCGCGGCAGGTCGCCGGCAACGCTTGCCGTAATCCGGTTGGAAGCCGAGCTGCGATCGCTTGAAGCGGCGTCGTTCAATCCGCGAATGGTGCGCCGTATCGCAACCGGCGCGAGGGACACACTACTGACGGACGACGGACTTCACCATCGCTGACGGTCTTTTAGGGCAAGCTGGAGATGCCGCTTTCGCGGAGGACTCCGAGAAAAATCGACCAATCGATATCGATAGTCTGTGAAACCGAGCAAATCGCGGATCGCCGAAATTCTCCTTTGAATTCAAGAGCGAGGATTTCTGACGGATCCGGGATACGGTTCTTCGTCGTCAGCGGAAATACTTGACCCGATAGATCAATGCGTTATCATGCTTCAGAACAATCGAGTGGGAGTGAGGAACAGGATGTGGCGTGGCCGCGCCGAGCTGTGCGGGCAGCACAGTCTGGCATGAGACCTTCGGGGCGGCGTGCCATGCCGCCCCGAGCCGAGAACAGTTGTGGCGTGGCTGCGGCGTTGGTCAGCAATTGCCCGTCGCGGCGCCGCAGGCGGAGTTCAGCAGATTGGTGAAGTTGCTGTCGAACTGCGACGCGCCGAGATAGGCCGGCTCGGTCGCGATAGGCCCGTACGACGTGACGCCGGCCAGATAGTTGTTGCCGAGCGAGACCGGCGGATTGCTGACCGGCGCCCAGCCGTAATCCTGGATCCACGGTCCGCCGCTCGCGCCGCCGCGCATCGCCGAGCCATAGATGTAGGTATTGTTGCCGCCGGAGGCGAAGGTCTGCGCGTTCGTGGTTTCCATGCGGGCGCAGGAGTCGAGATTGCAGGGATAGCCCTTCATCGTGATGTTGTTGTTGGACAGCGCAAAGGTGGTCCAGCCCAGCCACCCGGTGAGGTCGCCGATCTTGTGTGTGGCGCCTTTGATGGTCTGATCGGCCGCGACCATGATCGCCTCGTCGGCATTGTTCGGCACCGATCCGTCGGAGAAGTACCAGGCATTGGTGACCCAAAGCTGACTCGCGGTCCAGCGGCCGAACGCCGCCTTGCCATTGGTGAGTGCAGGGACGAACAGGTGGCCGGTGTAGAAGTAGCGCTGCGCCGGGTTGGTGCTCGGATGCGCGATGCAATGGCCCGCCGTCATGATGATGCGCGGCCGCAGCACCGAGGCGGAGCAGACGAAATTGCCGCCGCCCACGGGATCGTGGAAAAATAGCTGCCCAGCGGTGACAGCCGGATATTTGGCGGGCGTGATCTCCTGGCCGGTCGTGTAGTAGGCGCCGAAACTGCTGGTCGCTTCCGGAATCACGCCGCTCTGTGTCTTGAGCTGCTCGCGCTGCAGCGATTGCGGTGCGTACAGCGTGACCGGCGGCCCGCCTTGCACAGTCGGCGGCTTGCCTTCGCCGCGCTTCGACTGTCCGGGCGCAGGCGGCACCGCGGCGGTGGTGCCCACCGGCAGCCCGTCGGCGCGGGTGCGCGGGTGCAGCTCCATCGGCTTGGCGCTCAGCAGGCGCTGCGATGTCCAGTAGGGGACGACGGTCTGTGCCGCGGTGCCCTGCGTCTCCGACGATACGCCCTGTGCCAATGCCGCTGCCGGCGCGCACAGGACCGCCGCCGCGATCCAGCCCATCGTGCGGGCGCTGTTTCGCATCTTGTCTTTCATCGACGTCTCTCCATTCGCTCGTGACCGCAGGAGCGCGGCGTCCAGATCGATGACAAGACGACAGGCAAGTTGCAATGAAACTATTTCGGAACGGACATCACGTTAAGTTTTGTCAACTCACGACGAGTTTGGCGGCCTGCCGCCAAAAATCGCGATAGCGCGCGCCGCCGCCGCGTTGCCACTTTCAAGGAAGTCGGGCGGCGCGGCGCCGTTCATCCGTGCGCATAGAACACCGGCGACAAATGCGTCGCCTGCTCCCGTCGTGTCGAGCGGCGCCACTGAAGCCGCCGCAACATGCGTCCGCAGGTTGCCCGCGTGGGCAGTGGCGCCGTCGGCTCCTTCGGTTACGATCAGCATGGCGAAGCGCATATCCCGACGCAGCAGCAGCGCGGCCTCGGCAGCATTCGCAAAACAGAGTTCCGCATCCGTGGTCCATGCCGCAAAGGCTTCTGCGCCGACCTCGGCCAGATAGCTGATCGATGCCGCATCGACGCTGACGCTGCAGCCCCGCGCCCGCGCATTTCGCATCAGCGCCCGCGCCGCCTCGCATGGCCCTGGTGTGAACAGGGTGTGGCCGGATACGTGCAGCAGCCGCACGCCATCCAGCAGCGATTCCGGCAAATCCTGTGCGCATAATCGGAGATTGGCACCGCGATCGGTGTAGAAGCTGCGTTCGCCGTCTTGCGAAATGATCGCCACCACGCTGCCGGTCGGAAGATCATCGTCGATGCCGAGCCAAGGCTGCGCGCCATGCGCACGCAGCCTTGCCGCCTGGCGTGCCGCATCATCGCGGCCGACGCGCCCGGCGAATTTGACGTTGCCACCAAGATGACCGATCCAGCACGCCACATTGGCCCCGGACCCGCCACCACGCATGACGATCCGCGCCGAGGTATCCGTGCCGAGGGCGAGCGGGGCTGCCGGATTGACGATGACATCGTTCATCACGTCGCCGACGACAAGGATCATGCGGCGGCCGCGAGCGCCACCGCGATGCGCGCCGCGAGCCGCGCGTTGCCGCGCGCCAATGCGATGTTGGCGTCAAGACTACGCCCCTCGGTCAACGCCAGCACGCGCGCCAGCAGGAACGGTGTCACGTCCTTTCCGGTGATGCCCGTCGCCTCGGCCTCACGCAGCGCCGCATCTATTGCGGCGTCGATTTCTGCGGCGGGAAGGGCATGGTCCGGTTCGATCGGATTGGCGATCAGCATGCCGCCCGGCACCCCCAGCGCACGCTGCGCCGCGATGATGGCCGCCAGCGCCTCCGGCGTGTCGCAGCAATGCTCCAGCCGGTGCCCGCTTTCGCGCGCGAAGAAGGCGGGGAAGCTGTGCGTGCGGTAGCCGACCACCGGCACGCCTTGCGTTTCCAGCACTTCAAGTGTCTTGCCGATATCCAGGATCGACTTGCAGCCGGCGCAGACCACCGCGACCGGCGATGCCGCCAGCTCCAGCAGATCGGCCGAGATGTCGAGGCTGCGCTCCGCACCGCGATGCACGCCGCCGATGCCGCCGGTGGCGAAAAGACGGATGCCGGCGCGGGCGGCCAGGAACATCGTCGCGGCTACGGTGGTGCCGGCGCTCAGGCCCTGTGCCACGATGGCGGCGAGATCGCGGCGCGACGCCTTGCGCGCAGCGGAAGCCTGGTGCGCCCCTGAAGCGTGGTGCGAGCCGGCGGCCAGCCGCTCCAGCGCCTCGGCGGACAGGCCGATATGGCAGCGCCCGGCGATCACCGCGATCGTTGCCGGCAGCGCCCCGGCCGCGCGCACCTCGGCCTCCACCGCCCGCGCGGTCTCGGCGTTCTGCGGATAGGGCATCCCGTGCGTGATGATGGTCGATTCGAGCGCCACAACGGGCTCGCCCGCGGCAAGGGCGGCGGCGATCTCGGGTGCTATGTCGAGCATAGGGGCCTTTCAGAGCGGAACGCCCTGGTTCATACGACGCGGGCACGGCAAGCGGGAGCCTCCGACCGATGAACCGCCCGGTCTCGATCGCACGGGCGGTGGCCCTGGGCGGTGTGCTGCTGCTGGGCGCCGTGCCGCTGCTGGTGGCGCGGCCCGCGCCGTTGCAGGACTGGCCGAACCATATCGCCCGCGTGCATATCCTGGCCGGGTTGCTGCGCGGCAGCGGGTTCTGGGCGCGGTTCTACCGCTTCGATGGCTTTCTGGTCCCGAATGCGGCACTCGATCTGGGGGTGCTCGGTCTTTTGCGGGCCGGCCTGCCGATCGCGGCGGCGGCGCAGATCTTCCTGCTCGTGACGTACCTGGTCTTCGTCGGCGGCTTCTGCGCACTGGCTCGGGCATCGGCGGCGTTCAGCCCCGCGAAGGTCGGCTTCGTCGTCCTGTTGTTCTACAGCAACGCGCTGTTCTGGGGGCTCGTGAATTATGTGCTGGGCATCGGGCTGTTGCTGGCCATGCTCGCAGTCGGGCTGCACGCTGGGGCGTGGAGACGCTTCTGTGTTGCCGGAGGCGGTGCGGCACTGCTGCTGTTCGTGCATGTTGTGCCGGCGGTTGCCCTCGCTGCGATCCTCTTTTGTCTCGACCTGCACCGTTTCGCGACAAGCCGGGAGGCGCTGATCCGGCGCTGCGCCGCGAGCACCTCCTGGCTGCTGGCGCTGCTGGTGGTGGCGGGGCTGCTGGCGGTACTGCCGGGCGGCGCCGGACACGAGTTCGTGGCGGGCTATCCGGGCGCCTCCGTGGGCGATGTCCTGACCCGGAAACTCGGACTGTTCGGCAAGGCTCTGCTGGGGGGCAGCCGGGTGCAGGATGCGGCCAGCCTGGCCGCGGTCGCGATCTGCATCGCCGCCAGCGTTTTCGCGCGGGCGCGCCTGTCGGCCGCGTCGATGGTCGTGGTGATCGGGTTGATCGTGCTGGCTATGGCCGCGCCGGAGCGGCTGGGCACCGGATCGCTGCTCGACACGCGGCTGGCCCTGCTGCCGCTGCTGTTCGCCGCCGCCTGCGTGCGGCTGGAGCCGCGGCCGCTCGCGACCGCCATCGCGGTCGGCGTGGTGCTGGCGCGCACGCTTCTGATCGCGCTGGAGTGGCAGGCCGCCGGACAGGTTTTCCGCGATTTCGATCGGCGGACGGCCGCACTGCCGCCTGGCGGATTGATGATGATGGCGTATGGTACGCCGCTGCCGTCCCTGAGCTGGCAGCGGATATGGTCGCCGCCGATCATCTCGATCGCCACGCAGGTCGTGCTGCGCGATGTGTTCATGCCGGCGATCTTCGCCAACCCGGCGCAGCAGCCGATTGCGCTGCGGCCGGAATACGCGGCGCTGGCGCAGCCCTGGAACCTGACCGATGCCGCGCGTCTGCACGCGGCGGCATCCGCACTTGACGCGGTGTGCGCAGCGCGCCGCTTCGCCGGCGTCTATCTCACCGTGCTGTACCCGGGCCGCTTCGTCGCCAGCCAGGTGGGGGCGGCGCTGCTGCACGCCCAGCCGGACTTCCTGATCCTGGATGCCTGCCGATTGCCGCCTTGAACGACGTCAGGCGTAGGCCGAGCCATCGAAGCCATCGGGCAGCACGCCGCTCGGCTTGATCATGTCGTAGGGTGCGCGGGCCAGGAACTGACCGGCGCCGGGTTCGGCCTGTACCGTTCCGTCGCGCATCGCCACCCGACCGCGCAGCAGGGTGGCGACCGGCCAGCCGGTCACCTCCATGCCCTCGTACGGCGTATAGTCGATCATGTGCTGCAACAGCGCGTTCGTCAGAATCGTCTTGCGCGTCGCATCCCACAGCACGAGGTCGGCGTCGTAGCCGACGGCGATGCTGCCCTTGCCCTTGAGGCCGAACAGCCGCGCCGGATTGCTCGCGGTCACCCGAACGAACGTGTTGAGGTCGATCCGGTCTTTGGCCACGCCCTCGGAGAAGATGACCGGCAGTCGCGTGGCGAGGCCGGGCATCCCGTTCGGGATGTCGCGGAACGGCGCGTTGTCGCCATGCACCCGCTTGCCGCGCGTTCCCTCGTAGCACCAGCCGCTATGGTCCGAGCTGACCACGTCCAGCACGCCGCTGCGGATCACGTCCCACATGGGGGCGTGGTCGGCCGCGTCGCGCGGGCTCGGGCTGCACATGAACTTCGCACCCTCGAAGCCGGGGCGGTCCATGTCCGCGGCCGTCATGGTGAAGTATTGCGGGCAGCTCTCGCCCCAGACCTTCAGCCCGCGCCGTTGCGCCGCCGCGATCTCGGCCGCGACCTCGGCACAGGAGACGTGGAACACCTGGATCGGCTGATCGACCAGTTCGGCGAGGGCTATGGCGCGGTGCGTGGCCTCCCGCTCGACCACGCGCGGGCGGCTCCAGGCGTGGTATTTCGGGCTGGTGAGGCCGGCCGCAAGCAGCGCCTCCGTGCGCCAGTTGATCGCCTCGTAGTTCTCGCAATGCACCGTGACCAGTGCCCCATTGCGTCGCGCCGCCGCCAGCACGCGCAGAAAGCCGCGATCGTCGAGATGCGAGGAATTGTAGGTCAGGAACACCTTGAGGCTGCGCACGCCCGAGGCCACGACCTGCGGGATCTGCTTCCAGATCACCTCATCCGAGGCGTCGGTGATGATCTGGTGGAACGAGTAGTCCACCATCGAGCGCCTGGCCCGGCGGTGGTACTCGGCCAGGGTGTCGAGCACGCCGTCGCCCTTGAACTGGGCGCTGAACGTCACGACCGAGGTGGTCCCGCCCACGAGGCAGGAGCGGCTGCCGGTCTCCCAGGTTTCCTCGTCATTGGCGCCGGAGGCATTCTGGAGCTGTTCGATGTGGCAGTGGGTATCCACCCCGCCCGGCAGCACCAGCAGGCCGCCGGCGTCGAGCGTGTCGCTCCCTTCCAGCCCCTCGGCGATCGCGGCGATGCGGCCGCCGCGGATGCCGATATCGGCGCGCACGGTGTCGCTGCCGGTCACGACCGTGCCGCCGCGCACCACCAGGTCGTATTCCGCCATTCGCCGCCTCCCTCCGGTTCCGCCGGGATCATGTTGCGGCCGGCGATGGCTGCCGGCGCAAGCGGCCGGCGCGGCCGCGGAGCGTGAGACAACTACTTCACCGCGCCCAGCGTCAGCCCGCGCACCAGCCGCTTTTGGAACAGGAAAACGAACGCCAGCACCGGGGCCAGCATCAGTATCGCAGAGGCGGATAGCTCGCCCCAGCGGATGCTCTGGTAGCCTACGAACTGATACAGCCCCACCGGCACGGTGCGGATCTGGTCAGTCAACACCAGCGCGAACAGAAACTCGTTCCACGAGAACAGGAACGACAAGATTGCCACTGCGGCGATGCCGGGCCAGGCGACCGGCAGGCAAACGATGCGGAACGCTGGAAGCGCCCGCGCCGTCGATGAACGCGGCCTCCTCCAGTTCAGGCGGCAGATCCTCGAAGAAGCTTTTCAGCAGCCAGACCACGATCGAGATGTTGAGCGCCACATGCGCCACGATCAGCCCGGCATAGGTATCGACCAGCCCGGTGCGGACATACAGGATGAAGAACGGGATCAGCATGGCGACCGGCGGCGTCATGCGGGTGGACAGAATCCAGAACCCCATGTCCGCATTGCCGCGAAACCGGTAGCGCGCCAGCACGTACGCGAACGGCACGCCCAGCAGCAGCCCCAACGCGGTGGCGCCCACCGCCACGATGGTCGAGCTGCCGACGAACCCCCACACCTGGGGCGAATGCACGACCGCTGCGTAGTTGGCGAAAGTGGGCGCGAACACGAGACGCGGCGGCCGCGCTAGCACGTCGCGCTGCAACTTCAGGCTCATGGTGGCGAGCCAATACACCGGGAACAGGCACCACAGCGCGAAGCTCCACAGCAGGATCCGCCGCAGCGTCGTCAGCACGGTGCCACGCCATCTCACAGCATCGCCGCCCGCGGCTGGAACAGCCTCGCCCGGCGCAAGAACACCTGGCTGAACACCGTCGTAACAACCAGCATCACGATGGCGATGGCGCCGGCATAGCCCATCGACAGGAACTCGATTCCCTGCTTGTAGGCCAGCAGGTTCAGCGTGCGGGTCGAAATGCCGGGGCCGCCGCCGGTCAGCACGAAGATGATGTCGAAGGTCTTGAACGCGTCGATGGCGCGGAACACCACCGCGGTCGCCAGATACGGGAACAACAGCGGCAAGGTGAGGCGGAAGAAGATGGCGAACGGACCGGCACCGTCGATGCGTGCGGCCTCCAGCGGCTCCGGGTCCATCGACGCCAGGCCGCCGGCGGCGATCAGCAGCACGAACGGCGTCCACTGCCAGGTGTCGACCAGCAGCAGCGAGGCCAGCGCCCAGCCCGGCGAGCCGAGCCAGTCCTGCGGTGGCAGCCCGACTATTCGCAACAGGTAGTTGAACACGCCGAGCGAAGGGTTCAGCATCATGCGAAAGGTGAACACCGACGCGACCGGGGTCACCGCCAGCGGCAGCAGATACAGCAGTCGCAGCGCGGAGACGCCGCGAGTCTCCTCATGCAGCAGGGCGGCAACGCCGACGCCCAGCACGAGTTGCACCGTGACCGCGACCAGCGTGAAGATCGCGGTCACGCGTAGCGCCGCCCAGAACTCCTGCGACGCGAACAGCCGCGCATAATTGGCGATCCCGGTGAATTGGAGGCGGCCGGGCGCGGTCAGCGCATAGTCGGTGAACGACAGGCCGAGGCTCGCGAAGAACGGTACGATGGTCAGCGCCAGCAGCAGGACGCTGGCCGGCGCCAGCATCAGCACGACGAAGCGGAGGCGCTCATCCTGCTTGCGGGCGCGCACCGCCGCCGTCCGGCTCAACCCAGCGCGGCCTGCACCTTGCGCGCGGCGTCGTCCAATGACGCCTGCGCGGTCTTGGTTCCGGTCACGACCTCGTTGATCGCCACACCGAATGCATCAAGGATCTGCGGACCCTTCGGGTGGAACCACGTCGCCTTCATCAGCGATGCGTCGGCGGCCTTCAGATTGGCCAGCGCCGCGTCCGCCGCCTGCGCGCCGAAGCGGTCGCGGAAGGCCGAGAATTGCCACGCTGAAGCGCGTGGGGTTGCCAGCCCCGAGGCCGCGAGCAGTGCGCAAGTGGGCTTGGACGTGGCCCATTCCAGGAACAGCCAGGCCGCTTCCTTGTTGGCCGAGTTGCTGTTGATGCCCGCCGTCCAGCGCCACATGTTGGGCTTCGCCGGGTGCGTGCCGTCGGACGGGAAGGCGCCGTAGACGACGTGACCCGCGACCTGACTCTTCTTCGGGTCTGCGATGTCGGTCGCGAAGTTCGAGCTGTCGCAGCCCATCGCCACGGCGCCTGACATGAAATTGTTCAGGCACTCCATCCAGTGATACGAGCTGACGCCGACCGGCCGGTGTCGTGCAGCAGTTTGCCGTACATCGCGATGGCGGCGACCGCCTCCGGCTTGTTCAGACCGATCTGGCCATCGGGCGTCATGATGCTGCCGCCATAGCTGAACACGAACCCGCCCGCCGGCCATGGCCCCGCGTCGCCGGTGGCTTTCGCGCGCATGGCGATCCGGCCACGTCCGCGGTCTTGAGCGCCTTCGCGGTCGCGTAGAGCTGGTCCATCGTCGCGGGCACCGGCAGGCCCTTCGCGTCCAGCATGGTCTTGTTGACGAACAGCGTCTCCGCCTCTGCGGTAATCGCCATGACGTAGCTGTGCCCGTCCGACCATTTCTGGAATCCGAGTGCGGAGCTGAACACGTCCGGCGCGTCCCACCACGCCATGTCAGTGAGCTTGCCGTCCGCCATCATGGCGTCGAGCGGCTCCAGCCAGTGCGCCGCGATTGACTGGCCCAGCGCCCAAACCATGAACACGTCGGGCGTCGGGTTCTTGGCCCCGAGCTTGACCGGCATGGCGGCGGTGTATTCCGCTTCCGATTGGGCCTGCGGGCGCACGGTGATGCCGGTAAGCCGAGTGAAATGCGGGAGCAGGGGCGTCAGCGCGTCGGTCCAGGGATGCTGCTCGGCGCCCAGCACCAGGGTGCGGCCCTTCTGCTGCATCCAGTCGATTTTGGCGGCCGACCACTGCGGTTTCATTTCCTCGAACACGTCAGCGGCCCAGACCGGACGACCGGTTGATGCCAGGAGCCCTGCGCCCGCCAGCAGCCCGGTCGCGCGCAACAGAGCGCGCCGATCCACTGGCAGGTGCAGACCGCCACACGGAATGCTGGTCCCGGACATGTTTTGCTCCTTAGGCGACTCTTGGCCGCCCGTGTAAATCGTATTACCGCCAGCATGTCTCGCCGCTAGGCTCGTGCGCAAGCACGACGGAGAGGCTGCATGGCCGAGGGCTACGACATCATCATCGCCGGGGGCGGCTCCTCGGCTTGCGTCGCCGCGACGCGGCTGGTGCGCGATCATGGGGCGCGCGTGCTGCTGATCGAGCGTGGGCAGCGGCGGCAGCCCTGGGTGATGCAGCTTCCGGCCGGCTACATGAAATACCTGGCCCGCGAGGACTATCTGGAAATGCACCAGACGGTCCCGCAGGCGCAGCTCGACGGGCGCGCGCCGATCATCCCGCAGGCCCGGCTGTTGGGCGGCGGCAGCGCCGTCAATGCGATGGTGTACATGCGCGGCCAGCGCGAGGACTATGACGGCTGGGACGCCTTTTTCGGCGGTGGCAGCGGCTGGTCCTACGCCGACCTGCTGCCGCATTTCCGCGGCATGGAGCGCAACACGCGGCTGCGCGACGAATACCACGGCATCGACGGGCCGCTGTGGATCTCCGATCCGGGCCAGATTCACGAGATGGCCGAGGCGTACATGCTGGCGGTGCAGGGGCTGGGCATCCGCTACACGCCGGATTTCAACGGTGCGCGGCAGAATGGCGTGGGGCCGATGCAGCACACGATCGGCAGGCATCGCCGCAGCAGTGCCGTGGCGGCGTTCCTGTCGCAGGTCGAACGCGACCCGCGCCTCACGATCGCGACGGACGCGCTTGTGACCCGCATTGTGTTCGAGGGCAGGCGGGCAGTCGGCGTCGAATACGTGCAGCAGGGCCGCACGGTGCAGGCGCGCGCCGCGAGCGAGGTGCTGGTGGCGACCGGCACCTACAACACCGCGAAACTGCTGATGCTCTCGGGCCTCGGCCCGGCCGCGCATCTGCGCGAGCACGGCATCGAGGCGCGTGTCGATCTGCCCGGCGTGGGACAGAATTTGCAGGATCATCATGAGGTGCCGGTGATCAGCGCCGCGCGCGGCAAGCTCGGCTATTTCGGCCAGGATCGCGGCTGGAACATGGTGCGCAACGGGTTGCAATACCTGCTGACAGGATCAGGGCCGGTGACGACGACCGGGGTGGAGACCTGCGCCTTCTTCGACCCCGATGGCGGCGAGCGGCCCACCATCCAGATGTATTTCGTGCCGACCGTCTACCTGGATCGCGACGTGAAGGACGTGCGCGCGACCTATGGCTGCACCATCACGCCCTGCCTGCTGCGACCCCAGGCGCGCGGCAGCGTCCGGCTGCGCTCGGCCGATCCGCGCGACAAGCCGGTGGTGGACAGCAATTTCTTTGGCCATCCCGACGATCTGCGGCTGACTATCTCGGCGATGCGCTTTGCGCGCCGCGTGCTGGCGGAACGGCCGCTCGCGGAGCTGGTCGACCACGAGATGCTGCCGGGGCGCGATGCGGGGAGCGACGAGGCGCTGGCGTCGTATGCGAAGCGGATGGTCAAGACGAACTACCACCCGGTCGGCACGGCGCGCATGGGGCCGGACGGCGATCCGATGGCGGTGCTGGATACAAGGATGCGCGTGCGCGGCGTGGACGGGCTGCGGGTGATCGACTGCGCCTCGATCCCGTTCATCGTTTCCGGCAATACCAACGCGATCGCACTGGCACTGGGCGACAAGGCGGTGAGCCTGATGCGAAACTAGCAATCCCTCTCGTGGATGCTTACCCGCCCATTCATCCGGCCTGCGCTGTCGCGGCCTTGGCCCGTTCCTCGGCCACCAGCTCCTTCTTCGACAGCTTGCCGATCAGGGTCTTGGGCAGGCTGTCGCGGAACTCGATCTGCTTGGGCATCTCGATCGGCGAGAGATGGTCGCCCAGGAACGCGCGCAGCGCCTTGGCATCGAGCCCCGCGCCAGGTTTTCGCACGACGAATGCCTTGACGGTCTCGCCGCGATAGGGGTCGGGGATGCCGATCACCGTGCATTCGGCGACCGCCGGATGGTGATAGATCGCGTCCTCGACCACGCGCGGATACACGTTATAGCCGCCGCACAGGATCAGATCCTTGATGCGATCGACCACATACAGATAGCCATCCTCGTCCATCGTGGCGATGTCGCCGGTGCGCAGGAATCCGTCCGGGGTGAAGGCGGAGGCGGATTCCTCGGGCCGGTTCCAATAACCCAGCATGACCTGCGGACCCTTGGCGCAAATCTCGCCGCGCTCGCCCAGCGTCACGCGCCGCATGGGGTCGGCCGGATCGCGCAACTCGACGGTGGTGCCGCCCATCGGCTGCCCGATGCTGCCCGCCTTGTTCAATCCGCCGGGCGGATTGCAGCACAGGCACGGGCTGGTTTCCGTTAGCCCGTAGCCCTCCACCACCACGCAGCCGGTACGTGCCTCGAAACGCTGCTTGACCTCGACGGGCAGGGGCGCGCCACCGCTGATGCAATAGCGGATGCTGGACAGGTCGGCGCGGCCCGGATAGGCGGCCAGCGCATTGAACATTGTCGGCACCCCCGGCATGTAGGTCGGGCGACGGCGGCCGATGGTGCGCACCGCGTCGACCAGCTTGAAGCGCGGCAGCATGATGATCTCGGCGCCGCAGAACACGGAGAACAGCAGCACCGTGGTCATGGCGAAGACATGGAAGAACGGCAGCGCCGCCAGCATCCGCTCCTGTCCTGGCCGCGTCTCGCGGAACCAGCGCACACCCTGCACGGCATTCGCGTACAGATTGGCATGGCTCAGCATGGCTCCCTTCGGTATGCCGGAGGTGCCGCCGGTATACTGCAGCACCGCCACGTCGCGGTACGGATCGATCGGAACGTCGGTGACGGCAGTTGTGGTGGCGAGCAGATCGCAAAGCTGGATTTGCCGGCTGTCATGCAGCGGCCGCGCGATATCGCGACGCTTCAGCACACGGAACAGCAGGCCCTTGCCGCGCGGCAGCATGTCTGCGAAGGACGCCACCAGCAGCCGCGGCAGGACACCGCGCTGCAACAATGCGGCTGCTCTCGGATAGGTGGCGGTCAGATCGACCGTAGCGAGAGCTGCCAGATCGGCGTCGCGCGCCTGCTGCTCCAGTTCCCGCTCGGTATAGAGCGGATTGCAGTTGACCACTGTCAGGCCGATGCGCAGGGCGGCGAAGAACAGCAGCGGATAGGCCGGACAGTTGGGCATCAGGATGCCCAGCCGTTGGCCCTTGGCCAGCCCCAGGCTTTGCAGACCGGCGGCAAGGTGCTCCACGGCGGCAGCGGCCTGCGCCCAGGTCGTGGTGCGACCCAGAAAATGCCAGGCCGGACGATCTGCAAAGCGCGCGGCCGTATCGCGGAGCATGTCGTGCAGCGGCGCCGCCGGGATCGGCGCGCCCCACTCCATCCCCTCGGGATAATGCTCCAGCCAGGAATAGACGGCTGGCGTCGCGGCCCGTTCGTCCATCTCAGCGCCCCGCGCTGCCGTCATCAGAAGGCCATGCGGGCGCCAAGCGAGACGATGTCGATATGGCTGCTGTAACTGCCCGCCAGCAGATCGCCGGTGGGCGAAAGTTCGTGGATGCTGGCGTCGTCCACGAAGATATGCGCGTAGCCGAAATCGATCGTGGCGTGCGGCAGTACGCGGTAGCTGACGCCCGCGGCGAGCCAGTAGCGGTTGGCGTCCGGCACGCGCGCCGTGCGATAGGCGTCGGTGACCGGCGTCTTGTCGAAGGCGGTGCCGGCACGCAAGATCAGCCGATCGGTCGCCTGATAGCTGGCACCCACGGCCACGAACACGCTGTTGTCGTAGTGCTCGGGCGTCGAGCTGATCAGTTGGCCGGTGTCGCGGAACACGTTGAGCGCCTTGAACTGCGACCAGTTGGTCCAGTCGAGATCGGCATAGCCGGTCCAGCGCGGCGAAAGCCTCTGCGTGAGGCTGATGCCCGCCGTGTCGGGCAGCACCAGCTTCGCCTGTGCGGGGCCGGGGCGGAAGGCGGGGTTCAGCGACAGCGGCAGGGGCATGTCGAAATCCGCCGTGCCCGAGAAATTCTGCTGGATGCGGCTGCGATAGGTCAGGCCGATCCTGGTGCCGGGCGCGGGCGTGATGAGTGCCCCGAAATTGTAGCCGAAGGCCCAGTTGTCGCCGCGCAGCCGGAACAGGCCATCCGGCAGCGGCAGCAATTGTCCCGTCGCCCCGAACGCCACCGCCTGCGAGTTGATGCCCGTAGAGAACTGCGCCAGCGCATAATTGGCGGAGATGCCCGCACCCAGCGATAGCCACGGTGTGACCTGCCAGGCGATCGCCGGGTTGATGTCGAGCGTCTCCAGCTCGGTTTTGTCGGCCTGGTAGCGGCCGATGAAGTCCGGACCATAATAGGTCGTCAGGCCAAAGGGAGAGGTGATGCCCAGGCCGAGCGACACGGTCGGCGTGACCTGGTACGTGACGTAGCCCTGCGGCACGAACGCCACGTGACCGCCATCGCGATCGTTGGTGCCGGAGATGGGCAGGCCGAAGGCGTTCGTCGCGGTGCCGCTGAAGGTGAAGGACGGCATGATCACGCTGCCGCCAAGCTCGACCTGCACCCCCGGAAGCTGCGTCATGCCCGCCGGGTTGCTGAACACGGTGGCCGGCGTGTCGGCCGCCGAACCCGCACCCGCGAACGCGGTCCCCTCGCCGACGGCGCTGTTCTCCTTCAGTTGAAACGCGGCAGCGTTCGCGCGCGCGGCCGGCCATGCGAGGACCGCTGCGAGCATCGCCGATGCGAGCAGACGCGCGCCGCGCCGAGTGCGACTGGACACGTCGAGACAAGCCTCCCTGAGACGCCCGGTTGCTCCGGGCCGTCTCGCAACAAGGCGCCCGGAGCCTTCCTCATGTCAACAATTTCCGCGCATTTGGTCCGAAGGGTCACGTAATGGGCAACCGGCGTCAGCGGTGCAGGATCATCAGCGTGGATGTCCCGCTGGCCAGTAACCGCCCCGTGATGTCCACGAGCTTCGCCTCGGCAAAGGCGGCGCGCCGCCCGTGGCTCAACACCTGGCCCGTGGCCTCGATGCGCCCCGTGCGCGCGGTGATCGCGCGGTGGTAGGAAATCTTGAGCTCCAGCGTCGTCGCGGCATGATCCGCGTCGAGCATGGTCTGCACCGCGCAGCCCATCGCGGTATCCAGCAGGGTCGCCGTGTAGCCGCCATGCACGGTGCCCCCGGCATTGTAGTGGCTTTCGTCCGGGATGCCGGCAAAGACGACCCGGCCAGGCCCGATGATGGTGCCGGTGAAGCCCAACCTGGGCACCAGCCCGTCCGCCGCGATCTCGCCACTCAGATAGCGTTGCAGCCGCTCCATTCCGGTGAGCTTCGCCGTCTCGTCGGGTCGGTGCTCGCTCACTGCGCTGCGTCCCCTTGCGTGAGTCCTTGGAGGGTTCTATCTACCGCGCCGGAAGTATAACGTATAGGGCAGGTTCCGATCGCATGGTGAAGCAGGATGGCGGGGCCGAGGTGCTGTACACCGTGACCCGCCTTGCCGACGATCTTGGCGTGACGCCGCGCACTATCCGCTTCTACGAGGACAAGGGGCTGATCGCGCCGCGCCGCGCCGGCGTCACGCGCATCTACACGCATCGCGACCGGGCGCGCATGAAGCTGATCCTGCGCGGCAAGCGGCTCGGCTTCTCGCTGCGCGACATCGGCGAGTTCCTTGATCTGTACGATGTCGACACCACGCAGACGGCGCAGATGCGCCGGCTGCTGCGCGCCGTGCGGGACCGGCTGGACGAGTTGGAGGAGCAGCGACTGGCTCTCGAGCAGACGCTGGATGAGCTGCGCGACATCGAAGGGCAGGCGCAGGCGCGATTGGATGGGCGGGACATGCCCGCCGGGCGCGGCCGCAGGCGGGCCGTATCCGCGACGCAGGGAGCAGGACGATGACCGATGTGGTAGTTGCAGGCTATGCCCGCTCGCCGTTCCATTTCGCGATTAAGGGTGCGTTGGCGCGCGTCAGGCCCGACGATCTTGCGGCGCAGGTGGTTCGCGGACTGATCGAGCGAACCGGCGTGAAGCCGGAAGAGGTCGAGGATGTGATCGTCGGCTGCGCCTTCCCCGAAGCCGAGCAGGGTCTGAACGTGGGCCGGCTGATCGGTCTGCTGGCCGATCTGCCGTTGTCGGTGGGCGGCGTCACCGTCAACCGCTTCTGCGGCTCGTCCATGCAGGCGATCCACATGGCGGCGGGGGCGATCGCGATGGGGGCAGGCGAGGCGTTCATCTGCGCGGGCGTCGAGAGCATGAGCCGCGTGCCGATGATGGGTTACAATCCGCTGCCGAATCCCGTGCTCGCTGCGAAATCTCCGGGCGCGTATATGAGCATGGGCGAAACGGCGGAGAATGTCGCGCGCAATGGCAGATTCCGCGCGCCGAGCAGGAGGCGTTCGCGGCGGAGAGTCAGCGCAAGGCGGCGAGCGCGCAAGCCGGAGGGCCGGCTCTCGGACGAGATCGTGCCGATCCGCGCGAACGGAAAGATTGTCGAACAGGACGGCTGCATCCGGCCCGAAACCACAGCGGCGGCGCTCGCGGGCCTGAAGCCGGCCTTCGATGCCGAGGGCACGGTCACGGCCGGCACGGCCTCGCCGCTCACCGACGGCGCCTCCGCGGTGCTGGTGTGCAGTGCCGAATATGCGCGGCGTGCCGGGCTTGCGCCGCTCGCGCGCCTGCGCGGCATCGGCATTTCCGGCTGCCAGCCGGAGATCATGGGCATCGGCCCGGTGCCGGCGTCGCGCAAGGCGTTCGCGCGGGCCGGGATCGATGCGCGCGACCTCGACGTGGTCGAACTGAACGAAGCCTTCGCCAGCCAGTCCATCGCCTGTATCCGCGATCTTGGGCTGGATCCCGCGCGGGTGAATCTGGATGGGGGAGCCATCGCGCTCGGGCATCCGCTGGGTGCCACGGGTGCGCGCATCGTCGGCAAGGCGGCGAGCCTGCTGGCGCGCGAAGGCGGCCGCTACGCACTGGCAACTCAGTGCATCGGCGGCGGACAGGGGATCGCCACCGTGCTGGAGCGTGTGTGATGGCCGACGCCATCAGCCGCGTCGGCGTGGTGGGCGCCGGCGTGATGGGTGCGGCGATTGCCGCCCATGTCGCCAATGCGGGTATCCCGGTCCTGCTGCTGGACCTGCCGCCGCGCGACGGCGGCGGGCGCAATGCACTGGCCGAGGGTGCCGTGGCGCGGATGCTGAAGACCGATCCGGCGCCGTTCATGGAGCCGGGTGCCGCCAGGCTGGTCGCCACCGGCAATACCGAGGACGACCTGCCACGCCTCGCCGATTGCGACTGGATTATCGAGGCCGTGGTCGAACGGCTGGACGCGAAGCAGGCTCTCTATCGCCGCATCGACGCGATCCGCCGGCCCGGCAGCGCCGTCTCCTCGAACACTTCGACCATTCCGCTCGCGCGCCTCATCGACGGGATGCCGGAGAGCTTCGCGCGCGACTTCCTTATCACGCATTTCTTCAACCCGCCGCGCTACATGCGGCTGGTGGAACTGGTGACGGGGCGCGCGACTGATCCGGCCATCGCGACGCGCGTCTCGCGCTTCTGCGATGTGGCCCTGGGCAAAACGGTGGTGGCATGCCACGACAGTCCCGGCTTCATCGCCAACCGCATCGGCGCCTATTGGCTGCAACTCGGTGTCACGCTGGCGATGGATCTCGGCCTCGCGGTCGAGGAAGCGGACGCGGTGATGGGCAAGCCGGTCGGCATTCCCAAAACCGGCGTGTTCGGCCTGCTCGATCTCGTGGGCATCGACCTGATGCCGCACATCAACGCGAGCCTCGCGGGCGCCTTGCCGGCGGCGGATGCGTTCCACGCGGCCAATCGCGACGTGCCTATGATCGGCAAGATGATCGCCGAGGGCCGCACGGGCCGCAAGGGAGGCGGCGGGTTCTATCGGCTGGATCGCGCGAGCGGCCGCGGCAAGGAGGCGCTCGACCTCACGACCGGCGAGTACCGTCCGTCGGAGAAGGCCGAGCCGGCGGAGATCGCCGCCGCCGGTCGCGATTTGCGGGCGCTGCTGTCGGCGCCAGGCAAGATCGGCGCGTATGCCTGGGGCGTGCTGGGCCGCACGCTTGCCTATGCGGCGGGGCTGGTGCCGGAGGCGACCGACGACATTGCGGCGATCGATGCCGCGATGCGGCTGGGCTACAATTGGAAGCAGGGGCCGTTCGAGCTGATCGACCGGCTCGGGGCCGCATGGTTCATCGATCGGCTGGAGCGAGACGGCATTGCCGTGCCGCCGCTGTTGCGGGAGACCAAGCCGTTCTACCGCACGCAGTCCGGGCGGCGGCAGGCATTGGGCACGGATGGCGCCTACCATGTCATCGCGCGCCCCGACGGCGTGCTGCTGCTGGAGGACATCCGCACGGCGCAGAAGCCGCTGCTGAAGAACCCGTCCGCATCACTGTGGGATATCGGCGATGGCGTTGCCTGTTTCGAGGCCACGACCAAGATGGGCACGTTCGACCCCGGCATCTTCGCCCTGATCGAACAGGCGATCCCGCTCGTGGCAGGAAAGTTCCGCGCGCTGGTGATCTACAACGAGGGCGGCAATTTCTCCGCCGGCGCCAATCTCGGCTTGGCTCTGTTCGCCGCGAACATCGCCGCCTGGGGCGAGATCGAGAAGCTGGTGCAGGCCGGGCAGAAGGCGTTCAAGGCGCTGAAATACGCGCCGTTCCCAGTGGTCGCGGCGCCGTTTGGCCTCGCACTCGGCGGCGGCTGCGAGATCGTGCTGAACAGCGACGCGGTGCAGGCCCATGCCGAGACCTATATCGGCCTGGTCGAGTGCGGCGTGGGCCTGGTACCGGGCTGGGGTGGCTGCGGCGAGATGCTGGATCGTTGGCGCGCGGCGCTCCCGAACGGACCGATGCCGGCGGTGGCACGGGTGTTCGAGCAGGTGAGCACGGCGACCGTCAGCAAATCGGCGGCGGAGGCGAAGGCGTTGCGGTTCCTGCGCCCCGGCGACGGCATCACCATGAACCGCGACCGGCTGCTGGCGGACGCCAAGGCGCGAGCGCTGGCGATGGTGGAGGGCTACCAGCCGCCGAAGCCGCCGGAGTTCGTGCTGCCCGGTCCATCGGGCCAGGTTGGGCTCGCGATGGCGGCGGAGGGGTTTCGCAAGCGTGGCGTCGCGACCGCGCACGACATGACGGTGGCGCGTGGATTGGCCGAGGTGCTGGCTGGCGGCGATACGGACATCGTCGATACCGTGAGCGAGGCGCGGCTGCTCGATCTGGAACGTCACGTCTTCATGCGCCTGGTCCGCGACGGGGCGACGCTGGCGCGCATCGAACATGTGCTGGAGACCGGAAAGCCGCTGAGGAACTAATCATGCAGACCTACACAGCGCCTTTGCGCGACATGCGCTTTGTCCTGCACGAGTTGCACGGACACGACGGGCTCGCCGGCATCCCGCGCTTCTCGGAGTTTTCGCCCGCGCTCTATGACAGCGTGCTTGAGGAAGCAGCGAAGCTCACGCATGAAGTGCTGCTGCCGCTCAACGCGTCGGGCGACGAGGAAGGGTGCCGGCTCGAAAACGGCGTCGTGCGCACCCCAAAGGGATTCCGCGAGGCGTACGCGGCGTTTCGCGATGGCGGCTGGACGGCGCTGGCGAGCGACCCGCACTGGGGCGGGCAGGGGCTGCCGGAGAGCGTCAACAAGCTGATCGAGGAGATGATCTGTGCCGCGAACATGTCGTTCAGTCTCTACCCGGGCCTGACGCATGGTGCCACGCAGGCGCTGGAGCAGCATGGCTCCGACGAGCTGAAGCGGCTGTACATGCCAAAGCTGGTGGCGGGCGTCTGGTCCGGCACGATGTGCCTGACGGAAGCGCAGTGCGGCACCGATCTCGGCTTGGTGCGCACGCGCGCGGTGCCGCAGGAGGACGGATCGCACCGTCTCACGGGCAACAAGATCTTCATCAGTGCCGGCGATCACGATTTGACCGAGAACATCGTCCATCTGATGTTGGCGCGGCTGCCGGATGCGCCGGCTGGCACGAAGGGCCTGTCGATGTTCCTGGTGCCGAAATTCCTGCCGGCCGGGGATGGCCGCGTGGGTGCGCGCAACGGAGTGGTTTGCACCGCACTCGAACACAAGATGGGCATCAAGGGCTCCGCCACCTGCCAGCTCAGTCTGGAGGACGCGACCGGCTGGCTGGTGGGTGCCGCGAATCGCGGAATGCAGGCCATGTTCACCATGATGAACTCGGAGCGGGTCTCGGTCGGCATTTCCGGCCTGGGCGTGGGCGAGGCGGCGTATCAGGGTGCCGTGGCCTATGCGAAGGAGCGGCTGCAAGGGCGTTCGCTGTCCGGCGCGAAGACATCCCGACAAACCGGCCGATCCGATCATCGTGCATCCCGATGTGCGCCGCATGCTGATGACGATGCGCGCCTATACCGAGGGTTGCCGGGCGCTCGGCGGCTGGGTGGCACGGGCGCTCGATCTTGCCGCCTACGCGAACGAACCCGAAGCGCGGCAGCGTGCTGAGGACTTCACCGCGCTGATGACGCCGATCGTCAAGGCGCTGCTCACCGATCTCGGCTTCGAGACGGCGAGCCTCGGCGTGCAGGTCTATGGCGGCCACGGCTATATCCGCGATCACGGCATGGAGCAGTACATGCGTGATTCGCGCATCGCCATGATCTATGAGGGGACCAACGGCGTCCAGGCGCTCGACCTGGTCGGCCGCAAACTGGGCCAGCACACCGGCCGCCTGCTGCGCGGCTTCTTCCATCCGGTCTCCGCCTTCATCGAGACGCATCGCGAGCACGCGCAGCTTGGCGCGTTGGTGAAGCCGCTGGAGCGGGCGTTCGGGGCGCTTCAACTCGCAACCGCGCATGTGGCGGAAAAGGGCCTGCGTGATCCGGAGGAGGCGGGAGCGGCCGCCGCCGAGTATCTGCGGCTGTTCGGGTTGGTGGCGCTCGGCTACATGTGGGCGCGGATGGCGCAGGTGGCACTGGACAGGATGCCGGGCGCCGACGGAGAGGCGGCATTCTACCGTAACAAGCTTACCACGGCGCGATTCTACATGGAGCGCGTGCTGCCGCAGGCGGGCGCCTTGTATGGCGCCATCAAGTCTGGCAAGGCGGCGATGATGGAGCTGGAGGAGGCGGCGTTCTGAAATGACCGAGCGTGAGGCGATGGCGTTCGACGTGGTGGTGGTGGGCGCCGGTCCGGCTGGCCTGTCCGCCGCCATCCGCCTCAAGCAGCTCCGGCCCGATGCCAGTGTGTGCGTGGTCGAGAAGGGCAGCGACGTGGGCGCGCATATCCTTTCGGGCGCGGTGATCGAGCCGCGTGCGCTGGATGAATTGCTGCCGGATTGGCGCGAGCGCGGTGCGCCGCTGGAAACGCCAGTGACGGAGGACCGCTTTCTGTTCCTCACCCGCACCCGCGCCTTTCGCCTGCCAACGCCGCCGCAGATGAAGAACCACGGCAACTACGCCGTCTCGCTCGGCAACGTGGTGCGCTGGCTGGGGCAGCAGGCCGAGGCGGTGGGGGTGGAGATCTATCCGGGATTTGCCGCGGCCGAACTGCTGTTCGACGGGGACCGCGTGGCGGGTGTCGCGACCGGCGACATGGGGATCACGAAAGCGGGCGAGCAGGGGCCGAACTATCAGCCCGGCATGGAGCTGCGCGCCACCTACACGCTGTTCGGCGAGGGCTGCCGCGGCAATCTCTCCAAGCAGCTCATGCAGCGTTTTGATCTGCGCCGCGGCAAGCCGCCGCAGACCTACGCGCTCGGCTGCAAGGAGTTGTGGGAGGTGGCGGCCGAGAAGCACAAGCCCGGACTGGTGGAGCACACCGTCGGGTGGCCGCTGGGCAATGGTACCTATGGCGGCTCCTGGATGTATCATTTCGGCGAGAGGCTGGTGTCGTACGGGTTCGTGGTCGGCCTCGACTACGACAATCCCTGGCTCTCACCATTCGAGGAAATGCAGCGCTTCAAGACGCATCCGGTCGTACGCCGCCACTTCGAGGGCGGGCGACGCATCAGCTACGGCGCGCGCGCTTTGTCGGAGGGCGGCTGGCAGAGCATCCCGAAGCTTACCTTTCCGGGCGGCGCGCTGATCGGCGATGCGGCAGGGTTCCTCAACGCGCCGAAGATCAAGGGCACGCATTGCGCCATGAAAAGCGGAATGCTGGCGGCCGAGGCGCTGGCTGACGCGCTCGCGAACGGCCAGCCCGCCGAGCCGGCCTCGTACGAGACGCGCTTCCACGCGAGCTGGCTCGCCGAGGAGCTGCGCGCGGCGCGCAACATCCGCCCGAGCCTGGGCAAGTTCGGCTTGTACGGCGGGATCGCCTATTCGGCGCTCGACACGTACCTGCTGCGCGGGCGGGCACCCTGGACCTTCGCGCACCACGCCGACAACGAGACGCTGAAGCCCGCGGCGAAGATGCCGCGCATCGAGTATCCGAAGCCGGACGGCGTGCTGACCTTCGATCGCCTGTCCAGCGTGTTCATCAGCAACACCAATCACGAGGAAGATCAGCCGGCGCATCTGCGGCTGCGCGATCCGTCGCGGTGGGAAAGCGTGAACTGGGACGAGTATGCGAGTCCGGAAAGCCGCTATTGTCCGGCCGGCGTATATGAGGCGATCGAGACCGAAGGCGGTCATCACCGCTTGCAGATCAACGCGCAGAACTGCGTCCATTGCAAGACCTGCGACATCAAGGATCCGACGCAGAACATCGACTGGGTGACGCCGGAGGGTGGCGGCGGCCCGAACTATCCCGGCGGGATGTGAGCGGGACTCTCCGCGGCCGCACGCTGTTCATAACCGGCGCCTCGCGCGGCATCGGCCTCGCGATCGCGCTGCGTGCGGCGCGCGACGGCGCCAACATCGTCGTCGCCGCCAAGACCGACACGCCACACCCGAAATTGCCCGGCACGATCCATACCGCGGCGGCGGCGATCGAGGCCGAAGGCGGCCGCGCGCTAGCCGTGCCCTGCGATGTGCGCGACGAACAGCAGATCGCCACCGCAGTCGCTCGCGGAGCGGAGACATTCGGCGCCATCGACATCCTGGTGAACAACGCCAGCGCCATTTCGCTGACCGGCACCGAGGCGACGGACACGAAGCAATTCGACCTGATGCAGCAGGTGAACGCGCGCGCGACCTTCCTGTGCGCCAAACACGCGATCCCGCATCTGCGGCGATCCGGCCGCGGGTCCATCCTGACCTTGTCGCCACCGATCAATCTCGATGCGCGCTGGCTCGGTCCGCACATTGCCTACACGCTCTCCAAATACGGCATGACCCTGGTGACGCTCGGCCTGGCCGCCGAACTGCGCGAGGCCGGCATCCGCGCCAACTGCCTGTGGCCGCGCACCCTGATCGCGACCGCCGCTGTCGCCAATTTGCTCGGCGGTGAGGCCGGGCTGGCGCACAGCCGCAAGCCGGAAATCGTGGCCGATGCCGCGCACGCCGTTCTGACGGGCGATGCCACCGGGCACTGCTACAGCGACGAAGAAGCCTTGGCTGGCGCCGGCGTCACCGAACTCGCCCCGGTACGCGGTGCAGCCTGGGCAGGATTTGGCACCCGACCTGTTCCTGGACGCGCAATAGACCAACCCTTGCCGGTCAAACGATTTGCGCTACTTTCGTCGTTAGCCTGGACCACGACGAAATCGGCATCGGGGGAACGGAATGAGCCGCATGAAGCTGGGCGAGAGGGCGCTGGTCATTGCCATGGATCATGCGCGCACGCAGGGCGTGACTCCGGGCCTGGAGCAGCCGGGCGAGGTGCTCGATCGGGTGCTCGATGCCGGGGCCGATGCGGTGATGACCTCGTATGGCGTCATCAAGCGCTATCGCTCGAAGCTGATCGGCCGCGTGCCGGTCTTCCTGCGCCTGGACGGCGGCCCGAGCAGCTACCTGCAGGACTGGCTGCACTACTCTGATTGGCGCCTGCTGCACACGGTCGAGGATGCGCGGCGCCTGGGCGTGGACGGCGTGTGCCTGATGGGCTTTCTGGGCGCCAAGGTCGAGATGGACACCTATTCCATCGTCGCCCGCGTGGTGGGCGACTGCGCCGTGGATGGGCTTCCCGTGATGGTCGAGGCGCTGCCCAATCCCACCGAGCGCATTCCGGACACGCTGGACGCGAACGCGATGGCCGCGGCCAGCCGGATCGGCTTCGAGCTGGGCGCCGATATCGTCAAGACCTACTACACCGGCAGTGCGGAGAGCTTCCGCCGCGTCACCGAGACCTGCCCGGTGCCCGTGCTGATCGCCGGTGGCACGCGCATGGACACGGTGCGCGCGGCGCTCGACGTGGTGCATGGCAGCATCCAGGGCGGCGGCAAGGGCGTCGTGTTCGGCCGCAACATCTGGCAGAGCAAGCAGCCGGGCGCGGTCGTCTCGGCGATGAAGGCGATCATCCACGACGGCGCCGATGTCGCGACCGCGATGGCCGGCGCCGGGCTGCGGGATTGAGCGGCGGCACATGAACGCTGGCGGGCCGGAGGGTCCGTTCCTTATCGGTATCGACGTCGGCACGCAGAGCGTGCGCGCGCTGCTGGCCGATTGTCGCGGCCGCACGATGGCCGTGGCGAGCCGCCCCACGCCCACACGGACGCTCGGCCAGTCGGGCGCCGAGTACGATGCCGAGCGGCTGTGGGAAGCGGTTCTCTCGGTGCTAAGTGAGCTTGCCTTCGCCGTGCCGACGGGGGGCAGCGGTGGCCGGGAATCGCCGCGGCCAGCATGGGCGAGTCGTGTTTCCTGATCGACGCGGAGGGACGGGCGCTGGCTCCCGCGATCGCCTGGTTCGACCGCCGGACAGAAGCCGTGGCGCAGCGTCTCGAACGCGATATCGGCGCGCAGCTCGCTGTTCGACATCACCGGCCAGCACGCCGATTCCACCTACACGCTGTGCAAGCTGCTGTGGCAGCGCGAGGCGGCGCCGGCGCTGTTCGGCCGCGCGCGCCGGATGCTCAACATCGCCGATTGGGTGGCCTGGCGCCTCTGCGGCGAGGCGGCCACCGACCCCAGCCTCGCATCGCGAACGCTGTGCCTCGATATCCGGGCGCGCGACTGGTCGCCCGCACTGCTCCGCAAGGTTGGGATCGACCCCGCCCTGCTGCCGCCGATCCGGTCCAGCGGGTCGGCGCTGGGTGCGGCGCGGCCGGAGGTGCTGGCGGCAACCGGCCTGCCAGGCAGCCCGATCGTCGCGGTCGGCGGCCACGATCATGTCGTGGGCGGTTTCGCGGCCGGCACGGCCACGCCGGGCTGTCTGCTGGACAGCATGGGGACCGCCGAGGCGCTGTTCCTGACGCTGGCTGGCCCGCACTCCAGCCCGGCGTCGCGGGCAGGCGGGTTCGCCCAGGGGCTGATGCAGGTGGACCGCCCGCTCGCCTATTTCGGCGCCGGGCTCAACAGCTCCGGCGGTGCGGTGGAATGGCTGCGCGGCCTGTTCGGCGGAACCGGATCGCGCGACGCGATCCTGGCCGAGGCGGCGATGCTGCCGCCCGGCAGCGGCGGCGTCTGCTTCCTGCCGCACCTGGCCTATAGCAGCCCGCCTCATCCGGACACGGCGGCGCGTGGTGCTTTCCTGGGTCTCAGCACCGAGACCGGCCGCGGCGCTCTTCTGCGCAGTGTCCTGGAAGGGCTGGCGATGGAGGCGCGGCTGGTGGTGGACAGCATGGCGGCACTGCCCGGAATTGCGCCGCCCCAGATCATCCGCGTGATCGGTGGCTCGACGCAGAACGAGTTGTTCCTGCGCATCAAGGCGTCGGTGCAGGGCCGGGCGCTGACCGTCATCAACCAGCCAGAGGCAACCGGCCTCGGCGCCGCCCTCCTGGCCGGCATCGCCGCCGGGCTATGGCCCGACCTCGCCGCCGCCCACTCCGAGATCGAGCAGGAGCGGCGCGAGGTCTTGCCGGATCCGGAATGGGTCGCCCAGTATGGAGAGCTTTACGAGACGGTGCATCGTCGCCTCTACTCGATCCTGCGTCCGGTCAATCACGACCTGTCTCGCCTTCAGGCCTCGCGGGCTGCATGATGCGGCCCGCCAACCAAGCCCGCCGGAACGGGCGACAACGACGAAGGGAAGAACGAGCATGAAGAGGATTCTCGGGGTGGCGGTGGCCGCTGTCCTGGCGATGGGCATGGGCGGTGCCTCTGCCCAGGCGGCCGGCAAGCACTACAACATCACCTTGATCCCCGGCCTGACCACGGATGCGTTCTACATCACCATGCACAAGGGGGCGCAGGACGCGGCCGACGCGCTGGGCGACACGCTGACCTTCCAGGGTGCGCCGGACTTCAACCCGGTGACGCAGGTGCCGGTGCTGGACGCGGTGATCGCACGCCACCCCGACGCCATCCTGATCGCGCCCACCGACAAGGTGCAACTGGTGCAGCCGCTGAAGAAGGCGGTGGATGCCGGTATCAAGGTGATCACGGTCGATACCTTCATCGGCACCGGCCACTACCAGACCGGCAGCGGCGACGCCGACTTCCCGCTGTCCTACATCGCCTCGGACAACGTGCTGGGCGGCCAGATCGCCGCAAGGGCGCTGGCCAAGGCCATCGGCGACAAGGGCAAGGTGTACGTGTCGAACGTGAAGCCCGGCATCTCCACCACGGACCAGCGCGAGGAAGGCTTCAAGGCGGAGATGAAGAACCATCCCGGCATCACCGTGCTCCAGACACAGTTCAACGATGACGACGCCAACAAGGCGGCGAGCCAACTGCAATCGGTGCTGGCGCGTAACAGCGACCTGGCCGGCGTGTTCGGCGCCAATCTGTTCTCGGCGCTGGGGGCCGCGAACGGCGTGAAGCAGGCGGGTGCCACGGGGAAGGTGAAGGTGGTGGCGTTCGACGCGCCGACATCCATCATCGACCAGATCAAGAACGGGCTGGTCGATATCGCCATCGCCCAGCACCCGGCGGAGATCGGCTGGTTCGGCGTGGCCGCGGCGCACGCGGTCCTGTCGGGCCAGTCGATCCCGACCAGCATCGGCACCGGATTCACCGTCATCGACAAGGCGAACGTCGACGATCCGGCAGTCAGGCGCTTCGTCTACTCGAATTGATGTCAGCCTGATGTCAGTCGCGGCCACCACGACGACACGAGACTCCAGGCCGCCGCGCGAGGCGGCCTGGATCGCCTGGCTGGCCGCCTCGCGCGCCTGGCTGTTCCTGGTGCTGCTGATCGTGGGCTTCGAGATCTGGTCGCAGGTCGCGTTCGGCAGCACCTTCATCGGCAACGCCTTCAACATCCGCTCGATCGCCGTGTTCGCGACGGCGCCGCTGCTGCTGGCGATCGGCCAGACCTTCGTCATCATCTCCGGCGGCATCGACCTCTCGGTGGGATTCACGATGGGATTGGCGGCCGTGGTGGTCAGCCAGGCGGTGAATGCCGCGACCCCCTCGCTCGGCGCGCTGGGCGGCCTGATCGTGGGCATTGTCGCCGCTTCGGCCGCGTCGGCGGTGCCGGGGCTGGTCAACGGGCTGCTGATCGCGCGCCTGCGCGTGCCGCCGTTCATCGGCACGCTCGGCATGTATGGCGTGGCGCGCGGCATCGCCTATCTGGTGGCGGGCGGCACTACGGTTCCGGTGGCCAATCCCATCCTTGGGCAACTCGGTAACGGCATGATCGGACCGGTTCCGGTCGTGGTACTGGTCACGGCGGCGGCCGGTTTCGGCCTGCACTACCTGCTGTCGCAGACGCGGTTCGGCCAGTACACCTATGCCATCGGCGGAAATCGTCAGGCGGCTGTGCGCGCCGGCATCGATGTGCGCCGCGTCACCATCTGGCTGTACATCCTCGCCGCCCTCTGCGCCGGCCTGGGCGGCGTGCTGTATGCCGGCCGCTTCTCGGCGGGTGCCGCGCAGGCTGGCGAGCCGTTGCTGCTGGACAGCATCGCCGCGGTGGTGATCGGCGGCGCCAGCCTGTTCGGCGGGTCGGGCACGCTGGTCGGCACGCTGATCGGCGCCCTGATCGTGGCCGTGATCCAGTACGGGCTGGTGTTCATCAATGTCGAGCCGTTCTGGCAATTCGTCGCGGTGGGTGTCGTGATCATCATCTCCGTGCTGGTCGATCAGGCGCAGCGTAGCGGAGGGCGGGTCGATGAGTGAGGTGCTGCTGGAGGCACGCGGCGTCAGCAAGCGGTTCGGCGGCGTGCATGCGCTGGAGCGGGTCGATTTCCGCGTCAGCGCAGGCGAGGTCGTGGCGCTGGCCGGCGACAACGGCGCCGGGAAATCGACGCTGATCAAGATCGTCAGCGGCGTGTTCCAGCCCGATGACGGCGACATCGTGTTCGAGGGCGCGCCCGTCTCCTTCACCAACCCGCACGAGGCGCGGGCGCGCGGCATCGAGACGATCTATCAGGATCTGGCGCTCGCCGACAATCTCGACGTGGGTGCCAACGTGTTCCTCGGCCGCGAGCCGATGCGCATGCTGTTCGGCGTGCTGCCGGTGATCGATCGTCACCGCATGCGCGCCGACGCGGCACAGGCGCTGGAGGCGCTGGATATCGGCCTCGACCGGCTCGACCGGCCGGTGCGCGCGCTGTCCGGCGGGCAGCGGCAATGCGTGGCGATCGGCCGAGCGATCCACTGGAAGGCGCGTGTCCTGATCATGGACGAGCCGACAGCCGCCCTGGGCGTGCCGGAGCAGCGGCGGGTGATGGACTTGATCCGCACGCTGAAGGCGAGCGGCGTCGGGGTCATCTTCATCTCGCACAATCTGGGTGACATCCTTGCCGTCACCGATCGCATCGTGGTGCTGCGTCGCGGCATCGTCGCCGGCGAGGTGGCAACCGAAGGTGCCAACCCCGATGAGATCGTGCGCATGATGGTGGGCGGATAGCGGAGGGAGGCGAAGCGGATGAGCGGTGCTGCCCGGTCACCCGGTACGGCGCGGGCGCGTCGGACCCTGATCTTCGCCAACGACAAATCCAGCGGCAAGACCACGGCGGCCAATGCGGTGCTGGTGTCGCTGCTGCAACGCTATCCGATCTTGATGCGCAGCATCGAGGTGCGCGAATACGAGCGCAATCCCGCGCCTGTCGGCGATCTTTCGCAAGGAGGACGGGCTCGGCAATATCGTGCATCGCGACGCGCGCAACGCCGCCGCCTTCGAGGTGTCGCGCGAGCTGGCCTATGACCCGAACGCCACGCAATGGGACGATCTGCTGTACGATATCGGCGTCGGCAACCTGATCGTCGATCTCGGGTCGAACATGTTCACCGAGATCTGCCGCATCCTGGATGACGAGCCACGGCCGATCTTCCCCGATGGCAGCGAGCGGGTGGGCGTGGTGGTGCCGGTGACGACCGCGGGCAATTCGATCGAGAGCGCCATCGCCGCCATCGACCATGTGCTGAGCTGGGGGCCGCGCAGCCACGTTTTCATCGTCGAGCAGGAATATCTCGGCCGCTTCAGCGACGAGATGACCGAGTGGACGAGCTACCGCGACCGGCTGCTCGGCGCCGAGATGGCGCGGGTGCGGGTGATCCGCATGGAGAAGCTGCAAGTGGCCGATATCGGCGGCGTGGTGTTCCAGCGCATCGATCGCATCGTGGCCGACGCGCAGGCGATGCTGCGCTCCGACAAGCTCCAGGGTGCGGCGCTGCTGCGTGCGCTGCGCAGGGCGCGGGCGGAAATCGCCTGGGGAAACCGTGCGCTGGAGGCGATGAAGCCGGTGGCGGACTGGTTCGCGAGCTGAGGCGATCGCCGACGCGCTCGTGCATCTCGTCCTTTGGGTGCTGGCCTTCGCCGTCGGAACCGGTCTGATCGTCTGGGGCGCCGAGGCATTCGCTGAGCATCTCGGCGCGGCATCGGTGCAACTGGGCGTCAGCAGCTTTGCGCTGGCGATCCTGCTCGCGGGCGCTGAGCCGGAGGAACTGGCGACGGTGGTCGCCGCCTCCCTGCGCGGCGCGCCCGGCATCGCACTCGGCGACGTGATCGGCGCTAATGTCGCGATCTGCCTGGTGGCGCTTGGCGTGGGCGCCTGGATCGCGCCGTTGCCGTTTCGCGGCGCGGTCATGCGCTACGCGCTGCTCGGGCTGCCGCTTGGCGCGGCCGGCGTCTGGATTGCCTGGAGCGGGCGGGTCAGCCGCTGGCAGGGTGCCGTTCTGGTCGCGCTGTATGTCGCCTATGTCGCGGCGATCTGGATTGCCGAGCGGCGGCCGCCAAATCTGGGCGAGGTAGGCGAGCTCGCCGAGGCGCGCGCGGCCGGGGCCGGTGGTCGGCGCCGGCTCGGCCGCGACGTGGGGCTGGTGCTGGCCGGCGTCGTGGCGATGGCCACCGGGGCCAGCCTGCTCGTACTGGCGGTGCAGCGGCTGAGCGGGGTCGAGACCGTACAGACCCGGCTCGGTCTCACGCTGGTCGGGTTCGCGACAGGATTCGAGCTGGTGGTGCTGGCGTGGTCGGCGGCCCGTCGCGGAGTTTCCGAGGCGGTGGTCGCGGGGGTGGTGGGCTCGTTCGCCTACAACATCACCATGACGCTCGGTGCCGGCGCTTTGGTACGGCCGCTCATCCTGAATGATGCGGCCATCCTGCACCTTTCGCTGCTGCTGATGCTCGCGGCGCCTTGCCTGGTGATCCTGCTCGCGTCACGGCGCGGATCGCTGGCCCGGCATGAAAGCGTCATTCTGCTGGCGTGCTACCCGGTTTTCGTGGCGGCGGTGTTGCTGATCTGAAGCCTGGCTGCTTCGCTATTTGTGTCCGGCCCAGGCGAGGCGAACCGCGATGCCCGTGAACACTGTGCCAAGCAGCAGGTTCGGTAGGCGCGACAGTCGGCGGCTGCGCCCGAGCAGCCGTCCCACTCCGTGCGCGCCGAGAATGACCAGCGAATTCACGGCAAATCCGATCACGTCCAGAATCGTCGCCAGCACCAGGAACTTCCAGACGATGCCGGCCTGCTGCGGCGGCACGAACTGCGGAAACAGCGCCAGCACGAACAGCGCGACCTTCGGGTTGAGCAGGTTGGTCAGCAGCCCCTGGCGGAATGCCGCGGCGAAGGACAACGACCGCCCGCCCATCGCTGGCGCCAGCATCGCGCCCGATGACCGGAACGCCTTCCATGCCAGGAACAGCAGATAGGCGGCCCCGGCGTAGCGGATCGCGTCATAGGCGGCCGGCACCGCCAACATCAGTTGCGACAGGCCGAAGGCCGCCAGCAAGGCGTGGCAGTAGATGCCCACCTGCACGCCCAGCAGGGCGGCAAAGGCGGCCGGGCGGCCCTGGCTCACGCTGCGCGACGCCACCAGCAGCATGTCCGGCCCAGGTGTGACGGCGAGAGCCAGGCAGGCCGCCGCGAACAGCGCGAGCGTGGCGGGCGTCACGCCGGGATCACAGCCAATGCGCCGGCACCCAGACCCAGCCGCCGCTCGTGTTGGACCAGTAGCCGTCCTGCCAGGTCGTGCCGTGCCCGGCGCGCTGCACCCAGCGGCCGCCGCGCCAGATGAATCCCTGGCCGTCCCAGTCCCAGTGACCGGGCTGCCAGATCAGCGACTCCTCAGAGACCGGCGGCTGCGGAATGACCTCGACACGCACCGCCGGCGGCTGCGGGTACGGGTTGTAGGCGACACCCGCCGGAGCGACGGTGCAGCCGGCCAGCGCCAGCGAGGCGGCCAGCAGAAGCGGGGATGCGCGCATGAGAGCCTCCGTTTCGTCAGTGGTCACATAGTCACGCCCCCCGCAACGCGCCAAGGGCCGGTTGAGGTCCGGCTTCACATCGGCAGCAGCAGCAGCACGGCTGCCTGCGCCGCGATTCCCTCCATGCGGCCGGTGAAGCCCAGGCGCTCGGTCGTGGTGGCCTTGACCGAGACGCGGTCCTCGCCGACCCCCAGCAATCGGGCCAGCCGCGCGATCATGCGCGGCGCGTGCGGCGTGATCTTCGGCCGCTCGCAGATCAGGGTCACATCGGCATTGCCCAGCATACCGCCCCGCGCCGCGATGCGCCCGGCGGCGTGGGCCAGGAAACGGGCCGAATCGGCGTCCTTCCAATTCGCCTCGCTGGGCGGGAAGTGGCGGCCGATATCGCCCTCGGCGAGCGCCCCATAGATCGCGTCGCACAGCGCGTGAATTCCAACGTCCGCATCAGAATGTCCCGCAAGCCCCTGATCATGCGATATTTCGATACCGCACAGCATCAGCTTGCGCCCCGGCGTCAGGACATGGACATCAAACCCGGTGCCGATGCGCGGCAGCAGGGCGGGCGGGTAGGGCTGGTTCGGCATGGGTCCAGCCTCGCGGCCCGCGCATTGCGCGTCAATCGGGCCGCGATTAGTTTGCCCAAATCATGGGCAGTTTCGCGACCGACGCATATGGCAGCCTGCCGCCGATCGATCTCGGCGGCGGCGTGGTCATCGAAACGCCGGTGATTTTGGCGCCGATGTCTGGTGTGACGGACCTGCCGTTCCGGCGGCTGGCGCGCGGGCTGGGTGCGGGGCTGGTGGTGTCGGAGATGATCGCCTCCTGGGCGATGGTGCGCGAGAACCGCAACACGCAGCGCATGGCGACGATGGACGGCACTCCGGCCTCGCTGCAACTGGCCGGCTGCGACCCGGAGGCGATGGCCGAAGCGGCGCGCATCGGCGTCGGCCGTGGCGCCCACATCATCGACATCAATTTCGGCTGCCCGGTGAAAAAAGTGGCGGTCGGGCAGATGGCGGGCAGCGCCCTGATGCGCGACGAGACGCAGGCGGCGCGCATCCTGGAGGCGACGGTCCGCGCGGTCGAGGTGCCGGTCACGCTGAAGATGCGCATGGGCTGGGACCGCGACAGCCTGAACGCACCCAGCCTCGCGCGGGTCGCTGAGTGCTGCGGCATCCGCATGATCACGGTGCATGGCCGCACCCGCCAGCAGATGTACACCGGCACGGCCGACTGGGATTTCATCGCGCGGGTCAAGCAGGCGATCCGCATTCCGGTCATCGCCAACGGCGACATCCTGACCGAGGACGACGCGCTGGAGGCACGCCGGCGCTCCGGCGCGGACGGGGTGATGATCGGCCGCGGCTGCTACGGCCGGCCGTGGTTTCCGCGCCAGGTGGCGCACTATCTGCGCACCGGCGCTCGATTGCCCGACCCGCCGCTCGCCGAGCAGAAATCCATCCTGCTGCGCCACTACCGCGCCCTGCTGGACCACGCCGGACCCGATGCGGGGGTGCGACTCGCGCGCAAGCATGTCGGCTGGTACTCGCGCGGCCTGCCCGGCTCGGCCGAGTTCCGCGCCGCCGTCAACCGCCTCGCGGATGCGCCGGAGGTGGAGCGGCTGATCGACGCGTTCTACGATCCGCTGATCGCCCGGGGCACCAGCCGAGCCCTGGCTCGCGACCTGCTGCTGGCCGAAGCCGCGTGAGCGGCCTGGCCGTGCGGGATCCGCTCGCTGCACTCGGCGGCGGTGCCGGGCTGGCGCCGTCGCGTCCTGTGCCCGATCCGGCCCTGTTGCTCTCGGCGCTGCCGGTAGCGGCGCTCCTGCTCGATGGCGAGGACCATGTGGCCTTCGCCAATCCGGCGGCCGAGCAGTTCCTGGGCCTCTCGGCGGGGCAGTTGGCGCATCTGCGCCTGTCCGACATCGTGGCGGGCGATTCGCCGCTGTTCCTGCTGGTGGAGCAGGTGCGCATGCACGATGCGACGGTCAGCGATCACGATCTGGCGCTGGAAGGGCCGCGCCTGCGTCGCGTCGATGCCACCGTGCAGGGGACGCCGCTGCCCGAGCAGCCGGGTGCCGTGCTGCTGGTGCTGCAGGATGCGTCGGCGGCGCGCACGCTGGATCGGCAGCTCACCTTCCGCAGCGCGGCCCGCAGCGTCACCGGGATGGCGGCGATCCTGGCGCATGAGGTGAAGAACCCGCTCTCCGGCATTCGTGGCGCCGCACAGCTTCTCGAAGCCACAGTGGCCCCGTCCGACCGGGAGCTGACCGAGCTGATCCGCGACGAGGCGGACCGCATCCGGGCGCTGGTCGATCGCATGGATGCCTTCGGCGAGAAACCGATCGAGCGCGGTGCGGTCAACATCCATCGCGTGCTGGAGCACGTGCGCCGCGTGGCGCAATCCGGTTTCGCGGCGGGCATCCGCTTTGTCGAAATCTACGACCCGTCGCTGCCGCCGGTGCTGGGCCATCGCGACCAGCTCGTGCAGGTGCTGCTGAACCTGGTCAAGAACGCCGCCGAGGCGCTGGCGGACGAGCCGCATCCGGCGCCGGAGATCGTGCTGGGCACCGCCTTCCAGCACGGCATCCGCCTCGCCGTTCCCGGCAGCGAGCGGCGCCTGCACCTGCCGCTCGCCGTCACGGTGCGCGACAACGGGCCGGGGATCGCCGACGATATCCGGCCCAACCTGTTCGATCCGTTCGTCACGTCGAAGCCCTCGGGCAGCGGGTTGGGCCTCGCCCTGGTCGCCAAGATCGTGAGCGACCACGGCGGCATGGTCGAAGTGGACAGCCGGCCGGGGCGGACCGAGTTCCGGCTGCATCTGCCGATGCTGAGCGACGAGCGCGAGTAGGGTCGGAATTATGGAGTGCTGATGCACGCCACAGGCTCTGTCATCGCGAGCCGGCCGCCTGGCCGGCGTGGCGATCCAGGCGGGAGGCACGATGCGGCCGCCCTGGATTGCTTCGTCGCTTCGCTTCTCGCAATGACATGGATTGGCGGACGGGAACATCGGGCGAGATCGCCATGAGCACCATGCCGACCGTCCTCGTGGCCGACGACGACCGCTCGATCCGCACGGTTCTCACGCAGGCGCTCGGCCGCTCGGGCTATCAGGTGCGCAGCACCTCGAACGCCGCGACCCTGTGGCGCTGGATCGAGGACGGCGAGGGCGATCTGGTCATCACCGATGTCGTCATGCCGGACGAGAACGGGCTGGACCTGATCCCGCGCATCAAGCAATTGCGTCCCGAGTTGCGCGTGGTGGTGGTGAGCGCGCAGTCCACGCTGATGACGGCGGTGAAGGCCGCGCAGCGTGGCGCCTTCGAGTATCTGCCCAAGCCGTTCGACCTCAAGGAATTGCTTGCCGTGGTCGCGCGCGCGCTGTCGGCCCCGGTGCTGCCGCCTGGTGCGCCGGCCCCGGTGCGGGACAACGACGAAAGATTGCCGCTGATCGGTCGCAGCCCTGCGATGCAGGAGATCTATCGCAGCATCGCGCGGCTCACGACGACCGACCTCACGGTGATGATCAATGGCGAGAGCGGCACCGGCAAGGAGCTGGTCGCGCGCGCGCTGCACGACTACAGCCGCCGCCGCGCGGCTGCATTCGTGGCGATCAATATGGCGGCGATCCCGCGCGAGCTGGTCGAGAGCGAATTGTTCGGCCATGAGCGCGGCGCCTTCACCGGCGCCACCAGTCGCAGCCAGGGCCGGTTCGAGCAGGCAGCGGGCGGCACGCTGTTCCTGGACGAAATCGGCGACATGCCGCCCGAGGCGCAGACGCGCCTGCTGCGCGTGCTGCAGGAGGGCGAGTTCACCACCGTGGGCGGACGCCAGCCGATCCGCGCCAACGTGCGCATCGTGGCGGCGACGCATCGCGATCTGCGCCAGGCGATCCGCCAGGGTGCGTTTCGCGAGGATCTCTACTACCGCCTCGCCGTGGTGCCGATCCGGCTTCCGCCGCTGCGGGAGCGGGCGGAGGATATCGACGATCTGGCGCGGCACTTTCTGGAGCGCGCCGCGGCCGAAGGATTGCCCACGAAGCAGCTCGACACGAGCGCCATCGAGGCGCTGCGCGGCATACCGTTGGCCCGGCAACGTGCGCGAGCTGGAGAACCTGATGCGCCGACTGGCGGCGCTCGACCCCGAGGCGACCATTACCGGGGAGCGGATCAGCGTCAGTCTTACCGGGTCCGCAGCGCACGACTTCTCCGCCGATCAGGCGAACGCGCCCGGCGCGGGCTCACCGGCAGAGCCTGATCTGGTGCTGGCCGTGCAGCATTTCGCGCAACGGCTGCTGTCGGGGGCCGCGCATGGCGGCCGGCCCTCGGACCTTCACGGGCAGGTGCTGGCCGAGGTGGAACGGCCGCTGATCCAGCTCACGCTGGCGGCGGCGCACGGCAATCAGATCAAGGCGGCGGCGATGCTGGGGCTCAATCGCAATACGCTGCGCAAGAAGATCCGCGACCTGGGGATTTCGGTCGTGCGAGGCATTTCCTGACGGCAGCCGGGGCTATTCATTGCGGTCATGTTAAAGCCACCTGCCTGCAATTAATACCTCAGGTCAGCTTGTGCGTAATGAAAAATCTCTGAACTGGATGCAATGGGTTATCAGACGCAATAGTGTTACCATCAGCAATAATACGTTCCGATAAAAAACCCTCTTGCGTTAATCCTAAGTCGGAGGTTAATATTCCCAGAAAACAAGCACTGTCGGGGCCAACGAAGATGTCCAGCCATCTCCTTCCGCTGATCGTCGCGGGCGATACCACGATCAGTACGGGCCAGCTCGAAACCTATCCTGCCATTACCGTGCTTCTCGGCGGCGATCTCACGGTCTCGGGCAGAGGCACCGATGTGTCCACGACCGCGTTGGTGAACGCGGCCGGCGGCAGCATCACCGTTGAGAACGGCGGCATCTTCGATATCGAGGGGCTGGGTGCCAACGCGCTGGCCGGCGCCTTCAATATCGGTAGTGGCGGCACGCTGGTCGAAGGCACGAACGTCTCAGCGCTGGCGCCCGTGAACTTCGAGGCCTCCAGCGGCATGCTCGTGCTCGATGAGAACAATCTGCTGAACCTGCAGATCGCCAGCCCCGACACAGGATTTCCGGCTCGGCGACATCATCCAGGTCAATACCCCGGTGACGAGTGCCACGTACAGTGGCGACACGCTCACCCTGCACGACGGGAACACCGTCGTCGGCAATATCGAGCTGACGGGGATCGGCCTTGATGCCGGCTTCACCGTCACGTCTGTCGGCAACGGGTTATACGATATCGGTGTCGCCTGCTTCCTGCCGGAGACAAGGGTCCTGACCGATCGTGGCGAGGTCGCGGCGAGGGACGTTGCCATCGGCGATCGCCTGTTTACCGCTTCCGGCGAGGCCAAGCCGGTAAAATGGATCGGCCGGCGGGCCTATTCGGCCTCGGTGGTCGCGAGCGACCCGCACGTGGCTCCGGTTCTGATCCGGCAGGGCGCCCTCGCCGACAACCTGCCGCGCCGCGACCTGTATTTGTCGCCGTGCCACGCCATGCATCTCGACGGCATCCTGATCGAAGCCGGGCATTTGGTGAACGGCGTCTCGATCCTGCGCGCGCCCGAGATTAAGGACGTCGAATACATCAACTTCGAGTTCGAGGATCACGACATCATCTTCGCCGAAGGGGCAGCCGCCGAGACCGGGTGCTGCCGCGGCAATCGCTCCGTCTATGACAACGCGGACGATTATATGGCGCTGTATCCGCACGAGCCGCGCAACGTGATCAAGCCGTACTGCGCGCCACGGCTCGATTGCGGTTTCGAAGTCGAGGTGGTGCGCCGGCGCATCGACGCCCGCGCCGGTCTGACGGCGCCGTTGGATGACGCTCCGGGCGCGCTGAAAGGCTGGATCGAGAATCTCGACGGCAATGCCATCCGCGGCCTGGCGGCCAACGCCGATACGACCGCGCCGGTGGTTCTGGAACTGGTGATCAATGGAGCCGTGATCGGCGAAGTGATCGCGAACCACAGCCGCCCGGCGCGGATGCGCGATCTCGGGGTCGAGCGGTGCGGCTTCCAGTTCAAGCTGCCCGAGGGGCTCTCGCCGTACTGCCGCCACACCATCAGCGTGCGCCGCGCCTCGGATGGGACCGAACTGCCGGGCTCGCCCTTCATGCTGGAGGCGGCGACGCCGCTCAATCCGGCCGGGCGCGGCGCGCTGGAGGCGGCCTTGCGTAACAGCAATGGCGTCGGCCGGATCGGTGGAGGAGGTCGACCGTGCGCTGACGGCCCTGGCGGCTCGCGCCGAGGCGCTGCTCCAAGTGAAAGCCGATCTGGCGGGGCAGCGCGCCGAGCGAACCCAGAAGCCGGCCATGCCCGGTTGGAGCAAGCTGCTGTCGCATGCGGAGGCGAGCGGGCGTCTCGCGGCCTGAGGCCCGGTGGGGCCTTACTCCACCCGGCCCTTTGGGCCACCCTTCCCATGCTGGGGAGGGAAAGAATTTCACCCTCCCCCTTGTGGGGAGGGTGGCGCGAAGGGCCGGGCGGGGTGCGGGCTCTCCAGCAGCGTCAGCACTTCCCGTGCTGCCGCCTGGGAGGGGTGCCCATCCGGACCACCTAGGCTCGCGATGACGCCACGAAACGCCTCGCGCTGCGCCCGCGCCATCGTCTCGTCCGCCAGCAGCGTGCGGACGACCTCCGCAAGCCGAGCCGGATTGCACTCCTGCTGCAACAACTCCGGCACCACCGCGCGCCCGGCCAGCAGGTTGACCATCGCCACGTGCGGCACGCGGATCATCCGCCGCGCCATCGCCGCCGTGAGCGGGTTGACACGGTACGTCACGGCCATCGGCACGCCGGCCAGCGCCAGTTCCAGCGTCGAGGTTCCGGACTTGGTGAGCGCCGCCGAGGCCGCGGCATAGGCATCGTGCTTCTCGGCTATATCCGTGACCATGATCGGGGACAGCGCCCAGTTGCCGGCCGCCCGCCGCACGGTCTCCGCCACAGCGGCCGCGGTCGGTACAACCGGCACGAGGCCCGGCAGGTCGCGGGCTAGCAGTGCCAGCATCCGGCCGAACACCGGCAGCAGGCGCGGCACCTCGCTGCGGCGGCTGCCCGGCATCAGCACCAGCACCGGGCGCGCCGGGTCGAGACCGTGCAGCGCCCGGAACCGCGCGGCGTCTCCCCCGTCGGCGCCGCTCTCCAGCACCGGGTGGCCCACGAAGCGCACCGGCAGGCCGTGGCCCGCGAAGAACGCCTCCTCGAACGGCAGCAGGCACAACAGTTCGTCCCACAACCCGGGAAAGGCGCGCACCCGCTTCTCGCGCCACGCCCAGACCTGCGGTGCGACGTAGTGCAGCCGCGGGATGCCGGCGCCTCGCAGACGTTTCAGCAGCCGCAAACAGAAGCCCGGACTGTCGATCGTCACCAGCACATCGGGACGGCGGGCGCGGATGTCGGACTCCACCTCGCGCAACCGGCGGCTGAGCCTGCGCAGCCGCGGCAGCACCTCGACCAGCCCCATCACCGCCAGTTCCTGCATCGGGAACAGCGGCTCCAGCCCTTCGGCCACCATGCGCGGGCCGCCCACCCCGGCGAACCGCAGATCGGCGTGCTGGGCGCGGAGGGCGCGCATCAGCCGTCCCCCCAGCACGTCGCCGCTATGTTCGCCCGCGACGAGATAGATCAGTCCCACGTGGCATCCTGGCAGGGCGGGGGCGGGGGCGGCCAGTTTGCGTGGTTGCGCACGGCACCCGTCTCGCGCACGGCGGCGAGGCGCCGGGGATCAAGGTCGGCGAACAGCCATTCCCCCTGGTCCAGCGTACCCCGCGCCAGCACGCCGTCCTCGGGAAAGCCGCGATCCGCCGGGCCGAACACGGCGGCGTAGCCGCGATTGGCGTCAAGGGCGGCCGACCAGGGCGCGTCGCCCACGGTGGGGATCACCGCCACGAAACATTGGTTCTCCATCGCGCGCGCGGCGGCGGCGATGCGCACCCGGTTGAAGCCGTGCATCGTGTCCGTGCAGCTCGGCACCAGGATCAGCCATGCCCCGGCCTCGACCTGGGCACGCACCAGGGTCGGAAACTCGGCGTCGAAGCAGATGGCGATGCCGATGCGCCCCCACGGGGTCGCGAACACGCGGGGCAGGGCGCCGGGCGAGACGCCCCATTGCTCCGCCTCGAAGCGGGTCATCACGTGCTTGTCCTGCATGCGCGACCCGCCCTTCGGGCGAGATCAGGGCCGCGCGGTTGACGACCCGCCCGTTCTCGGCAAAGGGCAGCGTGCCCGGCAGCAGCCAGATGCCGCGCCGCCGGGCCACGTCGCGGGCCGCGTCGAGTGCGGCGGGGGCCAGGGCGACGGCGCGCGCCAGTTCCCCGGCCGCGTCAGGCGCCGCACCCGATGCCATCTCCAGCGCCGCATATTCCGGCATCGCAGCAAGTTCGGCGCCGCCGGCGACCGCCTGTGCCACCTCACGATCAAGCCGCGCCGCCCAGGCATCGAGCCCGGTCTGCGCCGATACGCGCCACGCCAGCAGGCCCAGCCGCAGCGTCATGGCAGCGCCGCCCCGGACAGCGATTTCGCCCAGAAATCGAGCGTGTGTGCCAGCCGGCCCGCGCCGCCCACCTCCGGCCAGTGCATCGTGCAGGTCAGGTCCGGCAACGTCGTATAGCCACGACGCCGCCAGAAACCGTCGAGCGGCAGGGCGTCCGGCGGGCCGGCGCGGGTCGTCCGCGCTCCGGCGCACGGCGCAGAACGTGGCGAAATCGACGCCCGGCAGGCTGCCTGCGTGTGCCTCGCGGGCGGTGAAGAAGGCCACTCCCACGCCCTGGCCGCGCTGCTCGCGGGCCAGCACGCTCTCGCCGAAATAGCAGAAGCGCCGCACATCCCAGCGCGCCTCGAATGGCGCACGGACATTGACCGCCTCGTGCGCCAGCGGCAGGCAGGTGCTGCACCCGACCGGCTCCGCGCCGTCGAACGCCACCACCAGGGCCGCGTCGGGGCTGGCTGCGAAAGCCGCCAGATGATCGTGTTCCTCGGCCTCATCGCCCTCGTAGAGGTAAGGCCAATCGCGGAATACCTGCATCCGCAGCCGGGCGAGCGCCGGGATGTGGGCGCCGATCGCCGGCCCCACGAACGTCTCGATGCGCAGCTTCATGCGGCGCCTGTTAGGGCGCCCGGGCGCTGGCGGCAACGCCCGCTTGCACCAGGGCCTCGACTGCGCCTTGCTGCGCCTGGTGCGAACGGGGGCCAGGGCATGAAGCGGGTGATGTTCACGGGCGGCAGCGGCAAGGCCGGGCGGCATGTGGTGCGCTATCTCCTCGAGCATGGCTGCCAGGTGCTGAACCTGGATCTCAAGCCGCTCGACCAGCCGGGCGTGCGCACGCTCATCACCGACATCACCGATAGCGGCCACGTTTTCAACGCCCTCTCCAGCTATATGGGCCTGCACGAGTTCGATCCCGACCTGCGGCCCCAGAGCGTCGATGCCGTGGTCCATTTCGCGGCCATCCCGCGCATCATGATCGTGCCCGACAACGAGCTGTTCCGCATCAACACGCTCGGCACCTACAACGTGATCGAGGCGGCGACGAAGCTCGGCATCCGCAAGATCATCGTGGCCTCGTCCGAGACGACCTACGGCATCGTCTTCGCCAACGAGCCGCGCGAGCCGCGCTATCTCCCGCTCGACGAGGAATATCCGGTCGATCCGATGGACAGCTACGCGCTGAGCAAGGTCTGCAACGAGGCGACCGCGCACGCCTTCGCCCTGCGCTCGGGTGCCGACATCTACGCCATCCGCATCGGCAACGTCATCGAGCCGCACGAATATGCCGATTTCCCGCGCTTCTTCGCCGATCCCGGATTCCGCAAGAAGATCATGTGGAGCTATATCGACGCCCGCGACCTGGGCCAGCTCATCTTGCGCGCCATCGACACGGACGGGCTCGGCTTTCAGGTGTTCAACGCCGCACAGGACGATTGCTCGTCCGATCTGCCCACCGCCGAATTGCTGCGCCGCTTCTACCCGAACGTGCCGCTCAGGCGTGGGCTGGATGAGTTCGAGACTCTGCTCTCGAACCGGAAGGCCCGCGAGATGCTCGGGTTCCGTCCGGTCCATTCGTGGCGCCAGCATGTGCCAGTGCCCGTCTGATCGCCGCTCGCTCGCGCACCACAACGGCCTGTCTCGCGGCGCAGAGCACCCCGACCAGATCCTGCACGCTGACCCGGTCGCTGCGCATGACCGCACGCGCCATCGGATCTTTCAGCAGGGTCTCGAAGGTGAGTGGTGTGAAATCGCACATCATCGCTTCCTGCTCGTCACTGCCTGACCTGGAGTTGACCCGCCGCGGGTTGGCGCCGTGCTGGCGTTACCGTGAACTTCCCGACAGGTCGAGTAACATTGCGTCTCGCCGCGCAGCGTTTTGCCGCGTCCGCGAGCGGTGAGAGTTGCCCTGCAAATAGCAATTTCCCCAAATCTTCCCGCCTTTCGCCAGTTACGACATCCGGCACTCGTATGCGCGTGCCGCCACGACAGACGACCGACGAAATCGAGCCTCATTGTGGCGATCCGCCGGCACGATCTGGGCGGTGCGCGACTGACTGCAATGTGAAGGAGAAGCATACGCATGCCGGACCAAAATCCGTCGCTGCCGGAGGCGCTGCGCGCGGCGCAGGCGGACTCCGACGATGCGATGAATTGCCCGTACAGGCGTCGGCCGCGCTGCGGGCGAGCTGCATGTCGGCGGGGTAGTTGGCGGGAGGGCGGTTCAGGACGCCTGGATCTATCCGGCGCGACGGCTGCGCGGTGGCCAGCCCGCCGAGCCGTGGCTCCCGGCATACATGCATGGGACAAGGGTGCGACCTGGGCGCTGCTCACCGAGATGCACGCGCGCAGGGAGGGGTAGGGGACGGTTGCCGCGTGCTGCCCGCATCGGCAATAGTGGGCCATGCCCCTGGGGCCGAGCAGTCAGAGATGAACGTCGTCGCACCTCCGCGCGCGCGGCTCACGGTCGAGATCGTGCATGATCTCGTCTGCCCGTGGTGCTACCTGGGATTGCGCCGCCTGCTGCGCACCCTGCGCCGTCGCCCCGATCTGCTGTTCGACCTGATCTGGCGGCCGTTCCTGCTGAACCCGGACATGCCGCGCGCCGGGATGCCGCGTGCCGACTACGTGGCGCGCAAGTTCGGCGGCGAGGACCGGGCGCGGCGACTCTACGGCTCGATCACGGAAATCGGCCGCGCCGAGGGAATGATGTTCCGCTTCGACCGCATCCGTCGCACGCCGTCATCGGTGAACGCGCACCGGCTGGTGCGCTGGGCCTCGCCCTACGGGCGCAGCACCGATCTGGTAGAGGCGCTGTTCGCCGCACATTTCACGGATGGGCGCGACATCGGCGATCCCTCGGTCCTGGCGGCGGTTGCCGGCGCCTGCGGCCTCGAGGCGCCCGCCGCCATGCGTTTCCTGCTGGGCGACGCGGAGTGCGAGATGGTCCACGCCGAGAACCTGCGGGCACACCGGCTCGGGATCAACGGCGTGCCCTGCTTCGTGGTCGGCGGCCGACACGCCATTGCCGGCGCGCAGGAGCCGGAGGTGCTGGAGCGGCTGTTGAACGTGGCTGCGGTCGAGGCGATCGAGGGCTGAGCGGCACGGCAATTCTCAACGGCTTTGGCCGCACCCTGGGCGATGGGGTGATTGGGCTGACCGCCTTGCGTGCCGCCCTCGCGGCCGGCGCGATCGCTCCGGATCCGGTACTGTTCCGCCTGCCGGGCTTGCCGATCGTGCAACAGGAACTCTATCGCTCGGCGGCCTTCGCCACCATTGCCGAACTGCCGTGGGAACACGCCACGCCGGCGCACCTGTTTCCGCCGGCGGCTGCGTTCGCCCGCTGCATCGACCTGCGGGATTTCGCCTTCGACCCCGCGTTTCGCAGTGTCGCCATGATCGACTACTTCCTGACGCGCCTCGGCGTAACACCGGAAGGCGTCGCAGCGGCGGAGCGCAGGAACACCTGGCTTGCCGAAGTCGTGAAGCCGGAGCCGCCGGCCGGTCATCCCTCCGGCTACGTGCTGCTGTGCCCGCTCGCATCGATGGCGCTGCGCACCATGCCGCCGCCGATCGTGGCCGCGATCCGCACCTGGTTCGCAGCACACAGCAAGCGGCCGGTGCTCGTGCAATGGCAGGTCGCGTCCCTCGCCCAGTTATGCGAACAGCTAGCGGCGGCGGCGCTGGTGGTCAGCACCGATACGGCGCCGGTACATCTGGCCGATGCGTTCTCCGTTCCGTGCCTCGCATTCTTTCCCACGCATGACCCGGAGTGGCGCGTGCGCGACTACCCGCACTGCCGGGCGGTGCGCCTGGAGGCGCCCGCGCTCGATCCGGCGCAGGAGTTCGCGCGTGACGCCGCAGACCTTGCCGCCGCCCGCGCCGCGTGGTTCCCCGAGGGCGGCGACTTGACCTGGCTGCACGCCGCGCTGGCTGGCGCGCTCGATGCCGCCGAACGGAGGCCGTGATATGTTTGACCTGCCCGCCCTGGATGCAGCCAGCCGCGTCGTCCACGCGACGATGCCGCCGACGCCGCAATATGCCTCGCCGCTGCTGGCTTCCCGCGTCGGTGCCGAGGTGTGGGTCAAGCACGAGAACCACACGCCGACGGGCGCCTTCAAGGTGCGGGGTGGGCTGGTCTATTGCGACAGGCTGGCGCGCGAGTGGCCGGACATCGTGGGCCTCGTCAGCGCCACGCGGGGCAATCATGGCCAGAGCCTGGCCTTTGCCGGCAAGCGGGCCGGAGTGCCCGTCGTGATCGTGGTGCCGCACGGCAACAGCGCCGAGAAGGCGGATCGCGGTCATCCTGTGCGGCGGCAATATCGACCGCGCGCTGGGCGTGCGGCTGCTGGCCGAGGCGGAGGCGGCGCCATGACACGCATGAGCTGCCGAAGCGCACTGGACAGCCCCTCACCCCGGCCCTCTCCCAAAGGGAGAGGGAGCCGAGAGCCCTCTCTCTTTGGGAGAGGGCCGGGTGAGGGTGGTCTCGCATCGGCTTCCCGCCGGAGACCCGCCTGAATGCCCCCCGACATCGTCATGCTCGATGCGGTCGCGCTGTCCCGCGCGATCCAGACCCGCCAGGTGTCCTGCGTCGAGGTGATGGGGGCCTATCTCGACCAGATCGACCGTCTCAACCCGCGGGTGAACGCGATTGTCGCCCTGCGCGACCGCGCGGCGCTGCTGCACGAGGCCCGCGCCCGTGACGACGAGCTGGCACGCGGCACGGTGCGCGGCTGGATGCACGGCTTCCCGCAGGCGATCAAGGATCTGGAGCCGACCCGGGGCATCGTCAGCACATCCGGCTCGCCGATATTCAAGGACCACGTGCCGTCGGCCGACTCCATCATGGTCGCGCGGCTGCGCGCGTCGGGCGCCATCATCATCGGCAAGACCAATGTGCCGGAGTTCGGCCTGGGCTCGCAGACCTACAACAGCGTCTATGGCACAACGCTGAACGCCTATGACCCGTCGCTCACGGCGGGCGGCAGCAGCGGCGGCGCCGCGGTCGGTCTCGCGCTTTGCATGCTGCCGGTGGCGGATGGCAGCGATTATGGCGGCTCACTGCGCAATCCCGCCGCGTTCAACACTGTGTTCGGCTTCCGCACATGCTGCGGACGGGTGCCGGTCGAATCGCGCGACGCGTTCCTGCCGTCGATGGGCGTGCTGGGTCCGATGGCGCGCACGGTGCCGGACCTCGCCATGCTGCTTTCAATCCAGGCCGGCTGCGACGACCGCGCGCCGCTGTCCATCGAGCAGGATCCGGCCGCGTTCACGCAATCGCTTGCGCGCGACATGCGCGGCGTCCGCATCGCCTGGGGCGGCGATCTGCGCGGCGCGCTGCCGTTCGAGCCGGGCGTGCTGGATGTGTGCGGCGAGGCGCTGCTTGCGTTCGAGGCGATCGGCTGCACTGTCGAGGACGCACTTCCCGATCATCCGATCGAGCAGCTTTGGCAGGACTTCCTGACGCTGCGTGCGTGGCAGATCGGCTCGCGCCTGGTGGAGTACTACCGCGACCCCGTGCTGCGCGCGCTGATGAAGCCGGAGGCGATCGAGGAGGTGGAGCGGGGTCTCGCTCTGACCGCATTCGACGTGTCCGCGGCCTCGATCGGCCGCACCGCCTGGTATCACGCGATGCTCCGGCTGTTCGAGCGCTACGACTATCTCGTGCTGCCGGGATCGCAGGTCTTTCCCTTCGCCGCCGATCTGCACTGGCCGCGCGAGATCGCCGGCCGGGCGATGGACGGCTACGCGCGCTGGATGCAGGTGATGACGCCCGGAACCATGTCCGGCTGTCCGGTGCTGAGCGTGCCGGCCGGGTTCGATGCGCAAGGCCGGCCGATGGGCTTGCAGATCATCGGCCGCAACCATGCCGAGTTCGCCTGTCTGCAACTGGGCTTTGCCTATGATCAGGCGACTGGCTGGGTCGCGCGGCACCCGCCGGCGCTGCTGCGCGCCGCATGATCCGCGCGCTCGACCGCTTCTCGCTCGCCGCGCTGTTGGTGCTGCCGCTGTTCCTGATGCATGGGCGCGGCGTCGCCGACACGCTGATCGTGCTGATCGGCCTCGCCTTCCTGGCCGGCTGTGCGCTGCGGCGCGACTGGCGATGGCTGCGGCGGGGCTGGATGCCGATCGGTCTCGTCTGGTGGGGCTGGCTGGTGTTCTGCTCGCTCCCCGGCATCGGCATCGGCGGCTGGCTGTCCCTGGGCCACGCGCTCGGCGCCGTTCGGTTCCTGGTGCTGGTAGCGGCCTTGGAGCAGCGCGTGCTGCAACCGGCCTTGGCGCGACGCTGGCTGGGGCGGGTGCTGACCGCCTGCGCGCTGTATATCGGCCTGTCGGCGCTGTTGCAGTTCGCGACCGGGCGCGACCTGGTGGGCTGGCGTCGCGGGCCGGAGGGCGAGTTGACCGGGCCGTTCCAGCACCCGCGCGCCGGGGCGCCGCTGTCGCGGCTGCTGTTTCCATCGCTGCTGCCGCCGGTGCAGCGCCTGCTGGGCGGGAGTGCCGCCGAGCGGATCGGCGCCGTGCTCCTCACAGTCGCTTCGGTCGGTACCATCGTGCTGATCGGCCAGCGGATGCCGGCGCTGCTGACCGCCTTCGGGCTGGTTGTCTCGGGGCTGATGCTGCGCCGGCTGCGCGCGACGGTCGCGACTGCGCTGGTCGCGGGCGCGCTGCTGCTGACCGCCTCGGCGGCCATCTCGCCGCCGGTGCGCTACCGGCTGGTCACGAAATTCTCTGCCCAGATGAGCGATTTCGCCGATAGCGACTACGGACTGATCTTCGGCCGTGCCGTGGTCATCGCCGAGCAGAGCCCGATCACCGGCCGCGGGTATGCCGGGTTTCGCAACGAATGCCCGGATCCGCGCACCTTCATCGACCCCTGGCACATCGAGGCGAAGCATCAGGCACATGGCGGCGGCGCCGCGATCTGCAACATCCACCCGCACAATCACTACCTTGAGGCGGTGACGGATTCCGGCGTGCCGGGCCTCGTGCTGTTCTGCCTGCTGATCCTGGCCTGGCTGCGCGGCCTGCTGCGCGGCATCGGCCGCGACCCGGACCCGCTGCGCGTGGGGCTGTTCGTGGCCGCCCTGATCCAGGAATGGCCGCTCGCCTCGGCCAGCAGCTTCTACGCCGTCGAGATCGCAGGCTTCTTCTTCGTCATGCTGGGCTGGGGGCTGGCGGAGGCGTCCTTGGTCAGGACCGAGGCAATGTCGCCTTCGGCCTTGGCGCCCAGGACGTGATGACCATGCCACAGCGCGTAGAACAAGAGGCTCCACGCCCGCTGCGGTGACGTCTCCGCCGCGCTGAACACGTCCAGCACCTGTGCCTGTGGCACGATCTCGGCCACGCCCGGCTGCCGTGCCACCAGGCCTGCGAGTGTCGGCCCGGCCCCTGCGATCCAGGCGCCGACCGGCGGCTTGAATCCCTTCTTGCGCGCATATGCCCCCGCCTCGGGGAAGGCGCGCGCCAGCCACTCGCGCAGCAGCACCTTGCCGAAGCGCGGCCCGGCCTTGCGGGCGTCCGGCAGGCGGAAGGCGAACTCGGCCACCTTCGGGTCGAGGAACGGCGTCCGGCCCTCGACCCCATGCACCATCAGCATCCGGTCCAGCTTGCCCAGCAGATCGTTTGGCAGCCATTCGGCGATATCGGCGGCCTGTGCGGCCTGCATCGGCGACCGCTCCGCGCCCTGCGCCGCCTCCACTTCCGCCAACCCGTCGCGCCAGCCCGGCAGGTCGAGCGTCGAACAGGCCTCGCGCGCGCGGCTTGCGAGTCAGCCAGCGCCAGGGCGCGCGGCGCTTGCGATAACGCGCATAGCCGCCGAACAACTCGTCCGACCCCTCGCCGCACAGCGCCACTTTCAGCCCGGCGGAGGCGGCGGCCTGTCCCAGCATGTAGCTGGGCAGCACCGCCGCATCGGCCGTGGGATCATCCATGGCCGCCGCGATCCGGGGTGCCAGCCGCCAGAAATCGGTCTGCGTCATCACCAGCCGCTCGCAATCGGCCCCGGCGATCCGCGCCAGGCGCATCGCCTCGTTCGCTCTCGTCGGCGACACCCGCGCCATCCCAGCCCACGGTCAGCGCGTGGATGCGGCTGCCCGTGGCGCGGCGCATCAGCGTCAGCAGCGCCGCCGAATCGATGCCGCCCGAGAGGAACAGCCCGTACGGCACATCGGCGCGCAGATGCGCGGTCACGCTGTCCAGCAGCACCGAATCCAGCCGATCCACCGCCGCGCGCCAGCCGATCGGCAGCGGCCCGCCTTGCGGCAGGGCCGGAGCGTGTCCGCCGCAGGGCGATGCGGCCGCGCTCGACGACCAGCGTCTCGCCCGGCAGCACGCGGCTTATGCCGGGAAAGATCGTCTCGGCGCCGGTCGTGAACTTCAATTGCAACAACTCGTTTCGCCGCGTCGCATCGATCGCGCGCGCGGCGAGACCCGCCGCCAGCAGCGCCTGCGGTTCCGAGGCGAAGGCGAACAGCGTGTCCGTCGCCACGTAGTACAGCGGCTTGATGCCGAACGGATCGCGCGCCAGCACCAGCCGGCCCGACGCCATGTGGTGCAGGGCGATCGCGTACATGCCGCGCAGCCGGTCGGCGAACGCGACGCCGTCGCTCTCGAACAGGAAAGCGGGCGGCTCGCAATCGGAGTGGCTGCGCCATGGCGTCCCCGCCATCGCCCGGCGCAGGTCCGGGTCGTTGTAGATTTCGCCGTTGGCGATCAGCGCCACCCCGTCCGGCGTCAGCAGCGGCTGGTCGCCCGTCTCCAGATCGACGATCGCCAGCCGCAGATGCACGAGTCCCGTGTCGCCGCGCACCAGCACGGCGCTGCCGTCCGGCCCGCGATGCGCCAGCGCCGTGCGCAGCCGCGCAAGGGCGGCGGGGTCGGGCGGCCGCCCGTCGCGCGTCTGGATGCCGGCGATGCCACACATGCGGGCGGCTCTACACGCTTTCGCCATCCGGGTCATCGCGACCGGGCAGGGGGCGTGATAAGTGCCCGCCATGCGCATCCTGTTCGTCACCTCCAACCGCATCGGCGACGCCGTGCTGGCAACCGGCCTCCTCGATCACCTCCTGCGTGCCTATCCCCATGCGCGCTTCACCGTGGCCTGCGGCCCGGCGGCGGAAGGGCTGTTTGCCCGGATGCCCCGGCGCGAGCAGACCATCGTGTTCGAGAAGCGCCCGCACAGCCGGCACTGGCTGTAGCTGTGGGCGGCGACGGTCGGCACGGCGTGGAGCCTGGTCGTGGACATCCGTGGCTCGCTGCTGGCCTGGGTGGTCCCCGCTCGGCGCCGCGCCGTAGCGCATTGGAGCCGGACGCCGAAGGACCGGCACAAGATCGCCCAGCTCGGCCTGGTCCTGGGCCTCGACCCGGCGCCTTCCCCCGTCACCTGGACCGCTCCCGAGGACCACGCGACGGCTGAGGCGCTGTTGCCGGGCGGCCCGTGGGTGCTGCTGGGGCCGACCGCCAATTGGGACGGCAAGCTGTGGCCGGCCGAACGGTTCGCGGAGCTGTTCGCCGCACTCGCCGCAGGCCCGCTGCCGGGCGCGCGGGCGGCCGTGCTGGGCGGTCCGGGCGAGACGGAGCGGCGCATGGCCGCTCCCAGCCTGGCGGCATTGCCGCACGCGGTGGATCTGGTCGGGCGCCTGAGCCTGGCCGAGGTCACCGCCTGCATCCAGCGGGCTGCGCTGTATGTCGGCAACGATTCGGGCCTGATGCACCTGTCGGCCGCTGCGCGGGCGCCGACGCTCGGGCTGTTCGGCCCGACCAAGGGCAATATTCCGCAATTCTATCCGACCGGTCCGCGCTCGGGCATGGCCATCTCGCCCACGCTGCGGATGGAGGATTTGTCGGTGGGCGCGGTGCTGCTTGCCGCCGAATCCCTGCTGGCGCCGACGCCCTAGTGCGGGTCGCACACATCATGGCCGGCGCCGTCCACGGCGGTGCCGAACTGTTCTACGAACGCCTGTGCGTGGCGCTGCACGAGGCGGGCGAGACGGTGCTGCCGGTGATTCGCCGCGACAAGGCGCGCGCGGCACGGCTGCGGCGGGCGGGGCTCTCACCCGTCGAGCTGACATTCGGCGGCCCGCTGGACGTGTTGACCACGCCACGTCTGCGCCGCGTGCTGCGCGACTTCGCGCCGGACGTGGCGGTGAGCTGGATGAGCCGCGCCACCGCGCACATGCCGCGCGGCGATTGGGTGCATGTAGGCCGGCTCGGCGGCTACTACCATCTGCGCCACTATCGCGCCTGCGATCACCTGGTCGGCAACACGCGGGGCATCGTGGATTGGCTGCGCGCGCGCGGCTGGGCGGCGGAGCGCACGCATTACGTGCCGAACTTCGCCGATGACCTGGCCGGCGCGGCGCCTGCCGATCTGCCGTCCATCCCCGGCCAGGCGACCGTGCTGGGGCTGGGACGGCTGCACACGGACAAGGGATTCGACACGCTGATCGCAGCCCTCGCGCGCCTCTCCGGCGTCGCTGCCTCCATTGCCGGGATCGGTCCGGAACAGGCGGCCCTGCAACGGCAGGCGGTGCGCGCTGGTGTCGCCGAGCGTGTGCAATTCCTGGGCTGGCGGAACGATGTGGCGGCCCTGCTCGCGGCGGCGGATGTCTTCGTCTGCTCCTCGCGCATCGAGCCGCTCGGCAACATGGTGATCGAGGCCTGGTCGGCCGGCCGGCCGGTCGTCGCCTGCGCCGCCGACGGCCCGCGCGAGCTGATCCGCGACGGCGTGGACGGTCTGCTCGTGCCGCGCGAGGACGCAACGGCGCTGGCGCAGGCGATCAGCCGCGTGCTGGACGATCCCGCTCTGCGGCAGTCACTCGCTCAGGCAGGCCGCGCGCGGTTCGAGACGGAGTTCTCCCGCGCCGAGGTCGTCGGGCGCTGGCGTTCCTTCCTCGAACTCGGTATCGGCTCGAGCCCGGATCACGCCTGCGCCCTGATCGCGTCGCTGGTGCGCAGGCGCTGTGCATAGACGTTGACGATCAGAGCCAGCAGCAGGATCAGGCCGCGAATCAGGATCTTCAGGAAGCTATCGATGCGCACGTGATCCAGCCCGTTGTTCAGCACGCCGAGCACGAACATGCCGACAATGGTATTGCCGATGCCGCCCTGGCCGCCAAACAGGCTGGTGCCGCCCACCACCACGGCGGCGATGCTGTCCAGCAGGTAGTTGTCGAACTCGTCCTGCTGCGCGCTGCCGAAATGCGCGACTCCGAGCATCCCCGCAAGCCCGGAGCAGACGGCGGAGATCACCATAACGGCGGCAATGATCTTGCGCGTGTTGACGCCGGAGAACTCGGCCGCCTCGCGGTTGCCGCCGGTCATGTAGATATAGCGGCCGAACCGCGTGTAGGTCAGCACGACATGCCCGGTCAGCAGCACGAGGCCAGCCACGATGACGATCCACGGCACCGGACCCAGCGAGCCGCTGCCCAGCGTGCCGATCAATCCCGGCACATTGTAGGCGATCTGCCCGCGCACCAGCAGGGCGCACATGCCGGCGGCGATCTGCAGCATCGCCAGCGTCATGATGAAGCTCGGGATGCCGATCACGGTCACGCCGAACGCATTGGCCGCACCCAGCGCCACGCTGGCGGCGATCGCGAGCAGGATGGCCCAGCCCCCCGCCAGCGGCACGTTGGCGATGTTCACCGACGCATCCTGCAAGGTGAAGAACGCCACGACGATGCCGATGGCGTTGGCGATGCTGGCCACCGACAGGTCGATCTCGGCGCACAGGATGACGAAGGTCATGCCGGTGGCGATGATCCCAGTGACCGAAATCTGTTGCAGGATGTTGGACAGATTGCCCCAGGTCGCAAACGAGGGGCTGGCGGCCCAGAACAGCACGACCAGCACCAGCAGGGTCGCGAACGGGGCGATGTTGCGCAACTGGTTGCGCAGCCAGGCGGCGGTCAGCATCGGCGGGGAACCCTCATGCGGCGGCGAGCAGCCGGTCCTTGCTGACCGTCTCGGAGGCGAATTCACGCGCGACCCGGCCTCGCTTCATCACCAGGATGCGGTCGGCCAGCGACAGCACCGTTTCCGGCTCCGCCGATACCACGATGATGCCAATTCCGTGGCTGCGCAAATCCTTGATGATGCGCAGCACGTCGTCCTTGGCGCCCACATCCATGCCGCGCGTGGGCTCGCTCAGCACCAGCACCTTCGGCGGATAGGTCAGCCATTTCGCCAGCGCCACTTTCTGCTGGTTGCCGCCCGACAGCGTGCCGAGCGGACGATCCACCAGCGGCGGACGGATTTGCAGCGACTGGACGTGGCGGCGGGCGATCGCCCGCTCGGTGCCCGGTTTCAGCCACAGCCGCGAGATGCGCTCCAGGATGGCGATGGAGACGTTCTTGTACACCGGTTCCAGCGAGAACAGCATCGACCGCCGGCTCTCGGGCACGAAGGCGATCCCCGCCCGCTTGGCCCGCGCCGTGCTGGACAGCCGCGCCGTCGTCGCGCCCACTCGCACCGTGCCGCGATCCAGCTTCAGCTTGCCGAACAGCGCCCGTGCCAGTTCGAGCTGCCCCGAGCCGAGAAAGCCGTACACGCCGAGCACCTCGCCGCCGCGCACCGTCAGGTCCACATCCTCGAACAGCCCGGCGCGGGTCAGTCCCTCCGCGGTCATCACCACCGGCGCGTCGGGCTTGCTCTCAAGCGCGATCTCGCCGGTATAGCTCTCCTCGAGCTGTTCGTGGCCGCTGCCGATCATGCGCTGGATGATCCAGTGCTTGTCGATATCGGCGACGGCCGCCGTGTCCACCCGCCTGCCGTTGCGGAATACGGTGATCCGATCGCTGATGCGCAGCACGTCGTCGAGAAAATGGCTGATGAACACGAAGGACGTGCCGTCCTCGCGCACCCGCCGCAGCATGGTGAACAGCCGCTCCACCTCGGGCGGCGACAGCGCAGAGGTCGGCTCGTCGAGAATGACGATGGAGGCGCCCAGCGACAGCACGCGGGCGATCTCGACCAGTTGCTGCAAGCCGATCGGCAGCAGCCCGATCGTCGTGCGCGGGTCGATATCGAGGCCGAGCCGCGCCAGCTTCTCCTCCGCGTCGCGCCGCATCCGGCGGTAGTCGATGAGGCCCGCGCGATTGGTCGGCTGCACGCCGAGCGCCACATTCTCGGCCACCGACAGTTCGGGAACGATCGACAGTTCCTGATGCACCATGCCGATCCCGGCGGCCAGCGCATCGCCTGCCGAGCGGAAATGCACCGCGCGCCCGGCGATGGCCATGCTGCCGTCATAGCCGGCATGGATGCCGGCGATGATCTTCATCAGCGTGCTCTTGCCCGCCCCGTTCTCGCCCACCAGTCCGTGGACCTCGCCCCGTTGCAGGACGAAATCCACGTCGCTAAATGCCGCGACGCCGCCAAACGATTTGCGAATACCGCGCAGTTCGAGGAGGGGCGACCGCGCGGCTTGCCCCTCACCCGACCCTCTCCCGGGCGGGAGAGGGCTCGATCCTTCTCCCTCTCCATGTGGGAGAGGGCGGGGGTGAGGGCAGGGCACGGTCAACCTCAGATCAGGAAGTGCCTCTGCATCCACAGCATCCCCGGCGCGTTCGCCTTCGTCACCACCGGCCCGTCGGCGACGATGTTCTTCGGAATATCGGTGCCGGTCTTCTCGCCGCCCACCACGGCCGCGACGCCGGCCACGATGGCGCCGCCGTGGATGCGGCAGGACGGGTTGCGCACGGTCGCCAGCATCTTGCCGTCGAGAACCGCGTTCAGCGCCGGCGGCATCGCGTCGCAGCCGCCGATCTTGATGCTGGTGCGGCCCGCCTGCTTCATCACGTTATAGGCGGCGAGCGCCATGTCGTCGTTGTGGAAATATGCCGCGTCGATCTTCGGATACTTGGTCAGCAGCGTCTCCCAGATACGCGCCACCTTAGTCACGTCCCAGTCGGCCGGCTGCTTATCGACCACCTGGATCTTCGGATATTTCTTCACGACACTCTCGAAGCCGCGGGCACGGCCCTGCGCGCCGGTATGGCCCAATGCGCCCTGGGTCATCGTCATGATGCCCTCGCCATTGATCGCATCGACCAGCGCCTGCGTCACCGACGAGCCCATGAACTCGTTGTCCGGTGCGATGAAGGTGTGGATGTCGATGCTGTCGAGCGGGGCGATCAGCGTGTCCATGTCGATGACCGGAATGCCCGCGTCGATCATCTTCTTCACCGGGGCGGTCAGCGTGCCGATGCCGAACGCCTGGATCGCCACGAAATCCCATTTCTGGCTGGCCATGTCGTCGATGGCGCTGCGCTGCTTCGTGGCGTTCAGTTCACCATCGAACCAGGTGACATCGACGTTGTAAAGCTTGCCCCAGGCCTCCGCCGCCTGCTTGCCCTGCGCGCACCACGTCGCTTGCAGGCCGGCATTGGAGAAGGCTGCCTTCAGCGGCTTCGGGCTGCGCCCGGTTTCCTTGGCCATCTCGGCGGCCATCGCCGGGTTGATCCCGAAGCTGCCGAGCAGGGCGGCCCCCAGGCCGGCGGTGAGCAGGAAATCCCTGCGGTTGGCAGAGCTGTCGGACATTCTCTTTCTCCCCTTGCAGCCGCCCGTGCCGGGCGTGTTTTGTCATACCACTTAGCCATCGGCCGGCCGGCTTGGCAACGCCGGTTTGGGCATCGGCTTGCTCTGACCGAAACCGCCAGTCCATCGTTCGCAACCATTGCGCCGCGCGACTGAGCTTGCCGGACAGGATGCGAGTGAGATAGGATCAAAGTCCGGCGAAGTACCCTCGCGGGTTCTCATGGCCGGCACGCCAGAGCAGGACAGGTATATCGCCTCGATGCTCGGCATTGATCCGGTGGCGCTCCGCCGGGCGGACCGGGGCTCGCCGGTGCTGCCGGTCTGGATCGAGGCGCGAGACGGTATGGACGAGATCGGCTTCATCCAGCTCGAACGGCAGACCGACGAAGATGATGACGAGTTGGACGATCCCAACATCGTCCGCAGGCTGAAGGCATTCATAAGGCGGCGCAGGTTTCATCCAGGGATCCGGAACCCACCATCGTTCGACGGGCGGCGCCCACAGTTCGGCCCATGGCTCCAAGAAGCAGGTGCGGGAGCGCTACGCCGAAAAGATCGATGCCCTGTTGCAGAGCGATACAAAGGGCGAGATTCCCGATTGGCTGAGTCGGCTCGGCGCGGCGACGCGCAGCCAGGTGCTGGGCAAGTAGGCGCAGGACGAGCGCGGCGGAGGCCCGCCGCCGTTCCCCTCCGGCTTCGCAAGTCGGTGGATGGCTGCTACGGCGCCGCAATGCCGTTCATCGTTGCCAAGCTCGCCAGCCTGTTGCTGCGGCCCAGCATGCTGCTGCTGCTGTGTGCGGCAGCCGGTCTTGTCTTGCGGCGCCCGGCCGTTGAATGGCTGGGCGTCGTGGGCCTGCTGGCGATCGTGCTCCTGCCGATCGGCCAATGGGCGGCGCGGCCCTTGGAGCAGCGCCATCCGCGGCCGCCCCCGCCGACGCATGTCGATGGCGTGATCGCGCTGGGTGGCGCACTGGAGCAGGACATCTTTGCCGATCGCGGCATTCCGTCACTGAACAGTGCCGCGGAACGCATGACCGAACTGGCGGCGCTCGGCCTGCGCTACCCGCTGGCGCGCCTCGTGTTCACCGGCGGGTCCGGCCGCCTGCTGCCGGATGCAGCCACCGAGGCGGATGACGCCCGCGCGCTGTTTCTTTCGCTCGGTGTGGCGCCAGGGCGGATCGAGTACGAGAGCGCGTCGCGAACCACCAGGGACAATGCCGTTCTCACCCGGCGGCTGGTGCGGCCGCGCCCAGGCGAGATGTGGCTGCTCGTCACGTCGGCGATGCACATGCCGCGTGCGCTGGGGGCGTTCCGGAAAGCCGGCTGGGACGTGCGGCCCTGGCCTGTCGCCTACAAAACGCGAGGCGCCGGCCTGCGTTGGGAGGAAAGTCCGGGTCAGCGCATCGGCCTGCTGGATGCCGCATTGCACGAATGGCTGGGTCTGCTGGCGTACCGGCTGCTGGGCTATTGGGCCGGCTCGCCGCAATCCATCGTAGCACTCGGTAACCAGGAAACGGATTGAGCGGCCGCGAACAAGGCGCATCTTCAAGGGGTCCGGTCGCATGGGGGCGATCCGGACGCCGAGGCCCGGCGCAGGGGCCGAGCAGAGGACAGACTGAAATGCGTACGCCGCGCCGCTTCTCGAACATCGCCGCAGCCATCGCCGCCGGCAGCCTGGTTCTGGCCCCGGTCGTGCAGGCCCGGGCACAGGCGGCGGCGCAGGACGGCGGCGCCGCCGGCCGGGGCCTCACCCACACCTGGATCGGAAAGCCAGACGGGCGATCTGCCGAGCCGGGTCGGCCGTCTTGGCAAGATGTCCGGCACGGTCTCGTTCCACACCGCCGACGAGGATCACTGGGACGCGGCGACTCTCAATTATCCGGTGACGAGCGGCGACGCCTTCTGGACGGAGCCCGGGGCCAGCGCGTCGATCGAGATCTCGGCCAGCCGCGTCGACATGGCCAGCACGACGGAGTTCGATGTCGATCAGCTCGACGACCATTCGCTGACCGCGACCGAGGCGCAGGGCGAGGTCTTCCTCGATCTGCGCGACCTGCAAAGCGGCGAGACCTTCACGGTACGCACACCGCGCGGCGTGGTGACGATGACGGCGGCGGGCCAGTACGAGATTGCCGCCGGGGACACCCAGTCGCCCACGATGGTTACCGTTCTTGACGGCTCGGCGCAGATCGCTGGCGATAGCCTCTCGCTCTCCGTGCCGGCGGGCCAGACCGCGACCATCACCGGCTCGGGCGGCACCGGCGACGCCTTCAAGGGCAGCCTGGGGCCGCAGCAGCGCGACACCTTTCTGGCCTCGGAGTTGACCGCCGGCGTCCCCACGGCGGCCGAGGCGACGGCGCAGGCCACCGTCAGCGCGCATGCGCCGCCGTCCACCGGCCCGTGTGACACCAATACTCCCCCGGCTGCGGTGCAGCAGATGCCGGGCGGCCGGCAATTGTCATCCTACGGTTCCTGGCAGAACAATTCGCAATACGGCCGGGTCTGGTACCCGCAGGTCTCGCAGGACTGGGTGCCATACCGGGATGGCCACTGGGCGTGGGTGGCACCCTGGGGCTGGACCTGGATCGATGCGGAGCCGTGGGGTTACGCGCCGTTCCATTATGGCCGCTGGGTGCAGGTGGACAGCCGCTGGGCCTGGGCGCCGGTCTGGTACGGGCCGGGCTTTGTCGTGCCCCCCTTCTATCGGCCGGTCTTTGCGCCGGCGCTGGTGGGCTTCTTCGGCTTCGGCGTGGGACTCGCCGCCGGGCTGTCGATCGGGGTCGGGATTCGGGTTTGGCTGGGGCTGGGGTCACATCGGCTGGTGCCCGCTCGGCTGGGGCGAGCCGTTCCGGCCGTGGTTCCATACCGGACCCGGCTTCTTCACGCGGGTAAATCAGTTCAACGTGACCAATATCCGCAACGTCACGATCAACAACAACAGCGTCCACAACGTCACCATCAACAACTTCGCCAACGCGGCACGCGGCGCGACCGTGGTGCCGACCTCGGCAATGCTGAACTCGCAGCGGGTCGCGTCGGCCGCCCGGCCGCTCTCGCGCCAGCAATTCTCCGAGGCGCACGTGACCGGCACCACGCCCCGGCCGACCGCAAACACGGCCGGTGTCACGCCGCGCGTGGCACAGCGCCTCGGCCTGCCGGATGCGGCACACGCCGACGCCGGACATGCGGCACCCGGTCCGCGCGTGACAGCCTCCGCGCCGCATGGCGCCGTGCCGTTGCGGCAGGCGGGGCCGGCAAGCGGAACCGCCGGGCGTCCGGGCGCCGGTAGAGTCCCGGCAGAGGCCCGCGCCAACCAGACCTCCCCACGCGGGGGTGCCGCAGCCGAGGCGCGGGCGAATCAGCCTGTCTCGCACAATGGCATGGCCTCAGAGGCGCACGCGAACCAGCCTGCTTCACACAATGGCCTGCCGCCGCTGCGGACCGCCGGGGCGACACCACGTGCCGCGACTGGCGCTCCCGGACCCGCCTTTACGCCGCGCGGCGGCGCACACGGTTCCGCGTCGGCGCCGGCGGAAGCGAGCAGGGCGCAGGGGCGAACCGCGTTCGCCGCCAACGAGGCGCAGCAGCAGCACGGGGCGCCCGGACCTGCCATCGACCACCGCGGCGGCGAGACGGCGAGCGCCTCGGCCGGCCGTGCCGGCCTGCCGGGCCTGCGGACGCCGGTGGCGGCGTCTGCCCGGGCAGAGATGCGCAACGGATTTGCCGGCGGCGCGGCATCGCGTGCGGCGACGTCAGCGGGCGGGGCGGCGCAGCACGCGATGCCACAGGCCCGCAGCTACCAAACTCCTCGCGCACAGACGCCCGAAACGCGTGTTGCACCCCAGACGCGTGTTGCACCCCAGACGCATTATGCGCCGCAGACCCGTTCTGCGCCCCAGACTCACTACCAGGCGCCTCGCTATCAGGCGCCACAATCCCAGTATCGGCAGCCTCAATACCAGCAGCCTCAGTATCGGCAGCCCCAGTATCAGCAGCCCCAGTATCAGCAGCCCCAGTACCGGCAGCCACAGTATCGGCGCAGTCTCGGCAGCCCAACGCGCCCGCAATACCAGGCGCCCCGCTATCAGGCCCCGCCGCAGCGCTATAACATGCCGGCCCAGCGCTACGCGGCGCCCCGCGGCGGGGCACCTGGAGGCAGACGCCCATGGATTCCATAGGCTCCGGACTTCCTGACCAGGGCGGCAAATCCGCCCTGGTGACCGGAGCCACTGGCGGAATCGGGTTGTGGACGGCACTCGGCCTGGCGCGGGCGGGTGCCGATCTCATCATCGTGGGCCGCTCGCCGGAACGGCTCGAAACCGCGGCCGGGTGGATCGCCCAGCACGGGGGGCGCCGCCGGCCGCGCACGGAGCTGGCCGATTTCTCCTCGCTGAGAGCGGTGCGGGCGCTGGCCGGGCGATTGGCGATGCGGCTCGACCAACTCGATATCCTGGTGAACAATGCCGGCCTGATGACGACCTCGCGCCAGCTCTCTGCCGATGGTTACGAAATGACCTTCGCCGTCAACCATCTCGCACCCTTCCTGCTCACCCGCGCCTTGCTGCCGAGTCTGCGCGCGGCGCCGGCGGCGCGCGTCGTGACCGTGGCATCGACCGCGCATCGGCGCGGACGGATCGCGTGGGACGATCTGATGGCCACCCGGCGCTATGGCTCGATGTCGAGCTACGCGCAGTCGAAGCTCGCCAATATCCTGTTCACGACCGAACTGGCACGGCGGCTGGCCGGCACACATGCCACCGCCAACGCCGTGCACCCAGGTCTGGTCGGCACCGGCTTCGGCGATGTGGGCGGCATCGTCGGCCTGGGATGGCGCATGGGGCGATGGATCATGCTGTCGCCGCGACGGGGTGCGGACACATCCCTGTACGTGGCGACGGCACCGGAGTTGGCGGGCGTCACCGGAAAGTATTTCGAGCGCCGTCGGCCGGTGGCTCCGGCCGAGGCGGCGCGCGACCCGCAGGCCGCCTCGCGCCTGTGGCGCGAGAGTGAGGCGCTGGTGGAGCGGGCGCTGGCGTGACCTCGGCCAATCCTTTCGACCTCACCGGCAAGGTGGCACTCGTGACCGGCGGCACCGCCGGCATTGGCCTTGGCATGGCGCGCGGTCTGCTGGCGGCTGGGGCGAGGGTGGTGCTGGCCGGGCGTGACACAGCGCGCGGCGAGCGGTCGGTTCGTGCTTTGGGGGAAGCGGCCTCATTCGAAGCGGCCGACGTGTCGCGTGGCGCCGATTGCCGCGCGCTGGTGGACCGGGCGGCCGCGCGCCACGGAAGGCTGGACATCCTGATCAACAACGCCGGCACGACCGTCCGCAAGCCTCCCGAGGCGCTGGACGAGGCGGAGTGGCGACACGTCATCGACACCAACCTGACCAGCGCCATGCTGTGCAGCCAGGCCGCGCATCCGCACATGCGCGCGGCCGGCGCCGGCAAGATGGTGATGATCGGCTCGCTGATGTCGATCCTGGGCGCCCCGTACGCGGCCGCCTATGCCGCGAGCAAGGGCGGGATCGTCCAGCTTGCCCGCTCGCTCGCGACTGCCTGGGCGGCGGATCGCATTCAGGTCAACGCCGTGCTGCCCGGCTGGATCGACACCGAGCTGACCGAGGGCGCGCGCGCCTTCACGCCGGGTCTCGCCGAGGCTGCGACGGCGCGCACCCCGGCCGGCCGCTGGGGCACGCCCGCCGATCTCGCGGGGATCGCCGTCTTCCTCTGTTCCGCCGCGTCGGACTTCGTCACCGGCACGGCGATTCCGGTGGATGGGGGCTACAGCATCCGCGCCTGAAGTGTCGGCTCAGGCTGCGAGCGTGCTGGTGGCGTTGTAGGCCTGCATCGCAGCCGATGGCGACGCGGCGGGGGCGCCCAGGCCGAGGCTGCCGAGCAGATCGCTGCCGAGGGAGAGCAGGTCACTCCCGACCGAGCCCGTGCCAGACCCCGGCGCCGCGTTTGCGGTGCTGCTGGCGCCGGGCAGCATGGCGTCGATATCCGCTGTGAGATTCTGGAAGTCGGTGCTGGCCGATCCGCCCGACGATCCGGGCTTGGCCTTGTTCTGCATGGCATTGGCGAGAGCGGAGGCGGCCTGGGCGGCAACTCCGGCGGCGAGGATCATGGCGGGCTCCTGGTGAGGGTGACGATGCGACACCGTGATGTCAGCAAGCCGCGTGCCAGCGAAATCGCCCCTCGCATTGGTCGTGGCATTCCCGGCCCCGGCAACGACTGCCGGGCACCGGGCGTGCCCTGCCGGGTTCGCCTGCCGGTCACGTGCGTTCACCCGTCAGGGAACATTCCTCCGTGACACGTGTTTACCCGCCAAGCGATGCAGGATGAAGGCGGGGACGCATGCGAGAAACGATCCTCATTACCGGCGGCGCGGGCTTCATCGGCACGCATCTGGCCCAAGCGTTGCTGCGTCGTGGCGACCGGGTGCGAGTGCTCGATAGCCTGATCGAGCAGGTCCATGCGCCTGGTGGTCCGCGCAACCCGCTGCTCAAGGACGTGGAATTCTTCCATGCCGATGTCCGCGACGAATCCGCCGTGCGGCGTGCCGCGGCGGGGGCGGACAAGGTGGTGCACCTTGCGGCCGAGGTGGGCGTCGGCCAGAGCATGTACGCGATCGACCGCTACGTGGCGTGAACGACCACGGCACGGCGGTCCTTCTGCAAGCCCTGATCGACCGTCCGGTGGAGCGCCTGGTGGTCGCCTCCTCGATGAGCATCTACGGCGAGGGCTTGTATCGGACGCAGGACGGCAGCACTGGTCGATGACGCGCAACGCCCGGCTCTGCGCAGCGAGATCACCGGCTGGGATCCGGTCGGCCCGCACGGCGAGCGACTGGTGCCACTGCCGACGCCAGAGGGCAAGCGCACCAGCCTCGCCAGCGTCTATGCCATAACCAAGTACGTCCAGGAACGGCTGACCCTGACGGTTGCACCACGCTATGGCATGCAGGGCGTGGCGCTGCGCCTGTTCAACGTCTATGGGCCGGGGCAGGCGCTGTCCAATCCTTATACCGGCGTGCTGGCGATCTTCGCCTCGCGCCTGCTGAACGGCCAGCGGCCGCTGGTGTTCGAGGATGGCGAGCAGCGGCGCGATTTCGTGCATGTGGACGATGTGGCGCGCGCCTTCCTGCTCGCACTCGACCACCCGGCGGCAGCCGGCGGTGTGTTCAACATCGGCAGCGGGCGCGACGTGAGCGTGACCGAGGTGGCGCGGGCGATTGCGCGGGCGATGGGCCGCGAGCGATTGCAGCCGGAGATCGCAGGGCAGGCGCGGGCCGGCGACATCCGCCATTGCTTCGCCGATGTCACGCTCGCGCGGCAGATGCTGGACTTCGCCCCGCAGCGCGATTTCGCGGACAGCCTGGGCGAACTCGCCGCCTGGGTCGAACGGCAGCGTGCGGTCGATCTGGTGGCCCAGGCGCGGCAGGAGCTGGAGCAGCGGGGACTGGTCGCGTGACCGGCCCCGGCCCCACGAGTGCGCGCCGCCCGGTGCTGATCACCGGCGGCGCCGGCTTCATCGGCTGCAATCTGGCCGACCGGCTTGCCAGCGATGGCCACGACGTCCTGATTCTGGACAGTCTCGCCCGTCCCGGCGTGGCCTGGAATCTGGACTGGCTGCGCCGCCGCCATCCGCGGCGCGTCACCTCCGTCATCGCCGATATTCGTGACGCTCTCGAAGTGGCGATGGCCGCGCGCGAGGCGGCAGCGGTGTTCCATCTGGCCGCACAGGTCGCGGTCACCAGCAGCCTCGACGATCCGCTGGCTGATTTCACGGTCAACGTGCAGGGCACCCTGCACCTGCTGGAAGCCTTGCGCCGCCGGCCGATCCCCGCACCGCTGATCTTCGCCAGCACCAACAAGGTGTACGGCGACCTGGCGGACATCGCCCTCGAGGTGATCGACGGTCGCTGGCAGCCCACCGATGCGGTGTTGCGCAAGCAGGGTGTGGCCGAGACTCGGCCGCTGGCCTTTCATACCCCCTATGGCTGCTCGAAGGGTGCCGCGGATCAATATGTGCTCGACTGGGCGCGCAGTTTCGGCGTGCCGACCGCGGTGCTGCGCATGAGCTGCATCTATGGCACGCACCAGCACGGCACGGAGGACCAGGGCTGGGTCGCGCATTTCCTGTTCCGCGCCCTGGCCGGCCAGCCGGTCACGATCTTCGGCGACGGCCGGCAGGTGCGTGATGTGCTGTTCGTCGAGGATGCAGTAGCGGCCTACGTCGCCGCCTGGCGCCGCATCGACCGGATCACGGGGCGGGCGTTCAACCTCGGCGGTGGACCGGCCAACGCCATCAGCCTGCGTGACCTGACAGGCGAACTTGAGCGCCGGTGCGGCGGCCCGGTGCCGGTGGAGTGGGCCGATTGGCGTCCCGGCGATCAGCGCTGGTTCGTGGCCGACACGGCGCGCGCGCGCGCGGCCCTCGGTCTTGCCGTACCGCTTGGCTGGCGCGAGGGCCTCGCGCGTCTGGCGGACTGGGCGAAGCGCCGCGAAGTGGCGCCGCCGCTGGAGAGCGCCGCGTGAGGGTGGCGCTGGTCAACCCAGCCTGGCGTTTCGACGGCAGCATCTATTTCGGCTGCCGCGAGCCGCATCTGCCGCTGGAGCTGGGAAGCTGCGCGGTGCTGCTGCGCGCCGCCGGGCACGAGGCGCGCATGTTCGACGCGGCCCTGGACGACATGGGCGGGCCGGCGCAGGCGCGCGCGATCACCGACTATGCGCCGCAGATGACAGTCGTCACGACGGCGCCCAGTTATCTGTTCTGGCGTTGTGCGCCGCCCGAGCTGACTGTCCCGCGCGCCTTGTTCCGGCTTCTCGGCCGCTGCGCCGGGCGCACGGTCGCTGTCGGCCCGCACGGTTCGACCACCCCGGGCGCCGCGCTGCGAAAGCTCGGCTGCGATGTCGTGGTGCGCGGCGAGTGCGAGGAGGTGGTGGCGGCACTGGCCGGCGATCCCGGTGCTACTCCGCCGGGCACCGCCACTCTGCGCGACGGCGCGGTGGTGCTGCACGGGATCCCGGCGGCGAGCGATTTCGCGTCGCTGCCGGCGCTGTCCTGGCCCGATCGCTGGATTGCCCGCCACGCCCATCACCACCACCGCTTCGGCACGCCGGCACAGGGCCCCGGCGCCGAGGTCGAGGCGTCGCGCGGCTGCCCATATTCGTGCAGCTTCTGCGCCAAGATCGACTTCCGCGACCACTACCGCCGCCGCCATCTGCCGATCCTGCTGACCGAAATCGACGCGCTGATCGGGCAGGGGGTTCGCTACCTGTATTTCATCGACGAGATCTTCCTGCCCTGGCCCGAGCTGCTGGACGCGCTGCGTCAGCGCCCTGTGCAGTTCGGCGTACAGACGCGCATCGATCTGTGGAAACCCGAACTGCTGGCGCGTCTGGGCGAGGCGGGCTGCGTCTCGATCGAAGCCGGAGTGGAAAGCCTGACCGAGGAAGGGCGCGCGGCACTCGACAAGGCCTGCCGCATGAGTACCGAGCAGCTTGCCGAACGGCTGATCCTGGCGCGTCGGCACGTGCCCTTCGTGCAGGCCAATCTGATCGCCGCGGGAACGGACGACCCGGGGGCCGTCAGCGCCTGGCGCGAGCGGCTGCGTGCGGCCGAGGTCTGGGCCAACGACCCGGTGCCGCTCTATCCCTATCCCGGTGCTCCCGACTACCGGAAGCTATGGGGGGAGCCGGACGACCAGGCGTGGGAGCGGGCGCACGCGCACTATCTGTCCCGCTTCGCCGCCTTCAGCGACATCCAGGACGAGGCGCCGCTGCCCCTGTCGGTGCTGGAAGCAAAAGAACTGGAGACCGCCGATTGAAGCGCATGCTGCTGACCGGGGACGCCGTGGGCGGCGTCTGGCGCTACAATCTCGATCTGGCGCGCGGGTTGCTGGAGCGCGGCGTGGCGGTGGCCCTGGCGCTGTTGGGCCCGCCACCGTCGCAGGTGCAGCGAGAAGAAGCGCGCGCCGCCGATCTGGAGCTGATCACCACCGGCCTGCCGCTCGACTGGACGGCGGCGGACCCTGATGCCCTGCGTGTGGCCGGGGCCGAATTGGCGGGTCTTGCCGCGCGGTTGAGGGTCGATCGGGTGCATCTGCACGCGCCCGCCCTGGCAGCCGAAGTGGCGTGGTCGGTCCCGGTGGTGGCCGTCGCGCATTCGGACGTAGGGACTTGGTGGCAGGCGGTGCAGGGCGGCCGGATTCCCGCCGACCTCGCCTGGCGGGCGACGGCGACCGCGCACGGGCTGGCCGAAGCCGACGCGGTGATCGCACCGAGCCGCGCCTTTGCCGACATGCTGGATCGGCTGTATCGCCCGGAGCGGCCGATCCGCGTCATCCATAACGGGCTCGCGCCGTCGCGGCAGGCGCAGCGGGCGCGGGTCTCCGGCGTGCTCCTCGCGGGGCGCCTATGGGACACCGGCAAGAATGCGGCGCTGCTGGACCGGGTGGCGCCCAGGCTGGGCGCGCCCGTGGTCGCGGCCGGCCCCTTGGCGGGACCGAATGGCGAGAGCGTGGCCTTCGCCTCGCTGCACTGTCTCGGCACGCTGGGGCAAGATGCACTGGCCGAGCAGATGACGGGCTGCACCGTGTTCGCCTCCGCTTCGCGCTACGAGCCGTTCGGCCTCGCGGTTCTAGAAGCGGCGCAGTCCGGCCTGGCGCTGGCGCTGTCCGACATTCCCACGCATCGCGAGTTGTGGGATGGCGCGGCACTGTTCTTCCATCCGGAGGATGAGGGCGGTGCCGGCGACGCGCTCCGCCGCCTGCTCGCCGCGCCCGGACTCTACGCCGACCGCGCGCGTGAGCGTGCCGGCCGCTACACGGCGGAGGCAATGGTCAGGGCCACGCTCGCGGTGCATGCAACGCTCGGCTTGCGGCAGGCGCCAGGCTCGGTCGGGGCGGCCTGAGCCGTGCGGGTGGCGATCTTCGCCCACTCGCTCGTGTCGTGCTGGAATCACGGCAATGCCCATTTTCTGCGCGGGGTGGCGCGCGCGCTGATGGCCCGTGGGCACCGCGTGCGCGTGCATGAGCCGATGGACGGCTGGAGTGCCCTGAATCTGCGCGCCGACCACGGCAGCGATCCGTTCGAGGATTTCGCTCGCGCGTTTCCTGACCTGTTGCCTGCCCCGTACGCGGCGGATGCTGATATCGAGGCGCTGCTGGACGGCGCCGATCTGGTGCTGGTGCATGAGTGGAACGACCCGGTGCTGGTGGCACGGATCGGCCGGGCGCGGCGTGCGGGAGGGCGCTTCACGCTGCTGTTCCACGACACGCATCATCGCGCGGTCAGCGACCCGACGGCGATCCGCGCCTTCGACCTCTCGGGCTACGATGGCGTTCTGGCGTTCGGCGCGGCATTGGCCGAAATCTATCGGCGCTGGGGCTGGGGCGAGCGCGTGTTTGTCTGGCATGAGGCAGCCGACGTGTCGCTGTTCCACCCGCCGGCGCCTCCCGCGCCGCGTGAGGGTCTGGTCTGGATCGGCAATTGGGGTGACGGCGAGCGGGGTGCCGAACTGGTCGATTTCCTGCTGGCGCCGGCTCGCGGGCAGGCGCTGCCGCTGGACGTTTACGGCGTGCGCTATCCGCCCGATGCGCGCGCCACCCTGGCGGAGTACGGTGCCCGCCATCATGGCTGGCTGGCCAACGCACATGTGCCCTCCGTCTTCGCCTCGCACCTCGCCACTGTGCATGTGCCGCGCCGATTCTATGTGACGGCGCTGCCGGGCATTCCCACGATCCGCGTGTTCGAGGCGCTGGCCTGCGGCATTCCCCTGCTCTGTGCGCCCTGGTCCGACGTGGAGGGGCTGTTCCGCACCGGCGTCGATTTTCTGATGGCGCGCGACGCGGCGGAGATGGCGGCCAACATGCGCGCGATCGCACACGACACGGCGCTGCGCCAGGATCTGGCTGCTCACGGCTTGGAAACGATCCTGGCGCGTCATACCTGCGCGCATCGCGCGGACGAGTTGCTGCGCATCGCCCGGCACCTCGCCGAACCTGTGGCGATCGAGGCCGCCTGATGGACATTGCCTTCTACGGATCGAGCCTGCTGTCGTCGTACTGGAACGGAGCCGCCACTTACTATCGCGGCCTGCTGCGGGCGCTGGCCGGGCACGGGCACCGCATCACCTTCTACGAGCCGGACGCGTTCGACCGGCAGGCGCATCGCGACATGGACCCACCGCCCTGGGCCTCGGTCGAGGTGTGGCCCGCCTCCGAACAGGGGGTGCGCGAGGTCGCCGCCAAGGCAGCGCGGGCGGATGTTGTGATCAAGGCGAGCGGCGTCGGCGTTTTCGACGATGCTCTGCTGCAACTGGTCATGCAGGCAGCCCGACCGCGCGCACTGCGCATCTTCATGGACGTGGATGCACCGGCAACTCTGGCCGATCTGGGCCAAGGCCGCGCGCCGGTGCTGCGCGCGGCGCTCTCCGGACTGGACCATGTGCTGACCTATGGCGGCGGCGCGCCGGTGATCCGCGCCTATCAGGGTCTCGGCGCGAAAAGCTGCGTTCCCATCTACAACGCGCTCGATCCCGCCACGCACCACCCGGTACCCTTCGATGCGCGATTCGGGGCGCGATTGTCGCTGCTCGCCAATCGCCTGCCCGACCGGGAGAGTCGCATCGAGGAGTTCTTTCTGCGTCCCGCCGCGATGCTGCCGCGCGCGCGGTTTCTGCTGGGCGGCTCGGGCTGGACCGACAAGGCGCTGCCCGCCAACGTGCGCGCGATCGGGCATGTGCCGATGGGAGATCACAACGCGCTCAACTGCTCGGCGCGGGCGGTGCTGAACGTGGCGCGCGACAGCATGGCGGCGCTCGGCTTCTCGCCCGCGACGCGGGTGTTCGAGGCGGCCGGCGCCGGTGCGTGCCTGATCACCGACGCGTGGGAGGGGATCGAGTTGTTTCTCGAGCCCGGCGAGGAGGTGCTGGTGGCGCGCGATGGCGCCGATGTCGCATCCTTGCTGGAAGGATTGTCGCCCGAGAACGCGCGCGCGATCGGCCTCGCCGCGCGCGACCGCGTGCTGCGGGAGCATACCTATGATCGCCGCGGCCAGCAGTTGGACGAGCTGCTGCGCCGAACCGTGGCGCAGCGCGCCCTGGCCGCATGAGAATCGTCGTTCTCGGCCTGTCGCTGAGCTCGTCCTGGGGCAATGGCCACGCCACGACCTATCGTGCGCTGCTGGCGGCCCTCGCGGGGCGGGGCCATGATATCGTGTTCCTGGAGCGTGACCAGCCATGGTACGCCGAGCATCGCGATCTGGGGAATCCGGCCTATTGCACGCTGGAGCTGTACGGCGGCGTGGGTCACCTTAAATCCTGGCGCAAGCAGATCGCGGGCGCGGATCTCGTCGTGATCGGGTCTTATGTAGCGGATGGGGTGGCAGTCGCGCGCTGGGTGCAATCGGTGGCACGGGGCACGCTGGCGTTCTACGACATTGACACGCCGGTGACCATCGCCAAGCTCGTCGCCGGAGACTACGAATATCTGCACCCGGCGGTGATTCCCGGCTTTGATCTATACCTGTCCTTCACAGGCGGTCCGACCCTGCGGCGGCTGGAACGAGAGTGGGGCGCCCGCGACGCGCACGCCTTCTATTGTGCGGTCGATCCGATATTGTATCAACCTGTCGAGACGCAGCGGCGCTGGACCCTCGGTTATCTCGGAACATACAGCGCGGATCGGCAGCCTGCGCTGGAGCGGCTGTTGATCGAGCCGGCGCGGCGGCGCCCCGATCTGCGTTTCGTGGTCGCGGGCCCGCAATATCCGGCAAGCATCGACTGGCCCGGCAATGTCGATCGCATCGAGCACCTGCCGCCTGCCGGCCACGCCTGGTTCTATTCAAGCCTCGATTGGACATTGAACGTGACCCGCGCGGATATGCGCGCGGCCGGTTGGAGTCCATCCGTGCGGCTGTTCGAAGCGGCGGCATGTGCCTGTCCGATCGTCTCGGATTCGTGGCCCGGGATCGAGGACATTCTGCGACCAGGACGGGAGATCGCGCTCGCCGACGATACGGGGACGCTTCTAGGGGTGCTGGATCACGAGCCAGCCAATCGTCTGGCGATTGGAAAGGCGGCGCGAAGCCGGATCCTGACATCGCACACGGCGGCGCATCGCGCCGCGGAGCTCGAATCCCATGTGGCAAGGTCAGCCCGCGCGGCCCATGCGCCAAGGCAGGCTTTGGCACCTCTGGTTCATCCGGCGTAGCCTGCACCGTTGGAATAGGCGCGTGACGGTAGAATCTATGACGGCGCGCCGCCTCGCTCGGACGCGCGGCTCCTGTCCGGCAGCAGGCCGCGAACCCAGTGCGGCGACAGCGTCGCCCGCGTGGCCTTCACGATGTTGACCGCGCACAGGATCAGGTCGCTCACGAAATCCCGTCGGTTGTAGGGGTTCGCCGTGACACCCACGCTCACGTTGACCGCCGTCCCCTCGTAATAGGTGCCGAAGATCCGGTCCCAGATCACGAGGATGGCGCCGAAGTTCTTGTCGAAATGCTCGGGCATGTCGGAGTGGTGGATGCGATGCACCACGGGGGAGACCAGAACCCATCGTCCGACCCAGCCCCAGCGCCAGTTGAGCATGGAATGGGTCAGTCCCGCGTGCATGTTAAGGACCAATGCCACCAACAGGAACTGGTCAACGGTCGAGCCGAGCATGGCCATCGGCACCGCCAGATAGACATAGCGGAACGCGCCGTCGAGCGGATGGCCCCGTGCGGTGGTGATGACGTTCAGCTCGGTCGCCGCGTGATGGAATTTGTGCGCTTCCCACCACATCGGAACGGCGTGCTGGAAGCGGTGCATCCAGTATTTGAAGAAATCCACCGCCACCAGGAGCCAGATCATCTGCACGACCCCGTCCTTGAAGGACAAGGCCCCCGCCGGTGCGACCCGGCCGAGCAGATTTGCGCCGAGCCCCGCCAGATCGAGCGAGAAGATGGTGATGAGAAGGCCGGAAAATCCCAGCGCGCCCACCGCGAAGCAGAAGATGTCCTGCACCGTCGAGCGGGTCGGCTGAATGAGCCGCGCAAGGGCACTTCCCCGGTATCCCTGCGCTGCCACCTCGATGACCAGCACGATCGCCATCGCGCCGAACAGCAGGCCGGTCTGCGGCGAGAACAGGCTCTGCCACTGATGGGTCAGGTACCGTCTCAAATGGCTTGTGAACGGGGCGAAAATCGGCGGATAGGCCTGCGCCGTGAGCGCGCTCAGTGCCGCGGTCAGGATCGTGACCGCGACCAGCAGAGTCCAAATTCGGGGATAGTCGAACAGCCGCCGCACCATGCCAGACCTTGCGAACGCATCCCCCGGCAGTGGGGGCCGGTTCTGTCACGCAATTTCCGTACCGGACGGTTAAACTGCTGAAGGAGCGCAGCTTGCTCGGGTGAGGCGGTAGCCCTGTAAAGAAATCAGACACATCACGCGGTCGCGCCGAAGGCCGGCTACCCGCCTTCCTGCCGCGGTTTGAACCCCAGACGTGTTCGCAGGCTCAGCCACCACCGGCCGATGCGATGGTTGCCGATGAAATACCATCCGAGCGTGACACCCCATAGTGAAGCGGCCACCAGGCCGAGCAGCGCGCTTGTCTTCCAGTTGCCTATGACCATGCGGACCCCTTCGCCTTTGCCTCGCGCCGCCGCGCGGTCAGCAGGAACTCGGTGTAGCCATTGGGCTGTGCGGCACCCTTGAACACCAGGTCGCAGGCGGCGCGAAAGGCGGGACCGTCGAAGCCGGGCGCCATTGGCCGGTACGCCGGATCGCCCTGGTTCTGCGCGTCCACCACCAGCGCCATGCGGCGCAGCACCGCCATCACCTCCGTCTCGGTCGCGACGCCATGCGCCAGCCAGTTGGCGATGTGCTGGCTGCTGATGCGCAGCGTGGCGCGGTCCTCCATCAGTCCCACGTCGTGGATGTCCGGCACTTTCGAACAGCCGACGCCCTGGTCGATCCAGCGCACGACGTAGCCCAGTATGCTCTGCGCGTTGTTCTCCAGTTCCTGGCGCACCTCGTCGTCGGACCAGTTCCGGCGCTCCGGCCAGCGGCAGCACCAGCATCCGCTCGCGGGGCAGGGGCGGCCGCTTCCTCAATTCCGCCTGTCGGGCCGCCACGTCCACCTGATGGTAGTGCAGCGCGTGCAGGGTGGCAGCGGTGGGCGAGGGCACCCAGGCGGTATTGGCGCCGGCCATCGGATGCGCGGCCTTGGTGGCCAGCATGTCCGCCATCCGGTCGGGTGCCGCCCACATGCCCTTGCCGATCTGCGCATGGCCCGGCAGGCCACAGGCGAGGCCCACATCCACGTTGTTGTCCTCGTAGGCGGCGATCCAGGCGGTGTCGCGCATCGCCGATTTGCGTACCACCGGACCGGCGCGCATCACCGTGTGGATCTCGTCGCCGGTGCGGTCGAGGAAGCCGGTGTTGATGAACACCACCCGCCGCGGCACCTCGGCGATGCAGGCGGCGAGGTTCAGGCTGGTGCGCCGCTCCTCGTCCATGATGCCGATCTTCAGGGTGTCTTCCGGCAGATCGAGCAGGCGCTCCACCTCGGCGAACAGGTCGCGTGCGAGGGCCACTTCCTCCGGCCCGTGCATCTTGGGCTTCACGATATAGACCGAGCCCGGTGCGGCTGTTGCGGATCCCGTCGCCGCCGCGCCGCAGATCGTGCATGGCGATCAGGGCGGTCACGGCGCAGTCCAGCACCGTCTCGAACGTCTCGCGCCCGCTGGCATCGCGCACGGCGTCGGTCGTCAGGTGGTGCCCCACATTGCGCACCAGCAGCAGGCTGCGGCCGGGCAGCGTGACGGTGCCGCCGCCGGGTGCGGCGAAGACGCGATCCTCGTGCAGCCGGCGCTCCATCTCGTGGCCGCCCTTCTCGAAGCGCGCGGACAGCGTGCCCTGCATCAGGCCGAGCCAGTTGCGATAGACCTGCACCTTGTCCTCGGCATCGACGGTCGCGACGCTGTCCTCCAGATCGACGATGGTGGTGAGTGCCGATTCCACGATGATGTCGGCGAGGCCCGCCGGATCGTCGCGGCCGATCGGATGCGCGCGGTCCAGCACCATCTCGAGATGCAGCCCGTGATGGCGCAGCAGCACCCGCTGCGGGCGCGCCGGCATCGCCGGTCCAGCCGGCGAACAGCGACGGGTCGGCGAGCGGCACCGCCTCGCCCGTCACGAGCGCGCCATCCTTCACGGCATAACCGGTCGCGTCGGCATGGCTGCCGCGAGCGAGCGGCGCGATCTCGTCCAGCATCGCCTTGGCCCGCGCCACCACGTTCGCGCCACGACGCGGATTGTAGAAGCTGCCGCGCTCGGCGCCGTCCGTCTCGGGGATCGCGTCAGTGCCGTACAGCGCGTCGTACAGGCTGCCCCAGCGGGCGTTGGCGGCGTTCAGCGCGTAGCGGGCGTTGCTGGCGGGCACCACCAGTTGCGGGCCGGCAATTCGACCGATCTCGTCATCAACATGGGCCGTGCCGACGGCGACACGTTGCGGCTGCGGCTGGAGATAGCCGATCTCGGCCAGGAATGCCGCGTAGGCCGCGGCGTCATGGGGTTGGCCGCGCCGCGCCTCATGCCAGGCGTCGATCCGCGCCTGCAAGACATCACGGCGGGCGAGCAGCGTCGTGTTGCGGGCCGTGAAGCGGGCGAGCAGGGCGGCATAGCCGGACCAGAAGCGGGCGGCGTCGATGCCGGTGCCGGGCAGCGCCTCCTGCTCGACGAACTCGCGCAGGACGGGCGCTATGGTCAGCCCTTGCAAGCCCGTCTGATCCATACGTATCGGTCCCCTGCGCCGGCGGCATTGCCGGACCCCGCGAATAGCCGGTTGCCGTGGCCGCGAGAAGTGTCGCAGCCTGTGCATATGACAGTTCCGCGACGCATCGATCCGGGGTCCGGTCCATGACCGCGCCAGTGCTGGCGCTCGTGCTGGGTGCGGCGATCCTGCACGCCTCGTGGAACGCACTGCTGCGCAGCGGCACCGATCGAAGCTGGTCGATGATGGTCATGTCGGTAGTCGAGGCGCTGGCCTGTCTCGCGATGGTGCCGGTGCTGGGGCTGCCGGGCGGGGGCGCGTCTGCGCTTCGCCGTGTTCTCCGGGCTGATCCATATCGCCTACAACCTGTTCCTGATCCGTACCTATCGCAGCGGCGATCTGGGGCAGACCTATCCGATCGCGCGTGGCTCCTCGCCGGTGATCGTGACGCTGGGGGCGGCGGTGTTCGCGGGTGAGCACCTGAATGCGATCAGCCTGGCCGGGGTGCTGCTGGTCTCCCTCGGCATCATGGCGTTGGCGCTGCGCGGCCGGCGGCTCAATCTCGGGAGCCTGCCGTGGGCGCTGGCGACCGGCGCCTGCATCGGCGCCTATAGCGTGAGCGACGGGTTGGGGGTGCGCGCCTCGGCCGACCAGTTCGCCTATATCGCCTGGTCGTGCATGATGGGCTCGGCCATGACCGGGTTGCTGCTGGCGGCGCGTCCCTCGGTGCGGCGGGTGCCGGCGCGGGGGATCGAGGCGCTGAAGGCGGGGTCCAGCGGGCTGGCCTCGATTCTGGCCTATGGCGCGGTGATCTGGGCCATGCATCTGGCGCCGATGGGCGCCGTGTCCGCCCTGCGCGAGACAAGCGTCGTGTTCGCGGCCCTGCTGGGGCGGCTGTTCCTGTCCGAGACGCTGACCCTGCGCCGGGTCGCGGCCTGCGTGGTGATCGCCTGTGGTGCTGCCTGCCTGGGCTACGCGCGGTAGGGTTCAGCCGGTGCGGGTGCGGCGCACCGCGTCGCGCCAGCCGGCGTAGCGCCGGTCGCGTTCGGCTGCTGGCATGGTGGGCTCGAAGCGCCGGTCCAACCGCCAGGCGCGGGCGAAGTCCTCGGGCGGCGGGCAGAGGCCGGCGGCGAGGCCGGCGAGATAGGCGGCACCCCGTGCGGTCGTCTCGGTGCCGTCCGGCCGATCGACGGGCGCCCCAAGCAGGTCGGCCAGGCGCTGCATGGTCCAGTCGCTGGCCGCCATGCCGCCATCGACGCGCAGCACGGTCCGGCCCCGTCCGGCTTGCGGCCAGTCGGCGTGCATCGCCTCGACCAGATCGCGGGTCTGGAACGCCACCGCCTCCAGCGCCGCACGGGCCAGTTCGCGCGGGCCGGTGGCGCGTGTCAGGCCGAACAGCGCGCCGCGCGCAGCGGCGTCCCAGTGCGGGGCGCCGAGGCCGGTGAAGGCGGGCACCAGGATCACCTCCTGCTCGGGATCGGCGGCGGCGGCCAGGGCGCCGGTCTCGGCCGCTTCGGCGACCAGCCCCAGCCCGTCGCGCAGCCATTGCACGGCGGCACCGGCGACGAAGATCGCCCCCTCCAGCGCGTAGCTGCGCCGGCCCGCGAGTTGGCAGGCCACGGTGGTCAGCAGCCGGTTGCGCGACGCGACCGCGGTCTCGCCCGTGTGCAGCAGCAGGAAGGCGCCGGTGCCGTAGGTGCTCTTGACCATTCCCGGCGCGAAACACGCTTGCCCCACCATCGCCGCCTGCTGGTCGCCGGCGATGCCCAGGATCGGCGTGCTGCCGCCCAGCGCCGTGGTGTGCCCGAACCGCCCGGCGCAGTCGCGCACGTCCGGCAGCAGCGTGGCCGGGATGCGGAACAGATCGAGCATCGCCGCGTCCCAGGTGCCGGCGCGGATGTCGTAGAGCAGGGTGCGGCTCGCGTTGGTGGCGTCGGTGGCGTGGACGCGCCCCTCCGTCAGGTGCCAGAGCAGCCAGCTATCCACCGTGCCGAAAGCGAGCTGCCCGGCCTCGGCCGCCACCCGGGCGCCATCCACATGGTCGAGCAGCCAGGCGAGCTTGGTTGCCGAGAAATACGGGTCGAGCAGCAGCCCGGTAGTGGCGGCGACGCGCTGTTCGTGCCCCGCTTCGCGCAGTGCGGCGCAGGATGCGGCCGTGCGGCGGTCCTGCCAGACGATGGCGCGATGCAGCGCGCGGCCGGTTGCGCGGTCCCAGAGCAGGGTGGTCTCGCGCTGGTTGGTGATGCCGATGCCGGCCACGTCGCGAGCGCCGCGCCCGCTCGCCGCCAGCGCCTCGCGCAGTGCGGCGAGGCTGTGGGCGAGGATGTCGTCCGGCTCGTGCTCGACCCAGCCCGAGGCGGGGAAGTGCTGCGGGAGGTCGCGCTGGGCGTGGGCGAGGGGGGTGAGGTCGGGCACGGAATAGGCGATGGCGCGGGTGGAGGTGGTGCCCTGGTCGAGGGCGAGGAGGATGGGGGTGGTCACGCGAGAACGGCGTCCTGGGTCTCGCGTGCCTTGTGGATATCTTCGACGACAACCACGCGGAGCTTCCCGCCGATCTCGATCTCCGTTTCGTCCTCGGTTCTGAGTCCCAGGATCGCCTTGGCAAGCGGAGCCGACGACGGAATGCGTGTGTGTCCATCGGCGGAGCCGTCGCAAACAATTGTGACGACAAGAGACTGCGCCTTGCCGTCGGCAAATCTTACCGTGGCGGTGTCGCCGACCTCCAGCTTCCTGTCCGCCGCGCCACCCATCGGCGGCGAGCTGACGGCAGTGGATGCGGGACTCGCGAGACGCGAGGCCGTAGCCGCGCCGCGGTGAGCGTCCGTCTCCGGCTTGCCGGCCGGTTCAGCCGCGCGATACCGAAGTGACCGAAACTCGACAGGCGGCGTTCCGGCAGCAGTCACGGCGCCGATCGGCTCGATGCCGCGGTCAGCGAGAGCGCGCGTCAGGTCGTGGAATACCGCCTCCTTGTTCGCCTCCCATTCGGACGCCCAGCAACGCCAGAACGTCCATCCGACGCGCTCAAGCGCCTGCTGCCGCTTCACGTCCTGAGCCCACCGCTCCGGGCCGTGGAAGGAATCGCCGTCCAGCTCCACGGCGAGGCGGCGGTCTTCGTTTCCCTCGATGACGAAGTCGATCCGGTATCCGCCCGCCGCGACCTGCGCCCGTACTCGGTATCCGGCGTCGATCAGGCGCTTTCCGACCTCCCGCTCGAAGCCCAATTCGCAGAGCGCCAGGATGTCATCGGTCTGGCCGACGTGGGTGCCGGCCATCGGATCCTGGAAGTGCCGCAGAACCTCGAGCTTGATGTCGCCCTCCGTCAGCATCGAAGGCGTCACCGATCGGACCAGGACCATCCGGTCCCTGGCGCGGGAAAGTGCCACGTTGTAGCGCTGCTCGTAGAGGCGGCTCGACTGCTTGGAGGCGGTCTCGCCGTCATGGACCATGGACAGGAACATGATGTCGCGCTCCTGGCCCTGGAACGTCGCAGCGTCGCCGCACATGATCCGGTGATCGTCCATGGCCTCCGGACCGATCTCCCGGATCAGCCGGTCGTAGATCAGCTTCGCCTGCTTGTCGGAATGCAGCGAGATCACGCCGATGCTGCGCTTGCCATGCGCGTTGGCCAGAGGGTCGGCGATCGCGCGCTTGATCTCCTCCACGATCACATGCGCCTCCGCCGCGTTCGTATCTCCGCTTCGCTTTCCATCCTCGGCCAGGATGTCCACAAGCGGCGGCTCGAGGCGTTCGCTCGGCTTCGGCAGCCGGAGTGGCACGAGGCGTCCACCGTAGAAGCGCGACGAGAACCGGATGATCGGTTCGACGCACCGGAAATGCTCGCGCAGGACGATGACCTTTCCGGGATACATCATGCCGCCCAGCTCGTAGAGCGATGTTGCGGGGTCGAACATGTCGGCCAGCGGCTGCCCCGCGAGATAGGTGATGCGGAGCCGGTTGATCGCTGCCTCGTCCACTCCGACCGCCGCGGGACTGACTTGTCGATCATCGCCCACGATCAGCAGCTTCTTGCCGCGCAGCACCGCCGAAAGCGCCATGACGTTCGACTGGCTGGCCTCGTCGATGATGACCAAGTCGAAGCTGCCCAGTTCCGGCGGGAGTTGTTCCGCCACCCGCCATTCCGGCATGATCCAGCACGGGATCGCCTTGACTGCACGCTGAAGACTCTCGCGCAGGATGCGCCGCTGGCGAACCGCCGTCTTCGCCCCGGCGGTTTTCGGCAGCTTTGCGAGGGCAGCCAGGAACTGGCGTAGCGCCGCTTGCACGTTTTCGGTCAGTCGGCTGCGCAGCCCGAGATAGGTCAGCAATTCGATAACTTCGAGAAACTGGCGCTCGCGCGCGGCGGCAAGCTCGACCCGCTCTCGCGTAAGCATCTGGACCCCGGTGCGATCGGTGATGCGGGCCAGAAAGCCGGTCGCGCGCGCATGATCCCATGCGTCGCGCCAATCTTCAGGCAGAAGCAAATCGTTCTCGCCGGACGACGGCCGTTCGAAAAGCGCGGTCCATCTTGGCGCTCCACTCGTACAAATCAAGGCCGCGAGTTCGGAGAAGCGGCGGAGATCAGCCCGCAGCTTCGCGAGCCGATCGGTTTCAGCCTGAAATCTCCCGCCATGCGTCAGCCGCCGCTGCATCCTCGATTTGGCGGCTGCCGAGGCTGTCCGCGACCTGAAGCAGAGCATCGCCGAGCAGATTGCCGGTGCGCTCTCCCGTCTCACGCAGCAACTCGCGCAGTCGCTCGGCCTCGGCAATCTCGGCATCGCCCATGTTCGCGCGGAGCGAGGCAACTGCCAGGCTGACATCCATCCGAAATACGACGGCTGCGGTCTCCAGTCCGTACGGGAACAGGAGACGCAATCGCTCCAGCCGGAGCTGTGCCTCGGCCATCAGGGCCAGCATGTGCGACACCGACCTGCCGAGGCGTCGCACTCCATCCCGGGCACTCGCCTGGTCGCCGGAGAGCCGCGTCAGCGCATGTTGCGCCGCAAAGGCGTTCCACCGGGCCACGAAGCCTCGTGTTTCCCGGTGCCAGGCATGAAGCTGGAGGAGCTTGGTCCAGGCCGCGGCATCTCCTGGCCGCTCCGCCGCAACACGGGCGGAATCGATCGCCTCCTTCACCGGGTTACGGCCGAGTCCACCGAAGAAGCCGAACGCCGACCGGCCGGAAGCCAATCGTCCGAGAGCGTCGCCCAGCCGATCCCCGTCCGCAACGTCCGAGAGCTCCAGCGCGGACAAAGCGAGCGTCTCGCCTCGGGCTGCCAAATCCGCCGCTTCGTCCAGCAATGGACGCAACGCCTCGCCTCCGTGACGTTCTGGCAAATGCCCGGCCGCCATGCGTTCCCACGCCGCGACCATCCAGGGATGGTCCGGACACGTGTTCCGCCATTCCTCCAGCCGCTCCAGCCATGCGAGCATGTCCGCGACCTCGCCCGGCTTCGCCGCCGAGAAATCGATTCGAGGGAGGGTGCCATCGCGCTCCCTTTCTCGGCGCTCCTCTTGCCCGCGCAGCAAGCGATGTGCCGCAACTACGTTGGCGAGTCCTGGAAGCGCCTCGGAGCCGGTTGGCAGATGCTCGGCACGATAGGCGATGTCCTCACCCAGCCGGCGGCGGAGTTCCCTGATCTCGGCGATGTCTGCCTCGTCAAAACGTGGTTCGTATTCCGGTGTCAGGTCGAGCCTGTCCGGAAACCATGCGTGCCGCTCGCCCTGGCCGGCGGCCCAGGTGGCGATGACGTGCGGCAGGGCGTCGCCGCCGCGCCACCGTACCTTGCTAAGGTTTGCGCGCGCAACCGCCTCCAGAGACGCGCCGATCTCCGTCAACCGTGTGTCCGCCTCGTCGATGGAGCGGAGGAGATCGTTCACCCGCTGCTTGGCTTCGCGCTGGTTGATCGACTGCGTCCTGTCCGCGAGCGCCGCAACAGCTTCTTCCAACTGCCGCGCGCCCTCGCGATCGCTATGCGTTACGGCGATGGTGAGACCACGCAAGGCGGGAGGGAGCTTGTCGCGAATCGCGCCCAGCGCCTCGCCCGTGTGGGCCGCCACAAGAACGCGGCGGCCCCGGGCCATGGAGTGGCCGATGATGTTGGCGATGGTGTGCGTCTTGCCGGTTCCTGGTGGCCCCTGCACGACGACGCCGGTCACGTCCGCCTGGTCCAGCCGGCGCGCGATTTCCTCTTGGTCCTCATTGGCGGGCAGCGGGAAGAACAGCCAGTCGCGGCGCTTCTTGCCGCGATCATCGTCACCATTGTCGACCCCGCCGGCGCCTCCAACCCGGACCGGAAAATCGATTCCCGGGCCAATCGGCTCATCGTCATCATCTACGGGCACATCCGGTGGAGGCAGAACAAAGCGGCGGGCGGTCTCGGGCAGCGTCGTTTCGCTGCGCGCCAGAAGGTCCGCCAAACGACGCATGTCGTCGCGCAGAATGTCGTCGCGACGCGGACGGACGATGATGCAGAAGCTCGGGCTGATGCGAAGCCCATCCCCAGCCGGACCCAGTTCCTCGTCCGGTGCCACGACCACGCCGCTGGCGTCCAGCCGGGCCGCACAGGTTTCCAGCACGCCGCGGAAGCTCGACGGCTGAAACGGTCCGAACGCGATATCGGGATCCTTCGCGATCTGCTCGAGCTTCGTGGCCATGTCGCGTTGCAGATGGGCGGCGTCGGAGATGCCGAGCTCTAGGAAGGGCCGCAAGACAGGGGCGGGCGGCACGTTGCGCGGCAAAATCGTCAGAGTTCCGTTGGAATGGTTCAGCTCGAACTCGGCCCGCTGCTCGATGACCGGCATGTTGATCCGGCGCCCATCCTGGAGCCAACGGGCGAGGCCGATGCCCACAACAAGCTCCTGTCCTCCCTCGCCCCCCGTCGCGGCGATCTGGGCATGGGCCTTGTAGAGCGCTTCGTACAACCGGATCGTCTGGCGGCGCGGCGCCTCGTCTGTCGCCCAGGTTCGCCAGGCGCCTTCGGTGTAGGAGGCAAGGGCCTCAGTGATTGCAGGCAGCTCGCCCGGACGCAGCGCGACGGCCCAAGTCCCGGTCGCTGTGTCCTTGTCTTCGAGGAGAGCGACGGTCCCGCGATCGGCAAGGCCGGCTTCGATCAAATCCGTGGCCTCTTCCGCCGTGACGTGCAGAATCCGCTCGGCAAGCAGGCTTGGCGGCTTGTTCGGCATCGGTCGCGGCTCGTGGCGCATCCAGGGCTGGAGCTGGGCGGATGGCGCTGGCGGGCGTCGCTCCTGAAGGCGGTCGAACGACAGCCAGACATCTTCCGATCGACCGAACACAATACCTGGCAGCGGCGCGCCGTCGCCTCCGAGCAGATCTTTCTCGGTGATGCGGATCGGGTATTCCGTGATGTCAAAAACAACCTTGTCTCGCCTGGCGAGGAGTTGCTCGACGAATTGAAGCAGGTTTTTTAGATCTTCCCGAACCTGGGTGTCGTCAACGCAAAGATTGTCGTTTAGCATCGTTGTCCGGCTTTGTTCGGGCGTGTTGGAGCGAGCATGCCCTGTTTCGCCCGCGACCTGAAGATGTCACATCGCGGAGCCGCTCGCATCGTGGGGTGCAACCCCTCTATCGCTCCCCAGCCTTCACCTCCCCCCAGAGCCCCTCCATCTCCTCCAGGCTCGCCTCCGCCGGCCCGCGCCCCGCCTCGGCCAGCCGCGCCTCCACCCCCCCGAACCGCCGCTCGAACTTGGCGTTGGCGGCGCGCAGGCAGGCCTCGCCGTCCAGCCCCAGCTTGCGCGCCAGATTGGCGCAGACGAACAGCAGGTCGCCCATCTCGTCCTGCAACCGCTCGCGCGAGGCATCCGGCAGTTCGGCGCGCAGCTCGGCCGCTTCCTCCTCCAGCTTGTCGAGCACGGCCGCCGCATCCGGCCAGTCGAACCCGACCCGCGCCGCCCGCTGCGTCAGCTTCTGTGCGCGCGTCAGCGCGGGCAGCGCCAGCGGAATGCCCGCCAGCGTGCCCGCCTCGGCGCGGGCGGCGCGCTCGGCGTGCTTCTGCTCCTCCCAGGCGGCCGTCTGGGCGGCTGGCGTCGCGCGCCGCGGCGTCGCCGAACACGTGCGGGTGGCGGCGGATCATCTTCGCGGTGATGGCGCGCGCCACGTCGGCAAAGGCGAACTGCCCGGCCTCCTCGGCCATGCGCGCGTGATAGACGACCTGGAACAGCAGATCGCCCAGCTCGTCGGCGAGTGCGGGCATGTCGGCGCGCGCGATCGCGTCGGCCACCTCGTACGCCTCCTCGATCGTATACGGCGCGATGCTGGCGAAATCCTGCTGCACGTCCCACGGGCAGCCGGTCTCGTGGATCGCGCAGGGCGGCCATCACCCCCAGCAATCGGCGCAACTCGGCGGCGGCTTCCGTCGTCATCCCGGCTCCCCTACAAGACAGGCCCTCCCTTAGCCGAGCCTTGCGCCCGCATGTCACAGAAGCCACTGTCGCTGTCCAAGGACCGCATCCGCATCCTGCTGCTGGAAGGCATCCATGACAGCGCCGTGGACCTGTTCGGCCGGGCCGGCTACGCCAATGTCACCCGCCTGCGCACCGCCCTTGACGGGCCGGCGCTGAGCGAAGCGCTGGAGGGCGTGCATATCCTGGGCATCCGCAGCCGCACGCAACTGACGCGGGCGGTGCTGGATGCGGCGGATCGGCTGGTGGCGGTCGGCTGCTTCTGCATCGGCACCAACCAGGTCGATCTGGCGGCGGCGCGGGGGCGCGCGATCCCCGTGTTCAACGCGCCGTTCAGCAACACCCGCAGCGTGGCCGAGCTAGTGATCGGCGAGATCATCATGCTGCTGCGCGGCATCCCGACGAAAAGCGAGGCGGCGCATCGCGGCACATGGGAAAAATCGGCCGCCCACAGTAACGAGGTTCGCGGCAAGGTGCTGGGCATCGTAGGCTACGGCAATATCGGCAGCCAGCTCTCGGTGCTTGCCGAGGCGATGGGGATGCGCGTGATCTACCACGACACGCAGGCCAAGCTGCCGCACGGCAACGCGCAGCCAGCCGCGAGCCTGCACGCATTGCTGGCGGAGAGCGACGCGGTCAGCCTGCACGTGCCCGAGGCGCTGGACACGTTCGGCATGATCGGTGCGCGAGAGATTGCCGCCATGAAGCGGGGCAGCGTGCTGATCAACAACAGCCGCGGCACCGTGGTCGATCTGGACGCGCTGGCCGGCGCCGTGCGCGACGGGCACCTGCTGGGCGCCGCGGTCGATGTGTTCCCGGTCGAGCCGGCCTCCAACAACGAGCGCCTGCGCACGCCGTTGCAGGGGCTGCCGAACGTGATCCTGACGCCGCATGTCGGCGGCTCCACGGTCGAGGCGCAGGCGCGCATCGGCGCCGAGGTGGCGGAGAAGCTGGTCGCCTACAGCGACACGGGCGCCACCGTCGGCGCGGTCAATTTCCCGCAGGTGCAGTTGCCGGCGCGTCCCAGCGGCACGCGCTACATGCACGTGCATCGCAACGTTCCCGGCATCTTGCGGCGGATCGACGACGTGTTCTCCGAACGCGGCCTGAATATCGCCGGGCAGTTCCTGCAAACCGAGGGCGATATCGGCTATGTCGTGGTCGAGGCGGACGGGAGCGGCCGGCGGCGAGGACGTGCTGGAGGCGCTGCGCGCGATCGACGGGCACGATCCGGGCACGGCTGCTCTATTAGGGAGAGGAACGAAGCATGACCAGGATCACCGGCGGCTGTCAGTGCGGGGCGGTGCGCTACGCACTCTCCTCCGTGCCGACCGCACCGGACCTGTGCCATTGCCGCATGTGCCAGAAGGCGACCGGCGGCGCGTTCCTGGCCGCGGGCGGGGTGCCGCGCGCGGATTTCGCCTGGACGCGCGGCACGCCCGGCACATTCCACAGCTCCTCGGTCGCGGCACGCGATTTCTGCGCCGCCTGCGGCACGCCGTTGACCTTCCGCTATCTCGACAAGGACCGTATCAGCGTCACATTGGGCAGCCTGGACGTGCCGGCCACGATCGCACCCGTCGAACAGGTCGGTATCGAATCGCGCATGCCTTGGTGGGACGACGTCGCCGCATTGCCCAAGCGCAGCACGGAGGAGGATGCGCCAGGGCTCGCCGCGCGGCTGGTGAACTACCAGCATCCCGATCACGACACGGGCGCCGAGTGGCGATCCCCGGCATCGAACGCCTGATCCCTACGCAACGGAGCACATCATGCCGCACCTCGCCGCCGCCGACCGCTACGATCATGCGCAGTTCCGCCGCTGCGGCCGGAGCGGACTGGATCTGCCGGCCATCTCGCTCGGTCTTTGGCAGAACTTCGGCGGCTCGGACGTGTTCGAGACCGGCCGTGCCGTGCTGCGCCGCGCCTTCGATCGCGGGGTCACGCATTTCGATCTGGCGAACAATTACGGGCCGCCCTACGGCTCGGCGGAGGAAAACTTCGGCCGCATCCTGGAGGCCGATTTCCGCCCGTATCGCGACGAGATGCTGATCTCGACCAAGGCCGGCTACGACATGTGGCCCGGCCCGTACGGCAATTTCGGCTCGCGCAAATACCTGCGCGCGAGCCTGGACCAGAGCCTGCGCCGCATGGGCCTGGACTACGTGGACATCTTCTACTCGCACCGCGTGGACCCGCACACGCCGCTGGAGGAGACGATGGGCGCCTTGGCCGATGCGGTGCGCCAGGGCAAGGCGCTCTATGTCGGCATCTCCTCCTATTCGCCGGAGCTGACGCGCCGTGCGGCGGCGATCCTGGACGGCATGGGCGTCAGGCTGCTGATCCATCAGCCGTCGGTACTCGATGCTGAACCGCTGGATCGAGCACGGGCTGCTGGACGCGCTGGGCGAGTTGGGCGTCGGCTGCATCGCCTTCTCGCCGCTGGCGCAGGGAATGCTGACCGACAAATACCTGAGCGGCGTGCCGGCCGACGCGCGCGCGGCCAAGGGCGGATCGCTGAAGCACAGCTTGCTGACCGAGGAGAATCTGCGTCGTGTGCGGACGCTGAACGAGATCGCGCGCGCGCGCGGTCAGAGTTTGGCGCAGATGGCGCTGGCCTGGACTTTGCGCGATCCGCGCGTCACCTCGGCGCTGATCGGTGCGCGCAACGTGGCCCAGCTCGACGACTCGCTCGACGCGCTGGCGAAGCTGGCGTTCTCGCCCGAGGAACTGGCGGCGATCGATCAGCACGCGAACGAGGGTGGGATCGATCTGTGGCGCGGCTCCTCCACGGCGGTTGCTGCATAGACAGACTCGCACGCCTCCAGCGCCGCCCGCAGTCCCGTCGTCATCGCTTCCAGCGTCAAGCTGGGCGCGGCCTCGTGCCGGGCCGCCTGCTCCGGCAGGAAAGGCAGATGCAGGAAGCCGCAGCGCAGCCTGGGTCTCTCGGTGGCGGCGTGATGGCAGGCCCGGTACAGCACGTGGTTGCACAGGAAAGTGCCGGCGCTGGTTGAGAGGGTGGCCGGCACGCCAGCCGCAGCACAGGCTTCGGCCATGTCTCGCGCGGGCGCCGTGGTGAAATAGGCGGCTGGGCCACCCGCGATCACCGCCACGTCGCGCCGCCGCTCGCCCTCATTGTCGGCGATCGGGCCGTCATCCAGGTTGAGCGCCACGCGCTCGAAGCTCAGGCCGGACCGCCCGCCCGCGAGGCCGGTCAGCAGCAGCAGTTCCGGTTCATCCCTGCGAAGGGCGGCCAGCAGATCAGGCCAGGCGCGGCCATAGGCCACCGGCAGGATCAGAGTGCTGAGCGCGATTCCGGACGGCGGCGCTTCGGCCAGACGCGACACAGCCAGCACGGACGGATTGGCCGCCTCGCCCCCGAACGGTTCGAATCCCGCCAGGAGCACGCGCATGCTGGCGCGCAGGCTTAGACCGCGTGGCCGGCGATCGGCGGCAGGCGGTCGCGCCAGGCGATGGTCGCCGACATCGGCCAGAGCGCGAAGCCCTTGCCGGGCAGGGTCGGCAGCCAGGCGGCCAGGGCCTCCAGCGTCAGCGGGCGCGGGTGGCCGATGGCGATGACATGGCCGCGGCGGCGCGCGGTCGCCTCGATCAGCGCCAACTGGCCGCGGATCACCTCGGGCTTCATCTTGTAGTCGATGAAGATGTCGCGCCCGGCGGCAGGCACGCCTGCTGCCTCGGCGCAGGAGAGGGCGACGCTGTGCGGGATGGTGATGCTGTCGAGGAACAGGAAGCCGTGCGCCTTGGCCTGGTCGGCCACGATGTCCATCAGCGGGATGTTGCGGGTGGCGACCGATCCCATGTGGTTGTTCAGCCCGACGCTGCTGGGCACCGCGGCGATGGCCGCCTTCAGCCGCGCCAGGTTGACAGCCGGCGGCAGGTCGATGCGCAGCGGGTCCGGTCCGGTCTGCGCCGTGCTGTTGGAGAACGACTGCATCGGCATGTGCAGCATCGTCTCGTGCCCGAAGGCCATGGCGGCCGGCACTTGGATGTCGAGCCGTGGCGAGAATGGGAACCAGGCGAGCGTCAGCGGACCGGGCAGGGCGACCGCCTGCTCGGTATGCGGGTGCATCCAGCCCATGTCGTCGATGACGATGGTGATGGCGGGCCGGCCGTCCTGGGGCGGCGGTGCTATGGCGTTGCGCCGCCATGCCGGGAGCGCCGGAGCGGCCTGCGCCGGCGCGCTGGGCGCGCCGCAGGGGCCGCCGCGACGACCGGCGCCACCAGGGGCGGCGCGACCGCCCCGGTCAGGTCTGGCAGCGGCCCTTCCGGAACCGGTGCGGGTGCGGGCGCCGACGTCACGCCGCCCAGCGCCTGCGGAATGACCGGCGTCGCCAGGATGCTGGCGAGAAGAAGGCGGCGGCCTAGCATGGGGGCGAGCGGCGGCATGGCGGTGCGACTTCGTGCTGCTGCGCAAGCCCCGGGCAGTCGAGGCTTTTCTGCCAGATGGTTATAGCGCATCACTGCGCCCGAACGCCAGCGTTCATTGCGCTGCTCCGACGGATTGCTGCAACGCAGCGTAAGCGGCGGCTCGCTCAGGTGAGGGGCGCGGCGCAGGTCCGCGCATAGGCTGGCCGGGCCAGGAGCCGATCGTACCATGCCCGCAGGTGCGGCATCTCGGGCCGCTCGATCGCCATGTTGAACCAGCGATGCACATGCGGGCCGAAGGCCATATCGGCAAGCGTCAGGCGCTCGCCCACGACATAGGGGTGGGCGGCCAATTGCCGCTCGACCAGCCCCCACATCGCCGCGGCGGGACCCACGGCGGCGGCGATGGTCTTCGGATCCCGCTTGTCTGCCGGGGTACGAATTGCGGCCACGAACAGCGCGCCCTGCGGCGGCCCGAGAGCCGTCTGCTGCACGTCCATCCAGGCGTCGATGATCGCTCGTTGCTTGGGATCGGCAGCATAGCAGCGATGCAGCGGCGCCTGGGTATCGGACAGGTAGCGCAGGATCGTGTTGCTCTCGAACAGCGAGAAATCCCCGTCCTGCAGCGCCGGCACCAGCCCCAGCGGGCTCATGCGGCGGTATTCCGGTGTGTCGTTGCCGCCGAACCCCATGCCGGCGTCGGTTCGTTCGTAGCTGACCCCCAACTCCTCCAGCAGCCACCAGACCTTCATCACGTTGCTGGAATTGGTCCTGCCCCACAGCTTCAGCATCATCCGTCACCCGTCCTGCGTGCCGCGACGCTAGGCGGGGTGGGACGCCACGGCAACTTGCCGCGTGCAGCACCAGGCGGCCATATGCCGCCATGATCATCTCGCGTCTGAAGGTGGCGCTCGCGCTTTCCGCGCTGGCCTCGGGTGCGGCCCTGCTGCTGGCCTTCGGGTCGGAATGGTGGGGTGGGCTGGTGCCCTGTGCGCTGTGCCTGATCGAGCGCTGGCCGTATCGGGTGGCGCTGGTGCTGTCGCTGCTGGGGTTGGTGCTGCCCCGTTCCCTGGCGCGGCTGGCGGCGATGCTGGTGGTGCTCGCGGCGCTCGCGGGGGCCGCGGCCGGTGCCCTGCATGTCGGCGTGGAGAACGGGTTGTGGCCCAGTCCGCTGCCGCAATGCCAGGCGCCGCGCTACATGGGCGGCAGCATTGCCGAACGGCTGGCGCACATGCCGGCGCATCCGTCGAAGGCCTGCGAAGACCCGACCTACCTGCTGCCCGCCGTGCCGCTGTCGATGGCGGCCATGAACCTGATCTTCGCGCTGGTGTTTGCAGTTTGCCTCGCCATGTTCCTGTGGCGCACGCGACGGAGCGAGAGATGAGTGCCAGCGACACCGCAGGGCTGCCCGGCGAGCCCACCGCGCGGCAGGCGATCGAGCGGATGGTGCGCGTGGACCATGCCGGGGAATATGGCGCCAAGCGCATCTATCAAGGCCAGCTTGCCGTGCTGGGGCGCGGGCCGAAAGCGGAGCTGCTGCGCCACATGCAGGCGCAGGAGCAGCATCACCTCGACACCTTCGCCGAGCTGATCGCCAGCCGCCGGGTGCGGCCGACGGCGCTGCTGCCGCTATGGCATCTGGCCGGCTTTGCGCTGGGAGCTGCCACGGCGGCGCTGGGCGAGCGGGCGGCGATGGCCTGCACCGTGGCAGTGGAGGAGGCGATCGACGAACACTATTCCGCGCAGGCGGCGAGGCTGGGCGAGGACGAGGCGGAATTGCGCGGGGTGATCGAGGCGTTCCGGGCCGAGGAGCTGGAGCACCGCGACATCGGCCTGCAAAACGAGGCCGAACAGGCGCCGGCCTACCGGCTGCTGCACCGGGTCATCAAGACCGGGTGCAAGCTGGCGATCGCCGCCAGCGAGCGGGTCTAGCTGACGGCACGAGGCTTGACGCGATCCGGCGGCTCGCCTGTATTGCCGGCCTGCGGTCGCGGGCGTGGCGGAACTGGTAGACGCGCCGGACTCAAAATCCGGTTCTGGTGACAGAGTGTCGGTTCGAGTCCGACCGCCCGCACCAGTCTGGCATGCACAACGGGCGCCTCAAGCCGCGCGTGGCTGCGCCGCATAGCCTTTCGCCGCGTTTTGTGGTCCATCCGCAGCAGCGGCAACGGAGGGCGGGCGCGGTGCGAATCGCGATGATCGGCGGCGGGTATGTGGGCCTGGTCTCGGCCGCGTGCTTCGCGGAGTTCGGCGGCGAGGTGCGGGTGGTGGAAGCGGACCCCGCCAAGCTGGAGGCACTGCAAGCGGCGCGGCTGCCGATCTACGAGCCGGGCCTGGACCGGCTGGTGGAGGAGAACGTCGCCGCGAAACGGTTGGCGTTCGGCAACGACGTAGCCTGGGCGATCGAGGGTGCGGAGGCGATGTTCATCGCCGTCGGCACGCCGACCCGCAGGGGCGACGGCCATGCCGACCTGAGCTATGTGTACGGCGCGGCCGAGCAGGTCGCGCGGGCGCTGACCGGCTACGCGGTGATCGTCACCAAGAGCACGGTGCCGGTCGGGACCGGGCGCCACATCAGCGAGATCGTGCGCGCGATCCGCCCGGAACTCGAATTCGATATCGCATCCAATCCGGAGTTCCTGCGCGAAGGCAGCGCCATCGAGGATTTCATGCGTCCGGACCGGGTGGTGATCGGCACCGGATCGGAACGGGCGCGCGAGATCCTGCGCCGGCTGTATCGCCCGCTGTACCTGATCGAGGCACCGATCGTCTTTACCGACGTGGAGACGGCGGAGCTGACGAAATATGCGGCCAACGCCTTCCTGGCGATGAAGGTGACGTTCATCAACGAGATGGCGGATCTGTGCGAGAAAGTGGGCGCCGATGTGCATGGCGTGGCACGCGGCATCGGCCTGGACGGGCGCATCGGCCGCAAGTTCCTGCACGCCGGCCCTGGCTTCGGCGGGTCGTGCTTCCCCAAGGACACGCTGGCGCTGGTGCGCATCGCGCAGGAAGCGGGCGCGCCCAGCCGGCTGGTCGAGGCGGTGGTGGCGGTGAACGATGCCCGCAAATCCGGCATGGCGGCGCGCGTCATCGCCGCCTGCGGCGGCAGCGTGCGCGGCAAGACGATCGCGGTGCTGGGCCTCACGTTCAAGCCGGAGACGGACGACATGCGCGATGCGCCATCAGTGCCGATCATCACCCGGCTGTGTGAGGACGGTGCCACGATTCGCGCCTTCGATCCGGAGGGGATGAATCAGGCCGCACCGATGCTGCCGAATGCCGTCACCTACTGCCGAGACGCGATGGACGCGGCGCAGGGCTCGGACGCGCTGGTCGTCATCACCGAATGGAACGAGTTCCGGGCACTGGCGCCCGACCGCCTGCGCGCCACCATGAGCGGCCGCGTCGTGGTCGATCTGCGCAACATCTTCGAGCCGTCCGCAATGCGCGAGGCCGGTCTTGCCTATCATGGCATCGGCCGGCCGGCGGTCACGGCCGGATGACCGGGCGAGACCAGCGGGCCTGATGTCGAACTATCCCGACGCGGCCAATCCCGACATCGTCGATCGCATCCCGCTCGCCGCGCGCGCCGTGCTCGACGTGGGCTGTGCGACCGGTGCGCTGGCGGCGGAGTATCTGCGCCGCAATCCGGCGGCGATGATGGTGGGGATCGAGCGCGACCCGCAGGCGGCCGCCGTCGCGCGGCAGCGGATGCATCATGTGCTGGAAGGCGATGTGGAGCGCGATCCGCTGCCGTTCCGCGGCAGCCTGCCGCGCGGCGGATTCGATTGCATCATATACGGCGACATCCTGGAGCACCTGCAAGATCCGTGGGCGGTGCTGCGCCAGCAGGTGCAGTCGCTGTCGGAGACCGGCATCGTCATCGTCTGCATGCCGAACGTGGAACACTGGAGCTTTGTCGAGCGCCTGTTGCGCGGCACATGGAACTACGAGCCGCAAGGCCTGTTCGATCGAACCCATCTGCGCTGGTTCAGCCCGCAGACGACCCGTCGCGCGCTGGAGGAGGCGGGCTTGCAGCCGCTGGACGTGAAGGCGCGGGTGTTCAACGCGGGTGCTGCGGAGGCCTTCGCGCGCGCGATCCAGCCGGCGCTGGCAAGGCTTGGCGTGACTGCCGAGGAGTACCTGCGGCGCGCGGCCCCCTTGCAGCATGTCTGGCGAGCCGGAAGGCGTCCGCAGCCGACGCTCGCCGTCGCATCGAGCAAGCTCCAGCCGATCGGCGGCGTCTCCGAGGTGCGCGTCATGCAGCCGATGGCTGCATTGTCCACCGATCCAGGCCTGATGGTGCAGGTGGTCGAGCAATTCGAGGCGCCGCGCCTGCCCGAAGGCACGCCCTGCATCTTCATCCTGCATCGCCCGGCGCTGACGGGCACGACCGGGGTGGCGACGCTGCGGGCGCTGCTGGCGCGCGGACATTTGCTGGTGTGCGAGTTCGACGACCATCCGGACTACATCCCCGTCCTGCAGAACGAGGACGTGTACAACTTCCGTGGCGTCCATGCGGTGCAGACCTCGACCGAGCCGCTGGCCGAAGTCCTGCGCCTGCACAATCCCGAAGTGGTCGTGCTGCCCAACGGGGTCGCGAGGCTGCCGGATGTGCGCAGCTTCCAGCGGGCGGAGCGGCTGACGCTGTTCTTCGGCGGCATCAACCGCGACCAGGACTGGCCCGCCTTCATGCCGGCGCTCAATGCCGTGGCGCGTCTGGCGGGGTCGCGCCTGTTTTTCCGCGTGGTTGCCGATCGCGGGTTCTTCGACGCGCTGGACACCGAGCACAAGGACTATACGCCGCTCTGCGACTATGCGACCTATCTCGACCTGCTGGCCGGCAGCGACATCTGCTTCATGCCGCTGGCGGACACTCCGTTCAATCGCTGCAAGTCCGACCTGAAGTTTCTGGAAGCGTCGGCCTACGGCCTCGCAGCCCTTGCCAGCCACGTCGTCTATGGCGAAAGCATCGAGGACGGGCGCACCGGACTGCTGTTCCAGGACGCGGCCGGATTGCAGCAGCAGCTTGTCCGCATGATCGCGAGCCCGGATTGGACACGCGGACTTGCGATCGCGGCCCGCACGCATGTCGCGCGCAACCGGATGCTGGCCTATCAGGTGGCGCGGCGCGCGGCGTGGTATCGCTCGCTGTGGAACCGCCGGGAGGAGTTGACGCAGGCGCTCTACGCGCGGGTGCCGGATCTGGCGCCCGCGGCGGCTGTGCCGACGTAGAGCCGGCGGCCGCCACTCAGAACGTTGCGGCGATGATGCGACCGATTTCGGCGTGGGCCGCGTCCTGGATATCGCGCCGGGACGGAGACTCCGTGTAGTAGGCCGTGACAAGGATCGGCGCCCGGTCGGGCGGCCGCACGATCGCGATGGTGTTCGCCGTCCCGTGATCGCCGCTGCCTGTCTTGTCACCGACGCGCCAGGAGGACGGAAGGCCGGCGCGGAGCCGCTTCGCGGCCACCTTGTCAGTGGCGAGCCATGCCTCGATTTGCCGCCGCGACGGCGGGGAGAGCGCCTGCCCCAGCAGTACGGCTTGCATGTCTCGCAGCATCGCGTTCGGGCTCGTCGTGTCGCGCGGATCGCCGGGAGTGCAGGTGTTGAGTGTTGGTTCGTCGCGATCAAGGCGCGTGATATCGTCGCTGAGCGACCGCGCGTATCGCGTGACGGAAGTGGGGCCGCCGATCACTCGCAGCAGGAGATTTGCCGCGGTGTTGTCGCTCCAGTTGAGAGCCGCGGCGCACAGCGCGGCCAATGTCATGCCGCCTTCGGCGACATGCGCCTTCGTAACCGGTGCATAGCTCAGCAGATCCGCTGGTCCGTACGGGATTCTTTGGTCGAGGCGCACGGTTCCTGCTTCCGCCTGCTTGAGAACCGCGGCAGCGGCGAGGAACTTGAAGGTGCTGCACATGGGAAAGCGTTCGTCGGCACGGTGCTGCACCCGCGCGCCGGTTCCGGTGTCGAGCACGGCCACGCCCAGCCGGCCACCATCACGCTTCTCGATTGCCGCGATGCGCTCCCGAGCGCTCCGCAGTGCCGTCGCCGACAGTTGGTCCGCCGCCCGAGCCTGCGCGAGCGGAGGACATGAAGCTGCCCCGACAAGGACGGCGCGGCGAGTCACGGCGACAGGCGCGGCCACGACCGGCGGCCCCATCCGGTTCCCCCAACTCATTCCCCGATCGCGGCCCCCGCCGGCCGCCGCGGATCGCTGGCACCATACAGCCGTCCAGGCCGCATCCCATGCACCGGCGTCGCGTCGTTGCCGGAACTGGCAACGCCGCTCACCTTCGACGAAGCGGACCAATCGCGATCAATGTCGCATCGCCCCAGGGAGTCTGCTCCTTGATTCGGTAACCCTCGCTCCGAAGCAGCGACGCGGTATCCGGCGACAGCGCGAACGGTTCGGCGAACAGCGTGTCCGGCAGGCCCTGCATGTGCAGCCGTGGCGCGTCCACCGCTTCCTGCGGCGCCATGTCGTGATCGATCAGGTTCATCAACACTTCGGAGACGATGGTGATGATGCGGCTGCCGCCGGGCGAACCCAGCACATAGGCCAGATGACCGCGGTACAGCACGATGGTCGGCGCCATCGACGATAGCGGCCGCTTGCCGGGCGCCACCGCATTGCGCGTGCCCTGCACCAGCCCGAACAAATTGGGCGTGTTCGGGGCGGTGGCGAAATCGTCCATCTCGTCGTTGAGCAGGAAGCCGGTACCGGGCGCCATGACACCGGCACCGAAACCGTTGTTCAGCGTGTAGGTGACACTCGCGGCATTGCCCTTGCCGTCCACCACCACGAACGACGTCGTCTCGGCCTGCTCGTGTGGGGCGACACCCGGCCGCAGCGTGTCCGAGGGAGTGGCCCGCGCGCCGATCGCGGCACGGATGGCGGCGAGATGCGGCGCCGACAGCAGCCAGTCCAGCGGATTGGCGACGAAAGCCGGATCGCCCAGATAGGTGTTGCGGTCGAAGAAGGCGTGGCGCATCGCCTCGGCCAGCAGATGCACCCCGGCGGCGGAATGGAAGCCGAGCGCGCGCAGATCATAACTGTCCAGCACGCCGAGGATTTCGCACAGCGTCGTGCCGCCTGATGATGGCGGCGGCGCCGAGATGATCGAGAAGCCGCGATAAGTGCACGACAGCGGCGGGGTTTCGCGCGCCGTGTAGGCCGCAAAGTCGGACGCGGTCAGCACGCCGCCGCCGGCGAGGGAGGCGGCTTCGACCGCCTTCGGGATCCGTCCGGAATAGAACGCGGGGGGACCGTTCTCGGCGATCGCCTGCAAGGTCGCGGCGAGGTCGGACTGGATCAGCCGCTCGCCGGCCCGAAACGGCGTGCCGTCATGGTGCAGGAACACGGCGGCCGCCGCCGGATCGCGGGCGAAACGCCGCGTATCGGGACGCAGGATGTCTGCATCCGCCTGTGTCAGCACGAAACCGTCGCGTGCCAGCCGGATCGCCGGCGCCATCACCTGCGCACGGGTCATGGTGCCGTAGTGCTGCAAGGCCGCATCCAGCCCGGCGACAGTGCCCGGCACGCCCGCCGCCTTCCAGCCATCGAGGCTGAGTTGCGCGACCGGCTTGCCGGAGGCGTCGAGATACATCCCGGCGCTGGCCGCGGCGGGCGCGGTTTCGCGGAAATCGAGGAAGGTCGTCCGGCCGTCGGCCAGCCGCAGGGTCATGAAGCCGCCGCCGCCGATATTGCCGCAGCACGGGTTGACGACCGCCTCCGCGTAGCCGATCGCCACCGCCGCATCGACGGCGTTGCCGCCGTCATGCAGGATGTCGGCGCCGACCCGGGTCGCCAGGCGCTGCGCCGTGACCACCATCGCATGGTCGCCCTCGACCGCGGGCAGCGAGGCGGGCCGAGCCGCCAGCGGCCACACGAGGCAGAGCGCCAGGACGGCCGCGCGGATCATTCGACCTTCTCTCCCGGCGAGACACCGTACATCGCGCTGCGCTTCAGCCAGCCGTGATAATCGCCCGCCTGCACGTCGCACCAATCCGAGGCAGCCGGACAGCGGCGGATATGCCCCACCACTCCCGGTTCCAGCTTCGCCACGGGACCAGCGGTATCGGCGGGGCTGGCGCGCAGCACCTGTTCGCCGCCCTGGACGATGAAGCCGCGACGGCCGGTGAGCGTCGCCTCGTGCACCCAGCCCTTGGTGCCGTCCTGCTCCTGCACCAGCCGCCAGACCTCGAACTCGCGCAGGATGTGAACCGGCAGGTCGCGCCGATGATACACCCAGTCGATCGGATACTGCATCCCCGGACCGGAGCGCAGGTTCACGTCGTCGGAGCGGAACGCCGCCCAGCGCGGCAGCGGCAGGCCGGTGGAGGTGCCCTTGTTCGGGTCGATCTTCGGCGGTGGCGCGGGCGCGGGCGCGGGAGGCGCCGCCACCGGAGGCGCCGGCTTGGCCGCGGGCTTGGCCGCGGGTCTCGGAGATGGCTTCTCGGGCTTTTTCGCTGCCCGTGCCGGCGGCGGCTTGTGTGGCGCCGGCTTCTTGACCGGCAGCGTGGGCGCCTTCAGCACCGGCACGTGACGGCCGGCCGGCGGCACCGGCTTCTTCGTCGGGAAGGGCGCTCTGGACGCCGGCGGGGGGCGGCAGGGGCTGTGCCGAGATCGCGCCCTGCGCCAGCGCCGACGCGCTGCCAAGGCCTACCATCCAGGCGGCGACGAGGGCCGCGGTCAGCGCCCTCACAGCGTGACCATCTGGCCGCCTCGCGTCGCGTCGAGGAATGTCACGATCCCTGCCACCTCCACCTCCGCACGCAGCGATCGGGGCGACAGGCCGGACAGGCGCAGCCCGGCCTCGCAGGCGATGCAGCGCACCCCGAGTTCCACCGCCGACTCGCGCAACTCGCCGAGCCCCGCGACCCCCAACGCCCGCACCGCGGCGTCGCGGCCGGAGCCGGAGAGTGCCGACCAGTCCTCGGTCAGCGCGTGACAGCCGTCATTGGTGGCGAAGAGAACCACCGCCCGCCCCACCGAAGCGGCGGCGGCGGCGATGACGAAGGCGTAGTGCGCGCGTTCGTGCGTGCCGGAGATCAGCAGGATGCCGAGCGGCCCCATGTCGTCATCGCCCGCCGCGCGCTCAGAGGGCACAGGCCGGCTCCGCCGCTTCGGCCATATGGCCGGACAGGTCGTGCAAGCTCGCGCGCGAGCCGCAGGCGGGGCAGTCGGGGTCGGCGGGCAGGCGGATGGTGCGCATCCGGGCGGCCAGCGCGTCCCAGATCAACAGGCGTCCGGCCAGGCTATCGCCGATGCCCAGGATCTCCTTCAGCACCTCGGTCGCCTGCAACGTGCCCAGAACGCCGGTCACGGCGCCCATCACCCCGGCCTCGCTGCACGCAGGCACCAGGCCGGGCGGCGGCGGGGCCGGGTAGAGGCAGCGATAGCAGGGCAGGCCGGGTGCGGTGTGCGGCTTGAAGGTGGCGAGCTGGCCCTCGAAGCGCAGCACGGCGGCCGAAACCAGGGTGCGGCGGGCCAGCACGCAGGCGTCGGAGAGGAGGAAGCGGGTGGCGAAATTGTCGGTGCCGTCGCAGATGATGTCGAACCGTGAGACCAAATCGAACGCGTTGTGTGCGTCGAGCCGCAGCGGCAGTGCCTCGAACTCGGGCCGAGGGATTGAGCCGTAGCGCCGCCTCGGTGGCGGCCACGGCTTTCGGCCGGCGCAGGTCGGCCGTGGCGAAGGCGATCTGCCGCTGCAAATTGGACAGCTCCACGGAATCGTCATCGACGATGCCGATATGCCCCACGCCGGCGGCGGCGAGGTACAGCAGTAGCGGGCTGCCGAGGCCGCCCGCGCCGACCACCAGCACGCTGGCCTCGCGCAGCCGGGCCTGGCCCGTGCCGCCCACTTCCGGCAGCAGGATGTGGCGCGAATAGCGCTGGATCTCGGCTTCGGTGAAATCGAGGGTCATGCCTGCCTTATAGACGCCTCGCGCTGCTGCGTCAGCCGAGCCTCCGACCTCTGTCTCAGCCGACTAGAACCGCCGCCTCTCGCCGTTCCACCCGATCCGCCGGCCCGCGCAGCACCTCGAACCCGTTACCGCCCTCGTCGTGGCGAAACCGCAGATCGAAGCTCTGCCCGCCCACCTCGATGCCATGCAGCTCCAGATCCGGCAGCCAGTGCGGCAGATGCGGATTGACGGACAGCCGGCCGGCGGCGGCATCCGGCTGCAAGCCCACCAGCGCCTGCACCAGTGCGAAGCTCGATCCCGCGGCCCAGGCCTGCGGCACGTTGCTGCCCCAGAATTGCACCGGGAAATTGCTGTCATTGCGATACATGCCGGCGAACAGCTCCGGCATCTGGTGCATCGAGAAATAGCTGGCGGCGCCGCTGATGCCGCGCGCCACACGCGCCGCCTCGTCGTGGAAGCCGTAGCGGGCGAAGCCCTGCGCGATGATGCCGTTGTCGTGCGGCCAGACCGAGCCGTTGTGGTAGGAATACGGATTGAACGCGCAATGATCGCGCGACAGCGTGCGGATGCCCCAGCCGCTGAACATGTCATCGCTCATCAGCCGATCGACCACGCGCTTGGCTCGTGCGGCGGGAATGAGGCCGGTCCACAGGCAATGGCCGATATTCGAGACCGAAGCCAGCACCTGCCGCTTGTCGCCGTCGAGTGCATAGGCGTAGCCGCCGAACGACTCGTTCCAGAACGCATCGTCGAAGCGGCGCTGCAACGCTGCCGCCTTGTCGCGCAGGATCACCGCGCGACCCGGCTGGCCGAGTGCCGCGAAGATCTCGGCCATGCCCTGCCATGCCGCATAGACGTAGCCTTGCAACTCGCATAGCGCCTTCGGTCCCTTGACCAGCGTGCCGTCGGGATACAGCACGGCGTCCTCGGAATCCTTCCACCCCATGTTCTCGTAGCCAACGGGGCTGCGCGTCTGGTACTCCTGGAACCCGTCGCCGTCGCGGTCGCCGTATTCGTCGATCCAGGACAGGCAGCGTTCCGCGACCGGCAGCAGCCGTTCGACGAGATCGCGCTCGCCGGTCCAGCGCCAGGCATCGTGCAGCGCCATCAGGTACAGCGGCGTCGCGTCGGCGGTTCCGAAATACGGCGTGTGCGGAATGAGCTTGAAATGCGCGAGCTCGCCGCGGCGCATCTCGTGCAGGATCTTCCCCGGCTCGGCGTCGCGGTAGTCATCGCGCTCGGTGGCCTGCCGCTCGCCCAGCACCACCAGCGCGCCGCGCAGGAACTCGGGCGAGACCGGGGCCGTCTGCATGGCGGTGATCAGGCTGTCGCGGCCGAACAGGGCCACGAACCAGGGCAGACCGGCCGCCGGAATCACGTCGGTCCTGTCGCCATCCTCGACCGGCAGGCGGAGGGCCGCCATGTCGTCGATCGCCTGACGCCAGGAGCGGTAGACCTCCTCGTTGCTGGTGCGCAGCTTGGTCGCTTCGGTGCGCCACGCGGTGAGCGCGCGGCCGGGGCGGCTGGTCAGGTTCTCGCCGGTGCAGGCGGTGGGTGCCGAGATGATGTCGGCCCCGTCCTCGATGTCGGAGAGCAGGCAGGCGTGCCAGGCCTGGCCCGGATCGAGCGTGATCTCGAAAGTGATGCGGCCGTTGGCGTAGGTGGCGGTCTGCTCGCTGCGGATCCGCGTGGTCACGCCGCGATGGAAATCCTCGTTACGGTAGCTGTTCACCAGACGCTGCGCGCCCTCGTCCCAAGTCGTGCTGATGCGGCCGCGCCGCACCTGGCGGCCGGACTTCACCTCGAACACATCGCCGAAATCGGCGCGGATCATCAGCTCCAGATTGAAGCGGACCCGTTGCATGCCGTGATTGGTGAGGTCGAGATCCTCGTGAACGCCGCCATCGATCCAGCGGCCGAGCACGAGACTCAGCGTGTGTTCGGGGATGATGCCGTCCTGCGTCAGGATCGGCCAGTTGGTCATGAACATGCGTCCGGCGTAGTGGGTGATGGCGCCCCCGTTCAGAAGCTGCCAGCGCGCGCCATTGGCATACAGCGCCCACATCGCGATCAGCCGCGTGTCGCGGAAGAACAGGCCCTTGTCGCTGTCCGTCGCCAACTGGCCATCCGGGTCGGTGGCCCAGACGAGTTCGGCCTGGTGGATGACAAGCTGCGGTGGGCCGATCGTGATCTGCAACGGCATGAATATCCTTCGGAGCGGCTGGGGAAAAGAAAGGAACCAGGTCAGACGGCGGGTCGGGTTTCCGGCAGCACGAATGCCACGGCACCCATCGCAAGCACACCGGCGCCGGCGAGCGCAAGAAAGGCGAGGGTCGTGCCGAGGCCGGTGGCAAGCGTGCCGGCCAGCGCATTGCTGAGCGCGGCGCCGCCGGTCACGGCCAGGCCGAGTGTCGCATAGGCAAGGTTGAACCGCCCGCTGTCGCGCGTGATGTCGGCCACGACCAGCGGCATCATGACGCCGAACGTCGCGGCTCCCAACCCGTCGAGCGCCTGATACGCCACCAGCAGCTCCGGCGGTCCGCCGATGGCGAACAGCAGGGCGCGCAGCGGCACCGCGCAAAATCCCAGCAGCAGCACCGGCCGGCGGCCCCAAAGCTGTGCGAATCGTCCGAGCCGGGGTGACAACAACGCCGCGATGCCCTGCGGCAGGACGATGGCGGCGGGCACGAGCAGATTGGCGATCGTGGGGTTGGAGGACGCAAAATCGTTGGCGGCCAGGGTGACGATTCCGGCATTGCCCAGGAAGAACAGCACCGCACAAAGGCCGAAGGCCAGCAATCGCCGGTCGGTGAACAGGTGTTTCGACGGCGGCATTGGCTCGCGCAACAGAGGCGAGAGGGCGGCCGGGTGGTCGGTGCGCGAGGCCGCCGTCGCGAGATCGTCAGGATGCACGCCGCGCAGCGCGAGCAGGGCGGGGACCGCCAGCGCCGCCGCCGCCACGAACACGGCGCGCGTGCCGAAATGCTGGCCCAGCACCCCGAGCAGGATCGCCGCTCCCGCCGCCCCCAGGGCCTGAAAGCGCACGTTGCTGCCGAGGCGTTCGCCCAAGGCACCCTTCTGGCTCAGGCTGAGCGTGAGTGCGGCGATGGTCGGCCCCAGCACGACGCCGGCCAGGTTCTGCGTCACCAGTGCCGCCAATACCGGCGTGCGGGTGGGCATCCAGGCGATGATGAGCGCAGCGGTGGCGATGCCAAGCAGAGCCACGCCCGCCAGCCGCCGCTTGTGGTGGACCACGTCGATGAGCGCCCCGGCCGGCACCTGCCCCACCAGGGCGGCCAGGCTGCCGGCACCCAGCGCATAGCCGATCCAGGCCTGTGTCCAGCCCGCCTGCACCAGGGCCACGGAGACGAAAGGCCCGAACGAGGTGCCCATGTCGGCGACGAAGAAGTTGAGCCACTTGAGGTTACGCAAGCTACGCTCCGTCACGAGGGAACTCCGAATTGCGCGGAGCCTTACACAATCCCGCGAGCCGGATAGTGCCCTCCGTCACAGTGGCCGCGCTTTTGCCCCAGGACCGCCGCAAAAATGCCACATTCCATTCTGACCGCCGTCCTGGGTCGAAAGCTCGCCAATCGCGAGGCGTCCGGGCAGGCCCTGGGCGTCTGGTCGGGCGTGCCGGCGATGGGTCTCGACGGGCTGGGCTCGGCGGCATACGGGCCGGAGGCGGCCCTGTCCGTCCTGGTGGCGGCCGGAGCCGCGGGATTGCAGGCGATCGGGCCGATCACCTGGGTGATCCTGGTGCTGCTGGGCATCCTCTATCTGTCCTATCGCCAGACCATCGCCGCCTATCCCAGCAATGGCGGGTCGTACACGGTGGCGCGCCAGAATCTCGGCGCGCTGCCCGGCCTGCTCGCGGCGGCGTCGCTGATGGTGGATTACATGCTGAACGTCGCTGTCGGCGTCGCCGCCGGGGTGGGTGCCTTGACCTCGGCCATTCCGCTGCTGCATCCGCTGACCGTGTGGCTGTGCCTGGCCATCCTGGCGCTGCTGACCGTTGTCAATCTGCGCGGCACGCGCGAGTTGGGCGCGGCCTTTGTGCTCCCCACCTACCTGTTCCTGCTGTCGCTGGGCGGTGTCGTGTTCTGGGGAGTGCTGGGGAGCGTGCTGGGCAATCCGGCACCTGTCGTGCGTCCGCCGCCGCCGCCGCACGCCACGGAGGCGCTGGGGGTCTGGCTGCTGTTGCGCGCCTTCGCCAGCGGCTGCTCGGCCATGACCGGGGTCGAGGCCGTGAGCAACGGCGTCTCCGCCTTCGCCGAGCCGCAGGTGCGCACGGCGCATCGCGTGCTGACCGTGATCGTGGTGGCGCTCGCCCTGTTGCTGGCCGGCATCGCCTGGCTTGCCCATCAGTACGGCATCATGGCGATGGACCAGTTGCGGCCGGGTTATCAGAGCGTGCTGGCGCAACTGACCGCGGCGGTCGCGGGGCACGGCGTGGTGTTCTATGTCACCATCGGATCCGTGCTCGCGGTGCTGTGCCTGTCGGCGAATACCAGCTTCGTGGGCTTTCCCCGGCTATGCCGGCTGGTGGCGGAGGACGGCTATCTGCCGGCGGCGTTCGCGATGCCGGGGCGGCGGCTGGTCTATTCCGTGGGCGTGCTGTTCCTTGCCGGTGGCTCGGGCGCCTTGCTGCTGGCCTTCGGCGGCATCACCGACCGGCTGATCCCGCTGTTTGCGATCGGCGCCTTCGCGAGCTTCACCCTGTCGCAGGCGGGCATGGCCGCGCATTGGTGGCGCGAGGGCGGCTGGCGCCGGCACATCCCGCGCTTCGCTATCAACCTGCTGGGCGCCGTGGCGACGGGCATCGCGCTCGCGGTGATCCTGGTCGCCAAGTTCACCGCCGGCGCCTGGCTCACGGTCATCGTCGTGCCGGCCACGCTGCTGCTGCTGCGCGCCACCCGCCGCTACTACGACGCGATCGAGCGGCAGGTGCTGCGCGGCGACCAGCGCAGGGTCGATGTCGCGGCCCGGAAGCCGCCGCTGGTGCTGTTGCCGATCGAGCGCTGGGACAATATCTCGCGCCGGGCGCTGGGCTTCGCGATGAGCCTCTCGCCCGCGGTCGTGGCGTTGCACGTGACGGAGACGGCCGGCCCGGACTGCGACGAGGCGGCGGAGCACGGGGTTCTGCGCCGCGAGTGGGACCGGTTCGTCGCCGCCCCGGCGCGCGAGGCCGGCCTTGCCGTTCCCTCGCTGCGCATCGAAGCGTCGCCCTACCGCTCGCTGCTCGGCCCGCTGCTGCGGCAGATCCTGGCCTGGCGCGCCCAGCAGCCGGGCCGGCCCATCGCCGTCGTGCTGCCATTGCTGGTGGAGGCGCGATGGTGGGAGGTTCTGCTGCATACCCATCGCGAGCGCCGCCTGCGCCGCGCCCTGCTGCGCGACGCGCCGGACGTGATGGTGGTGGCGGTGCCCTGGCAGCTCGCCCAACCGGCGCCGGAAGCGGCACTCCATGAGGAGGAGCCGGCGCAGCCCTGAGAGACTCTGGATCCTCGAAGATACGAAGGCTGGCTTGCGGTCGGAGGGACTCAGTGATCGCGCGCAGGCGGGCCGTGCGGCCCCACTCGGCCAGACCTCCTGGACATCCTGCGCATTCCTGCCAGCACCAGCACGGCCCCGGCCGCCGCCAGCCAGCCGGGATGCGCGACCGCTAGCCACAGGCCCAGCAACGCGAGGCCGAACAATGCCCACGGGATCAGCCATGCCCATCGCAAGGCCAGCCCGCCCAGGAAGATTCCGCCGGCGATCCGCAACACCTGTCGGCTCTCCACCCGCCCTGCCTCGCGTCAGTGGCAGCCGCAGGCAATCTCTTCCGACGGCTGCCTGACGCCGTTCGATGATGAGACGGGTTGGAGCCTCTGGCAATCATGCGGGCCGACCGGCACCCGGCGGGGCTTTCCCTTTCGCCCGGTTCGTGCGAAACGCCGCTTCGTTGCCGGCACCCCTGGAGGCCGGCTTTTGGTGTTCAGGAGTGACCGATGGCCAACTACACGACGATCGAGGCCGAGGCACGTTCGCGAGCCGGTAAGGGGGCGGCGCGGGCGACTCGGCGGGCAGGGAAGATCCCTGGCGTGATCTACGGCGCGAAGCAGACCCCCACATTGATCGCGCTGGAGCCCAAGGCGGTGCTGCGTGAGTTGCAGACAAGCGGCTGGCGCTCGCGCCTGTATGAAATCCGCGTCGATGGCGGCGAGCCGGACCGGGCGCTGCTGCGCGAGGTGCAGATGCACCCGGTGAGCGACCGCCCGGAGCACGTCGATTTCCAGCGCCTCGCCGCCGGCGAGCGCATCCGCGTCGCGGTCGCGGTGCATTTCACCGGCGAGGGAACGAGCCCCGGCATCAAGCGCGGCGGCGTGCTGAACGTGGTGCGCCACTCGGTCGAGTGCCTGTGCGATCCGGACCATGTGCCCGCGCATTTCGAGGCCGACCTCTCGGCGCTCGACATCAACGACAACGTGCGCTGGCACGATCTGAAAGGCACCGAGGGCATCCGCCCCACCATCGCCGGCCGCGATTTCGTGGTGGCCACGGTGGCGCCGCCGACGAAAGCCGCCGAGCCGGTTGCCGACGCCACGGCACCGGCCACCGCGGTCGCGGCGCCCGCTGCTCCGGCCAAGGGCGGCAAGGCCGCCGGCAAGGCGCCCGGCAAGGCCGCGAAGAAGTAGGCTTTCCGCCGTGCTGCTGTGGGTGGGCCTCGGCAATCCCGAGCCGGGGATGGCGCGCCAGCGGCACAATATCGGCTTCATGGCGCTCGACCGGATCGCGTCCCGCCACGGTTTTTCGCCGTGGCGGCAGCGGTTTCGCGGGGTGGTGGCCGAGGGCAATGTGGGTGGCGAGCGTGTGCTGGGGCTGAAGCCGCTCACCTACATGAACGTCTCGGGCGAGAGCGTGCAGGCGGCCGCCGCCTTCTACAAGCTGCCGCCCGAGGCGATCACCGCCTTTCATGACGAGCTGGATCTGGCGCCGGCGCGGGTGCGGGTAAAGCGTGGCGGCGGGGCCGCCGGACATAACGGGCTGCGCAGCATGGATCGGATGCTGGGCACGCCGGAATACTGGCGCGTGCGCCTGGGGATCGGCCATCCCGGTCACAAGGATCGGGTGACGGGACACGTGCTCGGCGATTTTTCCAAGGTCGATCAGGACTGGCTGCCCGGCCTGCTGGACGCGGTCGCGGATGCCGCACCGCTGCTGGCGGTGGGCCGGCCGGAAGATTTCATGACTCGCGTGGCGTTGCTGGTTCAGGAGCAGGCGTGATGGGTTTCAACTGCGGCATCGTCGGCCTGCCGAATGTCGGCAAGAGCACGCTGTTCAATGCGCTGACCGCAACCGCCGCGGCACAGGCGGCCAACTATCCGTTCTGCACCATCGAGCCGAATATCGGCCGCGTCGCCGTGCCCGATCCGCGCCTGGCTGTACTGGCGGCGATCGGCAAGAGCGCCAAGATCGTCCCCACCAGCCTGGAGTTCGTGGACATCGCGGGCCTGGTGCGCGGCGCCAGCCGGGGCGAAGGGCTGGGCAACCAGTTTCTGGCCAATATCCGCGAGGTGGATGCCGTGGTGCATGTGCTGCGCTGCTTCGAAGATGCGGACGTCGCGCATGTGGATGGCAGCGTCGATCCGATCCGCGACGCCGAAACGGTCGAGACCGAGCTGATGCTGGCCGATCTGGAGAGCCTGGAGAAGCGCCTGCCGGCATTGCAGAAGCGCGCCAAGGGTGGCGACAAGGAGAGTGCGGCACAGGTGGCGCTGATGGAGCCGATCGCGGCGGCGCTGGCCGAGGGGCGTCCGGCCCGGAGTGCCGTTGCGCCCGCGGATGCCGAGGTAGCGAAGCGGCTGCAACTGATGACCAGCAAGCCGGTGCTGTATGTCTGCAACGTGGACGAGGCCTCGGCCGCGACCGGCAACGCCTTCTCGTCGCGCGTCGCCGGACTGGCGGCGGCGCAGGGAGCGGGCTGCGTCGTCGTCTCGGCCGCGATCGAGGCGGAGGTGAGCCAATTGCCGGAGGCCGATCGCGGCGAGTTCCTGGAGGGGCTCGGGCTGCACGATAGCGGGCTGGATCGCGTGATCGGCGCCGGCTACGGGCTGCTGGGGCTGATTACCTATTTCACGGTAGGGCCTAAGGAGACCCGCGCCTGGACCATCACGCGCGGCACCAGGGCGCCGCAGGCGGCGGGCGTGATCCACGGAGATTTCGAGAGAGGCTTCATCGCCTGCGAGACGGTGGCTTACGACGACTATGTGGCGGGGCGTGGCGAGCAGGGGGCGCGCGAGGCGGGGAAGCTGCGGATCGAGGGGCGGGACTACGTGGTGCGTGACGGCGACGTGCTGCTGTTCCGGTTCAATGTCTAGGCCCGGGGCGCTGCCGGCCGCCGCCGCCGCGCTGGCGGGGGCGCTGGCCTGTGCGCCCGCCGCGGCCGCCACGCCGGCCGATGGATACTCGGCTGTCCTGACCTATCTCGACACCCCCGCCCCGCGCGGGCCGCTCATCAATCCGCCCCATCTGTCGCTGTCGGTGGCGCAGGGACGGGTGCTGCGCGCCGTGATGGATACCGGCTCGACCGGCGTGGTGGTGGCGGCCGATGCCATACCGGGGGCGGCGCGGCTGCCGGGCGAGCCGGGCAGCCTCGCCTATTCCAGTTCCGGGCGCATCATGCTCGGGCGCTGGGTCCAGGTGCCCGTGGCGATCTCGGGCGGCAATGGCGCCACGGTGCGGACCGCGCCAATTCCGGTGCTGGCGGTGGATCGCGTGGCCTGCATGGAGCGGGCGCGCAACTGCACGCCCGGACCGCCGCACGGTCTCGCCATGATCGGCATCGGCTTCGGCCGGGAGGCGGACCATCAGTTGCGGGCGACCCCGGACCATAATCCGTTCCTCAATCTCGACCGCCCGGCCTGGCACGGCTGGATCGTCCAGCGCGACGCGGTGCGCGTGGGCCTGACCGCGCAGGCGGTGCGGGGCTTCGCGACCGTTGCCCTTTCGCGCAGCGCGATCTGGCCCGACTGGGAGCAGGCAACGGGATGCGTGACCGTAGGCCCGGGAGCGGCGCCCGCGTGCGGCGCGGCGCTGGTGGATACCGGGGTCGAGCGGATGTTCCTGGCGCTGCCGCGCCAGCGCCTTCCCGCGCTAGGGCGGCACCACTCTGGCAGCCGGAACGGCGGTGGAGGTCGATTGCCGGACGCCGACCATGCCGTCGCCCGCTATCGATTCTCAGCGGCAAGGCCGGAGACCCGCTTGCGCCCAGCGGCGTTGTCCTGGTGGCGCGCGACGTGCCTTTCGTGAACACCAGCCTGCATTTCCTAAACGCGTTCGACATGATGTTCGATGCCGATCAGGGCAGGGTGGGCTATCGGCCGGAGGCGCCACTGCGCGGACATGCGACCGGCATTCGACACGGGAAGCGTACGAAACGCCGCATCAGGTGATACGGAGCACGACGCGATCGAGGCGGAGGTGGGCCAACTGCCGGAGGCCGATCGCGGCGAGTTCCTGGACAGGCTTGGGCTGCACGATAGCGGACGGGATCGTGTGGCCTGCGCCGGCGGACGTTAACGGATCGGCATGGAAACGGTGGCCTAAGTACAGGTTTAGCGGCATTGTTGGCCGGCCGCCGTGAAGCAGCAGGCTGGGCCGGATCTCCTCTACATCTTCAAATAGATCTCCGAACCCGGATTTGAACTGGGCGAGAGAGAGATGCGGCGAGACGATCAGGACGTCGTCTCCGTTGTAGTCCTGGTTTTTGGTGTTCAAGCCATATTGCCTGGGATCGTCTCCCAGGCAGATGACCGCCACTCGCCCCCCAAGGGCGTAGTCGACCTTCCCTGCGTCGAACCATCGCGTCGTCGCCACGATCAGCCCGGGGCGGCCCAGCAGGCCCCTGGCCGCCAAGTCGTCGCGCAGCGACGTCCAATCCACCGCGGCGAGATCCGGGTCCGCCCCTGGGGCGAAGGTTTCCACGTAATGCAGCCAGTCGAAGCGCACCTCGCTGGTGACGAACATCACGCCGACCGTGACAAACACGGCCGTCACTGCAAGGCATCGGCGAAGCGTGCGACTGCCCCGCAAATGTCGAGCGACAACGTCGCCGAGCAAAGGGAACAGCATGAGATAGCCGGGGGCGGCCCAATGGAACAGCACATGGCTCCAGAACGAGACCACGAGGAACAGCAGAATTGGCGGCGCCGCGAGACAGACCAGCAGCCATGATCGCCAATTCCGAGACCCAAGGCGGGCGGCGGCAAGGCCGCAAACCACCAGTGGCAGCCAGATCCAAGGCAGGAGAAACAGGGCCTCGCCCCCGAGGGTCGTGAGAGGGCCGAAGAGGTGCAGGCGCACCGGTGCCGCGCGGCCCCCCTGAAACAGCAGGGATACCCAGTCATGTCTCGCGTTCCAGAGAAGGACGGGCGCGAACATGGCCAACGCGAGCAGACCAGCCACGTATGGCTGTGGGCGAGCGAGCCAGCGCCGTCCAGCGGCCTGAGTGAGCAGGAACACGGCTGCGCCGATGATTGTCAGCCCAGCGGAGTATTTCGAGAGCAGGGCGATGCCGGTGCAGACGCCCGTTGCGGTCCACCACCGCCACTGCGCAGAAAGCCTGCGGTCAGACAGTGCTTCGACAAAGCATATGGTGGCACCCAGAAGTGCTGCGAACAGGGGTCCGTCCGGCAGCACCCACGAGGCGGCGGTGACGCCGAATACGGGAGCGGCGTTCAGCAGAACAGCCGCCCACAGCCCGGCGCGCGCGTTGAACAGCTTGCTTGTCAGACGAAACATCAGCCACGTCGTCAGTGCAAACGTCAGCACGAAGGGCAGGCGTACAGCGACGGGGGCCTCTGTGCCCAGAAGACGCGCTGCTGCCCACGCCATCCACCAGGACAGAGGGGGATGGTCAAAATAGCTCAGATGAATGCTGCGGCCGCCCGCGACCATGTAGCTTTCGTCGATCCCCAACCCGAGAGAGCTGGCGAAAACCAGGCGGATGCTGAGAGTGGTCAAGATCAGCATCGCCACATTGCCGGCCGGTGTTTGCAGCCGCGCCCACAACGTATTTGCCCGAGCTACCGAGAACTCCCGAAATGCAAGTCGCTTGTGGGGAGCAAGGTTCGCCGTGCCGGCGCCACGCATGTCATCCCGTCCGAGGGTTTTGCAGCAGTCCGGGCGATACTCCTGGCAGGGGCCTCGTCGCACCGCATATTCGGCAGGGACGGGTCGGATGGCAGTGTGCCGCTCCGAGTTCCTCAGCGATTTTCCACGACGCGACAACTTGGCTTTTGCCCCAGCAACCTGACAGTGCTGACTTACCAGTGTCTTGCGCGGAAAGCCAACGTCGGTTTCGTTGCGATCACGAGCGTGATCCGAAGACCCGGTCGCTTATCGGCGCACGGGTCGCGCCGGCGATAACCGGAGCGGCTGGGCAAAATGGGCGCTCCCGGCGGTAGCGGGTCTGCACGTCTCGGCGTCTGCGCGGACGCTCATGATGCTGGCAGCACGAAGGAATTCGCGGCCACGCTGTAGACGCGCCGGCCGAACACCCCGGAGTCCAGGCGCGCCTGGATCTCGCTCCGCAGTGTCTTGCAACGCTCGGCATATTTGTCGGCGCCTACGGCGAGGAGGGCGTCAAGCGGGGAGGCTGCGCGAAGTGCCGCCATGATGTCGCTGCTCGACCCGCGCCCCTGGTGACGGATATCGGCGACCGCAACACAGATCATGTCCGGCGCCCCGTCGAGGTTATACTTCCGCCCGTAGAGCTGCATGGCGTTCTGGAAAGCGGTGACTCCCGTGGATACCTGAAGATCGCTCGGCGAACGGCTTGCCCTCTGCCAGCCGATCAGCTTGCCGGCGTTCACGATCTCGTCCACGTCGATCGCATCGGGTGTCGGATTGAGGAAGTTCATCAATCTTTGCGTCGAGCTGTCGTCTTCGAGCGGCGAGATGCCCTGCGCGGTCTCCTTGGCAATGCGGCCATTGGCCAGGAGCAGATCGGGAAACCAGGCGATCGCGTCCGGCAATGCCAGCAAGCGACGGAACCATTGCACGAAATCGCCATTCGGCACGTGCGCCCCATACTGCAGGAACCCGAAGGTGAAAGCCGCGCTGTCGTAGGTATTGAGGCAGTCGAAGGACGATGGCTCTCGCAGGCCGCGGTCGGCGCAATGAAATCCGCCCACGGGGCATACTGATCATATTGGCCGGAATCGTAGCTCTGCGCGGCGATCAACCTCCTCGTTCATCAGCCCGCGGCGCCCCTGGTACGGCACCTCGATGCCGATCAGGAACGGCGGACCACCATCGACCTGTCCGGTGTAGCGCGAGCCGGACTTCGACCACGTCACGTCCTTTGCCATGGTCATCCCCGTGGGGTGTCGGGTTTCCGTGCGGCAGGCCAATTCAGCCCTCGCCCGGATTGGAGGCGGCCTTCTTCATCAGATAGGCGCCCTGGCCCACACCGAACCCGGCGAGCAGCGTCGTGTCCACGTCGGGCAGCGTGACGTGCGGCGAGAGCTCGATCCGGCCAAGAAAGGCAAAGACGCTCAGGATGTAGATGACGGCGGCGACCAGCGAGATGAGAATCATCTGGAAGTCGCCGATATCGACTTGCCCCAGATCGTTCTGGAACAGGTCGGTGAGGAGGTTCGGGACGTCGGCGCGCGACTTTTCGGGTCCCATCACCGGACGCCCGGCCTGTCGGTCGGCGACGGCCCGCGCCTTGGCTGTGTCGGCCTTCTGGGTCGTGACCGCCTTGGCGCCTGCATATGTGAGTGCGCTCAGCCCGGACAAAGCGGCGAGATCGCCGGGAATCTCGACGCCGCCAAGATAGCCGGACCAATCCCCCGTGACCCATACGCGCAGGATCACCGTCGCCAGATAGGCCGTGAACACGGTCGTTGACCACAGGGCAAGCTGCGTCTTCGAGTTGCTGTAGCGATTGTCGGCGCCGAGGATGAAGGCGTACAACGCGCCGCGTGACACCAGCAGCGCCAGTCCGAGCACGAGCGCCAGGGCCGCCGCCATCGCGGCAATGCGGGGCCAGAACGCAACGTTCACCGAAGCCTTGTCGATGCTGGCGATCGTCTTGCCGTCGGGCGAGAGGGTGAAGCGCACTCGGTCGCCCTTCGAGAAGCCACCGAGCTTTGATGCTGGAAGCGTGGCATCCGGTGGCAGCGACAGGGTGCGCGGCGCGTCGAGCGTCACCGTTTTCGCCGTCTGGTCCACGCGCAACTCCACCAATGCCTCATCCACGCCGAAATGCCTTGCGTCCGTCACAGGCACCGGGCCCCCTGTCGCCCGCCAGTCGTCATTCTTGAGATCGCGCTCCGGCTGATCGACATGCCCCGGTAATGATGCTGCCCTCGGCAGAGGGTGTGTTCCACTCGGCGGGCGGCCCGTCCTCTAGCCCGGGGATATTTCCGCGATGACCAGGAGAGGTACGGCCTGCTCCTGGCGGATGAGAACAGGTCGATTTCATCGACGGCGGTAGCTTGCGGAACCGACCCCATACCGGTATACTCCCTTCAAGCCACACGAGCCCGCCGGGCTGCCTCTGTGGGCTTCCGGTCTCGTCCGCCGGATCCAACGTGACGGGTGAATGGAATCCATTGCATCGCTTTGTTGGACGTCGCGCACCCAGGTGTGCAACCGTTTAGTACAGTTCCTTCGCGAGACTCCCCCCTCCTCCCCTTCCGGCGAGCCAGATGACCGCCGTCGCCGGACGCTGCGCTTTCAGGCAGCACGCCTGCTGGCCCGCCTTGGCAATGTCCACCAGACGCCGGTCATGCGCGAGTTGCTGTTCGATCGTCCTGAAGAGTTTCCCATCCGGGTCGAAACGCTCTTGTGGCTTTCGGAGCGCCGGATGCCCCTTATCGCCGCGAAGCTGGAACAGCTCCTGTCCGATCCGGCGCTGCGGCAGGAAAGATCGTGCTTCCTGTTCGACGATCAGTTCTTCCCGCTCTGCAGCATCGAGGAAGGGCAGGCCGTCGCTCGCCGATACCTGGCGTCGATGTCGCCCGAGCAGCGTGCGGAAATCTTGTCGATTTTCAGTCAGGTGAACAAGCTCGGCGATAACCGCTATGAGATTGCGCCGCCCCTGTTGGACTGGCTCTATGAACGGTGGCTGACGGAAGACCGGCTCCGCCTCGAGGAAGCGGACGAGAAAGGGCGTCTGGCGAACCTGCGCGCGGCGGTGGCCACGCGCTATCGACGAGAATCCGAGGCTCTCATCCACAGCTATTGGCCGCAGTGCAGAGGGGAAGAGCGCCGAACGATGGTCCGCTGGCTGGCAGCCAATGTGGGATCTGGCGGACAAAAGCTGGGACCTGCCCGGCGACGAGCAACTCCTCCGAGAGCTCGTCGACGAATGCGCTGAGATCGACCGGGCAACCCTGGAGAAATTACTGGAGAACCTGGAACTGCCGCTCAGCTTTCTGCTGGAGCACCTTGGCCAGGAGGCGCTTCTGGACCGGGTCGTGCAGCAGATCGAGGCAGCCAACCTGATCCTTCGCGAGAAGCGTTGGGGCGATCACAGCGAAACGATGGAGCGCGCTTACCACCTGCTCCAGGATTGGCCGGACCCGGGCGTCAATGAGCGTATCACCCGGATGCTCTGCCGGCCGGACCCCTCTCCCAGCCCCGCCGCATGCTCGTTCTGGGTCCTCTCGGGATCGGGATCGAGACCTGGCCCATGACGGTGGCTTGCCGGGTGGCGGAGGAACACGGAGATCGCGACCTGCTCCACCAGTCGGTGCGGCGTCTCCGCTCGGCGCCTCGCCCCATGGATACGGAGTTCCTCCTCGGGATCGTTTCGGAAGAGACGGAGCCAGAGACACTGCGTCTGGCCGCGCAGTCGCTGGAGCGGCTCGGCATCGACAATCCGCGCTGGTGCAGCGATTGCAGTCTCTCGCTCATCATTCGGACCCGCACGTGCGTCTCCATGGACGGCGGCGCTGGTCAGGCGAGGTGATCGAATGACTGATGCCTGCCATCGAACGAGAAGCTACCGAGGCCCGCAAGGTTAAGGTGCGTGCCACGGCACTGACGCTGCTGGGTGAGCTGGATGCCGCACGCCACTTCACACTGCTTCGCGATGCCCTACTCGGCGACCATGCCCGGCCCCGTGGCTTTTCGAACGGGTTTGAGGCCGCGAACGCCGCGGCAGACGCGCTGGCTCGGCTGGGCACGCCCGAGGCCATGACTGCCTTGCTTCAGGCGTGCTTGAGCATTGACCCGGAGACGATGCTGGCAGCGGCCTCTGCGGCATGCTCGCACGGCTGGCGCGGGAGCAGGATGGACCGGCGAGCCTCTTGCCGGCCGTGGGTCGGCGAGACCGGCGGGCTAGAGAGCACCGGGATGGCAGCTTTCGAGAGGATGGACGAGGTGGATCAGCGCGTCATCGGGGAGTGTCTGAAGGCCGTCGCCAATGGACCGTTTATCGAGAGCGACTCGGAGTTCCGAACTCTTTTGGCCTCTACCGCTGGGAGGTCGCGACAGTGGCGGCCGCGTGGCCAAACGTGGACGATAGCAACCAACTTATCGAATTGGCCATCAACAACTCGATGAACAACCTGTTGGGCTATCCTATCCGCAACAAGGCGAGGTGGCCGGAATACATTCCGGTACCGCCGGCGGAAGTAGCCCGAGTATTTACCGAGTGGCAGCGCCTCAAAAAGCTCGACGGTGGCAGCACCGGGCTCCGAGGACTTCGATCGACACATGTGAGCGCGACTGGGGGAACCGTGGGCTTCCCTATCCATCGCATCTGACGCATTCGGCGCGGGGCGGCATCATCCACCGCCCGCGCCCGACGCTGCGATGCTACTCTCGGAGGCGGTCTCGTCTGCTCTGCCTCTGGCGCGCCGGAAGTGCGACCGAACTCGCTGACGGCGTGCCCTCCAGTTTCCCCGCGCACGCCACAATGTCGGAGGGGATGGACGCCCACGTTGCCCTCGCCTGACGGGCCGAACAGTGAATGCGATACTCCCGCCGCCGCACGGCGCCCATTCAGGAGGTATCGCTGCATACCTGGCGGCCATCGCCCTCCTGTCGCTGGCCAGAGGGGTGAGGACAGGTCAATGAACAGGCAATGGAACTTGGCGCGGACAGGTCGGAACAGGTCTCCAGGCACAAAGAATTGCGCGGCCCGGGACATCCGCTCGCGCTCTTTCGCCCCCAAGCGCGTGGCCTGATTTTGCTCATGCCCGGACCGGCCATCGCCGCAGGTAGTGGTTCATGGCCGTGCCCGGGTGGTCATCACCCAGAGGTATCGCTGCGATCATCTTGGAGAATGGGGCTCGCCTCCATGCCGGTTGCCCGGCAGCGTTGGTAGATGCCGCCTCAAATGGCCGGCCCATGAAGGTCGTCGGGCTTTCGAAATGAGGACCATCATGTCCGGTGCTGGGCAATACATAATCCTGCGCCGCCGCCTGGCCCGAGCATGCCGGTCCTGGAGCGCAATCTCGGGCTCATTGAGGCCGAACAGATCGAGGGTGCGCCACCCGAGTAGTAAGGACAGGCGCCGGCGTCGCCCATGGCCAGCAGGGTGGAACTGCTGCCGGGGAGCCTGCCGGTCGCGCGCCAGGGGAAGATAGATCGCGTTCATCCGGCCGCGTACTGCCGGCGATCGCGGATCGAATGCCGGGCTGGACGATCAAGCTGGAAGGCACGAGGAAACAGACGCTGGCAACCACCAGACCCGCGCGCCGGCGGCGGGCCTCCGCGGGGACAGGCATTGCCGGGCAGAGCCATGCTTGCAGCTCGGCCAGCCCGAGGGCCGCGAGCATGAAGACGACCGGGGCGAGGGGGGCGAGGTAGCGCCAATCATAGCCCATCACGTGCTCGGGGACGAGGAAAAAGATCAAGAGCGCGCCACAGGCCGCCAGGATCGGCGCCATGCTCCTCCGAGCCGGATCAGGCCCAACAGCGCCAGGAGCCCGACGGGCCCGTCATAAAGGAGGCGAAAGTCAAAACGTCGCCGCGCCCCCGCGAGCGGCCCGTCCGGCCCCACCTTGACGTAAAAGGGCAGCGGCAACAGGTGGCCGTAGTAGTGCCAGCGTGACGCAAAGTAGACGCGCCGGGCAGCAGGTAGAAGGAAAATGCGGCCCAGGGGCGACCTCGCTGCTGTGAGAAAAGACCGCGAGCGTGCCGATCCCACGAGGGTGGCCAGCCTTCCCTCGGCCTCGTCAGGCCCAGCAGGAGCCCGATCAGGCCGAGGGCCAGGGCATGCGTTCGGGTGGGCGCCATCCGTATCGGTGCGCCGCGCCGCCGAGCGACCAGCAGAAGCGTGAACAGCGCGGTCTCCATGCCCGCGACGGCGTGGACGGCGGTGGGAAGAAAAGCAGCGAGACAGAGCACCGCGAAGGCTGACGGGCCGCCGAGCGCGCGGCGGAGCCGATCAGTCAATTCATCGACCCAGTGAGCGACGAGCCCGGAAGTGGTCAGCGTCGCCCCAAGCCGAGGAGTTTAGCCAGAGCACAGGGTCGAGCCGGAGGGCGCCAGGGTGAGCAGAAGCAGCCAGACGACGGACGTATAGCCTTCAACGGGGGGACCACCAGCGTCGAAGGTGAGACCACCGTGGCCCGCCAGATGCCGTGCGTCGCGAAAGGTGATGTAGGCGTCATCGACAGTAAAGGGCGAGAGAAGACGGACTAACAGACAAAGATCAGCGCGGCGAAGGCGAGGAGAGGCCGAAATGGAGTGCTATCCGGCAGCATGTCGTTGCCGCGTATTTTCATCCACCTCCGCAAGTTGCGGCCCGAGGACACCGCGCCGCGAGAGGTGCCAGTCTTTTCAGGCGGGCGTCCCATCGGCTGAAGGGAGTCCTATCGATAGTTAGTTTCACGCTTATACAAGCCCTTCCTCCTCTGCTGCCAGGATGCTGCGTCGCTTAGCTTTGCTGTCATTGGCAGGCCCGTCGTGATCCGGGCCGCCAGGGAGGGATGCCGGCAGCCCGACGGCGAACGGTATGCCGGGAGGAGCGCGACATGGCGGAGATGATGCGAGCGGCGATCATTCATCGGCCCGGGGAGCTGCGGATCGACGAGGTACCGCGGCCGGAGCCCGGCCGGGGCAGGTGCTGATCCGGATCCGGGCCTGCGGGGTTCGGCCCAGCGACGTGCGCAGCTACACCGGCGAGCGGAAGTCCAGCCAGTACCCGCGCGGCGTGGGCCACGAGTGGACGGGTGACGTGGTGGCGCTGGGGTCGCGCGGAAGGGATCGCGGTGGGCGATCGGGTGGCTCCGGACTGGCGCGTGATCCGTGGCGGTGCGATTACTGCCGCCGGGGGATGTTCACCTACTGCCAGGACCTGGCGGGCGGCCAGGTGCGGGGCGGCTTCGCGGGGTACGGGGTCGCCCCGACGACGAACCTGCGGCAAATCCCGGAGAATGTCTGGTATCAGGCGGCCTGTTTCACCGAGCCGCTCGCCTGCTGTCAGAACGGGATCGCGAAGAACGGCATTCGCCTCGGCGACGACGTCGTGATCGTCGGCGCCGGCCAGACGGGTTGATGCACCTCCAGTTCGCGCGCCATCTCGGTGGCCCGGTGATCGTCTGCGTTACCATCGAGGCGCGGCTGCGCAAGGCGGAAGAACTGGGCGCCCATGAGACGGTGAACGCCGCGACGGGCGGTCCCATCGAGCGGATCAAGGTGTCGACGAGGGCCGGGGCGCGAACGCCGTGATAGTGGCCGTGGGTGCGCCGCCGCCATCGAGCTGGGGCTGCAGTCGCCGGCATCTGCGCCTCGGAGAACCTGTTCGCGGCACCTATCCCCCGGCCACGATCCCGCCCGATCCGAACCTGATCATTACAAGCAGCTTTCCGTGGTCGGCAGTCACGACTTCACGCCCATGATTCCGACGCCCTCAAGCTGCTCGCCACCGGGGTGGTCCGGGTCGAGCCGCTGATCAGCCACGTGCTGCCGCTGGAGGAGACGGAGAGGGCGTTCCGCATGGTCGCCGAGCGGCAGGGCTGAAGCTGATGGTCACTCTCCCTGCTGCCGCATGAAAATTCCACCGCCGCTCTTCCTGGCGCTGGATGCCGGCACGACCAGCCTGAAGGCGATGCTCTTCGATGCCGAGGGCGCCCGCTCGGCCACGAGCGCGCCGAGATCCGGCTGCGCCATCCGGCCTCTCTGGGCCGAAGTGGATGCGGAAGACTGGTGGCGCGCGGCCGCGGAGCGGGTGCCGCGCTTACTGGCGCTGCCGGAATCCGGGCTGAAGATGTGGCGGCCGTGGGCGTGGCCGGTGCGATGCACGCGCTGGTGCCGGTGGATGCGGAGGCGCGGCGCTGGCGCCCACGCTCACCTGGTTCGATCAGCGCTGCGGCCGCAGGCGGAGGCGCTGGGGAACGGGAGCCGCGGCCTTCGAGGCCGTGGGCCAACAACATCAATTCCTCCTCCGCGGACTGCGCTGGCTGCGCGAGACGTGGCCGGAGGTCGTCGAGCGCGCCCACTGCTTTCTGCTGCCGAAAGATTTCCTCCGCCAGCGGCTGACCGGCGGCTTCGCCACGGACCGCAGCGATGCTCGGAGCACCACGTGGTGACCGCCGGACGGCGACTGGTGTCGCGAGGTGATCGAAGGGGCGCTGGACGTGCCGGCCGGCAAGCTGCCGGCGATCCGGCCTGCCGCCGAGATTGCCGGTCCGTGACCGAGGCGGCGGCCGCGACCCTGGGTCTGCGGGCCGGCACGCCCGTCGCCATCGGCATGGGCGACGTTCCCAGCACGCTGCTGGGCGTGAATGCTTTTCGGGCCGGCGAGCTGTGTGTCTATCTGGGCACGGGGGCCTGGATGGCTCGCACGCTGCCCTCGGAGGGTGAGCCGGAGCCGCGGACCGCCTGGGTGGGCAGCACTCTGGCCTGCGGATCGGCCTTCAACTGGGCGCGGCAGATGGTCGGGCCGGGTGAGGCCGCCGGCGCGGCGCCGGATTACGAGGCGGTCGAACGGGCCCTGGCTTCGGTCCCGGCCGGGTGTGACGGGCTGCTCTTTCTGCCGCACCTGATGGGCGAGCGCGGGCGCTGCGGCGATCCGGACGCGCGCGGCGCTTTCTTTGGCTTTACCCTGGCGCACGCGCCCGCGCACCTGCTGCGCGCGGTGGTGGAGGGCATCGTGTTCCAAATCCGGCGGGAGATCGACGCGGCAACCAGCGCTGCGAGCCGGGGAGACGGGCCGGCGCACCCCGAGCATCCCGAGAGCCCGTGCGGCGCGCTGCCGCGCGAGCCCATCCTGCTGTCTGGCGGCGCGGCCCGCAGCGCGCAGTGGCGCGGTAATCGCGGGGGTCACGGAGCGGCGGGTGACCGTGCCGGCGGTCTCGGACAGCACGGGTCCTGGGCGCGGCCATCCTCGCCGCCGTCGCGGTCGGCCACTTTCCTTCCACCCGGGCGGGCGCTGCGGCATGGGTGCGACCCGGCGTGACGGTGGAATCGAGCGCGGAGGATCGCTCGATCTATGCCGAAGCTTACTCGCGGTTTGTCGCGCTGGAAGTGGCGCTGCAGCCGCTCTATGGCCGGGCCGCGCGGCCATGCTAAGACCGGCGCTCGTGCCCACGCGGTGGCTCGTCGTGATCTCCATCACGATGCTGGGCCTGATCGCCGGGGCGATCCTCGGCTACACCGCGACCTTCTTCGCCTATCTCTGGCTGCACCCGCCGCCCGGCGCGCCTCGATTCCGGTCCGCCAACACGTTCAGCCTGGGAGGGCCGCGCTGGGAGCGATCGGAGGCTTGCTCGGTGGGATGCTGCTGGGATGGCGCGTGACCCGGCGCCGGCTGAACGACCCGAACCCAGAGGAGTGACGAACTGATGAGTGGCAAAACAATCCGTCTAAATCGCCTGTTTGACACGCGCTCGCAGCGCTCGGTCACCGTCGCGGTGGACCATGGGATCGGCGGCGTGTCCACGGGGCTGGAACACCCGCGGGAGGCGCTGGCGGCCGTTCTCGCCGGCGAGCCGGATGGGCTGATCCTGACGCCGGGGCTGCTGAAATCGGGCGCGGATCTCCTGGCCGGCCGCGGCCGCCCTGCCCTGTTCGCGGCCGCGGATGTCGCTCCCGGAGCGACCTATCCCGGCGGCCCGGGCGGGGGCGAGGAGTACCGGCTGATGGCCGGGGTGGAGAGCCTGCTGCGGCTGGGCGCGGATGGCGTGAAGATGCTGCTGATCTTCGGCCGCGAGGGCGCGGCGGCGCACGCGGACAACATCGAGCGCGTGGCCGCGATGCCCGCGCCTGCGAGAGCTGGGGCGTGCCGCTGATGGTCGAGCCGGTCCTGTGGGGCCGCACGGTGCCGGAGACGGAGCGCGCGCATCCGCGCCGCGTCCTATCGATCGCGCGCATCGCCATCGAGCTGGGCGCCGATCTGCTCAAGGTCCCCTACCCCAACGATCCCACGGCGTTCCGCACTCTGGTCGAGGCCTCGCCCGTTCCCGTCCTCATCCTCGGCGGCCCGCGCGCCAAAACCGAGCGCGAGATGCTGGCCGGCGTCGCGGCCGCCTTCGCGGCCGGCGGCCGGGGCGTCGCCTTCGGCCGCAATGTCTTCCAGCATCGCGAACCCACCGGCATCGTACGGGCTCTCCCCGCCCTGGCGCACGAGGGCGCGGACGTGGAGGACGCGCTCAAGCGACGACAGTGAGTAGTGCGAATTCGTATTCCGTATCTGGCAGATGAGGCCTGTCTTGGTCGGATACGGGATACGCACTAGGGACTCCGACTCTCGAAGGGAGGGATCGAATGAAACAAGCCGTCACTTATGGCCCGGGCCAGATTGGCCTTGCGGATGCCGCGGACCCGACGCCCGGCGCAGGCGAGGTGGTGCTGCGGGTCAGCGCGGCCGGCATCTGCAGCAGCGATTTGCACGCCCATCGCCGCCCGCCCAAGGGGCCGGGCGTTTGCCGCGCGCTGGGCGGGCACGAGTTCTGCGGGCGGGTGACCGCGGTTGGCGCGGGAGTGACCCACGTGGCGCTCGGAGACCGCGTCGGGGTCGAGCCGCTGGTCGGCTGCGGCCGCTGCCGGTTCTGCGGCGCCGGCCACTATCACCTCTGCCCCGATCTGAAGCACCTCTCCGGGGGCTTCAGCGAGCTGGCGAAGGCGCCGGGGGATAAAGTCTTCCGCATCCCCGATAACGTCAGCGACAACTCCGCCGCCATTCTCGACTGCCTCGCCGTCGGCGTCCACGCCGTACAGCGGTACGCGCCCCACTTCACCGACACGGCCGTCGTCCTGGGCGATGCAGCGATCGGGCTTTCCACTCTCCAGGTCGCGAAGGCGAACGGCGCCGGGCGCGCCGGCGTCATCGGCCATCACGCCCACGCTCTCGACATCGCCCGCCGCGTCGGCGCCGACTTCACCATCAACTCGAACGAACAGAGCCCCGTGGAGGCGGTCCGCGAGCTGACCGGCGGCCTGGGCGCGGATGTGGTCTACGAGAGCGTCGGCGGCACGGCCTCCACGCTGGCGGAGGCGGCCCAGCTCGTGCGCCCCGGCGGCACCATCGTGGTGATCGGCTGCTTCACCAATGCCCCGGCGCCCGATTGGCGACGGCTGATGCGCTATGAGGTGAACCTCCTCTTCTCGTGGAGCTACGCCCGCTGGAACGGCGTCCCCGAGTTCCAGCTCGCCCTCGACCTCCTCGCTGCCGGCAAAGTGGACGGCGCGGCCATGGTCACGCACCATTTCCCGCTGGAGCAGGTCGATCAAGCGTTTCAGGCGGCGCTGAAGAAGGGCGAGAGCGGGGCGACCAAGGTGCTGGTCACGCCATAACGGTGGCCCAGGTGCTGCCAGTGGGCACATGATCGTGTCGGGGAAGCCCTTCACCGGCCAGCGGTCCCGGTGCAATGCCGCGAAGAGCGAGAAGTGGAGCTATCATGCAGTCGGGTCTGGACGACCCATGGAAGTCCCAGAGACTCGAATTGAACTGGAGGCTCTTGATGGCAGACGCAGATTATACAACGGAAGAAATTGCCCGGCGCGGACAGGAGCGCTATGATCGGGAGATCCGCCCGAAGGTCGAGGAGGGCAATAGAGGAAAGATCGTGATGATCGATATTGAGACGGGAGATTACACGGTCAGTGACGATCAGCTCGCCGCCGCGCGCTCGATGCTGGCGAAGCACCCAGGAGCCCACCTTTACGCGGTGCGGGTCGGATATCCCTCCATTGGCAAGATTGGCGGTAACTGGGGAAAAGTCGAGCAGTGATTCCGGGCCTGGTGACGCAAGACCGCGAGGCAATCGTGCAGCTGCGGCTGCGCGGGCCGCAGGGCCAGGAGATCGACGTCGATGCGGTCCTTGACACGGGGTTCACCGAATATCTCACGCTTCCGCGCGCTGAGACCACGGCGCTGGGATTGCGCCGCCTCTTCACCGACAAACTCACCCTGGCCGACGGAAGTGTTGTATCGATCGATCTTTACGATTGTATCGTCGATTGGGACGGACAGTCGCGTACGGTGGTTGTGCACTGCCTGGACGGTAAGCCGCTGCTTGGTATGTCGCTGCTCCAGGACCACTTGTTGAGCATGGCAGTCGTGGACGGCGGCGCAGTGACCATCAACGCCATTCCCTGATCAACTCAAGCGCCTGCCAGCGCGATGATCCGATCCATGCTGGCCGACAGGTGCGCGAGCAGGGTATCCGGGCCGTGGCGGTACGGCCCGTACTCCGCGGTTAGATATCCGTCGTAGCCGATCTCGCGCACGGCGCTCATCACGGCAGCCCAGTCGACGTCGCCTTCCAGCAGCATCACGAAGCCGTTCAGGTTGCCAATGGCCGTGCGGAAATCCTTGAGGTGGATGCGGCCGATGCGCGGCCCCAGGATGCGGAGCCACTGCTCTGGGAAGCCGTTGACGAGCTGGTTGCCGACGTCGAAGTAGACACGGACCGCCGGGCTGCCGATGGCGTCCACGAACTGGCGCATCTCCAGCGGGCTCAGCAGGAATCCGTTCCAGACGTTCTCGACGCACAGGCAAACGCCGTGCCGCGCCGCGACCGGTGCCAGCGCCTGGTAGATCGCCAGCGCTCGCTCCCAGGCCACGTCGTAGGGGATCACCGGCGACTTCGGGTCCCAGGCGATCTGCACGAAGCCCGGGATCTGCAGCATGGCGGTCGCCCCCAGCGCCCGCGCCGCCTGGCAGCCCCGCTCGGTCCGCGCCACGATCTCCGGGATGACCTCCTCTGTCGGTCGCGAGAACAAATCTACGAAGCCCGGTCCCGAGACGCTGGGCAATTCCAGCCCCACACTCCGCGCCAGCTCGGCGGCCCGGTCCGGCGCATCATACGGCGATGGCATGTTGACCCGGCCCTCCGCGCTCAGCCCCAGCTCGATGCCGTGAAACCCGGCCGCTCGCGCCCGCTCGAACGCCTCCCGCGGCTCCACATCCCGCCGCAGTCCGGCGTAGCACAACCCCTTCTTCAACATCGACATGGCCCTCCTGTGCTGACCCGTTGGACAACAAACTCCCGCGCACCTGCGCCAACAATCATAAAGAGTGGATCCGGTGGATGCCCGGTGGGCCCACGCGGGAAGCCTAAGAAGGCATGGCTGCCGGACAGGAAGTGATGGCGGGTAGCGTGGCCGACTTGGTGTCTCCCCGGGGGGCGGCCGGAGCGTGCGATGATCGGTGGCCAGAATGGGTAGAATGCAGATGTTGGATCGGGAAAGCAGGCGGCGATCATGGCTTGCCGCACCGCGGGCGCCCGGTCGACGAAGGAGTGGCATGGCGGCAAGCAGCGCGACGCAGGGCGAGAAAACGCTTCTGGAGGACCGGCGATCGGAAGCGGGTGGCGGTTATCTTTAACCCGGTCTGAGGACGCAGGACCCCCGCAAGCGCCGGGCGATCCTGGAGGCGTTGGTCCGCGCCGCCGGCCTGCCCGCGGAGCTGGGCGAGACCGACCGGGAGTCGGCGCGGCACCGCTCGCCCGGCAAGCGGTGGCGGATGGCATGCAGCGGCTGTTAGTCTGCGGCGGTGACGGCACCGCGACGGAGGCGGCCGATGCACTGGTGGGCACTAAGGTGGCGCTGGCCGTGCTTCCGAGTGGCACCGGCAACTTGCTGGCCCTCAATTTGGGGATTCCGGCGGATGCCGATACCGCCTGGCACCTGGCGCTGACTGCCGAGGCGCGGCCGCTGGACGTCGGCCGCGCGAACGGCAAAGTTTTCCTCGTCATGGCCGGCATGGGGCTGGACGCGCACATGGTCCACGACGCGGACCGGGAGCTAAAGGAGCGCCTCGGCGTGCTGGCCTATCTAATCGCCGCCCTGCGCAACCTGGGCCGCCCCCCACCCGCTACGCGATTACCATCGATGGGCAGCTCTACCACCGCCGCGCCCGGACCGTGCTGATCGCCAATGTGGGCCGGAACACCGGCGGGCTGGAGTTGGTTCCCGGGGCCGACCCCGAGGATGGGCTCCTCGACGTGGCGATCCTGCGGGCGCAGGGGATCTGGGACGTGATCGTCCTGGCCGTGGGCACGCTGATCGGGCGCCCGCCGGCAGCCCGCTCTCCGGGCAGCGATCCCCTGCTGGAGCTGCATCGGGGGCGCGAGATTGTCGTCGAGACGGCCCGCCCACAGCCGGTTGAGCTGGATGGCAACGAGGCGCCGTCCACTGCTCGCCTGGAGGTCCACGTAGAACCGGGCGCGCTGCGCATCGTGCGCCCGGCGGCGACCGAAGCGAACGCGAGCCTCGCGACGGCGCCGGTCGCGGGGCTCACCCGCGGGGCGGGCATCGCCTGGCAAATCCTGGCCGGTGCCGCCGCGGCCACCACGATTTACCTGCGCGCGCGCGCGGCCCGCGCTCTGGGACGCCGCCCCGGCCTGCTGGGGCGACACCGTCCTGGTGGGGCTCAGCGTGGCGCGGTGACTGCCTTCTGGCAGCGCCGCCGCACACCCGCCGCATGTTCGATCGAGGAGATCGCGCCTTCCGAAACAGCGAAAGAAGAGGAGAGCGGCAACTGAGAACCGGTGAGGGAAAGGATCCTGCTGTGGTCGACACAGAGAACGGCGAAGCGGCGGTGCAGCGGTGCGGATGGGCGGCCAACGAACGGTTGATCCACTACCATGATGAAGAGTGGGGCGTGCCGGTCGATGAGGACCGCCGCCTCTTCGAGTTTCTGATCCTCGAAGGCGCGCAGGCCGGGCTCAGTTGGGACACGATCCTCAAGAAACGTGAGGGATATCGCGCCGCCTTCGACGGCTTCGACCCGGCTGCCGGTCGGCTATGGTCCGCTCGAGGTCGAGGAACTCCTGGCCAATCCCGGCATCGTGCGCAACCGGCTGAAGATCGCGGCGGCGATCCGGAATGCGCAGGCATTTCTGGCGGTGCAAGAAGCGTTCGGGAGCTTTGACACTTACCTGTGGCCCTTTGTGGGTGGCTGCCGAGAAGCGGCCGGTGGAGCTCGCTCGCCGCGGTGCCGGCCCGGACACCTAGTCGGACGCGCTCAGTCAAGACCTGCTGCGGCGCGGGTTCAAGTTCGTGGGTTCCACCATCTGCTATGCCTTCATGCAGGCCGTCGGGATGGTGGACGACCACACGGTGAATTGCTTTCGCTACGCGCCCCTCGCCGGTATAATGGCTGTGAGCCACTCGAGGCCCGCGCCTGAACGCTGAAGGAAATGCGATGTCCGCAATGCCGAAGCTCGGTACACGCCGGAAAAGTACCTCACCATGGAACGTCTAGCCCCGTAGAAAGCGAGTACCACGCGGGCGAAATTTCGCCATGGCCGGCGCAGCCCCGAACACAACATCATCACGGTAAACTTGACCGTCGCGCTGGCATGCGGCTCAGAGGCGGTCCCTGCCGTCCCTTCTCCTCCGACATGAACGTCGAGTCGGGCCCGCGGACATGTACGCGTACCGGACGTGCTCGTCGTCTGCGGCGAGCGTCGCTTGGCGGATGAGCAGCGCGACGTGCTACTCAACCCCACGGTCATCATCGAAGTGCTCTCCTCGACCACCGAAGCGTATAATCGGGGCAACAAGTTAGCTGGCTACCGGCACCTGGAGTCGCTGCAAGAGTTCCTGCTGGTCGCGCAAGATAGCCCGCGCGTGGAGCAGTCTACACGCGTCAACCCGACGGGCGCTGGCTGCTGTCGGAGGCGGCGGGCCTGGAGGCAGTGGTCCAGCTCTCCTCGGTTCCGGCCAACCTCGCCCTATCCGAGGTGTACCCCGACATCAACTTCGACGCAGAAGTCGATCGGTAGGCGCTCTACACCTCGTCGAATATGAACCGAGCCCGTGGTGCCCACACCCGCCTGCCACAGCCGGTCGGTGAGTCTGGGTCGCTGGCGTGGGCCCCAGCGGCGCAAGCGTTGGGCAGCCGCGGCCACGTCGCTGTTTCTGCTGTCCATTGCCCTGGATTACTTGCTCTTCCCGCTTGTCTGCCGGCCCGGTGGGCAAACCTTCAACTGCGTCGAGAACAGGGCTCTGGCTGCGCTACCGCTGGTACCTCGGCGAGCGTGATGACGGGGACATCAGCTTGCTGGCGGCCCGCCTGCGCGCGGAGCAGATCCGCTCGGGGCACCTTCCACGTCCGCCAGATCACCCCCGACGGCACCCTCCGCTATCACCGGCTCGCGGCAGCGCGCCGATTTGGTGGTGGCGCTGCACCGGGAGGCGCCCGCGGTGAAACTGATCGCCTGGGTTTACGCGGGTAACGCCCGGCAGGCGAGCACCGGCATCGATCCTACCGAC
>CAWISK010000004.1:0-304492 GCA_963838805.1 uncultured Pseudomonadota bacterium
CGGAGCGGCGTTGCCTTACGTCGCCGCCCGCCACCGCGCCGCCAGCTCCATGGGGGTTGCGGGGAATGCCCGCGGATATCGCGAAGGACATTCAGGCATCTTCACGCGTCGGCCAAACCCACGTCGGTTTCTCGCTTCTACTTCCGACCCCGCAGACACTGCGCGACCGCTTCGTGGTGGAGGTTCACGAGTTCTCCACCGTTTGCTGGAGCGGGGATGGTGGATGACGATCCCCGATCTGTAGTGGAGATGCAGCGGTGGACATCGACAACGACAAGATCGACGAGGCCGTGCTGGCACTGCTTCGCCTGACGCTGCACGACGGGTTCAGAGCATGGAGGAGCCATGTGCGCCCGGACGGCAGCATGACCGCACCGGCCTCCGCCCTCGGCAACCCCCATACGACCGTGATCAGTCAAGTTGACAGTGCCCGCAAAAGAGTTGAGAGGTTCGACACTCTCGGCCGCGCCAAGATGGCCCACAGGGAGGTATCGCCATGCGTGCTAACCATCGTGCGGCCGTGTCCGCCGTCGCTCTGCTCTTTTGCACTTTCGGCATGGCGTCGCCCAGCCTCGCCCGCGCGCAGACACCCGCACCGACGAGGGACCATCTATTCGTTCCTGAACGGCGGGCCGGATGGCTTACAACGGGATTACCCCCGAGTTCGGACCTAGCGGCGGATCGCAGCGGCTAATTTGTATGGCGCAACACCGAGCGGGGGTGCACATACCGGTTGTGATCTCGGCAGTCTGCGGAACCATTTACCGGCTGATCCCTCCAGCCACACAGGGCCAGCCCTGGACCGAGGAGCCGGGGCTGTTTAACTTCGATGCTGGGTAGCGGCGGCAACTCGCCACTGGGCAAGCCGCTGCTCGACAGGGCCGGCAATCTCTACGGCACGACACCGTTCGGCGGAGCGATCCTGCCCGGGGACGGAAGCTCGGTAACGGAACGGTCTGGGAAGCTCAGTCCGCCGACCGTCGGTGGCGGTCAGTGGACCTTCACGGTGCTCTACACCTTCAGCAATTCAAGCAGCTCTTACTATGTGCCGCCGGACGGCGCGAGGCCGGTCACCGGCTTGGCGATGGACTTGCTGGGGCATGCTTTACGGTACCGCCCTCATCGGAGGTGCCTTCAGTCGTGGCGTGGTGTTTTCGCTAACGCCCCCTGCCGCCGGGAGCACGACTTGGACCGAGAAGGTGCTGTACAGCTTCCTGATGCACAGCAAACAGGGCGTCTATCCTGACGGGCCGCTAACTCTGTCCCGAGGCGAGACGACGCTCACCGGCACCACCAGCGAGTTGGAAGGCGGGGGTAGGCGGGTCCACAACGGGATGATTTATCGGCTGCGTCGGCACGGCAATAGCTGGAGCTATGCAGTGCTCTACCAATTTCCCTGCTGCGACCAGCAGCCCGACGGGAGTAGGCCAACGGGCAGCCTAGTGATCGATCACAACGGCAACCTGTTCGGCACGACGCAGAGCGGAGGGCCAAACGGAAATTTCGGAACGGTATTCGAGCTGTCGCCGCCCACCCCCGGCCAGACGACCTGTACGGCAAGCAGATACTGCATAGCTTCAGTGGTCCCGACGGCGCACTTCCGCGGGGCGGTCTGGTTGCGGGGCGCCTACCCACTGCCCTGTTCGGCACAACGTCCGCCGGCGGCCAAGGCGGTGCGGCCGACGGGTCAGGGGGACGTGGCGGAGCGGTCTTCCGCCTTGACCCGCCGACGTCCGGCGCGGGGCCGTGGACCTTTACGGGCCTCCACGCATTCGCAACCGGCCCCGACGGTATAGCTGGCGCCGGCCGCCTCAACAACGGGCTCACCCTGGGGCTGCATCGTTTCCTGTTCGGCGTTGCCTCCGCTGGCGGTGAACACGGAGACGGTGCGGTGTTCGTGCAGACGCCGCACTAGCCCTAGCTAAGGCCCACTCGATTAGCAGTACCCTTGGCACTTGGACCATCACGAGGTGGCTTTGTATCACGCTAGGATTTAGAGGAGCATGAGCTGTGTCCCGGTCTGCCCTCCTTAGAGACGAGCTCGATCCTTGTCGTGACACCGTTCTTGGACGTGATGGGGCGCAGCACGCGCCGGCGTTGGGGACCGCTTTACGTGCGTGGCTTGCTCGGGCCCGACGGGCCGAAAAGCGTTCAGCCGATCGCGGCCCGGCTCGGACTGCGCGGCCACGACCAGCTGCAACCGCTTCGCGTCCGTTACCTGAAGGGGCACCTCTGCGCCTCGCCCTCGCTGCATGCGTCACTCTGCTGCTCGCAGCGTCGATGCGGGCGCCCTTGCCACCCTCTTTTTTCATAGCCACGCACCCAAACGCGTCAGTTCTGGAGATTATCGGAAGTAAAAGGCGGAGGCGCGGCTGTCGCGGCAGCGGCACCACCAGGCGATGCACCTCGCCTGGCGCTGAGCCTCGACGTTCCTTGCCTGCCGCGCGTCGGCGCAGAACCGTTCGGTCGCGACAGCGGCTACCTCGCCATCCAGCCGAGACCATTCAAGCCGGCGGCCTCGCCGGGAAACCGCGGACGCGCTTGACTGGGGATTTCCAGCTTCAGCTTGCCGCGCTCCTGCATCGCTACGGACACGTAGCGTAGACTGTCTGCGCCATGCGAAGCGTGGTCGTGCAGCGGCTGCCGGCTGAACTGGCCGGTCTGCTGGTCGATTTCGTATCTGTAATGGCGCAGCGACTGCAGCCCCTCCTCGCACCGCCGCTCGGTCGAACCACATCCTCGGAAACAGCGTGCGCAGGTCGCGTTGATGCCGTCCGCCACACTGAGCTGCGGCACGATGCGGACCTTCCAGCCGTCGGCACCGCACCAGCTCCTCGATGCTGCGCCCGGTGCCCAGGCTTTTGGCACGCGCGTCGTGCGGCAGCCAGATCGGTGGCGACGCTGTAGCCGCGGGTGCGCAGCACGTGCAGATAATGCGCGATCGGCCGCTGCGCGTCCTGGATGAAGTCGATCAGCCGCACCTCGCCAGCAATGTGCTGTACGCACCACAGGCTGGTGCAATCGACCCAGCCGATGTCGGCGTAGACGCTGACCGGCACCTCCGGATCGTATGGCACGTCGCCGATGCGGTTCTCCCTCTCGGCGGCGCGCAGCTCGTTGGCGTAGATCGCGCCGGCCAGCGAGCTGCGGCAGCTGCCCAGCCAGATGTGCTGGAACTGCATCCGGATCGCGGCGGCGCAGATCCTCCATCTCGTCGACCAGCACCTGCGGCAAGAACGGATTGTCGGTGTAGTTGACGTTGATCAGGATCGCGCCGGGCGGCGGATCGGCGATAAACCGCCGATAGGTCGCGTCGGTGGGCAGCTCGGGATTCATGGTGACGATGATTTCGCTGCCCGGCTTGCGGATCGTCGGAATCAGGATCGCCCACGAATAGTCGCTGATACGTTCTGCGCCTCTTCGCACCAGCAGACGTCGATGCCCTCAAGCGAGCGGATGCGGCTGACGTTGTGCTTCAGCCCCTCGAAGATGAATTCACTGCCGTTGGTGCTGATGATCGAGGTCTGCGTGATGACGAAGCGGCAGCCGATCCGAGCGCCTCGATCGTGTCGGACAGCAGCCTGTGCGAGCTGTCGCGCAACGGACGTCTGGAATTCCCGGCAGCACAGCACTCGAATTTTGCGGTTGACTGCCTGCGTCAGAACGTAGGTCGCGACCGCCCAGGACTTGCCGCCGCCCCGGCCGCCCCAGAGGATTTTATAGCGCGCCTGCTGATACAGCGGCGCGAAGGCGTTCGGCACCCGGACCCGCGCTTTCTTGCGGCCGTTGCGGTCGCGCGGCACGCTGCCCGTAACGGCGGGGTCGCACCCCTCGCGCGGCACGCTGCCCGTAACGGCGGGGTCGCACCCTTCGCTGGGCTGGGGAACGTGCGGCACGGTGGCGCCCTGGCTCACAATTGCGGCTCATCCTCATCCGGCAGCGCTACCTCGAACATGTCGGGATCGGCAGCTTCGGCTTCGGCCTCGGCAGCGGGCGGCTCCGCCGCGGCAAGCCCCTCGCCATTTTCCTCGATGACCACTGCATCGATCACGCGCGCGTTCGGCCCCCGCGGGGCACGCTGCCCATGCTGCCCCGCGAGGGGCGCGGCCCCGGCGAGGGGTGCGCTGCGCCATTGCCGCCATGCGGCCGGTCGTCCGGCTGCGCCGTGGCACGCACTGCCTGCGCGAGAGCATCCGCGCCCACGAACTCGATCGACAATGTGCCGACGCCGTCAGCATCGACCGTGATGAGGCCCGGGTCTTTCCAGCCGGCGCAATTCTTCAGCCAGAACATCGCAGCCTGGACGTTCGGGTTGTGGTCGCGGGTGGCGGCCTTGAACAGCGACATCGCTACTTTGATGTTGGCTTCGGCACGGCCTAGCAGCATGTCTTCGCGGTAGTAACTTCTGAACGGTCGGGTGAGAGATCGCGGCCACCCGGCCGATGTCCTCGACCGGCAGGCCCATGCCGCTGAGCTGACGCACCAGCTTCCGGCTTTGCTCAGTCGGCTTGTGCGCTGCTTGCGCCACGACTGCTCCCTCAAGGTTTCGGCGGGCGGCAACTTAAAGCGGTCGGGGGACGAAAGCATGACCCCCGCCCGCGCTTCTATAGCATCCGCCCGATTTTTGAGACGCCCGACCTGGCGCCCCGACTGGCGCGACGAGCCTTGCTGCCGCACTTTGGCGCCGTGGCCAATGCTGCCCATCCCGACCGAACGGTGCGCAACGCGACGGCAGAAGCGCTGATGGTGCCGCTGGATCGGCTCGGCGGACGGTGCCGCACGTTGCTGCCTGGGGATTCGACCAGCCTGTCGTGGGATGTGATGCAGGCCTTCCGTGTTCGGGCCTTGCTTGCCGGCGGGGCGCTCCAGGTGGTGGACGGTGGCCTGTACCCCCCGCGGAGCCAGCCCCGCTGAGGCCGCGCTGTGCGAACCTGAACTGGCCGCGCCTGGCGCCGACCGCCACTATGGGGAGAAACCAACGATGCTTGAACCTGCCGCTTTCAAAACCGCCGCGCCGCCGACCGAACAGAACGGGAACGGCCACGTACCCCGCCTCCCGCGCCACGGGGGCAGCCCTTGCCGAAGCGGGGCCGGGTCGGCTGGCCCAAGGGCAAGTCGCGCGGCCGGGCAGCGGGCGCCTCGGCGCGCACCCTGCAGCGGCGACGTGCCGCTGCCCAGGTGGCTGCCGAGGCGGCGGCGCTGGCGAGCGGCCAGGTGCTGCCGGCGCGGGCGGCAGGGGCCAGGGCGGCGGCGTCCAGGGCGGCGCGTGCCGGCAACGGCCACGCCGCGGGCCCGCAGGCGCTGCCTGAGGCCGGCGCGGGCGCGGGCGACCTTGAGGCGCTGGCGGCTGCCCCTACGGCTGCCACGGCCGACGCGCTGCGGCTGGCGCTGGCGGCGCGGGTGCTGGGGCTGGCCGAGGCGGCCATTCGGCTGCTCGAGGCGCGGTAGCGGCTGGGGGCCTGCCCTTCGGGCGCGCACATCCCCCCACGTCAGTCGCCATGGTCACCTCCCGCATCGTCATTGCCCGAGCGCCGAAGCGGACCATCCGCAAGAAGGCGGCAACGCCCAGCCCGGACCTGCCGACCGTCATTCGACCGCCACGGCGCGCGCCGGAGGCTGACGCTGACATGGAGCGGCGGGGCTCCTTGCGGCGGCTGGTGCGATGCGCGGCACGCGTGTCCCGCGTTCGAATACGGCCCAATGGCGTGAAGGGTGCCATTGGTTCGGTGCTTTTACCGAAAGACGCGATGATGTCTCGACCACGCCGGAGCGGCGAGGGGGAGGTTGGGGGAGGGCCTCCCCATTTACGGCGTTACGCGCGCGCACGTGTGGCGGCGCTATAGGGTAGGCCCTCCCCCAACCTCCCCCCGGAGCGTTGTCAGCGATCATAGTCGGTCTCGTGATGAGGGCGCGGAACGGCGAGCCGGATGCCCGTGACCTCCATCTGCCCGTGGGATTTACGCGCGTTGTAGCCGCGGGCCTGGAGGGCCTGGCTGAACCGCTTGTGCGACATGGCGTCTTCGTTCGCCGTCGCCGCCCATCCCTTGTAGGACGCATACAGCTTGGAACTGATCTCGGCGCAGTAGCCTGTCGTCTCGCAGCAGACGGAGATCCACGTGCCGATGCTGTCCTCGGCTGCCATGTATTCCACGGTTGCGTTGGTCACGGCCGATGGTGGCGCCAGGCCGGAGCGTTGCCATTCCAGACAGCCGTCAATCGCCCAGTGCAGGATGGCGCCCCATTCGGCCTCCAGCTTTTTCTCCAGCTTCGCGTCGCGCTCCCCGGCTGGGATGAAGACGGTGAACGGGACCAGGTTGAGGCGACTGCGGATGGCTTCGTCGACGTTCCGCAGCCCCGGCTTGTGGTTGCCGGCGATGAACAGCTTGAACTGCGGGGTATAGGTGAAGAAGTCCTGGCGCATGAAGCGGGCGCTGATCCGGTCGCCGCCGGTAAGCGCCTTGATGCGGGTTTCAGCCCAGTTGCGACCTTCCTCGGTTTCCTGGGCTGCGACCAGGCGGGCGCCACGCAACTTGGCGAGATCGGCGGGATGCCGATCGTTCTGCGAGGCGGTGAAGGTTTCCATGCCGGCGATCGTCGCGTAGCCGCCCAGCAGACGAGCGAGGGTGTTGATGAACACGCCCTTGCCGTTCCGGCCGGTGCCGTAGAGGAAGAACATCGCATGCTCTTCGGTGACGCCGGTAAGCGCGTATCCGGCGGCGCGCCGCAGGAACGCCTTCAACTCGACGTCGCCGCCAGTGACCCGGTCAAGGAACCTGTGCCACAGCGGGCACCCGCCGAGCCCGGCTTTGCCATCTGAGGGCGCCGCCGCGGTGATCTTCGTCATGTAGTCGGCCGGCCGGTGCGCCCGCACCGCGGCCGTTCCCAGGTCGACCACACCGTCCGGCGTATTCAGCAGCCACGGGTCGGCGTCCCACTGCTCGGTGGTCGCGGCATGGCCGCGATCCGCCTTGGCGAGTCTCTCGACTGCGGCAACCGTCTTGGCGGAGGCGACTGCGGCGGCGATCTTGGCATGGCTGCAAGCTGAGCTCGCCTTGCGGCAGATAGCGCGGGAAAGGTCGAAGGCCTTCAGCGTGTCATCCTCAATCCAGACCGCGCCGTTCCAGATGAACCACTGCCCCCACCTCGCGACGTAGCGCAGCTGGTTCCGGTGCTTGCGGGTAAACTTCAGGGCGAGGTCCTCATCGGTGAATCCGGGCGGCCTGTGCTCGAGTTCGACGTCCTCTTCTGACGGCGGCCGCTCAGGTCCGCGCGTGCCCTCCCCGGCCGACGGCGTCCAGGCCGGCATTTCGCGCGCGAGCTGCTCGAGCTCCTCCACTGAGCCGCCGCTGGCCAGCCAGTCGGAGACGTCACCCTTCGGCGGCAGATCAGGGAGATGGACGATGCGCACACTGCTGGCGATGCCGTGCAGGCTCATCGCGATCGCCAGCGCGTGCGCCTCGCCGGCTTCGTCGTTGTCGGGGAGGATCGCGACCGGCACGCCGGCGAAGTAGGAATTGTATCGCGATGACCACTTCGGCTTGTCCTGGCTCTTCGATGCGCCGCCCGGGTTGGTGGTCGCGACCAGCAGCTGCTCGGCGAGTGCGTCGGCATCTTTCTCGCCCTCGACGATGTAGCGGACCGCATCCTTCGGCGCGCGCAGCAGGGCCGGGAGTCGATGGGCACCGCTCCACGCCATCCATCTTCCACACCCAGCCGCCGTTGCCGTCGGGCCGGCGTTGCCTGAAGTCCTTGGGGTCGAGGCGAACCACCTGGAAAAGCAGGACGCCGCGGGCATCCTGGTAGTCGTAGGTTTTGACGATGCGGGGTTTCGGCCTTGAGCTGGCTGAGCCGGCTGAATCGCGCTTCGGCCGTAAGCCGTGCTCGCGCAGCCAGTCGAGCGCGGAACCGGCTCTCGAGCCGTTCTGGTCGGCCGCAAGATTGGCCTTGTCGGCGATGAGATCGAGCGTGCCCCCGCCGACCGCGCGCTCATGGTCAAACCACACTCCGGCGTTCGCGCCGCTGATCTCGACGGACAGGCTGCCACGGGCGCCGAAGCGCAGGCAGCTCTTGGTCGACAAGGATCGGTTTGGTTGGCCGAGCAGTTTGCGGGCAACCGGCTCGATGAGCTTGGCGAGATCGCCGTCATTGGCGCCGCCGCCCGGCATCATGACGCGTCGCCTAGGTCGCGCAGGAGCGGCCGGAGCCGTCGGGAGAGACGTCCTCTAGCGGCCGTTTCCATCGCCAAGACGGCATCATAGGCAGCCGCGTCCAGCCGTTGCTCGACCGCCTCCCGGACGATGCTCGCCAAGGCGTCAGGTGGCAGCGCCTCGGCCTGCGTGGTCTCGCCCTCGAAGGCGCGCCGATCGGTCTCCTTCGGCACGGTCGGTAAACCGAACTCGACGATCTGCTCCGGAATCACGGCTAGGCGGTAAAACACCTGCCGGATGGTTAGTGGCAGGTGCGCCTCGTATTCGATCAACACGGCGCGAACCCGATCGAGCAATTCGCGCGTCCCGGTCTGTGGCGACCACGGCGCAAGCCCGCGAACGCGGGTGGTCGCGCTCACCGGCCACGCTCCGCCAGCGCGTCATCGAGTTGTGCCGCGAGCCTATGAAGAACATCGGCCTGCTTTGGGCTGATGCGCGGAAGACGGGTCAGTTTGTCGAGGAAGTCTTGCTCCCAAGCGTTCAGCAGGTCGGGATGCCGCCGACATGCCGCGACGGTCGCACGCCAGTTCTCCCGGCGACCATAGGGGGCGCTGTCTGGCCGATAACGATCGGGCCGCGCTGAAGGCCGCGACGGCTCTGGCTCGGGTCCGATCAGATCGGCCCAGCGGAAGCCCGAGCGGCGACGAGCCGGTGCGCGGCCTCGGCGGCGGCCTGGCGCTCGCCCGGCTTGTCCGACGACAGGAGCTCGAGAGCGGCGACGAGGCGGCGGCGGGCAGCGGGTGGAAGTGGGACACGGCTCGGCTCCCAATGAACCCCTAGCCTCGCCACCTGCCGGCGCATAGACTTCGGCCGCGGGCGGCGGCCTGCTTGGTGTTACATGCGGCGGCGCGAACGCTGGGCAGCGGGCGCCGCCGCGACCTCGATCAGGCGGCGGAGGGGGCGGCGTTCTCTGCCCAGCGGCGTGGCCGGGCTGGAGCTGCGTCCAGCCGTCGCTGTGCCTCGGCGAGGAACTCCTCGGTGGCCCCGACGGCCTGCCCGTTCACTATCTTCCACGCGATCGGCCACTCCTGGATCGACCGCGCCGAAGCCGGGCCGAAGTAGTGGCGATGGATCTTGCTCCATCTGCCGGCGGGTGATGAACCGCGGCAGCACCCCCGGATCGAGCTTGGCCGGGAGGTTCAGCACATGTGGAACGGATGGAGTGCGTGGCATGTCGGTATTCCTCGCAGTGCAGCGGACAGTGACCGACCTCCCAAATACACATCTCCAGCAGCCGCCGCGCGCGTCATGTTTCGGCACCGTTGCCACCCCGGTTTGATCCGGCGGAGTGCTTCTTGCGCTGCTCACGTACCAAGCAGCTGACCGCGTTAGCGCTGGTCTGGCCCCGGTCCATGAACCGGCTGACCAGCACAGCGGTCACCCGACACGCCGGGCCGGTTGCGGAGAAGCCGAGGTCGTGGACGCCACTCCGTTGGAGAACCAGCGTCACCGCCGCGAAGATGTGCATGCACTCAGCGGCCCAGTCGGTAGCGTCTTCGAACATCCCTGACCGGATAAATTCGGTTCCCGCTCCAGCCTGAGCCCGTCAAGCATGTCGCGAAGCGTGCGGTACTCGCCGAACGACGCAGCGAGGACCGGCTCGGTCACCAGTGGCTCGTTGACGCGCTCCGGCTGGGTCGCCCGCACCTCAGAGAGCGCCTCCCGCAGCTCCTTCTGCATCGCCGGTAACTGGACGAGGAGGGCGTTCCGCAGCAATCGCCAGCCGTAGAATGCGTCGCTGCCGAGGGCGAGTTGTTCCGAAAGCTTGGCGCGGGTCTGGGGGGTGAGCAGTTGGGCAAGGCTACGGATCTCGGGCGTCACCTGCGCGGGCCCGGTGCCTTCACTTCTGAAAGTTTCCAGCACCAGGTCGGGCGATACCCAGCGCGGGGTTCGGCCGTTGCTATCGCGGTCGCCGCGCGGCGTGCTAAATCCGTCTCCGGCCTCGTCCATGGTTGATCTCCTTTGCGGGGCCTTTGGCGGCGTGGGATTGGAGCCCACGCCGCCGCCCTTTTTTGTTATTCACGCTATGCCGCGCGCTTGCTCCAGCTTGAGCCGCATCGCGTCGGCGGCGCGCTTGCCGGCCTCGTTGCAGCGCGCAGCGATCTCGGCTTTCGTCGCATCGTCGTGGAACCAGGGCTGCTCCAAGAGCGGCGCGTCCTCCAGCGGACAGCATGCGTGCAACTCCTTCAGCCACCCCATCTCTGCGGCCTCGCTGATGATCGCCTCGTTCTCGCCCGGATGTGCCCGTTGAGTTGAGCACGGGTTGCGTTGAAAGCGCGCACCTTCGTCCCGTCCTCGAGCCGAACGATCAGGTTCGCCTGCTCCAGCTGCTCCGGCGAAAGACGCGAGTTGCGGATCAGTGGCGGATGGGGGGCGTCGTCGTGGTCGTCCAGCATTGCGTTCGGTCCTCCCGTTGCGCTGCCGGCACTCGGCCGGCGGTGGTTGAGCGCGATCAATCGCAGAGGACGTGGTCTCGCGGATGCAATTGCCCCAGGTCAGCTCCAGCTCCGGACGGCCTTTCGCGCGCTCGCTCTCCACCCACGGGCGGAAATGCTCGAGTTCGGCGACGCGGCGTTGGTGCAATATCTGAGCGCGCCGGAGACTGGCCAACGCCAACTCAACGTCTGCCATTTTCATGTCCAGCAGCGCACGTTCGTTCTCGATAATGCAGTCCTAATAGTTCCGCGGAGCGCTGGATGAGGCCGGTCTTGGCGACCCGGTCGCGCGCTCGCGCCAGCCGCAGCGAATCCTCGCACTCGACCCCGGTGAGGGCTGCGCCGTTGGATTTGCTGCTCATCGCGCGGCATCGGCGCCACTCAGCGCGGCCTCCGCGCTGCCTGCCTGCGAACGGCCGCCGAGCTCGCCCTCGCTGGTCGAGCGGCGAGGCGCGCCTGTGCAGCTCTCGGCCCAGGCAAGCGCGTCGCCCCACCGATACAGCGGGATACGGCCGAACGAGCGGAATGGCGGACCGCCTCCGCGCGTGGCTTTGCTCGCGAGCGTGGGCGCGCTAACCGGAGATCCGGCCGCACTGAGCGCTTCTGCAGTCGGCCTACGGCGCAATAGCGCGTCTGGATTATCGGGAATGCTTGCCATCGTTTGCCCACCAATTTGCGAGAGCGATGGCAACTAGCTAGAGCACGCTCAGGACGGTGTCATCGGTAACAATAACTCGGCGGCGATGTTACGGGTAACGGGTCCGATGCTGGGTTGTTACCTGTCGGCTAGACCTTTGAAGATACCTGGCGACGGCGTGACGGGTCGGTGTTTCGCCGGTCACGTCCGGGATGGCTTTGGCCAGAAACCCAGCGACGGGCCCATCGTTGGAATAACGCGGCCTCTTGGAATTGGTGGAGAGCATCGCTTTGCAGAACTCTTCGGCGAGAATGACGGCTACGCTGTGCCAGTGCTCCGGAACGACGGGGGCCGAATGGAGAAAAGTCCGATCGCACATCACTGCCAACGCGATCGAGAGGTTGTGGAGCGCCGCCAGATGGTCCAGCGCGGTCTCTGCCGCTACTCCCGATATGAGAGCATTGGCGCGGGCCATGCCGAGCCACCGCAGGCGTTCGTTCTGTATGGCTGGTGCCGCTCCGGTCAGTTCGTCCAGCGCTGCCAGAAACCGCCGTCGCCCGTTGTAGTCGGCTTCTCTAGGTGAGGCAGATATCCGCCTTGGGCCGCTTATCGCCAGCATCTCCAGGCCGGCCGCCAGCATCTCGCATGCCTGCAACGATGGCAGCTTCCATCTGCTCTTTACGATCCGCTGGTCCGCGAGGTAGTCCCGGAGGATTTGCCCCGGTCATCCTCGACCCGGGCGACAAAGTCGCGGCGACATCGCGCGGCATCAGCGTGCAGCTCGCAGCGGCACAACGTCGCCGGCGGAGCTGGGGGCGCTCGGGGCCGAGGCGCCGCAATCCCTCGCCCATGCGGGCCGCGGTTTCGGCCGCCACGGCATCGACCGCGGCCAGCAGCACGGTATCGGCAGAATGGACATAGCGGCGTGATCGAGTGCCCCTGTGCCCGACCAGGGCAGCAATGGTGGCTCGGAATATCCGAGGTCGGCAGCAACGGAGGCGAAGGAATGGCGCAGCACATGCGGCGTAGTCGGTCGGCAGCCCCCGCAGTTTGGCGATGCGATCCCAGAACTTCCGGAACCCGCTCATCCGGCCTTCGCCGCGGGTCGGCGGGAAACACCAGGGCCGCGTCGGCGCCGCGCCCGAGGGCGCGCAGAACGTCGCAGGCGGCGTGTGAGAGCGGGCGCATGGAGCGGCCCGTCTTTGTATCGGAGAGCGTCGCCGTGCGGCGCCCAAGGTCGATGTCGGCCCAGCGCAGCCCCAACGCCTCACCGCTGCGCCAGCCCGTGAGAGCGAGGAACCGCGCTGCCGCCACCGCTGCCGGCCACACGGCTTCCGCCTCAGCCACCGCAGCGCTGCCCGAGGGCCGCATATCGTCGTCAGACAGGCGCCGCTCGCGCTTGCCGTCCGCCGGGCGCATGACGCCATGCACCGGGTTGTCGGCCCGCATGCGGTGCCGCACGGCATAAGTGAAGATCGCGCCCAGCAGCCCCACTGTGCGGCTCGCCGTGCCCATGCCGCCGCGCACATTGGACAGGCCCCGCTTCTTGCCCGTCTTGGCGCGCGTCGCCGTCTTGCCCTCGGCAACGGCGTGCATGAACGCATCCACATCCTCGCGCGTGACGGCGGCCACCGCATGCGGCCCAGCAGCGGCCGGACGTGCCCGTCGATGCGGCTGCGGTCGGATCGCAGAGTGAGCGGCTTCTTCACCGTGGCCCGCCGTGTCAGCAGCCGCCCGGCTTCGGCGTCGGCGAGGTAGCGGTCGCAGAGCTCCGCGACGGTGACCGCGGTGCGGGCGGTCTGCTTGTCGGCGGACGGGATCGCTGCCACGGGCGATCTCGAGCAGCAGCCGCTTGGCCTCGTCGCGGGCCTGGTCCGGCGTCCAGGGAGCGCCGTGCCGCCCGATAGTGTGCCAGCGCTGCCGCCCGGTCTTGTATCCGGTAGACGAGGTGATAGGTGACCGCCTCGCCGGTCTGCCGCCGGGCGCCGAACCCAGGCACCGCAGCATCCCAGACGCGCTCGCCGGGTGCGAGCGCTCGCACTTCGCGCAATCCGATGCGCCGCCGATCCGCCACCTGTCAGCTCCGTGCCGCTAGCTAGCGGATAGCTAGCAGATTGGAGCAAACGGGAGCAACGGCCACCAAACCGCAGCAAGCAAATACCGCTGTAATTGCTGGGGATTTGCAGGTTGGCGCATGGGGCAGCAGACGCCGCCAAACGCGGGGGAGAGTTAGCTGAGAGCCGTTCCGGCGCGGCTACCCAGAGGCAACCCTTCGAACGGATTCGGGGCCTCGGAGGGCGCCCTTCTCACAACTTTGCGAGCGGGCGACGGCTAAGCCATCGTGCCCCTCCTGTTGACCCCGGAACTGATAGGCGTCGAAGCAGTTCTTACGCGCGCCTGTCTCATCGTGGAGTGCATATGCCAGGCGCCACCGATCCGCGCGACGAACTGCGCGAGCTCATTGCGGCGCTCCCCGAAGCGAATAGACGGACTGAGGATGCCCTGAAGGCCGATCCGTCCGGTCGGGTCGGCGACGCCTATAGACGCTTCGCGGAAGCCGACGAAGCTGCTGTTGCCATCCCTCGCAAGATCAGAGCTCTGTACGCGACGCTCAGTCGCGACTAGCAGGGCCAAGCCCAAGGGTGCGTCGCACCGGTTCAAAATTAGGTGATTGTTACCATAAGTTAAGGCGGGCACGCCTTCGACCAGTGCAAAGGGCGAGCCGCGACGATTTCGGCTTCAAAACCTATAACGCACCGGGATTAATTGGCGATTGATTCCTTTTGGGCCAAGCCCCAAGCCCGTAGCCAATCGGGGACCAGCCTATTCGAATAGTCTATACCGTCTGTGGGTGACCGCCCAGGCTGCCGCCGCACCGCGTATCGCGGGCCACCTCGCATTCACCCCGGCCGAGATTGACGCGGCGACGCTATGGTCGGCCAAACAGAAACCGATCGGCTTCGGGCGGACGTACACCGCGACGACCGCGGCGATGCGATCATCCTGGAGGTGTGCGGGCCGGATGACCTTACGCCGCATTTTATCCTGTATCCGATCGCGACTGGCATTCAGGTGGACGAGTTCACCGGTAGGACCGCGGTCTATCCGTGCGTCGAGGACGCCCTGCGAGAAATCGCCCCCCTCTATTGACCGTCCTCGACCTTGGGCACCGAGGGCGGGGCCAAGTCTGCCCGTAGCGGCGCATCGCTTGGGCGCATTGAAGGTGCAGAACAACGCCCGCAGCGCCTCCGGTGGCAGGAACCGGGCATATCGGCCGCAAGTCGGCGCGCTCGGGTCGAACCGGCCATCTAATTTGTTTGCAGACCTCTCTCGGTGACGGTCAGAAGTATACCTCCATCGCTAAGATGGATAACATTATCTATCTCTCCGGACTCCAACAGCATTTCTAGAATGGCATCCTGGACCTCTGGCGATAGGGTAATTCCATACTTACAAAGTGCCGCACTAAAATCAGCCTGTGATCTTGAACTCCGACTCGCCATACTGGCGAGAGCGCCAGTGACACTCCAGATCAGGCTTGAAGAAACCGTTTTCACATCGGTGCACGACATAGATGTCTTCCAGCCGGTTGCGATGTTGCCCGAAAGCGGGATGTCAATCACGGTAATCCGCAACTTTCATGCCGTCGCCAAAGATGGTTTTTGAGCAGAGGCTTGCGGGCTGCCCCTACGACGGCGAACACCACGTCGTAAGTTTTCCCGACGCGGCCTCCTGGGGTCGATATGCCAGGACGCCTACTGCCGCAGCTGAACGCGGCCGCACCTGACGCACTGGAGTTGACCCGTTTTCGTGGACACCCCCACGCTTTCGAGGAAGGTATTCCATGCCCAAGACAGTGCGCCGTATGCGCCTGAGTTCCGCCGCCAGATGGTCGATATGGTTCGTGCCGGCCGCCATCCGGACGATCTCGCCCGCGAGTTTGAGCCCACCGCGCAGTCGATCCGCAACTGGGTCGCGGCCGCCGGCGCGAAGGTGGGCGGCCGGGAGGAGAAGAGTCCGGAGCCTGCGGACGCCGATGAACTGGTCCGGCGGCGCCGCGAGGTGCGGCAGCTTCGCCAGGAGCGCGACATCCTCTCAAAAGCGGCGGCCTGGTTCGCGCGCGAGACCGGCACTCTGCCGTCCGGGTCTTCGGGTTCATGAGCGCGCATCAGGCCAGCTTCCCGATCACCGCCATGGCGCGTGTGCTCGGGGTGTCAACGGCGGCTACTACACATGGCTCAAGCGAGTGCCGTCGGCGCACGCCGAGGCCGACGCGACGCTGCTGCAACGGATCCGCACGGTCCACGCCACCTCGCGCGCGACCTACGGCGTGCCGCGCGTGCATGCCGAGCTCCGGGCAGGAGGGAGAAGGCATGGACGCAAGCGGATTGCTCGGTTGATGCGCGAGGCCGGATTGGTTGGCGTCAGCCGCCGCCGTGGCGGCGTCCAGACCACGCGTCGCGACCGCGAGGCACGCCCGGCCCCTGATCTGGTCGACCGGGACTTCTCGGCCGACGGTCCCAACCAGTTGTGGGTCGCGGACATCACGTTCGTGCCGACCTCGGCCGGGTTCCTATCTGGCTGTCGTTCTCGACGCGTGGAGCCGCAAGATCGTCGGCTGGTCGATGGCCAACCATCTGCGCACCGAGTTGGTGCTGGACGCGCTCGACGCGGCGGTGGCGCAGCGCCGGCCACGCGACGTAATCCATCACAGCGATCAGGGATCGCAATATACGTCTCTGGGCTTCGGCGGCCGCTGCCGTGAGGCGGGGGTGCGGCCGTCGATGGGCAGCGTGGGTGACGCCTACGACAACGCGATGTGCGAGAGCTTCTTCGCCACACTCGAGTGCGAGCTGCTGGCGCGACGCCGGTTCGCGTCCCAGGCCGAGGCGCGGGTCGCCGTCTTCAGCTTCGTCGAAGGCTGGTACAACTCCGTCCGGTTGCACTCCGCCCTGGGTTACCGCTCCCCGATCGACTACGAACGGCAGATGCAGGAGGCTGCTGTGACCGCCTAACCACCCAAGCCGACAACCGTCCACCAAATCGGGGCAGCTTCAACTCCACCCATGCCGCAAAATCAGGCAGCTGGGCTGTGCGGCCGGCTCCTTCCGTCTGATTCCATCCACTAGCCATGAGATGGCGCGGACGGCCGGACATTGCCTCGGAAATGTCTGCCGAAAGGGCTGCCTGGACCATCACTGCCCCGCCCCCAGCACCCACACGATCGCGAGCGGCGCCGCCAGAACCACCGCCAGTAGCGCGGTCCAAAGCCAATCGATCTGATCGCGCCGGCTCACGCCGTGGCCACTAGCAGCACCCAGGCTGCCAATAGTGCGACGATCGCCCCGAAAATCCGCAAAAAATCCTTCATACTGCCCCTGTTCGCTACCTAGTCAGGGCCGGAGAGACGCCTCGGGGGGCAGCTTCTGGACCTGGGCCGGCCGGCACGGGGTCGGACGCTCTGCGACGGAGGAAACGTCGGCACGGGCACCTCCTGGCATCACCCGACCAATCATGCTTCAAGCAGGAGGCGTGCCAATGAAAATGGTTTGGTAAATCAATGAGTTTGGTAGCGGCTTCGCGTAACTGTAAACCCAGGCGACGCCCAGAAGGCGTAACGGCCCCCTGAGAATTACCCAAATGCAGATGGCACTGCGCGAGTTGTTGCGATATCGTGAGGTGCTGTCCAGTCGGGATGAAGGGGCCTTTGATGTCTTTGTCAGAGACGGAGCCGCTTAGCCCGCAATCAGCCGCCGGCCTCGCTCGGTCATGGATCGACAATCGGCTTGGAAAATCGCCCCGCGCATACATGCGGTCGCAGATGCGGCGGTTGATGGACCAATTAGCAGAACGCTGCATCACAGAAACAGTCCGCCTCAACGAAAACGAAGAGGGTCTCTACGAACAACTCGACATAGCATACAATGTGATCCAATCAACCTGGTATTCTGTCGCACCCGCGTACACAACTGACTTCACGACACCGGTGGATTTTAGCGATGATGAGCGACAGAAAATAGAGCGTGCCAGAGGAACTGTTTGGGTAAGACATGATCCAAAACGAGCATTTGATGAAGGATTTCACAGTGAAAATTATATTGCGGTGAGAAGGGAAAGTTTTGAGAATGCCGTTACTGAATATCTTCGCAGTTCATACTTGCGCCATCCGGAGTTTGACTGGATATTACTCGATATTTCTATCACTCGCGAAATTTGCGAATTTGGTGAGGCAATAAAGAAGTATCTAATGCCACGAAAGAGAGAAAGCTGGTTTGGAGTAGACGAGCGGTACCTCAAGTCGCAAGGAAACTTATCAAAAATGATGAAGATCGCAGCTGGCGAGTATCTGAAACGGTTAGCCACGAAGTTCCTGTCCATACTCATATTTCTCATCGCTTCTACCTGGGCCGCGTTTCAGGCGGGCTATGGCGCTCTCGGATGGGGGCTCGCTGGAATCTACTTGCTGCTTCTAGTTGGCCTTATCGGCGCAAGCCTCGCTCGAGCAATTGCGCGGCGCGCCAGACAACTCGCCGGCAACGTCGATATCCACGCGAAGCCCTTCGCACTATGGGGCCAAATGTACCGAGGTCTGGGAACGCCTTGATGGGCCAGTCGTAAATCCAGGCCTAGCCCGGGAAGCCATGACACGGTCGAGCGCTGAAGGGGCCGTCTGGGAGAACATCTCATGGTCGCTCATCGATCGTGTTATGGCGATTGATCCTGCCGTATGGGTTGTTCAGTGAACATCGGTATGGGTTAGCTACCGGAAGCACGGCCCGAATGCCTACGTCATCAGGACATAGGGCGTGCCCGCGTCCGCTCAGCCAAAGCCAGAGCGCGCGAACAGACCAAACAGGAGCGGGCGCCGGTTCTGGCCCCAAGCAGATATGCGATTGCCTTACCAGGAATGCGTTCTAACTTGCAAAACGCCACCAGGCCCGCTACCTCTAGGAGCTATTCATCCCAGGGGAGCGATCCTCTGGATAGGCCGCAGTCCACAGGGCTGCGGCCTTTCGCTTTAACGGGGCTTGGAGACAGCGCTTGAGGCGTGTCATTGCCTATATTGACGGGTTTAACCTGTATCACGCGATCGAGGACTTAGAGAAACCTCATTTGAAATGGGTAAATCTCTGGAAGTTATGCCAAGATATGCTCCGTAAAAACGAGAAATTACTATGTGTGAACTACTTTTCAGCCTTTGCAACTTGGAGGAAACTCGCCTTTGAGAGGCATCAGGAATATGTGAAAGCCCTACAGCATGCGGGTGTGCAACCTCATATGGCACGGTTCAAGGAAAAGCCCAGGAACTGCAATAAATGTGGGGCTCAATGGATTAGTCACGAGGAGAAGGAAACAGACGTTAATCTAGCTCTTTCGATCGTGTATGACGTTTTTAAAGACAGCTTCGACAGGGCTATTCTGATTTCGGCTGACAGCGATCTTGCTCCAGCACTCAAGATGGCGAGAAATCACAGCCCATCGAAAGAAATATTCGTCGTAGCGCCACCTGGCCGCTTCGGTGCGGCGCGCGACCTGAATCCACGCATTGCAATTACACAGGGGCGGCTGGCGAAGGCGCTCCTGCCTGCGACTACTCTCAACGCTGATGGAACGCCGATTTTCACGCGCCCTACGCGTTATGATCCGCCTAGCTAGGCTCCCGGCGGCCGTAGCGCCGAGCCTAGCCGGCCTGCGGTTGCCCGCCGACAAGCAAACGGCATCCTTGGCGAGAGTGCCGAGACTGCTCCCAGCTTGCTCGCGGAACCGGCCCCGCTCGCCTTCGACTGGCCACCACGGACTCCGGCGCGCGCGGGGTGTGACTGTACAAGTTCGCGCAACGCCGTCGTTAGGGAACCTCGCACCGCCGAGATTTCAAAGGCGCTGTAGCCTCGCGGCACGCAGTCGCTCCGCCATCTCGGCACGCTGCTCATTAGATAGCTCTCGCGTCGGCCGCCAGGGATCGCGGCCCAGTCGGAACGGCCATAACGGACAGTTTGCGCATTCGCACAATTTGACCTCATGCCATGTCCCCGAGCAATCGAGGCATTTTGCCCGGATCGCCGCCAGCGCCGGGACACGCGGCACGGCCAGCCGGGACAGCGACTCAGACGTAGTGCCGAGCGGCGGCGCGTTGTCAGTCACGGGTTGCCTCCAGTTCGAGAGATTGTGCGGCTGGCGATGGGCGAAACCTCTCGCCAGCGGCTTTTGGCAGCGCGGCCGGAGTATTGTGAGAGCCGCCAGCTCTGCCGGCCGGCACTAGGCCGCGCGCACGGCGTTCTGACGACCTCGATCCCGGTACCGTGCATGAACCTTCGTCGCTGGCCGAGGAGTGCACCGCCCTGCGCGCGCGGGCGTTGGGTGCTACAGCTGGCGGCATTCGCGACTCTCTCTCAGATGAGCAGGCAACATCACCACCTCAGCGATATGGCCGAGCGGAACCGGACGCGGTCGTGGCCGCGAACTGCCGCAGATCACGGTGCCGGAAGTCGGCTGCTGCTCGGAGCACATCGGCCAGGCGATCCAGGCGCGTCATTGGGCACCGCCAGCGTGCCGCCGATAGCCGGCCAGTAGCCCGGCCACTATGCAGGCCTGGTCACGGTCCAGCCTGTCCCGCTCAGGGCTGCCCAGAGGCGGCAGACTGGCGTCGCGGATGGCACGGCAGGCGGGCGACCAATCCTCTGGGCAGGACGGCTCACCACCGTCTCGCTCTAGTGTCACTGTTGACTCTGTTGACCCTGTGCAGGCGAAAGGCGGCAAGGCGCTCACCGTGTCCATTGTGTCAACGGTGTCAGCCGAACGATGAATGGCGGCGAACGCCGCTGCCCAGCGACTCACAGCACCCCCTCGAACACGCGCGGGTTGACCGGATAGGCGGCGCGGGCACGCTGCTGGTAAGCGCCGGTAACCGGCGGGATCAACCATCCAGCGTCCACCAGGACGGCGGCGGCGGCCTTGATCGCCTCGGCATCGAGCAATCGCGGCAACCGCACTTTCCGTTGCAGATTACGGACATGCACCTCGGCCGGCTTTGCCTTGATGATCCAGCGCGCCAGCGTGGCGGCGTTGCGATCGGCTTCGGGGCAGGCCGCGTCGCCATAAACCCGCTCGGCCATTGGCATCAGGTAGTTGGCGACAAGGTGCGCGGCGGAGGTGAACGCATTCTGGGATATGCTGGCCGGCGGCGGCTCATCGCCCTCGCGGGCGCACCACCAGAGATGTTCCAGCACCAGCGCCAGCCGCAGCGCCAGTCCACGGGCCTTCCCCAGCGCGCTGCGCATCAAGCCGGATGCGCTCTGCTGCCGCTCTTGCATGTCCTGCGCGAAGGCTTCCAGCAACGGCAATGCGGCCTCGGCCAGCGGCACCATGCGCGGGCTGCCAGGCTCGTCCGGTACGGCGGGCGTCAGGTCCAGCAGCCGCAGCCGATCCAGCGCAGTGGTGGCCCAATCAACGCCCGGTGCCGCCGTGACCAGCCGGAATGGCAGGGCATCGGGCCAGAACCAGCAGAACCGCGCCAGCAATCCGTCATCGGCTTCGCGCATCAGCTCGGCCAGCCGGTCGGGTTGCGTGCTACCCGTCACGGCCACCACCAGACGCTGTACCTCGATCGGCTCGGGATTTTTCTGCCGTTCCACCCTGAATGGGCGTCCGCCATAGCTCTCCAGCCAGAACGCCCGGCCCGCGTCGTTGTAGGTCGTCATGCCGGTCAGCCAGCCGGCCAGCTCATCGCGCACCACCAGCAGGCCCTTTGGCGCCGCCGTCGCCAATAGGCTCGCAACCTTCTCGACCGTGACATCCGACTGTCGCAGGCGTGGTGGCTGCGGCTCGGGACGTGGCCCATCGGGAGGCAGCGGCGGCGGCGTGCCTTTGTCCTGCGCAGTTCGCACGTCCTTTTCCCATCGTTCGGTCGCGGCCTCGTGGGCTTCGTGCGCCACGCGCCAGTCGCGACGTCGGGCGGGGAAGTCGGCAGCCATGCGGCGCTCGATATCCGGCAGGACATGGCGCATCAGTACATCGGCGCCCGGACTCTTGCCGGTTCCGCTGTCGCCAACGCTGGCGCACCACAGATGCGGCGGCTCGGCCCATCCGGGCGTTGCCTGTGCCCATCGGGCGTTGCCGATCAGCCCCGATGCAGATGCCAGCAGCGGCGCGGCAACGTAGTCCTCCGGACAGGCCGCGCCCTTGGCTACCGCGCCGATGAACCGCGCCCAGCCGTCGCCGAACACTGCCACCGGCAATACCGGGGACGGACGGCGATGCAGGCGCAACACCGTCATGTCTGGCGCGGCGAGCAACTCGGGATCAGGTGAGTCCGATGTCGTGCTCGTGCCGATCGCGTCGAGCATTCGGCGCAGCTCGCGTCCACCAGCCGCGTCACCTTTCTCGCGCACCCAATCGGCCGTGTCGCGGTGTGCTAGCAACGCCGCACAGGTGTCGGCATCGGTGAAGGCTGCGCGTTTCAAGGCACCCGCTAGCGCCATTGCCTGCCCACTGCGCGAACCGTCCGCCAAGCCGGACCAATCACCTGACCAGCGCCGGGCAAGAGACGGGTTCTGGGCCGCTGCTGCGGCAATCCGGTCCTGCAACCCATCCGCCGCGATAGCGGCGCCGGGCTGGCCTCCTGGCAGCTTTTCGAACTCGTGCCCGCGAACGACGGTCCCTCGACGCGGATCAGATGCAACAGTGTGTTGGTCGGCACTTGCCGCAACTTGCCGGGGCTGATCCCGACGCACTCGCCTGTGACCGTGAAGTAGCGGTTGCCCAGGTGCAGCTCGATTGCGGGTACGTGCTTGCCGTTGCCACGTTTCCAGGTCCGGCCATGATGCGTTCCCATCGCCGCGCGCAGTGCCGGGAGGGCGGCGGCATCATAGAGGAAGAATGCCTTATCGCCTGTCCTACTCGGTGAGATTTCCGTGTAAGTCGCCAGCTCAGCCATGCAGTCACGCGCCCAGTCCGCCAGAGTGCCGTCAGGCTTGCGGCAGGTGTCGAAATCCACACCGCCCAGCGCGATGCCGCCGCCCAGCTCGCCTAGCATGATGCCGATGCCGCCGCCCTCGCCGTTGACGTGGCGGCTGGCCCACGCTCGGCTGCGCTCGACCGATGCCCAGGTTGATGGATCGTCGCTCTTTGCCATCGAACCGGTGGTCGGGTCGTATGGCACCTTGGTCGTATCGCCGTGGCGGGCGACGTTGCGCCACCCAACCCAACGTGGAAGGCGCAGCAGCGTGTCGGGAATGGCAGCGGCTGGCACGGGTGCTAGGGCGTTCATGCCAGCGCCTCCGGGTGTTTCGTCCGCACAGCATCGATGACTGCCGCAGAGAACGCATCGGCATCCGCCCGGCTGGTGAAGGAGATTGCTGGCGTGAAGCTCGGCTTGCCGGTCGCGTCGCGCATCTGTGTGCCGCCGCGCCCGACTGTCGGCCGGCCAGGTGGGGAAGCCCATGCCTTGCCCTCGCGCATATGCACCGCGCAGTCATGCAGCACGATGCGTTCAGGCAGCCGCACACGGGCGAAGCCGCGCAACGTGTTGCGCACGAGCGGTCGCCAGTCGTCCAGGGTGGCGATCATCAGGGCCACCTCGCGCAGCAGCCGGCTATGGCACGCCAGCGCATCCACGACGGTAGCGAAGCCGAACGCCACCGGTTGCCCGGCTTGTAGCAGCGCCTCGGCCATGCGCTGCCCCGTGCGATCCGGCCAGGACAGTCCTGCATCGTACGTAATGATGCCAGACATGCCGGGCTTGCGGCCGAACAGGTCCATGCCGTCTTTCAGCGGGGCCGGTGCGGCGATTACGAATGCCTCGGTCCGACCGCCCGGCACGGGCAGCATGGCAAGGCGGATGTCGAGTTTGTTAGGAAGGTTCACGGCAATTCTCCTGTGCCGGGCCTTTCGCGCTAGCCTTCGCTGCGGGGATCGGATAGGATACCGGTGTTGTCGCCTGCATCTTCCGTGTTCCGATCCGCCGCCGGTCATGCGTCACGCGCAGGGGCCGGCGGTTTCGTTTCAGGCGGCAACGTTCGGGCGGGATTGCATCCAGTCCAGCACCGCAGACAGGCGGTAGCCCACGCGGCTGGCGGACAGCTTCAGCTTGGGAAGGTCCGTGAGCCGGTCGAGCGTGCGATCCGAGATGCCCAGCATCCGCGCTGTCTCGAAGCGGTTCAGGATGCGGTCGGGACAGTCAGCTTGGGTGTGCATGGTAAGCCTTGGCGGTTGTTGACTGGCGCACACCTACGGCTTGCAATGACATCCCGCCCGGCGGCCATATCGCGGCGAGTTGGCGCGATTAGGACTTATATGCCAGCTCGCGCTGGCGATGCCCCTCCTGGATACGATCGGCAAGCGTGCTGTTCTTCCAGAGGGTGGCGGCTCCGATGACACATCTTGTTCGCTGGTCCATCGACCCAGCTCGGCGGCGAGCGAGATCAAGCACAGCGCGGTGCCATTTGACCGCCGGGCCTTCGGGTTCACGATTGCTATCCTTGGTCACTGGCGCAACGCCGAATGTTTCGAAGTAGACGTAGGCTAGCCTACGAAATAGGCCGTCCAAAAATGCGCGCTCGGTAGTTTGACTTAGCCGCGACCGCGATGGGTCGCTCGGCAGCCGCATCCGCCAGCATCGCGATGAGTGCCAGCAGCGGGCCTGCCGATCCGATTGCTTCCTCGATCATTGTTATCTCATAACAGCGGAAACGGTCATCGTCGCTGAAGGCCGCGCCCATCGCGTGATGCATCTCAGCTCTTTCCGCCACGTTGGACAGTCCTATGGCCGGAGACACGACGCGCTCGGCAAACGTGAGTGCATCCACAACCGCGCGGCGGGCTGCGACACGATCGGGAGCCGGCTCGGCTTCGCGCTGCATCCTGCAATAGCCCGTGCAGCCCATGTCGAAGCCATGAAAGCCCCGGCGGGCCGCCTGCGGTCAGCGCGGGGAGTGTGTCAGGCGGGTTTGCCTTCCCATCCAGTCCCATGCGCGCCAGCAAGCCACGGCAGGCATCCGCAAAACCGACTAAGCCTTCCTTGAGATCGCCCGGTTTGGGCGCGGCGCCGTCATGCGTCGCCCACGCGACCGCAGTGGCGAACGCCTCATTCAGCATCCCGGCCAGGCACCTTGTCGTCATGACGATCGGCGTGCGGCGGTCGAAAGGATTCGATCAGCTCAACATCTGCACCCGGCAAAACAGGCGGCGTCCAAGCCGCGACCCCCCGCCCAGCTGCACGCGCCAGTTCGGCTACGTCTCCTTCTTCAAACAGGCGAGGGTGGCGCCAGCTATAAGTCGGGACCGGCGGCAAAGGAATCCGCTTCCGCGTAGCGGGCGGTTTCCCTCCTGCTCTCGGCGTACGTGTCACCTACTTCCCCACCGCCGCTCGGTTCGACAGTGCGTCGAGGGAGCTGGTGCGCTTGGGCACTACCCGCCCCGTTGCCGCTGCCCGGTTTACCAGCGCGTCCAGCAGCCGGACCGTCAGCTCGCCGCCGGTCACGCTGCACCAGCGGCGAGGGTGCAAATTATCTCCCAGATTGCCGGCGCCATTACGAAGTCTTCCTCCGGAGGCTCCGGGCCGTAGAACGCATGGACGGCCGCAGCCTTGGCCTGCAATCCAGCCGGCGTTGTAGCGGAAAGGTCCAAGACATCCGCCATCGCATCTTCCAGCTCGCCATTGAGGAAGGCTTGCTCGACCGCCGTTGCGGCCCGATGCGCTGACGAATCCTCGACTAGGCCGTTGCTAGCGTAGAGCAGCCGACGCCATTCCGTGTCGGCTCGGACAAACCTACCGCTCGCCGCGATCAGCTCCGCATCTGGGTCCACCGCCGCTGCTCCCGCGATCGGAATGGCCCCACCCGCCAGCAAAGCCGCCGCACCGCCCAACAGCCTCCGCCGGCAATGCGCCGGTCGCACGTTCCTGTGCCCGGCCTCGCCTCAGCCGCCGGTGTGATATTGATGTTAACGGTCCCGTGCATGTCGTGATCCTCTCTCGATTGCGGGCCATCGGCGGCGGGCGCTGCAATCCGCCCGCCGCCACCCGCCTGCCCGGAGCCGCCGGGCGCGGATTAGATGGATTAGCCGGATTAGGTGCCACCCCCATCCGAAACGGAAAGCCACTCTCGGCTAGTAGCTTCATCGTTCGGCAACGCGCACCTGTCGCCCTGCCAATGTGTCAACAGTGTCCAATGTGTCACTGGGCTTCACGCCGCAGCGGCACCACCCGTCCGCGCGCCTCGCCCTGGCCCATGCGGACCAGTATCTCGCCCGCCACCTTGTCGGCTGCCGCCAGCAGCGGCGCATCGGCCAGGTGCGTATAGCGGCCGGTGATGGTGCCGGTGCGATGCCCGATCAGGGCGCCGATCGTCGGCTCAGACAGCCCCAGATCGCCGCCCAGGCTGGCAAACGAGTGCCGCAGCACATGCGGTGTCACGTCGTCCGGCAGGCCCGCCATCGCCACCAGACGGGCGAATAGACGGGGGTATCCGGTCATCGGTCCATCGCCACGTGTGGCCGGGAACACCCGGTCATTGTGCCTCGGCAGGGCCGCCAGCATCTCGCACACGGCATTGGACAGCGGACGCATGGACCGGCCGCTCTTGGTATCGGGCAGCGTGGCAGTCCGGCGGGCAAGCTCCACATCCTGCCAGCGCAGCCCCAGCCCCTCGCCGCGTACGCCAGCCGGTCAGCAGCAGGAACCGCGTCATGGCGATTGCCGGCGGCCAGAACGGCACGGCTTCGGCAGCCCGCAGTGCCGCGCCCAGAGCCGCCAGCTCGGCATCAGCCAAGCGCCGGTCCTTCTTGTTGTCGGCGTAGCGCTCGACGCCGCGCACCGGGTTGTCGGCGCGCATTCCTTCCCGGACGGCATAGCTGAAAATGCCGCCCAACAGGCCGATGCAGCGGGTGGCAGCACCCTTGCCGCCACGCACCGATGCACCACGCCCGGTCTCGCGCTCGGCAGCCGTCTTGCCCACCGCGATGGCGTGCATGACCTTGCGCACCTCCGCCGTCGTGACCGCCGCCACCGGCAGCTTGCCCAGCAGCGGGATGATGTGTCGCTCGATATTGCTGCGGTCGCTGCGGATCGTGCTGGGCTTCTTGGCGCGACCGCGCACCAGGATCGTCGGCAGGGCCTCGAGATACAGCCCGCACAACTCGGCCACCGTGATCGCCGCGTTGCGGTCATCCCGCGCCAGCGCCGGGTCGATGCCGGCGCGCAGTTGCAGGCGCAGCGCCGTCGCCTCTTTCCGGGCATCGTCTATGCCGAAGTCGCCGCGACCATGCTTGCCGATCGTGTACATCCGCTGCCGGCCGCGCCCATCCGGGCCACGCTCCACAGGGCTGCGATACTTCAAGACGAATGAAAACCGGCCATCCTCGACGCGCTTCCGGGCGCCAAGTCCGGCCACGCTGTCCTTGCTGCCGCCATCCCAAAGGGTCTGCCCGGGCTTCAGGGCGGCGAGGGCGCGGGCGGTGATGTTGGCCTTCGGCATTGGTAGCCATCCGGGCTGCTTCACCCCACGGCTACCACGTCACGGGTCGTCAGGCAATACCAGGATGCGCAACGATAGCGGTATTACGGGCTTTCTGACGTGTCCTGACTTGCTCTGGCACCCCCTGTATTCGCCCTCCGAAGGCGAAGGTCGCACGTTCGAATCGTGTCGGGTCCGCCAGTGTTTCAGTGCGTTAGTAGCTGCGCCGCCAGCCGGGCACCGTGACCTGTCCCTGGTGGTGTTGCCAGCACGAAGCGACGCAGCTCCGCCCCGAAGTAATCCGCCACATCTCGCTCAGCAGCTTCAGCACAGGCTGCTGCAACTCGGCAATCGGCCGGCCAGCAATCTTACCCGGGACGGTCACATTGAGGTCGAATCGAACCGTCCCGCGCGCCGGGGCAACCAGAAGAATCAAGTCCGCCTGGGCTTTTGCCCCTGTTGCCGAACTTCTCGCAACTTCTTGAAAATGCTTGGTGGGCGCAGTAGGATTCGAACCTACGACCCGCTGATTAAGAGTCAGCTGCTCTACCAACTGAGCTATGCGCCCGGCACGCCGGCGGCGGGCCTATAGCAACAACGCCCCGCCCTGCAAAGCCCCGCGCCACGACGTGCCCGCCCATGTCTGCGATGGCTTGCGGCGTCCGCACCCTGCAATATGTATAGCCGGCCCCAGGGGCCCGGACGACCGGCAGGCGAGGATACATCTTCATGGACTTTCTGATTGGCCAGAAGGCGGGCGCCAAGGCGGGCACCAAGGTGGCCACCAGGGCGGGCGCCAAGGCGGACAACAACGCGGCGGCACAGGGCCAGGTCGCACCGTCACCCACCCGGGCGCGCGGCGCGGCGGCCGAGACGAATGCGCCGGTGATCGCCGACGGCGACCAGGCCAGCTTCATGCGCGACGTCGTCGAGGCGTCGCGCAGCTTGCCCGTCATCGTCGATTTCTGGGCGACCTGGTGCGGTCCCTGCAAGACGCTGACACCGGCCCTGGAAAAAATCGTGCGCAGCGCCGGCGGGCGGGTGCGGCTGGTCAAGATCGACATCGACAAGAACCAGGCCTTGGTGCGCCAGCTCGCCCAGCTCGGCCTGCCGCTGCAATCCGTGCCCACCGTTGCCGCCTTCTGGCAGGGGCAAATCGCCGATCTGTTCCAGGGCGCGCTGCCCGAGAGCGAAATCCGCCGCTTCGTCGAAAGTCTGCTGAAGCTAGGCGGCGGCTCCATGCCCGGCGCCGACCTCCTGGCCGAGGCGCGCGTGGCACTGGAGCAGGGACAGGCACGCGACGCCGCCGAGCTGTTCAGCGCCGCGGTCGAGCAGGAGCCGGAGAGCCCCGAAGCCTGGGGCGGCCTTGCGCGCGCCCTGCTCGCCGCGGGCGAGGAGGCGCAGGCACACCAGGTGCTGGACGAGGTGCCGGCCAAGATCGCCACACACGCCGAGATCACCGGCGCCCGCAGCGCGCTGGCCCTGGCCGCCGAGGGCCGCCGCGCGCAGGGGCAACTCGCGGGACTCGAGCGCCGACTGCAGGCCGATCCGCTCGATCACGCGGCGCGCTACGATCTGGCGACGGCACTGAACGCGACGGGGCGGCGCGACGAGGCGGCGGAGGCGCTGCTCGAGATCATGCGGCGCGATCGTGCCTGGAACGAGGATGGCGCCAGGCTGCAATTGCTGAAGTTCTTCGAGGCCTGGGGCTTGGGCGATCCCGCCACGGTCGCGGCACGGCGAAAATTATCCGCGTTGCTGTTTCGCTGATGGCCGACCGCCAGCCCGCGCGGGACACGGGGCTGCCGGACGCGTTCCCGATCTTCCCCCTCTCTGGGGCGCTGCTGCTGCCGCGCGGCCGCCTGCCGCTCAATGTGTTCGAGCCGCGCTACCTGGCGATGGTCGAGGATTCGCTTGCGGCGGGGCGCATGTTCGGCATGGTGCAGCCCGATCCCCGGCTGGCCCGTGAGGCAAGCGGTCCGGGCCTCTACCGGGTGGGCTGCCTCGGCCGGCTGTCGAGCTTCAGCGAGACCGATGACGGCCGCTATCTCATCACGCTCACCGGCATCAGCCGCTTCGAGATCGCCGCCGAGCTGCCGGGGCGCCGGGGCTATCGGCGGGTCCGCGCCGATCTCACGCGCTATGCGCCGGATCTCGACGTGGCCGGCGGCGGGTCCGGGTTCGATCGCGAGGAGCTTCTGGCGGCGCTGCGCGCGTACTTCACCCGCCGCGGCTTCGATGCCAACTGGGAGGCGATCGGCCAGATGGACGACGAGGTGCTGGTGGTCACCCTGTGCATGGTCTGTCCGTTCGAGCCGGTGGAAAAGCAGGCGTTGCTGGAAGCCGAAAGCCCGGCCGATCGTGCCGACGCCCTGCTATCGCTGCTGCGCATCGAGGCGCACGGCCGTGGCGGCAGAGCGGACGGGGAGCGCGGGGACGGCCCGCGCGCAAGCTGAGCAGCAGAGGCAGGAGCACAGCCCATGACCGACACCCCAGATTCGCCCGCGCAGGTGCCCGCGCAGGTACAAGTCGATCCGCGATTGCTGGAAATCCTGGTCTGTCCCGTCACCAAGGGACCGCTGGTCTACGACCGCGCGGCGGGCGAACTCATCAGCCACGCGGCACACCTTGCCTATCCGATCCGCGACGGCATTCCGATCATGCTGCCGGACGAGGCGCGTCCCCTCGACGACACGGCCGCGCCAGCGCGGGCGGACTAGGCATGGCGGCACCGGCGCCTCTCGGGCTGCGGCTCGAACGCGGCGGCCGGCTGCTCGAGGTGGATTTCGGTGCTGCGGGCCATTTCGAGTTTTCGGCGGAGTTTCTGCGTGTCAACAGCCCGAGCGCAGAGGTCCAGGGGCACGGGCCTGGCGAGCGACGGCTCGTGTCCGGACGCCGCAGAGTGGCCATCGCCGGCATCGAGCCGGTCGGGAACTACGCGGTACGGCTCCGCTTCGACGACGGGCACAGCACCGGCATCTACTCATGGGATGTCCTGCTTACACTCGGCCGCGAGCAGGATGCGCTGTGGGCCGACTACCTGGCCCGATTGCAGGCGGCCGGCCTCCGCCGCGACGGCTGAGCAGCAGGTCCGGCTGGCGCTCAGCCGCCGCGCACGTCCAGCGCGTCCATGCCGCCCGCCAGCAGCTCCAGCAGGTCCGGCAACGCCACGGCAACACAGCCCACGGTTGGACGGAAGTCCGGTGCCGCAACGTGCAGAAAGATCGCCGACCCGCGCCCCGGCCGCACCGGATTGTCGTTCCATCCCAGCACGCCCACGACGTCGTAGAGCGGATCAAGGCGCCACAACGCCTCATGGCGCGCCGGATGCGGCAGGCGGATGTGGCGGTTGTAGTCCGGGTGCCGGGGGTCGTCGCACCAGCCATCGTCCGGGCCGATCGGCTCGCGCGGCAGGACGGTGCGCGGGGGCGCCGCCAGCCGGTCGGCGCGGTACAGCACGCGCCGCAAGACCATGATCCCGCCCGGAGTGGCCTGATCCCCCTCCTGCTTGCCGTCCCGCTTGACGCCGCCGGCACCCAGGGCGGCGCGGAGCCGGCGGCCCGCCCAGGCGATCCATCCGTCCGCCGATACGGTGGCCGTGCTCATGCCGTCATCTCTGTCCGCCTCCCCAGACGATGCGCGCCGGCATGTCCGCGATGCGAGCATAGGCGGCGAGCAGCCTGTGCCGGGAGAGGCACCGGCGCCGGCGCAGGCGTGGCGCTGGCCGGCGGTGAAGCGATCGGCGCGCCTGTCTCGGCGGCCGCGCCGGACGGTGCCACGAGCGAGCGCGCGAGGTGTTCGAGATGGAAGACATGCTCGACCAGGATCCCCGCGATGCTGGTCAGCAATCCGACCGGGCCGCCCGTCAGCACGCCCCCGATCAGCGAAACGGCGGTGCGCAGCGGCGGACTGCCCTCGTCGCCGGTCGCCACCCGGTAGATGGTGCCCACCACCGGCAGGAATTGCAGCGGGTTCAAGGCGTCCAGCACGTCGTGGAAGGTGATCGGCGTATTCGGGGCAGCCGGCTTCGGCGTCGACCAGGCCGCCTCGGCCTGGGTCACGTCGCGTCCATGCGGTCCGGTTATCGCGTTCGCGGCCATCCCCCAGCGCTCGGCAAGCCGCGTGCCGCGTCAATCGCCCATATGGCCGAACCGATCCGCCTTGGTCGCCAGATAGGCGTCGTTGATGCCATTGGCCGCAAACAGGTGCGACACCCGCTCCACCTCGATGCCGCCGGCCGCGAGGGCGCGCAGCTTCTGCGGATTGTTGGTCAGCAGCCGCACCCGATGGATGCCCAGCGCCCGCAGCATCATCGCGGCCGGGGCGTAGTCGCGCTCGTCGGCACCCCAGCCCAGCGCGTGGTTGGCATCCAGCGTGTCGAGCCCGGCATCCTGCAGCGCATAGGCCCGCAGCTTGTTGACCAGGCCGATGCCCCTGCCCTCCTGCGCCAGGTACAGCAGCACGCCGTCACCTTCCTCGCCCATGCGGCGGATGGCGCCGCGCAGCTGCGGCCCGCAATCACAGCGCAGGCTGCCCAGCAGGTCGCCGGTGAAGCACTCGGAATGGATGCGTGCGAGCGGCGTGCGCGCGCCAGCCGCCACCCGCTCGGGAGTTCCCACCAGGATCGCCAGATGCTCGGTTCCCGCGTCCGGCCCTCGGAACGTGACGATCCGGGCCTCGGGCGCGCCTTCCAGCGGCACCCTCGCCTCCGAGGCGCGCACCAGCCCGGCGACCGCGGCCTCCCTTTGCGCCAACACGTCATGGGCGGCCACGCCGAGCAGATCGCCAACCGTCGCCGAGGCATTCACCTCCGCCACCAGCATAGCGGGCAGCAGGCGCGCGAGCTTGGCCAGCGCCAGTGCGGCCTCGGCGCCCGGCCGGTGCCCTCTCGGCCCGGGGCGGATCGGCGAACCACTGGGACATTGTCGGGTCGGCCATGCCGCGCAGCGCCTTGGGGTCGAGCATGGCGCCGGTCACCGGAAAGGCCGCGATCCCGTCGGCCGCCACCGCCGCGCCGCCAGCCCACTGCTCCGCCCGGCCGGCGGCCAGCACCAGCAGGAACCGCCCGGAGGCAACCGACGCGAACTCGGCCAACCCCGCTGCCCCCAGCGTTTCGGCGGGCACGACCACAAGCCGCCCCGCTGCCGTCTCCAGCAGCACCGGCGTCCCGCGGCGCAGATCGGCCACGGCCCGGTACACTGCGCGGAGATCGATGGATGTCACACAAACCTCATGACGGATGGCCCGCGTTCCACCGCAGAAGTCGGCCCGGAGAGCACGAACCAGGAGGACGGGCGATACTTGCCGGTCAGCCAACCGCCACCTGCTCCGGCATCGCATATGTCTGCTGCACGGGCACCTGCGCTGTTCCACTCACGGAAATGTGCGCGGGTTGTGGCGGGAATCAAGCGGAGGCACGATGCCGTGAGGCGTTGGGGCGGTTAAGGGCTGAACACCTGAACGTGTGCGACGCCGGACATTGTGTGGCGGCCGGGACCGTTCGGTCCATCCGGACCTGAAGGAAGAGCAAAATGGCGGGTGGGCGTCCCATCCTGATCGTCGATGATGACCAACTGCTGCGCGAGACGTTGTCCGAGCAGCTGTCGGTGGACGGCGAATTCATCGCCGCCGAGGCGGAGAGTGCCGTCCGCGCCGAACAGCTTCTCGCCGCCCGCGAGGCGCGTTTCGACGCGGTGATCCTTGACGTCGGCCTGCCCGATGGTGACGGGCGCGATCTGTGCGCGAAGCTGCGCCGGCACGGGCTCAAGGTGCCGATCATCATCCTGACCGGCTCGGACGGCGAGACCGACGTGGTGCGCGGCCTCGACGCCGGGGCCAACGACTACATCGCCAAGCCGTTCCGGCTGGCCGAGCTGCTGGCCCGGCTGCGCGCGCAACTGCGCATCTTCGAGAACAGCGAGGATGCGGTGTTCACCATCGGCCCATACACTTTCCGGCCCGCCGCCAAGCTGCTGCAGGAGCCGGCCCGCAGCCGCCGCATCCGGCTGACCGAGAAGGAAGCGGCGATCCTGAAATTCCTCTACCGCGCCGGTACGCGGGCAGTGGCCCGGCAGGTGCTGCTGAACGAGGTCTGGGGCTACAATGCGGCCGTGACCACGCACACGCTCGAGACCCACATCTATCGCCTGCGTCAGAAGATCGAGCCCGATCCGTCCAACGCGAGGCTGCTGGTCACGGAAGGCGGCGGCTATCGGCTGGACCCGGAAGGGGTGTCGGTCGTGGCATAGGCGTTCCGGGAGCCCTATCCCGCCTTCGCCTTCCCGCGCTCCACGGCACGGATCGACGCCGGCGCCTCACGCCGCGACGTGACGTCGCCTGCCGCGGTGTCAGGCTGGGGGGGCTGGGAGCTAAGCGGAGGACCCGGCTGGGGGCTAGAGGGCGCAAACGCCGCCTGGGCAAGCTGGCGGCGCAAGGCGGCGATCTCCTCCCGCAGCGCCGTCATCTCGGCGTCATGCTGCGGCGCGGCCTCGGGCGCCGCGGGAGAGGGCGGCACCGGGTGCTTGGACTCGGCCGTTTCGGGCTCGCGGTGCAACGGTGAGAACAGGCTCATCGCCCGCTCCATCATCGCCAGGTTCTGCCGCCCCACCTCCTCGATCGGAAATGGCATGAACGGCGTCAGGCCCTGCTGCATGGTCTGCTGCACGGCACGGCGCATCTGCTCCTGCTGCCGCGCGAAGCTGGCCATCGCCTGCTCCAGGTAGCGCGGCACGAAGTTCTGCATGCTGTCGCCGTAGAAGCCGATCAGCTGGCGCAGGAAGGCCGTGGGCAGCAGGGCGCGCCCCTTGCTCTCCTCCTCGACGATGATCTGGGTGAGCACGCCGCGGGTGATGTCCTCGCCGCTCTTGGCGTCGTAAACCACGAAATCGCGGCCCTCGCGCACCATGTCGGCCAGGGTGTCGAGCGTGATGTAGCTGGAGCTTTCGGTGTTGTAGAGGCGGCGATTGGCATATTTCTTGATCACCACGGGCGCCGCGGCACTCGTCTGGCCTGACCCGGTCGCGCCGGCCGGCACGTCCGCGGCGCCGGGATCGGGCGCATTCTCGCCACGTTCGTCTTGCATCGGATACGCCATCGTGCCCCCTCGCGGGTCAATGTGTCGAAGCGTAGCATACCGCACCGCAACACCCCAACTGGCGCGGCGCAGAAGGATGGCGACCCCGGATGGACTTCTCACAGGCGGGTCGCGGGCCGCGTTGCGCGGCCGATCCCGCCCTCGATGCCGTCGCCGATCCCGTCCAGGAGCTTGCCCGGAACTGGGCGACGATCTGGCAGAGCGAGTGGGCCGCCCTGGCGGCCGACCCGGAGACCACCCTGCTGCTGGAATCGCTGTTCGCGTCCTGGCTGCGCGCGGCTGCGCCCGAGTGAGTTCTCCCGCTCACGAACGGGCCCCGGGGCCGATGCGCCGCCGCGGCCCGCGTCCGCTGCCGCTGCTGCTGACCCACGCGATGCTGAAATCGCTGCCTTGCGCGACCGACTGGCCGAGCTGGAGCGCCGGCTCGATCGCCTCGCTCGCGACTCTGGCGAGCGAGGCGGCGGCGGCTGATCCCGCGCTGATCGCCGGCATCGCCGCCTACCGGCGCCACACGTGGCAGCGTCAGATGCCCGAGCCGCCGGTGCTTTGGCAGGAAGGCGGCAGCCGGCTGCTCGACTATGCCGAGGCGGGCGCCGCTGGCCTGCCGGTGCTGTTCGTGCCGAGCCTGGTCAACCGCGCCTATATCCTCGACCTGGCACCTGGCCGGTCGATGCTGCGTTGGCTTGCGGCGCAGGGGTTGCGGCCGCTGCTGCTCGACTGGGGCTTCCCCGACGAGGCGGCGCGCGGCTTCACGCTCACCGACTACGTGGCGGGTCGCCTGCACCGGGCCGTGCTGGCCGCGGGCACAGGTCCGGTGCTGCTGGCCGGCTATTGCATGGGCGGGCTGCTGGCGCTGGCGGCGGCGCAGTTGGAACCGGAGCGCGTGGCGGGTCTGGCCTTGCTGGCCACGCCGTGGGACTTCCATGCCGAAGCGGCCGAGACGGCCCGCGCGCTGGCGTCGATGCTGCCGGTGCTGGAGCCGGCGATGGCGGCAATGGGCGCGCTGCCGACCGATGCCTTGCAGTCGCTGTTCCTGCTGGCCGACGCCGACGGCATCGCCGCGCGCTACCGCGGCTTCGCCTCGCTCGACCCACGAGAGCGAGCGCGCCCGGATTTTCGTGGCGCTGGAGGACTGGCTGGCCGACGGCGTGCCGCTCGCCGGCCCGGTCGCGCGCGAGTGCCTCGATGGATGGTATGGCCGCAACACTCCGGCGCGCGGCGCCTGGCGCATCACCGGCCTGCCGGTCGATCCCACGGCGCTGAGGCTGCCCGCCTTTGTCGCCCTGCCGTCGCGCGATCGCATCGTGCCGCCCGCCAGCGCGCGGCCGCTGGCGACGCTGATCCCGGGTGCCGTCGCGCACCATCCGCAAGCGGGGCATGTCGGCATGGCGGCGGGCAGCGGCGCCGAGACGGCACTCTGGCAGCCGCTATGCGAATGGCTGCGCTCGGTCGGCGCCTGACGCGGTGCAGCCTCCCCGCTGCCCATTGGCAGACCGGCCCGAGATGCGCCATGTGCTGTAGGAGCGATCTGGGAAGGAGAGGCCGTCATGGATGACATCGTCATCGTCGCCGCCGCGCGCACGCCGGTCGGCAGCTTCAACGGCGCGTTCGCGTCCACCCCCGCGCATGTGCTGGGCCAGGTCGCCATAGAGGCCGCCCTGACCCGCGCCGGCATCCAGCCCGCCGATGTGGACGAGGTCATCCTGGGCCAGGTGCTGACGGCGGCCCAGGGCCAGAACCCCGCGCGCCAGGCGGCCCGCGCCGCCGGCATTCCGGACGACAAGACCGCCTTCGGCATCAACCAGGTGTGCGGGTCCGGGCTGCGCGCCGTGGCGCTGGCCGCCCAGCAGGTGCAGACGGGCCAGAGTGCGATCGTGGTGGCCGGCGGGCAGGAGAGCATGAGCCTCGCGCCGCACGCCCAGCACCTCCGTTCCGGAGTGAAGATGGGCGGGGTCGAGCTCATCGATACGATGATCAAGGACGGGCTGTGGGACGCCTTCAACGGCTATCACATGGGCACCACCGCCGAGAACGTGGCCCGCGCCCACCAGATCACGCGCGAGCAGCAGGACACGCTGGCGCTGGCGCAGCCAGCAGAAGGCGTCGGCCGCGCAGAAATCCGGCCGCTTCCGCGACGAGATCGCGCCGGTCACGGTGAAGGGCCGCAAGGCCGATATCGTGGTGTCCGACGACGAATATATCCGCCACGACAGCAGTGCCGAGACGATGGCCAAGCTGCGCCCGGCCTTCAGCAAGGACGGCACTGTGACAGCCGGCAACGCGAGCGGCATCAATGACGGCGCCGCCGCCCTGGTGGTGATGTCGGCCGCCGAGGCGGCGCGGCGCGGGCTGAAGCCGCTGGCGCACATCACGAGCTTTGCCACGGCCGGCGTCGATCCGGCGCTGATGGGCACCGGCCCGATCCCGGCCGCCCGCCGCGCACTGGCGCGCGCCGGCTGGCAGGCGGGCGATCTCGACCTGATCGAGGCCAACGAGGCCTTCGCCGCCCAGGCCTGCGCGGTCAACAAGGATCTCGGCTGGGATCCCGCGCGGGTCAACGTCAATGGCGGCGCTATCGCCATCGGCCACCCGATCGGTGCCTCCGGGGCGCGCGTGCTGACCACGCTGCTGCACGAAATGGCCAAGCGCGACGCGCATAAGGGGTTGGCCACGCTGTGCATCGGCGGCGGCATGGGGGTTGCGATGTGCGTCGAGCGCTAGGCGCCGGCGCATGGACAAGGCGGTTGCGCGTGCGATGCACGATCTGGGCGGCGTCTCGGCGCTCATGTGCGAGGCGGTCGATACCAGCGCGCATGTGCTGACCGATTTCGATCGCGAGGTGGACGCCATCCGCCAGATCCTCGGCCGCAAGCAGATCATGTCGGTTGATGAATTGCGGCGCGGCATCGAGGCGATTCCCGAAGCGGAGTATCACCGGCTCGGCTACTACCAGCGCTGGGTGCGCGCGATTGCCGCCATCCTGCTGGAGAAGGGCGTGATCGCGCCGGCCGAACTGCGCGCGGCGCTGGAGAGCGGCGGATGACCTTGCCGCAAGGCGCGCGGGTGCGGGTGCGCGACGACTGGCCGGAGACACGCGGCCCGTGCCACATCCGCACGCCGCATTATCTGCGCGGCGAGACCGGGACCATCGTGCGGCATCTGGGCGATTTCCGGAACCCCGAGGATCTCGCCTTTGATCGGCCGGCGGCGGTGCTGCCGCTGTACCATGTGCGCTTCGATCAGGCGACGCTCTGGCCGGACGGGCGGCACAGACTGTGATCTGCTGGTCGAGCTGTTCGGGCATTGGCTGGAACCCGCGCCATGAATCTGGTCGAAGCCGACAGCGACCGGCTGCTCACCGCGCTGCGCGCGCTGCTCATGGCGAAGGGCATCACCACCCCTGCGGACATCGCCGAGCAGATCGCCTCCACCGACGCGGCGACGCCGGCGCGCGGCGCGCGGATGGTCGCAAAAGCGTGGCTCGATCCCCAGTTCCGCGCGCTGATGCTGACCGATGGCGCCCGTGCCGCCGAATCGCTCGGTATCGCCATGCGCGGCGCGCCGCCGCTGGGGGTGCTGGAGAACACGCCCGACCTGCATCATCTCGTGGTCTGCACGCTGTGCAGCTGCTACCCGCGCGCGGTACTGGGCTATCCGCCTTTCTGGTTCAAATCCGCCGCCTATCGCGCCCGCGCCGTGCGCGACCCGCGCGGGGTGCTGCTGGATTGGGGCACACACCTCGCCCCGCATGTCCGCCTGCGGGTGGTGGACAGCACCGCCGACTACCGCTGGATGGTGCTGCCGCTGCGGCCGGCGGGGACCGAGGGCTGGGACGAGGACCGGCTCGCCGCCCTCGTGCGCGAGGGCGACATGATCGGGGTCACGATTCCCGCAATCCCGAGCGCTTCTCGCTGGCGCAATGACCGGACGGTGCTAGGCTCGCCGCAAGTCAGACCAGGGGGAGGCGGACCGATGGGCAAGGTTGCACTCGTCACGGGCGGCACGCGGGGCATCGGCGCTGCGATCAGCCGGGCACTGCACGCGGCCGGGCGAACCGTGGTCGCGAGCTATGCCGGCAACGACGCGGCCGCCCACGCATTCCACGACGAGACCGGGATCGCGGTGGAGAGATTCGACGCCGGCGACTTCGCCGCCTGCGAGGCGGCGGTGGGCCGCATCGCCGCGGCGCACGGCCCGATCGCCATCCTGGTCAACAACGCCGGCATCACCCGCGACGCGACCTTGGCCCGTCTCACGCGCGAGATGTGGGACGCGGTGCTGGATACCAATCTCGGCAGTTGCTTCAACCTGTGCAAGCTCACCTTCGATGCCATGCGCGCGGAGAAATTCGGCCGCATCGTCAATATCGGCAGCATCAACGGCCAGGCCGGCCAATACGGGCAGGTGAATTACGCCGCCGCCAAGTCCGGCATCCACGGCTTCACCAAGGCGCTGGCGCAGGAGGGTGCCCGCTACAACATCACCTGCAACGCGATCGCACCCGGCTATGTCGATACCGACATGGTGCGGGCGGTGCCGCCCGATGTGCTGCAAAAGATCGTGGCGCGCATCCCGGTGGGCAGGCTCGGCCACGCCGAGGACATCGCCCGCGGCGTCGTGTTCCTGACCGCCGACGACGCGGACTTCATCACCGGCTCCACGCTGTCGATCAACGGCGGCCAGCACATGTATTGAGGGGCGTCGCGCACCCCAACCGGCCCGCCTCAGATATTCTCCGAGACGAACAACTCGAATGGCAGCAGCACGTGGATCGGGGGCTCGGGCGCCGGCGCCTGAAGTGCCCGGATCATCACCTCGACCGCGCGCGCGGCCAGCAGCGGCAGCGGCGTGTGCAGCACCATCGTCACGATGCCGTCGATCAGCCCGGCGCGCGTCACCGGCGTCAGCTCGTTGCAGACCATGCTGAGTCCCCTGTCGGGCGCCTCGTCGCGCAGCGCGTCGATCACACCCGCCATGCCGCCGCCGGGCAGATAGATCGCCGCGAGATCGCCGTTGCGCTTGAGCAGATCGAGCGTCGCCTCGTAGGCGATGCGCGGATCCTCGAGATTGACCAGCGTTTCGAGCAAATGGAAGTCCGGCGCGTTCTCGCGGAAATACGAACGAAAGCCGATCTCGCACAGCTCCTGGCCGAGATAGCGATGGCTGCCGACGATGACGCCCACGCTGCCGGCCGCGCGCGCCGTGCGGGCGATGACCCAGGCGGCGGTGCGCCCCGCCTTGCGCCCGTCCACGCCGACATAGCCGGCGCGCGTCTCCGCCGTCAGGTCGGACAGCAATGCCACGAGCGGCACGCCCCGCTCCCGCAAGGCCGCCACCGCCTCGGAAATGTGCGGGTGGTCCACCGCCACGACAGCCACCGCGTCGGCCCGCGCGCCGATCTGGTTCAACGCCGCCACGATGGCCGAGGGCGACAACTCGTCCACGAACTCAACCAGGGCGCGGCCGCGAATGGCCTGCGCGGCGCCCGTGGCGGCCACCAGCTCGGCACCCAGCGTTTGATAGAACAGCTCGCTGCGCTTCTGCAGCAGAAAGCCCAGCGTGCGCTGCGGCAGCTCCCCGCGCAGGCGCTGCCGCAGCAGCGAGGTGGCGTGGTAGCCGAGCGCCTCGGCCGCCCGCAGCACCCGCGCTGCCGTATCCTCGCGCACCGGATGGCGGCGGTTCAGCACGCGATCGACCGTGGCGACACTCACGCCGGCTTCGCGGGCAACGTCCTCGGCCGTCGGTCGCCGGGCCACCGGCCGCTCCTTCGCTGCGGGAAACTATCAGACCCATATAGCATGGCTGATAGGTTTTGCGAGATTTTATCATGCGGCGATTGAGGGCGAGCGGCCCAGTCCTTATGCTTGGCCTGCGCTATCGGTGCCGCGCGCCCGACGCGCAGGGAGAGACGGGGATGGCATTCGTCAGGGACTACAGCCTCGTGGGGCAGGAAACGCTGGCGGCCCAGCAAAAGGGGCTCGCCTCGGCGCAATGGTACACCTGCTCGATCCCGCGCAAGCAGATGAAGGAGCTGATGCGCCGCACCGATGGGCCGGCGCTGCGCGACACGGCGATCTGGTTCGCCTGCCTTGCCCTGTTCGGAACCCTGGGGTGCCTCGCCTGGGGAACCTGGTGGGCGGTGCCGGCCTTTGCCGCCTATGGCGTGCTGTACGGGTCGTCGTCGGATTCCCGCTGGCATGAGACGGGGCACGGCACCGCGTTCCGCACGCGCTGGATGAACGACGCGCTGTACCAGATCGCCTGCTTCATGGTGTTGCGCGAGCCGACGCCGTGGCGCTGGAGCCATACGCGCCATCACACCGATACGATCATCGTCGGCCGCGACCCCGAGATCGCGGCGCCGCGCCCGCCGGATATCGCCGGTATCCTGCTCAACCTGTTCGCCCTGCGCAGTGGCCCGCGCGAGTTGCGCAAGATCCTGCTGCACGCGACCGGCCGGCTTACGCCCGAGGAACGCACCTACATCCCGGAAATGGAATACAGGAAAGTCTTTCGCGTCGCGCGCATCTGGCTGCTGATCTACGCCGCCGTGATCGGCACGGCGCTGGCGATGGGAAGCTGGCTGCCGCTGATGCTGATCGGACTGCCGACCTTCTACGGTGGCTGGCTGCTGGTGGTGTTCGGCATCACCCAGCACGCAGGGCTGGCCGAGGATGTGCTGGATCACCGCCTCAACAGCCGCACGGTGTACATGAACCCGGTGCTGCGCTTCCTCTACTGGAACATGAACTATCACGTGGAGCACCACATGTTTCCGATGGTGCCGTACCACGCCCTGCCTGCGCTGCATGAGGTGATGAAGCGGGACACGCCCACCCCGTATCGCGGGTTGTGGGAGGCATATCGCGAGATCATTCCGACCCTGCTGCGCCAGCGCCGGGATCCCTTCTATTGCGTGCGGCGCGAGCTGCCGCCCGGTGCCCAGCCGTTCATGCCGGCGGCGGGGATGAGTGTCGCGGCTGAGTAGCAACCGTCAGGACAGCACGGGCAGAAACGATGAGCGACGCGGAATGGATCGAGGCGTGTGCCGCGGACGACGTCGAGCCGGAGGACGTGATCCGCTTCGACCACGGCGGCCGCACTTTCGCGATCTACCGCACCGAGGACGATGCCTGGTACGCCACCGACGGACTCTGCACGCACGAGCAGGTGCATCTGGCCGACGGTCTGGTGATGGGCACCATCATCGAATGTCCGAAGCATAACGGCCGCTTCGACATCCGTTCGGGCCAGGCCAAGGGTGCGCCGGCCTGCGTCAATCTGCGCACCTATCCCGTGCGCGTCGAAGCCGGCCGCGTGCTGATCCGACCGGACTGATCCGCGCGTGAGCACGCCCGGCATGGTCATCGTCGGCGCGGGCGAAGCGGGCGCCAGAGCCGCGCGCGCGCTGCGCGAGCAGGGCTGGGACGGCACCATCACGCTGATCGGCGAGGAACCGCACGAACCCTATGAACGTCCACCGCTGTCCAAGGCGGTGATGACCGCCCCGGGCGAGCCGCCGCTGGCGAGGACGCTTGGCGCCGAAAAGCTGGCGGAATGGCGCATCGAATTCCTGCACGACACGCGCGCTGCCGCGATCGATCGGGCGGCGCGGTGCGTGGTGCTGGAGGATGGGCGCACCGTGCCGTACGCGCGGCTGCTGCTGGCGACCGGCGCGCGGGCGCGGCGGCTGAATGTGCCGGGCGCGGAAGGGGCCTTGTACCTGCGCAACTTCACCGACGCGCTGGCGCTGCGGGCGCGGCTGGTGGGGGGCGCGCATCTGGTGGTGATCGGCGGCGGCTTCATCGGGCTGGAGATTGCCGCGAGCGCCATCACGCGCGGCTGCCGCGTGACCCTGGTCGAGGCAGCGCCGCGCATCCTGATGCGTGGCGTGCCCGAGGCGATCGCGGCACGCGTCGCCGCCCGGCATCGCGCGGCGGACGTCGTGCTGCACGAGGGCAAGGGCATTGCCGCGTTGCGCGACGCACCCGGTGGCGGCCATGTGGTCATGCTGGCCGACGGCACGGAGCTGTCATGCGACGGCGTGATCGTGGGCGTGGGCGCGGTACCGGAGACGGCGCTCGCATCGGCAAGCGGGCTTCCGGTCGAGAATGGCGTGCGCGCCGATGCGATGCTGCGCACCGACGACGCCGCGATTTTCGTCGCGGGCGATTGCTGCTCGTACCCGTCGGCGCTGTATGACGGCAGGCGGCTGCGCCTGGAGGCCTGGCGCAACGCGCAGACGCAGGCGGAGGCGGCGGCGCGCAACATGCTGGGGGCGGAAGCGGCCTATGATGCCGTGCCCTGGTTCTGGTCGGATCAGTACGAGCTGGTGTTGCAGGTCGCCGGCCTGCCGGACGCGGCGGCCGTCACGGTGCAGCGGGACGTGGGCGATGCCGGGCTGCTGTTCTTCCATCTGGCAGAGGATGGGCGCCTGGTCGCGGCGAGTGCCATCGGTGCCATGTCGGTCGTGCGCGAGGTGCGGATGGCCGAGGCGCTGATTGCGAAGCGGGTCCATCCCGATCCGGCGGCACTGGCGTCGCCTTCGGTGCGGCTGAAATCGCTGCTGGCGGCGTAATCAGCTCCAGGCCGCCACCGCGAAGATGCGCTGGTCCGTCTCGCCTGCCTTCTGGAGCTCGCGCGCGGGCATACCGACGCAGACCCTGCGCCCATTGATCTGGCTCGCGCGCAGTTGGATGAGTTTGTGCGTCGCGTAGGGGACGCTCTCGCTTTCCGCAGCATTGTTCAACGCGAGCAGGGCCTGCAAGGCGTCGGGCAGGATGACAGCCGGGTTCTGCATGCGTGCTTGCACGATCGGTCTCCTCCGAGCGGTTCAGGTGGTTTTGGCGATCGTGGTCAGTCCAGCCCTGCCACCACCCGCTCCAGTTCGCCAATGAACCGCTGCCAGCCGTAATTGGCGCCCTGGTAGGCCTGCTGCTGATCCGGCCGGAAGCCCGACTGCTCCATGCGCAGATGGGTCCCGGTGCTCGTAGGGGTGAGAGTCCAAGTGACGACACTCTCGAGACCATAGGCCGCCCACGTGTACGACAGCGCTTTGTTCGGCTCGACTGCCAGGACCTGACAGTCGACAGCGCCCCAGTCGGCGCGAAGATTGAAACGGTGGTCCAGGACAGGCTTGAAGTCGTTCTTCATGAGCCACTCCTCGATCAGGTGTGGTTGCGTGAGCGCGCGCCAGATCTTTTCCGGCGGATAGGGCACCTCACGTTCGACAACGACGGAAAGCGTTTCGGTCGCAGCATTGGTCATTGGTCCATCCTGTTCAGCAGGGTTTCGAGGTGATCGAAGCGGTCGCGCCAGAAGGCACCGTAGAGGCTCATCCAGTCGATCAGCGGCGCCAGACCGTGCGGATCGGCGCTGTAATGGGTCTCGCGTCCCTCGTGACGGCCGCGCACCAGACGGGCGAGCTTCAGCACGCCCAGGTGCTTGGAAACCGCCGGCTGCGACACCCCGGCCTGATCGGTCAGGGCGCGCACGCTCTGCTCGCCGCCCCGGCACAGCCGCTCGAAGATCGCGCGGCGGGTCGGGTCGGCCAGGGCGCTGAAAACCTCGTCCGAAGTGATCGGCATGGATTATCCCATAACTCGCTGAGTTATTGGTCCGTCAAGCCTCCCATGCTGCCATCGGCATTTCCTGGTGCGCCATCCAGACAAGCGGTGTATCGCCATCAACGACACCCCGAAGGTGCACCCGTTGCAGCGGCTGTTCTCCCTACGCTCGATTACGCTCTGCCGGTCACTGTGCTGACGCCGGCCGCCTTGCGACGGACCGCAATGGCGCGCGATGCTGAGCGGCGCCTGTCAATGCGGCGCGCTGCGCTACCAGGTCGAAGGTGATCCCGTCGGCCTCTATGTCTGTCACTGCCGCGAGTGCCAGAAGCAGTCCGCCTCCGCCTTTGGCATATCCGTCATCGTGCCGGCCAAGGCGTTCCGCGTCACCCAGGGGACGGTGCGGGAGTGGTCACGGCGGACAGACACCGGGCGCATGCTCGCCTGCATGTTCTGCGCCGAGTGCGGCACGCGGATATGCCACGTCTCGCCCGGTGCCCCCACGCTGAGCGTGAAGGGCGGCTCATTGGCGAGCCCGGTCGATCTCACCGGCGCCGTGCATATCTGGACAGCGCGGGCACTCAGGGGCGTGGTGATCCCGAAGGATGCCGTCCAGTTCCCAGGCGAGCCCGACTGAGGTCCTTCCTCGGCCTGCAACCTGCCGCACGTTTGTTCGTTCACGACATCTCGAACGGAGGATGGCCGCGGCATGACGGGCGCGCGATGAGGCTGGTGGTCTTCGGCCTTTCGATCAGTTCGTCCTGGGGCAACGGCCATGCCAGCCTGTGGCGCGGCCTCGTCTCCGCGTTGCTGGAGGCCGGGCATCGCGTGACCTTCTTCGAGCGCGACATGCCCTACTATGCCCAGAACCGGGATCTCTCGGCGTTGCCCGACGGCGGCGAACTCGTGCTGTTCAAGGATTTCGCGACAATACGGCCGCGCGCCCGGCAGGTGCTGGCCGAGAGCGATGTCGGCATGGTCACGTCCTATTGCCCCGACGCGCTGGCAGCGACCCGGCTGCTGGAGGAAAGTCCCGGCATCATCCGCTGCTTCTACGATCTCGACACGCCGGTAACGTTGTCCCGGCTCGGGCACGGTGTGGAATATGTCGGCCCGGACGGCCTCGCGCCGTTCGATCTGGTCCTGAGCTACACCGGCGGTCCGGCGCTGGCGGCATTGCGGAACCGGCTCGGGGCGCGCCGGGTGGCACCGCTCTATGGCTGGGTCGATCCGTCCGCCTATCGGCCGGCCCCGCCGCGCCACGACGTGTCAGGCATTCTCACCTATTTGGGCACCTACGCGGCCGACCGGCAGTCAGCGCTGGAGCGGCTGCTGGTGCAGCCCGCGCGGGCGCTGCCCGATGAGCGGTTCATCATCGGCGGCGCGCAATATCCGCGCGACTTTCCCTGGGCGGACAATATCTGGTTCCTCCGCCACGTACCGCCGCCGGACCATCCCGGCTTCTACGCCTCGGGCCGGCTCACGCTGAACGTCACCCGCGCGGCGATGGCGGAGATGGGCTGGTGCCCGTCGGGACGCCTGTTCGAGGCCGCCGCCTGCGGCACACCGATCCTGAGCGACATCTGGCCGGGGCTGGAGACATTCTTCACGCCGGGCGAGGAGATCCTGCTGGCCTCGACCACGGAGCAGGCGCTGGCCGCGCTGGCCACGCCGCCCGACGTGCTCGACGCGATCGCCGGGCGGGCGCGGGCGCGCACGCTGGAGCAGCACAGCGCGGCGCGCCGGGCAATGCAACTGGTGGCGGCACTCGACGCGGCGCACGCGCCTGAGCACGCCTGAGCATGTGGGGCATCATTCCCGCCGCCGGCAGCGGGACGCGCATCCAGCCGCTCGCATTCAGCAAGGAATTGCTGCCGGTAGGCAGCCGCGTGGACGAGCGCGGGGTGGAGCGGCCGCGCGCCGTCAGCGAGTATCTGGTCGAGCGCATGGTCCTGGCGGGTGCCAGGCGGCTGGTCTTCGTCATCGCACCCGGCAAGAGCGACATCCTGCACTATTACGGCGGCCGCTACGGCGAGGCGGAGATCGCCTATTGCGTGCAGGACACGCCGCGCGGCCTGTGCGACGCCATCTTCGCGGCGCTGCCGGTCATCCCGCGCGATCAGCCGGTGCTGGTGGGCCTGCCGGACACGATCTGGTTTCCCGTGAACGGGCTCGCGCGCCTGCCGACCGACCACCTCGCCTTTCTGTTGTTCCCGGTCGATCACCCGGAGCTGTTCGACGCGGTCGACGCGGACGCGACCGGGCGCGTGCGCCGGATCGAGGTGAAGCAAGCGACGCCGAGCAGCCGTTGGATCTGGGGCGCGTTCCGGCTGCCGCCCGGCTGCCTGCACCGGCTGCACGATTTTTGGCAAGCGCGCGGGCGGAGCGACGAATATCTCGGCACGCTGGTCAATGCCTGGATCGAGCACGGCGAGGAGGCATACGCCGCACGCGCGGGCGAGAGCTATGTCGATGTCGGCACGCTGCACGGCTATCGCGAGGCCGTCACCATGCTGGGCGGCAGGACTGTGCCGCCCTCGCCTTCCGTCGCGGCGGCGCGCCCGGCCGCGCGGCGCGGAGGAAGTGCCACGTGAGCGCGGTGTGGACGCAGGAGCGCATCCGCGCGCGCGCCGCCGAGCTCGGGCCGTGGTTCCACAACCTCGACCTGCATGGGGTGCGCACGGCGCCCGATCATTTCCTGGGCGATTTTCCGGCGGTGAAATGGGCGACCTTTGCCGGTTCGCTGCCCACCGACATGGGCGGGCTCAGCGTGCTCGACATCGGCTGCAACGCCGGCTTCTACAGTCTCGAGATGAAGCGCAGGGGGGCAGCGCGCGTCCTCGGCATCGACTTCGACGACGATTATTTGGCGCAAGCCCGTTTCGCCGCGGAGGTCGAAGGACTCGATGTCGAGTTCCGCCGGCTCTCGGTCTATGACGTCGGCGCGCTGGGCGAGCGGTTCGACATCGTGTTCTTCATCGGCGTGCTGTATCATTTGCGTCATCCGCTGCTGGCACTCGATCTGATCCACGAGCACGTCGCGCGTGACGTGCTCGTGTTCCAGTCGATGCAGCGCGGCAGCTCCGAGATCGCCGATGTGGCATCCGACGCGGATTTCTGGGACAGGGCGCAGTTCGACGCTCCGGGCTATCCGAAGCTGCATTTCATCGAACACGCCTATGCGCACGACCCGACCAATTGGTGGGCACCGAACCGCGCCGCCTCGGCGGCCATGCTGCGCAGTGCCGGCTTCGCGATCGAGCAGCACCCGGAGGAGGAAGTGTTCATCTGTCGCCGGGTGGCACGCCCGGCGGATGGCTATGGCGCGGTTTACCCCGCGCGCGGAGGTTCGCCGTGATCGAAGCGGCGATGATCTGGAACGAGCCGAACAACAAGTCGCATTGGGATCTGGAGGCCGATCCCGGTTGGTCGATCTTCGCGCAAATGACGCGGCTGGCCGGCGAGGCGATCGCCGCCGAAGCACCGGGACTGGCGCGCGTGCTGGGCGGAATCTCGCCGATCGATCCGGATTTCATCCGCCTGATGACCGGCCTCGGCGTGCTGGATCACGTCGATGCGGTGGCCGTGCATGGTTTCCCGCTCGACTGGAACCATTGGCAAATCCAGCAATGGCCGGAAAAGATCGCGGAGATCCAGGGTGTGACGGCCCTGCCGGTCTGGGTCAGCGAAGTCGGCGTTTCCACGTTCGGTGCGGAGGAGGTGCAGGAATGGGGCCTGCGTCGCACCGCGGAGCTGCTGCGCGGGCGGGCACCGCGCATCCACTGGTATTCGCTGTACGACCTGCCCGCCGCGTGGCCGGCGACGACGCGGCACAAGGAAGCGGAGGGATCGAGCTATTACCGGCACTTCCACATGGGATTGCTCGACGAGCACGGACGAGCGAAGCGCGCCGCGCGGCATTTCTCCGACCTGGCACCGGAGATCGGCCTGTGCCAGTGGTTCCATTTCGAGGACCATCGCCTGGATGACGCGGTCCGCTGGATGCGCGACCTTGGCGTGACGTACCTACGCACCGGCCTGTCCTGGGCGGATTGGTGCCGGCCGGATGCGCAGGCGTGGTTCGACCGGCAGATGCGCGCGCTGGAGCCGTTCGACGTGACCCTCACCTTCTGCTTCACGCCGGAGGACCAGGGACTTTGGCCGCACTACACGGCTCCCCCGGTCCGTCCAGAGGCGTTCGCCGAGTTCTGCGCCACCATGATCCGCCGCTACGCGCCCGGCGCGCGGGCGCTGCGGCCGGCCGTGCTGCCGGTCTGACGTCCTTGCGCGTGCTCTCGGTCGCCTATCCGTTTGCGGCCGTCGGCCGCGACGCGGTGGGCGGCGCCGAGCAGGTGCTGGCGGCGATCGATGCGGGTCTCGTGGCATATGGGCACGCATCGACGGTAATTGCCTGCGAAGGGTCGAGGGTCGCGGGCAGGCTCGTGGCGCTGCCGGCCTGTGCGGGCGGAATCGATGCGGCCGAGCGCGCCCGAATCCATGCGGCCACGTCAGATGCGATCCAGGCCAACGCGGGGGATTGCGACATCGTCCACCTGCACGGGATCGATTTCCCTTCCTATCTGCCGGCGCCGGGGCCGCCGGTGCTGGCGACGCTGCACCTGCCGCCCGCCTGGTACGATCCGGCGATCTTCACGCCGGCACGGCCGAACACCTGGCTGCACTGCGTCTCGCCCGCGCAGCACGCTGCCTGCCCGCCCTCGCCTACCTTGCTGCCACCGATCGGCAATGGCGTTCCGGTTGGATTGCTCTCGGCCCACCGCTCCGCCCGCTGCGGCTTCGCGCTGATGCTGGGCCGCATCTGTCCGGAGAAGGGTCAACATCTGGCACTGGCCGCAGCACACCGCGCGGGTGTGGCGTTGCTGATCGCCGGCGAGGCCTTCGCCTACAAGGAGCACCGTGACTATCTGGAGTGCGCGGTGCGTCCGCTGCTGGATGGGCGGCGGCGCTGGCTCGGGCCGGTGGGCTTCACGCGCAAGCGACGGCTCCTGGCCGCAGCGCGCTGCCTGCTGGTGCCGAGTCTCGCCGCAGAGACGAGTTCGCTGGTGGCGATGGAGGCGGCGGCCTGCGGCACGCCTGTCATCGCCTTCCGCGCCGGCGCGTTGCCCGACATCGTGCGGGACGGCGTGACCGGGTTCATCGTGGACGACGAAAGGGGCATGGCCGAGGCGATCGCGCGCGCGGATCGCATCGACCGGGATGCCTGCCGCGCCGACGCGGCAGCGCGGTTCGACGAGGGGCGGATGGTGGACGCCTACATCGCCACCTATCGGCGCCTGCTCTCGTGACGGTGCTGCGCATCGAGCTTGTCTGCGACGACGCGGCGCTTCTGGGGCTGGAGCCCGAATGGATGGCTCTATGGCGGCGCGCCGGGGCGACGCCGTTCCAGCATCCGGCCTGGCTGCTGCCGTGGTGGTCGCAATTCGGCACCGGCGCGCCGCGCGTCGCCCTGCTGCGCGCCGACGACGGGACGCTACTGGGGCTGCTGCCGCTGTATGACCTGCCATGCGAAGGCAAGTCCCTGCCGATCGGGGCGGGCCTGTCCGACTATTGCGACGCGCTGCTCGATCCGACGGCGCCGCCCGACGCCGCCTCGACCCTGCTGGCCGTCGCCCTGTCCGGGGCTGCCTTGCCCTGCCATGTCGCCGAACTGCCGCCCGACGCCGCGCTGCGCCACGCCGCCGCACCGCCAGGCTGGAGGCTGGAGGAGCATCGCGGCCTACCCTGCCCGGTTCTGCTGCCCGATTGCGTTCCGGCACGGCAGCGGCGGAAGCTGCGCATGGCCCGATACCGTGCGGCACGCATCGGTGGCTGCGAGGTGATCGCCGATGACGTCTCCCTGTTCGCCGATCTGGTCCGCCTGAACGAGCAGCGCTGGGCCGCAGGCGGCGTGCTGGCTGATGCGAGAGTGCGTGCCTTCCACGCGGCGGCGCTGCCGGCATTGTCGGCGGCCGGGCTGTTGTGGCTGCGCGGGCTGCGTTTCGGCGCCCGCACGGTGGCGGTGATCTATGCGCTGCGATCGGACAGGCGAATGTTCCTCTATCTCTCCGGCTTTGACCCTGCCCACGCATTCGAAAGTCCCGGCACCATCCTGCTCGGTGCCATGATCGACGAGGCGGTGGCAGAGGGTATTGCCGAATTGCACTTCCTGCGCGGAGCAGAGGCCTACAAATATGCCTGGGGTGCCGTGGACCGATGCAACGTGACGCGGGTGTTCGAACCGGAATGAACGATGATCCCGTCGCCCAGTGGCGCGGAGGCCGAATTTCGTCCGAAATGGCGTTGGCGCGCCTGCTGCTGCAAGGCGGCAGCCTTGAGACACGGATCGCGGACGCGCCGGAGCTGCAACGCCTGCTGCTGACCTACCGCTCCCGCATCGCGCCCATGCGCACCATGCTGGCGGGGGTGGATCATGACACCCCGGCCGACGTGGCCGGCATCGCGGCGATGTTCGATGCCGCCGTGGCCCGTGCGCCAGAGGCGAGTGTCGCCGCCTATTCGCTCGGCGATCCCGCCATCCTGGCCCGCGCGACCGCCGAACTGGTGGACTGGCTCGCCAGGCTGTCGCTGATCGGACCGTGGTGTGACGTGCTCGATCTGGGCTGCGGCATCGGCCGCGTGGCCGCGGCTCTGGCGCCTCTCTGCCGCTCCGTGCTGGGTGTCGATGCCTCCATGGGTATGATCGCCGCCGCCCGCTCGCGCCATTGCGCGCCCAATTTGCGCTTCGCACCCACTGACGGGCAGGGGGCGCCAGAGGGCCGATACGACCTGGTGTTGGCGGTCGATGCGATGCCGTACCTGGTGCAGGCCGGGGTGGCCGATCGGCACGTGCGGGACAGCGCCCGCGCGCTGCGGCCAGGTGGTGCGCTGGCGGTGCTCAACCTGTCCTATCGCGGACCCGACGCCGATCGCGCCACGGCACTCGCATGGGCACGCGATTACGGCTTGGCGCTGCTCTGCTGCGGCACCGCGCCCTTCGCACTGTGGGATGGCGCCGCCTTCGTGTTCCGCCGCGTCACATAGGTCAGCACCGCCGCACCGATGGCGGCGGAGGCGAGCGACCCCACGAACACGGCGAGCTTCATCTCGCTTTCGCGCACGCCTTGCGGGGAAGGCCAGATCGCCGATGAACAGGCTCATGGTGAAGCCGATGCCGCACAGCACCGACGCGCCATAGATCAGGCTCCACGACAAGCCGGGCGGCAGCGCGATCAGCCGCGCGCGACAGGCGAGCCATGTGGTCGCGAACACGCCGATCTGCTTGCCGGCGAACAATCCCAGGACGATGCCCGGGCACGACCGGATCGGCCAGCGTGTGCCAGGACAGGGTGGACAGATGCAGGCCCGCATTGGCCAGCCCGAACAGCGGCAGGATCACGAACGACACGACGCTGTTGAGCCCGTGCTCCAGCCGCCGGCCCGGACTATGCGGGTCTCGCATCGGCACCACGAAGGCGAGCGCCACGCCCGCCAAGGTCGCATGCACCCCCGATTGCACCATGCATACCCAGAGCAGGAACAGTCCGGCCAGGTACGGCGCAAGGGCCGCCACTCGCGCGCGGTTCAGCCCGAACAGCGCCAGCCACACCAGCGCCGCGGCACCGAGCGCGTGCAGGTTGACGCCCCCCGAATAGAAGATGGCGATGACGAGGATGGCGCCGAGATCGTCGATGATCGCGAGCGCCGTCAGGAACACTTTCAACCCGGCCGGCACGCGCGCGCCAAGCAGCCGCAGGACGGCTAGCGAGAAGGCGATGTCGGTCGCGACCGGGATCGCCCAGCCGCGCAGCGCCACCGGATCGCCCTGCGCGAAGGCGACATAGATCAGGGCCGGCGCCGCCATGCCGCCGATCGCGGCCAGCAGCGGCGCTGCCGCGCGCGCCGGCGAGGCGAGCTGTCCCTCCGTGATCTCGCGCCGGATTTCCAGGCCGACGAGCAGGAAGAAGATCACCATCAGCCCGTCATTGACGATGAAATGCAGGTCGGCGCGCGCGGAGTGGACACCCACCGACAGGGCGATGGGCAGATGCAGCAGCGCTTCGTAGCTGTCGCCTGCCGCCGAGTTGGCCCAGATGATTGCGGCCACGGCCGAGAGCACCAGCGCCACTCCGCCCGCGGTCTCGCCACGGATGAAGGCGAGCAGGCCGGCCAGCCGGGGCGGTCTATCGGTGGCTTCGCTGGGCATGGCGGCTCCGGACGGCGCAACATCACATGCACCGCGACGTTGCCCGGGGCAATGCAGGTGTTCGGGAACTCGGTCGAGGGCGCGGACTGGGTGGCGGCGATGCGGCGCGGCGATTTCGCGGCCGCATGGCGGTTCAGCGACGCGGTGCTGGCCGCGCGTGATCCCGACCACGCGCGACGATCCGGCCCTGCCCTATCATCTGCGCTGGGTCTGGGACGGGCGGCCCTTCGCCGGCCGCCGCGTGCTGGTGCGCTGCTATCACGGGCTGGGCGACACGATCCAGTACGCGCGCTACCTGGCGCCGCTGCGCGCTCGGGCGGCCTCCGTCACGCTGGAGGTGCAGCCGGAATTGCTGGCGTTGCTGCGCGGGGCGGCCGATCGGGTCGTGCCCTTCGACGTGGCACACCCGCTGCCGCCGGGCGAGGCCGATGTCGAGATCATGGAGCTGGCACACGCGCTCCGCCTTCGGCCGGACGGATTGCCGGGCGGGGTGGCGCGGCCGCAACCGATCCGAACCGGCGCGGTCGGGGTGTGCTGGGAGGCGGGGGATTGGGATGCGCGACGGTCGGTGCCATTGGGGGCTTTGCTGGAGGCGCTCTACGTCTCCGGCGATGACGGTACCCACGACTGCCCTGCCTCCCTGCTCAGCCTCCAGCGCGGCCCGGCCGCCCGTGCCGCCGTGGCATCCGCCTTCCTCAACCCCCGGGACGACGATCGCGACGTCCTGCGCACGGCCGCCCTGATCGCCGGGGCGCGACTCGTGGTCACGGTCGATACGATGGTGGCGCATCTCGCCGGCGCGCTTGGCGCCACGACGATCCTGCTGCTGAAGCACGATGCCGACTGGCGCTGGGGCGAAACCGCGCACACGCCCTGGTACCCCTCGTTGCGCCTGCTACGGCAGGAGAGGCCGGGAGACTGGTCGCGGCCCCTGGCGGTAGCTCAGGCATCTGGCGGCAGATTGATCCCCAGCACCTCGGCGCCCTCGGGATGAACGCGGATGACGCTGCGCGAGGCTGGGTCGATCGCCATGCGGTGCATCAGGTCGAGCGGCGTGCCCAGAAGGTTCGACAGCACCGCCTTGATCACGTCCGCATGGCTTACCAGGACCAGTTCGCCGTCGGGCCATGCCCTGCACAGCCGGCACACGGCGTCCAGCGCCCGCGCCTGCGCCTGCGCCATCGTTTCGCCGCCGGGAATGGGCGCCAGGCCGCGATGGCGGTTCCAGGCCTGCCAAGAGGGATCGCCATGCAGGGCTGCGAAGGCGCTGCCGGTCCAGGCACCGAAATCGATCTCCGTGATGCCCGGTTCGATCGCAGTCTCAAGGCCGCAGCGGGCGGCGATCGGTGCCGCGGTCTGCCGCGCCCGCAGGATCGGGCTGGACAGCACCGCCGCGATCGGCCGCCGTGACAGGCGCTCGGCCAGACGTTCCGCCTCGGCCACACCCGCCGGAGTGAGCGGCCAGCCTTCCGCCCGCCCGGCCAGGATCCGGCCCAGCGCCGCATAGCTCCCGTGGCGGAGCAAATGGAGAGTGGCGGGCACTCAGCCCGGTGCCGCACCGGCGATGAACGCCTCGGTGCGACAGCGCGCCTCGTGGTCGTCGAACTGCTCGGGCGGGCTCTTCATGAAATAGCTGGACGGGCCGATCAAGGCACCCCCTTCGCCGCGATCCAGCGCCAGCTTGGCACAGCGCACCGCGTCGATCACCACGCCGGCCGAGTTGGGGCTGTCCCACACTTCCAGCTTCACCTCGACGTTCAGCGGCACGTTGCCGAAGGTCGTGCCCTCCAGCCGGATATAGGCCCATTTGCGATCCTGCAGCCACGGCACGTGGTCGCTGGGGCCGACATGCACGCACTCCGCCGGCAACGGGATGTCGAGCTGGCTCGTCACGGCGCGGGTCTTGGAAATCTTCTTGCTCTCCAGGCGTTCGCGTTCGAGCATGTTCTGGAAATCGGTGTTGCCGCCAAAGTTGAGCTGATAGGTGCGGTCCAGCCGCACGCCCCGCTCGCGAAACAGGTTGGCCAGCACGCGATGCAGGATCGTGGCACCCACCTGGCTCTTGATGTCGTCGCCCAGCAGCGGCAGGCGCGCCTGCTCGAAGCGGGCGCGCCAGGCCGGGTCGGAGGCGATGAACACCGGGATGCAATTGACGAAGGCGCAGCCGGCCGCCAGCGCCTGCTCGGCATAGAACCGCGTGGCCCGCTCGGACCCGACCGGCAGGTACGAGACGACGATCTCCGCCCCGCTCTCGCGCAGCGCCCGCGCCACGTCGATCGGGGCCGCGTCGCTTTCCGCGACCACGTCGCGCACATAGCGCCCCAGCCCGTCCATTGTCGGTCCACGCTGCACCACGACGCCGCTGCGCGGCACGTGGGCAAAGACGTGCGTGTTGTTCGGCTCGGCCAGGATCGCGTCCGACAGGTCGCGGCCCACCTTCTGCGCCGCCACGTCGAAGGCGGTGACGAAGGCCACATCACCCACGCGGTAGCCGCCCAGCTCGACATGCATCAGGCCGGGCACCTGCTCGTTGCTCGATGCGTCGCGGTAGAACGACACGCCCTGCACCAGGGACGAAGCGCAGTTGCCTACGCCGACAACGGCAACCCGCACCTCATGCCCCATGCCGCCCGTCCTTTGTTGTTCCCGCCGCGAACGCATCCGAACCAGCATGGTTGCAGCGAACCCGGACCGTGCTCGCCGGTTACCACGCGATCATCGCAGGAGAGGGTCCATGACCGCGAAACCCAAGACCGCCGCCGATCCCGAAAAGGCCGAGGAAGCCCGCCACGTCGCCGAGGACGCGCTGGAAGCAAAGCGCCAGGGCAACCCCGAGGAAGCCCGCTTCCTGGCCGGGGAGGCCAAGTCGCTCGACCCGCAAGCCGCAGAGGACGTGCTGGGCAAATCGTCGCCCGGCAAGAAGGAGGGCAAGAAATGAGCAGCGCTCAGACCACGACCGACCACGCCGCCATCCGCAAATGGGCCGAGGCGCGCGGTGGGCGGCCGACCGTGGTGCATGGCACCGAAGGAAGCGACGGGGAGGGCATCCTGCGCTTCGACTTCGCCGAGAAGGACGAGAAGCTGGACGAGGTGGACTGGGACACCTTCTTCGAGACGTTCGAGGACCGGCGCCTGGCCTTGCTGCATCAGGACAAGACCAGCGACGGGCACATGAGCAGGTTCTTCAAGTTCGTGCGTCGCGAGGGCTGAGCGGCCGCACCGCAGGGGCGAGGACGATGAGCGCCAGCGCGCCCGCGAGCACAAGCAGCAGGGCGTCGCCGACGCTGGTCGCCTGCGCGAGGAAGCCGATCACGGGCGGGCCGGCCATCAGCCCGAAATAGCCGGAGGTGGCGGTCATGGCGATGCCGCCGGCCCCCTCCCGGCGGCCCGCCGCGCTGAACATCACGGGAACGATGTTGGCGACCCCCAGCCCCACCAGCGCGAACGCGGCGGCGGCGAGGATCGGGCTCGGCATCAGCAGGCCGCCCGCCGTGCCTATGGCCGCCAGCAATCCGCCGGTCCGCTGTGTGGCGACCGGCCCGAACCGGCGCACCGTCGCGTCGCCGCCCAGCCGCCCGCAGGCCATCGCCAGCGCGAAGGCGGAATAGGCGGCACTCGCCGCAGGCTGGGACGCGGACAGCGCCGCGCGCAGGTACACGCCGAGCCAGTCGGCGATGGCGCCCTCCATCGTGAAGCTGACCGCGGCGATGGCGCAGAGTGCCGCCATCGCCCGGTCCGGCAGCGCGAAGCGCGGACGCGCGGGCGCGGGCAGCGCTTGGCTGCGGCGCAGCCGCAACGCTGCAAGGGCGCACAGGCCGGTGGCACACCCGCTCGCGGCGAGTGCCGCCAGCAGGCTCCATCCGCTGCCCGCGAACACCCCGGCCATCGCCGAACCGGTCAGGCCGCCGGCACTCCAGACCGCGTGGAAGGACGACATGATGGGCTTGCCCCACGCGCGCTCGACCTCGCTGCCACGGGCGTTCATGGCGACATCCATCGTGCCGAGCGACATGCCGAGCAGCGCCATTGCCGCCAGCAGGACCGGCCAGGATGCCCCGGCGGCGATGACGGCCGCCGGAAGCGGCAGCGCCAGGACGAGGGCCAAGCCTCCCGCCAGGCACAACAGGCCAGGGCCGGTGCGCGCCGCCAGCCGCGCAGTGGCCGGCATCGCGAGCACGGCGCCGAGACTCACCGCGAGCAACGTCACCCCCAGCCGTCCATCCGGAAGATGTGCCGCCTCGCGCAGTCGCGCCACATTGCCCGCGAAGGCGCCGAAGGCGATGCCGTTACCAAGAAAGACCGCCATCATGGCGAGTCGCGTGGGCCATGAGCGACGCATGAGCAGGGTTTGCCATATCGCAGCCGCCGCCGCACCATCCTGGCACGGCGCGCCATCTATGCCGGTAGGCGAGTTCCTATTTTATGGGCGCTCCGCCGGGGCCGGGCGTGCCAAATACCAGCACATCGGCAACTCCCTTCCGTTGCAGTTCGGACCAGGAGGCAAGCTGGCCGCACAGCGACGGGCGTGGCGGGCTCGCATCCTTGGCGCAGCGCAGGGAGGCGAAGTTCTGCAGGCCCATCGAGAGCTGCAGCGAATAGTCCGTGGAATAGAGCTGCGTATCGCTGAACACGGCGCCGCCGGGCACATTCCCGAAATACATCATGCGCAAGCTCTGCGCGGTTTCGGGATGCGTCTGGGCATCGAGCTTGAGCACCGCCGCATTGGGGGCGAACTCGGCCAGGATCGGCACGGTCGGGAAGCCAGCGGTCTGATGGCACCCCATGCAGGAGCTTTTCGGATTGTCGACCGGCCCGGCAAGACGTCCGCCGAAGCCGAGATGGTCGAAGTTGCGCGGCGGCGTCGCCAGATCCTTGACCGCCTTGAGGCTGATCCACTGTTCCGTCAGCTTGCCGTAGTCGCAGGGCCCGTTCGGTCCGGCACAGCTTTGCGCGAAGGTGACCGTCGGATTGTTCCCCCATTGGAGACCGAGCGGCACCATCCGCTTCCACGGCGTATCGCCTGGAGCGTTGCCGTCATAGCCGTAGGTTCCAAGCAGCCAACCGGTAATGCTTCGGTCATCGCGAACCTGGAGGTCGATCTGGATGAGGCGGACCTTGTCAAGCTTGCGCTCGAACCTGGAAAACGGGCCGGCGTTGCGATAGGCCGGGCTTTTGTTGGCGTAGATGTCGGCGTCCCACGTGAATGCGCCCTTGACGGTGGATAGCTCCGCTTCCGACACGGTCGAAAAGAGCAGCTTGATGACGTATGAACCGTCCGCCATGCTGTTGAGGCCGGTCGGGTCCGGGTTCACGGCGCCCGGCTTGGGATCGTCGGGATTGCAAAAGACCTGCCCGACGCTGAAGGCGTAACGGTCGTTGACATACGCCTGTGCCCAGGTGTCGACGAAATCAACCTGGCGTTCGCCGAACGTATTGCCGAACGTGTCGAATTCGTGGGTAAGTCCATGCACGAATTCGCGGCCGTCGGTTCCCGGCCAGTCCGAGGCGACCTCGGTGTTCCAGTCCATCCACGGCAATCCGTACCATTTGCGAATCTTGTTATCCTGGACATAGAAATCCACGTTGACATTGCCCTGGAGCCCGTAGTCGAGCAGCGCCTGCAAATACGCCTGCGGATCGACGGGGCCGCCGTTCTTGAAGGGGATCTTCAGCCACGGATAGGCTTCCTTTGGCGGCAGCCTGGTCGGATAGTCCTGGCTGAGCTTGAAGATCCTGCCCTTGTAGTCGGCGCCCGGATCTCCCCCTTGTCCCTGCAGGTAGTAATCCTTGAACTTCCCGCGCACGCAGTCCTTGCTCGCCATCGCATTCCGAACCGCGTCGTCAGATGCGAAGGCATTCCCAGAACCCACGAGAGCACCGGCATAGGCGAAGCAAAGACCAGCCGCGACGAGATACCCCGCCCGGGTTTGCTTGGACATTAGTACGCATCCTGCCAGTGATTGGCCCTGATCAGCCTGTGGCCCGGGCTTGTCGGAGAACTTATTCCGGCATTGCCTGCTTCGCAAGGGAAGAAGCGCCTTTTTGTAAGATTTGTTTCGCCTCAATCGGCGGCACGGGCGGGGCGGCGCATCGGTGAGCAGGGACCGGTTCCTTCCACGAACGCCCGTTGCGCGAAAAGCTACGGACGTGGTCCGCGGCTCTCGCTCCCTTGCGGCGACGGATCGGTCCGGAGATGCTGCACCGATGTCGCGCTCGCTGCTCCAACTCGCTCTCCTGCTGGCGCTGCTCTGGCCAAATGCGGCCGGCGCGCGCGCGCTGACCGTGGCAACCTGGGATCTCGGCTGGTTCACCCAGCGGCCGGCCGGCGATCCGGCACTGCCGGAGCGGGTCGGGCCGAAGCGGCCAGGGGATGTGGCCCGCCTCGCCCGCTATGCTGAGGCGCTGCACGCCGACGTGGTGGCATTCCAGGGCATCGACGGCCCGGCGGCGGCGGCCAGCCTGTTCCCGGATAGCCAATACGCCATCCACATGACCGCCGATCAGGTGTTGCAACGCAGCGGCTTCGCCATCCGGCGCGGCGTGGCGTTCACGCCGGAGCCGGACGACGCGGCACTCGACCCGTATCCCGACGCGCGCTTCCATCTGCGCAGCGGCGCCGACATGGCATTGAAATTGCCCGGCGGTACCGTGCTGCGGCTGCTATCGGTGCAGTTGAAGAGCGGCTGCCGCGACTTCCCGCTGACCGACGCGGGCAAACCCGCCTGCGCCACGCTCCGACGGCAGGCGGACGCGCTGCGCGACTGGATTGCGGCCCGCACCAGGGCGGGCGAGCCGTTCCTGGTCCTGGGCGATTTCGCGCGCGTGATGGATGACGACCACGACTTCATGGACCGGCTGCAAGAAGCTGACCCGCTTGTCCGCGCGACCGAGCACTACGCGTCGCCATGCTGGGGCGGCGGCAATTTCGTCGATCACATCATCGCGGGCGGCGATGCGCGGGGGTGGCTGCAACCGCAAACCCTGCGCGTAATGGCGTTCCGCGAAACCGGGGCGGCCTGGCGCGACCGCCTGTCCAGCCATTGCCCGGTTTCCGTTCGACTGCGGATTCCCGACTGACACCGACCCAGCAACAGGGAGACAGACCGATGGCCTATACGGCACATGCAACCACGACCGGAGGCCGCAACGGCCACGTCGAGACATCGGACGGGCTGGTCAAGGCCGACCTCTCGGTGCCGAAGGACATTGGCGGCCCCGGCAAGGCCGGCGCCTCCAACCCCGAGCAGCTCTTTGCTGCCGGCTATTCCGCTTGCTTCGGCGGCGCGGTCGAATACGCGGCCTCGCTCGACAAGACCAAGATCGGGCCGGTCACGGTCACGGCGGATGTGACGATCGACAACAAGCCGGATCGCGGCTTTTTCCTTGCCGTGGTGCTGAAGACGCATGTCGAGGGCGCCGACCGCGCCACCGCCGAGAAACTGGTGCAGCGGGCGCATGACGAGATCTGCCCGTACTCGAAGGCGACCCGCGGCAACGTGGACGTGAAGCTGGAGGTGGTTTGACCCTGCTCGTTCTCGTCACCGGCGCCTCCGCCGGCTTCGGACAGGCCATCGCGCGACGTTTCGTCCGCGATGGCCACCGCGTCATCGCCACCGCCCGCAGGGCCGAGAGGCTGGACGCATTGGCGCGTGAGCTGGGCCAAGCCAGTCCTGGCGCACGCGCTCGATGTCACCGACAGCGCGGCGGTCGCAGCCCTCCCCGGCAGCCTGCCCGAGGGCTGGCGCGAGATCGACGTGCTGGTGAACAATGCCGGGCTGGCGCTGGGCCTCGATCCGGCGCAGTCGGCCCGGCTGTCGGACTGGGATACGATGGTGGCGACCAACATCACCGGACTGATTCACATGACGCGGGCGCTGCTGCCCGGCATGGTGGCGCGCGATCGCGGCCACGTCGTCAATCTCGGCAGCGTCGCCGGCTACTATCCCTATCCGGGCGGTCACGTGTACGGCGCCAGCAAGGCGTTCGTGCGGCACTTCACGATGAACCTGAAGGCCGATCTGATCGGCACCGGCGTACGCGTGACCGACATCGAGCCGGGACTGGTCGGCGGCTCGGAATTCTCCGCCGTGCGATTCGGCGGCGACGCCGCGCGGGCGGCGAAAATGTATGAGGGCGTGACACCGCTCTCGCCCGAGGACATTGCCGAGGCGGTGGCCTGGGTGGTGACGCAACCGGCGCACGTCAATATCAACCGGGTCGAGATGATGCCTACCTGCCAGGCCCCCCAGGCGCTCGCGGTGAAGCGCACATGACTCGCAAGCCGATTGCGGCGGCGCTCGACCGCTGCCGCGTGACGGACGGGAACAATTTCCGGCTGAAGGACCACGATCCCTCTGATGCCGCCGAAAAGCTGATCGACAAGCACGATGCGGAGGCGCTGCTGCAACGCGGCGTGCAGCGTCTGGCCGAGTTGCAGGAGCTGCTGTACCCCAATGCGAGCTGGGCGCTGCTCTGCGTGTTCCAGGCGATGGATGCCGCCGGCAAGGACGGCACGATCAAGCATGTGATGTCGGGCGTGAACCCGCAGGGGGTCACGGTCACGTCGTTCAAGGCGCCCGGCCCCGAGGAGCTGGCGCACGACTTTCTGTGGCGCGTGCATCGCGCCCTGCCGGCGCGCGGGCAGATCGGCATCCTCAACCGCAGCCATTACGAGGAGGTGCTGGCGGTGCGCGTGCATCCGGAGTTCCTGCAACGCCAGCACCTGCCGGACGGGCTGGCCGGCAGCAAGAAGCTTTGGCAGCACCGGCTGGACGACATCGCCGCGTTCGAGCACTACCTGGCGCGGCAGGGCGTGCTGCCGATCAAGTTCTTCCTCAACATCAGCCGCGCTGAACAGAAGAAGCGGTTCCTGGAGCGACTGGACGAGCCTGACAAGAACTGGAAGTTTTCCGCGGCCGACCTCGCCGAACGCGACCGTTGGGACGACTACATGGACGCCTATCAGGACGCGATCGAGGCCACGGCCAGCGAGCACGCGCCCTGGTACGTTGTACCGGCCAACGAGAAATGGTTTGCCCGAGTGCTGGTGGTGGCCGCGATCATCGAACGGCTGGAGGCGCTGGACCTGAAACCCGTGACGCTGCCGCCCGAGCAGGAGGCGCGGCTGGCGGCCGCGCGCGCGAAGCTGGAAGCGGAGTAGCGCGCCTACAAACCCCGCCGGCCCGCGCGCGTTGCAAGGGCGCGGGCGGGGGTGCGGCATGGCGATGGGTGCGGGGACGATCGGTCGGCGCGGGCTGTTGCTGTCCGGGGTGTCGGCCGTGGTCTTCGCAGCGTCGGGTCACGCTGAGGCCAGAACGATCCAGGGCGGGGTTCCCTGGACACCCGGAGCGGGCTCTCCGCCGGTGTCGGCGAAGCCTGGTCCATGGACCTATTTCACGCCGGAAGAAGGCAGCGCGGTCGAGGCGATCGTCGATCGGCTGATCCCGCCAGACCCGCAATGGCCAGGGGCGAAGGATGCCGGCTGCGCCGTTTTCATCGACCGCCAGCTTGACGGGCCGTACGGCGATTCCGCCGGGCTGTACATGCGCCCGCCCTTCCAGGACGGCACGCCCGAGCAGGGGATGCAGTCGCCGCTTACGCCCAAGCAGCATTATCGGGCCGGCCTCGCGGCGCTGGACAAATATTGCCGCGCGGCTTTCGCCGGCAAGAGCTTCCGCGCGCTGGCCGCGGACCAGCAGGACAAGCTGCTGCACGGGTTGGAAAAGGGGCACGTGAAGCTCGATGGCGTGAACGGCCAGAAATTCTTCGGCGAGGTGCTGAAGAACACGCAGGAAGGCTTCTTCGCCGATCCGGTCTATGGCGGCAATCGCGACATGGCGGGCTGGCGGATGATCGGCTTTCCAGGCGCGCGCTACGACTATCGTGAGTGGGTGACGCGCCACAACGAACGCTACACGCTGCCGCCGGTGGGGATTCTCGGCCGGCCTGCCTGGACCAAGGCCTGAACGGGACATTTTCGCATGGCGCGCAAGCTGCCCTCCAAGGATGTGGTGATCGTGGGTCTCGGCTGGACCGGCTCGATCCTGGCGAACGAACTGACCGACGCGGGGCTGGAGGTGGTGGCGATCGAGCGCGGGCCGTGGCGCGACACCGCGACCGATTTCCCGCCCACCTATGCGCCGGACGAATTGCGCTATCACATCCGCCACGATTTGTTCCTGCGCCCGGCGCAGGAGACGCTGACCTTCCGCAACAAAACGAGCCAGACCGCGCTGCCGATCCGCACCTGGGGCTCGTTCATGCCGCCCAACGGCGTGGGCGGGGGCGGCGTGCATTGGAATGCCGAGACGTGGCGCTACCTGCCCACCGATTTCGAATGCAGGTCGCATCTGGTGCAGCGCTACGGCGCCAAGTTCCTGCCGCCCGACATGACGATCCAGGACTGGGGCATCACCTATGCGGACCTTGAGCCATTCTATGACAAGTTCGAGTATCTGTGCGGCACGTCGGGCACGGCGGGAAACCTGAACGGGCAGATCCAGACCGGCGGCAACCCGTTCGAGGGGCCGCGTTCGCGCCCCTATCCCACGCCGGCGCAGCCGCAGCCCTATGGCCCTGCCCTGTTCGCCAAGGCGGCGACGGAAATGGGCCACCATCCGTTCCCGCAGCCCTCGGGCAATCTGAGCCAGGGCTACACCAATCCGCTGGGCATCACGCTCGGACCCTGCACCTATTGCGGATTCTGCGAATGGTTCGGCTGCGGCAATTACAGCAAGGCCAGCCCGCAGACCACGACCCTGCCGCTGCTGATGCGCAAGCAGAACTTCCAGGCGCGCACGGAGTGCACGGTGACGCGGATCAATCTCGACAGCACGCGCAAGCGCGCGGTCAGCGTCACCTATGTCGACACGCAGGGCGAGGAATGGGAGCAGCCGGGCGATCTGATCCTGCTCTGTGCCTTCCAGCTGTTCAACGTGCATCTGCTGCTGCTGTCCGGCATCGGCACGCCGTACGACCCGCGGACCGGCCTGGGCGTGATCGGGCGCAACTACTCCTATCAGGTCACGTCCAGCGTCGACATGTTCTTCGACAAGCAGAACTTCAACCCGTTCATCGCCTCCGGTGCCATCGGCATGTGCATCGACGACTACAACGGCGACAATTTCGACCACAGCAAGCTGGGCTTCGTCGGCGGCGGCTACATGGGTGCGGTGCAGACCAATGGCAGGCCGATCCTGGCGACGCGCGTGCAGCCGCCCGGCACGCCGAAATGGGGCGCTGCCTGGAAGAAGGCGGCGGCCGAGAACTATCTGAGCACCTACGAGATCGTGACGCATGGCAGCTGCTACAGCTATCGCGACAACTACCTCGATCTTGATCCCACGTACAAGGACGCGCTGGGCCGGCCGCTGATGCGGATGACCTTCGACTTCCACGACAACGAGCTGAAGATGTCGAAATACATCACCGACCGCCTGGCCGAGATCGGCAAGCGCGATGGGACCGCGGCAGATGGATGCCAAGCCGCGCAAAGGGCCCGTACGACATCACGAAATACCAGACCACGCACACCTGCGGCGGCGCCATCATGGGCACGGACCCGAAGGCCAGCGCGCTGAACCGCTATCTGCAAAGCTGGGATGTGTCCAACCTGTTCGTGCTGGGTGCCACCGCCTATCCGCAGCAGGCAGGCTACAATCCGACCAACACGGTTGGAGCACTCGCGTTCTGGGCGGCCGAGGCGATCCGCACGCAATACCTGAAATCGCCCGGCCCGCTGGTGCCGGCCTAGGGAGGCTCGCATGAAGCGCCTGATCGCGGCTTCATTGTTCGTGGCGGCCACGGTGGCCGGCACGGCGCGCGCGACCGACAAGCAGGCCTCCGAACAGATCGCGCGCGGCAAGTATCTGGCGATTGTAGGCGATTGCGCCGCCTGCCACACGGCGCGCTCCGACCAGCCCTATGCCGGAGGCAAGCCGGTCGAGACGCCGTTTGGAAAGCTCGTGACACCCAACATCACGCCCGACGTGCAGACCGGCATCGGCGCCTGGAGCGACGACGAGTTCTATCGCGCCATGCACACCGGCATCGGCCGCAACGGCATGCACCTCTACCCCGCGTTTCCCTACACCTCCTTCACGCGCGTCACGCGCGAGGATGTGCTGGCGATCCGTGCCTGGCTCGCGACGCTGCCGCCGGTGCAGAACAAGGTGCAGGTGAACACGCTGCCCTTCCCGTTCGATGTGCGGGCAAGCCTGATCGGCTGGGACGCGATGTTCTTCCAGCCGGGCACCTTCACGCCCGATCGCGGCAAGAGTGCCGAGTGGAACCGGGGCGCCTATCTGGTGCAGGGCCTGGGTCATTGCAGCGACTGCCACACGCCGAGGAATGCGCTGGGCGGCGAGGTGAACGCCCGGTTCGTGCAGGGCGGTCCGGTGCAGGGATGGTATGCGCCCAACCTGACGGCGAACGGCTGGAACGGGCTGGGGGGCTGGTCGGTGGGCGACGTCGTGGCCTATCTGAAGACGGGTGCCAACGCGCACCAGCTCTCCACCGGGCCGATGGCGGAAGTGGTTCGCGACTCCACCTCCCACCTGACCGACTCGGATCTGCACGCCATTGCCGTCTACCTGAAGGATCTGCCCGCGTCGCCACAGCCGCACAAGCCGCAGCCCATCAAGGCGAACGACGAGGCGATGCGGCGGGGCGCTGCCATCTATGCCGATGCGTGCTCGGCCTGCCACGGGCCGAACGGTAGCGGCATCTCGCATCTGTTCCCGCAGCTGGCGGGCAGCCCGGGCGTGCAGCAGAGCGGCCCGCAGACGCTGGTGCGCGTCGTGCTGGCGGGAACGCAGGCGGTGGCGACGCCGGGCGCGCCCACCGGCCCGGCAATGCCGTCCTTCGCGTGGAAGCTCGACGATCAGCAGGTGGCGGACGTGCTGACCTATATCCGCAACGCCTGGGGCAACGCGGCGCCGCCGGTCTCGGCCGATGACGTGGCCGGACCGCGGCATCGCCTGACCGGGGGCTGATCGCGACTCCTGAGCGGCAGCTATGCTGCGACCATGCGAATGCGGGCGAATGCAGGCGAGCGGATTGGCACGGTCCACGCGGTGCGCGGCCAGACGGTCATCCTGGGCGACTGCCTCGACGTGCTGGCGGGGATGCAGCCTGCCAGCGTCGATGTCGTGGTCACGTCGCCGCCCTACAATCTGGGTATCGGCTATGGCGGCTATGAGGATCGCAAATCCGAGGCCGGCTATCTGGCATGGATGATCGAGATTGCCGCCGGGCTGCGGCGGCGTGCTGAAGCCGTCAGGCTCGTTCTTTCTCAACGTCTCGGGATCGGGCAGCCGGCCCTGGCTTCCGTTCGAGCTGATCGTGCGGCTGCGCGAGCTGTTCGTGCTGCAAAATCACATCACCTGGATCAAGTCGATCGGCATTGGCACCGACTCGGTCGGACATTTCAAGCCGATCGGCGGCGAGCGCTTCCTGCATCATAACCACGAGCATGTGTTTCATCTGACGCTGCGGGGCGACGTGAAACTGGACCGGCTGGCGATCGGCATGCCGTTCAAGGACAAGAGCAACATCGCCCGTCGCGGCCACGCGCGCGATCTGCGCTGCCGGGGAAACACCTGGTTCATTCCGTACGAGACGGTGAACAGCCGGGCCAAGAAGTTCCACCACCCGGCGGGATTCCCGGTCGAACTGCCGCTGTGGTGCATCCGCCTGCATGGCGTGGCCGATCCGGTCGTGCTGGACCCGTTCCTGGGCAGCGGCACGACCCTGGTGGCGGCGGAGCGGATGGATGCGCGGGGCATCGGGATCGAACTCGATCCGGTCTATGTCGAGGCGGCGCGGGCGCGCCTCGCACGAGCCTCATCGGTCGCTATGGGTGGGCCTCGATAGCGTCCACCCCGCCCACCCAGCGGAACGCCCGCCGCAGTTCCGCAGTGCCGTCACGATCATACCAGCGACCATGCGCGAGCAGAACACGCTCCGGCGCCCAGGCGATCATCGTGGATACGGCACGTTGCAACTCGTGACGATGGTGCCGGAACGTCATCTGCATGTCCCTCGGCGCCTTCCCGTCCGGATGCATGGCACCCGCCATCCTGATGACCAGCCGAAAGACCCTGCTGCTGACATGGCCGGCTCGAAATTCTCGATCAGGTCGGTGAATCAGCGTCCGGGATGAGCGATGCAGGAACACCGCCTCTGTCAGCACCGATCCTGCGACAAGAAGCTGGTCGATCTGGCCTACCCAGGCAGGCGCAGGTTCCCCCGCGAGAATGTGATCGAGGCGCAGAGTGACGCCGAAACGCGCCGCACGCTCCCGCACGCCGGGCGCGCCGTAACTCGTGGCCTGCGGAAAGGCGTCCTGCCACTGCGGCATGGAGGCGTAGTGGATTGTATTCGGAGCGATCAGATGGCGCACCGGCCCCAACGCTTCCACTTCCCGCCGCAGACTGGCGTGAGCGCGGTCGGCGAATGCACCCAGATCGCGCCGTCCGCCAGCCGCACAAGGGTCATGCGGCTGGTGAACGGCAGCCGCAGCCCGAGATAGCGGAACCGGATCACCGGCCCGTCGGCGATCCAGATCCCGCTGGCAACCGGCTTGAGCGTGCCGACGGGATCATAGGTCCGTAGGGCGTTCATAGGGGCGCCCAGCTCAAAAACGGCGGCGAAGCTACGCCGTCTCCTCCTCCCGCTCGCTCGACCCCTCATCCGAATCGCCCTCCGGCTTCGGCAGGGCGGGCAGCGTCGCCTCGACGATGTCGAAATCGAGCGCACCGTCCTTCAGCGTGACCTTGACCGAGCCGCCCTTGACCAGCTTGCCGAACAGCAGCTCCTCGGCCAGCTTCTTCTTGATGTGCTCCTGGATCACGCGAGCCAGCGGGCGCGCGCCATACAGGCGGTCATAGCCGCGCTCGGCCAGCCACTCCTTCGCCGCGGACGACAGCTCGATGGTCACGTTGCGGTCGGCGAGCTGCGCCTCCAGCTGCATGACGAATTTCTCGACCACGCGGCCGACGATCTCGGGCGTCAGGCCGGCGAAGGTGATGACCGCGTCCAGCCGGTTGCGGAACTCCGGCGTGAACATGCGCTTGATCGCCTCCTCGTCCTCGCCCACCCGCGCCTCGCGGCCGAAGCCGATCGCCTCCTTCGCCATGTCCGACGCGCCGGCATTGGTGGTCATGATCAGGATGACGTTGCGGAAATCGACGGTCTTGCCGTTGTGATCGGTCAGCTTGCCGTGATCCATGACCTGCAACAGGATGTTGAACAGGTCGGGATGCGCCTTCTCGATCTCGTCCAGCAGCAGGACCGTGTGCGGATGCTGGTCGATCGCATCGGTCAGCAAGCCGCCCTGGTCGAAGCCCACGTAGCCGGGCGGAGCGCCGATCAGCCGGCTGATGGAGTGCCGCTCCATGTACTCGCTCATGTCGAAGCGGGTCAGCTCGATTCCCAACGTGGCCGCGAGCTGGCGCGCCACCTCGGTCTTGCCGACGCCCGTGGGGCCGCTGAACAGGTAATTGCCGATCGGCTTCTCCTGCTCGCGCAGCCCGGCGCGCGACAGCTTGATCGCCGCCGCCAGCGCCTCGATCGCCGCGTCCTGGCCGAACACCATCGATTTCAGGTCGCGTTCCAGATTGCGCAGCGTCTCCTTGTCATCGGCCGAGACGCTTTTCGGCGGGATGCGGGCGATCTTCGCCACCATTTCCTCGACATCCCGCAGGGTCACGGTCTTGCGCCGCTTGTGCTCGGGTTGCAGCATCCGGCTCGCGCCCACCTCGTCGATCACGTCGATCGCCTTGTCGGGCAGCTTGCGGTCATGGATGTATTTGGCCGACAGCTCGACGGCGGCGCGGATCGCCTCGTCGGTGTAGCGCACCTTGTGGTGCTTCTCGTAGTTGATCTTCAGCCCGCGCAGGATCTTCACCGCGTCCTCGGGCGACGGCTCGTTCACGTCGATCTTCTGGAACCGGCGCACCAGGGCGCGGTCCTTCTCGAAGTAGTTGCGGAACTCCTTGTAGGTCGTGCTGCCGATGCAGCGCAGCGTGCCCGACGCCAGCGCCGGCTTCAGCAGGTTGGAAGCATCCATCGCCCCGCCGCTGGTGGCGCCGGCGCCGATCACCGTATGGATTTCGTCGATGAACAGCACGGCGTTGGCCTGTGCCTCCAGCTCGGTCACGACCGCCTTCAGCCGCTCCTCGAAATCGCCGCGATAGCGGGTGCCGGCCAGCAGGGCGCCCATGTCCAGCGCATAGATCGTGCTTTTCGCCAGCACCTCGGGCACGTCGCCCTCGACGATGCGCTTGGCGAGGCCCTCGGCGATCGCCGTCTTGCCCACGCCCGGATCGCCCACATAGAGCGGGTTGTTCTTGGTGCGGCGGCACAGGATCTGGATGGTGCGCTCGATCTCGATCTCGCGGCCGATCAGCGGGTCGATCTTGCCGCTCTGCGCCTTCTTGTTGAGGTTGACGCAGTAATTGCTCAGCGCGTCCTGGCCGCGGCGGGTCGGCTTCTCCTCGCGCTCGCCCTCTTCCTTGCCCTCGCCGGGCGTGCCCTGGGCGGCCCGCGGCTGGCCGCGGCCGGGCGCCTTGGCGATGCCGTGGCTGATGAAGTTGACCGCGTCGAGCCGGGTCATGTCCTGCGTCTGCAGGAAATAGACGGCATGGCTCTCCCGCTCGCTGAACAGGGCCACGAGCACGTTCGCACCCGTCACCTCGTCCCGGCCGGAACTCTGCACGTGGATCGCGGCGCGCTGCACCACCCGCTGGAAGCCGGCGGTGGGTTTCGGATCGCCCGGCCGGTCGGTGGCCAGCCCCGCCGAGATCCTTGTCGAGAAACTCGGTCAGCTCGGCCCGCAGCTTGTCCAGATCGACCCCGCAGGCGCGCAGCACGGTCGCCGCGTCACTGTCGTCCAGCAAGCCCAGCAGCAGGTGCTCAAGGGTCGCGTATTCGTGCCGGCGCTCGCTGGCCATGCCGAGCGAGCGGTGGAGCGTCTGTTCGAGATTGCGTGAGAGCATGGTCAAGGCGCTCCTGGGTTCAGCTCGGGCACGTCCCCGTCCGCAGCCGGACGGCCGATCCGTAGAAGCCACTCGCCCGCGCGTGCGGCTGCGGCAAGTGGGAAGCAACGACGCGACAAGCCGCGCCTAGCTATACTCTTTGGCGAAATCGCGGTTCCGCGCACCAGAAATATGCATTGCTGACATTTAAATTTCGGCCACGCGGCGGGAACCCGGCCGATCGCCCAGGTGACGTGCCCGGGTGACGTGCCCGGTACTGCCCAGACGACTCGCCAAGGTAGCGGCGACCGCTCAGTCCTTCTCGATGGTGCATTGCAGGGGATGCTGGTTCTGGCGGGCCAGATCCATCACCTGCGTCACCTTGGTCTCGGCCACCTCGTAGGTGAACACCCCGCAGACGCCGACCCCGCGGCGATGCACGTGCAGCATGATGCGGGTCGCCTCCTCGCGCGATTTCTGGAAAAACCGCTCGAGCACATGCACGACGAACTCCATCGGCGTGTAGTCGTCGTTCAGCATCAGCACCTTGTACATCGCAGGCTTGCGCGTCTTGGGACGCGACTTGATGACGACGCCGGTGCCCGTGCCCTCGCCGCCACCGCCCTCGCGGCCACTCTCGTCGCGCCGCGCGGCAGGGTTGTGCCGCGCCGCCAGGCGGTCGGGGTGGTGTGGCCATGGCCGGACGTTCATCAGCGCTCGCACCGCTTCCCTCGGGACCGACCGGCTGCGCGGCCAATTGCCGCCGCGCACGAGCAGATCCTGCCCGGGTCAAGATTATCGGAAACCGCCCGGTCCCGGAAAGGGCCACGTGCGGCAGCCTATCAGGATGGGAAAGGCAGGTGAGTTCCGCAACCCCGGAACGGGCGCCAGACGGCGCGGGCGGGGCGACCCGGGCACATGGCCCGGGTCGGGTCTCCTGGATCGGGCCGAACTGGCCCGACCGTCGGCTGGTAGCGGCTGATCAGGCCTGGCGGCCGAAACGCTCGGCGGCAAATGTAAGGCGCGCGGTGATCGGCGCCCAGGTCTGCTCAGCGAGCTTGAGCGAGGCATCGGTCAGCTTGCCGCCCTCGGCGACAACCTTCTCGACCGAGTTGCGAGCCAGCGACGACTGCAACTCGACGGCCTCGCGCAGCGACTTCACGCCCGACAGCGCCTTGACGGTGCCCACGGTCTCGTCGATCTGCGCCTGCACGCTGGCGGCGACCAGCCGGCCCAGATCCTGCACGCCGGCGGCCCAGATCTGGCCGGACTTGATCAGCGCCTCGAAATTACCCTGCTGGAACGAAACCAGCTCCTCTGCGGTCGGCATGACTCTCTCCTTGGTTGCGGTGTTGGTGGTGACGATGTTCGTTTCGGCTGTGGTGACGTCTGGCGGTGTGGTGGCTGGCCCGGTCGATGACGACGCGGGCGCCGCCTCCTGTGGCGCAGGTTCGACCACGATCGGAGCGGCGGGAGCGGCGAGCGGCACCGGGACGGGCAGAGCGACAGGCGTCAGGCTGGTCGCTGCCGCTGAGCGGACCGCTTCCTCGCGACTGCCCGCCGGCTTGGCTCGCCTGCGAGCCGCCTCGGCCGCGGCCATCTCGATCTGCTTCCTATCCGCCATAAGCACCCCACCCATTTGGTCTGCTGCACTGCACAACGCGGAAGTAAGCAGCGCGGTACATCAATGCAAGAAGTTTCTTGTGCGCTGCACAAAATTAGATTCGGCCAGAACCAGCCATTGATTCGTCCGATCAATCCGTCCGATCCCTGTCGCGAGCCGACGCGAAAATCATTTCCTAACGCCCTCATTCTACGCTGAAAGTGGGCGTTTAAGCTGGACAGGGCCGGGTTTCGGCCGGTAGCTTGCCGGCGACGCGACGACGAAGGGCATCGGATGGACGGCACACACAGGGCGGCGGCCCCAGCGCGGACGGTCATGGCGCTGCGGAACGGCCTGATGCTGGCGCTGCTGCTCGTCGCTGCGCTGGCGGCTGTGCCCGCGCGGGCACAGATCGGCTCCAGCCGCTACAGCTCGATGGTGATGGAAGCCGCGAGCGGCAACGTGCTCTCGACGGTCAATCCCGACGCAGCCCGGGCACCGGCCAGTCTCACCAAGCTGATGACGCTCTACATGACGTTCGAGGCGCTGCGCGACCGCCGGATCGCGCTTGTCGAGTTGGTTCCGGTGAGCGCGCACGCGGCCTCGATGGAGCCATCCAAGCTGGGGCTGCTGCCCGGCACGCGCATCACGGTCGAGCAGGCGATCGAGGGGCTGGTGACGAAATCCGCCAATGACGCGGCCTGCGCCCTGGGCGAATTCCTGGCTGGCGGCGACGAACAGCGTTTCGGGCAGATGATGACCTTGCGCGCGCGGGCGCTGGGCATGACCCATACGGTCTTCCGCAACGCCTCCGGCCTGCCCGATCCGGACCAACTGACAACGGCGCGCGACCTTGCGGTGCTGGCCCGCCACCTGGTCCAGGATTTCCCGAACGAATACCACTATTTCAGCATTCCGAGCTTCGTCTTTCAGGGGCGGGTCATCCCGAACCACGACCATATGCTCCAGACCTATCCGGGTGCGGACGGCATGAAGACCGGCTATACGGTGGCCTCCGGCTTCAACCTCATCACCTCTGCCATGCGCGGCAACGTGCGGCTGATCGGTGTCGTCCTGGGAGCCGCGCATCCAGCGGAGCGCGACCAGCACATGGCTGTCCTGCTCAACTCGGCCTTCACGCAGCTTGGCGTCCCGGTCGGCGAGCCGCATGAGGCGCCGAGCATGGCGCGGCGGTTCGGCCTGGTGGCGACCGCTCAGGCGGCGACCCTGCCTGCGACGAACGGCAGTGCCAGCGTGCGCCGGGTGACCATGCGACACGTGATCGTGACCCGGCACGCCTCGTCCACGCGCGCCACCCACCACGTCGTCAAGGCGGCGCCGCATCACGCGGTTCCCAAGAAGCCGGCAGCCCACGAGGCGACGATGGCCCATCGGCGGGCGAGCCCGTCGCCCGCAACCGGCGTCGCGTCGCGTACCTCCTATGTCCGGCAGGCGTCACGGGATGTGGGCGGCGGCTGAGCGGCGCCCCAGCCCGCTGCCCTTGCGGCGCCGGGCGGTCTTGCGCATGTTCCGGGGCGAGGCAGGCCGGTAGAGAGGCGCTACGGAGAGCCAGATGGACGGCGGGACTGACGCGCGGCGGATTACCTTGTACCGGCCGGAAGATTTCGCCGGGATGCGCCGGGCTGGCCAGTTGGCGGCCGAGACGCTGGACATGGTCACGCCGCATGTTCGCCCCGGGATTTCCACGGGCGAACTGGATCGGCTCTGCCATGACTTCATCGCGGCACACGGCGCGGTCCCCGCGCCGCTCGGATACCGCGGCTACCCGAAGGCGATCTGCACGTCGATCAACCACGTCGTCTGCCACGGCATCCCCGGCGAGCGGCGGCTGGAGCCCGGGGACGTGCTGAACATCGACGTGACCGTGGTGCTGGACGGCTGGCACGGCGACAGCAGCCGGATGTACTGCGCGGGCCAGCCCTCGACACGGGCGCGCAACCTGATGGACATCACCTATGAGGCGATGCGGCGCGGCATCGCGGCGGTCCGCCCGGGCGCCACGCTGGGCGATATCGGCCACGCCATCCAGGCCTTCGTCGAGGCGAACCGCTTCAGCGTGGTGCGCGATTTCTGCGGCCACGGCATCGGCCGCCGCTTCCACGAGGCGCCGAACGTGCTGCATTTCGGCAAGCGCGGCGAGGGTCCGGTGCTGCGGCCCGGCATGTTCTTCACCATCGAGCCGATGGTGAACGCCGGCCGGCCGGAGGTGAAAGTGCTGGACGACGGCTGGACCGCGGTGACGCGCGACCGCAGCCTGTCGGCGCAGTTCGAGCATATGGTGGGCGTCACCGGCGACGGCGTCGAGGTGTTCACGAACTCGCCCGCAGGTCTCGACAAGCCGCCTTACGCGCTGGCCGCCTGAGGCCCCTGACACTCCAGCGTCACGCCGGTTTGACGGCGGTTTGGCTTCGGCCGCCGCGCGGTCGGCGTGCCAGTCTGTGCGCTATGGCAAGGACGCGCGGGCTATCGGAACCGGAGCTGGTGCTGGAGGCACCGCCCCCGCCCGCCGAGCCGCACGTGGTGGTGGGCGCCGAGGGCCATCGCGCCCGCCTGCGCACCCGCCTGCTGGGTGCCGGGCCCGATGCGCTGGCGGACCACGAATTGCTGGAGATGGTGCTGTTCATCGCCCTGCCGCGGCGGGACACGAAGCCGATCGCGCGCGCACTGCTCGCCCGGTTCGGCAGCTTCGCGGGTGCCATCTCCGCCTCGCTGCCCGAGCTGCGCGGCATCGAGGGGCTGGGCGATGCCGGGATCGCCGCACTGAAGACGGTGCGCGCGGCGGCGTTGCGGCTGACGCGCGGCGAGCTGATGGACCAGCCGGTGCTGTCCAACTGGGACAAGCTGATGGCCTATCTGAATGCCGAGATGGCGCGCGAGCGCATCGAGCAGTTCCGCATCCTGTTCCTGGACGGCCGCAACCGGCTGCTGGCCGACGAGGCGCAGGCGCGCGGCACGGTGAACCACACGCCGGTCTATCCGCGCGAGGTGGTGAAGCGCGCGCTGGAACTGCACGCGACCGCGCTGATCCTGGTGCACAACCATCCGAGCGGCGATCCCACGCCCTCGCGCGCCGATCTGGAGATGACGCAGGAGATCCAGACGGCGGCGAGGGCATTGTCGATCGTGCTGCACGATCATGTGGTGGTGGGGAATGGGCGGTGGCTGAGTTTTCGGAAGGAGGGGTTGCTGTAGGCCGCTCGACGGCGCGGTGTCCCACTCCAATAGCGGACATCCCGTGATGACCACGGTCGGCTGTTAGCGCCACCGCCGTCATCGCGCGGCGCCGTTTCGGCTCTCGATAGCGGACACGCGCCGAATACCCGCAAGCGAGCCTCGGCGGCGTTGCACAAGTCAAGACTTTTGGACTTCCCGGAAGGTATGACCGTAACGGAGACGCAGCGACCGCGAGCGTGTTGCGTGGTGTGCGACGAAGTCTCGAGCGTGGAGCGGGGAGATCAGAGACTTTCCGAACGGACACTGACAAACCCGCCCGGTCCGAATGCTAAGGGTTGCAGGATAATGCGCTCAGCCTTCGTGTCGCCGGCGACCACCGCAACGCCTTCTATCGAATCGAACATTGCGTGGCACAGAATAGTGAAACATGTCGGTCCTAAAACCCAGTTAGATGAAAATGGTATAAGAACTGTCCTGCCTCCTACCATGCCGGTCAGCCGCAAATCGTGCTTTGTGGAACGCTCCCCGGCCTCGTCATATGAAGCGCTCCACAATTGCTCCTTGGAAAGTCCAAATGAATTGAACGCGAGACTTCCCTTAAATATCGCCAGTGAACCTTGCTCCACCAAGGCCCAATCATCATCATCGACCAACTAGTCACAAATGTTGCCGTTTCAGCTTTGGAGCAAATCTCGTGGATCATCTGTTCTGGCGTGATCACAGACTCGGTGGAACCTTTGGTAGTGCCCGATAACTTGCCGCCGAGTTGGAGGAATGAAAATACGCCGCCGGAACCGCTTGCCTCTAAACCTGCGGCACTTTCTTTTGTAATCCTGGTCACTAGACTCGAACTTAACTGAGAGAAGATGCCTTTGACGCGGTCCGCATTTAGATAGAGATAGCTTTGCATGATCGGCCCGCCTTTAAATCGGAGACGCAGGACATCCTACTGAAGGGCTTGTGATCAAGGCGAACGACACAGTTACACCAGAACACTCCCGGAGGGTGCCACCAGCTCTTGGTTCCATGGGTCGGTGGCGCCGATCGTCTGCCAGTTGAACCCCAGGCTGCCGTTTTGGCGGACATCGGCGATCACCGCGGAGTTCCCCACCTGAGCGACCGACGCCGCTGTAACTGGGGGAAGGCTGCTACTCGGACCGGTCACTAGCTCTGGGTTCCATGGCGTGGTGCCGATGGTCTGCCAATAGAACCACAGGGTTCCGTCTTGGTGGACAGTGGCGATCACCGCGGAGTTCCCCACCTGGGCAACCGACGCCGAGGAGCTGGTATTCGGACCGGCTACCGTCTCTTGGTTCCATGGCCCACCGCCGATGGTCTGCCAGTAGAACGACAGACCGCCGTCGCCGCCGACAGCGGCGATCGCCGCGGAATTCCCCACCTGGGCAACCGACGCCGCTGTAACTGGGGAGGAGGTGCTAGTCGGAGCGAACACCGTCTCTTGGTTCCATGGCCCAGTGGCGCCGATGGTCTGCCAGTAGAACGACAGACTGCCGTCTTGGCGGACAGCGGCGATCAGCGCGGAGTTCCCCACCTGGGCAATCGACGCCGCTGTAACTGGGGAGGAGGTGCTAGTCGGAGCGAACACCGTCTCTTGGTTCCATGGCCCGCCGCCGATGGTCTGCCAGTAGAACGACAGACCGCCGTCAGCGCCGACAGCAGCGATCACCGCCGAGTTCCCCACCTGGGCAACCGACGCCGCGTTAACTGGGCTAATCGGAGTGGCCACCACCACCTCTGGGGTCCATCCCCCATTGCCGATGGGCTGGAAGAAGAACCACACACTGCCGTCAGCGCCGACAGCGGCGATCACCGCGGAGTTCCCTACCTGGGCAACCGACGCCGCTGTAAACGTTCCAACTGGGGGGTTCGTTGTAATCGGATCGATCACCAGCTCTGGGTTCCATGGCCCACCGCCGATCGTCTGCCAGTAGAACGACACGATGCCGCCTTGGCCGACAGCGGCGATCACCGCCGAGTTCCCTACCTGGGCGACGTTCATCGTGGGTTCCTCTCACGTCGGCGCAGGAAGTGCGTGGTGTGCAGCAGTGGTGAGACCTGTTGAATCGACCAGGTGTGCATGCCCGCCCCCAGTGCTTGAGCCGGGAAATATTGCATATCGTCCGCATTCGCTGAAAGACATGTCCCTGTGATAGCGCTAAGTTGAGAATGCTGCTGGCGCACTTCGGCACACTCCGGACGGGCGCGCCCCGATCAAGTCCTCAAACCCGGCGACTGGTTTGAGGTTCCTGCCGAGGTGCCACCCCGCGTGCAAATGGGCGACAAGCCGGGTCGTGCGCTCGCGCACTATGTCGTCGAACAAGCCAATCGTCATATCTTACTTGCCATCGGCAATCGCTTTGTTGCGGAAATCAAGACTTTCGGACGCTTTCCTTGACCTCGTTATTTCAAACGGTTATGATGTCCGGAAGATATGACCGAATTCGCGCTCCCAAAACCGACTCCTCGGCTATGCCCGCGTCAGCACCTACGGGCAGACGCTTGACGCGCAGCTTGAGCAGTTGCGGGCCGAAGGCTGCACCAAGATTTACCGTGAGAAGGCGAGCGGCGCGCAACCCGACCGGCGCGAGTTGCTACGGCTGCTGAAAGCGCTTGCCCCCGGCGACGTGGTGACGGTGACGCGGATCGACCGCCTGGCCCGCTCCACTTTCGACCTGTTCGCCATCGTCAAGCAGATCGTGGACGCGGGCGGGCAATTCGGTCGCTGGCGGAGCCGTGGGCCGATACCGCCACCAGCACCGGGCGGCTGATGATTGCCGTCCTCGGCGGGTTGGCCGACGTGGAGCGCGACCTCATCCACCCGCACGGCGGAGGGCCGCAGCCGGGCGAAGGCGCGCGGGCAGCACATGGGCCGACCGCCGAAGCTCACGCCGCAGCAGAAGACAGAAGCACGGCGGCGACGGGCCGAGGGCGCGACGCTCAAGGAACTGGCCAAGAGCTACAATGTCGGCCGGGCGACGATTTCGAGGCTTAATGCGTGAACAGGCGAGTTCCCGTCGAGCGCTTAGCGCGTCCATTCCCTCGGACTGCTAGGAGAAACGCCCGCAACGCCTACTAGCGCGACGACGCAAAAGGCCCTTCGCCCGGCGCAGGGTGATTGTAGGGCTAGGGACCCAGGGGCAGATCATCTACGGTTATAACCGTGGAATTCTAAGATCGCCGCGTAGAACCCCCTGCGTGCTTTCGTCGTGACAAGAACGCATCCCTCACACGCCGCGACAGCGGCAGCAATCCAATCGGCCGAGCCGTAGGGCTCGATCTTGAAGCCGGAGTTGGCCTTGCTCGCGAGGGATGCGATCTTCAGCGAGTGAGCGGGCTTCAATCTGATCTTCTTTGCCACGTGCGGCAAAAGGTCATCATGCTCATCTTCAAAGGCGTTTTTAAGTTCGCCCATCACGCCAGTCGGAACGCACATGCCTCCTTGCTCAAGGAGTCGCAGTGCGACGTCACGCAATGCGTTGTTTTTTGTTTGTGAGATGGTGACCAACCCGTCGCAGTCGATGACGTAAGAGGGAACCGCGCCGTTAGTCTTCGGCATCGTCGGTTCCGGCAGCGGACGCGAAGTCGAAATACGGGCGCTGGTATTTTGGCTTCAGCCCGGACATGCGATACAGATCGAGCGGAGAAAGAGACGACCTTTTCACCGCTGCGCCAAAGACCCGTGCAAAAGTAAACCCGTATTTGGAGGGCTTGACGCGTTCCTGCGCGACGTTTCCGCCGCCACCTTTGCTCTCGAAGTCGGGATTGCCGACTGGCTGGATCGCTTCCAGCCAGCGCGTATGCGCGCCCTCCGTCACCAGCTTCAGCTGCTCCAGACGGATGACGGTGGCTTGCTGGCTGATGTTGAGAAATTTTGCGCAGCGACGAATCTCGTCCAGCGTCGGCTGGCTAGATACGGCGCATCGCGCGGCCGCTTTTTTTGCGAGGCCCATTGGCACAAGCACTCGCGCCGCAAAGTGGTTACAAAACCGTTCGACCTGGTTCTTTGTGACGAAGGGATCAGAGACACCGGACTTGCCCATCAATAGATGGGCTAGCTCGTGGAACAACGTGAAATTCCGCCGAGCGGCGTTCTGCCGCTGGGTATTCACGACAATGAACCGCGACGGTCCTTCCGCAAGGCAAAATCCGCTTCCATCTTCGAAAGGGAAGCTGTCCTGCATGACGAAGACGCCCTGGGCCTCTACCGCTGCACGGCAAAGGGAGTAGAACTGGGCGGGAGTTCTCGCTCCTATCTGCTGTTCATCGGTGATGCCAAGCTGTTGCCGCATGCCCGTAGCAAATTCAACCGACCCGATTTCGCGGAGTGTGACGTTGCGAGGCAGCCGATCCCCGTGGCCCAGACCATTCGCAACTTCCTGGAGGCGTTCGGCCCAGGCGATTGCTTCGACGGTTGACGGAAGTTTGGGCGTCGCCGTGGGATGTGTCTGGCGGAAATCGACCACCCCCGGACTAATCTCCGGTGGCCAATCCATATAGAAAACGAAAGCTGGCACCGAAAGTTGGGCAGACAAATCCGATACGATACCCTGGTTCGGGAGTGGGTTCCCCGCTATCGCTTGCTGTAACGCCGTCTCGGGTATGCCCAAGCGCTCGGATACCCCTCTCAGGGTAAGATGGCGCGCGGACAAGATTGATGTCAGAACAGCCTGGTTGAATGTTTCCATGCGCTTAAGCGGCGGTTACGTAGCCGGGGCAAAACCCCGGGCGGGAGCGATTTTTTGATTCCCGCGACGCGACGAGTTCTGATTCAACCTGGGTGTGGTTTCCCCGGTTGAGATCGATGGCCTGTCGCCGGCCGAGCTGAAAGCTCTGGTGATCCGGCTGCTCGGTGAGGTTGTCGAGTTGAAGCGTGTGGTGGCGGAACAACGCGACGAGATTGCGCGCTTGAAGGGCCTGAGGGGCCGCCCCGACATCAAGCCGAGCGGGATGGACGATGCGACGCGGCCGAGTCCGCCGCGCCGCAGCAAGCATCGTGGACGTGGCAAGTCCGCACCGCGGGTCAGCGTCGAGGATCGGGTGGTGAGGGCGGACGCGCCGCCGGGGTCACGGTTGAAAGGTTACGAGACGTTCGTCGTGCAGGACCTGGTGCTGCGCGCTCAGGTGATCCGCTACCGCCGGGAACGCTGGGTGACGGCGGACGGGCAGATGGTGCTGGCGCCGCTGCCGTCTGGCATCGCCGGCCATTTCGGACCGGAGTTGCGCCGCTTCGTGCTGCTGCAGCACCACCAGGGTCAAGTGACGGTCGAGCGGCTGACCACACAACTGCGCGCACTCGGCATCAGTATCTCCAAGCGGCAGGTGATGCGGCTGCTGATCGGCCGCCAGGACGATTTCCTCGCCGAAAGCCGTGACGTGCTGCAGGCAGGGCTGCAGACCGCGCCCTGGATCACCGTGGACGACACCGGCGCGCGGCACGCCGGCCGCAACGGCTTCTGCACGCAGATCGGCAATGACGATTTCACTTGGTTCGGCACGCGGGCGAGCAAGAGCCGGCTCAACTTCCTCGACCTGCTCCGCGCCGGGCACACGGATTACGTCGTCAACGAAGCGGCGCTCGCCTACATGCGCGGCCGCGCGCTCGCCGGCCCGGTGATCGGCCGCCTGGCAGCCGCGCCGCAAACACGCTTCGCCGACCACTCAGCCTGGCAGGCCCACCTGCGGCATCTTCGCATTGATGAATTGCAGGTTACCCCGGATCCGGTGTCCATCGCCACGGAAGGTGCGCTGTGGGGTGCGGTGACCGCGCACGGCTTCCTGCGGAGTGCGGTGATTGTCAGCGACGATGCAGGCCAGTTCGCCGTCGGCCAGCACGCGCTGTGCTGGGTGCATGCCGAAAGGCTGGTGCATAAGCTCGACACCTTCACCGATCTGCACCGTGTCGCGCAGGAGTGCATGCGCGACCTGATTTGGTGGTTCTACGCCGACCTCAAGGCGTATCGTGCCGAGCCGAGCACACGACGCCGCGGCGAAATGCGCGCCCGTTTCGACCGCATCTTCCGTCGGCGCACCGGCTTCGCCACTCTCGATCGCCTGCTCGAGCGGCTGCATGCCAACAAACCCGAGTTGCTGATGGTGCTCGACCGGCCCGAGATTCCCCTGCACACCAATGGCTCGGAACGCGACATCCGCTGCCACGTCATCAAGCGCAAGATCAGCGGTGGTACGCACAGCGACGCCGGCCGTGATTGCCGCGATGCATTTCTCGGTCTGATGCATACCTCGCCAAGCTCTGTCGCTTCTGGGACTATCTCGGCGACCGGATCGGCACCGTCGGGCAGGCGAAGGTGCCGGCGCTCGCCGATCTCATCCGCTGCCGTGGGCAGCCCGCCTGACGCCTGGCGCCCGGGGTTTTGCCCCGGCTACGCGGTTACGGGTTGCAGAATGAACGTGCAGGACTTTTTCACCATTGTCCAGTTGGGGGTCGGCATTCACGCGGGCACCGCGATATTGCAGCTTTCAGGTGAGCTAGGTGTTGCACCGGTCGAACGTCGCATAGAGGCAATCGAGTCTTGGATACGCCAAGAGAAGGACCGGGGCTTCGAGCTTGAGGCGGCCAGCGATCAACTGGCCCTGCTTCGCGTGGATCTCATCATCTTTCGTAAGCGTCGCGGCGGATGCACGCGGCCTATTGGTGGACTGTTTCGCGCGCTGGCAGATCAGGATCAGGACGGCTGACGCCGGAGTTGTTCGACGCGGTGCTTCTGATAGGCGGCGATTTCGCGAGCCAGCGGGAGCCTCGGGTCGAAGCGCAGATGGGTGATCGAGGTGAAGGCTTCCTTTCCGGCGTTCGCGCCGAGGTCGAGTTTGCAGACGATTCCACCCTCGTCACCCATGTAGTAGATCCAGGTGATCGCGCACTGGGCTGGAACCGCGCCGCCGGTCTGCCCGCGCAGTGATGCCTGGAGTTCGGGCGTCGCGCGAGCCGGGATCGGCAGCGCCTCATTCAGCTTCGCAATGAGGCGCTCGACGGTTTCAGGTTGATCGATCATGCGGCTTCGGCCCAGTCGACGGGGCTTGGCGGACGCCAGTTCCACGGCAACAGTGTGTGCAGTTCATGCGTCTTGGTCCGACCCGAGACGATGCGCTCCAGCACGTCGGTCAGCCAAGCCATCGGATCGACGCCATTGAGCTTCGCCGTCTGGATCAACGTCATGGCAATCGCCCAATGACGCGCACCGCCGTCGGATCCCGCGAACAACGCGTTCTTGCGCGTCAGAGTATGTGGCCTGATAGCTCGCTCGACCACGTTGGTGTCCATCTCGACGCGGCCGTCGTCGAGGAACACGATCAGGCCCGGCCAGTGCCGCAGCGCGTAGCGCATGGCCTTCGCCAGATCGGAGACGGCGGACACCCGTTTGAGCTGATCCTGCAACCAGGCATGCAGAGCTTCGACGATGGGCCGACTTCGCTCCTGGCGCGCTTGCCTGCGATGATCAGCCGGATGACCGCGTATCTCGGCCTCGATCGCGTAGAGATCACGGATGCGCGCCAGCACATCGGCGGCGAGCGGCGACTTCGTGCTGACGTAGAACTGGTAGAAGCCGCGCCGCATGTGCGCCCAGCAGAATGCCAGTTGCATCGAGCCGTCGGCCCGATCGCCAGCAATCCGCTTGAACCCGTCATATCCGTCGACCTGGAGCACACCCTGGAACCTCGCCAGATGTTCCGCCGGACGCGCGCCCTTGCGGTCCTCGGAATACACGTAGGCAGCGGCAGGGTGCGTCGGGCCGCACCAGGGCCGGTCATCCACCGCGTAGCACCACAGCCGTCCCGTCCTGGTCCGGCCGCGTCCGGGGTCGAGCACCGGCAGCGCCGTGTCGTCGGCGAACAGCTTGTCCGACGACAGCACCGTGCCGACCACCAGGTCGTAGAGCGGCATCAGCCACCAGCAAGCCCGTCCTACCCAGTTGCTCAGGGTCGAGCGATCCAGCGTCACGCCCTGCCGCGCGAGCATCTGAGCTTGGCGATACAGCGGCAACGAGTTGCAGAACTTGCTCACCACCACATGCGCCACCAGCGCTTCGGTAGCCAGGCCGCCATCGATGGGCCGCTCCGGCGCCGGGGCAACGACCACGGCGCCCTCGCAGGAGCGGCAGGCGTAGCGAGGACGGCGCGTGACGCGCACCCGCAATTGCGCAGGCGCGATGTCCAGTTGCTCGGTGCGAAGTTCATCGATGGGGTGCAGCGCGCCCCCGCAGCAGGGGCATTCGCGGCTCTCGATGTCGATCACCACCTCGTAGCGGGGCAGGTGCGCGGGCAGCGCACCGAGATTACGGTTGGGCCGGACATCGCGCCGCTGCCGACCCTGGTGCTTGGCCGCGTCCGCCGCGTCCTGGGCGGCCTCGTTCTCGGCGATGGTCTGCTCGATGTCCTCCAGCCCGAGCTGGAACTGATCCGCATCGAGCTGCTCGGAGCGGCGGCCAAACTGGTGCCGCGTCAGGCGTTGGATCAGCAGGCGCAGCTTGTCGTTCTCGGCGGACAGCGCCGCGTGCTGCTGCGTCGTCGCGGCGACCACTTCGCGCAACATCCGTTGCAGGATGGCAGGATCATCGGGCAGGGCGTCAAGATCGATCTGCACGCAGCGATCATGAACAACGCGCTCGCGTCGAGGCCAGCGATTTGAGTTGCAACGGCAGTCTTTTCTACCCGGCCAACTCGGGTCTGCGAGCCCGCACCGGCGCGCGCCATTCGCAGCCCTCGAGCAAGGTCGCGAGTTGCGCCGCTGACAGCGTCACCGCGCCCGTGGTCGTCGTCGGCCAGATGAACTGGCCGCGCTCGAGCCGCTTGGTGAGCAGGCACAGACCAATTCCGTCGTGCCAGAGGACCTTGATCAGCCCGGCCCTGCGGCCGCGGAAGGCGAACAGCGCTCCGCTGAACGGGTCCTCGGACAGACCCTGCTGCACCAGCATCGCAAGACCGATCATGCCTTTTCTCATATCGGTGGCGCCGCAGGCCAGAAAGACCCGCATTCCGGCGGGCGGTCCGATCATCGGTCGGCCAACGCCGTCAGCACCTGCCGCAGCGCAGAGCCGTCGACCTGGGCATCAACACGGACCGTCACCCCGCTCGGCAGCGCGATCTCGATCACGCCGCCACGGCTCGGCGCTGTCGGCGCCGCAATGCATCGCATTGCCGTCGGGCGGCCGTCCAGATCGCCCGGTCCCTGGCTGGCCGGCTCAGGGCTTGGGGAAGCGATGGCGAGGTCGACGCGCGCGAAGCTCGGCAGCCGACGCGGCCGTTCACCGAGCCGCCCCTCCAGCATCTGTCGCCGCCACGTGTAGAGCAGCCCGGTGTTGATGCCATGCCGACGCGCCACATCCGCGGGACGCACGTCCGGCTGCAAACTCTCGAGCACAATCTCCCGCTTCTGTTCCATTGCCCACGCGCGGCGACGCTCGCCACGCGTGATCACCTCGATCCGCGGACTGCGAGCGCTCCTACGATCAGTCGTAGGAGCGTGCTCAGTCTCGGCTTGGCCAAATCCGGTGTCGTCCATGCACGATACCGTTCACATCGACACGCCAGATCGCAAGGTGCCGCCCCCACGCCGCTTACCATCTTTCGTGCGAACTACGATCATCTCTATAGGGGATCGGTGCGCTGGACGTTCGCGTTTGGCTGCCTGCTTACGTTGGTGCTGGCCATCATGTCCTTCGTGGCCCAAAAGGAAATTTGCGCGGTTCTGGCCGTAATGGTGGTGGGGTTGAGTGTGTTCCCGGCTGTCATAATCTTTGCCCGATTGTGGCTTAAATCGTCGGGGGCGCTGGGGCCGATCAAAGCCAAGCTTGTCGCGATGGAATCCGGCGTCAAGTCACCGGATGCATGAGTCTCTGGCCTCAAACGCTACGGTCGATGCTTTGCGCTCGTATCTGACTCGCTCCCGACTTTCCATAAAGCCATCTTATCCAACTGGCGCCAAATGCCGCATCTAAATTTGAAAATGTCCTTATCGAACGACCAGCAACGGCGGCACTCGGCCCGCAGCGGTTGATCCCGTAAGCCGTCCCGTCCGCGAGCGATCAACACCTGTCTTGAGCCGACCGTCTGATTTCAGCGCCTCTCGACCCGAAAGCGGACCGGCAGCGAACCACCCTGAGCCGACTTCAAAATGGTCGTCTTCTGAATCCCCGCCACCTACCTCCGATACGGCATCGGCAGCATCGCCCGCACCGGCAGCTTCATCAGCCCGGCCAGCCCCGGCACGATCACCAGCGCCTCCGGGTCGAAATCCATGAACATCTCCCGACACGCGCCGCAGGGCGAGACCACCGCGAGATCGCGGTCCACCTCGTCCGGCTTCGGATGGCGCACCGCAACGACCGTCGCCACCGACCCGTCGCCCTCGATCACCGCGCGGCCGAACGCCACCGCCTCGGCGCAGATCGACATGCGCCCGACGGTCGCACCGATATGGATGCCGGTGAACACCCGCCCGTCGCGGCCGCGGATGGCGGCGGCGACCGTGTGCCACAGCGGGCGGTAATGCCGCCGCAGCACGGTATGGGCGGCTTCGATCAGATCGAGGTCGGCGGCGTCGAGCGGCAGGCCCTCCGCCGCCATCGCCGGCAGCGCGTCCAGGGCGTTCAGTCCGCCGCCTCGGCTTCCTCGGTCTCGCCCGCCGAGATCATCATCGCACCCGTGACAGCCCCGGCCTGATCGCGCACCCGCCGCTCGATTGCCTCGGCCACCTCGCGATGGTCGCGCAGGAACTGCTTGGCGTTCTCGCGGCCCTGGCCGATGCGCTGGCTGTCATAGCTGAACCAGGAACCCGACTTCTCCACGACACCGGCCTTCACGCCCAAATCGATCAGCTCGCCCACCTTGCTGATGCCCTCGCCATACATGATGTCGAACTCGACCTGCCGGAACGGCGGCGCCAGCTTGTTCTTGACCACCTTCACCTTGGTCGAGTTGCCCACCACCTCGTCGCGATCCTTGATGCTGCCGATGCGGCGGATCTCCAGGCGGATGCTGGCGTAGAACTTCAGCGCATTGCCGCCGGTGGTGGTCTCGGGGTTGCCGAACATGACACCGATCTTCAGCCGGATCTGGTTGATGAAGACCAGCATGGTGTTGCTACGCGACACGCTGCCGGTGATCTTGCGCAACGCTTGGCTCATCAGCCTTGCGTGCAGCCCCACATGGCTGTCGCCCATCTCGCCTTCCAGCTCGGCGCGCGGCACCAGCGCTGCCACACTGTCGATCACCAGCACGTCGATGGCGCCCGAGCGCACCAGCGTATCGGCGATCTCCAGCGCCTGCTCGCCCGCATCCGGCTGGCTGATCAGCAGATTGTCCACATCCACGCCCAGCTTGCGGGCATAGGTCGGGTCGAGCGCGTGCTCGGCATCGACATAGGCGCAGGTGCCGCCGCGCTTCTGCGCCTCGGCGATGGCGTGCAAGGCGAGCGTGGTCTTGCCCGAACTTTCCGGGCCGTAAATCTCCACGATGCGGCCGCGCGGCAGGCCGCCGATCCCCAGCGCCAAATCCAGCCCGAGCGAGCCGGACGGGATCACCTCGATCTGCTCGTCGCCCGGACGGGCGCCCATGCGCATGATCGAGCCCTTGCCGAAGGCGCGCTCGATCTGCGACATCGCCGCGTCCAGCGCCTTGTTCTTCTCCATACCCATCCCCCATCCGGCCGCGTCAGCTTGCGGCGGCGTTTGCGAGTCTGTCACGGGGAAGAACGCAAGCGCAACCCGCGCCTCAAGCCTTTGTTCGTTATATGTTCGTCAATGTGCAGGAGCGCTGGCATCTGACGGCCCGCCCGGTCGGAGCGCCCGATTAGCGGGGATTGGTCCTGGAACAGCGCGTTCAGCCTGTCCAGACCGGCGCCGCGGAACAACTCCTCGGCCCTTGGCGTCCAATACTCGGCCAAGGGCGAGCGCGCTCCGGAAAAGGTCTGCGTCTCGGCGCCGATGGTTCTTGTCAGAAGGGCCCGCGCCTCGTCTTCGGACACCTCGACGCCGCATTGGGCGGCGACGGCGGTCACGGCGCTGCACTGCCGGTCCGGGCCGGCATCGCCCATGATGTCCTCGAACGAAATGCGGCAGACATCGGGATGGGTGTACCAACCCGAAACCGCCTCGGTACTGCCTGCGCATCCGATCGAGGTCGCCACGCTCGAGCCAGGCAACGAACCCGTCCGCGCTGTCGGTGATCTCTCGCGGCGATGTGGACTCGGCGGGCTTGGTCTCCGGTGGCTTCTTCGTGACCCTGCGGGCGCCGGCGCGAAACGCGGAGACCAGCGCCGCCCTGAGTTCGCGATAGACGAAGATCTTGCTGTAATCGTGAAGTGCGACCTGGGTGCCGAGATCCCGCCGCATGTGCGATGCCATCGACTGGCCAGGGAGCACCAGACGCGACGAGTAGGCGACGTCGAGATGCCGCTGGAAGGGTGGCGGCATCTGTTTGGACGACCGATAGTCGCCCACCAGCCCGCGCCCGATATGGACATTGCAGCTCACCATGCCGAGATTCGCGAGCAGATTGGTGACAAGGTAGGTCCCGGCCTTGGGAATCGAGAGCACCGCGACGCGGCGGGAGGAAGGCCCCTGCACCGGCCAGAAGCACGGCGTGCCGTGCGCATCCACGCAGAGCGGGACGAGCGCGCGGCTGGCCGCCTGATTGAGATCCGCACCGTCGCGCCGTAGCCATTCCGCGGCGCGCGCCTCATCAAGCGGGGGCACCGTGGCGCGGCCGAGGTCGAACAGATCCTGCGGGCCGGGCTTCTCCTTGCGGGACGGCAGATCGGCATCGGGGGCAACCAGCCGCGCCACGAGCCTGTAGTTTCCCGGAAGGAGAAACGGATAGAAGCGGACGGACGCACGAGGATCACCCTGGGCGGCGCAGGGCTGGCGTGGAGTGATGACGGGCGTGGGGCCCTTTGCCTGCAGCACGACGGCCCAGCCCGGCCGGCGATCCGGAAGCTCCACCATCGCGTCCAGGAATTGCCTGTCCGGACCGAACCCGGTTCGTTGCACGATCACGCCCATCCTGGTCGTCGTCCTCCGAGGTCGCAGCAGAACCCGATTGTCGGTGCAGGTGCGAATGTAAACGGGTGTTAGCGCGTTTGCCGGAGAACCCACAAGACGTCGAGGCTTCTGCCGTGTGACAGTTTCTCTCGCGTCCGGCCTGCTCAACACGACGAATCGGCGAGCCGCCGCCGCGGCTCCGCTACGCCGGTGCCCGCCCCAGGGCCTCGCTGAGCCGCTCGACCAGTTGCTTCAGCGCAAAAGGTTTGGCGAGGAACTGCATCCCCTGCCCTTCGGCCAGCGCCTCGCGCAGCGACGCCTCGGCATAGCCGGAGACGAGCAGCGCCGGCAGGCGCGGCAAGCCCAGCCGCGCCCGCACCGCGGCCACCAGCGCCGTGCCGTCGATGCCGGGCATGACCATGTCGGTGATGACCGCGACAATCGGGGCGGGCGTCGCCTGATCCAGCAGCGCCAGTGCCGTCTCGCCGTTATCGGCCGACAGCACCTGCCAGCCGTGCCGCACCAGCGCCCGCTCGGCCAGGCGGCGGACCGGCTCCTCGTCATCGACCAGCAGCACCGTTCCGCGCGCGGCGGGACAAGCGGGAGCCGCAGCGCGAGGTTCGGGCGGGTCGGGGATCGAGACCTTCTCGCCGTCGTGGCGCGGCAGATAGATGCGCAAGCTGGTGCCCCGTCCCGGTTCGCTTTCGACCCCGAGAAAGCCGCCAGACTGGCGCACGATCCCATGCACGGTGGACAGGCCCAGACCGTTGCCGCCCTGCGCCCGTCGCGTGGTGAAGAACGGATCGAAGATGCGCGGCAGCGTTTCGGGCGCGATGCCCGTCCCCGTGTCACGCACCTCGATCATCACGTAGCGGCCGGGCGGGACCGTCTCCACGCCCTGAAATTGCGGGCGATAGATCGTCAGATGGCCGCTGCGCAGGGTCAGCGTGCCACCGCCCGGCATGGCGTCGCGCGCGTTCACCGCGAGGTTCACCAGCACCTGATCGAGCTGCGTCGGATCGACCAGCACCTGCCGGCCGGGTTGCTCCAGATCCACCTCCAGCCGGATCTTGCTGCCGAGCAGGCGGCGCAGCAGGCCGGAAAGGTCGCCGATGACCGCGTTGACCGCCAGCACCTGCGGTTGCAGCATCTGCTGGCGGCCGAAGGCCAGCAACTGACGCACCAGGGCCGCACCACGTCCGGCGCTGCTGCGGATTTGCGCCACGTCCTCCAGCGTCTCGGCATCGAGCGTCTCGCGAGCGGCGATCGCCTCGGCAGCACCCTGGATCGCGGTCAGAAGATTGTTGAAATCATGCGCGATGCCGCCGGCAAGACTGCCCACGGCTTGCAGCTTCTGCGCCTGCGCCAACTGCGTCTCCAGCTGCCGCTGCCTTGTGATGTCGGCCAGCAGCAGCAGAGCGCCAACCACCGGCGGCTGTTCGGCGCGGCGCGCGCGGCGCGGGGGCCTGTCGCGCAGCGCCACCGCAAAGGCGCTCACCACCGCCTCCGGTCCGCCTTGCGCGTCCGCGAGCCGGGTCACGAATGCCGGACGTGGCGCGCCTCCGGCCAGAGCCAGACGGATTTCGTCCACAGCCTGCTCGCGTTCGGCCGGCGCAAACAAGAGGGCGACAGGAGCACCAGGCGAGAGATCGACGCGCGATCCCGCCATCGCGCGCAGCAACGCATTGGCACGCACAATTCGCGGGCTGCGATCGACCGCCAGCATCCCCATGCCGGTCGATTCGAACAGCACGGAGGACAGGCCATCGAGTCGGCCGCCGAGCTGATCCAGCAGCGAACGGCTCAGGCCCGGCAGCACCGGCCACATTCTGCCACTCACGCGCGGCGCGCCGGCATCCGCAGGCGCCAGACATAGGCGATGATTTCGGCCACCGCCTGGAACAAGACCGCCGGAATCTCGCTGTCAAGCTCGACCCGCCACAGCATGCGCGCCAGCGGGGGATTGGCGACCAGCGGCACGCGCGCCTCTCGCGCCGCGTCGCGGATGCGCGCGGCCATCGCATCCACGCCTTTCGCCACCACGCGCGGCGCCCCACCCGTGCCGCGCTCATAGGCCAGCGCCACGGCGTAATGGGTCGGATTGGTGATGACCACCGCGGCCTTCGGCACCGCTTGCAGCATTCGCCGTCGCGCACGGGTCATCCGGATGCGCCGGATGCGCGCCTTGATCCGCGGATCGCCGTCGGCCTCGCGCATCTCCTCGCGGATCTCGTGACGGCTCATGCGCAGCGAGCGGGCATGCGACCAGCGGGCCCGGATCACATCGGCACCGGCCAGCAGCGCCTGCGCACCCAGGCCGGCCAGCAGCAGTCGCAGCACCAGCCGCAGGCTCCGATCCAGGAGATGACCGGGCGACCAGAGCAGCGAGGCGCCGAACCAGGGCCAGAGACCGGACGCGGCGTGCCACATGGCGAAGCCCACGATGCCGAGCTTGAGCAGCGACCGCCCCAGTTCGCGCAGCGAAGCGGGACCGGCGATACGGCCGAGATTGCGACGAAAGTCGAGCCGGCCCAGGCTGGGCTGCAACGCGCCGAGACGCAGCGTGAAGCCGGTCTGACCCAGGACCGAAAGCACTGTAGCCAGCACGGCGGCGGCGGCGAACGGCAGCACCACCTTTGCGGTCGCGAGTGCCGCCGCGCGCAGGCCGGCCAGCGGATCGATGGCATCAGCCCGCGCAAGAAGGACCGCAAGCGTCCGGCCGAGTTCGCGCGCGGCGTGCGGCAGGATCAGCATGAGCACCAGCAGGCCGGCCCCCAGCATGGCAACAGGCGCCGCCTCACGCGAGAGCGGCACGTTGCCCTGCTCACGCGCCCGTTGCAGGCGTCGCGGCGTGGCCGCTTCGGTCCGGTCCTCCCCTGCCTCGGCCACGGCGCTACAGCCCCGGCAACACCGCGAACAGCGCCGCCGCGCGATCCTGCCAGGCAGCCAGCATGGCACTCGCCACGACGGCCAGCAGCAGCAGGCCCAGCAGCAGATGCGCCGGAGCCGCGAGGCTCATCACCTGCAATTGCGGCACCAGCCGCCCCAGCAGCGCCAGCGCCACCTGCCAGGCGAGGCCTGCCAGCAGGAACGGCCCCGCGAGGCGCACCGCGAGGGCGAACATCGTGCCCACCTCCGCAACCACGCTCTGCAAGGTGTCGCCCGGCGGCAGCAGCACGCCCGGCGGCATGACGGTGTAGCTGCCCGCGAGCGCCGTCAGCAGCGGCGCGTGCAATCCGGTGGCCAGCACCAGGACCGGGGCCGCCACCGACATCAGGCGCCCGAGTGCCGCGGTGCCGGCTCCCAGGGCCGGATCCGGCTGCACCACGCTGCTCTGTCCCGCGAGCAGCGCGATCATCTGACCCGCCAGCGTCAGCGCTAGCAGCACGAGCCGCGTCAGGAATCCGAACCACAGGCCGGTCACGATCTCGGCCCCGACCATGCCGGCCACGCGCATCGGCTGCGACGGCGCAGGCGGCAGCAGCACCAGCAGGCCAGGCAGTAGCAGCGCCACCAGGGCCACGACAAGACCCGCGCGGATGGTCGCCGGCACCTCCGCCTCACCCACGACCGGCAGCAGCATGCAGGCACAGCCGATACGCGCCAGCACCAACACGAATCCAAACGCCCATTGCGGCAGCGCGTGCAGGATCGCCACGTCCGGCCCCACGATTCAGGATCCGCCGACGGCGATCAGCCGGTCGAACAGCATCCGCGTGAAATCGTCGAGCGTGGCCGCCATGAAGCCGCCCAGCAGCACGAGGGTTGCCGCCACCGCCGCGACCTTCGGCACGAACGCCAGGGTCTGCTCGTTGATTTGCGTGACTGCCTGGATCAGGCTCACGATGAGGCCCACCGCCATGCCCGCCAGCAGCGGCGGGCCGCCCAGCTTCAGGATGACCATGAAGGCATCGCGGATCAGCCCGCCAATATCGGCTTCCTGCATCCCAACCTCCCCATTCTGGATTGCTTGCGGATCGGTCGGCCGTCAGATCGGCATGCGCATGATGTCCTGATACGCCTGCACCATGCGATCGCGGATCGCCACCGTGGTCTGCAACGCAAGCTCCGCCTTGCTGACCGCGGTCACGACATCGGTCACGTTGCCGTGCCCCGCGATCGCCTGCATCGCCTGCGCATCGGCCGCGTGCCCGGAATCGACCACGCCGCCCAGCGCACGCGCCAGCGTGGCACCGAAGCCGTTCGCATCGCTCCCCGCCGCGTCGCCGCTATCGACGCCGGCATAGGTGCGCACCGCCTGCTGCGGCGTGATGGTGATGGTGGGAATTGCCATGACGCTATTTCAGCATGGCGATGGTGCGCGTCAGGATCGCCCGCGTGGTCTGCATGACACCGAGATTGGCGTCGTAGCTGCGCTGGGCGTCGCGCATATCCATGATCTCGACGAAACTGTTGACATTGGGCATCTGCACATAGCCGCGCCCATCCGCCGCCGGGTTGGATGGATCGTAGCGCTGCGGGAACGGCGTGGGATCGGTGCCGATCTGCGATACGCCCACCGTCTCCACGCCCAGCGTGCGCTCCATGCGATCGCTGAAGGTGACGGTGCGCCGCCGATAGGGTGCGGCACCCGGCGCGCCGCCGGTGGTCTGCTGATTGGCAAGGTTCTCCGCGATGACACGCAGCCGCGTCGTCTGCGCCTGCATCCCGCGGGCGGAAATCGTCAATGCGGCATCCATCTCCATCGCGAGGCTCCTGCTGCTTCGGGTTGCGCTATCGATCGATCGCCGTGCGGAACATGCCCAGGTATTTCGAGTAGAGCGCCGTGGTCAGCGCCTGCATCGAATCCGTATCCGCGATCCGTTCAAGCTGATCGTCCAGCGACACGGCATTGCCATCCGGCGCCTGCTCGCCGGAAAGTATGCTGGACCGGCCGATGCGCCCGGCACGGTGCCGGCGAGATGCAGCGGATCGGTGCGCACCGGCGCGATGTCGAAACGCGCATCCGCCAGCGCCTGAGCGAACGGCCGCAAATCTCGCGCGCGGTAGCCGGGCGTATCGACATTGGCGACATTCTGCGACAGCAATGCCTGCCTGTGATCCACCCAGACCAGCCGCTGATCGGCCAGGGCAAAGAGCGGAATGTCGGTCGGGTCCATGACCACACCCTGCGCTGCGGAGGTGAAAGGCGCGTAAACGGCGGCCTTGGCGCAATCTTCAGGGCCGCTTAACTCTTTCCTGATTCGGTGCGGGCATGGACATTTTTCGTTCGCCTGATCCGCAGTCCGGATCCGATGGCCGCCTGAGCGAGGTCCGCGCGATGGCCGGGCGGCTCGATGCGACGCTGCGCACCAGCGAGGCCCTGCTGCGCACCGCGCGGGCGGTCGATCTGCGCGGGCTCGACGTGGAGGTGGGCCGCTTATGCGCGGCCAGCCTCGACCTTCCGCCCGATCAGGGGAAGATCTTGCGGCAAAGCCTGGCGGAGCTGCTGGACCGGCTGGACGCGCTACAGGCCGCGTTGCCGCTGGGCGCACCGTGACCCCGTCCTGGCTGGCCTTCGCCATCGGCCGGATGCGGACAGGCGCCGGATCGCTGGCGATGGAGCAGATGCTGCCGCTCGACGCGCGCCGGCGGCTATGTGTGGTCCGCTGCGACGGACGCCGGGTGCTGCTGCTGATCGGTGGCGCGCAGGATCTGGTGGTGGGATGGCTCGATGACGCAGCACCCGGACCCGCCGCGCCATGATGCGCGGTCGATTCAGGGTGGCCCGATTCTGTCTCGCCGCCTGCCCGCTCGTGGTCTGGCCGGCGCTGGCGCACGCGCAATCCCTCTCCATCGACCTCGGCGCCGCCGGTTCCGCGGGAGCCACAAGCCGCCTCGTGCAACTCACGGCACTGATCACCGTGCTGTCGCTGGCGCCCAGCCTGCTGGTGATGGTGACGGCCTTCACCCGCATCGTCATCGTGCTGTCGTTGCTGCGCGGCGCGCTCGGCACACAGGGCACGCCGCCCAACATGGTGATCATCGGATTGGCGCTGTTCCTCACCTTCTTTGTCATGCAGCCGGTGTTGGATCAGGCCTGGACCACCGGCCTGCTGCCCATGAGCGACGGGAAGATCGGCGAGATCGAGGGATTGCGCCTCGCCGCCGAGCCGTTCCAAAAATTCATGGCCGCCAATCTGCGCCCGGCCGATCTGCACCTGTTTCTCGATCTGGCGCACCTGCCCAATCCCGCCAGCCCGGATGCGACGCCGTGGCGGGCGCTGATCCCCGCCTTCATGATCGGCGAGCTGCGCCGCGCGTTCGAGATGGGGTTCCTGCTCTACCTGCCGTTCCTGGTGATCGACATGGTGGTGGGCAGCGTGCTGATGAGCCTCGGCATGATGATGCTGCCGCCCACGACCATATCGCTGCCGCTGAAGCTGATCTTCTTCGTGCTGGTGGACGGCTGGCGGCTGGTCTCGGGCAGCCTCGTGCAGAGCTTCGCGGCTCTGCCCTGAAGCAGGCGCGGCACCTACCCGCCGCCGAGCAATTCGCGTTTCACCCGCGGCGTCGGGGGCACGGGTCCAATGAATGAGGCAAGGATCTCGCGCGCGAAGTGACGGTCGGTGACGGTGCCGAGAGGGCGCCCGTCGAACGTGATGCTGAGCCGCTGCGGCGTGAACACAAACTGGCTGACATCGCCCGCCTGGACCGCCGGAACGGCCGCCATGAAGCGGGCCAGCTCCCGCGGGTCGAGATAGCACGGCGCCCTGCAGTTATTCGCGAATCCTGTCTGCCACGCGTCGCGCGATCTCTCCTGGCTCACACTCCGCAAAAAGTGGATCTCCAGCAGCTTCGTTTCCGGCAAGTCGAGGATGGCCTCGGCGTTGCTGCTCCGATGCTCGAGGTAGAGGCCGGCGACGTAGATGCGGATTGCAACAATCGAATAGGTGCGAAGAGCGATGCCGTTTAGCACCAACCGGACCCCGGCCACGTCCCTCACATCCGGCAGAACGATGCCGGCGAGTTCAGCGGCGATGGCGCTGGCAGCCCCGCTCAGCGCAATTGCTATCAGCCCGCCCAGGAGCCAGCGCCGGGTTCGGGCGGGGTTCCGTGCCTGATTAGCCGGCGTGCTGGACACTGGCGCTCGTTCCTCCATGAAGGCCCGGCCAACTCGCATATCGCGTCTCAGCCTGTTGACTAGCCGGATCGGAACGGATTGAACAGCCTGGGAGGGCGCAGGTTCCCGTTGTGCCGATGACGGACTCGCCATGCTCCGGCCGTCAGGAAATGGCGTCGAAGGGCCGCGCGTAGACGATTGCTCCGCAGCGCGGCAGGTCCCCGCCCTGCAACGCCAATGCCATCAGAAACGGCCCTGCGTAGGGAGAGTCGAATCCGGCTGCCGCTTCCGCCGAGAATCCGAACCTCGCGTAGAATCCCGGATCACCGAGAACGAAGATCGCATCGTACCCAGCGTCTCGTGCAGCCGTCACCGCTGCCCGCACGAGATGGCTGCCGATGCCACGCCTCTGGTGGGCGGGCAGTACCACCAGCGGAGCGAGCCCGAGAGCGCGAAACGGCGCCGTCATCTTCGACAGCATGACGTGGCCAAGAACGGCACCGCCATCCTCCGCCACCAGCGACAGCAGCGAGTCGCCCGCCGCGCGCAAGGCATCGACCAGATCGGCCTCGGCACGGCGGCCGAACGCCGCTTCGACGACAGCGCGGATGGCGTCGCGATCGTCGAGCAGCTTCGTGCCGAACGAGAAGGTGGGCCGGTGCGGACAAACCTGTGCCGGCTAAAGATTGCGGGCGATATACGGAGGCAAGTGGAAGCTGGCGGCATGGATTTGCGGCGTCCAGTATTGCGTCGTGCCCAGCACGCCACTCGCCGCCGCGCGCTCGCGCAGCGTCGGCACGTCAACCGCGTCCAACCCCGCCTGTTTCGCGGCGAAGCCCAGGGTCATGTAGCCGCCGACATAAGTGGGGACCGCCGCCACGTAGGCGCCGACATGCGGAAAAACCTTGCGCCGCCGCGCGCTGGTCTCGCGCAGTTCGTCGGCCTGCATGAACGGCACGCCGCACTGGTTGACGATCAGGCCGCCTTCGCGGAGCACGCGGGCGGCGTTGGCGTAGAACTCGTCGGTGAACAGCACCTCGCCCACGCCGATCGGGTCAGTGCTGTCGACGATGATCGCGTCGTAACTCCCCGACGCGGCTTCCCGCACATGCGCGATGCCGTCGCCCACGATGACCTGGGCGCGCGGATCGTTCCAGGCATCGCCCGCGATCATCGGCAGGTGTTCGCGTGCCAGCCGGATCACCGCGCCGTCGATCTCCACCATCACGGCGCGCCGCGCGGTATCATGCTGCAACACCCGCCGCAGCACGCCGCCATCGCCCGCGCCGATGATCAGCACGTCGCGCGCCGCGCCATGCGCCAGCAGCGGCACATGAACGATCATCTCCTGATAGACGAACTCGTCGCGCTCGGTGATCTGGATGACACCGTCCAGCGCCATCACCCGGCCATGCGAGGCGCTTTCAAAGATGACGATGTCCTGGAACTCGCTCTGCTCGCGCGCCAATTCACGCACGACGCGAAAGCGCTGGCCCCAATCGGGATACAGCGTCTCGTTCAGCCAGACGTCGGCCATCACGCCCTCCGCGTCTCTTGAGCCGAATTGTTCGGGGGTCTGGGGCCTCCGGGCCCCGGTCGAGTCCAGGGGCGACGCCCCTGGCCTTGCTGACTTCAGAAGACGCGCCCGCGCCGCTGCTCGTCCAGCTCGATCCGCTCCGGCGTGAAGGCCCGCTTCAGCACCGGGATCGACAGATGCGGATCGCACGCGCCGCACATGAAGATGTCCACGGCGGCGAAGTCGCGCTCGGGCCAAGTGTGGATCGAGATGTGGCTCTCCGCCAGCACGATCACGCCCGACACGCCGCCATTGGGTGAGAAATGGTGGAAGTGGCTGTGCAGGATCGTAGCGCCCGCCGCGACCGCGGCCTCGCGCAGCGCCGCGTCGATATGCGCGGGATCGGCGAGATTGCTGGCCCCCCACAGATCGACCAGCAGGTGCATGCCGGCGAACCTCATGCCGTCACGCTCGACGAAATAATCCTTCTGCTCCTCGGCCCCGGGCGAGAGGAGTTCGGAAGCCGGGTTACTGCTCGGAGAGTCCGAGACCATCCCCAGTGGCGTCAGTGCGTTCACGCGCACCATCCTTTCCAACCAGTAGACGGCCTGTTGGGCTGCGCGCCGCATGCGCGCGCCCCCAGGGGCCAAGGCGGCGGTATATGAGGGCCGAAAAGCTGGGGCGCAAGAGAAAATCCGTCGTCCCGGGCGCGGGGACCGCATACCCGCCACGAGCGGGCGGCGTACTGGTCGCTTGCTATTTCAGAACGGTTCGCGCCAGTGCGATCTCCGCTTCGGCGCGCGGCAGGTCGGCCACCGTCCGGACCGGCCCTTCGGTCAGGACGCGCAGCAGATCGGCCGACTTGCCGGCCCGAACACGCGGCAGATCGCGTGAGCGCAGCTGCGCCAGAACCTGCTGGTTGCCGGTCTGTGCCGCCGCCGAGGCAAGGCGCAGCAGCAGCCCCGCCTGCGTGTCGTTCAATGCGCCCGCTTGCGGCAGAGCGCGATCGGCGATGCCTTGCAACGCCGCCATTGCTTGCGGCCAGCGCCCGGCATTTTCCAGCAGATGCGCCCGCAGATCGAGTGCCGCCGGCGTCCCAAGCGCTGCCAGCGCGCCCGTGGCCGCGGCGAGATCGCCCCGCGAGGCCGTTGCGCGAGCGAACAGCAGCGTCCGGCTCTCCACCAGCGGCGGCGGCAAGCCAGGGGCGGTGCTGGCCGAAAGCGTCAGCAGCGCCGCCGCCGGATCGTGCTGCTCGAGCTGCAAGGCGGCGAGCCGGCCGCCGAGCGCCGCGCGTGCCGCGCCCATCGGCGCGTCGTCCATCAGCTTGCCGAGCGCGGTCGCGGCCTGGTCCGGCAGGTCGAGGGCGGCGAGCCGATCGGCGACCCGCTCCGCCACCACCTGACCGGCGGCGCCGTCCGGCAGCAGGTCGGCGTTCTCCTGCACCATCGCCACGAAATCGAGCGGCGGCAGCGGATGGGTGGCATCGCGCGCCAGCGCCTGCGCGAAATCTGCCGCCATCCGGCTGTGCAGCGCCGGCAGCTGGTCGGGCCAGCCCTGCGCCAGCACGGGATCCGTACTCTCCCGTAACAGCGCCAGGGCGGCACGCTCCTGGCTGGACTGCATGCGCAGCTCCGCCTCGCGCATCCGCACTGCCAACTCCCGCCCGTCGCCGCGCCAGGCATAGATCAGCGGATCAAGCGCATCGGCCGCCTGCGATGGGGTCTGCTGGCGCGTGCGCAGCCGCAATTCGACCGCTCGGATCGCGGCGCGCGCGGCGATGTCGCGGTCGTCGCCCGTGGCCAGCCGGTCGAGACGGGTCAGTGCGTCCCGGGCATGGCCGTCCCGCTCGTCGAGCAGCGCGCGGGTGAAATCGAGGCGTCGATCGCCGGCTGCGCATCAACCGCGCGACGGGCCGCTTCCGCCTCGCCTCCTTGGGCCATTGTTCGCAGCGCCAGCGGCAGCAGCCGGTTGCGCAACGGTTCGGGGTACGACTCCAGGAGGGGTAGCTTGGCCGCAATGAGTTGCGCGGCCGCCGGATCGGCGCCACCTGCCTCGTCCGCGCGCTGGGCGGCGCGAAGGCCCCGCCACAACTGCACCTCGTCCAGCCCCGGCTGGCCGGACGCCGAGAGGGCGGGATCGTCGATCGCACCCCCCTCGCCGGTACGTCCGGCGACCAGGGCGGCGGCGGCGCGGATCGCGATTGCCTGCGGATCCCGCTCCAGGCGGGGATCGTCGGTGCAGGCGAGCCGGACCACCGCATCGGCCTCGGCGCCCATGCCGAGTGCCAGCATGGCCTGGGCGACCCCCAGCCGCGCCGGGCCACGCGCCTGCTCCGGCTCCGCGGCGGCCATCTCCTCCGCCGCCCGCAGCCGTCGGTCCAGCGCCAGAAGCGGCTCGCCCGGCAGGTCGAAGCGGCGGCTGAAACGACCGGCCTCATCTGGCCTCGCCTCCTCGGTATCGGCCAGAGGCAGGCCGGGCCCTCCGCCTCCCCGCTGCACGACGAAGGCATCGGGCGTCGCGCGCAACACCAGATCGTCGGATTGCGGTTCGACCACAACTCCCCGCCAGGTCGCGGGCAGGGAGAAGGAGGGTGTGCGCCGTTCCAGTGCGATGCCCTGGGCCGGCGCGTCTGCGCCGACGGCCGGGGGAGCCTGCGTGCCGACCAGCAGCAATCCGCCGGTCTCCGGGTCCGGGACCGAGACGACCTGGCCCGGTCGGTCAAAGGGCAGATCGAGCACACCGGATTTGGTCTCGGGCCGGATCGCGATCGCGGCCGGTGCGGCCGGAACGATGACGACCGACCAGCCGTCCGGACGATGCGTGAGGGCCAGGGCTCGATCGGACGGCAGCTTCACGCGCAGCATCGTGGCCGCCGGCAGCTCGCGGATTTCGGCACCGGCCAGCCCGGCATTGCTGCGCAGACGCGCGAGATCGACCGGCCGCGCTTCGTCGAATACGGCGATGCCCCAGGCGCCACGCCGGAACGCAGCGGCACCCGTCATGGACCCGAACGGAAGCGTGGCCGAGCCGGCGGTGCCGGCAGATGCCGCCGGTTCGGCCGCCACGGCAAGCGGTCCCGCCGGCACTGGCGGGATCGGCGCCGCGTCCACCGCGATCCGCGCCGCCGCCGTGAGCGGAGCAGGCACACTTATGTCGGGTGCCGGCAGGGTCGCCGCCAGGATGGGCACAGGATGCTCCGCGAGGAGACCGGCCGGAGCGGGTGCGCGCTTCGACGGCGCCTGCATCGTGGGCGCCAAGGCGGGCGCGGCGAAGGGCGGATCGGCCGGTTCTCGCAGACGCCCCGCTGTCGAGGCCGGCGCGACGACGCCATGCGGCCGGGGAGCGGCACGCAAGGGCGCGCGCAGCACGTCGATCACCAGCCGCCCGGGCAATCGCCACGTGTGAACAGCCGTTCCCGGCGCCCAGGACAACGTGGCGGAGCTGCCGCTCACCGCGAGCCCGCTCAGGCCGCGCGGCTCGGCGCCGCTGCGCGTCAGCGCCGCACCCGCAACCTTCACAAGCAGCCCGTCGTGCAACGACGCCACGTCAGCAGACGCGGCGGCAGGCAGATCGAAGACGATGCGGCTGAAACCCGGATGCTCGCCGGTGCGCAGCATCACGACCGCTGCCGCCTGCGCCGCCGCCGGCGAGCCCCCATGCGGATCGGCCAAGGCGTCGCAGGCAAGCGCCAGGATCGCGAGGCCCAGCGCGCAGGCGAAAGCCCAGATCGAAACCGGCGGCCTCACAGGCTGGCCAGCAGCCGGTCGATGTCCAGCTGGTCCATTGCCAGTTCCGGCAGTTGCGGTCCGTGCAGCAGGTCGGCAGGCGGCAGCTCCGGGTGCGGTCGGGCGGGTCCGCGGGCGCGCTCCCCGAACGCCTCCATGATGCGCGCGACCTTCACGTCGATCGCCTGCAGCGCGCCCACCACCTTGCCGATGCGCTGGCCGGTGATGTCCTGGAAGCTGCACGCTTCGTACACTTCGGTCGTGGCCTCGCGCACCGCCTGCGCCGCGACCGCGCGCGTGGGGCCGCCGCGCGCGCCGAGCCCCTCGGCCAGCGTGTCCAGCGTCTCGCAGACCGCGAGGATGCGGTCCGTGGCCGAGGCGGTATGCACCACCACCGCTTCCAGTTCGTCGCTCGCCACCGGGATGTGGCTCTCGGTGATGTCATCGACGCCGAGGGCCGCGACCTCGGCGCGGGCGCGCGCGATGGTGCGACCGAGCTCCTCGATCTCCGCGAGCAACTGGATCTCCGGCGAGGACAGGTCGCCGCGCATAGTGGCGAGCACCTCGCGCACCACTTCGGCCACCATCGCCGGATCGGCGGCGGGATGACGCTCGCGGATCGCACCGAGGCGAAGGTGCAGATCGGCCTCGGCCCGATCGGCCGGCCCGGGCTGGGCTGCTGACCGGGACATCGCGATGTCATGCATGGGTCAGTACCTTCTCGATCTTCTCGCGCAGCGTCTCGGCGTTGAACGGCTTGACGATGTAGTTGGACACTCCCGCCTGCTTGGCGGCCACGACGTTCTCCGCCTTGCTCTCGGCGGTCACCATGATGAACGGCACGGCGCGCAGCCGCGCATCGCGTCGCACCTCCTGCAACAGCTGCAATCCGGTCATCGGCTGCATGTTCCAGTCGCTGATCACGAGCCCGTATTCGCCGGAGCGCAGACGGGTGAGCGCCTCGGTTCCGTCGGTCGCCTCATCGACGTTGTGGAAGTCGATCTGCTTGAGCAGGTTGCGGATGATCCGCAGCATGGTCTTGTAGTCGTCCACGATCAGGACGCTGGTCGATTTGTCGATGGCGCTCATTGCAACTCCTGGAAGATGCCGGATTCCTGGCGGTCAGTGCGAGGGCGACGGCTGTGTCACGGCCGGGTCCGGAACACGGTTGGCGCTGCTGCGCAGTTCGGCGAGCTGGGCCGTCACCTGCCGTGCGCGCTCTGGCTGCATGGCGGCGAGAATGGGTGCGGCCTTGCGATCCCTCATGCGATCCAGCACCTGCAACAGCACCGGCATATCGAGATCGTCGAAGATCACGGCGGCATCCCTCGGCCGCATCGCCTCGTAGACGTGCACCAACCCCTGCCAGCTCGCCTCGTCGCGCGCATGGCGCGCGGCCTCCAGGGACTCCAGGCGCTTCTGCAGCGAGGTCAGCTCGTCGAGCCGTGCGTCGAGCCGTTTCTCGGCGGCGGCGGCCACGCCCTCGCGCGTGGTCAGTGCCGCGGCGCGCGCGTCCAGCTCGGCCTGGCGGTGGCGCAGGTTCTGCAGCAAGGCGAGTTCGTGGGGACTGACCGGCGTCTCGATTGGCGCTGGCGGCGAGGCGGCGACCACGGTTGCGGCCGGCAGCGCGGCGGAGATGGTCGATGCCGCGGCAGATGGAGCGGCAGGCGCGCTGGTCTCGACGCCGGTCGCCGCGCGCGCCGCCCCGGCCAGGCCCAGCAGGTCGGCGGACTTCACCGCGAGCAGGGCCGCGATGGCGACCGTCGTCACCGGCAGCAGCCGAGGCGTGGGCAGATGCACGCGCATCTCAGCGCGCCATCCGCAGAGCCGCGAGCAGATCGCGCTCGGCACGGCTGCGCACGCGCGGGGGCGATGCCGATTGCGGCGGCATCTCGGCGGCCCGCGGCTCGCCCCAGGCCGAAGCGGTGGGCATCGACGCGGGCGCGTCTTGCACGAGTCCGCGACCGGCGCGTACGAGGTGGTCCATCCGATCGGCCAGCTTCTCTCCTCGCTCGATCAGGAAGGCCAGGTCGTCGCGCAGCATGGTGGCGGCGTCGGTCTGCCGAGCAATGGCGCGACCGGCCCCGTCCGCCGCTTCGCGGAGCCGCTCGATCCCCGCCTGCGCCTCGCGCGTGCTGCTGTTGAAGGCTGCCACCAGAACTCTCCAGCGACGCGCGGTCGCGCTTCAACACGCCCAACGCCCGCTCCAGACGGATCGCGTGGAACAGGGTCGCCGCAAGCAGCAGCGCCAGGACCACGTCAAGAACCCATTGCAGACCGCCCATCGTGCCATCCGTCGCGCGCACTCCCTTGTGGCAGAGCATGGTGAAGGAGTGATTGCCGCGCCGCCGCGCCGCATCACCCGTCCACGCCGGCCGCAATGCGCGGCAGGTGGCGCTCGATGCGCACCGCGATACGCCCCTGACGCCGCCCGGCGCGGCCCTCGAACAGCGGCGTGCCGCCGCAGCGTAGCCGCACTGTTCCGCCGGGCTGGCAGGCCAGCGTGATGCGGCTGCCCGGAACCAGCGCCATCACGTCCGACAGCCGCATCGTCTGCTCGTCCAGCACGACGTCGAGATCGATTTCGGTGCTCCACAACTCTTCGGCGAGATGCGTCTCCCAGATCGAATCGCGGCCGAACTTCTCGCCCATGAACTGCTGCAGGAGCAATTCGCGCACCGGCTCCAGCGTGGCATAGGGCAGCAGCAGTTCGAGCCGTCCGCCGCGATCCTCCATGTCGATGCGTAACCGCGCCAGCACCGCAGCATTGGACAGGCGGCTGATCGCAGCGAAGCGCGGGTTCACTTCCAGCCGTTCGAAGCGGAACGTGACGGGGCAGAGCGGATCGAAGCTCGCGGACAGATCGGCCAGCACCACCTGAATCAGCCGCTCGACCAGCGTGCGCTCGATCGTGGTGTACGGTCGTCCCTCGATGCGCATGGCCGCCGTGCCGCGACGGCCGCCCAGCAGCACATCGACGATCGAGTAGATCATGGCACTGTCGACCACCATCAGCCCGTAATTGTCCCACTCATCGGCCTTGAACACCGCGAGCATGGCAGGCAACGGGATCGAGTTCAGATAGTCGCCGAAGCGCAGCGAAAGGATGTTGTCGATGCCGACCTCGACATTGTCCGATGTGAAGTTGCGCAGCGACGTGGACATGATGCGTACCAGGCGATCGAATACGATCTCAAGCATCGGCAGCCGCTCGTAGCTGATCAGCCCGGCGCCGATGATGCGCTGCATCCCGTCGCGGCCCTCGTCGCCGGACGGCCCGTCCTCGAAGCCCAGCAGGCTGTCGATCTCGGCCTGATTCAGCACCCGCGCCGGCTGCGTCGGCACCGCGGTGCCCGCCTCGGCGCCCGCCTCGGCGTCGGTATCGGCCCCCCAGGCAGCCGCGAGCGCGTCCTCTTCCTCGGTGCCACTCATTGAACGAGCAATTCGGTAAACAGCACGCCGGTCACGCGCACCGGCGCCAGCGCCGCGTTGGCGCGGGCGAGCAGTTCCTCGCGCAGGCGCCACGTGCCGACGGAGCCGCGCAGCTCCTCCGGCCGCATCTCGCGCAGATAGGTCTGGAACAGGTCGAGCAGTTTCGGCATGGCGGCCTGCGCCGCCGCCTGATCGCCGGCGCTGGCCAGCTCCAGCCGGGCACGCAGCTTGACATAGGCATCGCGACCCGCGCCGGCGTTGAGGTTCGCCACCATCTCCGGCAGCTCGACATAGACCGGCTGCGGCGCGCCGGCGGCCTGCTGCTCCGGCTTGGCCCGGCCATGCAGCAGCCGCGGCAGGATGCCGCCGAACCACAACCCCGCGGCCACCAGGGCCAGCGCCAGCGGCGCGGCAAGCAGCAGCAGCAGCCGGCGACGGCCGGTCGGCGCCACGGGCACACTCTCCGAAACCGTTGCAGCACTGCCCATCCGCCCCGTCGCCCGTCGATGCCTGAATGGCCGTCAGTCTCGCGAGGCTCGCTTAACGAACCCTTGCTGCGGAGGCGCAAACTGCCGGGCCGGACTGCCATGCCCGGCAGGATCTGCCGCTTTCCGTCCTGGGAATCGCCACATTCCGGCTCACCAGGATGGCACGCGGCTTGCGGGGTGCGCGTTGTCGCAGCACCGGAGCCTGGATTTGGACAACACCACCAGCATCGCCCTGTCACGCCTGATGGCGCAGCAGCGGGCGATGGACGTGATCGCTGGCAACATCGCCAATGCGGGGACGCCCGCCTACCGCGCCGAGCGGATGCAGTTCAGCGACTGGCTGGTGCGCGAGCCGCAATCAGCGACACCGCCGGGAGGCAACACGCTGATCTACACGCAGGACCGCGCAACCTGGCGCGAGCGCGAACAAGGGCCGCTGACGCAGACCGGCAATCCGCTCGATCTGGCGATCGGCAATCCGGCCGCCTGGTTCACGGTGCGCACCCCGGCCGGGCCGCGCCTCACCCGCGCCGGCCATTTCATGCTCTCCTCCGGCGGCCAGATCGTCGACGTCGACGGCAATAAGCTGCTGGACCGCAATGGCCAGCCGCTTTCGGTGGCGCCGGGCGACACGCGCCTCAGCGTGGCCGCCGACGGCACCATCAGCAGCCAGAACGGGCAGATCGGCCAGATCGGCCTGGTCGAGCCCCGCACCGAGGCGAACATGCAGGCAGAGGGCAGCCGATTGTTCGCCACACCCGATCCCACGCAGCCGGTGACCGGGCCGCATCTGGTGCAAGGTGCCGTGGAGGAAAGCAACGTGCAGCCGATCCTCGAGACCACGCGCATGATGAACACGCTGCGCGAGTTCCAGTTCACCAGCCAGTTCGTGCAGGCCGAGGCCGACCGGCAATCCGGCGCCATCGACAAGATCCTCAACAAGAACGACTGAAGCCGGTCACGGCGCAGCGGGAGAGTTCCACCATGCGATCGCTCGACATCGCCGGCACCGGCATGCAGGCGCAGCAGACCAACGTCGAAGTGATTTCCAACAACATCGCCAACATGACCACGACCGGGTTCAAGCGCCGGCGGGCCGAGTTCCAGGATCTGATGTACCAGAACCTGCGCCGCGTCGGCTCCAACTCCTCCGACAGCGGCACGGTGGTACCCTCCGGCGCGCAGGTCGGTCTCGGCGTCAAGACCGCGGCGATCTATCGCATCGACGAGCAGGGCAATCTGCAGCAGACCTCCAACAGCCTCGATCTGGCGATCCAGGGCGGCGGCTATTTCCAGGTGACGCTGCCATCGGGCGACACCGCCTACACGCGCGACGGCACGTTCTCGCTGTCGCCCGACGGGCAGATCGTCTCGGCCGACGGCTACGTGGTGCAGCCCGGCATCACCATCCCGAGCAACGCGACCGACGTCACGATCAACGCGGCAGGCCAGGTGCAGGTGACGCTGAGCGGCCAGACCACGCCGCAACTGGTGGGCCAGATCCAGCTCGCCGCCTTCCCCAACGACGCCGGCCTCGACGCGCAGGGCGACAATCTGTTCCTGCAATCGGCGGCATCGGGCAACGCCGTCACCGGCACACCCGGCTCGCCCGGCTTCGGCTCGGTGCAGCAGGGTTTCATCGAGACCTCGAACGTCAACGTGGTGAGCGAGATCACCAACCTGATCACCGCGCAGCGTGCCTACGAAATGAACAGCAAGGTCATCACCGCGAGCGACGAGATGCTGTCCACGCTCACCAATCTGCGCTGATGAGGAGCAGGACGATGCGCACGCTGCTCGCCGCGGCCCTGGTCGCGAGCCTGGTCGCTGCCCCCGCCTCGGCCGCGATGCTGCGGCCGCTCACGACGCTCGGAGGCGCCGTCGTGCGGCTGTCGGACCTGTTCGACGATGCCGGGCCGCGCGCGCATCTGGCACTGGGCCCCTCGCCCGCGCCGGGCGAGAGCATCACCGTGGAGGCGCCGCAACTGGCCGCCATCGCGCGGGAGTTCGGCGTCGCCTGGAGGCCCGCATCGGACGCCGATCGCGCCGTGCTGCAACGCCCCGGCGTGCCGCTGGCGCGCGAGGCGGTGATCGCGTGCCTGCGCACAGCGCTGGACAACGCGGGAGCCGGCGACGGCGAGGTTGACCTGCCCGGCTTCGCGGCACCGCTGGTGGCGCCCGAGGCGCACGCGCAGGCCGCGGTGGAACAGCTCTCCTTCGATGCCGGCAGCGGCCGCTTCACCGCTTCCGTTGCCGTGACCGGCAGCGACATGGCACCGCTGCACCTGCGGGTCAGCGGCCAACTCGTGGCGATGGAGACATTGCTGGTGGCGACGCATCGCCTGGCGGCCGGTGTCGAGCTGCAACCGGGCGACCTGCGACCGGCGCGGGTGCGCAGCGCAGGGCTGAGCGGCGAATTGGTCCGCAGGGCCTCGCAGGTCGTGGGCCTGGCGCCGCGCCGCCCGGTGATGGAGGGCGACCCGCTCATCCTGGCCAATCTGCATCAGCCGCTGGTGGTACAGCGAGGCGCCCGCGTGTCGATCACGCTGGACAGTTCCGGCCTGTCGCTATCCGCCACCGGCGAGGCGCTCGAGGCGGGTGCTGCGGGCGAGCGCATCACCGTGCTGAACCCGGTCAGCCATGCCGTGCTGCTGGCCGAAATCGTGGGGCCCGATTCCGTGCGTCTGGAACCGGGCAGCATGCCGCTGCGGCCGGGGACCGACTCCCCTCGTCCTGGCGGCACGTCCGGGATCGCCGTGCAATGAGGGTGTGGACGCGCGGGACGGATGCCGCCTTGGCCCTCCTGCTAACCGCGACGCTCGGCGGCTGCGGTACGCTCACGCGGCTGTCCGAGATCGGCCGTCCGCCCGCGATGACACCTTCCGCCAACCCGACCGGGGCCTCCGACTGGCGCCCGCTGACCATGCCGATGCCGTCCGCGCAGGCAGTGCCGCCCGACCCCGGCAGCCTGTGGCGCAACGGCAGCCGCGCCTTCTTCAAGGACCAGCGCGCGGCGCAGGTTGGCGACATCATCACCATCCTGGTCAACATCAGCGACGCCGCCGATGTGAAGAACACGACTCAGGCGACGCGCAACGCCAACGAGAACGGCGGGGTGACAAATCTCTTCGGCCTGGAGAACAAGATCCCGCACACCTTCGCCGGCGCCACCCCATCCTCGCTGGTCAACACCAGCAGCAGCAACGGCGTCAACGGCGCGGGCGAGGCCAAGCGCAGCGAGACGGTGACGTTGCGGCTGGCCGGCGTCGTGACGCAGGTGCTGCCGAACGGCAATCTGGTGGTGGCAGCAAGGCAGGAGATGCGGGTCAACCGCGAGCTGCGCGTCCTGACGGTGACCGGGGTAGCGCGGCCGCAGGACATTGCCAGCGACAACACGGTGCTGCACGACCGGCTCGCCGAAGCGCGCATCTCCTATGGCGGGCGCGGCGAGCTGACCAACGTGCAAAGTCCGCGCTACGGGCAGGAATTGCTCGATGTCCTGTTGCCGTTCTAGAAATCCCCCGCCAGCCGCTCCGGGTGCAGCAGCAGCAGGTGCCCGCCCGCCTTGCCGATCGTCCCCTCCTCCTCCCAGGCGCGCAGCTGCCGGTTCACCTTCTCGCGCGAGCTGCCGACCAGGGCGCTCAAATCCTTCTGCGACAGCCGCACGTCGATGCGCACGCCGCCGCCCTCGGGCTTCCCGTAATCCTGCGCGAGACGGGTCAGCAGCCGCGCCAGCCTTCCCTCCAGCGACAGCAGGGCGATATCCTCCACCGCCCGGTTGGCGCGGCGCAGCCGCTCGGTCAGCACCGCCAGCAATTGCAGGCAGAGATCCGGCGACTCGCGCAGCAGCCGCAGGAACCGCCCGCGCTCCACGAGCTTCACGCTGCAATCCTCGAGCGCCACGACATCGGCGCTGCGCTCCTGGCCGTCGAGCAGAGCCATCTCCCCCAGAACGTCACCCGGACCGAGAATGCCCAGCGTGACCTCTCGCCCGTCCTCGGAGGTGACCCCGACCCGCACCCGGCCCTCGACCACCAGCACCATCGAGGTGCCGGGATCGCCACGCCGCAGGATGGTGCCGCCGCGCGGATAGCTGCGAGCGATGGCCTGCGCCAGCACCTGCGCCCGCTGCTCCGGCGACAGGGCCCCGAACAGGAATCCTGCGGGGCGCTGCTTCTCAGGCTCTCGGACGGGAGCGGTGGTCATGGGAAGGCACCTTGTCCGACCGTTTCGGCTTCGTCCAGTGCGCGCCTCAGCACCAACGCGTCGCCTCCGCCGGCATAGTAGGCGGGCCTGTGGCCGACCGGACGAAAGCCCTCGCCAGCATACAGCGCCAGCGCGGCGCCATTGGCCTGCGCCACCTCCAGGAACAGCGCCCGCGCGCCGGCACCGGCGCCCTGCCGCATGGCCGCGCGCAGCAGCGCCCTTGCCCTGCCCTGCCGCCGCCGCTCCGGCAGCACCGCGAGCATCAGGATCTCCGCCTCGTCGCCCGCGACCCGCCCCAGCACGAAGCCGCCGTCCGGATCGATCAGTGCAAACGCGCCGGGCTGGGCCGCCAGACTCGCCAGCGCCGCGGCATCCCAGCGCGCGTCCGGCGGGAAGCAGCCAGCGTGAATGGCCGCCATTGCCTCGGCATGCACCACGGAGGCCGAGACGATCCGGCTCAGGACACGCCGGCGGGCGCGGGCCGCAGGCCGCCTTGCGGGAGGCGCGCCTCGGGTGCATCGACATAGATCGGCAGCAGGTTCAAACGCGGCGACCCGGACGCCACCCGCCGCAGCGCCGCCCGCGCCACGTGCCTTGCCAGCGGCTGTCGGGCATCGGTCAGCATGACGTCCGCCTCCGCCGCCGCGAGCCGGGTCGCGACCTCCACCGCCGCATCACCCGTGATCGCCACCGGACCCTCCGGCCGGGGCAATGCGGCGAGCGCCACGTTGCGCGGCCCGGCCCCGCGATCGAGAAATACCCGCCCGCGCCGGCTGTCGATCGCGGCCCAGATCGCCCGACCATCGGCCTCCGCGCCCGAGGGCCGCCGCCAGGGCCTCGAACACGGTGACACCGATCAGCGTGACGCCCGCCGCGAGCGCCAGGCCGTGCGCCAGGGCCAGGGCCGCGCGCAGGCCGGTGAAGCTGCCCGGCCCGAGCGTCACCGCCACCGCATCCAATGCGCGAGCTTCGGTCCCGCCGGCATCGAGCACCTCGCGCAGCATCGGTGCGAGGCGCTGCACCTGGCCGCGCTCCCCGTGCTGCACGCGCTCGGCCAGCACCTGTCCGTCGGCCAGCAGCGCTGCCGAGCACTGCCCGAGCGCCGCATCAAGGGCCAGGATACGCGAAACCGGATCACTCACCGGGCGATACTCGGCAGAACCCGGCTTCCCGGCAAGGCGCGGCGGCGTTTCCGTGCTTCCGGCGAACCAATCGGCGGCGGGCGCGCTACAAGGGCACGGAGCATCGCCGAATGCGCCCCCGTGCGCGCAACCAGAACAGGAGAGACTCGTGGCCATCCAGCCCATCGGACAGCCGGCCATTGTCGAGCCGCGCTACGAGACCGCGCCCGCCGTGACGGTAGATTCGGACGACCGTCGCGTCTGGCTGATGAACCATGCTGCCTGGGGCGCCATCATCGCCGGCATCGTCACGGCATTGCTGATACAGATGCTGCTCAGCCTGCTCGGCGTGGGGGTTGGCCTCAGCTCGTTCCAGCTCACCGGGGACACGGCGAGCAATCCTTCGGCCGGCGCGCTGTCGATCGAGGCCGGCGTCTGGTGGGTGGTTTCGGGCCTGATCGCCGCCTTCGTGGGCGGCATTGTCGCGGGGCGGCTGTCGGGCTCGTCGCGCCACAGCACGGCGGCCTGGCACGGCTTCGTTGCCTGGTGCGCCACGACGCTGATCGTGGTCTGGCTGCTCGGCACCGCTCTGGGTGGCGTGCTGGGCGGCACATTCAGCGCGGTGGGCGGCACGCTGTCGGGGATCGGCAAGACCGCCGCCGCGGGCGCCGCGGGCGCCACGAACGCGGCCGGGCCGGATGCGCTGGCAGCCCAGGTGCGCAGCCTGGTCAATCCGAACGATGCGCAGAGCGTGCAGACCGCCATCATCGCCTATGTCCGCGCCGCCGCGAACGGCGACAAGCAGGCGGCGGACGCGGCGCGCCAGAAGGCGGTGGACAGCTTGGCGCGGGTAGCCAACATCAGCCCGGACGAGGCGCAGAACCGGCTGAACCAGTTGCAGCAGGATTACCAGCGCACGGCGCAGCAGGCGAAGCAGGCCGCCGAAACGGCCCGCAAGAACGCGGGCCGTGGCGCGCTGTTCGCGTTCGCGGCGTTGCTGCTGGGCGCCATCTTCAGCATCGTCGGCGGTGGGCTGGGCACCCCGCGCCGGCCGATCTCGCCGACCGTGACCTAGCGCCGAGCCCACCCGGCGCTTCCGGCCGGGGTGGGCTGCGCTACTCGATGATGCACGCCTCCTCGAACGGCAGGCGCGGCGAACGCTCGCGTACGCCGGCGGGGTCGCCGTGGGCGATGTTGATCAGGAAGTTCGACTTCCAGCCGCTATGCAGAAAGAACGCCTGATCGACGCGGCTGCGGTCGAAGCCCGACATCGGCCCGCAATCCAGGCCGAGCGCGCGCGCAGCGACGATAAGATAAGCGCCCTGGAGCGTGCCGTTGCGGAACGCCGTCTCCTCGGCGAGCGCCTCGTTGCCGGCAAACCAGGAGCGGGCATCGGCGTGCGGAAACAGGCGCGGCAGCTGATCATAGAAGCGCGGGTCGTAGGCCACGATCACCACCACCGGGGCGGCCATGGTCTTGTCCAGATTGCCGGCCGAAAGCGACGGGCGCAGGCGTTCACGCGCTTCCGGACTGCGCACGAACACGAACCGCGCCGGCGAGGAGTTGGCCGAAGTCGGCCCCCATTTCATGAGGTCATAGACAGCCCGCAGATCGTCGTCGCTGACCGGCCGATCGGTCCACGCATTGTGTGTGCGCGCCATGCGAAACAGCGTATCCAGGACCGCGTCATCGAGCGGCGCCCGCTCACCCGGCTCGATCACCGCCTGCTCGTCCGCCATGAGATCCCCCGCTGCAATGAAGCGGTAGCGGCCTTACAGCGCCACCTGCTCCACCGCAACCACTTCGGGCACATAGTGGCGCAGCATGTTCTCGATCCCATGCTTGAGCGTGGCCGAGGAGGACGGGCATCCACTGCACGACCCCTGCATGTGCAGCTTGACCACGCCATCGCGATATCCCCGGAACACGATGTCGCCGCCGTCGCCGGCCACCGCCGGGCGCACGCGGGTATCCAGCAGCTCCTTGATCTGCGCCACGATCTCGGCGTCCTCCGGCGAGACGTCCTCCGCTGCCGGCCCATCCGACCCGTCCTCGCCCAGCAACACCGGCCGGCCGGCCACGAAATGTTCCATGATGGCGCCCAGCACCTGCGGCTTCAGCATCTGCCAGGTGGCGGGCTCGGACTTCGTCACCGTCACGAAATCGCTGCCCAGGAACACCCGCGCCACGCCCGGCAGCGCGAACAGGGTGGTGGCGAGCGGGCTGCGCTCGGCCGCTTCGGCGGTTGCGAAATCCGCGGTGCCCGCACCCATCACCGGCCGGCCGGGCAGGAACTTCAGCGTGGCGGGGTTGGGCGTGCCCTCGGTCTCGATGAACATGGGATGACCTCTCTGCTCGCCGTCACATTGCAACGCAGCAAGCGGATGGCAAGGGCGCCGGGCCGCGCTATAGACCCGGCATGACCCTGACCCGCCGCTCGCTGCTGGCCGGCTGCGCCGTGCTGCTGCCGATGGCCCGCCTGCGGGCCGGCACGGTCGCGCACCGGCTGACACTCATTCACATGAACGACTTCCACTCGCGCCACGAGCCGGTGGACGCAGGCGCGCTGAACTGCCCCGTGGCGCATCCGGCCGCCGACTGCCTGGGCGGAGCGGCGCACCTCGCCACCGCCATCGCCCGGACCCGCGCCGCCGCCGAGGCGGCCGGACGGAGCGTGCTGCTGCTGGATGCCGGCGACCAGTTCCAGGGCAGCCTGTTCTACACCGCCTGGCATGGCGATGCCGAGCTGGCGGTGATGCATGCGCTCGGTACCGAGGCGATGACCGTAGGCAACCACGAGTTCGACAATGGTCCCGCCAATCTGGCGCGCTTCGTCCGCGCCGCCCGCTTCCCGGTGCTGTCGGCCAATATCGACGCGGCGCGCGAGCCTGCCCTGCGCGGCCTGCTGCAACCCTGGACCATGCTGCACAAGGACGGGCTGGCGATCGGCGTGGTCGGCCTCACGACGCAGGAAACCCCGGTCGGCTCCTCGCCCGGCCCGAACCTGACGTTCGGCGATCCCGCCCCAGCCCTGGCCCGCACCGCCGCCGAGGCGCGGGCGGCCGGCGCCGCCTTCGTCATCGCCCTCTCGCATCTCGGCGTGGATCTCGACCGCGCGCTGGCTGGCACGGTCGCGGGGGTCGATGTGTTCGTAGGCGGGCATTCGCACACGCTGCTTTCGGACAGCGAGCGCGGTGCGGCAGGGCCGGCGCATCAGGCCATCGGCGGGCCGAAGGGACGCTCGCTGGTGCTGCAAGCGGCCTGCTTCGGCCGCTATCTCGGCCGGCTCGACCTGGACGTGGCGCAGGATGGCACGCTGCTGGCCTATGGCGGCGACGTGACGCATGTGGGGCTGGACCTGCCGCCCGAGCCGCGCGTGGCGGCGATCGTCGCCGGTTACGCGGCGCGGCTCGACGGCGTGCGCGGTCGCGTCGTGGGGAGCGCCACGGCGCCCATCGGCATCGGCGGCTGCCGCGTCGGCGAGTGCGCGCTGGGCGATCTGGTGGCAGGGGCGATGCTGCGCGCGACGCTTGGCGCACAGGTCGCGGTGATGAACGCGGGCGGCATCCGCACGGGCCTGCCCGGCGGTGCCATCACGCTGGGCGACGTGCTGACCGCGCTGCCGTTCGGCAACACGGTCGCGACCATGACCCTCTCCGGCACCGACCTGCGCGCCGCTCTCACGCAGGGGCTGGCGCGCGCCGGCAAGGGCGGGTTTCCGCAGGTCGCCGGGATACGGCTGCGCGCCGGCGTCGATCCCACGATCGAGATCCGCGAGCGGGACGGCCGCTTCGCGCCACTCGACCCGGCGCGACGCTACGTCGTCGCGACCAACGATTTCCTGCGCCGGGGCGGCGACGGCTATACCGTGTTCCGCACTGGCGCCATCGACCCGTACGATCTCGGGCCGGGGCTCGACGAGGTGGTGACAAAGGCGATCGCCGCCGCCTCGCCACTGCTTCCGGCGACCGACGGGCGCATCGCGCTGCAATGACCGAGCACGTCGATTGCGTGGTGATCGGCGCGGGGGTGGTCGGCATCGCCGTCGCCCGCGCAATGGCACTGGCCGGCCGCGAGGTGATCGTGCTGGACGCGGCCGAGGGCATCGGCACCGAGACCTCCAGCCGCAACAGCGAGGTGATCCACGCCGGCATCTACTATCCGAAGGACAGCCTGATGGCGCGGTTGTGCGTCGCCGGACGGCGGATGCTGTACGCGTTCTGCGACGCGCATGGCGTGCCGCACCGGCGCTGCGGCAAGCTGATCGTGGCGACCGACGAGGCCGAGAGCGAACGCCTGCTGGGCATCAAGGCGCGCGCCGAGGCGAATGGCGTCGAGGGCATGCGGCTGCTCACGGCTGCCGAGGCGCGCGCGCTGGAACCCAACCTGTCCTGCACCGCCGCATTGCTGTCGCCCGAGACCGGCATCATCGACAGCCACGGCTACATGCTGGCTCTGCAAGGCGAAGCCGAGGCGGCCGGGAGCGTGTTCGTCTTTCACAGCCCGGTCGAGAGCGGTGTCGCGACCGAGGACGGCGTGACGCTGTCGGTGGGAGGAGCCGAGCCGATGCGGCTTTCGGCGAATTTGGTCATCAACTCCGCCGGCCTGCACGCGCCGGAGCTGGCACGGCACATCGTCGGCATGCCGAGCCAGCTCGTGCCGCGGACGTATTTCGCGAAAGGCAACTATTTCTCGCTGGCGGGGCGATCGCCGTTCACGCGGCTGATCTATCCGGTTCCGGTCCCCGGCGGCCTGGGCGTGCATCTGACCGTCGATCTCGGCGGCGCGGCGCGCTTCGGCCCGGATGTCGAATGGATCGAGGCGATCGACTACGACGTGGACCCGCGCAGGGCGGACAGCTTCTACGAAGCGGTGCGCCGCTACTGGCCGGATTTGCGCGACGGCACGTTGCAGCCGGGCTATGCCGGCATCCGTCCGAAGACCGCGCCGAAGGGCGCACCGGCGCAGGATTTCACGGTGCAAGGATCGCGAGCGCACGGCGTTCCCGGCCTGCTCAATCTGTTCGGCATCGAATCACCCGGCCTGACCGCCGCGATCGCGCTCGCCGACTATGCGCGCGAGGTCGTCCTGGCCGGCTGACCCTGCCTGTCGGAACCAGGTTCCCGGCCTGGCTTGCTGCTGGACAAAGCCCTTACGGTGCGCGAAGGTCCGGGCACGCGGCGACACCATTCCGCGCAAGGGCACCGACGATGTGCTGGACCAGCGGCATCCGCAAAGGGGGGTCGGATTCGCGTGCGGCACGCCGTGGGCCGCGTGTGACCGCAGCACTGGCGCCCGGCGGGCGAGCGCCGCGACCGCAAAGAAGCTGAGATGGCGGTGCTGGATATCAGCGGCTGGGTCGCTCCTGTATCCGAGGCCGAGGCCACCGGCCCGAACCTGGAGTTCGACGCCGATTTCGGCGCGCTGGAACGTGCGGCCCAGGGCAAGCCCGAGCAGCAATACGGCGACACGGTCATTCCCGCCGAGCCGCCCGACTGGAAGGATGTCGACGCGCAGGCACGCGCATTGCTGGACCGCACCCGCGACCTGCGGGTGATCGGCCATCTTGCAGTCGCCCGCCTGCATCTCGGCGGTCTGCCGGAGTTCGCGGCCACGCTGAGACTGCTGCGGGAGCTGTTGCAGACGCGCTGGGAGCAGGTGCATCCGCAGCTCGATCCCGAGGACGACAACGATCCGACACTGCGCGCCAACGCGCTGCTGCTGGTCTGCGATCCGGGGCGGGTGCTGCGGCCGCTGCGCGACATGCCGCTCGCCAGTTCGGTGCGGGCTGGACCGGTGTCGTGGCGCGACATCGCCATGGCCACGGGCGCATTGGAGGCGGAGCCCGGTCGCGGCAAGCCGCCGACCGAGGCCGAGGTGCGTGCCGCCTTCAACGAGACGGACCCGGCGCGGCTGGAGGCGCTGCGCGCGGCGGCCGCGGCGGCGGTGCGCGATGCGGTGGCGATCCCGGCGGCGTTCGACGAACACGCCGGAACCGGCACCGGGCCGGATTTTTCCGATCTTCAGAAAGTCTTGCGCGACATCCAGCGCGACATCGACCGCTACGCGGTCGCCGTCCCCGGCGCCGGCGAGCCGGAGCCGGAAACGCCGGCGCAAGGCGAGCTGCCCCCGCCAGCAGCGCCAGCCGCGCGACAGGCGGGCGGTGTCAGCGCCGCGTCGCTCACCGCTGTGACCACGCGCGCCGACGCGCTGCGGCTGCTCGATCTGGTCTGCCAATATTACGAGCGCCACGAACCGTCGAGCCCGCTGCCGCTGCTGATCGAGCGCGCGCGCCGGCTCGCCGACAAGAACTTTCTCGACATTCTGCGCGACCTGGCACCCGAGGGACTGGGCCAGGCGCAGATGATCGCCGGTGCGCGCGATGAGTGACACGCGTCACATCGCGGGCCATCGGCGCGTGCGACATGTCCGTTCAACACCTGGGTGAAACGAGGTAGGCCGTGGCCAAGGCAAGCAGTCAGAAGTTCATAGCGCGCAATCGCGCACCGCGGGTGCAGATCGAGTACGACGTCGAGACCTACGGCTCAGAAAAGAAGGTCCAGTTGCCCTTCGTGGTGGGCGTCATGGCCGATTTGTCGGGCAAGCCGTCCGAGCCGCTGCCGGCGGTGGCCGACCGCAAGATGCTCGAGATCGACGTGGACAATTTCGACGAGCGGCTGAAATCCATGAAGCCGCGCGTCGCCTTCACCGTGCCCAACACGCTGACCGGCGAGGGCAATTTGGCGGTGGACATCACCTTCGAGAGCATGGACGATTTCTCGCCCGCCGCCGTGGCGCGCAAGGTCGATGCGCTGAACAAGCTGCTGGAGGCGCGCACGCAGCTGTCGAACCTGATGACCTACATGGACGGCAAGACCGGTGCCGAGGAGCTGATCGCCAAGGTGCTGGCCGACCCGGCGCTGCTGCAAAGCCTGGCCGCGGCGCCCAAGCCGCGGACCAGGCCGCCAAGGGCGGGGAGGAATAAGCCATGTCCGGAACCGAGCTCGGCGCCCAGCCGGCCGCCGCGCGTCGTCACCCAGGAGAGCAGCGACTTCGCCGCGCTGCTCAATCGCGAGTTCAAGCCGAAGAGCGACCGCGCGCGCGAGGCGGTGGAGGTCGCGGTCAAGACGCTGGCGCAGCAGGCGCTGGCGCATACCGCGCTCATCAGCAACGACGCGCTGGTGTCGATCGAAGCGATGATCGCGGCGATCGACCGCAAACTATCCGAGCAGGTCAACCTGGTCATCCATCACGAGGACTTCCAGCAGGTCGAATCCGCCTGGCGCGGGCTGCACTACCTCGTGAACAACACCGAGACCGACGAGATGCTGAAGATCAAGGTCTTCAACATCTCGAAGAAGGAGCTGGGCAAGACGCTCAAGAAGTTCCGCGGCACCGCCTGGGACCAGAGCCCGATCTTCAAGAAGATCTACGAGGAGGAATACGGCCAGTTCGGCGGCGAGCCGTTCGGCGTGCTGGTGGGCGACTATTATTTCGATCACAGCCCGATGGACACGCAGCTTCTGGGCGACATGGCCGGGGTGGCCTCCGCCGCGCACGCGCCGTTCATCGCCGCCGCCGCACCCACCGTGATGCAGATGGATAGCTGGGGCGAACTGGCCAATCCGCGCGACCTGACGAAGATCTTCCAGACGCCGGAATACGCGGCCTGGCGCTCGCTGCGCGAGAGCGAGGACAGCCGCTATGTCGGGCTCGCCATGCCGCGCTTCCTGGCGCGCCTGCCGTACGGTGCCAAGACCGAACCGGTGGACGAGTTCGCCTTCGAGGAGGACACCGAGGGCGCCGACAGCGTCAAATACACCTGGTGCAACTCGGCCTATGCGATGGCGACCAACATCACGCGGGCGTTCAAGCTGTACGGCTGGTGCTCGCGCATCCGCGGCGTCGAGAGCGGTGGCGCGGTGGAGGGTTTGCCGGCGCACACCTTCCCCACCGATGACGGCGGGGTGGCGATGAAGTGCCCGACCGAGATCGCGATTTCCGACCGGCGCGAGGCGGAACTGGCGAAAAACGGGTTCATGCCGCTGATCCACCGCAAGAACTCGGACTTCGCGGCGTTCATCGGCGCGCAGTCGCTGCAGAAGCCGCAGGAGTACGACGATCCGGCGGCGACAGCGAACGCCAATCTGTCGGCGCGGCTGCCGTATATGTTCGCGACCTGCCGCTTCGCGCATTATCTGAAATGCATGGTGCGCGACAAGGTGGGCGCCACCAAGACCCGCGCCCAGCTCAAGGAATGGCTGGAGACCTGGCTCAGCCGCTACGTGGACGGCTCGCCCGACAGCTCGTCGGAGGAATACAAGGCCACCCATCCGCTGGCCGACGGCGTGGTGGAGGTCGAGGAGAACGAGGAGAACCCCGGCTACTACAGCGCCAAGTTCTTCCTCAAGCCGCACTACCAGCTCGAGGGCCTGACCGTATCCCTGCGGCTGGTCTCGCGGATGCCCAAATAGCCCCGGGGTCCGGGCAGAGCAAACTCACCCTCATAGCGCAACAAGGAGACGATCATGGCCATTGACTCGTTCATGCTGTTCAAGCCGTACAACGCTGCGGCACTCGATGCCGAGTCGCAAGTCGATCTCTCGCACAACAGCTCCGAGGAGCTGGCGAAGGATCTGGTGGCGGGCAAGGTGTTCGAGGTTGACGACTACAGCTTCGACCTCGAGCAGGTGCTCAATATCGGCAGCCAGGCGACCGGCGCCGGCGCCGGCAAGGTGACGTTCAATCCGTTCTCGATCACCCGCAAGATCGACCTTGCCTCGCCCACCTTCTTTCAGATGGCGTGCTCGGGCACGGCGTTCGAGCAGGTCATTCTGGCCATGCGCAAGGGTGGCGGCGGCGAGACGAGCGGCCGGTTCTTCCTGCGCTTCGACTTCAAGCTGGTCGCGGTCAAGACCATTTCGTACAGCCACGACGACGAATCGCCGAAGGAGGAAGTGACGTTCGAATACGGCGGGCTGCAGGTCCGCTATGGCCAGCAGAAGGCGGATGGCACGGTGCCGAAGGTCATCGCCAAGGGCTGGAACCGCGTCAAGAACGTCTCGGACACGGGCTCGGCGCCGATCTGAGATCGCGGAGCAGGCGGTGGACGCCCGGGACATCTTGCGCTCGGGCGATCCGCGCGCGGCGCTGGAGACGCTGAAGCAGGAAGTGCGCAAGGCGCCGCGCGACGCGAGGCTGCGCACCTTCCTGTTCCAGCTGTTCTGCGTCTTTGGCGAGTGGGACCGTGCGCTGAACCAGCTGACGGTCGCGGCCGAACTCGACCCCGCCTCGCTGTCGATGGCGCAAGCCTATCGCGCGACCATTCGCTGCGAGATGCTGCGCGAGCGCGTCTTCGCGGGGCGCCGCACGCCGACGGTCTTTGGCGATCCGGAGCCGTGGATGCCGCTGCTGATGGAAGCCAACCGCCTGCTGGCCGACGGCAAGTCGCGCGAGGCGGCCCAGTTGCGTGACGACGCCTTTGAACAGGCGCCCACCGTCTCCGGCACTATCGACGACAACGCCTTCGAGTGGATCGCCGATGCCGACCAGCGACTGGGGCCGATGCTCGAAGCCATCATCGACGGGAAATACTATTGGCTGCCCTTCCACCGGCTGCGTGTCCTGGCGATTGAACCGCCCGTGGATTTGCGCGACCAGGTCTGGATGCCGGTGCGCTTCACCTTCGCCAATGGCGGTGAATCGGTGGGCTTCGTGCCGACGCGCTATCCCGGCTCGGCCATCGGCGCGGACACGCAGCTCGCACTCGCCCGGCGTACGGAATGGCAGGAACAGGACGAGTGGTTCCTGGGCCGCGGCCAGCGCATGCTGGCGACCGACGCGGACGAGTACCCGCTGATGGATGTGCGGCGCGTGAATATCGCCGCGGCGCCGGCCATCGCGTGAATCATGGCCGAGCCGCATAGCCGCGACCGCCTGCAGCCCTCGCTGCTCGACCGGCTGACCGATCACGCACCCGAACAGCGGCGCGAATCGCTCGATCAGCAGACCCTGACGATGCAGCAGCTGCGCCAGGCGGTGCTGCGCGACCTTTCCTGGCTGCTCAACACCACCAATCTCGCAACCTCGGACGATCTCGACGCAACGCCGCTCGCCGCCCGCTCGACCATCAATTTCGGCATCCCGGGCTTCACCGGATTGGTGCGCGCGTCCGGCCGGGTGGCGAGCCTGGAGGCCACGATTGCCGAGGCGATCCGCGCCTATGAGCCGCGGATCCGCCCCGACAGCCTGCGCGTCCGCGCCCGCCGTCCGCGCGAGGATGCCGCGGTGCCGGCACTGGTGTTCGAGATCGAGGGCGAGCTGTGGGCGCAGCCGGTGCCGCAGCAGCTGTTCCTGGAAACCGCGATCGAACTGGAGACACGGCTCGCCGTGATTACCGACGCACGGAAGCGCGGCTGATGGACCCTCGCCTGTTGCGGCTGTACGAGACGGAACTCGCCTATCTGCGCGACATGGGCGGCGAGTTCGCGGCCGAGTTTCCGAAGATCGCGGCACGCCTCAATCTCGCGAGCCTCGAAGTCGCCGATCCCTATGTCGAGCGGCTGCTCGAAGGGTTCGCGTTTCTGGCGGCGCGCATCCAGCTCAAGCTCGAAGCCGAGTTCCCGACCTTCACGCAGTCGCTGCTGCAGATGGTCTATCCGCACTATCTCGCCCCTACGCCTTCGATGGCGGTGGTGCGCTTCCAGCCGGATGCCGGGCTGCGCGCCATGCCGCAGGGCGTGATCCTGCCGCGCGGTACCGCGCTGCGAAGCCTGCTCGGCACCGAGGACCAGACCAGTTGCGAGTTCCGCACCGGCCATGACGTGCAGTTGCTGCCGATCGAACTGGCCGAGGCGGAGTATATCGGCTCGCCGGCGGCGCTGGCGGCCTTCAACCTGGCGGAGCAGCGCGGCGTCAAGGCGGCGATCCGGCTGCGCCTGCGTGCGACAGGCGAGGCGCCGTTCAACAAGCTGGCGCTGGAACGGCTGGTGTTCTTCCTGGGTGGCCCCGACGGCTCGCGGGCACGGCTCTACGAGCAACTTCTGGCGAACGTGACCGCGATCTATCTGCGCCCGACCGCGCGGCCGCTGCCGTGGCAGGAGCGCCTGCCGCCCGGGTCCTTGCGCGGGCTGGGCTTCGAGCCTGACGAGGGGCTGCTGCCGCGGGCGCCGCAATCCTTCGACGGCTACCGGCTGCTGCAGGAATACTACGCCATGCCGGAGCGGTTCCTGTTCGTGGAACTCGGCGGGCTGGACCGGGCCGTCATGCGCAACACCGGGCGCGAGCTGGACATCCTGTTGCTGCTGAACCGCAGCGAGCCGACACTCGCCAGTGGCTTTGGCCCGGACCACATGACGCTGTTCTGCGCCCCGGCGATCAACCTGTTCACGCGCCGCAGCGACCGCATCAATCTGTCGGAGCGCGAGGTCGAGCATCTGGTCGTGCCGGACCGGATGCGGCCGCTGGATTTCGAGGTGTTCTCCGTCGCGGGTGTCGAGGGATTTGCCGCCGACGGCAGCGCGCCGCAACCGTTCCTGCCCTTCTATGCGGCCAACGACCTCAGCCGCAATCCGGATCACCGCAGCTACTACATGCTGCGTCGCGAGCCGCGCATCCTGTCGCAGCGCAGCCGCCAGCGCGGGCCGCGTTCCAGCTATCTCGGCCATGAGGTCTATATCTCGCTGGTCGATGCCGAGGCGGCGCCGTTCTCGCACACGCTGCGCCAGCTCGGGCTCGATCTGCTCTGCACCAACCGCGACTTGCCGCTGTCGATGCCGGTGGGCAAGCAGCACACCGACTTTACCCTGGCGGTCAGCGCGCCCGTGGCCTCCGTGCGGTGCGTCGCGGGGCCCTCGGCACCGCGGCCATGCCGCGGCGATGGCGAGTATGCGTGGCGTTTCCTGTCCCATCTTGGTCTCAACTATCTGAGCCTGGTGGATACAGACGCCTTGCAAGGGGCAGCGGCGCTGCGCGAGCTGCTGCGCCTGTACGTGCCGGCCAGCGGCTCGATCGCCGCGCGCCAGCTCGAGGGGCTGCTATCGGTCGAGGCGCATCCGGTTGTCCGACGCATTCCGGGCGCCGGACCCGTGGCGGTGGGTCGCGGATTGCAACTGCGGCTGCTGATCGACGAGGCACCATTCGGCGGGAGTGGCGGCATCCTGCTCGCCGCCGTGCTGGACCGCTTCTTCGCCAAATACGTGTCCATCAACGCCTTCACGGAGACGGTGATGCGTAGCCCCGAACGCGGGGAGGTGATGCGATGGCCGATGCGGATCGGACAACGGCCGATTCTGTAGACTCCCTGCCTACGTCCCCGGAGCTGGCCGAACTCCTGGCCCGCCTCGCGGCCGAGCCGTGGGAATTCGGGTTCTTCCAGGCGATGCGGCGGCTGGAGGCGTTCTATCGCGACCGCCCGCGCCTGGGCCGCAGCGCGCGTCCCGCGCAAGACGCCGTGCGGCTGGCGCAGGAGCCATCGGTCGTGTTCGCGCCCTCTACCCTGGCCTCGTGGGAGCCGGAAGCGGAGGGGCGGCCGGCGCGGCTGCTTGTGCATTTCTTCGGCCTGTTCGGCCCGGACGGCCCGCTGCCGCTGCATCTGACCGAATACGCGCGCGACCGCCGCCGCAATTTCCGCGATCCGAGTTTTCAGCGCTTCGCGGACATTTTCCACCACCGCGCCCTGTCGCTGTTCTGGCGCGCCTGGGCGGATGCGCGGCCGACCGTGAGCTTCGACCGGCCGGAACAGGATCGGTTCGCCACCTATGTCGGCGCGCTGATCGGGCTGGGCATGGACAGCCTGCGCCACCGCGACGCCATGCCGGACCTCACCAAGCTGCACTTCGCGGGACACCTGGCCAACCAGACACGCCACGCCGAGGGACTGGGCGCCATCCTTTCGGCGTTCTTCTCGGTGCCCGTACGCATCGAGTGCTTCATCGGCGTCTGGCTCACCTTGCAGGAGACCGATCGCACGGCTCTCGGCACGTCGCCCGGAACCGCCGCACTCGGACAGACTGCCCTGATGGGCGGCCGGGTCTGGAGCCGGCAGCACAAATTCCGCGTCGTGTTCGGCCCGCTCAGTCTGGCCGACTATCAGCGTCTGCTGCCCGGCGGCAGCAGCTTCCACAAGCTGATCCCGATTGTGCGCAACTATGCCGGCGACACGCTGATCTGGGACGTGAACCTGGTGCTGAAGGCCCGCGAAGTCCCGGCCACTCCGCCTCGGCCAGCAGGGCAGGCTCGGTTGGACCACCTGGCTGATGCCGCGCCGAACGGAAACCGACGCCGCAGACTTGTTTCTTGACGCGAGTGCCGACAGCATGGCGCGCGCGATCGATGCGAAAACCTCCATGCCGAGGCGGAGCCAATCCCATGACCGAGATCAGTCGCACGGCGCTCTTCGGCAAGCTCAATCCCCTCGCCTACCGCGCAATCGAGGGGGCCACGGTGTTCTGCAAGCTGCGCGGCAACCCGTATGTCGAGCTGGTCCACTGGCTGCACCAGATTCTTCAGACGCAGGATTCCGACCTGCACCGCATCGTGCGGCATTTCGAGCTGGATGCCTCGAAGTTCGCCACCGACATCACCGCCGCCCTCGACCGGCTGCCGCGCGGCGCCACCGCCATCTCCGATTTCGCGCCGCAGATCGAGGAAGCGGTCGAACGCGGCTGGATCTTTGCCACACTGATGCTGGGCGAGACGCAGGTGCGCACCGGGCATCTGGTGCTGGGGGCGGTCAAGACGCCCACCCTTCGCAACGCCCTGTATGCGATCAGCCGGCAGTTCGAGCGAGTGAAGGCGGAGGTGCTGGGCGACGATTTCGCCAAGCTGCTGGCCGGCTCGCCCGGAGGCTAATCTCGCGGCCAGCGACGGCTCGGGCGCGCCGGGCGAGGCGAGCGGTGCCGTGGCCCCAGCGGCGATGGGCAAGCAGGAGGCGCTGGCAAAGTTCTCGATCGACCTGACGGAGCGGGCGCGCAAGGGCGAGATCGATCCGATCGTCGGCCGGGACGCGGAAATCCGGCAGGTGGTGGACGTGCTGATGCGCCGCCGTCAGAACAACCCGATCCTGACCGGCGAGGCGGGCGTCGGCAAGACCGCGGTGGTGGAGGGTTTCGCCCTGCGCATCGTGGCCGGCGACGTGCCGCCGATGCTGCGCGAGGTCGGCCTGCGGGTGCTGGACGTGGGGCTGCTGCAAGCCGGCGCCAGCATGAAGGGCGAGTTCGAGAACCGGCTGCGGCAGGTGATCGAGGAGGTGCAGGCCTCGCCAAAGCCGATCATCCTGTTCATCGACGAGGCGCACACGCTGATCGGCGCGGGGGGTGCCGCCGGCACCGGCGATGCCGCCAATCTGCTGAAACCGGCGCTGGCACGGGGCACGCTGCGCACCATCGCCGCGACCACCTGGGCCGAATACAAGAAGTATTTCGAGAAGGACCCGGCGCTGACCCGGCGCTTCCAGGTGGTGCAGGTCGATGAGCCTTCGGAGGAGAAGGCGATTCTCATGATGCGCGGCATCGCCTCGCCGCTCGAGCAGCACCACCGCGTGCAGATTCTCGACGAGGCGATCGAGGCGGCGGTGCGGCTGTCGCATCGCTACATTCCGGCCCGGCAGTTGCCGGACAAGTCGGTGAGCCTGCTCGACACCGCCGCGGCGCGCGTGGCCGTGAGCCAGCACGCCGTACCGCCGGCGGTGGACGATTGCCGGCGCCGCATCCAGGCGCTGGAGACGGAGCTTGCGATCATCGGTCGCGAGGCGGCGGTCGGAATCGACACAACCGAGCGCGAGGCTTCGGCCAGTGCGCTGCTGGCGCAGGAGCGCGAGACGCTGGCGGGGCTGGAGACCCGGTGGGAGACCGAGCGCAGGCTGGTGGACCGGCTGCTGGCTCTGCGCGCCGCGCTGCGCGACGACACCAAGCCGGTCGATGTGCCGCCCGACACGGTACCGCCGGACCGCGCGGCAATGCTCGACGAGCTGCGCGGCTTGCAAGCCGAGCTGGCCGCGCATCAGGGCGAGGCGCCGCTGATCCTGCCCAGCGTGGACGAGCAGGCGGTGGCGGCCGTGGTCGGCGACTGGACCGGGATTCCGGTGGGCCGGATGGTGAAGAACGAGGTGCAGGCCGTGCTGAACCTCGCCGGAACGCTGGGCCAGCGGGTGATCGGCCAGTCGCACGCGCTGGAGATGATCGCGCGCCGCGTGCAGACTTCGCGCGCCGGCCTGGATAATCCGAACAAGCCGATCGGCGTATTCATGCTGTGCGGCCCCTCCGGCGTCGGCAAGACCGAGACCGCGCTGACTTTGGCCGAGGCGCTGTACGGCGGCGAGCAGAACCTCGTCACCATCAACATGAGCGAGTTCCAGGAGGCGCACACCGTCTCGACCCTGAAGGGGGCGCCGCCGGGTTACGTCGGCTATGGCGAGGGCGGCGTGCTGACCGAGGCGGTGCGGCGCAAGCCGTATTCGGTGGTGCTGCTGGACGAGGTGGAGAAGGCGCACCCGGACGTGCACGAGATCTTCTTCCAGGTATTCGACAAGGGCTTCATGGAGGATGGCGAGGGCCGGTTCATCGATTTCAAGAACACGCTGATCCTGCTCACCTCCAATGTCGGCACCGATCTCATCATGGGCCTGTGCCGCGACCCGGAGCTGATTCCCGAGCCGGAGGAGATCGCCAAGGCGCTCCGCGAGCCGCTGCTCAAGGTGTTCCCGCCGGCGTTGCTGGGGCGGCTGATCGTGATCCCCTATTACCCGCTGAGCGACGCGGTGATGGCCGACATCATCCGCCTGCAACTCGGCCGCATCGCCGCACGGATCGGCGAGCAGCACAAGGTGGCGTTCACCTATGACGACAGCGTGGTGTCGATGATCGCCGCCCGCTGCAACGAGCCGGAAAGCGGCGGGCGGATGATCGACGCGATCCTGACCAATACGATGCTGCCGGCGATCAGCTCCGCCTTCCTGGAGCGGTTGCTGGCGGGGAGCAAGGTGGGCCGGGTGCATGTCAGCGCCGGCGGCGACGGTTTTGCCTATGCCTTCGACTGAGGCAGCTTGCCTGGCCGAGAGAAATCAGGAGGTTTGGTCGCGAGAGGCTTGAGTTGAAGCCCCTGGCCAGGTCGGCGCTCCTGCAAGAAACGGAACTTTAATCCGCTGCTAGCCGGATTTTTCCTACGGTGTAACGAATCTCTAACTGATGCGTGACGGGCCCTCGGGTAAGGGGAACTGAGTGGATACGATCCCCTTGGTGCGAAGAAGTTTCGTGCCCGGTCCTGTCAGGGTGCGGTCTTCCGCTAGAGCCTTTCCTGCGAAGCGGTAGCGGAATGATCATTGTCACCCGTTCACTGGTCCAAGAAGATCGCCAACTCGCGCTGCTCGTCCGCATTGCCGGCATCGGAAGGACAGGGTCTGCCGCTCCGAGCCAAGTGCGTTCACGTCGCACTTGCAGTAGTTTCACGAGCCAGACCTCGCGGGGCGGTTGCCCGGCGATCGAGGAGAGTGTCAGTGTCCGACACCGTCAAGGATGAATGGATCACACGGGTATTGGAGATCGACCTGGCCGCGCTGCGTACGCGAGGTAGTGATGAAGTGAATCGACGGACCTCAGTCTCGGAGAGCAACTCGGGAGGATATGGACCGGTACCGGTGGATGAGCCGGCTGCCGGCTCCGCGCTCGCATGGGGGAGCCCTGGCCTTCTGCGACAACTCCAGGGCGACTCCGATCCCTCGCTGGCGCCACGTCCTATATGCCCATGCCGCCGCAACCTCGACCGATCGCCACAGCCTACACGTCCATGCCGTCGAAAGCCGGAGCGGCGGGCTACGAACCTTTGCCGGTAGATGCTGACGCGGCTGGCCAGCTACCCGCGCGCGCGGCGGCCTGCGTGCCTGCCGACGACTCGGGACCAAAGGGTGAGCAGGATGCTGCTTACGTCCCGCTGCCAGTGGATGTCGTGACCGGCACCTCGCGGGGTGCGTCGGCAGCATCGGATGTCGGTGGTTCGGCCCACGCGCCCGTGCCACCGGAAGGGTCTGGGACCCACTACGAGCCTCTAGCGACCAATGGTGAAACCGGCGCCACCTCTCGGCGGAAGCACAAGAAAGTGGAGGTGCTGAACTCGCCAATTGGGCTGAGCACAAAACGCGTCGGCGCTGAATACGAGGGTGAGCACAACGAGGTCGGCTGGCGCCAATGGCGCATGGACCCTAAGGATGCGCGCGTGACAACACGCCTTCAAAGCGAAGGGGAGATCGCGGCGAACCGGCTGGTGATCGATGAGCAGGGTGCGTTCGCCAAGGGTGACGGCTCTTCGGTTAAAGGTGAGACGGTCGAGTACGTGATGGATCCGACTACGGGTACGATGGTCTCCTTTTCTCCGTCTCTAGAGGTTGTGCAGCAAACCGAAAATGGCGGGACCGTCCGTCGCCCCGTGGAGTCGCCTCTCGAAGCGCGACGAGCGATCAGGATGGACCCCTCGGCGCGAGTGGAAGTAACCCACCATAGCTCGGCACTTGGTGGCGAGGATGTACTTGACGAGCAAGGTCAGCCCGTGTTCGACGTCGAAGGGCGGCCGGTGCAGCGATCGAAACCTGTTGCCGCCGCTGGCGAGGTCTCGTTCAATGCCGCGGGTCAACTGATCCGCATCACCAATGCTAGCGGTCACTACAGGCCGACTGTCGGGCACCTGATCCAGGCGGTAGAGCAACTGGCTCGGCAAGGCGCCTTCTTTACCGACGAGGTCGTTGATGCGGACGGCCGGCCGCTCGCGCCAGGCAGCGACCTTGCACGGCTTTATGAGGCAGTCCAGCAAAAGCGCGCCACACTCCCGATGCTTGCTGCACGAATTGAAGTCGAGACAGCAAGGTTAGCGGGAGCGCCTGATAAAAAAGGACGTGACCGGAGCGCTTCCGAGATTGCGCGGGTGACGGCCGAGATCGAGGCGATTAACGCCGCAATCGACGTTCTGAGGCGGCTCGGCGTAGGGCCAAGCCGCAGGCTTCGCGCGGAAGCGGAGGTCGGACTCATAGAGCGAGCTGAAGCCATGACTGGTGCGGAGGTACGCGGGACGACCGAGGTTTCGAACACGAGTGTTGATAAGTTCTTACGCACTGGCGCGGGCAACACGCAACAGTTACAGAACAAGGCAAAGATGCACGAGGAGCTGCTTGCAAAGCGACCCAAGACGCCCGCGGTCAACGAAACTGGCGCGCGTGCAGCTCCAGATGCGACCGAAATTGCGGCTGTGCTCCAGGCGCTCGCGGGAGGCGAACAGACCGTTCTGGAGCAGCAGAGCGATGGCGCTCCCGCAGCCCCGCGTGAGCGAGGCGAGGCGCCTGCCTCCAGGTCGAAGGTCAAGCATGCACCCGAGAGCGATTACCCGAATCCGGCGGAGACGATTCCGGCGCGGAACCGGCCGGACGAACCGCCCGCGACAGGGGCGCAGCCCGAGCCGGAACGCGGCAGGAACCGCCGTCGGCTACGCAACTTGCGAAAACAGCTTGCTCAAGGGGTGACCGGCACATTCAAGGCGGTGACGGGAGGCCTGGCGCCCGGTAGCCGCGCACGCGGCAGGTCGGGTCGGGCACGCTCAAAGCGCTGAGCCTCTGACCTGTCGCAGCAACGATTTTCGTAACTTTGGGGGGCGCGATGCCCGACAATGGTGCTCAAGCAGATTGGGGCGTACGAGCGGATTGGATCGGGCGCGTTCTCGGTGTGGCGATTCCGCTAGGTCGCCTGCCGGAAGCTGCTCCCGCCGATTACCGCGCAGTTTGGACCGACGCGAAGAACGGCGTTGATGCCGCGCTCGGCCAGCTTGCGCGTCACATGCTTGCCTCACAAGACGAGCTCCTGCAGCGGATTGCCCGCGAGGGACTTCCGCGCCTGACCGCGCAGCAGGATAGCGCGCTCGAGGTGGCGCTCACGGCCTATGAGCGTGCTCCTGTCGAGCGGCGCCCCGCCGCCGCCGCCGAGCTACGCTCCGCCGTTTCGCGTTATCAGACTGCATTGACCGAGGAAGCGGCATTTGGCCTCATCGATAGCAATCCGTTCGGCATCGCGATCGCGGCGCGTGAGAATCTCGGCAAAGCTCTCGCACAAATAAAGCAGTCGCTTCCCTGAAGGAGTGCTGCTGGCGAACTGGACCCAGGGAACCCGGAACGGAGTGCAGCTGCATGAGCGACCATAAAAGAGGTGGGCTAGAACCGGATGAAGAGGAAGGGATGGAGAAGCGAAAAGCGCCGAGTAGCCGGCCTGCCGGTCAAACTTCCGGCTCGGGCGGCAGCAGAGCGCTCCCGCCAGCTCTGCCGGTCAATCCACCGGCTAGGGTGAGAACTGTAGCGCGACCGGGTGGGGGAACCAGGGACTCGGTACGACTTCCCGCTTGGCGCTTACGATGTTCCGCCCAATCTCAGCGCGGGATGGGGTGAGCATCTTGCGGCGGCACTTAGCATAACGGATCCCCAGGTGCGGTCGTCTCCGCGTCCACAGCCGAACGAGGGTCTTCGCCCTCCAAGCGTTACCGAAAGCGAAGACAAAAGGCGCGCGGAAATCGGCGAGTATTGGAGCCTAGACCCAGTTCCTCCCTCGGAAAATCGCAGAAGGCTAGTCGAAACTGAGAAGGGAAAAAAGAAGCGGCCAAAGACAAGCCAGAAGGAAGCACTGAAAAAGTTTGACGAACAGTACGTCCAGTTTCCCCCACATCCGGATGAGAAGGGCGGCGGGTCAACATGACCCCGAACGCGCCCATGCTGGCTGATCTCGGCATCGAGATTACGGCGGCAACGCGCGCCACGACGTCTCCTGCCCATCAGGGCGGATCCAGCGATGTCGGCGAGAAGCTCAGGCTTCGCTCGGAGCGCGCGGCGGCCGGCCCCTTTTCCGGGACGAAGCCTCACGGGCCGCCAACGAGTTTCGGTGGCGGAGCCGGCGAAATGAAAGCAACGTGCCGGACGTCCAAGCCGAGTGGATCAAGCGGGTCCTCGGGTTTGATGCCGTCGCGTTTTCTGACCAGGCGCGCGGATTTGACGATCTGCTCGAAAGCGTGAACGAAGATCTCGGGCTGCTACGCTCGCGTGATCCCACTCGCGCGCGGCCGATTGACAACATGATCGCGCGTGCCAAGGCGCTCGCGCGGCCCAATCCGGCCGCGGCGATGGCACTGCTGGGCGGAGCGGCGGCGGCATTGGCTCAAGTGACTGAAGCGCGTCGCGCCGACGAGGCCAGGTTGAGCGTTGAGCCCGGTCATGTCGCCCGAATGGCCGGGTTGTTATCCCAGGCCAAAGTCGGTTGGGACGCCGGCTTCGCGGAGGCACAGCGCTGCGCCGCTGCCCATATCGGGGAAGTGGCCAAACGCTATCCGTCGCAAGCGCCTGGATTCGGCTCGATCCTTGCCAGCTACTGGGCCGATCTGGAGAGCCTGCTGAGCGCGGCGCAAGGCGCGGCGAAGGACGGCAACGATACCGTGGAACTGGCGCCAGTCCGCCAGATGCTGGCCGCCCTGCGAAGCGAGATTACTGCCGACCGGCTGTTGGTGCACCTCGCGACCAACCAGGTGCCGGTGCAGGCCGTATTGCTGGCGGCGCTTGTGCGTGTGCAGGAGCTGCTGCCTTCGGGGCAGGCGCGGGCGAAGACGTAGTTCATGAGCGATAGGCAGGGAGCCGGACTCCGGCAGAACGATGATGGAGGGCACCAGGAGGATGAGGTGGTGCTTGAACGGACCGCGCAACTGATAGCCGAGAGCGACCGCTCCAATGTCGCAGAGTTCAGCAACATCATCGGGGCAGAGGACCTGGCCATCGACGTGCCGGACGAGCCGAATGAGACCCAAGACAAAGAGAAGGAGAAGGAGCACGAGCCGCAGCGCATCGAGCTGAAGCCGGTCGATTGGAATGAGCAGCTCGAGGATCTGAAGCTCCAACTGTCCGCGCTGATCGATGGCTGCCGGAAGTCGGAATCCGAGCCGCTACAGTTGGCTGTGAAAAAGGCGAACGAGTGCCTGAAAGGCCTGAACGAGATGGACGCTCCGCTCGATCAGGTCCTCCAAGTGGAATCGGCGGTGGACGAACTGTCCGCGGCGGCATCCCACGCGTTCCACAGCCAGCTCAGCGGGATCCTGGACATTTGCACGAGAACTGAGAAGAAGTCTTCCGAATTCCGACAACTGGCCGATGCTTTTATTAAGCAAAGCACCTCACTTTTGGCGGCGGCTGGAGTTGACCCGTTTTCGTGGACACCCCCACGCTTTCGCAGGAGGTGTATTCCATGCCCAAGACACGTGCTCCGTATGCGCCTGAGTTCCGCCGCCAGATGGTCGATATGGTTCGTGCCGGCCGCCATCCGGACGATCTCGCCCGCGAGTTTGAGCCCACCGCGCAGTCGATCCGCAACTGGGTCGCGGCCGCCGGCGCGAAGGTGGGCGGCCGGGAGGAGAAGAGTTCGGAGCCTGCGGACGCCGATGAACTGGTCCGGCTGCGCCGCGAGGTGCGGCAGCTTCGCCAGGAGCGCGACATCCTCTCAAAAGCGGCGGCCTGGTTCGCGCGCGAGACCGGCACTCTGCCGTCCGGGTCTTCGGGTTCATGAGCGCGCATCAGGCCAGCTTCCCGATCACCGCCATGGCGCGTGTGCTCGGGGTGTTGACGGCGGGCTACTACGCATGGCTCAAGCGAGTGCCGTCGGCGCACGCCGAGGCCGACGCGACGCTGCTGCAACGGATCCGCACGGTCCACGCCACCTCCCGCGCGACCTACGGCGTGCCGCGCGTGCATGCCGAGCTCCGGGCAGGAGGGAGAAGGCATGGACGCAAGCGGATTGCTCGGTTGATGCGCGAGGCCGGATTGGTTGGCGTCAGCCGCCGCCGTGGCGGCGTCCAGACCACGCGTCGCGACCGCGAGGCACGCCCGGCCCCTGATCTGGTCGACCGGGACTTCTCGGCCGACGGTCCCAACCAGTTGTGGGTCGCGGACATCACGTTCGTGCCGACCTCGGCCGGGTTCCTATATCTGGCTGTCGTTCTCGACGCGTGGAGCCGCAAGATCGTCGGCTGGTCGATGGCCAACCATCTGCGCACCGAGTTGGTGCTGGACGCGCTCGACGCGGCGGTGGCGCAGCGCCGGCCACGCGACGTAATCCATCACAGCGATCAGGGATCGCAATATACGTCTCTGGGCTTCGGCGGCCGCTGCCGTGAGGCGGGGGTGCGGCCGTCGATGGGCAGCGTGGGTGACGCCTACGACAACGCGATGTGCGAGAGCTTCTTCGCCACACTCGAGTGCGAGCTGCTGGCGCGACGCCGGTTCGCGTCCCAGGCCGAGGCGCGGGTCGCCGTCTTCAGCTTCGTCGAAGGCTGGTACAACTCCGTCCGGTTGCACTCCGCCCTGGGTTACCGCTCCCCGATCGACTACGAACGGCAGATGCAGGAGGCTGCTGTGACCGCCTAACCACCCAAGCCGACAACCGTCCACCAAATCGGGGCAGCTTCAGGCGGAGGCCGACAGCTACGGCGAGGCGTTCGGTATTCTGGAGGAGTTCTCGGCTGAATTCCAAAGGCTCGAGAACGACTTTCCTGCCAAACGGCGGGCCGCCGTCCAGCGGGCGAGTAAGCTTAATGAGGCGGCGGATGAGCGCGAAGCCAGCCGCAACCACTGGCCTCTTTGCTTGTGGGAGAACCTCAAGGAAAAATATGCGGGACCGACGGCCGAAGCCGTGATCGACGATCTGATACTGCTGTCCAAAGGCGGCCTGCAAAATGATAAAGAGATCAGGAAGGCGCAGATCAGCCTTCTGTGCAAGCTCACCGACCTGATGCGCGGTGACGATTTCGCCAAGCGCGAGCGCGAAATCTGCGGGCAACTGGCCCGCAGACTTGCCGACGACGAGGACGTCATGGAAGCGCGGAACTGCTGGGAGAAGTTGGACGGCAATGCCAAGATGAAGGCACTGCAAAGGATCGCCACCATCCAGGCGCAGGAGCTCGGCCTGGAATCCCGGCCGGCGATCGCATTCGCCCCGACAAAAGAGCGTGAGAAGGGTTTGGGAGGCTACGTCGACCAGAATGACGGTAACGTCTATGTCTTTTTCGCGTCAGAAGCTGGCGACGCCTATTCGTTCGATACGATGTGCGACACGATCGTCCACGAAATGACACACGTCCGTCAGCGCAGGCTGGCGCAGCTGTACAATGAGGGTGGGCTAGGGAAAAGCGATCCGGAATTCACGATGGGCATGATATTCGCCGCCAACCTCATCCCCGGCCTATATGTCTCCGGCTCGAAAGAGAACCCCGATGCCTATCCATACCAGCCGGTCGAGTTCCACGCCATGCAGAACGGACCAACGACGGTGCAAATGCTTAACAAGCTGCTGGAGAAAAAGTGATCACGCCGCCGCGGCCGGTCGCGAAGGATCGCCGACATGTCAGGTGACCGGGAGCGCTTCACGCTGATTTTTCACGATCCGGAGCGGCCGGAGGCTCAGGACGCCGGCAGTTGGGCCATCGCCTCGGACGGCCGCATTTCCGAGATCGTTGCGGCGCCCGGATTCGAGGCCTATCTCGCCGCTGCTGCCGCGAAGTTGAACGCCGCTTCCTCGCTGCATGTCCAGGGCGAACCCGAAGACGAGGCGATCCCGGGGGCGATGTACCTGCGCACGGTCCGTCGAGGCGATCTCAATTTTGGCGATGCCATGCGCGAGGAGCTGGCGAAATACTACGCACTCGAACTGCGGCCGGGCTGAGGGCCAGGCTCGCTCGTCGGCTCGGTGTCCGACGAGTTGCGCTACCAGCATCACTCATGGGTCGGCCCGAGTCTCTCCCCCAATGACAGATGGTGCCCTCGTGGCCGTGGACGTCATTCAAGCCCGCCGGCGGGGGCTCTGGCGGCGGCTCTCTAGGCCAGCGCCTTCTCCAGCTGGGTCAGCGTCGCGTTGACCGTGGACTGGATGGCCACGGGTGTAAACGGATTGGAATCGAGGTCGGCAAGCGGCCCGTTTGACGCATAGACGCGGTACTCGTCCATCACCTTGCGCGCCCTATCGATCAGCTTCGACCGGGCCGCCGCATCCGGCGCGTTTCCCGCCTCGGCAAGCGTATCCGACAGGCGGGTGTCCAGCGTCTGCAGAACAGGCGCGGTCTTTTCGCGGAACTTCGCCTCGATCTCGCTCACGAAAGCCTGCCCCCGATAGGCCGCCACGATGGCCCCGCGCAGCTTCTCGAGCTCTGTCTCGACCTTGGTACGGGTGGCGACCCACACGGCGCCGGACTTGCCGTAGGTTCCGGACTGATAGGCGGTCTCGCGGGCCTTTTCCGTGGCCGCGTCCGGCGGCCGGGCACCGCCGCCCGCACCGTCCAGGGCCCGGCGCAATTGCGCGATGCAGGTCGCGGCATAGGTCAGGTTGTTGGTCTTGATGTTCACGTTGGCGTCGGTCGCGAGCTTCATCAGCTCGGCCCGGCGGGCGGCATCGTCGCCGGCCGCCTGCGGAATGCGGGGCGCCAGGGCCGCGAGTTCCTTGGCGAGCGCGCCCGCATCCTGGGCTGGCGCCGAGGCAGGGGGCGCCGGGGGCGGCGGAGGCGCCGTATCCAGCGCGCGCCTCAGTTGCTCGATGGAAGTCGCGGCATAGGTCAGATTGTTGGTCTTGATGTTGACGTTCGCCTGGGTCGCGAGCTTCGCCAGCTCCGCCTGGCGCGCCGCGTTGCCGCCTGAGGCCTGCGGGATGCGCGCCGCGAGCTCCGCCAGGCGGCGCGCAAGTTCGGCCGCGTCGTAGGCGGGCTTTTCTCCGGCGGACGGCGGGGGCGGAGGTGGCGCCCCATCGGCAGAAGCGGCGGCGGCCGTCTCGTCCTCCTCCTCCGCACCTTCGACTGCGGTGCCGTCCTCCAGCAGGATTTGCACCTTGGTGAAACCGGTGCCCTTCAGCGTCTTGACCAGCCGCTTGGCCATGCTGGAGATCGGCTTGTTGATGGTGATCTTGACCAGCTTCGGGTCGTCGTCGGGATCCACCATCGCGGTGCCCCAGCGCGTGTTCTTCGCGGCGGGGATTTCCTTCACCAGCTCCTTCTCGACCGCCTTGGGCGCCTTGATGCGGTCCAGCATCAGCAACCCGAAGGCGTTGTTGTCGCCCACGCCGATCGCGCAGTTCACCGGCTCCTTTTTCGACTTCACGAGCAGCTTCTTCATATCGGCCTTATCCATGCCGGTCTGTACTGGCGCTGCCATAGGCGTTCTCCCGAGGGCGGCTTGAAACGGTGCCCAACAGCAACAGCGCACCGGACGGGGGGCTGTCAAATATTTCTTATCGACGCCCCGCTACCTCCCGCTTGGCGGCTCATGCCGGGGTGGTATCGTCCCGGCCGTTCGCAATCCGGAGCGTCGCATGCCCTACGCAGTCAGTTTCGGTCGGATCGATGCCAAGAAGCGGCCGGCGGCATCGGCGGGCAAGTTTCGCCTGGCGCTGCTGGGCGATTTCTCGGGGCGGGCGAATGCCGGGACGGTCGAGACCGGCGAGGCGCTGGCACGTCGCAAGCCGATCAAGGTCGATGTGGACAACCTCGACGACGTGCTCGGCCGGATGCAGATTTCGCTCCACCTCACCCTGGCGGGCGACGGCAGCGCGGTCGCGGTCCCCATCGGCGATATGGACGCCTTCCATCCCGATCAGCTCGCCGAGAATGTCGAGCTGTTCGAATCCCTGCTCGATCTGCGACGCAATCTCGCCAGCCGCGCCGGATTCGACCGCGCCGCGAAGGAGGTGCTGTCCTGGGGCGGCGAAGCCCCTCTGCCGCCGCCGCCGCGGCTGGCGCGCGGCGCCGCCGTTGCCACCGACCGGCGCCTGTCCGATTTCGCCCGTCTGGTCGGCCGGCCCGCCACGCGCGACAGCGCCGAGCGCAGCGTGGACGAGATGATGCGCCGCATGGTCGGCCCCTTTGTCCAACCCGGCCGCGACGCGCGGCAAGAGCAACTGACGGCACGAGTGGACGAGGCGCTCTCGGCCACCATGCGCCGGGTGCTGCACCATCCCGATTTCCAGGCGGCCGAGGCGATCTGGCGCGGCGTCGAGCTGCTGGTGCGGCGGATCGAGACCGGCGCGCGCATGGAGATCGTGCTGTACGACGTCTCCGCGGAGGAGCTGGCGGCCGACCTCGCGACCACCGACGCGCTGCAGGATACCGGGCTGTACGGGATGCTGGTCGAGCAGCCGGCGCTGGACGCGCACCAGGGCGCGCTGTCGGCCATCGTCGGCCTGTACGGCTTCGAGCTCACGCCGCCGCACGCCGATCTGCTGGGGCGTGTGGCACAGATCGCGGGTGCCGCCGGGGCGCCGTTCGTGGCGGGGATCGGACCGGACGCGCTGGGCATCCCTGCCCACGACCAGCATCCGCTCATCAAGGATGCCTGGGCGGCGCTGCAAGCCCTGCCCGCGAGCGCGTATCTGGGGCTGGCCACGCCGCGCTTCCTGCTGCGGATGCCGTACGGGAAGAAAAGCGACCCGATCGACGCCTTCGCCTTCGAGGAGTTCACGCGCCAGTCCGGCCTCTCCGGCATGCTCTGGGGTCATCCGGCGCTGCTGGCGGGCCTGCTGATCGCCGAAACCTGGGCGCAGCAGGGTGCGAAGATGCGCCTGGGCTCGGTCGCCGGCGTGGGCGACATGCCATACTACGTCTATGCCGCGCCGGACGGTGACCAGGTGGCGCTGCCATGCACCGAGCGCCTGTACTCGGAGCGGCAGGCCGCACAGGTCGCGACCTATCGCGTCATGCCGGTGCTGAGCCTGCGCGGGCGGCCGGAGGTGCGGCTCGGCGGCTTCACCTCGCTCGCGGGCACGCCGCTCGCGGGTTTCTGGGCGCCGGTAGCGATCGCGGCAACGCCTGCGGATGCGGCGCCTGTTCCCGTATCGGTGCCGGCTGCGCAGGAGGTCGCTCCAGCGCCTGAGGCTGTGAGCGAGCAGGAGACGGCGCCCGATCTGGATGCCTTGCTGGCCAGCCTGGCGCCAGCCGACGCGGCACCGGCCGCTGCCGCACCGGAGCCGCCCGCACCGCAGCCGGAACCGGCCGCCCCGGAGGCGCCGGCGGACGATCTGGACGCCCTGCTCGCCAGCCTGAACACCGAGCCGCCGCCCGCCTCGCCCGACGCGACCGAGCCGGACCTGGACGCCCTGCTGGCCTCGCTCAGCTAGACCGACCGAACAGCCGATGCAGGACGCCGCATCAGATCGCGCGCACGACGATGTCCAACCGTTGGCTTTCCTGGCCCATTCCGGGCACCTCGGCGATATCGCGCCGCGTGCGCGTGATGCGCTCGCGCGGCAGCCCGTCTTCCACCAGCTTGTCCTCGATCAGTTGCGCGCGCAGCCGCGACAGGCCCTCGATCGCCGGCGGCCCGGCCGGATCGACATATTCGGCGAGCAGCACCGCGGCTTGCGGGTTCTCACGCGCCCAGGACGCGGCCGAGGCGATCACTCGCAGCGCATCCTCGTCCAGCATCACCGACCACTGCGCGAAGAACACCGCGTAGTCGGGCGTGCTGCGCTTGATGCGCGCCACGATCGCCGGGTGGATCAGCCACGGATCGGCACCGCCGGCCGGCTCGCCGCAATTCTGGATCCACAGCTGCCGCACGTCCGACTTGCGTTCGCAGGGCACCAGTTCGATGGTGATGTCCTTGGACAGGGTGTTCGCGAGCAGGTCGTCGATGTGCAGCTCCCCGCCGACGAGCCAGACGCTCCCGTTCAGCTCGGCTAGGGTGACATCGGCCATGACAACCTCCTGCAAGGGCATATTCGCATGGCGCTGACGCTGACGCTCGAGCATCGGCGCGGCCTCGCCCCGCGCGAGATGCGGACGCTGGCGGGCGGAACCTTATCCATCGGCCGGGCCGCCGGCAACGACTGGGTGCTGGCAGACCCGGACCGGCACCTGTCAAAGACACATTGCGTCATCAGCATCGAAGCCGGGCGCCCGGTGCTGACCGATCTCAGCACCAACGGCGTGTTCATCAACGGCGCGCGCGAGCCGACGCAGCGCGACAGCCGGGTGATCCTGACGGACGGCGACGAGCTGCGGCTTGGCGATTATGCGATCAGCGTCACCGAATTGGGCGGCGCCACGGCGGGCGACCTTGATCCGTTCGGCTTCGCGCCACCCCCGCCGGCCCTGCCTGCCGCGGCGGCGCAGCCAGCACCGCTGCTGCGCGGCACGCCCGACCCGCTGGGCGACGACCCGCTGGATAACCCGTTCGGTGCCGAGGCAGCCCCACCAGCAGCACCTTTCGCGCATCCGCTGCCGGCTGCGCCGCCACCGTCGCGCTCCGCCGACCCGTTCGACCTCCTCGACGAGAACCAGCGCCGTCCCGGCGTGCTGGACGACGATCTGTTCCACGGCGCAACGCCCGTCGAGTCCTGGCAGGGACCGTCACAGCCCGACAACGCCGACGCGCCCGCGCATGCCTTTTCGGCACCGAAGCCGATCGCACCGGTCAATCTCGACGACCTCGATTTCGATGCGCTGCTGGGCGACACGCCACCCGGCGAACCAACGCCACCGCCCACGCCTGCCCCGCCGGCACAGGCTGCACAGGCGGGCGCTTTCGCCCCCAATCCTCCCGCCGCCGTCCTGCCGGCCGACGCCGCGCATCTGCTTGCGGCGTTCCTGGCCGGGGCGGGAGTGCCCGATCTGCGGCTCGCCAACCAGAGCCCCGAGGCGGCCCTGCACGCGGCCGGCGCATTGTTTCGCGCGATGGTCGAGGGTCTGCGCGAGGTGCTGATGTCGCGCAGCGCCATCAAGAACGAGTTCCGCGTCGAGCAGACGATGCTGCGCGCCCGCGACAACAACGCACTCAAGTTCTCGGTGACACCGGAGGAGGCCACGGCGGCCCTGCTGCTGCCGGATCGTCCCGGCTACAAGCCGCCGCTCGATGCCGTGCGCGAGGCGTTCGCCGACGTGCGCGGCCACGAGATCGCGGTCATGGCCGGCGTGCAGACAGCGCTGATCGGATTGCTGCGCCGCTTCGATCCGGCAGCGTTGGAAAAGCGGTTGCAGCCGGGCATGCTGGACGCCGTGCTGCCGGCCGCGCGACGCGCGCGCACCTGGGAGCTGTTCTGCGCCACGTACAAGGACATCGCGCGCGAGGCCGAGGATGATTTCCAGTCGGTGTTCGGCCGGGAGTTCGCACGCGCCTACGACGCGCAATCGCGGAAGCTGTAGCGCGGGCTTCCCGTCGCCGCCATTCCGGGGCACATATCCATAGACGGAATTTGGAGCACGGGCATGATTGGCACAGGCGGATCGAATTGGCCCGGCCGGCTCGCCGCCGTCGTTCTGCTGGCGGCGCTGGCCGGCTGCGCGGCACCCCCGCCGCCGCCGCCGCCCACGCTCGTCAACGTCACCATGACGGCAGCCGCGGACGCCAATCCCACGCCTACCGGCCAGGGGGCGCCGGTTGACCTGCGCATCTATCAGCTCGGCTCCCAGGCCGGATTCAGCAATGCCGAGTTCTTCCCGCTGTACCACCAGGATGCCACGACGCTCGGCGCCGATCTGGTGAAGCGCGACGATTTCATCCTGGCACCCGGCCAGTCCAAGACCGTGAGCCTCACCCCGCGCGACGACGTGAAGGCCATCGGCGTGTTCGCTGGCTATCGCGACTTCCAGCACGCTGCCTGGCGGGCCGCGGCCGACATTCCGGCGCATCAGACGACGAACCTCACCATCACCGCTGGGCATGACGGCATCGCCCTCAAGACCGCGACCCTGCCGCCGCAGAAACCAGGCGCCTGACACATGGGCTGGGAGAACAAGGTCGTCTGGACCGAGGGCCTGTTCCTCCAGCCGCAGCACTTGCAGCAGCAGGAACGCTATTTCGAGCGCCTGGTCCGCGCCAGCACGGCACCGCTGCGCGCCTATAGCTGGGGTCTGTCGCAGATCGATCTCGACACCGACCTGCTGACGTTGGGCAAGTTCGCCCTGCGCAGCGCCTCCGGCATCCTGCCGGACGGCACGCCCTTCTCCGCTCCTGCTGACGTCGATCCGCCACGACCCATCGACCTGCCGGAGGCGGCGCGCAACGCAATCGTCTATCTGCTGCTGCCGACGCGCCAGCCGGGCGGCGTGGAGACGGCGCCGCCGGAGCAGATCGAGACGGTGGCCCGCTTCGCCACCGCCGAGCACGAGGCCGTGGACACCAATGCCGGCTATCAGGGCAGCGCCACGCTGCCGATCGGCAAGCTGCGGCTGCGGCTGGCGCTGGAGGGCGAGGCGCGCGCCGGTTTCACCGCGATCGGGCTCGCGCGCGTAATCGAGATGCGCGCCGATCGCAGCGTGGTGCTGGACGACGCCTATCATCCCGCCGGTCCTGGTCTGCCTCGCCTCCGGCGTGCTGGCGGGCTTCATCAACCAGTTGCAGGGCCTGCTGCACCACCGCGCCGAGGCGCTGGCCGGGCGGGTGTCGGAAACGGCCACGCGCGGGGCCGCGGAGATCGCCGACTACCTTCTGTTGCAACTTTGCAACCGCTACGAGCCGCTGCTGACGCATCTCGCCGCGAGCGTCGGCCAGTTGCATCCCGAAGCGTTCTATCAGGTGGCAGTCAGCCTTGCCGGCGAGCTTGCGACCTTCACCGAGACGCGCAAGCGGCCGGTGGCGTTCCCGCCTTACAAGCACGAGGATCTGCAAGCGACGTTCCGCCCGGTGATGGCCGCACTGCGGCAGGCGCTGTCGGCGGTGCTGGAGCAGACGGCGGTGCCGATCCCGTTGCAGGAGCGCAAGTTCGGCATCCGCGTCGGGCCCATCCTGGACCGCAGCCTTGTGACCGACGCCACATGGGTCCTGGCGCTGAAGGCGCAAATTCCGGCCGAGACGTTGCGCCGCAACTTCCCGAACCTGGTCAAGATCGGACCCGTGGAGCAGATTCGCGAATTGATCAACGTCGCACTTCCGGGCATCGCGGTGCGCGCGCTGCCGGTGGCGCCGAGGCAACTGCCCTACTATGCGGGCACCAGCTATTTCGAGCTGGACCGCAGCAGTCCGGTACTGGGCGGCGCTGGCGCGATCGGGCGGAATTGCGATCCACGTCACAGGCGACGTGCCGGGACTTGAGATGGAATGCTGGGCGATCCGAGGGTGAGCCAGGATGAGCGATGATCCCTTTGCCGAGCCATCCGATGCCGAACGCACCCTGATCCGGCCCCGGCCCGGCGGGCAGGCGGCGCAGCCTTCGGCGCCCCGCCCGGCCGCCATGGCCGCCGCCGATACCACAACCGCCGTTCCGACAATCGGCATCAACCCGCTGATCGCCGCGGCGGCCCCGTTGCTGGCGGCGGCCGTGCGCATCGCCGGCGGTCGCGGGCGCGCGCCCGATCCCGATCAACTGCGCCGCAACATGGTCGAGGCCGTACGCGCGTTCGAGAAGCGGGCCCTGGCCACCGGGCTCGACACGCGCTCGCTGCGCGCCGCCCGCTATGCGCTGTGCGCCACGATCGACGACCTGGTGCTGAGCACGCCCTGGGGTGCCGCGAGTTCCTGGGGCGCGCAGACGCTCACCAGCATCTTCCATAACGAGGTGAGCGGCGGCGAGCGGTTCTTCGACATCCTTGACCAGATGCAGAAGGATCTCGGCCACCACAGCGAGGTGGTCGAGCTGATGTATCTCTGCACGGCGCTCGGCTTCGAGGGCCGCTATCGCGTGCAGCCGCGCGGCATCGCGGCGTTGACAGAGCTGCGCGATTCCGTGTTCCGCACCGTGCGGCAGCGGCGCGGCGAGTTCGAGCGCGAATTATCGCCGCATTGGCGCGGGCTGCCCGCAGCCTATCGGCCGCTGGCACAGCGCGTGCCGATCTGGGCGCTCGGGCTCGGCACGCTGGCGCTGGCCTGCCTGATGTATCTCGGCTTCAACTTCGCGCTGGCCGGCAGTTCGGACATCGCCTTTGCCGAGCTGTTCGGATTGCCGCCGCGCGGTCCCATCATGGTCGCGCGCGCCGAGGCAGCCCCGGTGCCGCCGCCCCCGCCGGCTCCGGCACCGCCGGCGGCGCAGAACACGGTGGTCACGAAGCTGCACACCTTCCTTGCACCCGAGATCAAGGCCGGGCTGGTGCAGGTGTTCGACGACCCCCAATCGGTCACGGTGCGCCTGACGGGCGCCAACATGTTCGGCTCCGGCCAGGCCACGCTGAACCCGAGCTATGACGGGCTGATCCTGCGCATCGCGCAGGCGCTGCAGGATGAGAAGGGCGGCGTCACCGTCAATGGCTATACCGACAACCAGCCGATCCGCACGGTCCGCTTCCCCTCCAATTTCGAGCTGTCGCAGGCGCGCGCCGACGCGGTGGCGAAAGTGATCGCGGCTCATTTGTCGAACCCGACGCGGGTCCACGCGACCGGGCGCGCCGACGCCGACCCGATCGCCTCGAACGCGACACCTCAGGGCCGCCAGCAGAATCGCCGCACCGAGATCGTGCTGGTGCGCACGGCGCCCGCCACATGACCGTCCGTATATCGCGCAGGCTGCCGCCATGAGAGACCTCATCGCCCGCCTCTACCGCTCGCGCTGGTTCACCACGCTGCTGGGCGTGGTCGTGCTGGGCGTGATCGTCTGGTTCTTCGGCCCGCTGCTGGGCGTGGGCGACCTGCATCCGCTGGTCACCACACTCGCGCGCGGACTCGTCATCGTGCTGCTGCTGGTGCTGTGGCTGGTGCTGAACCTGATCCGCGAACTGCGCGCGAGCCGCCGTGACAGGGAGCTGGTGGACGGCGTCGCAGCGACGAGTGCCCCCGATGCGGACACCACCGCCTCGGCCGAGGAGGTGGCGCTGCTGGGCGAGCGGCTGCGCGAGGCGCTGCACGCGCTGAAGCGCGCGAAGCTCGGCGGCCGTTCGCGGCGGCATCTGTATCAGCTCCCTTGGTACATGTTCATCGGGCCACCGGGCGCGGGCAAGACCACCGCCCTGCTGCATAGCGGCCTCGACTTCCCGCTGGCCGACAGGACCGCCGCCGGGCCGGGCGGCGCGCAGGTGCTCCAGGGCGTCGGCGGCACGCGCAATTGCGACTGGTGGTTCACCGATCAGGCGGTGCTGATCGACACCGCCGGCCGCTACACGACGCAGGACAGCCAGGCGGCCGTGGACAGCGGTGCCTGGCTCGGCTTCCTGCGCCTGCTGAAGCGCTACCGCCGCCGCCAGCCGCTGAACGGCGTGCTGGTGGCGATCAGCCTGTCCGATCTCGCGCAACTCGGCGAGGCCGAGCGGCAGGCCCATGCCCGCGCCATGCGCAAGCGCATCCGCGAGCTGCACGACGAGCTGGGCGTGCGCATCCCGGTCTATGTGCTGTTCACCAAGGCCGACCTGATCGCGGGCTTCGTCGAGTTCTTCGACAATCTCGGCAAGGAGGAACGCGAGCAGGTCTGGGGAATGACCTTCCCGCTCGATGACGGAAAGGAGGAAGGCGGCGCGGTCGCGGGATTCGGCGCGGAGTTCGACGCGCTGCTGGCACGGCTGAACGAGCGCATGCTGGAGCGCGTGCATCAGGAGACGGACATCCAGCGCCGTCGCCTGATCTACGGCTTCCCGCAGCAGATCGCCTCGCTGCGCGACGTCGCGGCCGAGTTCCTGGGCGAGATTTTCCGTCCCAGCCGGCTCGAGGCGCGGCCGCTGCTGCGCGGCGTGTACCTGACCAGCGGCACGCAGGACGGCACGCCGATCGACCGGCTGTTGGGTGCGATGGCCAGCAGTTTCGGGCTGCAACGCCAGGCCGTGACCGCATTCAGCGGCACCGGGCGCAGCTATTTCCTGAACCGGCTGGTGCGCGAAGTCGTGTTCGGCGAAGCGAGCCTGGTCAGCCTGGACCCGAAGGTGGAGGCACGCGCCCGCTGGACCTATCGCGCCGCCTATGCCGGCTGCATCCTGGTGCTGCTGCTGCTGGCCGGATTCTGGACCGCGAGCTTCATGGGCAATCGCGCCATGATCGCTCAGGTGCATGACGAGGCGCAGCGCTACGACATGCAGTACGCGGCGCTGGCCAAGCGCGGCCCGCACGACACTGACCTCCCCGCCGTGCTGCCCGCGCTGGCGACCTTGCGCACTATGCGGGGCGGCTACGAGATGCGTGAGCAGGCGACACCGGTGACCCTCACCTTCGGCCTGTACCAAGGCCAGAAGCTGACCACCGCGGCGATCGACGGGTACTATCGCGCGCTGAACGCGCTGCTGCTGCCGCGCCTGCTGGCTCGCCTGGAAGTGCAGATGCAGCAGGCTCTGGGCAAGCCGGATTTCCTCTACCAGGCACTGAAGGTCTATCTGATCCTGGGTCGGCAGGGACCGCTCGACCGCGATCTGGTCGAACAATGGATGCAGGCCGACTTCGCCGCGAGCTTCCCCGGCGACGATCAGGCAGAGACACGGACGGCGCTGATGCAGCACGTGGATGCGCTGCTGCAACGCCCGCCCACGCCGATACCGCTGAACGGCCCGCTGGTGGCGCAGGTGCGCGGCATCCTGACGCAGCAGCCGATCGCCGAATACAGCTACAACCGGCTGCTGCGCAGCGCGCGCCTGCGCGACCTGCCGGAATGGACGGTGGCGGACAATGCCGGCGCGGAAGCGGGCCGCGTGTTCGAGCTGCGGTCGGGGCATTCGCTGAATACGGGCGTGCCGGGGGTGTTCACCTGGAACGGCTATCACACCGGCTTCCTGCCGATGCTGCCGCAGGTGACACAGGACGTGGCCGAGGATGGGTGGGTGCTCGGCCGGGAAAAGCGCGGCGTCGCCGCCACGATCGCCGCCGTCAACAAGCTGCGGCGCGACGTGCTCGGCCTGTATCTGGACGATTACGCGCGCCACTGGGATGCGCTGCTGGCGGATATCGCCATCAAGCCGTTCGACAATCTGCAGGGCGGGCTGGCCGAGCTGTTCGCGCTTTCCGGCCCGGACTCGCCGCTGCGCGATCTGTTGACGAGCATCGATCAGCAGACCCAGCTGAGCCGGCAAGCGGCTACCGACAAAGCGGCCGCGCAGGCCGAGGCCAAGGGCGGCCAAGGTCGGATCGAAAGTCGCGGGCTTCGGCGCCTTCAAGGCGCGCGAGGGGCTGTCGCTGGAGCAGACCGAGCTCGCGGCCGTCATCCAGGAGGCCTTCGGCGACAGCCCGGGAGCCGGCGGCAAGCCGGTCGATCCGGCGACGCGCGTAGATCAGCACTTCCTGCAAATCCATGACTTCGTGAACGGCGCCAAGGGCCAGCCCGCGCCCATGAACACGGCGATCATGAAGATCCAGGCACTGTACCAAAACTTCAATCAGGTCGCGAACGCGCCGAATCAGGGGCAGGCGCTGCTGGGCGTGGTCGCCGGGGGCGGAGCCGGGGGCGGCGGCGGCGCGGGTGGGGCGGCGGCGCAGTTGCAGGATCTGGCCAAGGATCTGCCGAAGCCGATCGCGGCGATGCTGCAAACGGTCTCAGCCAGCAGCAGCTCGGTCACCGCCCATGGTGCCAGCCAGGAGCTGTCCGATGCCTGGCGCTCGAAGGTATTGCCGCTGTGCAACGCCGCGTTCGGCCGCTATCCATTCATCGCGTCCAGCGGTGCCGACGTGCCGCCGGATGATTTCGCGCATCTGCTGGGGCCGGGCGGCCTGATCGACACCTTCTTCAACGACAATCTCAAGCCATTCGTCGATACCACGCAGACGCCCTGGCGCTGGCAGTCGGCCGACCACGCGAAGCTCGGCCTGTCGCCCGGCGCGCTGTCGGAGTTCGAGCGCGCGGCGCTGATCCGCGACTCGCTGTTCGCCAACGGCAGCACGCTGCAGGTGAAGTTCCAGCTTGTGCCGGTCTCGCTTGATCCCAGCCTCAAGGAGGTCAGCGTGGACATCGCCGGGCAGACCCTCACCTACAATCACGGACCCACCGAATCGATGTCGTTCCAGTGGCCAGGTGCGAACGGCAAGACGCAGGTGATGGTGACGATGGTGCCGGTCAACGGCCAGGAGAGCGACACCACCCGCGACGGCGCCTGGGCGTTGCTGCGGCTGCTGGATGCGTCGCGGGTGATCCCGTCGGGGCAGCCGGACAAGTTCCGCCTGGTGTTCAGCAGCCCGGCAGGCGAGGCCATTTTCGAGCTGAACGCGAGCAGCGTGCGAAACGTGTTCACCCTGTCCGCCTTGCGCAGCTTCCGCTGCCCTGCCCGGCTGTGACCTTGGACACCGCGGCAGCCGCGCAGCCCGGTTACGGCAGAGACATGTTTTCCCGCAGCGACGCAGGGGCAGCGTAATGTCACAGGCCGCCGGCACGGACGACACGGGCAGCCCCTATGTCACCCTCACGATCGACCCCGATCCGCAGTTCACGCTCACGCTGGACGGGCTGAGCGTCAGCGAGGAGCTGGGACGCCCGTTCCTGATCGCGCTCGACCTGTCGAGCGCGAAGGCCCGCGGCGATCTGAAGTCGCTGCTCGGCAGTTCCGTGACGGTGGCACTGAAGCCGCCGGGCGGCACGAGCCGCTACTTCAACGGCATCATCGCGCGCATGGCCTATGGCGGGCTGGTCAGCGGCGCCTATCGCTACCGGATGGAGCTGCGCCCCTGGGTCTGGCTGCTGTCACGCGTGCAGGACTGCCGCATCTTCCAGAATGTCTCTGCCTGGACCATCATCACCACCGTCTTCCGCGACGCCGGCTTCTCCGATTTCCAGGACAAGCGGCAGAATCAGGCGGGCGACGCCACCCTCGAGTACCTGTGTGCAGTATCGCGAGACCTCGCTCGACTTCGTCACGCGCCTGATGGAAACGTTCGGCATCTATTATTTCTTCCAGCACCAGGACGGCAGCCATACGCTGGTGCTGGCCGATGATCCGAACTCCCACACGGCACTCGGCACGGCGATTCCGTTCTATACCGAGCAGACCGAAGCGCGCGGCGTCGAGGACCACATCTGGGAGTGGGCGTCGGACATCAATCTGCATCCCGGCGCCTTCACCTATCGCGACTACAATTTCACCACGCCCGCCGCCGATCTCACCGCCAAGTCGATCCAGGCCGGCGGCCATTCGTACGGCACATACGAGGTGTACGACTATCCGGGCGCCTACGCCGTGACCGACGACGGCCAGAAGCTCGCCGACGTACGCATGCAGGATCTGCACGCGCGCCGCCAGATCCACAATGGCGTCACCAACGCGCGCGGCGTGCAGACCGGCGGCAAGTTCACCATGTCGCGTTTTTCCGAGGCTGCGCTGAACCAGGAGTATCTGGTCATCGCCGCGACCCACACGCTGAGCATGGCCGAGGCGATGTCGGACAGCTCTGGCGAGTTGCGGGACACCTATCGTTGCGTGTTCCAGGCGATTCCGGGGACCATCCCGTTCCGCCTGGATCGCCGCACGCCGCGCGCGCTGGTGCAGGGTCCGCAAACCGCGAAGGTCGTGGGCGAATCCGGCCAGGAGATCACCACCGACCAGTACGGCCGCATCAAGGTGAAGTTCAACTGGGACCGCAGCTCCACCCAGGACGAGAACAGCTCGTGCTGGATTCGCGTGGCGCAGGTCTGGGCCGGCGTGTCCTGGGGCGGCATGTTCATCCCGCGCATCGGCCAGGAGGTAATCGTCGAATTCCTGGAAGGCAACCCGGACCGGCCAATCGTCACCGGCAGCGTCTATAACGCGAACGTGACAATTCCCTACACGCAGCCTGACAACAAGACCCGCACCACCATCAAGAGCAGCTCGTCGCTGGGCGGCAGCGGGTTCAACGAACTGCGCTTCGAGGACAAGGCAGGCTCCGAGGAGGTCTTTTTCCAGGCGCAGAAGGACTACAACAAGGTCGTTCTCAACAATGAGACGGTGAAGATCACCCAGGACACCACGACCACGGTGGACCAGGGCAACCGCTCGATCACGCTCAATCAGGGCAACAACTCCGTCACCATATCGGCGGGAAATGACAGCCTTACCGTGTCGCAGGGCAATCACTCCATCACTGTCACGGCCGGCAAGAGCAGCGTTACCGCCGGCCAGTCGATCACGCTCAGCGTCGGCTCGAACAGCGTCACCATCGACACGACCGGGGTGACGATCAGCGCCGCCAAACTCTCGATCACGACCGAGGGCGAGGTGCAGGCGCAAGCCGGGGGCGAGATCTCGATGCAGTCGGGGGCAGCGATGTCGCTCAACGCCGGCGCGCCGATGACGATCGCCGCCCCCATGGTCAACATCAACTAGCGCCGCGCGGATCATGATAGCCCACAGCGAGCTCGCCGAGCTGCTGGAACGGCCTCGCGACGCCGGCCGCGGCCGATCGGCACGAGGCGATGGAGCGGGCGGCCGAGGTGCTGGCCGCACAGGTCCGCGCGAGTCCGCACCTGCTCTCGCCCGACCCGCGCCGCACGGTCGAGGCGCTCAGCGCCGAGATCGACCGCAAGCTCTCGGAGCAGATCAACCGCATCCTGCATCACCCGGAGTTCCAGCGACTGGAGGCAAGCTGGCGCGGCCTGCATTTCCTGGTACGAAGTGTCGAGACGGACGCCATGCTGAAGGTGCGGGCCCTCAGCATCTCGAAGCGGGAGCTCGCCCGGACGCTGCGCAAGTTCCGCGGCACGGCGTGGGACCAGAGCCCGATCTTCCGCAAGATCTACGAGGAGGAATACGGGCAGCTCGGCGGCGAGCCATTCGGCGTCCTGGTGGGCGACTACGAGTTCGACCACCATCCCGAAGACGTGCAGGTGCTGGCCGACATGGCGCGCATCGCCGCCGCTGCGCACACGCCGTTCATCACGGCGGCGGCGCCATCTGTCATGCAGATGGGGAGCTGGGCGGAGCTGGCCAACCCGCGCGATCTCACGCGCATCTTCCAGACGCCGGAATACACCGCCTGGCGTTCGCTGCGCGAGAGCGAGGACAGCCGCTATCTGGGTCTGTGCATGCCGCGCTTCCTCGCCCGGCTGCCGTACGGCGCGCGCACCGACCCGGTCGAGGCGTTCGCCTTCGAGGAGGACGCGGAGGGGCCGGACGCCGAGACCTATGTCTGGGCCAGTCCGGCCTATGCGTTCGGCGCCAACGTGGCCCGCGCGTTCCAGCTCTACGGGTGGTGTACCCGCATCCGCGGCGTCGATACGGGCGGCGCGGTCGAGGGGCTGCCGGTCTATGGATTTCCGACGGCCGACGGTGCCGTGGACCGGCGCTGTGTCACGGAAATCGCGCTCAGCGAGCGGCGCGAGGCGGAGCTGGCGCGCAGCGGCTTCATCCCGCTCGTGCATCGCAAGAACGCCGACTTCGCCGCCTTCATCAGCGCGCAATCCCTGCAAAAGCCGCTGGACTATGACGACCCGGCCGCCACCGCGAATGCCGTGCTCAGCGCCAGGCTGCCCTATCTGTTCGCCGCCTGCCGCTTCGCCCATCACCTGAAATGCATGGTGCGCGACAAGATCGGCTCGATGCAGTCGCGCCAGCAACTCGCGGAATGGCTGGGCGGCTGGCTGCTCGGCTATGTGGACGGATCGCCCGGCACGTCGAGCGAGGAATGGAAGGCGGCGCACCCGCTTGAGGAAGGACGTGTGGAGCTGGACGAGAAGGAGGGCGCGCCAGGACAGTACGAGGCGAAGTTCTTCCTGCGTCCGCACTACCAGTTGGAGGGACTGACCGTGGCATTGCGTCTGGTGTCGCGCGTGCCATCGCAATGACCGCGCGCGGCCATTCCGGCGCGTGATGGAAGGGAGGCAGGAGATTGGCTGAAAAGCAAGGCGATCTGCTGATGAAGTTCGTGCAGAGCAACGGCGAGGGCGTCAAGGCCGAGGGTGCCGCCGCTCTCAAGAAGGACGACAGGCTGCTGTTCGATTTCTGGCCGGGAAAGTTCTTCGAAATCGAGGATTTCACCTTCGGCCTGAATGTCGAGGACAGCGAGCCTGGCGGCAAGACGCTCACGATGCCGGGCGCGCCTCGTCCACCCGGGTCGCCGGCACCTGCCGGACAGTCGGCACACGCGGTCAAGTTCGCCGCCTGGCGCGATGCCAAGAAGAACACCAACCAGATCGACCAGATCGCCTACCCGGTCGTTCTGGAGCCGTTCAGCTTCACGCGGCTGATGGACAAGGCCTCTCCGGTGTTCTTCCACAATTGCTGCAACTCGATCAGCTTCGATTCCGCGACCCTGGTCAAGCGCAAGGTGACGGGCGCCACCCTTGCCTTGCAGGCCTTCCTGCGCATCGATTTCAGCAACGTGCTGATCGTCAACCTGGACTGGGACGATGGGCATATCGTCAAGGAGAAGTGCAAGTTCATCTGCCGGGGTGTCACGGTCCAGTACAAGCGGCAGGCCAGCGACGGCTCGCTGGGGGCACCCAGTTCCGCGGAATGGACGCGCGACCTGGCGCTGCGCGGCAGCACGGGCTGACAGGCAGCAATGCCCCGGACGTGACGCGCCGGGCAGGAGAAGACGATGGCGGAAGACCGCAATGACATGCTGATGAGGTTCGTGCGGAGCAACGGGCAGGCGCTCGACGCCGAATGCACCGCGCAACTGAATCCGAACGACGATCTGGTGGACGATTTCGTGCGGGGCAAGTTCTTCGAGGTGGAGGATTTCGGCTTCGCCGCCGGGCTGGACGACGATGAGATGCCCAAGGAAATCAAGGTGGAGAGCGACGGCCACGAGCCGAAAAAGACGGCGCCGAAGCCGTTCAGGCTGAAATTTGCGCGGTGGATGAGGGCCGGACCCAACGGCGCCCGCGGCTATCGCGCCGATGTCGATACCGTCGAGTTCACCCGGCTGATGGATCGCGGCTCGACGCTGTTCTTCCAGGATCTGTGCGGGGTCAAGACGTTCGAATCGGCGACCCTGGTGAAGCGGCGTGCCACCGGCAGCGAACAGGGGATGCAGTCCTATCTGCGGATCGACTTCACCGATGTGCTGCTCATCGATCTCGACTGGAGCGAGGCGGACAACGTCAAGGAGAAATACAAGTTCATCTGCCGCGGTGTCCTGGTGCAGTACAAGCCGCAGGGCAGCAGCGGCGCGCTGGGCGCCGCCATACCCGGGGGCTGGCAGCAGGCGAGCCGATAGGATGCGTCACGCCGCTTCACTCGCCAGCGCGCGCATGGTGCTGGCCGCATCACAGCTCGCACCGCACGGTGCCGACTGCACGGCCGAAATGCCCAGCGCCGCCTGCAACTGTGCCGCGAACGCGCAGGCGGGCAGGCCTGTGCGCAGCACCGGCAGCGAAGCCAACGGCGGCACCTGCCAGTCGAGCGACTCGACGGTCTGCGCATGCGCGGCGAGGGCAGCCTGGACCGTGGCGCCATTGGCGAGACTGGTCGGGCAGTATGGCAGGTTCGGCAGCAGAGCGAGCAGCTCGGCCAGCAGGCTGGGGCTTTGCAGGTTCAGCCGCAGGCTGGCCGCGAGTGCCGAGAGCATGGCGCGTGAGCCGGGCCGAGACCATCGCCTGCACCGCCGGAAAACCGAGCGCCAGCGGATCGATGCCGAGACTCGCGTGCAACTGCGCGACGGCCGACAACGCGCCGGTCAGGCTTGCCATGAACGCGAGATTGGCGGCGCTAAATCCCGGCAGGGCGATCCCGCGCAGGGTCCGCAGCGCTGCCGCGAGCTGCGCGGAGAAATTGGCAGCCAGGCTGATGTTCAGCTGCGACGCCGCCGCGATCAGCGGCGCCAGCCCGGCCAGCGCCGCCAGGAAGGCGCGCCAGTCCGCCATGGCGAGGCCGCCCGGCGTCGTCATGGCGAGGCTTGCCGACGGCGCCAGCAATCCCGCCTGCAAGGCCAGGTTGACCCGGTCGATAGCCGCGTTCAGCCCCGCCAGCCCGATCCAGGCACCGGGATTGAACGACGCGCTCGCCATCGCCGACAGACGCGCGTTCATGGTCGCAACGATGCGCGCGAACGCGGCCGCACTCCCGGGGAGCAGGAGATCGATCCCGAACTGCGCCAGAACCTGCGCGCGCAACTGCGCCAGCGCCGAGACGGTGGCCATCGCGCTGGCGCTCATGCGCAGCCGCGGCAGCATCTGGCGCAGCCAGTTCGGGTCCGGCTGCCAGGGAGCGGCCGGCAGTCCACGCGCGCCGAGCCAGCCGGCCAGCGATAGCGCCACGTTCGCGTGCGGCAGCGCGCGGCACTCAGCGCCACGTTCAGGCCTCGGCAGGCCGAGCGTGAGCGGCCCCAGCGTGCGATGGCAGAAGCAGCCCATCCGGCATCCCTCCGTTCGCGGCACCATAGCCGGGATTTCGATGCGCGTCCGCCTCGACCGCGTCAGTGACGCACGCTACATCTTCGCCTGAGGGAGACAGCGTCATGGGCCAGCCCGCCGCGCGCATCGGCGACAACGTGCTGCAGGAGGCGCCGCATTGCCACGCGCCGATCCATCCGGCGGCCCTGGTGCCGACACCCGCGCCGCATCCGGCGCTGCCGCTGCCGATCCTGCCGCCGGGCGCGCCCACCGTGATGATCGGCGGCCAGCCGGCGGCGCGCGTGACCGACATGACGAAGCTCTGCACCCTGCCCGGCTGCGTGCCCGGCGGTCCCGGCATCATCGGCAAGGGATCGGCCACGGTGATGATCGGCGGCCTGCCGGCGGCCCGCGTCGGCGACATGACGCAGCACCCGGCCTGCGTGGCGCCGATCCCGAGCCCCACGGGCACCATCATGCCGCCCGGCTGCCCCACGGTGATGATCGGCGGCTGATCCGGCCGCAATCCATGCGCCGGAGCCATTTCGAGGCATTCCGCCCGATCTGCCCGCGTTGTGCCGCAAAGGGCGACCGCAGTCAGGAATTGGTCCTGACCGACATCCGCGCAGTCGAGGGAGACGACATCCTGGCCGGCATCATCCACTGCCCGGCATCATCTTGCCGCCAGGAATATCCCATCATCGACCACATCCCGGTCATCGTTGCCGACGTGGCGCGCGTGCTGGCCGAACGAGCGACCGCGCTGCTGCTGCGCCAGGATCTCGATCCGGCGCTGGAAAGTCTGCTGGGCGACGCGATCGGTCCGGACACCTGGTTCGATGCGCTGCGGCGGGTGGACTCGACCTGGGGATGGGACGCCTACGCCGACCTCGACCCGAATGAGGCGCCTTCCGATCGCCGGACCGCGTCCCGGCGCCGCGCGGCGCTGCCTCGGCCGGCTGCTGACACTGGCACCGACGCACGGGCGCGGCGCAGGGGGCGGCGCGCGTGCTCGATCTGGGGTGTGCCGCAGGCCGCACCAGCTTCGATCTGGCGACGCGCTTTCCGGACGCCCTGGTGCTGGGCATCGACATCGACGCCGGGGTGTTGCGACTGGCGCAGGCGGCCGCGCGCGGGCGGGTCTCGTACCCTCGCCGGCGGATCGGCGTGGCCTATGACCGGCGGCGCTTCGACGTATCGTTGCCGGACACCGAGCGCGTGGATTTCTGGGCCTGCGACGCGCTGGCGTTGCCGTTCGCGACCGGCGGCGCGGACCTCGTCGCCGCGCTCAACCTGCTCGACTGCGTGCCCGAGCCGCGCCGTCTTCTGGCGGGCCTGGCCGATGCCGTGCGGCCGGGCGGACGGATCCTGCTGGCCACACCGTACGACTGGGCCAGGCGCGCGACCGCACCCGAGCACTGGATCGGCGGCCACTCGCAGCGGGCCGACCATGCCGGGGCCGGCGAGACGTTCCTGCGGACTCTGTTGACCGAGGGCGCACATCCGCAATCGATCGCCGGTCTGACGATCCTGGCCGAGGACACCGATTGGCCATGGCATACCTGGCTGCACGAGCGCAGCGCGGTGCTGTACCGCACGCACCTGCTTGCCCTGGCGCGCGGCGATGTTTAGCGCGCTCGGCCCCGGTGCCGCGCCGCGCAGCCCCGACGCACCGGGCTTCTACGGCAAGGCGCCGGCACTCGGCGATTTCATCAGCCGCCGCATCCCTCCCGCCTTCATCGCCGAATGGCATGGCTGGCTGCAACGCCTGATCCTGGCGTCGCGCGCCCGCCTCGGCACGGAGTGGCTGGACGCATGGAACGAGGCACCGATCTGGCATTTCGCACTCGCCGCGGGCTTGGCCGGCCCGGCACGCTGCTTCGGCGTGCTGATCCCGAGCGTCGACCGCGTCGGCCGGCAGTTTCCGTTCAGCATCCTGGGATGGGCCAGCAATACGGGTCTCGCCCTACCCGGCTGGGCGCTGCGCGCCGAGGCGCTGGCATTGTCGGCGCTGGAGGACTGGTTCGATCCGCAACGCCTGGACGCGGAGCTGGTGGCACTCGGCAACCCGGCCGCGCCAAATGCGGGTTTCATGCCGACCGCCCAGGGCTGGACCGGCATCGCCCAGCCCGACGTCTGGCCCATGGAGGTGGATGCCGCGATGGCCGCGATGGCCGAGGGCGAGACTCTGTGGTGGTGCCGGGGCGGCGCGCGCGTGCCAGCGGGTCTGCACCGCTGCATCGGCCTGCCGGAAGGCGTGCTCTCAGCCGGCCTGATCGGATGCGCCGCCGCGAAATCGGCGTGATCGGGTCAGTATGTCGCTCCTGCATCGCGCCAGGATGCCCGCTGAGTTCGCCGGGCAGCTCCTGGCGGACGCTGCGGCGCCTACGAGCGTCGGTTGCGCCGGCGACGGATCAGGCCGAGACCGACCAGACCCGATCCCAACAGCGCCAGGGAGGCCGGCTCCGGCACCGCCGTCACCGATCCGTCCAGGCTCGTGAGGGACGGCCCATCGGCATGGATGGTGAGCACCTCGGTGAGGGTGAACGGGCCGCCGATGGTGGCGCTGCCCTTCCCTGTGAGCGCGAACGGGCTGCCACTCCCGTGCAGCGTGCTGAGCAGCGTGCCGGTGCCCAGCAGGGTGTTGGAGAGATCGACATAGGTCTGCAACGTCACGCTTCCCTTGCCCGCGACGAAGCCGCCGCTGAACTGGGTGAGCCAGTTCGACAGGCCGACGGGGCTGGTCAGGTCGTTTTCGGATAGCGTCACGACCAGCGTGCCGCCGCTGACGCTCGACAGGTTGACCGAGCCCAGATCGAGCGACGGCGCCGTGCCGGCCACGCCGATATCGCCGCTGAAGTCGAAATGACCGATCGACTGGCCCACGATCAGCGGGCTGCTTCCGGTCTCGTTCCAGACGTGAGGGCCGGACTGGAGCTGGATTTCCAGCGAGGCCCGCGCCGGGGCCGCGGAAAAGCAGACGAACCCTGCAATGGTCGCAACCGCGATCAGGCCCGAGGTCTTGCCGCCCACTGTCTTGGACACGTGTTGCTCCTGCGCGTTTCGATGCCACGGGATATGCAGAAGGCGTGCCACGGGCAGGAATTTAGTCCGCTCAAGCCTCTGGCCAGAGCCACCGGACCTGCCTGTAAAGCCGGCCGACACGCTGCCCGAATGATTCGCTAGCCGGTCGCAGGCGTTCCCAGCAGCGTCCGCTCCAGGCGGCGGGCGAAGGCGGCCGGATCGCGCGGCGGCTCGCCGTCCTGAATGCGCGCAAGGTCGAGCAGCAGGAACGCCACTTCGGCCAAATCCGCCTCGCCGGACGCACGGCTTGCGAGCGACGCGATGAGCGGATGGCGCGGGTTGATCTCGAGTGCCGGGGCTGCTTCAAAACCCGTGCGCCCGGCGCGGCGCAGCAGCCGCTGCATTTGCAGGTCCGGCCCGTGCGCGGCGGCCGCCAGCACCACGGCACTGTCGGCCAGGCGATCGGTTGTGCGCACATCGGACACCGCGTCGCCCAGGGCGGCCTTCAGCGCGGCGACCAGCGCATCGCTCTCCGCAGCCGGATTTTCCGGCTGCTGCTCGGCACCGATGGCGGCGAGATCGGCCGCGCCCTGGCTGGCGCTGCGCAGCGTGTGGCCGTCGAAACTGTCCAGGCGCTCCGGCCAGAAGGCGTCGATCGGATGGTCGAGCAGCAGCACCTCGACGCCGCGCGAGCGGAATCCCTCGATTTGCGCCGAACGGGCCAGCGCCTCGGTGCTGTCGCCCAGCAGGTAATAGATCGCCTTCTGACCTTCCTTCATGCGGCCGACATAGTCGGCCAGCGTGGTCCAGCCTTCAGCGAGGGCGTCCTCGGGAGCCGTCGAACGGAAGCGCAGCAGCGGCGCCAGTTCGGCGCGATGCTCGGCATCCTCCCAGACGCCCTCCTTCAGCACCGAACCAAAATTGTTCCAGAACACCGCATAACGTTCGGCGTCCTTGGCCGCCGTCTTGAGCTCGGTCAGCACCCGGTTGGTCACGGCCTTGCGGATGCGCGCCAGCACCGGCGTCGATTGCAGCATCTCGCGCGAGACGTTGAGCGGCAGATCCTCGGTATCCACCACCCCCTGCACGAAGCGCAGCCAGGGCGGCAGCAGATTGGCGCGGTCGGTGATGAACATGCGCCGGACATGCAGGCGCAGGCGCGACTCGCGCTCCTCCTCCACGGCCATGAAGGGCTTGGTGTCGGGGATGAACAGCAGCGCGAAGAACTCGAGCGCCCCCTCGGCCCGCCATTGCAGCGTGGCCCACGGCTTGCCAAGGAAATTGCCGAGATGGCGGTAGAAGCCTTCCAGATCGGCCTCGCTCACCTCGGCTTTCGGCTTGCGCCAGAGCGCCGTCCCCTCATTGGCCGGCTCGTCAGTGCCGTCGCGGGCGATGGTGATGGGCACGGTGATGTGGTCGGCCCATTTGCGCACGATGGTCTCGAGCCGGGTGGGCTCCAGATACTCCTCCGCGTCGGGCTTCATGTGCAGCACGACGCTGGTGCCGGCCGCCTCGCGGCTCGCCGGCTCCACGGCGAAGCCGCCGGCGCCATCGCTCGACCAGGTCCAGGCCAGATCGGCGCCGGCGCGGCGCGACGTGACCTCGACCCGGTCGGCCACCATGAAGGCGGCGTAGAAGCCGACGCCGAACTGGCCGATCAGCGCCGGCGCATCGCCCGGCCTGGCCCCCACCGCCTGGCCGAAGGCACGGGTGCCGGAACGGGCGATGGTGCCGAGATTGGCCACCAGCTCGTCATGGCTCATGCCGATGCCGTCATCGATAATCGAGAGCGTGCGCGCCGGCTTGTCCGGCACGATGCGGATGCGCCCCTCGCCGGACGCACCCAGCGATGGGTCGGTCAGGCTCTCGAAGCGGCGCCGGTCGATCGCATCGGCGGCATTGGCGACCAGCTCGCGCAGGAAGATTTCGCGCTCCGAATAGAGCGAATGCACCACGAGGTCGAGCAGCCGCCCCACCTCCGCCCCGAACTCATGCCGTTCTGTTGCCGCCGTCTCGCCCATCGCCTCGTCTCGCTTGCTGCCGGAGCGGGCGATATGCGCAGCATTCGGCCGGGGTTCAATGCGCCGCGCGCACCAGCCTGCCGTCGGCCGTGCGATGGATGCCGCACTCGGTCTTGCCGGTGCCGGCCCAACGCCCGGCCCGCAAATCCTCGTCGGGGGCCACGGCACGGGTGCAGGGCGCGCAGCCGATCGAGCGGAAGCCGTACGCCACCAGCGGATGCGACGGCAGGCCGCGCCGCATATGCTCTGCCGCCACGTCTGCCACGCTCCAATTGGCGAGCGGATTGATCTTCACCCGGCCGTCCACCCGCTCCACCACCGGCAGCTCATCGCGGCTCGCCGCCTGATAGCGCTTGCGGCCGCTGATCCACGCATCGAAGCCGGACAATCCGGCCTCCAGCGGCGCCACCTTGCGCAGCGTGCAGCAGGCATCCGGGTCGGCCGCCGCCAGCCCGCCGGCGGGATCCTCGCGCGCGATGTCGTCCGCGTCCGGGATCAGGCTGCGCACGTTGCGCAGACCGAGCCGGCGCACCAGCAGGTCGCGATAGGCGAGCGTCTCGGGAAAATGCCGCCGGGTATCGAGGAAAAGCACAGGCACGCCGGGGTCGATCTCTGCCGCCATCGCCAGAAGCACGGCGGACTCTGTGCCGAACGAGGACACCACCGCGATCCGATCGGCGAAACAATCTTGCATGGCCGCGGCCAGCAGGGCCGCCCCGTCAAGGCCGCCGAGAGAAAGGAGTTCGTCGGTCAATACGTCCTGCATGCGGAAGATAGTGCGCAGGCGATCCACGTTGCGCAAGTGGGTATTCCACGATTCCACGCATGACCCACATGGCGTCGGTGCATTTCCCGGCGGGGAATAGGCGGCGGCGCTTCCGGCTTGCTTTCGGGCGCGCATGACCCAACCATCAGGGCATGTCGGGACTCGATCCCCGGGTGCGCGCCGTGCTCGGGCCTACCAATACAGGCAAGACGCATCTCGCCATCGAGCGTCTGCTGGCCCACAGCTCGGGCATTATCGGCTTTCCCCTGCGCCTGCTGGCTCGCGAGAACTACGACCGGATGGTGGCGGCCAAGGGCATCCGCAACGTGGCGCTCATCACCGGCGAGGAGAAGATCGTCCCCCCGGGCGCCCGCTGGTTTTCATGCACCGTCGAGGCCATGCCGCTCGACCGCCAGGCCGAATTCCTGGCCGTGGACGAGATCCAGCTCTGCGCCGACCCCGATCGCGGCCACGTCTTTACCGACCGGCTGCTGCACGCGCGCGGCCTGGTCGAGACCATGTTCCTGGGTGCCGAGACCATCCGCAAGCTGCTGAACCGGCTGGTGCCGGGAGCCGAAATAGAGACCCGCCCCCGCCTGTCCCAGCTCACCCATGTCGGCCCGCAGAAGCTGACCCGGCTGCCGCCGCGCAGCGCGGTCGTGGCGTTCAGCGCCGCCGAGGTGTACGCCATCGCCGAACTGATCCGCAGGCGGCGCGGCGGCTGTGCCGTGGTCATGGGCCGCCTCAGCCCACGCACCCGCAACGCGCAGGTGGCGCTGTACCAGGAGAAGGAAGTCGATTTCCTGGTCGCGACCGACGCGATCGGCATGGGCCTCAACATGGACGTGGATCACGTGGCCTTCGCTGGCCTGTCCAAGTTCGACGGCCACCGTCCGCGCCGCCTCGCCGCCGCCGAGATGGCGCAGATCGCCGGGCGCGCCGGGCGCGGGATGCGCGACGGCACCTTCGGCACCACCGCCGATTGCCCGAAACTGGCCGAGGATGTTGTGGCTTGCGTCGAGGAACATCGCTTCGAGCCGCTCGACCAGCTCGCCTGGCGCAATTCGGACCTCGACTTCTCCCATATCGACCGCCTGCTGGAGACGCTGACGGCGCCACCGCCGCGCGCGGGCCTGGTGCGGGGGCGCGACGCGACCGACCTCGAAACGCTCGCGGCCCTGGCGCGCGAGCCGGACATCCGTTCGATGGCGCGCGGGCGCGGCCAGGTGCGGCTGCTGTGGGACGCCTGCCAGGTACCGGATTTCCGCAAGCTGGGCGATGACAGCCACACACGGCTCTGCGCCCGGATTTTCGGCCATGTGGCGCAGGGCGGCGTCGTGCCGGAGGAGTGGATCGCCGGGCAGATCGCAGCATTGTCGCGTGCCGATGGCGATATCGACACGCTGATGCAGCGCCTGGCCGGCGTGCGCGTCTGGACCTATGTCGCCGCCCGCCCCGACTGGCTGCGCGACGCCGCGCAATGGCAGGCGCGCGCCCGCGCCGTCGAGGATCTGCTGTCCGACGCGCTGCACGAACGGCTGACCGCCCGCTTCGTCGATCGCCGCGCCACGCACCTGCTGCGCCGGCTGGAAGCAGGCGAGGCGGAGACGCTGTATTCGGCCGTGACCCGGCGCGGCGAGGTCGTGGTGGAGGGCCATCCGGTCGGTCACGTCGCAGGGTTCGGCTTCGTGCCCGATCCCAACTCCGCGGGCGACGAACGCCGGCTGGTGCTGCGCGCCGCGCGCCGCGCCCTGCACGCCGAAATGCCGCTGCGGCTGGCGCGGCTGGAGGCCGCACCCGATACCGCCTTCGCCCTGCTGCCGAACCAGCGTATCGAGTGGGAGGGTGCGCCGGTGGCGCGGCTGCGGCCGGGCGCCGCACCGCTCACCCCGCAGGTCGAGGTGGAGACGAGCGAGTTCCTCGACGGGCCGCAGCGCGAACGGGTGCGCCAGCGCCTGCAACGCATGATCGATGCGCGCATCGTCGGGACGCTGGCGCCGCTCGCCACGGCCGCAGCCGGGGTCGCGCGCGACCCCGCCTTGCGTGGGGCGCTGCACGAGCTGGAACAGGCGCTCGGAGTGGCACCGGCGCTGGCCGGCCCGCCATTGGCTCCCGCGCTGCGCGGGCGGCTCAAGCAGCTCGGTGTGCGGGCCGGGCGCCTCGCGCTGTTCCTGCCGGCGCTGCTCAAGCCGCGCCCGGCGGCGTTGCGGGCGCAGCTCTGGGCGCTCTGGAACGGTATCACGGTGCCGTCCCTGCCGGCCGCCGGGCTGGTGGCGATCCCGCCCCCCACTGACTGGCCGGAGGATTTCGCCCGCACCCTGGGCTGGGTCGCGGCCGGGCCGGTGCTGCTGCGCCTCGACGTGGCCGAGCGGGTCGCCGCGGAACTGGCCTGGGCCAGCCGCGGCCGCCGCGTGCCGGTGCCTCCCGGCCTCGCCTCGCGCCTGTCGATCCGCACTGAACTACTCGCGCCGGTGCTGCGGGGACTGGGAATGCGTCTGCTTCCGGCACAGGCGCTGGCGCCCGGCCAGTACGGCCCACCGGCGCCGCCGATGATGGTGAGCGCCGCGCCGCGCCGGGCGCCGGTCACCCGGGCGCCGGCACGCGCCACGCCGCATGGACCTTTCGCGGCACTGGCCTCGCTGCGCCTGTGAGCGACGCGGACGCGCTCTGGCAGCGGCTCGACAAATGGCTGTGGTGCGCCCGCTTTCTGCGCCACCGCGCCGATTGCGTCAGGCTGGTGCAAACCGGCAGTCTGCGCATCAACCGCCAGGCTACCGACAAGCCGCATGCCCGCCTGCACGTGGGCGACGTGCTGACGGTGCCGCTGCCCCGCACGGTGCTGGTCGTGGAGGTCGTGAGCCTCGCCAATCGTCGCGGACCCGCTGCCGAGGCACGCGCGCTCTACCGCGAAATCGCCTCGCCCGAGCCGGCCGGCGGGGGTTGCGGCACCGGAGAGGACACGGCATATCCCCAGCCCCGCCCCCATTCGCCGGCTGCCAGGAGTGCGTGATGACCTATGTGGTTGTCGAGGCTTGCATCAAGTGCAAGTACATGGACTGCGTGGAGGTGTGTCCGGTGGACTGCTTCTACGTCGGCGAGAACATGCTGGTGATCCATCCGGACGAATGCATCGACTGCGGCGTGTGCGAGCCGGAATGCCCCGCCGAGGCGATCGTGCCCGACAGCGACGACCGCGCCGGGGCCTGGGCCGAGCAGAACCGCACCTTCGCCGCGCAATGGCCGAACATCACGCGCAAAGGCGAGGCCCCGGCGGATGCCGACGAGTGGAAGGGCAAGCCGGACAAGGCCGCGCTGTTCTCGCCGGAGCCCGGAACGCCGTAGCTCCCCTCTTCGGCGTCTTCCGCTCGGCGGATGACCGCCTGATGAATGGCAGGTGTCCGCCGCGCACGGTGACGCGCGGCTTCTTTTGTGTTACAACATCCTGGTAGCGGAAGCCGCGGCCTTCCCCGGGGCCGGCCAGCCAGGGACCGTTTTAGGGGATTTTGGGCGATCGCGTCGCCGCTGTCGGCCCGCTTCATACGGCTGTCGAGTCCGGCCGCTGTGCCGCGACCGTGGGACCATCTGGCGGGTCTTGCGGTTCCGCGGGCATTGGCGCAGGGCGCAAGGATTGCAGATTGCAGAGGATCTCTGAATGAAGGCTTCCGCCGTGTCGGCCCGCCCCGAACGTTCCCCGGCTGCCCCCGTCTCGCCTGTTCGGCCCGCCGCGAAACCCGCCGCGCGTCTGGCGCCCGCCGCCAAGCCCGCGCCGCCCCGCAAGCAGGACGACGGCAAGCCGGCGGCGGTCAAGCCGAATCCGGCGGCGGCCAAGGCGCCGGTGGTGGCCAAGGCCACCCAGGCCAAACCCGCCCCGACCAGGAGCGAGGCCAAGCCCGCGAACGAGGCCAAGCCCGCGAACGAGGCGAAGCCCGCAGCTGGGCCGGCCGCGAAAGCGGCGCCGATGACGACGGCGCGCCTTCCTGCCAGCGCCGGGATGGAGACACCCCGCCTCGCCGAGCCGGTGGCACCCCAGGTCGCCGAGCCAGCGGTAGCCCCGTCCGCACCCGCACCCGCACCCACCCCTGCGGCGCCCCCGCCGCACCGGCCGTCTGTGCCACAGGGGCCGATGAACGGCCGGCCACCGGTCATCTCGCGCAACAGCGGCAAGGACGAGATCTTCGCCGAGGGCGACCATGTCGTCTATCCGACGCATGGCGTGGGCCGGGTCGAGAAGATCGCCGTCGAGGAGATCGCCGGCCACAAGCTGGAACTGATCCACATCACCTTCGAAGAGAACCGCATGACCTTGCGGGTGCCGGTCACCAAGGCCCGCACCGCCGGCCTGCGCAAGCTCGCCACGCGCAAGATCTTCGACGAGGCGCTGGCGGTGCTGCGCGGGCGTGCGCGGATCAAGCGCACCATGTGGTCGCGCCGCGCCCAGGAATACGAGGCGAAGATCAATTCCGGCGATCCGCTGGCCATCGCCGAGGTGGTTCGCGACCTGCACCGCAACGCGGGCCAGCCGGACCAGAGCTTTTCCGAGCGGCAGATCTACGAGGCGGCAATGGACAGGCTGGCGGCCGAACTCGGCGCGCTGGACCGCACCGACAAGGCGACCGCCGCCACCAAGCTCGCCGATTTCCTCAAGACGATCACATGAGCGCGCGTGACGGCGCGGATCACGGAGATCGGCCAGGGCGACCGCCCGCGCTGGACGGAATTGTGGCGGGCGTATCTGGATTTCTACGAGACGGCGCTGCCGGCGGCGCAGTACCGATTTCACCTGGACCCGGCTGCATGACGGCCGCATCCAGGGCCGTGCCGCGCGCGATGCGGACGGGCGGATGATCGGGCTGGTGCATTTCCTGTTTCACGAACATGGCTGGACGCCGGGGCCGGCCTGCTATCTGCAGGATCTGTTCGTCGATCCCGCGGCGCGTGGCACCGGCGCCGGCCGCGCGCTGATCGAGGCGGTGGCGACGGTTGCGCGCGAGAAAGATGCCAGCCGCCTGTACTGGCTGACGCAGGCGGGCAACGCGACGGCACGCCAGCTCTATGATCGGCTGGCGCGCAATTCCGGGTTCATCGTATATCAATACCCAATGAGCTGATCGCCGCCGTTTCGCCGGTCCGCCGACAAGACCCGCCTGCACCGCGAGCGTCGAGCGAGGAAGCCCCACGATGCAAATCGCCGTGCTGGCCGACATCCATGGCAATCTGCCCGCCCTGGAAGCGGTCCTCGACGACATCGAGGTGGTTGGGCCGGATTTGATCGTCCTCAATGGCGATCTCGCCGACGGCCCATTTCCGGCAGAGAACTCTCGACCGCCTCATGGCACTCGGAGAGCGGGCGCTCTGGCTGCGCGGCAACGGAGATCGCTGGCTGGTCGAGGCGCGCGCCGGACGCTTTCGGCACGAGGACCAAGCGACCGCCCAACTCATCGAGTGGGCGTCGGCGCGCATCACGAGCGTGCAACGTGATCTGCTGGAGATGCTGCCGCTGACGTGCTCGATCGAGCTTCCCGGTCTGGGCCGGATCGGCTTCTGCCACGCGACGTCGCGCAGCGACAACGAGATGATCCTCGTGGACAGCCCAATCGAGCACTACCGGCTGGCATTCTCGCAACTCGACGCACAGACGATCGTCGTTGGCCACTGCCACATGCCCTTCGACCGTCTGTTCGACCGGCGGCGCATCGTCAACACCGGGTCGGTCGGCATGCCTTATGGTCACCTCGGCGCATCCTGGGCGCTGATCGGGCGAGATATCGTGCTCCGTCGCACTCCGTACGATATCGACGACGCATCATCCCGGATCTCCCGGACGGGAATGCCGGGTGTCGATGAGTTCGTCCGAACGAACGTCCGTGCCGCCCCGAGCGATCAGGAAGCGCTCGAGGTGTTTCACAGCTTCGCGCGAAAGCAGCAGGAGCGCGGATGCTTCGAGTGACGTCAGCGGCCCGCGCGAGGGACTCGTCCGACCCGTCATGGCCGGCCTGATCGGCCATCCAGCGCCGGAGGCGGGATTTTCCTGGTGAGAACCGGATTGCCGGGTCAAGCCCGGCAATGACGGTATTGAAATGTCAGCGGCCAAAGCCGCCTACATCGCCGCGGCGATCCACTCCTTCAGCACGCTTTTTGGCGCCGCACCCACCTTGGTCGAAACCTGCTTGCCATCCTTGAACAGGATCAGCGTCGGAATGCCCCGCACGTTGTACGAGGTGGGCGTCCGCGGATTCTCGTCGATATTCACCTTGGCGATGGTCAGCTTGCCGGCATACTCGTTGGCGATCTCCTCCAGCGCCGGGGCGATGGCGCGGCACGGGCCGCACCATTCGGCCCAGAAATCGACGACGACCGGCCCGCTCGCCTTCAGCACGTCGCTCTCGAAGCTCGCGTCGCTGACCGGCTTGGTATTGGCACCCATTGGAACGTCCTTTCGATGTTGATCGGGGAGATGGGCGCACGCCCGGCGTGGATCAACGGGCCGACCTCGCCGGCGCATGGCTGTCCAGCAGCACCAGCGGCAATGCCATGACACGCGCGCCGGTGGTCCAGATCAGTAGGCACTCGACCGGGCGGCCGGGAAAGGCCGCGCGCAGCACCGCGCGATAGGCCGCCATCTGGCGCAGATACAGCACCGGCACATCCTCGGGGCGTGCGGGCGGCGTGCGTGCGGTCTTGTAATCGGCCAGCAGCACCCGATCCGGCAGCACCACCAGCCGGTCCACCAGCCCGCCCACCACCGCGTCACCGATGCGCCCCGTGAGCGGCACCTCGGCGCGGCTGCCCGGACCGAACAAGGGCGCCAGCGCGGGATCGGCCAGCACCGCCAGCACGTCGGCCAGCGCAGGCGCCACCTCGTCGGGGATCAGCCCACTGCCCGGTCGTGCGATGAAACGCTCGGCAGCAGCGGCGCGCTCAGCCTGGGGCAGGTCGGGCAGATGCTGCAACAGCGTGTGCAGCAGCTTGCCGCGACGGAAGCGCGCTCCCGAGCCGCCTGCCTGTGCCAGCGGCGAGGCGGCGGACGGCATCGGCCCGAGCGACGCCTTCGGCCGGGCGGCTGGGCGCAAGCCGCTGCGGCAAGGGCGGCTCGGCGGGCGGCGGGCTGGCTGCCCAGGCGGGAGCGCGCCCGGCCCAGTCCGGCAAGGGCGCGGCCGGCGCGGGTAGCTTTGCGGCACCGGCGCGGTCCGGCTTGTCGCCCTGAGAGCACCTGTATTGCAAACCGCCGCCGTCCCGCGCCTCGGGCGCCGGGTCCAGGTCGCGCGAAGCCGCGCTCGACCAGACGGTACCAGCATCCGTCCGGCGGCGCCCGCCGGGTTTCATAGCCGCACACCACCAGCCGGTCCTCGGCACGGGTCAGGGCCACATAGAGCAGCCGGTTGTATTCCCTGGTCCGCCGCGCCGCCGCCGCCTGCCGCAGCGCATCGACCGCGACACAGCGCAGCTCCTTCACCGGCGACCACACCGGCACGTCGAACTGGCCGCCTTCGGGCGTGGCCCACATCAGCGGCCCGTCATCCTGCGGCATCGCCGTCGTATCGGGCAGGATCACCAGCGGCGCCTGCAAGCCCTTGGCCCCATGCACCGTCATGATGCGCACCATGCCGCCACCCTCGGCATGCGCCTCGCGCTTGATCTCGGCAGCCGAGCGGCGCAGCCAGTGCAGGAAGCCTTGCAGCGAAGGCGGCTCGGTCTGCTGATACGTCAGGGCCGCCGCGAGCAATTCGTCGATCGGCTCGGCGGCCTCCTCGCCCAGCCGCGCCAACAGTCGCGCGCGGCCGCCGCCCTCCCCCAGCGCCTCGGCCAGCAGGGCGTGCGGCGTCGCGTAATCCACGCGGGCGAACAGCTCCGTCAGCATGGCATGCGCGCCAGCCCATTCCGCGCGCTGGGCCGCACGGCGGCGCAGCGTGTCCCACAGATGGCGCTCCGCCCGGTCGGCGGCCAATTCCATCAGGCTGTCATCGGTCAGGCCGCCGAGCGGGCTGGTCAGCACGCAGGCCAGAGAAAGGTCGTCCTGCGGCAGCAGCAGCGTGTCGCACAGCGCCAGCAGGTCGGCCACCGCCGGCTGCTCGGTCAGCACCATGCGATCCAGGCCCGCCACGGGCACGCCGCGCCGCTTCAGCGCGCGCACCAGGGCGCGGCCGAACTCGTTGCGGCGCCGCAGCAGGATCAGCACGTCCCCCGGCGCCAGCGCGCGGCCACGGCTGGGCAGCATCACACCGCCCGCGACCTCGTGGCTGATCCAGTCGGCCAGCGAATCGGCCAGCCGCTGCGGTGCGCTTTTCGCGGCGATGCGCTCGGCGGGCACCCGCCAGGGCGGCGGATCCTCCTTGTCCTCGACCGGGGCGAGCGGCCACAGCTCGACCGAACCCGCCTGGCCCGCGCGATCGGATCGGTGCGCTCGTCGCATCCACGCCCTGTGCCGCTTCGGGATCGGCGAAGACCGCATCCACCAGCCGAAGCACCGGGATCGTGGAGCGGAACGAGACATCCAGCGCCACGTCGCGCCAAACCTCGCCGGCATCCTGCACCTGCGCCCGCAGCCGGTTGCGCCACATGTCGAAGGCGTCGGGATCGGCGCCCTGGAACGAAAAGATCGACTGCTTGCGGTCGCCCACGGCAAACACCGTGCGCCGCGCGTCGCGCGCGCCCTGTCCGGCGAAGAACTCGGCCACCAGTGCGCCGGCGATCGCCCATTGCGCGGGCGCCGTGTCCTGCACCTCGTCCAGCAGCAGGTGGTCGAGGCCGCCATCGAGCTTGAACAGCACCCAGGCCGCACCTGGATCGCGCAGCAGCGCCATCGTGCGGTCGATCAGATCGGCATAGTCGAGCCGGATCGCTGCCTGCTTGCCCGAGGCATAGGCCTGCGCCACCGGCAGGACGAGCGCGAGCAGGCTCGCCGAAATATCGGCCACGGCATCGGCGCGCAGCGCCTCGGACAGAGCCATCACGCGCGCCTGCTCGGCCTCCAGCACGGCGCGCAATTCCGGCCGCCTCTTGCCCAGCGACTCGCCTACCAGCGTTTTCCAGGAACACGGCTCGCCTTTGCTGGTCACGAACGAATCCGCGTACTCGGCCCAGGTGGCGGCTCGGGCGCCGACATCACGAGCCAGCCAGTCCAGCCGTTCCCGTGCCGCGGGCGCCGTCTTTCCCGGCGGACCGTCCGTCGCGATGGCCTCCAGCGCCGCGCGCAGCGAAGCCTGGTCGGGCCAGGCCGTGGCACGCCCAAGAATTGCCGTTGCGCGTCTCGGTCGCCCCGAGCGCCGCGCGCTGCACCGCCATCACCTCGTCCGGCTCGCGCGCCAGCAATGTCGAGAGCCGCTCGCGATCCTCGATGATGGCCTGGGCGAGTTTGTCGAACTGCGACAGATTGGCGATGCCGGCGATGCGCTCCAGCGCCGCCCGGCGATGCGCGAGTGTCTCGGCGCGTTCGGGCGCGTCGCCCAGCACAAGCGCCTCGGCGTCCTGGCGCGCCGCCTCGGCCTGCGCGTCCTCGATCAGCCGGAAATGCGGCGAGATGCTCGCCTCCAGCGGAAAGCGCCGCAGCAGCGACTGGCAGAAGGCGTGGATGGTGCCGATCCGCATCCCGCCGGGCAGGTCCAGCACCCGCGCGAACAGCGCGCGCGCCCGCTCCCGTGTCGCCGCGTCGGTCGCCACGTCCAGCGCACGCAGCCGCTCTTCGAGTGCGGCATCCGGCAGCGTCACCCATTGGCCCAGCACCGATTGCAGCCGCACCGCCATCTCGGCGGCCGCGGCGCGGGTGTAGGTGAGGCACTGGATGCGCGCCGGATCGGCGCCGCCGAGCATCAGTCGCAAAAGTCTGTCGGTCAGCAGCTTGGTCTTGCCCGAGCCGGCCGAGGCGGAGACGAAGGCGGATACCGCCGGGTCCGAGGCTGCCCGTTGCGCCGCGTTTGCGCGCGCGCGCGCGTTCTCGGCCGGGGGCAGCGTGTCCATCACGCTTCCTCCTCGGCCGCCGCCAGTTCGCCGGCACGGGCAAGCTGGGCGTAGTCCGTCCATTTCGGGCGACGGCCCGGATGCGGGCAGTGCGGATAGGCGCGCGCGGGATCATCGAAGCCTTGCAGCAGAGCCGCTACGTGACCCGGCGTGTCGGCGATGACTCCGGCCAGTTCGTCGGCGGTCTTGAGCGGCGACTGCGCCTCGCCCGGCGCATGGCCCCCGCTGAGACGCCAGTAGGTCAGCTCGCTGACCCGGCCGGCAATCCCGTCGAAGGCGCCGGCCTCGGCCATCGCCGCCTCCAACGGCAGTTGCGGAGCGGTGCCGTCATGCACCTCGCGGCGGCTCGGCGGCGCGCCGGTCTTGTAGTCGAGGATGGCGAGGCTGCCATCCGCGCGGCACTCGATCCGGTCGGCCTTGGCGATCAGCGTGAACCCGCCCAGCAGCCATTCGCCACGCTGCTCCACGGCGATCCGCACCGGCAACAGGACGGCACGGCGGCGCTGATCTTCGGCGGCGATCCAGTCGGCGATGCGCGCCAGGCGCGGCGCCCACCAGGCGGCGATCGCCGGGCGCAACGGCTTTTCCAGCAACGCACGGCCCATTGCCTCACGCAATGCCGAGGCCGGATCAGCCGGCCAGTCGGCGGCGTGGTCCCGCAGGAACAGCTCGATGCCACGATGGACAAGCGTTCCGTAGTCAAGCGTATCGGTCTCCTGCTCCAGCGGATCGAGCGGGCGCAGGCGCAGGACGTGTTTCGCGTAGATGGCGTACGGGTCGGCGATCAGCGTCCCGATTTCGGTGACGCTGAGGCGGCGCGGCCGCAGCGCCACCGGAGGCCGGGGATGCGGGGCGGCGGCTGGCCGCACCTCTGCCGGCACATCGATCTGGCGCGCCCAGGCGAGCGCCGGATGCTGCGGCAAGGCCTGCCCGAGCCGCGCCTCCAGCCGCGCCAGCCAGCGCGCGGGCACCGCGGGCGCGCCATCGCGGCGCAGCGGGGCGGACAGCACGCAAACCGGCGCGCTGCACGCTGCCATGACGAAATCATGCGCTGCCTGGCCGATGCGCGCATCGGCGCTGGGCAGGCCGGCTTCGGCGCGCATCGGCCGGCTCATCCACGGGCCGGGATCGGTCGCGGGCGGCCAGACGCCTTCGGACAGGCCGCCCAGCACCACCAGATCGACGGCTTGCAGCCGCGACTCCAGCAGGCCCCAGATGAAGATGCGCGGATGCTCGGCCGCGGCATCGCGACCGCGCAGGGCGCGGCGGGTGCGCACCACCTGCCCCTCCATCACTGCATCCAGCAGACCGGGGAGCACGCCCGGCTTCTGCTCCGGCAACAGTTCCAGGGCGGGCAGCGCCTGGGCGAGCAGGCTCGCCAGTGCCTCGCCTTCCTCGCCACCCCACAGACGCCCGGTACCCGGTTCGGAATTGGTGCCCGCCAGTGCCTCGGCCGACTCGATCAACGCGGCCAGCAGAAGCGCCGGCAACACAGCATGCGCCTGCGCCAGATGCAGCAGGGGCGCCAGCGATGCCCTCAGGCGCTCGATCAGATCGGCGGCGGCAGGATCCGTGCGGCGCTCCAGGGCGCGGCGCAGGCCGGTGAAGCCGGGCGGCGGGCGCGGCCCGCGCAGGGCGAGACGCTCCAGCGTGCGCGCTGCGTCGCGGCAGGCAGCGGTGGACAGACCGGCGGCGGCCAGCGGGTGCTTCAGCAGCGATAGCAGCGGCACCGGCGCCAGATCCTCGGCCACGGCCCGAGCCAGCAGCCGCAGGAACACGGCCGGCGGCGTCTCCGCCAGCGCCTCGCCGGCGCTGTCGTCAGCGACGATGCCCCAGCGCAACAGCTCGGCCGAAACGCGCACCGCGAGGCCACGATCCGGCGTCACCAGGGCGGCGCGCTGGCCCGGCCGTTCCAGTGCATCGCGCAGCACCAGGGCAATCGCCGCCGCTTCTTCCTGCTGGTCGGCTTCGGTCAGGCGGAACAAGCCCTCCGTGTCGGGTGCGGCCGCTTCGCGCCAGCGCCCCAGCAGGCCGGCCGGCAGCAGCGATTGCGACAGCAGCGCCTCGCGCGGTGACGGGCCGGTTGCGGCCCACTCCTCGACTTCGTCGGCCCGAGCACCCATGCCGGCCAGCAGCCCATGCAGTGCGGCTTGCGGATGGCTGACGTCGAGCACATGGCCGGCCAGGGTGCCATCGAGCCAGGGCAGGACCACCTGCCCTTCCGGCAGCCCCGCCACGACACGCAGCAGCCGGACGATAGCGGGCGTGGCGCCGGTCATGCCGGCCGCCCAGACCGGGGTTGCGGGCGGCTGCGCGGCCCAGGCGGCGGCCTGCGCGTCCAGCAGGGCACGCTGCCGCGCCGCCGGATTGGCGAGGCCGTGCGCTGCGAGCCAGTCCGGCCAGGCATCGGTGACGATTTGCAGGAAGCGGAGGGTGATTTCCCAGTGCTCGGCATAGGCGCCGCCGCAAGCCCGTCCCAGCGCCTCCGCCAGCGGCACCTCCGCCGCCTCCGCCTCGTCCATGAGGGAGGCGAGTTCGCGCGCCAGCGCCCACGCGCGATCGGCCGCGCGCACCCCGCCGCGATTTTCCGGCAATCCCAGCACCAGCCGCGCCAGGGCGGCGAGGCGCCGCATCGGCTCGACCTCCGGCGGCAGGTCGAGGGCGCCGGACAGCGAGAGCGGCGCCTCGTCCAGGGCGCCCAGCGCCGTGATGCGCGGCAGCAGCATCGGCCTCCCGCCCGAGACGTGCAGGAACGCCTCGGCCAGCGAGCGGGCGGCGCGTCGGGTCGGCAGCAGGATCAGTCCTTGTGATGGGTCCGCGGCATACGTATCAAGCCATCGCCGGGCCAGCACGTCGAGAAACGGCGCGTGCGGCGGGATGCTGGCGAGGTGCGGGCGCGTCACGCGAGACGCTCCAGCCGATCCGGCCAGCCGGACAGCTCGACGCGCCGCGCCGCCTCGGAGAGCGTCACCAGCGTCACCGACAGCGCTTCCGCTGGCCGCAAAAGGCCCAGCCGGTCGGGCCATTCCACCAGCACCACGTCCCGCAACGCCTCCTCCCACCCCAGCTCCGTCAATGAAGCCGGTCCGTCGAGTTGCCACAGGTCGAAATGATGCGCCCGCCAGAGCGGCAATTCGTAGCTCTGTACCAGGGTAAAGGTGGGGCTGGGCACATCCAGCGCCGGATCGCCCGCCGCGTGGCGCAGGAAGGCGCGGGCGAAGGCGCTCTTGCCCGCGCCGAGCGGCCCCGCGAGCAGGATCACGTCGTCCGGCCGCGCAAGCTCAGCCACGCGCGCGGCCAGGCGCTCGGTGGCGGCAAGGTCGGGCAGGTGCAAGGCAAGCGACGGAGACACCGATCCCCGCTAGCATGGCGGGATGAGCCAAACCATCGACACCGACGTTGCCATCATCGGCGCGGGCCCGGTCGGGCTGTTCGCCGCCTTCGAATGCGGGATGCTGAAACTGTCGAGCTGCCTGATCGACGCGCTGGCGGAGAGCGGCGGCCAATGCACGGCGCTGTATCCCGAAAAGCCGATCTACGACATCCCGGCGCATCCCGAGATCGCCGCCGGTGCCCTGATCGAGCAACTCGAACGGCAGATCGCCCCCTTTGCCCCGCCCAAGCTGCTCGGCCGCCGCGTCGAGCGCATCAGCGGCGAGACGGGTGCCTTCAGCCTCGGCACCGACCAGGGCGATACCGTGCGGGCGCGCGCGGTGCTGATCGCGGCCGGCGTCGGTGCGTTCGGGCCGAACCGGCCGCCGCTCGACGGGATCGAAACATACGAGGCTACCGGCTGCGTGCAGTACTGGGTGCGCTCGCGCGAGGCGTTGCGCGGCAAGCGGGTGGTGATCGCGGGCGGCGGCGATTCGGCGGTGGACTGGTCGCTCGCGCTGCGCGGGGTGGCGTCCAGCATCGCCGTGGTGCATCGCCGCGCCAAGTTCCGCGCGGCGCCGGAGACGGCCGCACAGCTCGCGGCCGCGGCCGAATTGGGAGCCCTGGAAATGGTGGTGCCGTGCCAGCTTGCGGCACTGCATGGCGAGGGCGGACGCTTGCAGGCGGTCACGGTCGCCGATTTGGACGGGGCCACGCGGCGGCTGGATGCGGATGTGCTGCTGGCGTTCTTCGGCCTGTCGATGGATCTGGGGCCGATCGCCGGCTGGGGCATGGCGCTGGAGGCCCATCACGTCGCGATCGACCCGGCGACCTGCCAGACCAGCATCCCCGGCATCTTCGCGATCGGCGACGTGACCACCTATCCGGGCAAGCTCAAACTGATCCTGCAAGGCTTCGCCGAGGCGGCGGTGGCGGCGCACGCCATCCACCCGATCGCCCGGCCCGGCACGGAACTGCATTTCGAGTATTCCACCACCAGCGGCATCCCCGGCTTGGCAAAGACCGCGGCGCCGGCCACATCGGCGGCATGAAACGCCGCACATTGCTTGCCGCCCTGCCGCTGCTCGCGGCAGCCCCCCGATTCGCCTGGGCGCAAGGCTTCGTGCCCAGCGCGCAGGACCGCGCCGACCTCGCGCGCATCGAGGCCTATCTGAACGGCCTCACCACGCTGAAGGCGCGATTCCTGCAAGTTGCGCCGGACGGCAGCACGTCCTCCGGCATCGCCTGGCTGGAGCGGCCGGGGCGGATGCGGTTCCAGTACGACCCACCCTCGCCGCTGCTGCTGGTGGCGGGGCACGGGCTGGTGGTGTTCTACGACAAGCAGTTGGACCAGACGACCAACATCCCGCTCGGCTCGACACCGCTCGGCATCCTGCTGGCGCCGCACCTGACCCTGAGCGGCGCCGTGACCGTGGTGGGGATGCAGCGCCAGCCGGGGCAGATCCAGGTGACGCTGGACCGCACCGCCTCGCCAGGGGACGGCACGCTGACCCTGGTGTTCTCCGACCCGCCAATGGCCCTGCGGCAATGGGTGGTGGTCGATGCGCAGCGGCAGGAGACTCGGGTCAGCCTGTACGACGTGCAGCTAGGCGGCAGCTTCGACCAGCAGATGTTCGTCTTCATCAACCCGAAATTCATGCCGAACGCCAACAAGACATACCAGTAGCGCATGGCGCTGCTGCGTCGCAGCAATTTTCCTTCATTTTTCTGCCATCTTGCCCGATGATGGTGGGCGTCATGGCACGGCCCCTGATAGGCATATCCTGCTGCACCAAGCTGTTCGGGCATTTCGCTATGCCGAACCATGCGGCCTCGGATACCTACGTGCGGGCCGTGGACGAGGTGGTGGGCGGCGTGCCGGTGCTGCTGCCGGCCAGCGCCTCGGCCTGCGACGCGGCGACCCTGCTGGCACATGTGGACGGCATCATCCTGACCGGCAGCCGCTCCAACGTGCAGCCCTGCCTGTATGGCGGCCCCGCGCATTGCGAGGGCACGCCCGAGGACCCGGCGCGCGATGCCGCCACCATGAAGCTGATCCATGCGGCGATCGAGGCCGGGGTGCCGCTGCTGGCGATCTGCCGCGGCTTGCAGGAGCTGAACGTGGCGCTGGGCGGCACGCTGCACCAGCGGCTGCAGGATCTGCCGGGCAAGCTGGACCATTCCACGCCGATGCAGGAGCTGGCGGCCCTGCGCCACGCCAAGGCGCACCGCATCGATGTGGTGCCGGGAAGCTGGCTGCACCGCGTGGCGCAGGCGCGGGTGATCGCGGTGAACTCGCTGCACAATCAGGGGATCGACCGTCTGGCACCCGGACTGGTGGAGGAGGCGCGGGCGCCGGACGGGGTGATCGAGGCGGTGCGGGTCGTCAATGCGCCGGCATTTGCCGTGGGCGTGCAGTGGCACCCGGAATACGATTACGCGACCGATGCGGTGTCGCGCGGCATCTTCGAGGCGTTCGGGGATGCGGTGGCGGCACGGCGACATCCGGCGGCCGGCTTGGCGTTAGCAGACTAGGGCTGGCTGTCCACACACCGCGGCAGACCAGCCTCGTTTCGACCTCGGCACCATCGCATCCCAGCCGCCTCGGCCCTGTGGCAGCCCGCTCCGCCGGGCACAACTGCCGGGCGGAGCGGGAGTCCGCGGCGGCTACAGCACGCGCCAGACGGTCCAACGCGCCGTGCCGGAAACGACGAATGGCTCCAGATCCTTACCCCACTGCCGGTGCGCCTCCATCGTGCCTAGCTTCGCCCAGGCCTGCTCCAGTTCGGCCAGGCTCTGGACGTGCCAGTCATGCTCCACTGTCGCCTCCAGCGCGCCGATGGAGCCGGTGAGCAGGTGGCCGGCGTGCAAACCCACCTGCGGGGCGATGTCGCGCGCCCAGGTCTGAAGGCGTTCGATCACGGCTGGCTTGTGGCCGAAGCGCGCGTCGATCTGCCACCGTGCGTGCATCATGGCGGCCTCCTTTACGCGTCCCAGACGACCAGCATGGTCTGCCGGGCGATGCGCCCGCCGGCGAGCTGCAGCGTCGCCTGGCAGGCCACGCGTTCACCGGTCGGGTAGGTGCAGAGCTGACTGAAGGCCATGCGGTCGCCCTCGACCACGCCGTCCTCGACGCGGTGCGTCATGTCGCGTCCGCAGGTATCGGCGAAATAGCCGCCGATCGCCGCTTGGCCGACCAGTTCGGTGGGGCGGCTCGGCGGGTGGTCGCGGTCGATGATCCGCAGCACCGCATCGGGGCGGTAGAAGGCGAGCAGGCTGGCGGCATCGCGCCCTTCGATGGCGGTGCGCAGGGCGGCGATGGAAACGTTCTGGCCGGACATGGCGGCGATCTCCTTGGGGTTGACGGGAAAAATGGCGACGTTCCGAGGTCAGGCGTGGTGAGCGCCTACTGGGTGGCCGGGGTTTTGCCGGCCTTCTCGGCCGCCGTCCGGAGCACCGTGTCCGTGTCCTTCTTGAAGGTCGCGAGATCGACCTCCATGCCGTTGAGCACGGTGCTCCAGTGGCGGGTTATTGCCGCCATTGCGACGGTCTCGCGGACCTCCTCCTCGGTCGCTCCGTTCGCGCGCGCTGCCGCGGTATGGAAGTAGATGCAGTAGGCGCAGGGGATCTGGGCTGCGACGGCCAATCCAATGAGCTGCTTCTCCTTCCCCGATAGCGCGGTATGGGGATCGAGCTGAACGGTCTTGAATTCGTCCCACGCGCCGGCAATGCCGGCTTCGGGGAAAACCTTGAAAAATCCCGGCACGAAGCCGAGTGTCGCCTCGATGTCGCGGTACGCAGCCTGTGCGGATGCATCGGGCTGCTGAGCGGTGGCGGCCAGGGTGGTCGCGCTCAGCATTCCGATCGCTCCCAGGATCGTCGTGGCACGGCGAAGGTTCGGTCGCATGGCATCCTCCTGTTGCGGGTGACGAAGCGACCTCGGCCGCGCTTCTGTCGGGCTCGGTCGCAGGTGTAGGATCACCGCCGCGCGTTGGAGCGAGCGTGGGCGTGGGCGTGGAAATTTCGCGGGCCGGCGCTGAACCCCAAACCCGCGGCGGCCCTGGAACGGCGCGTCACGCACGCACTCGAGGGAGGAACGGATGTCACGCATCATCGTCGAGCGGACCTTCGCCACGCCGCAATCCGAAGCCGACATGGCGGCCGTCGCCAACCGCGAGCGGCCCTGTCTGGAGGTGTACGCCGTCGCGTGGCGGCGCAGCCTGCTGTCGGAGGATCGGCGCCGGATGGTTTGTGAATATGAGGCCGCCGACGCCGAGACCGTCCGGCGCGTGCAGCGTGAGGCGGAGGCGCAGTTCGACCGCATCTGGGCGGCTGAACTGATCGAGTAGCAAGCCGGAAGCAACGAAATGACCGCTTGGTAAACATCTCAACCCACGGTGTTCGGCTCGCGGTGAGTGGCTTGTCCAGCGGCCGCGAAGTCAGGATTCGGCTCCTCGGCGATCTCGAAGTCGCGCGAGCGGGGCGCGCTGTCGCGTTGCCCGCATCGAAGCGTACGCGGGCGCTGCTCGGTTATCTCGTCACCGCCGGGTCGCCGCAGATGCGGCACACGCTTTGCGATCTGCTCTGGGACGGTCCGGACGACCCGCGGGGCGCCCTGCGCTGGAGCCTCAGCAAATTGCGCGATGTTGTGGACGACGCATGACGTCGTCCGGTTGAGCGCCGACCGCGAGCGCGTCGCCTTCGTTCGTCACCATGTCGTGATCGACGTGGATCAGGTACGGGCTCTGCTGCCGGGGGCACCCGAGCACGCGGCGCTCGACGCGCTTGAACAGGCCGCGGGTCTCCTGCAAGGCGAGTTCCTCGACGGCCTCGACCTGCCCGTCTGCCACCGCTTCCACCATTGGTGCATGGCAGAGCGTGAGCGCCTCGGTGAGGTGCGGCGCAACGTGCTTGGGCAACTCGTCGAGCGCCTGCGCCAGGATCCGCCACGTGCGCTGCCCTATGCGCGCGCGCTGATCGCCGCTGATCCGCTCGCGGAAAGCGCCCATGCGGCGCTGATCCACCTGCTTTCCAAATCCGGGCGCCAGCACGAGGCCGAGGCCCACTGCAAGCGGGCGAGCGAGCTGCTGCGACAGGAAGTCGGCACCGCGGCAGCGGAGGCCTTGCGCGCCGCCTTGCGCGAGGCGCGCAGCAGGCGCGCGGCCAGCGTGACGGCAGTATCCGCGATAGTCCCCGAGTCGCCCGGATCTCCGGCGTCAGCCCTGCCAGACCTGCGCCCGGTGCTGATCGGCCGGGATGCCGAACAGCGCCGGATCACGGATGCCGCGGCCTCCCTGGCGAGCGCTGTCGGGCACCGGCCGCTGCTGTTCCTGGGCGAAGCTGGCATCGGCAAGACCCGCCTGCTGGAGACGCTGGCGCGGCCGCCGCTGGGCGCGGCGCCCGGGTCGCTTTCGGCCGCTGCTTCGAGGCCGAGATGGTGCGGCCATATGGCTGCTTCATGGACGCGCTGCGCGGCCTCGCGGACACTCTCATTCCGGATGGGCCGCGCGCCGATCTTTCCGTGCTCCTCCTCGCCCAGCAGCGCGCCTCGGACGCCGGCGACCGGGAGCGGCTGCTGGCAGGCATCGCGTCACTCGTGCGCAGCCTGACGGAGGGCCAGCCATTCGTCCTCATCCTTGATGACTTGCAATGGGTGGACGAGGCCTCGGCCTCGTTGCTGCACTTCCTGGCGCGCAGTTCGATCCCGAAACTTCTGCTGGCCGGCGCCGCGCGTGCCGGCGAGATCGACGACAACCCCTGGGCAAAGCGGCTGGTGCAATCGATGGTGCGCGATGCGCTTCTGGAGCGGCTGCCGCTCGCTGCGCTAACCCGCCCGGAAACTGCGGCACTCACCGGCCTCGATCCCGATAGCGAGGATGCGGCCACGGCCTTTCGCACCAGCGGCGGCAACCCGCTTCTGGCACTGGAACTCGCGCGTGCCCGCCAGCATGGGACGGAGCTCCGGGGCCAGAGCCTGGAAACTCTGGTTGCCGACCGCCTGTCGCGCCTCGGCGAGGAAGAGCGTGAGGTCATCGTCTGGGCGGCCGCGATCGGCCGCCAGTTCCGCCCGGAACTGGTCGGCGCCTGTCTCAATCTAGGAGAAAGCGTGCTGTTCGGGCGGATCGAGCGACTAGGCCGGCACGGCCTGCTGCGCCCGGCTGCCGATGGGTATTTCGACTTCTCCCACGATCTGGTGCGTCAGGGCGTCTATCGGCTGCAATCGCAGCCGCATCGCCGCCTGCTGCATCGCCGGATTGCTCTCGCGCTGTCCGCCGTGGTGGAGGATGACCCGAGCCTCTACGGCGATCTTGTCCACCACGCCGAGCTGGCGGAGGACCATGCGACCGCCGTCCGCGCCTGCATTGCCGCCGGCGAGCGGTGCCTGCGCTTGTTTGCCAACACTCAGGCCGATGCGACCGCTGAGCGGGGCCTGGCGCATTTGGAGCATCTGCCGGATGGGCGTGAACGGATCCGCCATTGCGTCCAGCCTGCTTCAGCTGAAAGTGTTCGCGGGAGTGGCTACGACGAGGCGCGACCCGCAGGCCCTGCTTGACGCTCTGGAACGTGTGTCCGACGCCGCCGCGCTGGCAGGCATGTACAGCGAAGCGGCGACGGCGCTGGACGCAATATCCTGGCTGCACCAGCGCGCCAACGACACGGATCGCACGCAACAGGCGACATCTGCGTGCCGAGCGGATCAGTCGGACGGCCGACACGGCAACGCGCTGCCAACAATTGGCGAACACGGGTCGCTGCCTGCTGGACGTGGAGTCCGCGGTGCCGCGGGCGATGGCGCTCATCAGCGAGGCCGAGGCAATGGCGGAGGCGCACAACCTGCACTTCGTGGAGCTGGAGTGGGGTCGGGCGCTGGCGGCACGGTGGCGCGGCGAACTCGACGCGGCCGCCCGCCTGATGGCGCGGGCGCTGGCGCTCGCCAGAACTCCGGGAGGACCGTTGGCGCGAAGCGGAGTGCCTCGTCTGGCTCGCGATGATCGCACTGGAACGCGGCGATCTCGACGCGCTGGAAACGCATTGCGACGACATCGAACGGGTCATGGACCGCATGGACCGATCGCGCGCGCCAGTCGTCGGCGCGTTGCGCGCCCTGGCCGGGCTTAGGCGATCGCTGCCGGAGGCAGCTTCACGATTGATGGCAAGCTTGGCCGAATTGCGCGCCCTGGACGATAAAGGGCGGCTTGCCTACGCCCTGAACACCTGGGCGGCGGTCGCACTGGATCGGGGGGAGCGCGACGACGCGCGCGCACCGCGGCGCAGGAGGCGCTTGCTGTTGCGAGAGTTCTGCGGCGGCCGACCGAAATCGCCGTCTCAGGCGCTATCCTGGCCCGCATCGCGGTCGCGGAGGGCGACCAACGAGCAGCCGTGGCCTATCTGGCGGAGGCGCGGACACTATACGGCGAGGCGGCGCTCGGAGCGCGGGGACGGGAGCACCTCGAGCGAGCGGAGCACGCAATCGGGCTGCGCTTTCCAACGCTGGCTCACACGGTCCCGGCTTACAAGGCAACATAGTGATGCACACGAGAGGTAGCCATGTCACGGGTCATCGTTGAGAGAACGTTCGCGACGCCGCTCGCGGATTCCGACCTGATGGCGTTCGCCAGCCGACAGCAGAGATGCCTGGAGATCTATCGAGTCACCCACCGGCGCAGCCTGCTGTCGCAAGATCGGCGTCGGATGATGTGTGAATACGAAGCGCCGGACGCCGAGAGCGTGCGACGCGTGCAGCACGAGGCCGAAGGGTCGTTCGAGCGCATCTGGGTAGCCAAGGTGATCGAGTAGCGGCCCGGAAGCAACGGAACGACCGCTCAACAAGAACCCCGCGATCGTGTTGCCGCCGCAGACAAGCACGGCCACGACCTTCGGCAGAGTGGCTACCCGGCTGGAATCGTCAAGACAGGCGCCCGGCCGTCCGTGCTGCCCTGCGCAAGCGCGATCAGAAGTTCCAGGATCGTGTATGCGACCTTCGAATTGAAGTCGCTGTCATCGATCCAGAACCATGCATCCCCATATCGCACGGCCGTATAGGCATTCGGTGGCGCGGACCTGCCGACATGCGTCCTGATGATGGGCTTCATCGCGAGCAGCGTCGAAGAAGACGGGGAAATCGTCCGCCCGGCCGCTACGTCGTCTGGCAGAACCTCGATCTCGGCACTCACCTGCGACAGGACGGCGATGAGCGGGCGGGTGAGCATTGCGATCTGGTCGGGGCCGGTTGTGACATGCCCATAGACGACCTCGGCCTCGACCTCTCCGGGCGCCATGCCGAGCAGACGGCGTGTCCGCGCTGCGACTGCCTGGGAAGCGGGCTCGCCTCCGTTCGCAATGCCCAGGAAAACGTGATTGCCGTCCTTTTTGTGAACGAAGCGTACCGTCAGCAGACCGCGCACCTGCAAACGCCGCATTCCGGCAAGCAGCTCGAAGAATTCAGGGTCGGCCGTGCCCTCCTCACCGCCGAGGACGACCGTGTTGCGGAGCGGTCCCACCGACTGCACGCCCAGGCGAAACAGCACGTCGATCGGCATGCCGCTTTGCGCCAGTGGCAGGAGATCGGCGGGCGAAAGCGGCCGGATCGCCGTCTGCGCCAGATCCTCACCGGCCAGCGGCGCGAAGGTGATCGTCGGGTGGTCGCTGTAGTTCAACGCGGCCAGGCCGGTCGCGTAATTGCCGGGGCGGGCGTTCGGATACAGGTTGAGGCCGAGTTCCGCGGAGCGCTCCAGCGTGTAGCTCGAAATGACCTGGTTGACCGCGAGGAATGTGGGCGTGTCGCCGTAACGGAGCCGCACGATGTTGAGCAGGATCTGGCGCTTCTGCGCCTCCGATATCGCGCGGGTATATTGTAGCTGGTCGGTGCCCAGGCGATACGGACCTATGCCGGCGCACCCAAGCAGGCTCGTGGACAGCGCGACGAGGACAGGAAGATTGCGCAGGACGGTCCTCCGTCAGCGGCAGATCGACTTCCAATATTCCACATGTCCCGTGTCGGTGGAAGCGCCCCGGATTGGAGCGCCTCCAGTCCGAGTTTGACCGAGTGTCCCTGCGCGTCAGAGTTTCGCGACCAGCGCCGCAAGCTGATCCGCGCACTGCCCCCAGCCCTGGTGGAAGCCCATCTTCTCGTGCGCCTCGCGATCTTCCGCCGTCCAGTGGCGCACCCGCGCGGTGTAGCGGGTCTTGCCGGCCTCGTCCTCGAAGGTCACGATCGCCGTCATGAACGGCTTGGCCGATGGCTCCCAGGCCTTCGTATAGGCGTCGGTGAACACCAGGCGCCGATTCTCGACGACTTCCAGATACACGCCCGGACAGGGAATCTCCTGACCCTCGGGGCTGCGCATGACGATCAGGTTCGCGCCACCCGGCCGCACATCCATTTCGGCGACGGGAGTCGTGTACGGCAGCGGCGCGAACCATTGCTTGAGCAGCTCGGGATCGGTCCAGGCGCGATACAGCTTCTCGCGCGGCGCGTCGATCAATCGGGTCAGGACAAGCTCGCGGTCTGCGAGCGGGGTTTCAGCACTCATCATCATCTCCTGTTCTTGAAGGATGGGCGCGCTCACGCCTGCTCGTACGCCCGCGTCAGCGCCCCGATGTCGAGCTTGCGCACCGCGAGCATGGTCTGCATGACCCGCCTCGACCGCGCGGCGTCCCTGTCCTGCAGCATGCTCCGCTTGTTCGTCGAACCACAGGAATGGCGTGATCCTCCGCATCAACTTCGCTCCTCGATTGGGCCTTGATGGTCGGTCAGCGTCCCGGAAGCCTAGCGTCTCGGCTGGTTCATCGCCCACAGCACGCCAAACGGATCGCGTACCTGCCCGTAGCGGTCGCCCCAGAACATCTCCGAGACCGGCAACACCATTTCCACGCCGGCCGCGACGGCGCGCGCCCACCACGCGTCGATGTCATCCACATACAGCGTGAGATTGAAGCCCTGCGGCGCGCGCCACGGATGTCCGTGCTCGGGATAGGGGTCGCTCAGCATGACCGAGCTGCCGTTGATGTGCAGGTGAACGTGCATGGTGCGGCCCTGCTCGTCCACGGGGTGGGCGGTGACCAGCTCCGCCCCGAAGGCCTGCCTATAGAAATCGGCGGCCTTCATCGCGCCGTCCACCGTCACATAGGCGATCACGCCGCCCTTGACGGCGGGTGTGTCGCCGCGCCGGTGGCGTCGTGGCTGGTGTCTGCTCGCGTCATCTCTCGCCTCCGCTGGTTGGTGTCTGCCCAAGGACGAGCAGGCGCGGCACGTGGCCGACATGGCGCGCGCGAAATATATCAGCCCGACTGCCGCGCGGTTTCGCGCTGCAGGCTGGTCGAGATGCTGGCGGATATGCGCCGCCTCGGCGGGCGTATGTGCGAGCGCGATGGCCCGGTCGAACGCCATGCATGCGCCTCGCCGCGTGCGGCCGAGCTGCAGCAGCAGCGCACCCTTCGCGCCGAAGAAATGGAAATAGCCGGAGAGCCGCGTCCGCGAGCGGGTCGATCATCGCGAGCGCCGCGTCGGGGCCGCGCAGTCTTGCGCGACGGCAACGGCGCGGTTCAGCGTCACCACGGGCGAGGGCTGCAGCCGTTCGAGCGCGGCATAGAGCAGCGTCGATCTCCGCCCAGTCGGTGTCCTGCGGCCGCGCGGCGCGCGCGTGCAGCGCGGCGATCGCCGCCTGGATCTGATACGGCCCGGGCGCGCGGTGGCGCATCGCCTTGTCGATCAGCGCCAGGCCCTCGGCGATCCGCTCGCCGATCCCACAGGCCGCGGTCCTGGTCTTCGAGCAGCATGATGCTCGCCCGCCGCGTCGAACGCGTGCCGCGGCGCGCGCGTGCTGGAGCAGCATGAGCGCCGCGAGGCCCATGATCTCCGGCTCGGCCTGGAACAGGCGCAGCAGCAGCCGCGCGAGCCGGATCGCCTCGCCGCAGAGATGCGTGCGGGCCGCGCGTCGCCGGCGGAATAGCCCTCGTTGAACACGAGATAGATCATGGCGGCGACGGCGGCGAGGCGCTCGGCGCGCTCGACGGCGTCCGGCGCCTCGAACGGAATGTCGGCCCGCGCGATGCGCGCCTTGGCGCGGGTGATGCGCTGCTCCATCGCCGCCTCGCCGACCAGGAAGGCGCGCGCGATCTGCCCCACCGACAAGCCCCGAGACGATGCGCAGCGCGAGCGCGATCTGCTGCGTGTTCGGCAACTCCGGATGGCAGCAGATGAAGAGCAGGCGCAGCACGTCGTCACGGTAATGCGCGCTGTCGAGGCGCTCGGCGAGCGGCGTCTCGGCGTCATCGAGATCGGAGAGCGCCTCCTCCTGGGGCAGCGTCGTCGTGGCGCGCGCCGCTGGCGCACGCCGTCGAGCGCGGCGTTGCGGCCGACCAGGATAAGCCAGGCGGTGGGATCGCGCGGCGGCCCGTTCTGCGGCCAGGCTTTGAGCGCGCGCAGGCACGCCTCCTGGAACGCCTCCTCCGCGGTGTCGAGGTCGCGGAAATAGCGCAGCAGGGCGCCGATGCGCCTGCGGCACGCGGCGGCGGCCAGGCGTCGCGCGTCGATCCAGGCCAGTTCGCGTCATCGGCGCGCTGCGCCGTCCCGCGCGTCATCGGCGTTGTAGCGGCCGCGATCGGGGCGCACCTCGTAGGCGCCCGCCCGGATTGGCCGCGGCCAGCTCGCGCGCGACCGCGAGCGCCTCCTCCAGATCGGCGACGTCGATGACGTAGAAGCCGAGCAGCTGCTCCTTGGTCTCGGCGAACGGACCGTCGATCACCAGCGGCGGCTCCTGCGTCTTGCGCAGTGTCGTGGCGGCGGTGGTGGGCAGCAGGCGCAGCGAGGGTCCGAGCTTGCCCGCGCGGGCCAGCCGGTCGCGGACGGCCTCGAGCCGCGCCATGACAGCCTCCTCCTCCTCGAGGCTCCAGGACCAGACGACCTCCTCATCGTTGTAGCAAAGGATGGTGTAGAGCATGCGTGTGGCTCCTCCCGTCTCCAAGGACGCGCGAGTATGCTCCGGGCCGACAGGTTCCCCGCGAAAACCCCGGCTTGGCGGCGCCGATCGGACCCCGGTATGGTCCGCCCCCCGCAGGAGGGCCGCCGCCGATGCCGGAGTACGTGATCCCGCCGCCGCCCACGGCCGCCGTCCCGGTGCAGGGCGGCGGATTGTTTCCGGTCCGGCGCATCTTCTGCGTGGGGCGCAACTACGCCGAACACGTGCGCGAGATGGGCGGCGATGTGCGTGAGCCCCCGTTCTTCTTCACCAAGCCGGCGGACGCCATCGTGACAGGCAGGGCCGCGATGCCCTACCCGCCGCAGACGGCCGAACTTCATCACGAGATGGAGCTGGTGGCAGCGATCGGCAGCGGCGGTGCCGATATCCCCGTGCAGCGGGCGCTGTCTCATGTCTGGGGCTATGCGGCGGGGCTCGACATGACACGGCGCGACATGCAGGCGGCCGCGAAAAAAGCCGGCAAGCCGTGGGACATGGCCAAGGGTTTCGACCACTCGGCACCGATCGGCGACATCCTGCCGGCCTCCCGCCTGCCCGATCCCGCGCGCGGCCGCATCACGCTTTCGGTCAACGGCGCAGGTGCGGCAGGATTCCGATCTGTCGAAGATGATCTGGAGCGTCGCCGAAACCGTCGCCTATCTGTCGGGGCTGGTGCGGTTGGCGCCGGGTGACCTGATCTTCACCGGCACGCCGGAGGGTGTCGCTGCGGTCGCGCACGGCGACGTGCTGGAGGGCACGATCGAGGGTGTGGGCCAGGTGAAGACCGCGGTCGTCTGACGGGCCATCGTTCACAAGCCGTTTTCGACCATGTCCAGCAGACGCTGGCCGAGATCTTGCGTCTGTGGCGGATCGAAACCGCGCAGCACCCCGTCGATGACCAGCATCGACAGGCCATGCACCGCGGACCACGCCAGAAACTCCGTCCCAGGACGACGCTCGGCCGGCAGCACGCCCGCCTTCACCATCCGGTCGAGTGCCGCGCCAAGAAGCTGGAAAGGGTTGAGGCCGCTGGCCCCGGCCATCGACGGATCGGGCTCGCTCCGGGGAACATCCGAGGCGCCGAAGGCGGTACGGAACAACCCGGTCTCCGCGCGGGCGAAACTCAGATAGCCGCTGCCGATCGCGCGCAGCCCGGCGCGGGCCTGCTCGGCGGGGCTGGTCAGCGGCGGGCACCGCCGCAAGCTCCGCCTCCATCGCGCGGGCCAGCCGGGCGAGTGCCGCCGCGCGCACCGCCAGCAGCAGACCCTGGCGACTTGCGAAATGGCGATAGGCGGCGTTCGGCACCACGCCCGCGCGCCGCGTGGCCTCACGCAGCACCACCGCCTCGGGCCCGCCCTCGCGCGCCAGCGCGATGCCCGCCTCCAGCAGCGCCCGGCGCAGATCGCCGTGCCGATAGGTGCCGCGCGCGCGCCCTCCTGTTCTCACCCCTGACCTTCACGGTTAAAATGTGGACAGCGTCCACATTCGCTGGTATAGGCCCTCCCACGGCTTCTGCAAAGGCCGGCAACCCCTGTCAGAGGTGATGAGATGCAGGTCCAGCCCTATCTGTTTTTCGAGGGACGGTGCGAGGAGGCGATCGACTTCTACCGCCGGACGCTTGGCGCCGAGACGCTCATGCTGATGCGCTACAAGGACATGCCGGAGCCGCGTCCGGCCGGAACGGTTACGCCGGAGAACGAGAACAAGGTGATGCACGCCACGTTGCGCATCGGCGACAGCACGTTGCTTGTCTCCGACGGCCAGTGCCAGGGGACGTCTGAGTTCCAGGGGCTTCTCGCTCACCGTATCGGCCCGCGACGAGGCGGAGGCGGACCGGTTGTTCAACGCGCTGGCCGAGGGCGGCACGGTGCGGATGCCGATTGCCAAGACGTTCTTCTCGCCGCGCTTCGGCATGGCCTCCGACCGCTTCGGCGTGGGCTGGATGGTGATCGTGCCGCAGGCCTGACAACGACGGGGCGCGGCCAGCCGCGCCGCGCCCGCTCTCCCTACCAGGGCATCGCCACGGCGATATCGTGAAACAGCCTTGCCGGCAGGCCGCCGCCGGTCACGCCAGCCATCGGCTTGTCGTCGTCATTGCCGAGCCAGACCGCGATCACCGTGCCGCCCACGGCGCCCACAAACCAGGCGTCGCGCGAATCCTGCGTGGTCCCGGTCTTGCCGGCGACAACCCGGCCAGGGATGGCGGCGGCCCGGCCGCTGCCGCGCGACACCACCGCACCCAGCATCCGCGCCATCTCGGCGGCCAGCGCCGGGCCTATGACCCGCGCCGGAACGGCGCGCGCGATGTCGAGCGGCTTGCCATCCGCGTCGAGCGCCGCCAACCCGGTCGGGGCCACCCGCATCCCGCCATCGAAAAACGGCGCGTAGGCAGCGGCCATTTCCAGCACCCCGACGGCGCCTGTGCCGAGCGCCAGGGTCGCATTGTCCGGCAGGGGGTCCGCGATGCCCAGCCGGTGCGCCACCGCCGCCACCGCCTGTGGGCCGCCCGCCCGTTGCAGCAGGCGCACGGCGGCGGTGTTGAGGCTGTCCGCCAGCGCGTCCTCGAGCGTCACCGAGCCGCGGAAATGGCCGTCGAAGTCACGCGGACTCCAGCCGCCGACGGTGATCGGCGCGTCCAGCACACGATCCTCCGGCCGCGCCCCGGCCTCCAGCGCCGCCAGCCAGACGAAGGGCTTGAAGGTCGAGCCGGGCTGCCGCCGCGCGACCACGGCGCGGTTGTAGGGGCTGGCACGGTAGTCGCGTCCGCCGGCCATCGCCCGCACGGCACCGGTCGCCGCATCCAGCACCACCACCGCCCCCTCCCCCGCCCCGGCGGCGCGGCCCGGGCCGTCGAGCAACGCATCCAGCCGCGCCTCCACCACCGCCTGCAAGCGTCCGTCGAGCGTGGTGCGCACCACCGCGTCGGTGCCCTCGGGCAGCGCCGCCTGCGCCTGTTCGGCGGCCCAGTCGGCAAACCAGCCGGAGGCTGCGGCAGGCGGCGCAAATGCGATCCGCGCCGAAGCCGCCTGCGCCTGTGCGGCCGTGATGGCCCCGGTCTCGACCATCGCCGCCAGCACCTCGCGCGCCCGCGCCGCCGCGGCCTCGGGATCCACGCGCGGCGAGAAGCGCGAGGGGGCGCGCGGCAGGCCGGCCAGCACCGCGCATTGCCACAGCGACAGGCGGCTCGCGGGGATGCCGAAATACAGCCGCGCCGCGCCATCGACGCCCCAGGCGCCGGAGCCGAGATAGACGCGGTTCAGCCAGATCTCGAGAATCTCGCGCTTGCTGAAGCTGTGCTCCAGCCACAGCGTCAGCAGTACCTCCTGAACCTTGCGGCGGAAGGTGCGGGCGTTGGACAGGAACAGGTTCTTGGCCACCTGCTGGGTGATGGTCGACCCGCCCTGCACCACCCGCCCGGAGCGCGCATCGACCAGGGCCGCGCGCAGGATGCCGCCGAGATCGAGGCCCCAATGCGTCCAGAAATGCCGGTCCTCGACCGACACCACGGCTTCGGGCAGCTCGGGCGGGAGGTCCGAGAGATGCACCTTGTCGCCCACCACGTCCCCGAACCGGGCAAAGGCGTGGCCCTGCTGATCGACCAGGGTCAGGCTGGGGCGGCGCACCGCGGCCAGCGCCGCCTCCGGCCGCGGCAGATCCCAGGCGAACCACAGCAGCGCCGCCAGCGCCAGCAGGCCGGACCAGACCAGCAGGATCAGCAGCCAGCCAAGCAGGCGCCAGTGCCAGGGGCGGCGCCGCTTGCCGGGGTGCGGGATCGGCGAAGCGATACAGGCCCGGCGCCGGACCCAGCGGCGCGCGGTACATCGCGGTCAGATACCCGTCAGCGCAGGCATTGCAGAAAGGCGGTCGCCGGATTGGCGATCTCGCCGATCGCCGAGGCGCGCAATTCCGGCCCGGTACTGGCGGCCGTTGCCGGCCGCACCCGCTCGCGGTGGAGGAAGTCCAGCACCTCGCTGCCCTTGAGCGCGAAGTTGACGTTCTGCGGGATGTCGCCGCCGGTCAGCCGCGCGACCTGTGCCGCGTTGAGCTTGGCCACCACGACGCCGATCACGTGGCCCTGCGCATCCAGCACCGGCCCGCCGGAATTGCCCGGCTGCACCGGCGCACTGATCGTGTAGTCGAGCTTGGAGTCGCGCAGCCCGGAGAGCGCGCTGATGCCGCCGGTGGTGAGGGTCGGCCCGGAGGAGAGCAGGCCGGTGAGCGGGAAGCCATAGGTCACGACGCTCTCGCCGCGCAGCACCACCGGGGCGTCGCGGAAGGTGAGCGCCGGGCCGAAATTCTTCGGCACACCGAGCAACGCCAGATCGCGCGCAGGGTCGGTGGCGAGCAGCTTCGCGCGCGCGGTGCGGCCGGCGGCGTTGCGGGCCAGGATGGCTCCGCAGCCATGCACCACATGCAGATTGGTCAGCAGCCGCCCGGCCTGCACCACGAAGCCGCTGCCGCTGTCGGCCACGCGCCGCTCGCTGGACGCGGGCGGCCGGGCCGCTTCGTCCGCCCCCAGCGGCGGCGGCTTGGCGGCGCGCGTGGCGGCCGGTGCGGCGAGGCAGAGCAGGACAGCCAGGAGCAGACGGCGCATGGCGGGCAGGATAGAACACGCCGCATCGCGCCGCCACGCGGTTGGCCGGGGTTGGAAAGGGTGGAACTGCCGATGCGGGGCCTGTTCATCGATGCCACGCCAGAGATGGCGGCGACCTTCCGCCGGGTCGTCCGCGACAGCGACCCGCCGGTCGATCTGAACATCGAGCCCGACCCGCCGACCGCCTCGCTGCCGGACCTGCTGGCCGGCTACGATTTCCTGTTGGACGATCATTGCCCTTTGCCCACCGACCTGATGGCGCGCTGCCCGGCGCTGCGCCACGTGGTGTTCCTGGGCACGGGTGCCCGCAGCTACATGGACATCGACGCGCTGTCCGAGCTGGGCATCGCCGTGCACATCATCCGCGGCTATGCCGATACCGCGGTGGCCGAGTACGCCGTCGCGCTGATGTGGGCCGCCGCGCGCGGCATCGGCGAAATGCATCGCGAAATGCGCTCCGGCGTCTGGCCGCGCACCGAGGGGATGCAGCTGACCGGGCGGACCATCGGCCTGCTGGGCTATGGCGGCATCGCGGCCGAGGTGGCGCGCATCGCCGGTGGCTCGGGGATGCGGGTGCTGGCCTGGAACCGCACGCAGCGGTCGGCCCAGGGGGTCACCTTCGTCGATCTGGACACGCTGCTGGCCGAGAGCGACGTGTTGAGCCTGCATCTGCTGCTGAACGACGAGACGCGCGGCCTGCTGTCGGCCGAGCGGATCGCGCGGATGCGACCCGGTGCCATCCTGGTCAACACCGCGCGCGCGGCGCTGGTCGATGAGGCGGCGATGATCGCCGCACTGCGCTCGGGCCATCTGCGCCACGCGGCGCTCGACGTGTTCCACACCGAGCCGCTGCCGCCCGGCCACCCGCTCGCGGCATTGCCCAACGTGACGCTGAGCGCCCACAGCGCCTTTCGCACCCCGGAGGCCACCGAGGCGCTGCTGTGCAGGGCGCTGGACATCGCGCGTGGCTTGCAGGACATGCCGGTGTCGAGGTGATCACGGCCCGCCTGGCGGAACGGCAGACGCGGCGGACTTAAAATCCGCGGCCTTCGGGCGTGGGGGTTCGAGTCCCCCGGCGGGCAAACCGCTGAACCTGTGTCCACTGGCTGGCCCTGCTCGGCTACGGGCCAACCGGGAGAGTCCCGACATCCGGCAGCACCGGAGCGGGCCACACCAGAGCCAGTGCCAGCAGTGCAAGACAGACGGCCGTGAACAAAAGGGCGGGAAGCGCGCCGGGCAGCCCGGCACCCGCCGAGTTGTTGCGGAGCCGCATCTGCTGACGCTCAAGAGCTGGCATATCCATGTCGCGGTCCTCCATGCCACCGGCGGGCGGCAGCATGGACGATGCGGCAGCACGGGCGGCGGCACAGTGAGCCGGATCACCCCGCAAGCGGAAAGCGACCGGTCCGCGGTCGAAAGCCGCGCGGGTTCGAGCCTCCGGCGGCAGCCAGATTACAGCAGCGCCCCGCAGCAGCGCATGAAGTCGGCAACATCGATGCGGATGTCGTCGGTCTGCGTGCGGTCGCCGGCGATCACCTCGGCCACGACATAGGTCGCGTACGGGTTCCCCTGCCCAGCGGCCAGCACGTAGAAGGCAGGCGTGCCGTAGCTGCGCGGAAAAATCTCCAGCAGCCGCGCGCCACGCGGCACGAAGGCGATGTTGGACAGCCCGCCGCCATGCGCGCCCACCACATGCGTGGCGCGGGCGAACAACGCGACTTGCTCGGCCACCGAGCGTGCAGCCAGCGTCACCCGCGCGTAGCCAAGCGGTTCCAGCGCCCGCATCAGCTCCGCCTCGTTGATGATGCGTCGGCCCGCGCCGTCGTCACGCGAGATGAACAGCTTCGCCGACGCAGGCGCCTGGTCGGCACGCGCCGCAAGCGACGAAAAGCCCAGCCGGTTGCGCAGGAAGTCGAGCACCCACGGGGCTGCCTTGTGCGCCGGGTGCGGCATGTCGGCGATGTCGCGCGGCACCAGCAGGCGGTCGGCCTGAATCGCGCGGAAATCGCCAAGGTGGATGACGCGCGAGGGGCCAAATCCGCACAGGCGCAGACTCTCGCGCTTGAACGGCAGGTCCTCCTCCGAGGTGATCACCGTCACGTCACGGTCCTCGCCGAGCAAGGCGAGGCGCGGCAGCTCGTCCAGCAGCCAGTGGCTGAAGTAGAGCGGATGGATGTCGTCGCACAGCACCACCGCCGTACCCGCGATCCGATCGGCATTGTCCAGCAGGTCCTGCAGGTCGACATCATAGCCATGCACCAGGCCAGCATAGGGTGAGCTGAAATCCTCGATCAGCGACACCCGATCGGACGCCAGCACGACCGGCGAGCGGGAGACCTGAACCAGGAAGCCGTCCGGCAGCTCCAGGTATTCGAAGGCGGGACTATGTTCGATCCCCGAATGCTCAGGAAACGAGGCGGGGCGGCCGTTGGTGAAAACCGGCCGCGCGACCGGCCGATCGCGCGCCGCCACGACAGGCCGGCAGATAGCGCCCGCAACATCGGCGCTGCGGCGCGGCATCACCCGTTCGTTGCCCAGGACCGGCAGGCGGGAGATCAGCGCCGCGATCTCCCGCGGACGGTTTGGGATCGGCTCGGCGATGCCGGCCTGCCCCAGCAGCATGGCCAGCGCGTCGGGCTTGCCCAGCGACCGGCTGGCGCGCGTCAGGTTTGCGGCGACGACGCTCAAGCGGGCGTTTCCAGCCAGCGCCGGACTGCGGCGGGATCGACGCGCAGATGCCGCTCGCCGAAACGCCCTGCGGCCAGATCGACCCGGTCCGGATCGTTCAGCTCCGGCGCATCCGACAGGCCGTCGCGCCCGGCCAGTGCGGCGTAGTCGAGACCACAGGCGGCGGCGAGCATTGCATACGCCCAGGTGCCATAGAGCGGATGGAACAACTCCAGCACGCGCGCGCCGGGCGGGCACAGCACGATATGCGCGAGTGCCGCCCCGTGCGCGCCCACGACGTGGCTGGCCGCACGGAAGGCGGCGAGCTGCTCGTCATAGGGCATGGCGCCCGGCACGATCGCCTCGAAGCCGAAACGTGCCAGTTCGGCCACCAGCTCGGACTCGTTGCGCACCTGACGGGTGCGCGAGTTCGACGCGCGAGAGGTAGAGGCGGCGGCCGAAACTGCCGCCGCGGCCGCCCAGAACCGCCCGCGCGTGCTCGACCGCCCAGCCGGCACCATAATGGGCGGGGTGTTGCAGCGCGCGGCAATCGGTGCTGACCCAAAGACGCCGCGCCCGCACCCGCGCGAGACGGGCCGTGCCGAGCGCCTGGCCGATGCCGGCCCGCTTGGCGAGGATGCGCTGGTATTCGGTGCGCAGTTCCGGGCCGACCACGAGCGCTCGCGTCAGGTCGGCGCCGGCGCGGCGGTACAGCTCCAGCCGGGCGATCTGGTCGAACAGGAAATGGCACAGATTGGGCGGCGGAAACGCATCCAGGATCAGCACCGCCTGCTCGACCGCGTGCTGCTCCACCGCCTCGCCGGCGGCGGGTTCGGCGACACGGCGCGCGATCAGCTCAGGAAAGTCGCCCACCGACAGATCGGCCTGGATCGCGCCATCGGCCGCGCGGACCACCACCGTATCGTTGCAGACCAGCAGCTCGCCATCGGGCAGCTCCACTACATCGATATCGGCCCGCTGCATCACGTCGCCGAGCTTGGCGAGTCCGTGCGGAACTGCCCCTTCGGCGACGCGAACCGGCGTGGGCGGGCGCGGTTCGGCCTCGACCACGCGATGCGCAAGGCGTGGTGATGCCGGCGCGGGCGCCGGGGCCGGGGGCGGCTCCGGCTTGGCCTGTGGATCGACGCCCAGCGCGCGCAGCAGCGGCTCGACCTCGCCGCGCTGAGCGATCGGTTTTTCGGGAAAATAGCCGATCTGGCGGAGGAAGACGTCGAGTGCGGCGCGCGCGTCGCCGCGCCGGGCGAAGAAGCGGAACATGATCTGAAACGGCGCGTGGGACGCATCCCAGTCGGGATGGAGCCGCACCGCCTGCGCCGCCATCTGGAAGCTCGCTTCCTCGCGCCCGAGTTCGGCATAGACACGCGCCATGCGGAAATACACCCAGTAATGGCGCACCTCGGCCCGCCACAGCACCGCCTCGAACAGGGCCGCTTGCGTGGCGATGTCCTGCCCGGCGTCAAGCTCCTCCAGCGCCTTCAGCAGCACATCCTCGGGCTGGGGTGCCGCGATGATCCGTTCCACCCAGTCCTTCCGGGCGGTCTCGTCGATTTCTGAGGGGGCGGGCGGCATTCCGTCAGATGGCCAGGTATGTGGTCCTGTAGAGATCGGCGATCGGTGCCGCAAAGCCGATGCTGCGCAGTTCCAGCAGGCCAGGCGAGACGATCAACTCCGGGTCGGACGGCCAATTCCCGTCGCGGCCCCGGCGCAGCAATTCGGCCTCGATGCGAGTGCTTTGCGGGACCAGGATCTCCTGCATGCTGGGGATCGTGGCATAGGCCCAGAGGTTGGCGCGCGTCGCCCCACGGTTGTTGGGGGACACGAGCTCGACCAGCAACACCGGGTCCGGCACCATGACTTCATCGGTCGGGGTGGCACAGGTGATGCCGATATCCGGAACGCGGAAGTTCTCGTTTGAACGCAGCTTGGGCACGATGCCCGGCTCGATCACAACACGGCAGAAGCGGTTCGTGGCCAGCAGATGGTTGCCCAGCAGCCGCGCGACCTCGCTCTGGAGGCTGCCGTGCGCATAGCGCGCGGGCGGCATAGCGACTGGTTCTCCGTCAACAAGCTGCCAACGGACGTCCCCCCACTCGTCCGAGTCCCAGGCAAGGAACTCGTCCAGCGTCATGCGAGAAGGCGGGCGATGTTCGAGGGCTGCCGACATGGATCGAGCCTAGCACATCCTCGATTCAGGATTGAGCCAAGGCGCCGCCAAGCCGCTCCGACCTGCCCGCATCCGACCGCACCGCGCTGGCGGCATCACGCTCGAACCGCCGCCTGCGGCGCTGCACCAGCATCCAGCTCAGCCGTGCGGCCAAATCCGACAGGCGTCCACGCGGCGGCAGGCCGACCGCCTTCAGGATCATGCCCACGCCGCGCTCGACATGCCGGTAACGGTAGAAGCCGATCGCGCCGGACATGTAGGACGCGATGCAGCGCCCATGATCGTAGCGCACCGTCTCCGGCTCGTTGCCGCAATGATAGGCGAAGGCCAGCTCGTCATCCTCGCTCTCGCCCACCCGGCCCAGTGCTATGCGCAGCCGCCGCAGCAGGCCGATGCGCTCGCGCCCCAGATAGCGGCGCATGTGGTCGTAGAACAGCTTGAAATGCCGGTATTCGTCGGCCGCGATCAGGCGGCAAACCTCCTGCAGCACCGGCTCCTCTGTGCTCTCGGCCAGCGCCGTATAGTAGCTGGAGGTGCCGGTCTCGACCATGCAGCGGGCGATCAGCTCGCCCGTGCGCGAGCCGCGCACCGACGCATCGGCGTCGAGCGGCAAGGCGTAGCCGGCGCGGTATCGCGCGAAGGCGGCGGCATAATCCCAGGACGGATCCGCCAGCATGGCCCACCGCCCCAGCGCATCGCCATGCTGCACCTCCTCGACCGACCAGTTGTCGGCGGCGCGGCGGAAATCGGGGTCGTCGGGGAACACGCGGTTCAGATAGACCGCGTAATCGGTGCCGTTGCGCTCGACCATCGCCGCGGCCTTGACCAGCGGCACGATCAGCGGATCGACGCGGGCCGCATCGAACCGCTCCCACCCGACATCGTCGATCCGCCAATGCTTCATGCCGCCAACGACCCTTCCGGACCACGCCCAATCGGCACCACCGCCCGGAACGACTCGGGGCGGCGGCGGATGCGCAGACTATCGCAGCCTCGCCCTGTCTGGGGCACACGGCGGCGCGAGCAGCCACAATTGTTGCAACCAGGCCACAGCAGCCCGGATGGCTAGGTCGCGGTCGCGGCCCCGATCATCGCGCGAGCCGATTGCATCCGGTCCATCGCCCGGTCGATGGCCGGGACATTGGTCTTATCCACGGCCGCATACTCGGCCTCCGCCTCGGCCAGCCGGCGCTCTCCCTCGGCGCGCGACAGCTCGCCCACCGGCCAGGCCTCGTCGGCCAGCACCGTGACCCGGTCCGGCGTGATCTCGGCGAAGCCGCCGGAGACGAACAGCGTGTCCGTGACCTGCCCGTTTTCGTACAGCCGCACCGTGCCGCCGCGCAGCAGCACGATCATCGGCGCGTGCCGCTCCAGCACGCCCATCTCGCCTTCATAGGCGGGGATCACCACCATCTCGACGGCGCGGCTCAGCAGCAGCCGCTCCGGCGAGACCACTTCGAGGTCGGTCGGCATGAGTTGTCCTCTCCGCGCGCCGCTCAGGCGGTGGCCTTCATGCTCTCCGCCTTCTTGATCACGTCCTCGATGGTGCCGACCATGTAGAACGCCGATTCCGGCAGGTCGTCGTGCTCGCCGGAGACGATCGCCTTGAAGCTGCGGATCGTGTCGGCGACGGGGACGAACACGCCGGGGAAGCCGGTGAACACCTCGGCCACATGGAACGGCTGCGACAGGAAGCGCTGGATTTTTCTCGCCCGCGCCACCACCAGCTTGTCGTCCTCGGACAGCTCGTCCATGCCCAGGATGGCGATGATGTCCTGCAAGCTCTTGTAGGTTTGCAGCACGCGCTGCACCTCGCGCGCGACGTTGTAGTGCTCCTCGCCCACGATGCGCGGATCGAGCGAGCGCGAGGTGGAATTGAGCGGATCGACCGCCGGATAGATGCCGAGTTCGGCGATCTGCCGCGACAGCACGGTGGTCGCGTCCAGATGCGCGAAGCTGGTGGCGGGCGCCGGGTCGGTCAGGTCGTCGGCCGGCACATAGATCGCCTGCACCGAGGTGATCGAGCCCTTCTTGGTGCTGGTGATGCGCTCCTGCAACGTCCCCATGTCGGTGGCGAGCGTCGGCTGATAGCCCACCGCCGAGGGGATGCGGCCCAGCAATGCGGAGACCTCGGCGCCGGCCTGGGTGAAGCGGAAGATGTTGTCCACGAAGAACAGCACGTCCTGGCCTTCCTCGTCGCGGAAGTATTCGGCGACCGACAGGCCGGACAGCGCCACGCGGGCGCGCGCACCCGGCGGCTCGTTCATCTGCCCGTAAACGAGTGCGACCTTGCTGCCTTCGGTGGTGTTCTCGCCGAGCTTGATCACGCCGGCGTCGATCATCTCGTGATAGAGGTCGTTGCCCTCGCGCGTGCGCTCGCCCACGCCGGCGAACACCGACACGCCGCCATGCGCCTTGGCGATGTTGTTGATCAGCTCCTGGATCAGCACCGTCTTGCCGACGCCGGCGCCGCCGAACAGGCCGGTCTTGCCGCCCTTCTGGTATGGGGCCAGCAGATCCACGACCTTGATGCCGGTCACGAGAATCTCGGCGGATGCCGCCTGCTCCTCGAAACTCGGGGCCTCGCGATGGATCGGATAGCGCTTGACGGCGGGCACCGGGCCGCGCTCGTCCACCGGGTCGCCGATGACGTTCAGGATGCGCCCGAGCGTGCCGGGGCCGACCGGCATGGTGATCGGGCCGCCGGTGTCAGTCACTTCCTGGCCGCGCACAACGCCATCGGTGCTGTCCATGGCGATGCAGCGCACGGTGCGCTCGCCCAGCTCCTGCGCCACTTCCAGCACCAGCTCGCGCTCGGCGACCTTGGTGGTCAGCGCGTTCTGGATGAACGGCAGATCACCCTCGAACTGCACATCGATGACGGCGCCCAGAACCTGGCTGACGCGGCCGACGGAGTTGGTGGCCATGATGATGTTCCTCGGATAGAGCCTAGAGCGCCTCGGCGCCGGAGATGATCTCGATCAGTTCGCGCGTGATGTTGGCCTGGCGCGCGCGGTTGTAGTTGAGCGTCAGGCGCTTGATCATGTCGCCCGCGTTGCGCGTCGCGTTGTCCATCGCACTCATCTGCGCGCCGTAGAATCCGGCGCTGCTCTCGAGCAGCGCCCGGTAGATCTGGATCGCCAGATTCTGCGGCAGCAGGCGGGCCAGGATCGTCTCCTCGTCCGGCTCGAACTCGTAGCTCGCGCGCTGTGCGGCCGGCACGTCGTCCTGCTGCTCGGGAATGGGCGTCGGAATGAGCTGGGTCGCGGTCGGGATCTGCGAGATGACGGAGTGGAAGCGATTGTAGATCAGCGTGCAGACATCGAACTCGCCGGCCTCGAACATGCCCACGACCTGCGCGGCCACGGCGCGCGCGTCCTCGAAATCGACGCTTTTCTTGCCGGCGAAGCTGACCCCTTCCGCCATGCTGGACGCCAGCTCGCGGCGCAGCAGGTCGCGGCCCTTGCGGCCGATCGGCAGGATCAGGACCGTCTTGCCCTCCGCCAGGAGGCGGCGCGCGGTGTTGCGCGCAAGCCTTGCCGCAATGGTGTTGAACGCGCCGGCCAGGCCGCGATCGGCGGTCACGACGAGCAGCAGATGCGTCCGGTCGCCCCCGGTGCCGGCCAGCAGGCGCGGCGCCGTCGGACTGCCGGCGACACTGGAGGCGAGCGAGGCCAGCATCCGCTGCATCCGCTCGGCATAGGGCCGCGCCGCCTCGGCGCGGGTCTGCGCGCGGCGCAGCTTCGCCGCCGCCACCATCTTCATGGCCGAGGTGATCTTCTGCGTCGATTTGACGCTGGCGATGCGGCCGCGGAGCGCCTTCAGGCTTGGCATGTCAGACCCTTGGGCGCGTCAGGAAACGAAGGCGCGGGCGAAGCCGTCCAGGAACGAGACGAGCTTCGCGTCCACGTCCTTCTTGATCTCGCGATCGGTGCGGATCGAACTCGAGGATGCCCGGCTCGCGCGATTTGATCTCGCGCACCATCCGCTGCTCGAACTCGCCGATGCGGCCGACATCGACATTGTCGAGATAGCCGCGCGTGCCGGCGAAAATCACCACCACCTGCTCCTCGACCGGCACCGGGTCGAATTGCGGCTGCTTCAGCAGCTCGGTCAGCCGCGCGCCGCGCGCCAGCAGCTTCTGCGTCGAGGCATCGAGGTCCGAGGCGAACTGCGCGAACGCCGCCATCTCGCGGTACTGCGCGAGTTCCAGCTTGATGCGCCCGGCCACCTGCTTCATCGCCTTGATCTGTGCGGCCGAGCCGACGCGCGACACCGACAGGCCCACGTTCACCGCCGGGCGGATGCCCTTGAAGAACAGCTCCGTCTCCAGGAAGATCTGGCCGTCGGTGATGCTGATGACGTTGGTCGGAATATAGGCCGACACGTCGCCCGCCTGCGTCTCGATCACCGGCAGCGCCGTGAGCGATCCGGCGCCATGCGCGTCGGACATCTTCGCCGCGCGCTCCAGCAGGCGCGAGTGCAGGTAGAACACGTCGCCCGGATAGGCCTCGCGTCCCGGCGGCCGGCGCAGCAGCAGCGACATCTGGCGATAGGCGACGGCCTGCTTGGAGAGGTCGTCGTAGCTGATCAGCGCGTGCATCCCGTTGTCGCGGAAATACTCGCCCATCGTGCAGCCGGTATAGGGCGCCAGGTACTGCATCGGCGCCGGGTCGGAGGCGGTGGCGGCGACGACGATGGAATATTCCATCGCCCCGTTCTCCTCCAGCGTGCGCACCAACTGCGCCACGGTGGAGCGCTTCTGGCCGATCGCCACGTAGATGCAGTACAGCTTGCGCTTCTCGTCGCCGCTGGCGTTGACGCCCTTCTGGTTGATCATCGTGTCGATGATGACCGCGGTCTTGCCGGTCTGGCGGTCGCCGATGATCAGCTCGCGCTGGCCGCGGCCGACCGGGATCAGTGCGTCGATCGCCTTGAGGCCGGTCTGCATCGGCTCGTTCACCGACTGGCGCGGGATGATGCCGGGCGCCTTGACCTCGACCAGCCGGCGCTCGCCCTCGATCGCCCCCTTGCCGTCGATCGGGTTGCCCAGCGCATCGACCACGCGGCCGAGCAGGTTCTTGCCCACCGGCACATCGACGATCTGGCCGGTGCGCGCGACCGTGTCGCCCTCGCGGATCTGGCGGTCGTCGCCGAAGATCACGACGCCCACATTGTCGGTCTCGAGGTTCAGCGCCATGCCGCGCAGGCCGGCGCCCGGAAACTCGACCATCTCGCCCGACATGACGTTCTGCAGGCCGAACACGCGGGCGATGCCGTCGCCCACGCTCAGCACCTGGCCGGTTTCCGAGACATTCGCCTCGGTGTCGAAATTGGCGATCTGCTGCTTGAGGATTTCCGAAATCTCGGCCGGACGGATCTCCATCAGGCGGCTCCCTTCATGGCATATTGCAGGCGCTGCAAGCGCGATTTCAGGCTGCTGTCGTAGAGGCGCGCGCCGATGCGCAGCACAACTCCGCCCAGCAGGGACGGATCGACACGGCGGACGATCTCCACCGTGCCGTAGCCGGATTCGATCAGGCGGGCGCGGAGCAATTGCTCCTGCACGTCGGTCAGCGGATGGGCGGTCGTGACCTCGGCCACCACGATGCCGCGCTTCTCGGCCACCAGGGAGGCGAAGGAGGCGACGATGCCGCGCAGGGCCGAGAGCCGGCGGTTGCTGGCCACCACGCTCACGAAATCCTGCACCAGCTTGCCGAAGCCCTGCTCGACAAGGGCTGCGCGCACCGCCTTCTGCGCGGTCTGCACATCGAAAAGCGGGCTCGCCAGCAGGCGCTGCAGATCGGCGTTCTCGTCGATCAGCCGGCCAAGGGCGGCCATCTGGTCCACCGCCTCGTCCAGCGCGTGGCGGTCGCTGGCCAGGCTGTAGAGCGCCGAGGCGTAGCGGTCGGGCAGTCCGCCGCGGGTCGATGTGCTGCTGCCGGCTTGCGCCACGTGGCTCGTTTCCATGTTCCGTAGCCGCCGATCGGGCGCGACCAATGCCCCGCCAGGCAGGGGCCTCCCGCCGGCGGGCAGGCCGATAGCATGGGGGGTGCGGGGAGGCAACACGGGAGCGGAGGCCGCTACGGTGCGACTGACGGAAGCGCACCCCGAAACCGCAAGGCGAGCAGACAGAAACAGTCCAAGGCGAACGCGCGGTGCGAACCTCAAGATCCATGATACAAGCACGCAATGTTACGGCGTCTCATTCCTGGCCTGATTGCTCTGATAGGAGCCACGGGGTTCGCCCGCGGGGCTGGAGCGCAGCAAAGAGCGATCGCTCCCTCGCCCTTTGCGGCTACGCGTATCCCGCTCCCCCCCGGCCCATTCGCCTCCTGGCCGCCCGACAGCCGAGACCCGGCCATTCGCGGCGTCCGGTCCAAATGCATGTTCGGGGTGCTGATGGGTTTCGGGGAGGACCAAGGCCCCAAACAGGTAGCGACGGCAGAAGCTATGGCGCTGACGTCTATCTGCGTCGCCAAGCAGATGCCGGATGACTGGCCAGGAAAGGCCGCCGAGTTGGAGTTATCTGCCTCGTTCTACGAGATCGCAAAGCGGCTTGACCCGCATCTCCCGGACCCAGCTTCAATGGCAGGCGCATTCAAAGGCAACGCAGCACGGCCATAGAGGCCCTACGGCAAGCCGCGCTACTGCCCTGCGATCACTCGATATCCCAAAGCATGCGCCGGCCTCAAGATGCCGGAATCCCGAACAGCCGAGAATCCCAGGCGAGCGGCTCCGGTGCGGAGACGGCGATGCGTGCGGCGCCGGGATGATGGGGATTAATCAGGACATTATGCTCGCGCGGCACGACGGCCGATGGCACCGCGAGCATCGCTGTTCGTCCCGACCGCAGCCACTCCGTGCCGAGCGCCCGCGCCTCCGGGCTGCCGATCTCGCGCCAGCCCGGCGGCAGATCGCTCGGATGTTCGATCGGCATGTCGTCGGGGACGAATGCCTCGACCAGCAGCGTGCCGCCCAGCTCCGCGGCGCTGCACCAGGCGCTCCAGCATCGCCAGGGCCAGCGAGCCGGCCGCGTAGATCACCGGGACGCCGGGACTGTTCCACCGCCCGCCCGCCCGCGCGGCGCCCGTGCCGTCCCAGATCGGGTAGCGGGCAGAGCCCAGCCGATAGAGACGCACGCGAGGATCAGGCGGGCAGGTCGTATTCGATATTAAGCAGAATCTGCTCCACCTGCCGGGCGCCCAGATCCGTCGCGGCCACCTCGATCGGGCTTTTCGCCCCCATCATCGGATGCGGCTCGGTCAGCCATCGCCTGGCCTGCTCGGTATCGCCCAGCGCCGTGGCGGCCAGGGCGGCGATGCGGGCCAGCCGCTCGGCCTTGGCGCTGGCAGCCGCGGACAGACGGGCGGATCGCTTCAGCGTCGCGGGCGAGGCCATCAGCGCCGCCACTTTCTGCCGCAGCGCCGGCAACGGCGGGGCCGCGGCCGCGGCCACGCGGGCAACCACCGCGCGCGGCAGGCCTCGCGCCACCGCCTCGGACAACTCCGCCAGCGTTGAGGGCGCATGTCCCAGCACCTCCGCCCCGCCCAGAGCCGCCACCACCGGACCCACGCCCACCGGATACATATACGCCTCCGCTCACCTGAGCCGCATATATGGGATCATGAGAGCTGGAATCAAAGAAAGTTTACCGAGCCACCTCCGCCCGCGCCGGCGCCGAGCCCAGCGCAACGATTCCCTTGCCCGATACCCCGGCCCCGATGCAGGCCTTAGCCTGAGGACGACCCCTCGTCCGTCTTGCGCCGGGCCGGCCCGCCGGGCAGTCCCGGAGCATCGTTGATCGCCCACTGGAGCTCTTTGTAAACCGTCCCGGACGTTCTCACGACGATCGCTGTCAGCTCCGCCGACGGGTGAATCTGGCCAACCGCCATCCCCGCGACCAGGGACGCCAGGCTTGCCACCGCCCCGATTCCCTTGGTTCCGAGGCGCCGCTGCACTTCGTCCAGTTGCACGATAAAATCGTTGTTGCGTGCCCGCATCGCGGTGATGGTCTCGGCAAGCGAGCTGGTCTGGTCGAACAGCGCCACGAAGCGGCCGGCATCAACCCCGCCCGTCCCTTCCGCCGCGTCAATAAGGCGGTTCAGCCCCTTGGAGAGCTCGACCAGAGACGTCTCCATGCCGGCGACCTTCTGGGTGAGGAGCCCGGCATCCTTCCTCAGCGCCGCCACCGAAGGGGCAATCAGATCGGTAATGCCGCCGGTAAAGGAACTGGCGACCTGCTTCGCCCCGTCGAGCGCCGCGGCCACCGGCATGAACGGAAGCTGGCCGCCTGCCGTCAGGGCTTTCCAGCGCTCAAGCTCCCCCGCGATGCGATTCTCGAGACCCTGGGCGCTCACGGCGATGTCGCGGAGCTGCATGGCGACAGAGCACACGCCCTTCACCATGCCGACCAGCGCAGGAACCAGGGTGATCGGCGCGGCCGGGGTGGCGGCGGTGGCAAGGCCCACGGCGGCCGCGCCAAGACCACCGAACGTCATGGCGAGTTTCGCGACCACCTTGGCTTTGTACTTCTTCCGGCCGGCAAGGGTGTCCATCCGCCTTTTGAGGAGGCTGTTCACGGTATCGGTCGCGGCGGATTTCCAGGCGTTGCCGCGTTTCTCGATCTGCCGATTTAAACGGTCCTGGATTTGCTTGAGTTTCTGGGACGTCGTCTTCCTGGTCGGCGCCGACCGCTGCCGCTTCCTCTGTGTCGATTAGACGTGACCAGTCCTCCACCAGCGCATCGGTCAGCTTGCCGATGGCGTTGTTCAGTTCCTGGATGGTGAGGCCATCGTCGTTGAACTTGGCGACGTATTTTTCCGGAAGATCGACGTGAAGGGTCGCGGACAGAGCCGGAACGAGCAGGACGCCACCGTATTCCTTCCAGACCTGACATTTCAGATCGGCAATCAGGCTGGACCGTTCGTAGAGGAGAATCCCCTCCTCAGGGCCGGGTTCGGACACACTGCCCGTATCTTCAGAACCCTCCTCCTCTGCCGAGGAATCGCTGTCTTCCGAATCCCGGACTTTCTCTTTCCCCTTGTTCTTCCTGCGGCTTTCGTGATCCTGTTGGGAGATGCCCCCACCGCCAGGGGAAAGCGGAGCGCCCGTCACACGCGCGGTCCTCTCTTCGCGGTATCCGGAGGGCCCAGCTTCATCCTCTCTCGCCCACGAGCTTCCCTCACCGGTGCGGGAAGCCGGAAGAGTTGTCACGCGCGCCGTTGTCTCCTTCGCCGCTCCTTCCTCCAGCTCTTCCTCTCCCTCGCGCTGGATCAGCTCGGCTGCCATCACCGTCCCGTCTGCAACGACCGCCTCGGGGTCGATTACCCCCGCACGGGTCAGGTCGCCCTCCGCCTGAAGGATGAGATCGTCCATTCCCAGGAAGCGCGCGAGCCATTCGGCTTTCGGATCGTGCTCAGACACAGTCTTGCTCCTTCTTCAAGTTCCGCACTTCAAGTCCGGGTCGGACGGCGGGTGTGGACCGGTTCCTAAGCTTCGGAAGCGATATGATTTTCGCCGCGCTGCGGTTAATGCCCGTCACAGGAAGCTCACCGGGTCCACGTCCACATCCACCCGCGCGGTTCCCGCCACCTTCACCTGTGCCAGCCACGACCGCAGCAGTGGCTGCACTGCCACGTCGCGCCGGGCTTTCAGCAGCAATCGCCGCCGGTGCCGGCCGCGCAGCATGGCGAGCGGCGCCGGGGCGGGACCCAGGACAGCGACGCCCTCGGCCGACGGCGCGGCGCGGGCCAGATCGCGGGCGAGCAGGTCAGCGGCCTCGGCCGTATCGGCGCTGACGATCAGCGCCGCCAGCCGCCCGAACGGCGGCCAGAAGCCCGGACGGCGCTCCGCCGCTTCGCGAGCCATGAATCGCGCGTAGTCGCCGGAGACGAGCGCCTGCATCACCGGATGGTCGGGCGAGAAGGTCTGCAGCAGAACCTTTCCCGGCGCCTCCGCCCGCCCCGCTCTGCCGGCGACCTGATGCAGCAATTGCACGGTGCGCTCGGCCGCGCGCAGATCGCCGCCGCCCAGGCCGAGATCGGCATCGACCACGCCCACCAGCGTCAGATGCGGGAAGTGCCAGCCCTTGGCGACGACCTGCGTGCCCACGATCAGATCGACCTCGCGCGCGGCGATGGCGCGCGCCGCCTCGGCCGCCGCGTGCGGGCCGGGCAGGGTGTCGCTCGCCATGACCAGCAGGCGAGCCTCGGGAAACAGGGCACGGCGCTTCCTCGGTGATCCGCTCCACGCCGGGCCCACCGGTGCCAGGCTGTCCGGGGCGGCACAGGCCGGGACAGGCGGGCGGGATCGGCTCGGCGTGGCCGCAATGGTGGCATTGCAACTGCCGCCGCGCGCGATGCTCGACCAGCCAGGCGGTGCAGTTGCGGCAGGCGAAGCGGTGGCCGCAGCGGCGGCACAAGGTCAGCGGCGCATAGCCGCGGCGGTTGAGGAACAGCAGCGCCTGCTCGCCGCGCGCCATCGCCTCGCGCGCCGCGCGCGACCAGCGGAGCGGCCAGGAAGCGGCCGCGCTCCGGCGGGTGTTCGCGCATGTCCAGCAGGCTCACGTCCGGCAGGTGCGCGCCGCCATGCCGGGTCGGCAGCTTCAGGTGGGCGTAGCGGCCGGCCTCGACATTGGCGAGCGTCTCCAGGCTCGGCGTGGCGGAGACCAGCACCGCCGGGGCGGCGCACAGCCGGGCGCGCACGATCGCCATGTCGCGGGCGTGATAGGCGACGCCGTCCTCCTGCTTGAAGGCGGTCTCGTGTTCCTCGTCCACGACGATCAGGCCGAGATCGGGGAACGGCAGGAACAAGGCGGAACGGGCGCCCACCACGACCCGAGCCTCGCCGGCGTCGACCGCCCGCCAGGTGATGCGGCGGGTGCGGCCCGGCAGGTCGGAGTGCCAAACAGCCGGCTCGCAGCCGAACCGCGCGCGCGAAACGGTCAAGCCATTGCGCCGACAGCGCGATTTCCGGCAGCAGCACCAGCGCCTGCCGTCCGCAGCGCAGGCATTCGGCGACCGCCTCCAGATAGACCTCGGTCTTGCCCGAGCCGGTGACGCCATCCAGCAGCGTGACCGAGAACCCGCCGGCCACGGCGGCTCGCAAAGCCGAGGCGGCGGCCTGCTGTTCCGCCGAAAGCGCCGGTCCCTCGCCACGGCAATCGGGTTCGCCGAAGATGCGCCCTGACCGGAGCACGACTGGCCGCAGCAACCCGGCATCGGCCATGCCACGGATCACCGCGCCGCCGACCCCGGCCGCTTCCCGCAGCGCCGTGCTGCCGAGCGGGCCTGCGGCCAGCTCCGCCAGAACCCGCTGCCGGGCGGGTGTCAGCCGTGTGGCCGGGCCGTCCGCGACCTCCCAGGCCATCGCCGGCGGGTCCGGGCGCAGGGCGTTGGTGCGCAGCGCCATCGCCAGCACCTCGCCCAGCGGGGCCAGCGTGTAGGCGGCGATCCAGTCCACCAGCCGGCGCAGGTCGGCGCGCATGGCCGGCCCTTCGACCAGACCGGACAAGGGCCGCAGGCGGTTGTCGCCCACCGCCTCGTCCGGGCTGGCGTCCCAGACCACGCCGATCACCTCGCGGCCCCCCAGCGGCACCAGCACCAGATCGCCCGCCGTCGCCTCCATGCCGTCCGGCACGCGGTAGTCGAACGGGGTCGCGAGCGGCAGCGGCAGCAGCACCGGCACCCGCCGCGTGCACCCGAAGCGGGGGCACATCTTCGGCGTGCGACGAGCCGCCGCCTTCTGTTCGCCCCTGCCATCCTGTAAGCTGATGCCGCATCACGCGAGCGAGGGCCAGGGCATGAAATTCTTTCTCGATACCGCCGAAATCGCCGACATCAAGGCGCTGGCCGCAACCGGCCTGGTGGACGGGATCACCACCAACCCGTCGCTGATCGCCAAGTCCGGGCGCAAGATCCTGGAGGTGCTGAAGGAGATCTGCGACATCGTTCCCGGCCCGATCAGCGCCGAAGTGACCGAGACGCAGTTCGACGCGATCCGCCGCGAGGCCGACGTGCTGCGCAAGATCGCCAAGAACATCACGATCAAGGTGCCGCTGACCCCGGACGGGCTGCGCGCCTGCAAGGCGCTGTCCGACGAGGGCACGAAGGTCAACGTGACACTGTGCTTCTCCGCGGCGCAGGCGCTGCTCGCGGCCAAGTCGGGTGCCAGCTTCATCAGCCCGTTCGTCGGCCGCCTGGACGACATCGGCGAGGACGGCATGGACCTGGTCGCCGACATCGTGCAAATCTACGAGAACTACCCGGCGCTGAAGACCGAGGTGCTGGTGGCGAGCGTGCGCGGCCCCGCGCATGTCATCACCGCAGCCAAGGTGGGCGCGCATGTGGCGACGATGCCGCCGGCGGTGCTGCGTTCGCTCTACAACCACCCGCTGACCGACAAGGGCCTGGCGAGCTTCGCCGCCGACTGGGCCAAGACCGGCCAGCACATCGTCGACCTCAAGGAAGCGGCGCACGGCAAGCAGCCGGCCCACGCCTGAACGTGACCGACGCCGCGGCGCGCGACGACGACGGCCTCGTGCCCGAGGCCGTTGCAGCGTGGCTGCGTGCGCATCCGCATTTTCTCGCCGAAACTCCCGAGCTGTACCGGCGGCTGGCGCCGCCGGTACGGGTGCATGGCGAGGCGCTGGCCGACCACATGGCGGCCATGCTGCATGCCGAGCGGGCACACGCGGCCGAACTGGCGGAACACGCCCAATTCGTGCTGACCGCGCGCCGGGCCGACGCCGGAATGGCCGAGCGCGTGCAGGAGGCGGTGCTGGCGCTGATGGGAGCCTCCGACGTCGCGGAGTGCATCGGTGTGGATTTTCCGTCCATCCTGGCGGTCGACGCTGCCGGTCTTTGCGCCGAGGGGCCGGGCGTGCGCGGAGCGCGGATACTCCCGGCCGGCACGGTCGCCCGCCTGCTGGGCAGCCGCGCCGTGCTGCTGCGCGAGGCGGCGCCCGAGGCCGGCCTGCTGCACGCCGAGGCCGCGGCTCTCGCCCGCCATGATGCGCTGATCCGGGTGCCCGGCGAGCCGGCGGCACTGCTGGCCCTGGCGGCGCGCGAGCCGCATGTCCTTGATCCGCGGCAGGGCACGGGTGCCTTGGCTTTCCTCGGGCGCGCAGTGGCGCGGGCGCTGCGGCGCTGATGCTGGCGGAGGCAGCGCGCCAGGAGTTCCTCGCCTGGCTGCTGCACGAGCGACGCGCCTCGGCCCTGACCGCCGAGGCCTATGGCCACGATGTCGCGAGCCTGCTGGGGTTCCTCACCCTCCATCTCGGGGCCGAGCCCGATCTGGCGGCGCTGGGCGGCCTCCGTGCAGCGGATCTGCGCGGCTGGCTGGCCCTGCGGGCGGAGCGCGGCGCGGGCAACGCCACGCGGGCGCGAAACCTGTCGGCGGTGCGCAGCTTCTTCCGCTGGCTCGCGCGGCGACACGGGGTGACGAATCCGCAGATGCGGCTGCTGGCCACCCCACGCGCCAAGCGGCCGTTGCCGCGTGCGCTGACGCCCGCGCAGGCTCGTCAGGTCGCCGAGGAGACCGGCGAGGTTTGCGATGCCGCTACCTTGCGCGCACGCGACACCGCGCTGTTCACCTTGCTGTACGGGTGCGGGCTGCGCATCGCCGAGGCGCTGTCGCTCGACGTGGCGGACGCGCCGCTGCCGGGCGACGAGGCGCCGTTGCGCGTGACCGGCAAGGGACGCAAGCAGCGCCTTGTTCCGGTGCTGCCGGCGGTGCGTGCCGCGATGGCCGACTGGCTGCGCCATCACCCCGGACGGCAGCCGGACGCGCCGCTGTTCGTGGGCGCGCGCGGCGGCCGGCTCGACCCGGCGGTGGCACAACGCGACCTGCGCAATTTCCGCCGCCTGGCCGGCCTGCCGGAGCACGCGACGCCGCACGCGCTGCGGCATTCATTTGCCACGCATCTGCTGGCCGGGGGGGCCGACCTGCGCTCGATCCAGGAGCTGCTGGGGCACGCCAGCCTGTCCACGACGCAACGCTACACCGCCGTCGATGAGGCGCGGCTGCTGGAGGTGTGGCAGCGGACGCATCCGCGGGGGTAGTGGTCGCCAACGGCGATCGCCGGAGCCACCGAACCGGCTTGGCCTCGTTACGAGCAGACCTTCCTACCACGCGGGCGACGGGGGTCAACCGATCAGGCTGTGCAGCTTGGCCTTGATCTGGGCCAGTTCGGCGTTTGTCGCCCGCCCCTTCCTCGCCGCCTTTCCCGAACGCCAATCGAAGCTCTTGACCTGGTCCGCCAGGGCAACGCTGGCGGGAGAGCCTGAGAGCGGTACTTCGAACGGGTATCCTTTCACTTTGGTCGTTGTGGGGCAGCAGATCAGACGTCCAACCCGGGCATTGTAGCGCGCGGGACTCAGCACCACGGCGGGCCCATGCCCGGCCTGCTCACGCCCGAGCTGGGAATCAAACGTCATCCAGACGATATCGCCGGCTTCCGGCACATAGCCGGAAGGCACTACATCATCTCCTTTCCCACTGGCGGCCCGAAATCGACCTCGGAGTGGATGTTGTCATCAGTGATCCCGGCCAGGAGAGTGTCGAGGTCGTAGGTCTGATCCTGGATCGGCTCGACAATGATTTGCCCACCCTCCTCCCGAACATCGACCGGCTGATCCAACGCAACATGGGCCGCGGCCATGACGGGGGCAGGTATTCGCACCGAGGCATTATTGCCCCATTTCTTTATCAGCACTCGCATTGCTCACCTGGACCCTGAAGCTGTCGCCGCGAGACGACCTGCGTTGGCATCGCCTCTGCCACGCCCGCTCCAATCGTGGCAGCGAAATTGCTACATCCGGCACGCTGACCGGGCGGGTCCTCCCCCAACCTCCCGAGGAGGGTTGACAATACGCCGGAGCCAGCCAATAGTTTGCCTCATGGTGAACTGTTCAGGAGCACCTCGACCGCACCTTCGCGGCGCTCGTCGATCCGACGCGCCGCGCCATCCTCGCCCGGCTGGAGGCGGAGGACGCGGTGTCGGTCAGCCAGCTGGCGCGGCCGTTCGCCATCAAGCTGCCGGCCGTGATGAAGCATCTCGACGTGCTGGGTGACGCCGGGCTCATCACGCGATCCAAGGCAGGGCGGACCGTGACCGTCCGCCTGTCACCCGAACCGATGAGGGAAGCGATGGACTGGCTGCGCCGCTACGAACGCTTCTGGAGCGCGAGCCTCGACCGGCTCACCGCCTATGCCGAAGCCGAAGAGGCGCGCAGGCGAAGGGCCGGCCAATGACGAGCCTCGCCATTGTCCGCCGGATCGCGGCGCGGCCCTCGATCGTGTTCGACGCGCTGACGACGCCGGAGGGCATTGCCCATTGGTGGGGACCGGATGCAGGCCCCGTGCTGCTGGCCGAGACCGATCTGCGCGTCGGCGGCCAGTTTCGCGTGCGCTTCCGCATGCTCGACGGCAGCGAGCACGAGAGCAGCGGGGAATATCTCGAGATCGTGCGGCCGGAGCGATTGGCGATGAGCTGGCGCTGGCATTGCGGCATGGAGACGGAACGCGAGTCGCTGCTGGAGATCGACCTCCGCGCCATCGCAATCGGCACCGAACTCACGCTCACCCATTCGCGCCTGCCCGATGAGGAGACGCGAAAGAATCACGAGCACGGCTGGACCGGCGCGCTCGACAAGCTGGAACGCTACTTCCTCGCGCTGACCACGGAGGTTCATCATGACCGTGCATGAGGTCGCAACCCGTGAACAATGGCTTGCCGTGCGCCGCGCGCTGCTCGCCGAGGAAAAGGCCTGGACGCGCCAGCGCGACCGCCTGTCCGAAAAACGCCGCGCGCTGCGCTGCTCTGCGAGCAGGTCGATGGCGCGCAGCGGCATTTCGAGCGCAACGACGTCAGTTTCGTGGCGGTGTCACGCGGACCGATCGCGAAGTTGCAGGCGTACCGCGAGCGCATGGGCTGGCGGTTCCGCTGGGTGTCATCGGCGGAGAGCGACTTCAACTTCGACTATCACGTCTCCTTTCCGGCAGGCACGCGCGAAGGCGGCGTGCTCTACAATCTCCAGCAGCGTCCGGACCCGGAGATCGACGAGCTTTCGGGAACGAGCGTGTTCCACAAGGATCGCGAGGGCACGATCTATCCCACCTATTCGACCTATGGCCGCGGCGGCGAGATGTTTGCCGGCGTCTGTAGCTGGCTCGACATCGTGCCGAAGGGACGGAACGAGACGAAGAACGGCAATCTCACCGACCGGGTGAAGCGCCACGACCGCTATCCGGATGATGGGCGCTCCCGTCCGTAGACGACCGTCACAACTCGCAGACGACCACCACAAAGGGACAATCGCCATGATCAAGGTCAGCGCGTTTCGCTGGGTTCCCGAATTCGCCCGCGGTCTGGTCCGCGACCTGCGCGTCCGCTGGGCGCTGGAGGAGGCCGGCCTGCCGTATGAGGAGATGCTGCTCGGGCAGGAGGACAAGGACAAGGCCGCCTATCGCGCTCTGCAGCCATTCGGACAGGTGCCGGCAATCGAGCTCGGGCGACCTGAAGCTGTTCGAATCGGGCGCCATCGTCCTGCACATCGCGGAGAACTGCGCAGCCCTGATGCCGTCCGACCCCGCCGGCCGGGCGCACACCACCGCATGGGTCTTCGCGGCGCTGAACACGGTCGAGCCGGCAGTGCAGAAGCTGACCGAGCTCGACCTGTTCCATTCAGACAAGCCATGGGCGCAGGAGGCGCGGCCGGCGGCGCTCGCGACGGTTTGCAAGCGGCTCGACGTGCTGGAGCAGCGCCTCGCCAGCCGGGACTATCTGGAGGATCGATTCACCGCCGGCGACCTGATGATGACGACCGTCCTGCGCATCCTGCGGCATACGGATCTCGTGACGGAGCGGTCGGCGCTGCACGCCTTTCAGCAGCGCTGCGAGGCACGTCCGGCCTTTCGCAAGGGGCTCGCCGACCACCTCCGCCCGTTCGAGGCCAGGGCGGCGTAGTCAGGGCGGCGTAGTGGGGCGCGCCGTCCGCTCGCTCTGGCAGCACCCGGCCGCCGTGGATGCGGCGTAAAGGCGGCCGGCTCCGTCGGCGAGCGTGTGGATCTTGGACGCTGGGCGCGGCGCGAGCGGCCGATGGCCTAGTGCCAGCCGGTGCAGGCGACAATGCCGCCGAGGCCGGTCTGGGCATAGGTATATTGGATCTCATTCAGATTGTTGCTGATGACCCCGGAGAACGAATATTTCGAGAAGCACCGTTCAACGATCCCTGGAAAGTGCCATCGGGACGCACGGTATACTGGCCCGTCACGTGTCCAATGCCAATACTTCCATTTCTGTCGTAAGGGTTCGCGCCGTGCAGATCGCCGGCGCCATCGAACGTGAAGTAGTTGACATCGTTCTTGGAGGCGGCCAACCCGCTGCAGGTCGAGGCGAAGGTTCCACGCAGCGAGGCGTCGGTGTAGCTATTGGGTACTGAGTTGAGTTGCGCCTGCAGGTCGATGGTGGCCGTAGCGCTGCCATCCATCTCGATGCCGCTCGCTTTCCGCATGGTGACGCTGTAGCCGACGATGTAGGTCTGCACGACAGATCCATCCGACGGGGTCATCGTCAGGGAGATCGTGCCGTCCTTATTGGTGTTGTAGGTCCCGGTCACGCTGACCGTGCTGACCACGCCATTCACGCCGCCGCTGATGTTGCTGCCGGTGAACCCGCACTTCCCGTCGAAGTTCAGCGCGCCTGACAGATATTTGCCGCCTTTATTCGAGGTGAGGGAGTTTCCGGCCACCAATATGCTGTAGCCACCCATGAACCTGCCGCCGCCGGTGCATGTGGCGTGCGCCAGCACAGGCGCACTGACGCCCAGCCCCAAAAAGCCCACCAGCGCCAACCCGCGAAAATTGATCTTCATAACTCTCACCGCCCCTGCACTCACCTTTGACATACCGGAAAATGTAACTCACGGCAACAATCAGGCCGGTCGGAGAGGGATGGCCGAGACGGGAGGTATCGTCGCCACGCGCTGCGACGAACCGCGTCACCCGCGACGCCGCAGCCTGCCTCGCGGCCGCCGCTACCCCGGCAGCGAATCGCCGAGGAAGCTGATGGTGGGATGGATTTCGTAGGTGAACACGCCGGCCTGTACGCCGGGATAACCGTCCACGATCCGCCTCGCCCCACGATCCGCCTCGCCTCGTCGGCATCGGTATTGAAGACCCCGACACCGCAGAGGTCGCTGCCGTCGTTGACGGAGCAGACGATGCGCAGCTTGCCCTGCCCGCGCACCGCGAAGTTGCGGCGTCCGTGTTCCCGGATGATGGCCTGCGAAGCGGTATTGCCGCGGTTCGGGCCTGCCTTCAGCAGCAGGAGCGAATACGGCCGTGTGCGCGACAGCACTGCGCGCATGAAGTCGTCGGTGATGTCGGTCACACCGCTTCCCTTTGCGAGAGGCCACGATCTGCCAGCATGCGCAGCGCCGCGGCAAAGGTGGCATCCGCGTCGAGCGTCGTCGTGTCCACCACCACTGCATCCGCGGCCCGCACCAGCCGCGCCGCGTCGCGCGCGTCGCGCGCCCGCACCTCGGCGGTGACGGCTTCCTCGTCCGCCGCGATGCCGCTCGCGCGCAGCTCCAGCCAGCGGCGATAGCCGCGCGCCTCAGCGCTCGCGGTGACCCAGAACTTCGCGTCGGCATCCGGAAAGATCACCGTGCCGATGTCGCGCCCGTCCAGCACCGCGCCGCCGGGCTGGCGGCCGAACCTGCGCTGGAAATCGAGCAGCGCCGCGCGCACCGCGGGGATCGCCGCGACCGAAGCTGCCGCATCATCAGCCGCAGGGCCGCGCAGATCCGCGCGCGCCAGGTCTGCAACCGCCAACGCGCGGGCCGCTGCCTCGGCATGCGTCGGATCGGAGGGCAGACCCCCTGCGTCCAGCACCAGCCGGCCGACCGCGCGATACAGCAGCCCGGTGTCGAGATGTGGCAGACCGAAATGCGCGGCCAAACGCCGGGCCAGCGTCCCCTTGCCCGCCGCCGCCGGCCCGTCGATCGCTATGATCACCGCAGCGCCGGCTCCGCATCCCCCAGCAATCCGTTCATCAGCGCCGCGAAGGCGGGAAAACTGGTATCGATGAAGCCCGCATCGTCCACGCGCACCGGCCGCGCCGAAACCAGCCCCAGCACGAGAGCACTCATCGCCAGCCGGTGATCCATGTGCGTGGCCACCAGCCCACCGCCCTGCGGCGGACGGCCGGTGCCATGCACGATCAAATCGTCGCCGTCGATCTCCGCACGCGCGCCGCAGGCCGCCAGCAGCGCGGCGGTGGCGGCCAGCCGGTCGCTCTCCTTGACCCGCAGCTCGTGCAGGCCGCGCATTCGCGTCACACCCGAGGCGCAGGACGCCGCCACGGCCAGAACCGGATATTCGTCGATCATGCTGGGTGCGCGCTGCGGCGGCACATCGACGCCGCGCAGCGCCGAGTGGCGCACCACCAGATCGCCGACCGGCTCGCCGCCCTCGATCCGCTCGGCTTCGACCGTGATGGCAGCCCCCATGTCGCGCAGCGTCTCGATGAGCCCGGTGCGCAGCGGGTTCAGCCCCACGCCCGCGATGCGCAGCGCCGAATCCGGCACCACGAGTGCCGCGACCAGCGGAAACGCCGCCGAAGACGGGTCGCCCGGCACCATCACATCGCGCGCCCGCAGCTCCGGCTGGCCTTCGAGCCGAACCACCCGCCCTGCCCGCCATGCGCCGCCTCGACCGAGACCTCGGCACCGAAATGGCGCAGCATGTTCTCGCTGTGGTCGCGCGTCGCCTGCCGCTCCTCGACGCGGGTGACGCCCGGCGCGTTCAGGCCGCACAGCAGCACCGCACTCTTCACCTGGGCCGAGGCCACCGGGAGCACGTAATCGAGCGGCAGCGCGTCGCGCGCCCCCTCGATGGCCAGCGGCAGGCGGCCGCCCTCGCGGCCGGCGAAGCGGGCACCGCAGGCGGAGAGCGGATCGGTCACCCGGCGCATCGGCCGGCGGCGCAGGCTGGCATCGCCGGTCAGCACCGAGAAGAACGGGTGGCTCGCCAGAATGCCGGCCAGCAGACGCGCGGCGGTGCCGGAATTGCCCATGTCCAGCACATCCTCGGGCTCGGCGAGGCCGCCCACCCCGCGCCCCGCCACTCGCCAGGATTGCGGTGCCTCGCGCCGCACGTCGCAGCCGAGCGCGCGCATGGCGGCCGCGGTGCGCAGCACGTCCTCGCCCTCCAGCAACCCGCCGATCCGCGTCTCGCCCACCGCGAGGCCCGCGAACATCAGCGCGCGATGCGAGATCGACTTGTCGCCGGGCACGCGGATTTCGCCGCGCAACGGCGCGGCGGGCCTGTGGGCGGCAAGCGGGCGGGGGCTGTACGCATCCATCGCCGCGCCTTAGCACGGGCGGGGCGGTTTGACAGCGGCGCGCGACAATGGCATGGCCCGCGCCCTTCGGACGCCCGCGACAAGCGGCGTCCTCCCGCATCCGAGGCCCCCATCATGGCGAAGCCCGAACTCGGCACCAAGCGCGTCTGCGTCTCCTGTGGCACGAGATTCTACGACCTGACCAGGCAGCCGGCGATCTGCCCGAAATGCGGCACCGAGCAGCCGGTCGAGCAGCCGCGCATGAAGCGTGCCGGCGGCAACGTGATCGACGAGAAGCGCAGGGCCAAGGTGATCCCGGTCCCCGGCCTGGAGGAGGCGGACGTGGAAGTCGAGCCCGCCGAGGAAGAGGCCGAGGAAGACGTGCTGGAGGATACCTCCGACCTGGGCGATGAGGCGGAGATCGTCGAGGTCGAGCCGGAACCGGGCGAAGAAGAGCGATGACGCTCACGCTTTCCTAACCGCCGGCCGCCACCCTGCCCGCGCCCGCCCGGCGCGGGGAAAGGGACGCGGGGATGAAGCTGCGAGAGGCATTGGCGCTGCTGGAGTGCCGGCAATTCGACCCGGCGGCCGAGACGTGCCGTGCCGTGCTGGACAGCGAGCCGTGGAACGTCACCGCCAAGACGGTGCTGGGCCTGGCCCTGGGCGGGCTGGGCCAGGCGTCTGAGGCCGCCGGTGTCCTGGACGAGGTGGCCCGCGCCCGGCCGAGCGAGCCGCATCCGGCTCACGCGCTGATCGGTCTGCTGCATACGCTCGACCGGCAGGCGGACATCGCGCGGCAATACGAGGCCTGCCTGCGCGCGACACCCCGGGACGCCTCGATCCGGCTGGCGCTGGCCCAGCATCTGCGCGAGGCCGGCGACGCGGCCGGTGTTGTGGCGGTGCTGCGCCTGCTGCTCGACGCCGATCCGGATTGTGTGGAGGCGCTGATGAAATACGGCATCGCGCAGGCCGATCTGGGGGAGTTCGCGGCCGCCGAGGCGGCGTTCCGCGCGGTGGTGCGCCTGCGGCCCGACGAGGCGGCGGGCTGGACCAATCTCGCGCTGGTGCTGAAGGTGGAGAGCCGCTTCGACGAGGCGGTCGCCGCCGCCGACCGCGCCGTGGCGCTGCGGCCGGGCGACAAGCAGATCCGGCTCAACCGCGCCATCCTGAACCTGCGCGCCGGCCGCATGGCCGAGGCATGGCCGGACTACGACTGCCGCCTCGCCCTGCCGGGGCGCGGCCCGTTGCCCGAGGCGCGCCTGCTGCGCGGCCTCGACGACCTGCCGGCCGGCGGCTGCACGCTGCTGGTCCTGCACGAGGACGGGTTCGGCGACACGCTGCACTTCATCCGCTACGCACCGGCGCTCGCCGCGCGCGGGGTGCGGGTGCTGGCGCGGGTGCCGACGGAGCTGGCGTCGCTGCTGGCCCGCACGCCCGGCGTCGCGGCGGTGGCGGGCGACCACCTCCCGCCCTACGACCTGCACTGCCACATCGCCGACCTGCCGCGCGTGTTCGCGACCACGCTGCACAGTATCCCGGCGCCGATTCCCTACCTGTTCCCCGACCCGGCGCTGGTCGCGTCATGGGCCGGTCGCCTGCCGTCATGCAATGGCCGGCTGCGCGTCGGGTTGGTCTGGGCGGGACAGGCCAGGCCCTGGCTGCCGGGATTCTCGGTGCTGGATGGGCGCCGCAGCATGGCGCTCGCCGATCTGGCGCCGCTGGGCGCGGTACCGGGCGTGCAATTCGTCAGCCTGCAAAAAGGCCCGGCGTCGGATCAGGCGGCGATGCCGCCAGCCGGCATGGTGCTGCACGACCCCATGCCGGGGGTCGCGGACTTCCACGACACGGCGGCGATCGTGGCCAATCTCGACCTCGTGGTGAGCGTCGATACGGCGGTGGCACATCTGGCGGGCGGCATGGGCAGGCCGGTCCTGCTGCTGGACCGTTATGACAATTGCTGGCGCTGGTTCGCCGGACGCGAGGACAGCCCGTGGTATCCGACGCTGCGCATCCTGCGCCAGGACCGTCCGGGCGACTGGGCGCCGGTCGTGGCGCGCGCGGGGCAGGCGATCGCGGAGCTGGCAATCACGGAGCTGGCGATCACGGAGCTGGCGAGGTCGCCCGCGTGACTTTTGGCGGGTGCCGTTGCAATCTCGTCATGGCGCGGACGGGATTTCACCGGCATCGGCATGATGAGCGAAAACGGATCGACCTTTCTCGCCGGCACGACTGAAATCCCGCCCCCTGCTCCCGCCACCGGCCCGAGGCGCACCAAGGGCGCCCGACGGCTGCGCTGGGCGCTCTCGGTACTGCTCGCCGCCTACGCGCTGCTCTGCGTCCTCACGCTGCGTCCCGGCCAGGTCGGCGGTGATTTCGCTCTCTACATCCTGCACGCGCGCAATCTGGCGCTCGGTGTGCCCTATGCCACCACGGGCTTCGTCTACGACCCGCTCAATGCCATCATGTCACCGGCGTCGTATCCGCCGGGATTCCCGCTGCTGATCGCACCTGTCTATGCGGTGGCGGGGCTCGATCTGCTGGCGTTCAAGCTCGTCATCGTCGCGGCGCTGGTGGCCCTGCTGCCGATCCTCTACGCGCTGTTCCGCCCCGTGACGGGTCCGATCCTGGCCGCCGTCACCAGTGCCGCCGCCGGTCTGATGCCCGACCTGTTCGACCGCAGGGACACGATCCAGTCGGAAATCCCGTTCACCTTCTGGTGCTTCGCGGCGCTGCTTTGCTACGATCGGATTCGCAACGGCCGCGGTCGTGCCGGATTCCTGATCCTGGCGCTCGCCGTCTCGGTCGCGATGGCCTGCGCGACACGCACCGCGGGCGTCCCGCTGGCCGCCGCACTCGGCCTCATCTGCGTCACGCGGCGGCAAGGGCCTTGGCGGCTCATGCTGGCGGCAAGTGTTGCCGGGGCCGCGGCGGCGATGCTGGCCGGCCGCCTGCTGCACGTGGATAGCGGCACGTACCTCTCCTATTTCGACGGGATCCGCCAGCAGGGTCCGGTCGCTTTCTTGCAGGGCGCACTCGGCGCCTATGGGCAAGGCCTCGTGGGCGCCTGGGGGCTCAGCTTCGGCCGGTTGGCGAACGCTGCGCTGCTGCTGATCCTGGTCGTGCTGCTGGCGCTCGGCTGGGTGCTGAGGATGCGCGAGGACGCAAGCGCGCCGGAGGCGTTCCTGCTGTTGTATGCCGCCATGCTGGTGCTGTTTCCGATCCGGTCCGAACCGGTTCGCTATCTGGCGCCCGTGGCACCGCTGCTGGTGTACTACCCCACCGTGGCCGCGCGATGGCTGTTCGCCCGCGCGGGGCGGGTCCGGTTCGCGCCCCCCGCCGTCGCCGTGGGCTGGGCAGTCGTGTTCCTGCCGGTACTATGTCCTGGACAGCCCGATGACGTACGGCAGGCCGCAACTCGTGACCGACGCCGACAGCCAGGCTCTCTTTGCCACGATCCGGACCATCACCGGCCCGGACGACCTGATCCTGTCGGCGCATCCGCGAGTGCTGACGCTGATGACAGAGCGGCGGGCGGCGATCTGGCCCGTCAATCCGACGCGCGACAGCTTCTGGGGCTACGCTGCGCAGTCCAGGGCAGGCTGGGTGGTGGTGGAGATTCCGGCCTCCCTTTCCTCCGATCGCGCGGTACGGGCGATCGTGGCGGCACCGGGCGCCGCCACGCCAGTCTGGGGCAATGGCCGCTATCGGCTCTGGCGCCTGCGGCACTGATCCCTCGGATCGATCCGCCGAACGAAACATCGTGAGCGGCGCAATCGCCGCTTGTGCATCGCGCGTGGCCGCACGCACCATCTCGCCGCTGAACCAAAATCATACCGGGAGAGGTGACGTGGCAAACTGCAAGAACCGAGCCCTTCGACGTCAGGCGCTGTATGGCGTGGGCGTCCTGGCCCTCGCCTGCGCTGCCGGAGCCGCCGCCCAGGCGCAGACAACGCTTGGTCCGCTCGTCAGGGTGACAGGGCGCAGCATCTTCATCAGATGTACCGCGGACAAGGTCAGCACGCAGCCCGGAATCAACTATCTCAACACGACAGTCGAGCCCAACCTCGCCATCAATCCGGCCGACACCTCCAACCTGCTGATCGCGGTCCAGCAGGACCGCTGGAACAACGGGGGCGCCCGCGGCCTGCGCGGCGATGTCAGCATGGATGGCGGGACCAGCTTCACGCCCAGCAGCACGCCGGGTGTGACGCAGTGTCAGCACGGTCCCTGGCCCCGCTCGTCCGATCCGTGGGTCTCGTTCTCGCCCAATGGGGCGTCCTACCAATCGGCGTTGGTGGTCAAGGAATCGCCGAACCCCAACGTTCTGGCGGCAGCGAGCGGGCAGGTCGTCAGCCGCTCGACCGATGGCGGCCTGACCTGGGGGGCACCCACCACGCTGATCGCGGATTTCGACCCGAACACGCTCGACGACAAGAACTCCGTCACCGCCGATCCCACCAACTCGAACTTCGCCTATGTCGTCTGGGACCGCCTGACGCAGTTCCCCGGCGGCACGGGCGTGGCAGACGAGGGCGGCGGCGGGTCGGGCAACCAGAACAGCCTGCTGTCCGGCGGCAAGGACGGCTATGCCATCGCCCATGCGATCCTGAACCACGCACGCGCGATGGCGGCCGGAACCGCCAAGCCCCATTCCAAGACCCTGGTCATCGGGCCGACCTATCTCGCGCGCACGACCAATGGCGGCACGAGTTGGTCGCTGCCGACGATCATCTGGAATCCCGGCTCCAACTCCCAGACCATCGGCAATCAGGTGGTGGCGGAGCCCGGCGGCGCCCTGCGCGACTTCTTCACCGAATTGCAGGACAACACCGCCGGCCAGCCGTCGCGCATCGGCTCGGTGCGCTCGACCGATCGCGGTACCACCTGGAGCCGGCCGGATTACGCGCAGAGCGTGGTCAACACGAAAGCGGTCACGCCCAATCTGGGGCAGCCAATCCGTTCGGCGGACGTGCTGTTCTCGGTTGCGGTGGATGAAACCAACAACATCACCTATTTGGTATGGGAGGACAGCCGGTTCAGCGGCGTCAACGAGACCGCCTTCGCCTGGTCGCCGGATGGCGGATTCCAGTGGACGGCACCGGTGCGGATCAATCAGACGCCGCGCAACCCCACCAACCCGCTGTTCCAGCAGGCGCTGATTCCCACGGTTGCGGTGGCGGGCGACGGAACCGTGGTCGTCAGCTACTACGATTTCCGCAACGACATCCCGGGGGAAGTGTTCGACAACACGGATTTCTGGGCGATTTCGTGCAACACCCTCACCTCGCCCGACAACTGCCTGAGCAATGCCGACTGGACTGCGAACGAACAGCGGCTCACCAACAAATCGTTCAACTTCAACAACGCGCCGCTGACCACTTCGGGTCGCTTCGTGGGTGACTACATGTCGATGAAATCGGTGGGCCAGACCGTCTTTGCGGTGTTCGGGCAGGCAACCGCACCGAACCTGACCGCGACCTTCCTGCGCGCGATCAACCTGCCAACCGTCACCGCGACCAAATAGCGCGCGACGAGCCAGCGGGCGGCGGAGCGATCCGCCGCCCGCCTTGCGCGCCCGCGGCTGTCGCTGCCGTGATACAAGCCGGCATGGAGCTTTCGGACAGGCTGCTGCTGACCGCCCTGCGCTACAGGATCGAGGGAACGGATCGCGACGCGGGGATGACGCGATTGCGTGCCGTGCTTGGCGACGCCGCCGACGAGGCCGCAATCGCCTCGATGCTCGCGCGGCATGTCGCGGCCGGATTGCTGCACGACCCGGTGCGGCTGGAGCCTGGTGCGCTGCAATGCCATTGGCGGCTGGAGCTTACGCCTTCCGGCTACGCCGCCATTCAGGGTCTGCTGCCACGGCCGGATGGCGGATGACACGCCGCATCCTGACCATCGGCCATTCGACGCGCACGCTGGACGAGTTCACGAGCCTGCTGCGCGAGGCGGGTGCCGATGTCGTGGCGGATGTGCGCAGCGTGCCGCGCTCACGCACGAACCCGCAATTCAACCGCGACAGCCTGCCCGAGTTTCTGGGCACAGCGGGGATCGGGTATCGGCACATCGCGGCACTCGGCGGCCTGCGCGGACACCCGCGCGGCGCCCCACCCTCGCCCAACGGCTTCTGGGAGAACGCGAGCTTCCGCAACTACGCCGACTACGCGACGACCGCGCCGTTCCGTGAGGGTCTGGCCGAATTGCGCGAATTCGCCGGGCACCACACGCCCGCCATCATGTGCGCCGAGGCGGTGTGGTGGCGCTGCCACCGGCGCATCATCGCCGACTATCTGCTGCTTGCGGGCGAGGCGGTGCTGCACATCCTGGGGCCGGGGCATGTCGAACCGGCACACATGACCGATGCGGCTCGGCCGCAGCCGGACGGCACGCTGCTGTACCCCCCGCCCGACGCATGATCCCGCCGCCGATCCTGTTCGCCGATTCCCGTTTCGTGGTGCTGGACAAGCCCGCCGGCCTGCCCTCGCACGCGGGGCGCGGCGGCGGGGCGAGCGCCGAGGACTGGTTTGCCGCGCTGTCGCGGCGCCGCCAGGGACCGTGGCTCGTGCATCGGCTGGACCGCGACACCGCCGGCTGTCTGCTGGTGGCCCTGCGCCGCGGGGCGCTGACCGAGGCGCAGGCGGCGTTCGCGCAGGGGCGGGTGCGCAAGACGTATTGGGCGGCGGTGCGCGGCCGGCCGCCCGAGGATGCCGGAACGATCGACCTGCCGTTGCGCAAGGTGAGTCACCAGGGCGGCTGGCGCATGGCAGGCGGTGCGGGGGGACAGCAGGCGGTGACGGATTGGCGCGTGCTGGGGACCGAACCGAACCTGACCTGGCTGGAACTGCATCCGCGCACCGGGCGCACGCATCAGGTGCGGGCGCATTGCGCGTCCCTCGGCTGCCCGGTGCTGGGCGATCCGGTGTATGGCGATGGCCGGGGGACATTGCATCTGCTGGCGCGGGCGATCGCCGTCCCCGTCGATCCGCCGGTGGCAGCGGAGGCTCCGGTCCCGGCGCATATGCTGGAGGCAATGACGCGATTGGGACTGCGGACGCCCAGGAGGAGCGCCTGATTACCCGCATCGACCATTTTGTGCTGACGGTTCGCTCGCTTGAGGCGACCTGCACGTTCTACGAGCGCGTTCTTGGGTTCCGACGCATCGACACCGCGAACGGGCCGACAGCTCTCGCCTTCGGCCAGCACAAGATCAACGTCCACGAATGGGGGCGCAGCTTCGAGCCGAAGGCAGACGCTCCGACCCCGGGCGCGGGTGATTTCTGTCTGGTGACTGATCGAGGGCTTGCGGAACTCCGCTCTCATCTGGAGACGTGCGGTGTCGCGATCGAGCTTGGTCCGGTCAGGCGGAGCGGCGCGCTCGGTGCCATGACATCGCTCTATTTCCGCGACCCCGACGGCAATCTCGTCGAAGTCAGCCGATACGATCCATAGTCAGCCGCGGCGCGGCCAGGCCTCAATCCGTTCGCCCGAACTGCCGCAGGTCCAGCCGGGTATAGCCGGACGGGATCGTGAACAGCGATGCGGGTTGCGGCGCGTAGGCGATGCTGAGCGCCACGAACTCGCCGTGGCGGCCATCCACGTCGCCGGTACCGCGCAGGGCGACCCCGTCCTCGGTCACGCAAACCGTCCCCGAGCCGCGTGCGGCCCGCACCGCCCAGATCGTGCAGGCGTAGCCCAGGACGGCGCCGCGTCCCTGCCTGGTAGCCTGCGCCTGGGACAGCGTGAGAGCCGCGACATCGCGGGCGCGCATCGGCAGAACCAGCGCGGTGTGCAGTGCCGCATCGACGATATCCGCCCGGCGTGCGGACAGATCCACGATGGCGACCTCCGGCCGGTCATCCGCCTGCACCCGCAATCGTTGGCCGGAGGCATCCCAGGCAAGCCGCAAGACCGCCGCGCCCTCGCCCGCCGGAGCCAGGCCGGGGATGCCCGCAGCCGCACCGCTCACTTGGTAAGCTGCCCGCACATCGCGCGACGGCAGCACCCGCATCGGCGCGTCCGCGACGGCGGGAGGGATCAGAACCACGCCGCCCAGAAGCACGACGACGCTCCTGGACAGTCCGGGAGCGGCGGCCACGATCTGCCGCGCGCCGCCCGCCCCGGCTGCTGATGCTCAGGCTGGCCTCAGGATGGCTGCTGCGGTGCGGGCGGCAGGTTTGCCGGGGTGTGGCCCGGGACCACGCAGGTTGGGCAGTTGGCGGGCGCCGGCGGCTGTGCCGCGGCCGTGGTCGATTGCGGTGTCACTGAACTGGTCTGCGTCCAGGGGCAGGCGAAAGCGGGCGATGCGAGGATCGTAAGAAGAACAGTCGCGGCCAGGACACGGATCATGGTGCGTCCTCCTGATGGATCGGCGTGCATCGTAGCCTCGCGGAACCTCGGTTCCGCCGGCCCATGATCGCGCCGATCGGGGATGCGACGCAAGCGCGGTTACAGAGGCGATGCAAGCACACCGGGCAATCAGGAAATCACCCCCCGGCCTTCGAAAAATGGCGTCGGGCATTCTGGGACAATCTGGGGGCCACCACACCCACCGCGGCACCCGCGATGGTGAACTGGCTGTATTTTCCGCGCAGGCCGATCGTGTGGCTGTCCGGCACCGGCTGGTCCATCCAATCCGCGATCGGGCCCTGCGTGCGCGGATCGACGCACGACAACAGCATGGCCCTGTATTCACCGGACGATTGTGCGCGACCGGAAACGGGGGCCAGCGCCAGCGCCGTGCCCGCTGCAGCAGCGAAGCGTAGAAACCCGCGACGGGCGAGGCCGTCACGGACCATATCGCCGCACGCAAGGCACCCGCACGCGCCGTCGGAACCCAAACCCGCCATATCCTGCCCCCGCCAATCGCTCCGGCCCGCCAGGGTGGGGTGGGTTGCTTCGCCTCAGTATCGTTGACATGAGGCCGCCCCGGCAACGGGAAACTCCTCCGGCGAGCGCCGACGACATTCTATTGACGGACGCATCCCCCGCTGCGACCGTGCCGGTCCCGTCCAAGCAACAAGCAAGAACCGAGAGGACACACTATGCTCCGCAGGACCCTGCTGCTCGGGACCGCCGCAACGGCGGCCCTCGCGACCATGCGGCTCGCCCATGCCCAGAAGCCGCTTACCGTCATGACCTCGCTACCCAGCCTCTCCTTCCCGTTCTTCGTGCATATGCAAAACGAGCTGAAGGCCGAGGCCGAAAAGCTGGGCGGCATCACGCTGGTCAATACCGACGGCCAGAACAGCGCCACCAAGCAGACCGGCGATGTCGAAGCCGGGATTACCAAGGGCGTCAGCGCCATCGTCATCAGCCCGCTCGACGTCAACGCCCTCGCCCCCGCGGTGCAGGAGGCGGTCTCGGCCAAGGTGCCCGTCGTCACCATCGACCGTCGCATCAACGGCGTGACCGGCGTGCTGGCGCATGTCGGCGCCGACAACGTCAAGGGTGGCGAGGCGCAGGGTGAGGCGATCGTGGCCGCCTTCCCCAACGGCGCGCGCGTGTTCCATCTCCAGGGCCAGCCCGGCGCGGGGCCGGCCATCGACCGCAACAAGGGGCTGCATTCCGTCCTCGACAAACACGCGGACAAGTTCAAATTCGTGTTCCAGCAGACCGCCAATTTCGCGCGCGATCAGGCGCTGTCCGTCACCGAATCCGGCCTGGCCGGCCTGTCGCAGCCGCCGGAGGTGATCGTGTGCGCCAATGACGACATGGCGCTGGGTGCGTTGGAGGCGGTGAAGGCGCGCAATCTCACGGGCATCAAGATCTACGGCTTCGACGCGCTGCCCGAGGCGCTGGCGCGGGTGAAGGACGGCAGCCTGGCCGGCACCGTGGAGCAGTTTCCCGGCCAGCAGAGCCGTATCGCCATGGACATTGCGGTGGCGTATGCGCGCGACGGGAAGGAGCCGGAGAAGAAGCTGGTGCTGCTGACGCCCATCGTCATCACCAAGGAGAATCTCGACAAGGCCGAGCGCCTCTCCGAGATGCCGTGACCGCAGCCGCTCGTTGCACCCCCTCTCGCCGCGGGAGGGGATCTGCTTCGCCTCGAAGGGATCACCAAGCACTTCCCGGGCGTGCAGGCGCTGTCCGACGTGTCGCTCGACGTGCGCCAAGGCGAGGTTCTGGGCCTGCTCGGCGAGAACGGGGCCGGCAAATCCACGCTGCTGAAGATCGTGTCCGGCGCGCAGCACCAGGACAGCGGGACAATCCTGTGGCAGAACGAGCCGGTGCGGCTGGCGACGCCGCACCATGCGCAGCGCCGCGGCATCGTCACCATCTACCAGGAGTTCACGCTCGTCCCCGATTTGTCGATCGCCGAGAACGTGTTCATCGGCCGCGAACCGCTGCGCGGCGGGCTGATCGACTGGCCGAGGCTGCGCCGCGACACGGCGGCGATCACGCGGCGGATCGGCCTCGATCTCGATCCCATGACCAGTGTGCGCGACCTTTCCGTGGCCGAGCAGCAGATGGTCGAGATCGCGCGCGCGCTGTCGATGCAAAGCCGGCTCATCATCATGGACGAGCCGACTTCGGCGCTGTCGGAAACCGAAGTCGAGCGCCTGCTCGGCATCATGGACCGGCTGCGCGCCGATGGGCTGGGGGTGATCTTCGTCACCCACCGCCTGTCCGAGGCCATGCGCATCTGCGATCGCGTGACCGTGCTCCGCGATGGCCGTCTGGTCGGCACCCGCAATGTGGCGACCCTGGACATGGACGATCTGATCCGCATGATGGTTGGCCGCTCCGCCGAGCAACTGTATCGGCGGCCGGCCACGCGCCACGCGCCGGGCGCGATACGGCTGCGCGTGCGCGGCCTGAGCACCGAGGGCGTGGCTGCGCACGGCACCACACTTCGCGGCGTCGACCTCGAAGTGCGCGCGGGCGAGATCCTGGGCATTGCCGGCCTGGTCGGCGCGGGGCGTACCGAGTTCTCGCGCGCGATCTTCGGCGCCGATCCGCGCGCGGCGGGGCAGATCGAGCTGGACGGAAGACCGCTTGCGATCCGCAACCCGCGCGACGCGATCCGTGCCGGCATCGGGCTGGTGCCGGAGGACCGCAAGCTGCAAGCCCTGTTCCTCAGCCAGGCGGTGCGGCACAATTTCTCCATCGCCTCACTCTCGCAGTTTCTCGCCCTGCGGATTTTCGTGCGCGAGCGCGCCGAGGCGGCGGCGCTCGAGCAGTACCGCCGGGCGCTCAAGATCCGCATGAGCAGCGGCGAGCAGACTGTGGTCAATCTCTCCGGCGGCAATCAGCAGAAAGTGGTGCTCGCGCGCTGGCTGGCGCTGAAGCCGAAAGTGCTGATCGTGGACGAGCCGACGCGCGGCGTCGATATCGCCGCCAAGGCCGAGGTGCATGAACTGCTCGACGAACTCGCCGGCAGCGGCATCGCGGTCGTCGCCATCTCCTCGGAATTGCCGGAGGTGCTGGCGATCAGCGACCGTATCGTGACGATGCGCGAGGGGCGCGTGACCGGCGAAATGCCGGCCAGCCAGGCCACGCAGGAGCGACTGATGACGATGATGACCCTGGAACGGGAGGCCGCGTGATGTCGCAGAGCGCAGCCGTGGCGGAGCCTCGCGCCGGCCGCCGTCTCGATCCCTCGGCGGTGCTGGGTCGCGTGGCGCCGCTGGTGTTCCTGCTGGTGCTGATGCTGATCTTCTCGGTCCTGCAGCCGCGTTTCCTGTCCGAGCTCAACCTGTTCAATGTCATGCGGCAAATCTCCATCACCGGGTTGATCGCGCTGGGGATGACCTTCGTCATCCTGACGGGTGGCATCGATCTGTCGGTCGGATCGGTGGTGGCATTGGCAGGGCTGGTGGCGGGGGCGCTGAACAAGGGAACCTCGGCCAACAGTCTGGAGCTGGAGAACGCGGTGGCCGCGGGATACCCGGTGCTGGTCTGCGCCGCCGCCGCGGCGATGATCGGATTGCTGGCGGGACTGATCCAGGGGATTGCGATCACCACGCTGGACGTGCCGCCTTTCGTCGTGACGCTGGGGGGATTGTCGGCGTTCCGGGGCGCCGCCCTGCTGTATTCCGGCGGCGGGCCGATCAGCAGCTTCGACGACGCCTACCGGTTCTGGGGGCAGGGCAAGCTGGGGCCGGTGCCGGTGCCGGTGCTGGTGTTCCTGGCGGCGGCGGTGCTGTGCCACATCGTGCTGCGCCACACCCGCTATGGCCGGCATGTGTACGCGGTGGGCGGCAATGCCGAGGCGGCGCGGCTGTCCGGGCTGAACGTCAAGGCCGTGACCTTGAGCGTCTATGTCGTGGTCGGCCTGTTCGCGGGTATTGCCGGGTTCGTGCTGTCCTCGCGCCTCAACTCGGCGGAGGCGGTGGCCGGACAGGGCTACGAGCTGACGGTGATCGCCGCCGTGGTGATCGGCGGCACCAGCCTGTTCGGCGGCATCGGCAGCGTCGCCGGCACCGTGGTCGGCGCCATCCTGATCGGCGTGCTGATCAACGGGCTGGTGCTGATGAATGTCTCGCCATACATCCAGCAGATCATCATCGGCGTGATCATCGTGCTGGCGGTGGCGTTCGATCGCTTCGTGAAGGGGCGCCGGAGGCGGTAGCATCCCACCCAGCGCCGGTTGGGGTTACAGCCGCGCCGCGATCCGGTCCGCCACGCGCAGCGCGTTGGCGATGATGGTGAGCGTCGGGTTCACGGCACCGATCGAAGGAAAGAAACTCGCGTCTGCGACATAGAGATTGTCCAGCTCGTGCGTGCGGCAATCCAGGTCGAGCACCGAGGATCGCGCGTCGGTGCCGAAGCGCATCGTGCCGGCCTGGTGGGCGGTGCCGCTGATCGGGATATCCTTGCCGAAATACAGCCGCCGCTCCAGCAGCACGGGATGGGCGCCGGCCGCGCCGAGCAGCCCCCGCAACTTCTGCTTGAGGCGAGCGGCCGCCTCGACATTGCTCTGGGTCACGTCCAGCACGACCCGCGCGCCGTCGTAGTAGATGCGGTTGTCCGGGGACGGCAGATCCTCCGTCTGCAACCAGAAATCCAGCGCGTGCTCCGCCATCTTCTCGAACGGCATGGCGGGCAGCCAGTCCTCGAGCCATGGGGGCAGCGTCTCGCCGCGGATCTGGTCGGCGTGAGACTTGGCGCACATCTGGATCAGGCCGAGCGGGTACTCCCAGTCGTCGGCGCCGAAATAATAGTCGCTCAGCGCCAGCGTCTTCTGGAAGATCGTCGGGTTCGGCTGCTTCAGGAGCGCCATCTGCACGCTCATCTCATGGCGCATGTAGTTGCGGCCGACCAGGTTCGAGCCATTTGCGAGGCCGTTCGGATGCGCGTCGCCCGCCGAGCGCAGCAGCAGCAGTGCCGAACTCAGAGCGCCGCACGCGACCACGACGATATCGGCCTCGTATCGCTCGACCCTTCGCCGCCCGCTGCACGGCAATGCCCGTCACCATCCGACCCGAGGGATCGGTCTCCAGCCGCTCGGCATAGGCGCCTGTCAGCAGCGTGAATGCATCGGGATAGGCGGCGAGCGTGGGATCGACGCACATCACCTGCGCGTCGGCCTTGCCGTTGAGCAGGCAGGGATAGCCGTCGAAGGCGTCGCAGCGGATGCAGATGCTGGTGGGCGTGGGGCGGCCGTCGCGCTCATCCAGGAGGATGCCGAGCGGCAGGTGGAACGGATGCAGCCCCTCGCCCGCGAGCGTGTCGCTGAGCTGCTGGATGCGCGGCGCGTGCGAGACGGGCGGGTGCGGATAGGGGCCGCTCGACCACGGCTCGCCCGGATCCTCGCCGCGCAGGCCGTGCACGGCGAACAGGCGCTCGGCCTCGGCATAGTACGGCTCGAACACGTCATAGCCGAGCGGCCAGGCGGGAGAGATGCCGTCCTTGTGCCGCACCTCGCCGAAATCGCCCTCACGCAGACGGAACAGGGCAGCACCATAGACCTTGGAGTTGCCGCCGACGAAATAATGCAGGCCGGGATGGAAGCTCGCCCCGTCCGCGCCATGCCAGGTTTCGCGGGCCTGGTAGGCCCCTTCGACAAAGACGGCGTGGCTGTCCCAGTTCTTCTGCGAGCGCGGCAGGTAGTCGCCGCGTTCCAACATCAGCAGCCGCTTGCCCGAGGCGGCGAGAAGGGGTGCGAGCCGGTGCGCCAGCGCGGCACCCCCGGACCGCTGCCGATCACGATGACGTCGTAGCGTTCGCCCGGCACGCGGCCTCAGATCCCCGCCCGGCGGGCCAGCAGATGCACGCCCACCAGCAGCGCCAGGACGCCGGCGGCCACGCCGAGGCGATGGTGGTCCGAGAACACCTCCCAGCTCCGCTTGCGCGCCTGCGCGTCGAACCGTCCATGCGCGGCATAGTGGCCCGGCACGGGCCGGAACAGATTGGCCGGCGCGTCGGGAGGCAAAATCTGGTCGGTGAGCTGGCCGCTATAGCCGTGCGTGGCGAGGTAGCGATCGGCGAAGCCGGGGGCAATCCGATTGGCCATGATCGCCTTGATGGTGGGGAAGCCGACCCAGTATTCGCGCTGCGGGTGCGAGGCGGCATAGACGATGGCGCGGGCCGGAATCTCGGGCTCGAAGATCGGCGGCACCGGCATGGCGCGGCGCCCCATCTTGTTCAGCGCCCAGTCGAATTGCGGCGTGTTGACCGCCGGCAGGTGGACCATCATGAGGTCGATCGGATCGTGATCGTGCAGGATCTCCGAGCGCAGGCTGTCGGTGAAGCCGCGGATAGCCGATTTGGCGCCGCAATAAACCGCTTGCAATGGCACCGACCGATAGGCGAGTGCCGAGCCGACATTGATGATCGTGCCCCGGCGGTCACGGCGCTGCCGCATCCGCCTGAGCGCGGCGAGTGTGCCGTGGATGGTGCCCAGATAGGTGACTTCGGTGCCGCGCCGAAACTCCTCGGGCGTGGTGTCGTGGACCGGCGCGAACACGGTTGCCATCGCGTTGTTGACCCAGACATCGATCGGCCCCAGCTCGCGTTCCGTCCGCTCGGCCGCCTGCTCCACGGCGGCGGCATCGGCAACATCGGTGGGTATGGCGATGGCGCGCACGCCCTTGCCGCGCAGCTCTGCGGCGGCCGCCTCCAGCCGGTCGGGGTCGCGGGCGAGCACCGCCACGTCGCAGCCTTCGTCCGCGAAAGCGCGCGCGGTCGCACGGCCTACGCCCGCGCCGGCGCCGGTGACCACCACGATGCGCGCCATGACCTCTCCCCTGTCGCGTGTCCGGGACGGAACGCGGCAGGCCCCGCTCCGTTCAACCCGCAATGACCCGGGAATGAGCATGACCGCTGTGTTCATCGTGACGCTCGTGATCCGCTATCTGCTGGTCGTGCTGTTCTTCCCGTTCAGCGCGCTCGACAAGCTGCTGAACTTCCAGGGTGCCGTGGCCCAGGCGCAGGAGCGGTTCGCCTCCCGCACGGTCGCCCTCGGCCTCATCGTCGCCGGACTATTCGTGGAAATCGTCATGCCGCTGGGCATCCTCACCGGCACGGCCGACCGGCTCGCGGCTTTCATCCTGGCGGGATATTGCGGTGTCACCGCGCTGCTGTGGAAACAGTTCTGGACCAAGGGCGATTTCTGGCACGCGGGCGAGAGCCGCAGCCGCGACCTGTTCTGGGACTTCCTCAAGAACTTCGCGCTGGCCGGCGGATTCCTGCTCATCACCTTCGGCACCACGGCGCGCGGCGTGCCGGCTTTCTTCCATGACCCGTTGTCGTCCACGCATCCTTATGCGAGCGCCTTACCATGAGCGGTTCCTCACCCAGCCTCGCCTATTGGCATCTCTGGACCGACGAGGCGGGCGCCAGTCATCAGACCCGTTGCGACCTCGCGGATTTCACGCTGAAGGGGGTGGGCGGTGCGGCGCCGCAATGGAACAAGGCGCTGCCGCATGGCGACGCCGAGATCGTCTTCACCGTGCAGCCGGTGGGCTGGGTCGGCGAGTGGCACGAGAACCCGGCGCCGCAATGGATCGTCGTGCTGTCCGGCGCCTGGTGGATCGAGAGCATGGACGGCACGCGCATCGAGCAGCAGGCGGGCGGGATTTCGCTTGGGGCCGACCAGAACTGCCGCCGCGACGCGCAAGGGCGCCAGGGGCATCGCTCGGGTACCATCGGCAGCGTGCCGGCGGTGCTGATGTGCGTGCGCCTGACATCGCCGCCGCCGCGCGGGCCGTGCGCATTTCGGTAGAACCGTCATGGACGGCTTCGAGATCGTCGATCCGGTCTTTCGCTCCTTCGTGCTGCCGAACGCGAAGCTGGAGACGCTGGGCACCGGCTTTCGCTGGCTGGAGGGGCCGGTGTGGTTCGCCGATCACCAGTGTCTGCTGGTGAGCGACATCCCGAACGACCGCATCCTGCGCTGGAGCGAGAGCGGCGAGCGTATCGGTGTTCCGCCAGCCCTCGAACTTCGCCAACGGCCACACGCGCGACCGCGAGGGGCGGCTGATCGGCTGCTCGCATCACGGGCGCTGCATCACCCGCACCGAACTGGACGGCACCATTACGGTGCTGGCCGATTGCTACCGGGGCAAGCGGCTCAACTCGCCGAACGATGTGGTGGTGAAAAGCGACGGCACGATCTGGTTCAGTGATCCGCCCTACGGCATCAACACGGATTACGAGGGCGGCAAGCAGGAGTCGGAGTTGCCGCCCACGCTGTACCGCCTCGACCCGCGCACCGGCTCGCTCGACATCGCGGCCGACGATTTCGCGGGGCCGAACGGGCTGGCCTTCTCGCCGGACGAGCGGCGGCTCTATGTGGCGGAGACCGGAAGGCAATTCGACGCCGATCCCGTCCGCTACATCCGCGTCTTCGACGTGGCGGAGGACGGCCGCAGCCTGCGGCGAGGACGGGTGTTCCACAGCGTCTCGCCTGGCATGGCGGACGGGTTCCGCTGCGACGAGGAGGGGAATGTCTGGAGCAGCGCCGGTGACGGGGTGCATTGCATCAACCCGGCGGGCGTGCTGCTGGGCAAGATCCTGGTCCCCTGCACGGTCGCCAATCTGGCGTTCGGCGGCCGCAACCGCAGCCGGCTGTTCCTCTGCGCCTCGCACACGCTGCTCGCCATCTACGTCAACCGGCGCGGCGCGCAGCGCCCATGATGATACCCGCATGATTCGGCGCATCGCGGCCTTCGAACTGGTGACGCCGGATGTGGACCGGCTTGCGGAATTCTACTGTCGTCACCTTGGATTCGCGCGGCACGGTCACGCGCTGCGCCTGGGCGCACAGGAGGTCCGGCTGGCGCCGGCGGGCGCCGGAGCACGCCCGTACCCGTCCGGCAGCACGGCGAGCGATCTTTGGTTTCAGCATTTCGCAATCGTGACGACTGACATCGCCGCCGCTGTGGCGCTGGCCGAAGCGGCCGGGGCCGTGGCGATCACTGCAGGCGGTCCGCAACACCTGCCGCTGCGGTCCGGCGGAGTGATCGCCTGGAAGTTCCGTGATCCGGACGGCCACCCGCTCGAACTGCTGCAATTCCCGCCCGGCGCCATGCCGGCGGCATGGCGCGGCGCACGGGGGCTGCATGTCGGCATCGACCACAGCGCCATCAGCATCGCCGAGATCGACGCCAGCATCGCCTATTATCGCGAGCGCTTCGGCTTCGTGCCGATATCGCGCGAACTCAATTGGGGGGCGGAGCAGGCGCTGCTGGACGGGATGGCGGGAGCCCGCGCCGAGATCGTGGGGCTGCGGATTCCCGAGGGCGGGCCGCCGCATCTGGAGCTGCTCGGCTATGATCCGCCAGGGCGGCCCTCGACGGTGGGAGCCGGCGACATAGCGGCGACGTGCATCGTGCTGGAGACCGACGGCGGACCGCCGGCGGGGAGCGCACCCGATCCGGATGGACATTGGACGCGCTGGGAGCAACCTCAACCGCCATGAATTACGTTGCACTCGCCACCGACTATGACGGAACCATTGCCAGCGACGGCGTGGTTGACGCCGACACGCTCGCCGCGCTGGAACGGCTGCGCGAAGGCTCGCGGCGGCTGATCCTGGTCACGGGGCGGGAACTCGACGACCTTTGCCGGGTGTTCCCGCGCCTCGACCTGTTCGATCGCGTGATCGCCGAAAACGGCGCCCTGCTCTACCGGCCGGATACCAGGCAGACCCGCAAGCTTGGCGAACCGCCGCCAGCAGCCTTCGCGCAGCGCCTTCGCGAACGGGGCGTTTCGCCGCTGTCCGAAGGGGAGGTCATCGTCGCCACCTGGGAGCCCAACGAAGCGGAGGTGCTCGCCGCGATCCGCGAGCTGGGGCTCGAGCATCAGATCATCTTCAACAAGGGTGCCGTGATGGTACTGCCGCCCGGCGTGAACAAGGGCACCGGTCTGCGCGCCGCACTGGATGATCTGCAAGTGTCGCCGCATAATTGCGTGGGCGTGGGCGATGCCGAGAACGACAACGCGTTCCTCGGCATTTGCGGGCTTTCGGCAGCGGTCGCCAACGCCCTGCCGGCGCTGAAGGAGGCCGCCGCGATCGTCACGCGCGGGGCGCGCGGCGCTGGCGTCGCCGAACTGATCGACCGGCTGCTCGCGACCGATCTGGCGGAAGCCGACGGGCCACGGCAGATGGTGGCGCTGGCGACCGAACCCGACGAAGCCGCGACCGTGGTCCCGGTCGTGCCGTTCCGCGAATCGATGCTGCTGGCCGGCAGTTCGGGCGGCGGCAAGTCGACGCTCACGCTGGGACTGCTCGAACGCCTTGACGCGGCCGGATATCAGTATTGCGTGATCGATCCGGAAGGCGACTACGAGGCGACGGAGACGGCGGTCGGCATCGGCACCGCAGATGCGGCGCCGCGCACCGAGGCCGTGCTGGAACTGTTGCGCAAATCGGGCACCAACGTGGTGGTCAACCTGCTCAACGTGATGTTGCCGGACCGGCCCGGCTTCCTGGCGGCGCTGCTGCCGCCGATCATGGCGCTGCGCCACGAACTCGGGCGGCCCCACATGATCGTGGTGGACGAAGCACATCACATGCTGCCGGCGAGCGACCCCGCGCGCGTGGCGCTGCCCGGCGAGATTGCCGGGTTCCTGTTCCTGACGAGCGATCCCGCCGCCGTGGCACCCGATCTGGTGAATTCGATCCGGCGCCTGCTCGTAGTCGGCAGCGAGCCGGAGAGATCGCTCCGCGCCTTTGCCGAATGTCGCGATCTCGCCGTCGAGACCTGGGACCGGCCGCTGGAGACGGGCGAGATGCTGTGCCTCACCGTGGAAAATCCGGCTCCCCGCCTGCTGCGGGTGATACCCAACACAGGTACCCGCCGGCGGCATCTGCGCAAATATGCAGAGGGCCGGCTGGGCGAGGACAAAAGCTTCTATTTCCGCGGCCCGGACGGTTCCCTCAATCTGCGCGCCTACAATCTGGTCGTGTTCACGGAACTGGCCGAGGGCGTGGACGACGCGACCTGGCAGTTCCATCGCGAGCGCAACGACTTCTCCCGCTGGATCGCCCAATCCGTAAAGGACGACGCGCTCGCGAAGGAGGTGGCGAGCGTGGAGCACGGCGCGGCGTCACCGGCAGAGGCGAGGGCCAACATCCGCGCAGCCGTCGAACGCCGCTACACGCGGGCGGGATAGCCGAGCGCCCGGCTCGAGGTCACGCGCGCATCAGATGCCCGTGATGCAGGTTGCGTGCTGCGTTTGCGGTCATGCGGCCCGGCCCGGCGCCGCATCTTCTCGGGATCGCTCCCGGCCCGGAAGACGAGATCGCGCGGTGCACCGAAAGCGCACGTCAGAACCAGCACGCGATCGGCGGCATCCAGCATGGAATCAACCCGAGTTGCCGTTATCATCGCCGATTTCCTTCGCTTGCAGTGCCTCAAGATAGTTGCTGAGACGATCGAGGCTCCCCTCCCAGAACCGGCGGTACTGCTCGATCCAATCGGCCGCGTTCTTCAGCGGTTCCGCTTTCAGCCGGCATGGACGCCATTGCGCCGCGCGGCCGCGCGAAATCAGTCCGGCGCGCTCCAGCACCTTGAGATGCTTGGAAATGGCCGGGAGGCTCATGGCGAACGGCTCGGCCAGTTCCGTGACCGATGTCTCGCCCAGCGCAAGCCGTGCCAGGATCGCGCGGCGCGTCGGATCGGCGAGGGCGGCGAAAGTGTTGTTGAGGTGCTCGGCAGGCATGTTCGTGGAACCGGACGGTTAATTCACTGCTTGGTTAAATATAGAACGACCAATTATTGTCAAGCCCGGCGCTACCGCCGGTCGCGAAAAAATGCCCGCAGCAGTTCCGCCGCCTCGCTTTCGCGCATTCCGCCCACGATTTCCGGCCGATGCAGGCAGCTCGATGCCTGGAACACACGGGCGCCGTGCTCGACGCCGCCGCCCTTCGGGTCATAGGCCCCGAACACCAGTCGTCGCACCCTGAACAGGCTCGCGGCCGACGCGCACATCGGGCAGGGCTCCAGTGTCACGACCAGATCGCAGCCCAGCAGCCGCGTCGTGCCCAACCGGCGTGCCGCCTCGCGCAGGGCCAGCAGCTCGGCATGGGCCGCTGCGTCGCGATCCGCCTCGACGCGGTTTCCGGCCGCGGCCAGCACCGCGCCACTGGGCGCGAGCACGACCGCGCCCACCGGCACCTCGCCGCGCGCGGCCGCAAGCCTTGCCTGATCGAGAGCCAGCGCCATCGCCTCCACGCACCCGTCTTGCCCCGGAGCGCGCGCGGGGTCTAGCAACGCGGCATGGCGTCTCCCCTCATCGGTCTCACCCTGGACAGCGAGCCCGCAGGCGGCTGGTCGCGCTATCCCTGGTACGCCCTGCGAACCAATTACTGCGAGGCGCTTGCCGCATCGGGCGCTGTTCCGGTCGCACTGCCGCATCTCCCCGATCTGGCGCCCGTGATGCTGGACCGGCTCGATGGTCTGGTCGTCACCGGCGGCGCCTTCGATGTCGACCCGGCGCTGTACGGCGCCGCCGAGACGCACGGCACGGTGACGCTGAAACAGGCGCGCACGCAGGCGGAGCTCGCCCTGCTGCACGGCGCACTGGCCCGCGACATGCCGGTGCTGGGCATTTGCGGCGGGCAGCAATTGCTGGCCGTGGCGCTGGGCGGCTCGCTGATCCAGCACATTCCGGACCGCGTTGCGAACGCGCTGCCGCACGAGCAGCCGAACCCGCGGCATGAGGCAGGGCACGCGGTTGCCATTGTTGCTGGCACCACGCTCGCCGCCATCGCCGGAACCGCGACGATGCAGGTCAACTCCTCGCACCATCAGGCGGTCGCCGATCCGGGCCGCGCCATTGTCGACGCCATCGCACCCGATGGCGTGATCGAGGGCATCGAACTGCCGGGCGCCCGTTTCTGCATCGGCGTGCAATGGCACCCGGAGTTCCTGATCGACCCAGCCGACCGCGCGATCTTCGACGCCTTCGCGGCCGCCTGCGCATGACCGAGGATGCCGCGCGCGGCGAGCGGATCGCCAAGTTCCTGGCCCGCGCGGGCGTTGCGAGCCGGCGCGATGCCGAGGCACTGATCGCCGAGGGCAAGGTGCGCCTCAACAACGCAGCCGTGGCGCATCCGGCGACCTTCGTGACCCAGGGCGACCTCGTCACGGTCGCGGGCAAGCCGGTGGCGGCACCCGAACGCACCCGCCTGTGGCGCTATCACAAGCCCGAGGGGCTGGTCACGACGCATCGCGACCCGGAGGGCCGGCCGACCGTGTTCGACGCGCTGCCGCCGCATTTGCCGCGCGTGGTCAGCATCGGGCGGCTCGACCTGAACAGCGAGGGGCTGCTGCTGCTGACCAATGACGGTGCGCTGGCACGACGGCTGGAATTGCCGTCGAACGGCTGGCTGCGGCGCTACCGGGTGCGGGTGTTCGGCCATCCTTCGGCGGAATTGCTGGCGGGCCTCGCGCGCGGCGTGGTCGTGGAGGGCGTGCGCTACGGCCCGATCGAGGCGGCGCTGGACGCGCGCAAGGGCGATAATTCCTGGCTCGCGGTCAGCCTGCGCGAGGGCCGCAATCGCGAAATCCGCCGCGTCATGGCGCATCTGGGCCTGCGGGTCAGCCGGTTGATCCGCGTCGCGTACGGCCCGTTCCAGCTCGGCCGCCTCGAGCGTGGCGCGATCGAGGAGGTGCCCGCCAAGGTGCTGCGCGAGCAGTTGTCCGCCGGGAAGCCGTGAGGATCATCGCCGGCGCCTGGCGCGGCCGCTCACTCGCGGCGCCGCCGGGTGCGGCGACGCGGCCGACCGCGGACCGCGTACGACAGGCGCTGTTCGACAGCCTGCTGCACGCGCCCTGGGGCGGACGCGCGCTGATCGAGGGTGCGCGCGTGCTCGACGCCTTTGCCGGGACCGGCGCGCTGGGGCTGGAGGCGCTATCGCGCGGAGCCGAGCACGCGACCTTCTTCGAGATCGGCCGCGCGGCGCTCGCCGTCCTGCGCGCCAACATCGCCGCCTGCCGCGCCAATTCGCTCTGCACGGTGCTGGCGGCGGATGCGGCGGCGCCGCCGCCTGCCCCGGCTGCGTGCCGGCTGGTGTTCCTCGACCCGCCCTATCGGCTGGGATTGCTGCCCGCCGCGCTGGACGGATTGCGCGAGCAGGGCTGGATAGCACCGGGCGCGCTGCTGGTCATCGAGACGGCGCGCGACGAGCCGGCTCCCTCCGGCACCGCGCTGCTGGAGCGCGCGCACGGCGCCGCGCGCCTTACCGTGCTGCGCGCGCAGACATGACGCCAGATCGCGGTGCGCAGGTGCGACTCCCGCCCGTACAGCGACACTGGCGCGGTGGTGAGCTTTGTGGCGTGTTCAACCCGTGGACTCCCGTGCCGGGGGCCGCGGACCATTCGCGACCGGCATAGGACAGCCATGCAGGAAGCCGTGCAGATCGCCGGAGCGCTGCTGGTCCTTGCCGCCTTTGTCCTGGGCCAGTGCAACCTGCTGGCGGCGGACTCCCGTGCCTATCTATCCATCAACGCGGTCGGCTCCGCCGTGCTGACCGCCACGGCAATCGTCAGCGCCGAATGGGGGTTCGTGCTGCTCGAAGCGTGCTGGGCGCTGGTGTCGCTCTACGGCCTGGTGCAGACGCTGCGCGGCGCTGCCTCCGGCCCTCTGCACTGAAGCGCCGATGAGCCTCGTCCTGCAATTCGTGGGTGCTCTTGCGCTGCTGCTACCCTTCGCCGCGATGCTGCTGGGCCGGATGCGCCGCACGGATTGGAGCTATCTCGCGCTCAACCTGTGCGGCGGCACGTTGCTGACCGCCGATGCATGGCTGGAGAAGCAATGGGGCTTCGTGCTGCTGCAGGGTATCTGGGCGCTCGTCGCAGGCTGGGGCATGTTGGCCAGGCTGCGCTCGCCGCCGTAGCGGGCCGGTTCCACGAAACGCGAAGGCTCCCTGACGCCGGCCGGCGTCAGGGAGCCTTGTCAGGATAGCGACTCAGCCGATCAGGGCCGGTATCAGGTTGCGCACGCGCGCGAAGGTGCTGGCGGTGCGTGCCCGGAGCTGCATCATCTCGTTGCGCTGTTCCAGGTAGGCACCCATTGCCGTCACGCGTTCGTCAGGAACCCTGTGCCCGCCGGCGCTGGCTCCCACATCGCACAGCCGGTCCAGCAACTCGATCGCCTTCAGCCAATACCAATCCCGCTGCGGCGGGGTGTCTGCCATGCGACCGCACTGGCTGATCAGGTGGGCGAGCGCCGATGCAATCTCCTCGCAGGCCTGCGTGTTCGCCGGCTCACAGCCATACAGGATGATGCTGACCACCTGTTCGCGCAATTCCGGCAGCGTTACCGCCCCGCGGTGGATCCGCGACACCGGCGGCACACGTCCCTCCCCGGCGGCAGGTTCGCCGAAATCCGCGGAAATCTGCGGCAGCAGCTCGGATCGCGCCGCCTCGATCAGCAGCTTCACCCGCGCCCGATCCTGTCCGTCGCGCGTCCCGACGATGCGCGGCGCGAAGGCCTTCAGGCGCTGGCGCAGATTGTCCGGCATGGCGTCGTTGATCGTCATCGCGAACCGGCGGATCAGCGTCGATGCCGTCGCCGGATTGTCGGAGTGGCTTTCACCCGCGAGGAAGGCCACGAACGACATGACGCAGAGCTTGCCCCGCTTGCGGTCTCCAGCACCGCGGACGAGTTCGACCTGCTGATAGAGATCCTCCATCCTTGCATCTACTGTCATCATCGCCTCTCTTGCTGCTCCGCGCTTTTGCGTGACTACCTCGAACCTGCCGAAGAACCTCCGATGAAAGCCGCGTCGGTTGCCGCCATCGCGGCAGCCCATAGTGCCACAGCCTGCGGCCCCTCGGCTCATTAATTCATCAGGCGGCACCTGTAACGCCGCGCCTGTGCGCCGGTTCTCTGGCCGGCGGGCACGAAGTTTCAGAGCGGCGCGAGAGCCGATGCCGGCCGCTGCGGATGTGTCAGGCGGCGCTGCCCGCCGCCGGCCGGTCAGCGAGAAACAGCAGCCGCCCCGCCGGATGCAGCCGCGCCGCGGGCACGGTGCTGCGACCGGACAGCACCTCCGCCAGCACCGCGCGCTTGGCGGCACCGGACACCAGAAAAACGATCAAGGCACTGCTGTCGATCGCCGGATAGGTCAGCGTGATGCGCACCTCCGGCCGCCCATGCCCGACTTCGGCCACCCAGCGCGTGTGCTCCTCCAGCACCGCCTCGCCCGGGATCAGCGAGGCGGTATGGCCGTCATCGCCCAGCCCGAGCAGGCAGATGTCGAACAGCGGCCGTGCCGGATCGAGCGTGTCGGCGCCATAGGCGTGCTTCAGCCGCGCCTCGTATTCCCCGGCCGCGATCTCCGGCCGGAAGCCCACGGTCGGCACCGCGAACACATTGGCCGCGGGCACCGGCGCACGGTCCAGCATGGCCTCGCGCGCCATGCGGAAATTGCTGTCCTTGTCGGTGGGCGGCACGAACCGCTCGTCGCCCCAGAACCAGTGCACGCGATCCCAGGGGAAGCGCTCCAGGAACGGCGTGTTGGCCAGCATCTCATAGGTGCGCTTCGGCGTCGAACCGCCGGACAGTGCCACCCGCACCACGCCCGATTTCGCGAGCGCGGCATCGGTCAGCAATTGTGCCGCATCATGCGCCAGCGCCTCGGCGTCGGCAGAGACTCGCAGTTCGCCGTAGCTCATGCGCCGTCTCCGAACACGAAACGCTCGACCGCCTTGGCGAAGCCCTCGTCGTTGTAGGAATCGGTCACCTTGCCCGCCTGCTTCTTCACCTCGTCGCTGGCGTTGCCCATCGCGATCGACAATCCGCTCTTGCGGAACATCAGCACGTCGTTCGGCTGGTCGCCGATCGTGGCGATTGCCTCCGGTGGAACGTTGAACCGCTTCGAGAGATACCCCGCCACACCGCCCTTGTTCGCTTGCGGATGCGTGACGTCGAGATAGTACGGCTGCGAGCGCGCCGCCGAGGCACCGTCGCCGAGCGCCTGCTGCACTTCCTTTTCGACCTTCGCCAGCAACTCGTGGTCGTCGCTCACGCCCACGATCTTCACCGCCTGGTCCAGGTCGGCATCCGCGTATGTGTCCACGACCTTCGGCGGGAACTTCACCGTCCATTGCTCGCGCGCCACGTGCGGCGCGTCCTGCTTGTGGATGAACCAGTCGGTGCCGGTGTACAGCCAGGCATCCAGATCGTGCTTGCGGATCAGCTCGATGGTCTTGCGGGCGATCTCGGGCGCCAGCGTGTGGCTTTCGATGACCGACAGATCGGGATTGACGAACACGCCGCCATTGAACCCGGCGATCGGGGTGGTGAGCTTCAGCGGCTCGATCAGCATCGCCATGCCGCGCGGCGGCCGGCCGCTGGTGATCGCAAACGTGATTCCCGCCTCGCCCAGCCGGCGCACTGCCTTCTGTGCGCGCTCGGTCAGCACCTTGTCCTCGGTGACAAGGCAGCCATCGACATCGGCGAGGAACAGCTTGATCCGATTGGCAGCAGGTGGTGCAGGCATGGGGGCGCCTCCGTGGGAAGGGGGAACTACAGCGAAGCGAGCCAGGCCCGCACGCCGGATGGCGTGCCGAACACATCCTGCACACGCAGGCCCAGCCCGCCCGCGTCGCGGGCCGCGCGCATCCCGTCCTCGTCGGTCACATCGTCGCCGACATAGACCGGCACCCGCCCGGCGAAGGGCGGCGCCCGCATCAGTGACACGACGGCGCTGCCCTTGTCGACGCCGCGCGGCCTGACCTCCCACGCCATGTGCGCGGGCAGCAGCACGTAGCGGGGATCGGCCGCCATGATCGCCCGCGCCGCAGCCTCCAGCGCCGCGCCAGCCTGCGGCGCCTGCCGGTAGTGGAACACGAAGCCGCGCGCCTTCGGCTCAAGCAGGGCGCCAGGATGCGGCGTCACGGCGGCCCGGGCACGCTCCAGCCAGCCGGCCGGCAGGTCCGGGAGTGCCGGGCGCACCAGCGCCGCGCCGGGTGCGGGTCGGACCGCCCCGCCATGCTCACCGGCCACGGCGAACGGCGCATCGCCCAGCAGCGCGTCGATCTGTTCCACCGGCCGGCCGGTCACGATCGCCAGCGCGTCGTCAAGGCCGGTGCGCAGCCGCCGCAGCATCGGGACCAGCCCGGCCGGCACGATGACCGCGTCCGGGGTCGGGGCCAGGTCGAGCAGCGTGCCGTCCAGATCGAGCAGCAGCGCGGCCCGCGCCGGCAGGGCGGGCGGACCGCTCAATGGCAGCCCGCCAGCCGCACGTCGTAGGCGGGATGCTCCAGCCCCGAGACACCGGGATCGGACATCACGAGCCAGCCATGAAACTGCGGCGCTCCCGGCTTGCTGTCGGTGATGTCGAGCCACGCCGTTGCATCCGCCGGCCGGTCGGGCGGCGCGCACGTCGCAGGCGCGCAGCGCTATCGTCAATGAACCGAACTGCACCGACTGGCCGACATCGAGCGAGAGCTTCGTGGTACGGGCGGAGATCTTGTCGAGCGCGATCAGATCCGCGCCGTGGCGCGGCAGCCATTCAGGAGGGGCGGCGGCGTCTCGGCCGGCGGTGCGGAAGGCGCGGGCGATACCTCGGCCGGCGTATCGGTCGGCGCGTCGGTCGGCGTGTCCTGGGCGCCGGCCACACCCGCAACGGCCAGTATGCACACCGCCGCCAGCAGCGCCGCCCGGCCCGTCACCCTTCCCGCGCGCGGCGCTTCGGGCTGCGCAGAGCGGCCACCATCTCGGTCAGGACGACGCGCATTGCCGCCTCGTCCACGCCCATGAGAACCGCGTCCTCGAACGCATCCTGCATGGCCTGCGCCAACTCGGCGTGATTCTCCGCCAGCACCTTCAGCTTTTCCCGGCACGAGACGGGCGAGCCGTCCGGCTGCGGCCAAATCTCCGGCTCGGCAAGCTCATTCGGGCAAGCTCATTTCGGGCAGGCCAATTTCGGGCACGTTCATTTCAGCGGCGGCAAGCCATGTCCGCCGCCCGCGCCGCCTTGTGCCGGAGGCTGGTTCTCCTGGCCCTGCTTTTGCAGCGATTTCTGCACGGCGCCCGCCAGATCGCCCACGTTGAAGATGAACTTGCCCAGGAGGTCTTCCAGGCTGACCGCCGACTGCGTGATCGTCACCTGGCCGCCAGGCGGAATAAGCGCCGCCTCGCCGCCCGGCGCCAGGACCAGGGACACGCCGCCCAGCAGGCCGCTGCTGGTCACCTGCGCGCTGCTGTCGGTGGGCAGCCTGATATCCGGTGCGACCGAGAAATCCACGACCGCCTGGAACGTCTTGGGGTCGATCCGGGTTGCCTCGACGCTGCCCACCTTGACCCCGGCCATGCGCACGTCCGAGCCGGGCATCAACCCGTCGATCCGGTCGAAGCGGGCGTGCAGCGTATAGCCGCCGCCGCCGGTGCGGCCGGTCGTGACCACGGTGTAGCCGAGGAAGCCCACCGCCGCCGCCAGCACGACGGCACCGGCCAGCAGCTCGGACAGGTTGCGGCGGGCCAAGTCCCGGCCTTCAGGCGCCGATGGTGGCCGGCGGCGGCACCGAGTTCGAGCGAACCGCCATCGGGGGTCCAGGCCTCGTAGTCGCCGGTCGCACGGGCGCGCGTGCCGCCGCTGTAATCGTGCCCGGCCGGGCGGTAGCTGAGCGGCGTGCCGGTCAGATTGGCGACATGCGGCTTCTGCCACGGCCTGCGACCCGCCTCGGGCAGCGGCGCGTCGGTCGTGTAGTGCAGCCAGGAATGCCATTCCGGCGGCACTTTCGATGCCTCCGGCAGACCGGCGTACAGCACCCAGCGGCGCACGCGCCGGCCCGGCTTAGGGCGCCACTTCTCCTCGTAATAGCGGTTGCCCAGCCCGTCCTGGCCTACGAACCTGCCATTGACCCAGGTATTGATGCGCGTGCCGATCGTCGCCATGCGCCCCATATACGCGGGCGCGCACACATGGTCCATGCCGCCCCTTGTCCACAGGATTTTGCGGCTCCGGCTCCGGATACCCACAAGATACACTTTCCCGCGCCAGAATGACGCGGTAGCCTCGGTGCATGGCAACACGACGCTCGGCCACCTTGCGACTCTGGGACGGTGTGCGGATGCGGCGTTGCCTCGCGGCGCCCGATCCGGATGCCGCACCCCGGCCGGTGATGCTGCCGGCCGCGTGGGACGACGCGGCGGCGATCGGCTTGGCGGCCCTGGCCCCGGGCAACGGTGCCGTCGATCTTCCGAGCTTGGCTGATCGCTGGCTCGCGACGCTGGAGGCACGCGGCGGCCTGACTGTGGCGGCCGAGGCGCAGGCTTTGCTGCTGGCCCAGAGTGCCAGCCCCTCCGCCTTCGCCTGGACCGGCGAGGGCTCGCGAAGTGGCGTCCGTCTCAATCTGGCGGCGTTCGCGGATCGGGCATCGCTGGCGGAGGCGGCGCTGTTCTGGATCAGGGCTGTGGGCCTGCTGCGTCCGGGCGAGGCGCCGCTGGTCGAACTGACCGGACTGGCGGGATGGCTCGCCGCGAGCGGCCTCGACTATGACACCGAAGCGGCGCGGGACGCGACCGCGTCGCTGCTGCGCGACCTGCGCGCGGCCCTGCCGGGCATCGGCTCTGGGTGTCGCGATCGCCGACCCCGTCGATGCGCTGCTCGGGATCGAAACGGCGGGGCTGGCGCCGGATTTCGGCCCGCTCGACCCTGCCGGCGGTCTGTCGCGCGGCAGTCAGGCCCTGCTGGCCGCCCGTGCCCTCAGTCCGAAATCGGCCCTGGCCGCTTTGCTCGCAGGACGGGACGTGCTGCCCACCGCCGGTCCGGCCGCGCACGCGGCAATGATCGCGAGGCTCGCGCCGCTGCTCGACGTGGCGCCGTCCGTGCCCACCCCCCTGCCCGCGTCGGCATCGCGCACCACGGCGCGTCGCGAACTGCCGGCGCGACGCGGCGGCATCGCCCACAAGGCCGTGGTCGGCGGCCAGAAAGTGTTCCTGCGCACCGGCGAGTACGCCGATGGCAAACCGGGCGAGGTCGCCATCACCCTGCCGCAGGCGTCCCCCTCGGTGCGCGTGCTGATCGAGTGCCTGTCGCACGCCATCGGCATCGGCTTGCAGCACGGCGCGCCGCTGGCCGAGTTCGTGGATGCGCTGGCCGGCACCCGTTTCGGGCCGGCCGGCGCGGTGGAAGGCGATCCCGCGGTGCCGCGCGCCACCTCCGCCGTCGATTACGTGATGCGGCATCTGGCGCACGCCTATCTGCCCGGCACAAAGCTGCCGCCGGTCGAAGCCGGGGGCGACGAGGAGCCGCTGCTGCCGCTCGAACTGCCGCAGGAGGCGGCGCGGCGGCGGCGCGGGTTGCGGGTGGTGAAATAGGAGATTCGCGAATGCCGGACGACATTGCCACCCGGCTGGCCGGGCTCGGGATCACGCTGCCCGTGCCGCCCGCGCCGGTGGCGAATTACCTGCCGTTCGTGGTCACGGGCGATCTGGTGGTGGTGTCCGGCCAGATTCCGATGCGCGACGGCAAGCTGGCCTTCGCCGGCAAGCTTGGCGGCGGCGGCCTGAGCGTCGAGCAGGGGCAGGAGGCGGCGCGGCTGTGCCTGGTCAATGTACTGGCGCAATTGCGCGCGGCCTGCAGCGGCGATCTGGGCCTGGTGCGGCAGGTGGTGCGGCTGGGCGGCTTCATCGCCGCCGGCGCGGAGTTCACGCACCATGCGCAGGTGATGAACGGCGCCTCCGATCTGGCCGTTGCCGTGTTCGGTGACGCGGGACGACATGCGCGCAGCACGATTGGCGTGCCGTCGCTGCCGATGGATGCGGCGGTCGAGATCGAGGGCATGTTCCGCATTGCCTGAAGCGTCGGCGGCTCTACCTTTGGAGCCATGCCGGACGGAACCACGCCGCTCACCCTGTCGCTGCACCGCGCCATCGCCGAAATTCCCGCCGCCGAATGGGATGCCTGCGCCGGGCCTGACAATCCCTTCGTCAGCCACGCCTTCCTGTCCGCGGTCGAGGAGAGCGGCTCGACCGGGAGGCGCACCGGCTGGCTGCCGCAGCACGCGGCGCTGCGCGATGCCGCGGGCGGGGTGGCCGGGGTCGCGCCGATGTACGCGAAATCGCATAGCTATGGCGAGTACGTGTTCGACCACGGCTGGGCGCACGCCTTCGAGCAGGCCGGCGGCAGCTACTATCCGAAGCTGCAAGTGGCCGTGCCGTTCAGTCCCGTCCCCGGACCGCGCCTGCTGATCCGCCCGGAATCCGGCGTGCCGCGCGAGGCGCTCGGCCGGGCGCTGGCGCAGGCCTGCGGCGAGATGGGACTGTCCTCCGTTCATGCCAGTTTCTGCACGCAGGCCGATTGGGCGGCGCTGGGCGACGCCGGCTGGCTGCAACGCATCGGCGTGCAGTTCCATTGGGAGAACGCCGGCTATGCCTGCTTCGACGATTTCCTGGCGGCATTGGCCTCGCGCAAGCGCAAGCAGATCCGCCGCGAGCGGCGCGATGCCAACGCGGCCGGGCTGGAGTTCGTGGTGCTGCGCGGCCCAGAGATCGGCCGGCGGGAGTGGGACGCGTTCTATGCGTTCTACACCTCGACGGTGGACCGCAAATGGGGCAGCGCCTATCTGACGCGGCCATTCTTCAGCCTGCTGTCCGAGCGGCTGGGCGATGCGGTAGTGCTGATGCTGGCGCTCTCTCGCGGCAAGCCGGTGGCGGGGGCGCTGAACCTGATGGGGCGCGAGGCGCTGTTCGGCCGCAACTGGGGCTGTCGCGGCGATTGGCCGTTCCTGCATTTCGAGCTGTGCTATTACCGCGCCATCGATTTCGCGATCGCGCACGGGCTGGCGCGGGTCGAGGCGGGGGCGCAGGGCGAGCACAAGATCCAGCGCGGCTATCAGCCGCGGCCGACCTTTTCGGCGCATTGGATCGCGCATGGCGGGCTGCGCCGGGCGGTCGCCGATTTCCTGGATCGCGAACGCCCGGCGATGCTGGCCGAAATCGCGGCGATGGAGCAGGCCGGACCATTCCGGCACTGCGAGGGCGAGATGTCGAAACCGCAGCGGGATAGTTGAGGGCGGCACAGGCGCGTCATCCCCACGGAGCGGTTCGGCGCTCCCAGGACGGGACAGGGAAGACCGGAAACGGTCGTCGTATGACCGGTTCGTGACTTGCCGTGAACGGGCGCAAGCGTGACATCTTACTGCGGCCGTGTGCCCAAGACTTAGAGCATCCGATACGATGGCCTGCGCCGATCGACAGCCCTCGTGCCCGGAGCGGCGGACGATCGTGACGGCCGGCCTCGGAACACATGACCGAGGGAATACGCACCGGGGAGGCGATCATGGCCACACAGGTCAAACAGATGCTGGAACGCGCCAATACCCGGTCGAAGGCAACCCGATTGCGCGCCGGTATGCTGGCGCTGTGTCTGCTGTCGCTGCTGCGCAGCGCGCCGGCAGCAGCCAGCGACCTCTCCCAAGGCGCCACCTACCACGCAGATGCGGCGCGCTCGGGCAATTTCGTGGCGGCGGGCCTCACCCGGGCGAGTGCGGCCACAATGCACCGCGACACGAGTTTCGGCGGAGCCTTCGCCGGGATCGCCAAGGACCAGCCGCTCTACTGGCGCGCGCCCGGCGCCACACACGGGATCGTCGTGGTCGGCACCGATCAGGACGTGATCCAGGCGTTCGATTCGGTCACCGGCGCACCGGTCTGGAGCGCGAAACTGGGCACTCCCTTTACCCGATCGGTACCGCATTGCGGTCCCCCCCGTTCCGTCGGCGTTCTGGGCACACCGGTCATAGACCCGAACGCAGGCATCCTGTACGCCCTGGACTCGGCGAAGGACTCCTCGGGTGCCGACCAATACGCCATCTGGGCGATCTCGCTCGCGAACGGCACGGCCGAGCCCGGCTGGCCGCTGATCCTGGCGCCGGCCATCGCGAAGCTGGGGCTGACCTTCACGCCGATCATACAAGACCAGCATACGTCCCTGGCACTCGTCGGCGGGCGCATCTACGCGGGGTTTGCCGCCAACCACGGCGACTGCAGCAACTATCACGGCTGGGTCGTGGGTATCGACCCGGCAACGGCCAAGGTCACCGGCGCGTGGGAGTCGCGCGCCACGCGAGCGGGCGTCTGGTCGGAGGGAGGGGTCGTGTCCGACGGCACGAGCCTGTTCTTCACCACCGGGAATGGCAACGAGCCGAAACGCTGGCTCGACGGAGACGCCGTGTTCCGGCTGCCCGTGTCGCTTGCGCACGTATCGAGCACCAAGGACTATTTCGTGGCGCCCAACTTTGAGGCGCTCGACAAGGCGGACCTCGATCTTGGCGGCACATCGCCGCTGCCGGTTGACGTGCCGCTCACAGGCGGCGGCAGCGCGCAGTGGCTGGTGCAGATCGGCAAGGACGGCAACGCCTATGTCCTCGATCGGGCGAATCTGGGCGGGATCGGCGGCAGCCTGCTGGTGCAGAACGTCGCGCAATTGCCGGAAATCACCGCGCCGGTGGTTTTTGCCGCCTCCGGAGGTCTGACCATCGCGTTCAGCGGCGTCGGCACGAACTGCCCGGCACCCGTCGGCTCGCCGCTGCTCATCGCCCTGACGCTCACGGCTCAGCCGGGTCCATCGCTGCGAACGCAGTGGTGCGCGGGGCCGAAGACCTCCGGCAACCCGAGCGATTCAGCCGTGCCGATCGTCACGACGACGAATGGCACGGCCAACCCGATCGTGTGGGTCACAGCACCCGGCGGCGATCAGCGGCTGCACGGCTATCGGGGCGATACCGGCGCCACGCTGTTCAATGGCGGCGGCAAGGGCGACAGCATGGCCGGGCTGCAGCGCCGCTCCTCAATTCTGGTGGCCGAAGGACGGCTGTTCATCGCCGCTTCCGGCCGGCTGTACGCGTTCGACTACACACCGGGGCTGTAGCACCGCACGAAGCGCGCCGGCCGCCTCGTGAAAGGGGCGGAGCGAAGCATCACGATCCCTGCCGCGGCATCCGCCCGAAAAGGCTTGGCTGGGCGGACATGCTGATCGTGTCGTCGGGATCGGCGGGATACTCGGCGCGATACTCCAGCCGACAGCCACCGAGTTGAACGACGGCCCCGGACTCGAGGACCGTCGTGGCGGCAATCCGCCGGCCGTCGATGAATGTCCCGTTGGTGGAATTGAGATCAGTGACCGTCACCTCTCCGTCCGCGAGCACGATCCGGCAATGCGCGCGCGAAACCCTGTGGTCGCCCAGCAGCACGTCGGCATTCGCCCCTCGGCCGACCAGTAGCGGCCGGACCTCAAGCGTGACCTCGCGCTCCGCGGCACCCGGCTGCACTACCAGCAGAACGCGCCGCGGTTCCGGCTGATCGCGCACCGGCTGGAGGGGGGCGATCGCGCCGCTGCCACCGCGCGGGCGACTGCTCGCTTCGGCCAGCCCCGCCCGGCGCAGCCCGCTCAACAGACGCGCACCTCCGCCCTCGGTCGCGCCGAACCGCCGTCTCACCGCCCGGAGCGAGCAGGTCGGATCGAGTTCCAGCAGCCGCCAGAGCATAGCGGCGGCCTCATCTTCCCGCCCGCCGAACGCCAGGGCGGCCGCCAGGATACGGCAGGCATCGGTCGAGGCCGGGTTGTGATGTGCCGCGCGGCGTGCCGCCTCCAGCGCCGGCTCGTCGCGCCCAAGCGCCAGCAGGGCGTAGCCGATGCCGCTCCAGGTCAAATCATCACCGGCACCGAGCTGCTCCGCGCACTCGAACCGATGCAAGCGCCTGCTCGGCTTCGCCAACATACAGCAGGGCATAGCCGCTCCTGCTCCACACCGAGGGCGCGTGCGGATTGGCCTCGATCGCGCGGCCCGCCAGCGCCACGGCCAGATCGCCGTCCCCGGCTGTGGCCGCGATGCGCAGCGCCAGCGTCGCCAGCGCCTCGGCGTCGTCCGGTGCAAGCTCGACCGCGAGACGGGCGCGATCGAGCAGGCCCTCCAGCGCCTCCTCCGGCAGCCAGCCATTGGCCACCGCGCCGCCCACGCTGGCATCCGCCTGCACCAGCGCCGGGACGAAATGCGGATCAAGCGCCAGGGCGCGCTCCAGCAGCGCACGCGCCTCCTCGTTGCCGCGGCGCCCCGGACTCCGTTGCACCCCGAGCGCGCGCAGGGTGAGGTCGTAGGCATCGAGGCTGTGCGCGGGCTTGGCCATGGCACGGTCGATTTCGGCACGTTCCAGTGTCGGCACGAGCGCGCCCACAACGCTCGCCGCGGTCTCGTCCTGCGCCGCGAGGCGGTCCTGCGCGTCGTATTCGTACCGTTCAGCCCAGAGATTGGCGCCGCTTTCGGCATGGATCGCCCGGACGCCGATGCGCAGCCTTGTGCCGGTCTTGCGCAGGCTGCCGTCCACCACGTAGCGGGCATCCGGCGCGCGCACCACCCCGGCGTCGCGACGTTCGCGCGCGGGGGTCGCCTGGCGCGCGACCACGAACATCCCGCGGAAGCGGGAGAGTGCCGTGACCAGATCCTCGACCAGTCCGCTGGCGATGAAGATCCTGCTCGGGATCGGCGCTCACGTTCCGGAACGGCAGCACCAGCACCGACGGCCGTTCCGCCTGCCTCGGGGGCACCGCACCCGGCTCCGTGCCGCTTCCCACCCGCAGCCCGCCTCACCCTGGCGGGAACGCGATCTGGATCTTCACGTCGGTCGGATGCGCCTCGGCCGCGCGCTCGAACGCCTGCACGCTCTGCTCGAAATCGAAGGTGCGAGAGACCAGCGGCTTCAGATCGACCTTGCCCGAGGCGATCAGGTTGATGGCGCGGTCATAGATGTTGGCATAACGGAACACCGTCTCCATGCGGATTTCCTTCGCCTGGGCGGCGACGATGTTGAACGGCACCGGATCGACCGGCATGCCCACGAACACCACGCAGCCGCCGGGGCACACCACGTCGAACAGCGTGTCGTACACGCGCGGGCTGCCGCTCGCCTCGAACACCACGTCGGCCCCCCAGCCATCGGTCGCTTCACGCACCGTCTGGCCGAGATCGGCGGTCTTCACGTTGACCGGCGTGATGCCCGCATATCCTCCGGCAATGTCCAGCTTCTCCTGCACCAGATCGGAGATGAACACCCGCGCACAGCCGCCCGCGAGTGCAGCCAGCGCCACCATGATGCCGATCGGTCCGCAACCCGTGACCACGCCCACATCGCCCGGCTTGATCCTGGCCCGCAGCGCCGATTGCATGCCGATCGCGAAGGGTTCCACCATCGCCGCCTCGGCGAAGCTCACATTGTCCGGCAGCTTGTAGGTGAACGCCGCCGGATGGATCACCTCGGGCGTCAGGCAGCCATGGATCGGCGGCGTGGCCCAGAAGCGGACCGCCGGATCGACATTGTAGATGCCGAGCTTCGCCGCCCGGCTCTGCATGTCGGGGATCCCCGGCTCCATGCACACCCGGTCGCCCATGGCGAGAGTCCGTGACGTCGTCGCCGACCTCCGTGACGGTCCCCGCCGCCTCGTGCCCCAGCACCATCGGCTCGCGCACCACGAATGGCCCGATGCGGCCATGCGTGTAGTAATGCACGTCGCTGCCGCAGACCCCCACCGTGTGCATCCGCACCCGCACGTCGCGCGGGCCAAGCTCTCCCGGCAGGTCGATCTCGCGCAGGGCAAGCTCCCGCTGCCGCTCCAGCACCAACGCACGCGCCATGACGTTCCTCCCAAGCTGCGGCCGGTATTCTGCCGTGGGCGGAAGAAGGCGACCAGGGGTTCTACCCGGCGACGATGCCCCGCAGCGTCGCCAGCAGGGCGGCGAGTTCGGCCTGACGCGCGGTGCCGGTCTTGTCGAAGACCCGATGCAGGTGCGTCCGCGCGGTGGACGGCGCGATCCCCAGCGCCCGGGCCGCCGCCTTGACCCCGCCGCCGCTGGCGACGCGCGCCGCCAGCGCCGCCTCGGCCGGCGTCAGGCCATACAGCGCGCGCAACTGCCCCGGCGCGACGGTGGCGGCCTCGGCATCGGGGTCCGCCACCAGCACCACGGCGGCCGGCAGCGACCCCGGCACCCATTCCGGCTGCGCCCCGGCGCGCAGCGGGGTCACCATGACAGAGAGCGCGCGCCGGCCGGAGGGCCGATCGAGCCGCATCGAACCACCGCTGCGCAGCGCGCCCACGGCGCCGACAGCGCGCCCGATCAGCCGGCGGAGTGAAGCCGTCTGTGCGGCCGTCGCGGCGCACAGACCGGCCGCATTGGCGCGCACGCCGTCGGCCCTTGCCAGCAGCGCCTCGGCCGCGCGGTTGGCGAAGGCGATGCCGCCGCGCGCGTCAACCAGGAACATGGCCTGCGGCAGACGATCCAGCGCGTCGGTGGCGCTGCTCGCCTCCACCGCGGCCGCGCGCAGGCGCAATTGCAGCTTCATGGCGCGCCCGAAATGCGGAAGCAGCATCGACATCGTATCGACGTGTTCCTGTTCGAAGTCGCCTGCTCTGCGACGAACACGTAGCAACGATCCTGCCCGAGACCCGTGGCCTCCCGGAGCGCGAGGCCCTGGATGACACCATGCATGTCCATGCGGACGGGCGAAATCGTTGTAGAACTCGCTTCGCAGCATAGTCGTTTTGTCAGCGATCATCCGATCCGTATAGACACCCGGAGGGCGCGGTCGAACATGCGGGGCCGCAACGGGTCGCTTGAGATGATAGTGGTTTGCGTAAGGGACCTCGCGTCCGATGAGATGCGCTGAACACAATGGAACGTGGGAGTCCTGCCCGCGTGCGTCCTGGAAGACGGCAATCGCCGGCACGCCGCCCAAAGATCGTCAAACCGTTCCAGCGCCGTGGTCCACCCAGCGTCATCCAGCGCCGCATCGTAGATCGCGGCAACAACGGACAGGAGGTCTGCGGACGATCCCGACACGGCCTTGTCTCCGACAGCTTGAGGGCTGATGCGAGGGACGTAGAGGCTTAGCCGGACGACAGCACGGACGTACTTCCATTTGCAAAGAAAATATATTGCAACTATTGCGCATGCCGGTCGGCCATCGCCGCTGGACAGGCTCCGGCTTTCGTCCGCTATGCTCCGCTCAGGACCAAGGGGGAGGACGGTGCATGTCAGCGGGCACGATCGGCGAACCGGCAGGACTCGCGCCCGGCCGGGGCGATGCGCTGGAAGCGGCTGATCCCGGCGGCCATGATCGTCTACATCATCTCGTTCATGGACCGAACCAATATCGGCTATGCCTTCGCCGGCATCGGCCACGATTTCCACGTGACCAAGGCGCAGCAAGGGCTGGCCGGCGGCATCTTCTTCATCGGCTACGTGCTGCTGCAAATCCCGGGCGGCTACCTGGCCTCGCGCTGGAGTGCCAAGAAATTCGTGGGCATCATGATCCTGCTCTGGGGGGCGGCGGCGATCTGGTGCGGCCTCACCCGCAGCTTCAACGAGCTGATCGTCGCCCGCTTCCTGCTGGGCGTCGCCGAAGGCGGCATCTGGCCCGCCATCCTGGTGCTGATCAGCCACTGGTTCCCGGTCAGCGAGCGGGCGCGCGCCTACAGCTTCTGGATGGCCAACCTCGCCATCGCCTCGATCATCACCCAGCCGGTCTCGGGGTTCATCGTCCAGGCGACGTCCTGGCGCACCATGTTCCTCATCGAGGGCGTGCTGCCGTTCATCATCGCCACGCCCATCTGGTGGCTGATGGTGGCCGACACGCCGCGCCAGGCGCCGTGGTGCGGCACGGCCGAGCGCGACTACATCGAGGGGTCGCTGGCGCGCGACCGCGAAGGCGAGCCGCCGCCGGTGCCGTTCAGCGCGATCTTCTCCAACCGCACCGTCTGGCAACTGGTCGTGGTGTATTTCCTGGTGCAGGTCGGCTTCTACGGCCTCAACATGTGGCTGCCGACCCTGCTGAAGCATCTGACCGAGGCGGGGTTCGGCGCGGTCGGGCTGATCGCGGCACTGCCCTACATCACGGCCATCGTCTTCATGTGGGTCAACGGCTCGATCGCCGACCGCAACCGGCGCTATCAGTTGCACGTGCTGCTGCCGATGGCGATCGCCGCCGTGAGCCTCGTGCTGTCGGTCTGGATCGGCCAGAGTTCGGTCGTGCTCTCGGTGGTGTTCATCTGCCTCGCGATGGGCGGTGCCTTGTCCTACGACGGCCCGTTCTGGGCGGCGGCATCGCGGGCCATGCCTGTCGCCGTGGTGGGCGGGGCGATGGGCCTGATCAACGCGCTCGGCAATCTCGGCGGCTTCCTGGGGCCGCAGCTCGGCGGCAAGCTGCAGGATCTGAGCGGCGGCAGCTTCTTCACGACGGCGCTCCTGCTGTCCGCTTCGCTGCTGGCCGCCGGACTGTTCATGATGACGATCCGCCTGCGCCACGACGCCACCGCCGTCGCGCGGCACTGACCGGGCGGCCCGGCTTGAAAACGGCCGGCCGACTCCCGACGCTTTTAGCTGGGCGGCCCCGGGGCGATGCCCCGGGGCTGTCGTCATCGCCATCGTCATTCAGGGCGAAGTCATTCAGGGCGAAGCCGGGAGCGGATGATGCTGATTTCCGACGTTCTGCGGGCCAAGGGCCGCGAGGTGACCAAGATCGGTCCGGACGAGCGCGTGAGAGAGGCGGTCCGCCGCCTGTCGGAGCGGCGCATCGGCGCCATCGTGGTCGAGGATGCCTGGATGAAGCTCGCGGGCATCTTCTCGGAGCGCGACCTGCTGAACGCGATCGCCCGGCGCGGGCCGGAGGTGCTCGATTGCGCGGTGTCCGAGGTGATGACCGCGCATGTCCTCACCTGCACCTCCTCCGAGCGGGTGGACGCGGCGCTGGCCATGATGACGATGCGGCGCATCCGCCACCTGCCCGTGGTGGATGCGGGTCAGCTGGTGGGCATCGTCAGCATCGGCGACCTGGTGAAGTACCGGCTCGACGAGAAGGAGCTGGAGGCGAACGTCCTGCTGGAGATTTCCCGCCTGCGCGCCTGACGCGGCTACGCCACCACGACGCGCCGGTACAGGTGCCAGGTGGCGTGCCCCAGCACCGGCAGGACGATGGTCAGGCCCAGGAACAGCGGAATCGACCCGATCACCAGCCCGAACGCCACGATCAGGCCCCAGATGGCGAAGACGACCGGGTTCTCGATCGTCGCGCGCACCGAGGTCGAGACCGCCACATCGACGCCGACATCGCGATCCAGCAGCAGCGGGAACGAGACGATGCTGATCGCCAGCGCCACCACCGCGAACAGGAAGCCCACGCCGCATCCGACCACGATCATCGCCCAGCCGGCACCGGTGGTGAACACCTCATGCGCGAAGGCCATGACCGAGACCGGCGGCTTCGGCCCGAGCGTCACCAGATAGATCAGCCCGGCCACCACGAGCCAGGCCAGGAACAGGGCGATCAGCAGCAGGCCCAGCAGCAGCACCGATCCGGCGGCGGGTGAGCGGGCGACGCCGAAGGCATCCGCCCAGCCGATCGCCGCCCCCTGTTCGCGCCGCCGGCTCATCTCGTTCAGCCCCACCGCGAATAGCGGCCCCAGCAGCGCGAAGCCAGCCGCCAGCGGAAAGAGCAGCGGCACCACGTCGTGGCCAACGGCGAACCGGGCGAGCACCAGGCCGATCACCGGATAGATGATGCACAGCACCACGACGTCGGTGCGCGCCTGGGAGAAATCGTCGAGGCCCGCGCGCAGGGCCGCCTTCAGATCGGCCACGCCGATGCGGCGGATCACTGGCGGGGAGAGGCTCGCGGTTCTGGGATGCGGCGCCGCGGCCTCGCCGCTGATGCCGATTTGTCCCAGTCCCCATTCGAGCGGATTGCGGATGGTCATGGCCCGACGTCCCTCCATCGTGCGCGCGAGACCGCAAGCCGCACAAAAGGAGCGTCAGCCGCCCGTGGCGCGCGACCCCACGACCGGAATCCTACGCCTCGCCCAAGCCGACGAGCGTTCACGTTTTCGCGTGGGGGCCAAACGCCGCCGCGACCGCCGACGCCCGGCCCGGCAAGGCCGAGAGGTCGCGGCCGAGGGCGGTGCCCAGCGCCGCCGCTTTGTCCGGGCGCAGTATTCACCGCCGGAGTGAACACGCGGATAATCGGCACCCCGAGGGAGACGAAAACGGCGTGAACGAATCCCGGCCAGTGCTCGACCTCTATCTGCTGCGCGTCCTGGCCACGCTGCTGGCCGAGGGCAGCGTCACCCGCACGGCGGTCCGCCTGGATCAATCGCAGCCGGCAATCAGTGCGGCGCTGCGGCGGCTGCGCGACATCATCGGCGACCCGCTGCTGGTGCGCGGCAAGTCCGGGCTGGTGCCGACCCAGCGCGGCGCAGCACTGCTGGAGCCGGCGCAGACGGCATTGCGCGAGATCGACCGGATCGTGCGACAGCCCTCGGCGTTCGACCCAGCCCGCTCGCAGCGCAGCTTCCGCATCGGCTCGCCCGACTATCTGAACGTGCTGTTCCTGCCCACCGTGGTCGAGCAGTTCCGCCGCCAGGCGCCGGCGGCCCTGCTCGAATGGCACTCGCTCGGCCCCAGCTTCGACTACGAACGCGCGCTGGAGAGCGGGTCTCTCGACATCGTCATCGGCAACTGGCCGGAGCCGCCGGAGAGCCTGCGCCGCGCCGATCTGTTCGCCGATCGCATGGTCTGCCTGATGTCGAGCCGCCACAGCCTGGCCGGGACCACGCTGACGCAGGAGCAGTATCTGCAAGCGGCACACCTCGCCCCCACGCCGTATTCGCCAACCCAGCGCGGCATCGTCGATCTGCACCTCGCCCGCGAGCGCCTGAAGCGGCATGTCGCGGTCAGCATCCCCTATTTCACGCTGGCTCCGTACGTGCTCGTGGATTCGGACCTGCTGTTCACCACGACCGAGTTCTTCGCCGAATACTACGCGGGATTCCTGCCGCTGACCGTTTCGGCCCTGCCGATCGCCTTTCCGCCCATGCGCTACTACCAGCTCTGGCACGAGCGCGCCGAACACTCGGCCGAACTGCGCTGGCTCGGCGGACTGATCGGCGAGGCTACGCGAACGCTGCTGCGGGCGCGCGGGCGCGACCCGGATCAGCCCGCTCCGTGATCTTGCGACCCGCCACATAGGTCGCCGCCACCGAGCGGTCGTCGCCCATCATCATCAACACGAACAGCTCCTCGGTCAGACCTTCGGCGCCCTCGCCGTCCACCGCGTCCATCCGATGCGCCATTGCCGGAGTGGCGTGCGCGTCGAGCACCACCAGGTCCGCCTCGAACCCCGGCTCGATGCTGCCGATGCGCTCCGCCAGATCCAGTGCCTGCGCGTTGCCGCGCGTGATGCAGTGGAACGCCTGCAAGGCGGGCCAGCTCTGGCCTTGCAGTTGCAGCACCTTGTAGGCCTCGGCGGCGGTGCGCAGCATCGAATAGCTGGTGCCGCCGCCGACATCGGTCGCCAGCGCCATGCGCACCGGCGCGGCCCGGCGCCGCAGCCGCGCCAGATCGAACAGGCCGGAGCCGAGGAACAGGTTCGAAGTCGGGCAGAACACCGCGACCGAATCGGATTCCGCCAGCATGTCGATTTCCGCCGGGCTCAGATGGATGCAGTGTCCGAGCAAGCTGCGCCGGCCCAGCAGGCCATAGTGCTGATAGATCCCCGTGTAGCTGCCCGCCCAGGGGAACAGGCCGTTGGCGGCGGCGATCTCGGCCGGGTTCTCGCTCAGATGCGTCTGCACGTGCAGATCAGGATGGCGGCGCAGCAGCGCGCCGGCCGCTTCCAGCTGCGCCTCGGTCGAGGTCAGCGCGAAGCGCGGCGTCAGCGCATAGGACTGCCGGCCGCGTCCGTGCCAGCGCCCGATCAGCGCCTCGCTGTCGCGCGCGCCCTGCTCGGCGGTGTCGCGCAGCCCCTCGGGTGCGTTGCGGTCCATCATCACCTTGCCCGCGATCATGCGCGTGCCGCGCCGCTCGCTCTCGGCGAAGAAGGCGTCCACCGATTTCGGGATGCACCGTGCAATACACCGCCGCCGTCGTCGTGCCGTTGCGCAGCAGTTCATCAAGGAAGAAGCGCGCCAGCGCGTCCGCCACCGCCGGATCGCGCAGCCGCTGCTCCTCGGGAAAGGTGTAGCGGTTGAGCCAGTCCAGAAGCTGCGTGCCGTAGGAGGCGATCACCCGCGTCTGCGGGTAGTGGACATGCGTATCGATGAAGCCCGGCAGCACCAGCCTTCCGGACTGGTCATCCAGCTCGGTCCCGGGCGGCAGCACCGGCAGCAGGGCGGCAGCCTCCCCCACTTCGTGGATCAGACCGTCGCGCATCACCACCAGCCCGTCCTCGATCAGCCGGTGGCTTTGCCCGGTGCCCGCCTCCGCCGGATCGGCGGTAAAGCTCAGCACCCGCCCGCGCACCGCCGTCACCGTGCCAGCCAGCATGTCCGCCATCTTCCTGTCCTCCCCGGCGGCCGGAGCCTACACGCGATAGCGCGCCCGCGCCTGCCTCGGCCGCTTGCAGAACCTTCCAAAGAAATCGAACAATGCCCCGGAAGGCCGCCGGGAGGCAGCATGTCCCTGCTGGAGAACATCCAGACCTTCGTGCGCGCCGTCGATCTCGGCGGCATGTCGGCGGCCGCCCGCCAACTGCGCCTGTCGCCGGCGATGGTCAGCCACCGGCTGCAACAGCTCGAGGCGCATCTCGGGGTGCGGCTGCTCAATCGGACCACCCGCGCGTTGCAGCTCACCGAGGCCGGCAGCGCCTACTACGAGGCCTGCCAGGACGTGCTGCGCGCCGTCGAGCACGCGGACAGCGTGGTGTTCGAGGCCGGCGGGGTGCCGGCCGGGCATATCCGCCTCACCGCCCCGCTCGGCCTGGGCCGACGCAGCATCGCCCCGGCGCTGCCGCGCTTCTGCGCGCAGCATGAGCGCATCACGGTGCGGCTGCGCCTGTCCGACCACCTGCTCGACCTGCTGCGCGAGGCGGTGGACGTGGCGGTGCGGCTCGCAGTGCTGACGGACACGAGCCTGGTCGCCCGCAAAATCGCCGACTGCCCACGCATCCTGTGCGCAGCACCGTCCTATCTCGACGCGCATGGCACGCCAGAGACCGTGCATGACCTGTTCCACCACCAATGCCTGCTGCTGCGCTACCCCGGCTCGCAGCAATATCGCTGGACCTTGCAGACGGCGGACGGCCCGGCCACGCTGCATGTCGCCGGCCGGCTCGACGCCGATGATTGCGACGTGCTGACCGAGTGGGCGCTGCAAGGCCTGGGGATCACGCTGAAGCCGGTGTTCGAGGTGGCGGCGCATCTGCGTAGCGGCGCGCTGCGCCCGGTGCTGCCGGCCGCCCCGCCTTTTCCGGCAACCCTGGCCGTGGTGTATCCGCATCGCCGGCTGCTGCCGGCCAAGGTGCGGGCGATCGCCGATTTCCTGGTGGCCGAGCTGGCGCCGATGGTGGCCGCCGCCCATGCCAGCCTGCGCGACACGGAGGCGGCGCGCGCGGCGCATCTTTCGGGAATCTTGTAAGCTGCTTCCAAAACTGTGGCCGTGACGCCACGGCTGGCGCATGATCTTATCCGCTTGTCGCCGCCGGAACCTCGCACCGCAACAGACGAGCCAGGCAGCGTCATGGGCTGGGAGGCCCATCCGTCCTACCCACATGATAGCCGGCCCTTTTGCGCCCATCCGCGGGTGGCCGGGCTTTGTTCTCAACACGATACCGGAGGCGCGCGCAGCGCGCTCGCACCGGGCCGGGAGCCATGCCGCATGCGCGACCACATCAGTTTCCTGCTCGGCCATGAGGCGGTGACGCTGGCGGCGTTCGATCCCACGCTGACGGTGCTCGACTGGCTGCGCGACACGCGCCGGCTGACCGGCACCAAGGAAGGCTGCAACGAGGGCGATTGTGGCGCCTGCACCGTGGTCGTGGCCCGCCCGCAGGAGGATCGGCTGCGCTACCAGGCGGTGAACGCCTGCATCCAGCTGGTCGGCACGCTGGACGGGTGCCAGTTGCTCACTGTCGAACATCTGAAAGGCGAGGATGGCGCGCTGCACGCTGTGCAGCAGGCGATGGTCGATTGCCACGGCTCGCAATGCGGCTTCTGCACGCCGGGCTTCGTGATGTCGATGTTCGCGCTGCTGAAGGAGCAGCCCGAACCGCCGGCCGAGGACGCGATCGACGACGCGCTGGCCGGCAATCTCTGCCGCTGCACCGGCTACGCGCCGATCGTCCGCGCGGCGCAACGCATGTATGCGCTGCACGACGGCGACCGCTTCGCGCGGCGGGAGGCCGAGACCCTGGCGCAATTGCAGGCGCTGGCGGACGGGACCGGAGTGCATGTGCAGGGCGAGCGCGGCCAGTTCTTCGCCCCCGCCAGCTCCGCCGAGCTCGCAGGCGTGCTGATGCAGCACCCTGGCGCCACCATCGTCGCCGGCTGCACCGATGTCGGGCTCTGGATCACCAAACTGCTGCGCCGGCCCGATCCCATCGTCTGGATCGGCCGCGTGGCCGAGTTGCAGCGCATCGAGCAGACGCCCGCCTCGCTCGAAATCGGTGCCGGCGTCACCTATACCGACGCCGCACCCGCCCTGGCGGCCCTGCTGCCCGACATGGGCGAGCTGATCCGCCGGCTCGGCTCGGTCCAGGTGCGCAACATGGGCACGGTGGGCGGCAATATCGCGAACGGTTCGCCAATCGGCGACAGCCCGCCCGCCCTGATCGCCGCCGGCGCGGAACTGCATCTGCGCCACGGCAAGGAAAACCGCTCCATGCCGCTCGAGCAGTTCTTCCTCGCCTACGGCAAGCAGGATCGGCGGCCGGGCGAGTTCGTGGAACGCATCAGTGTGCCCCGGCCGCGCCCCGGCACGCGGTTCCGCGCCTACAAGATCAGCAAGCGGTTCGATCAGGATATCACGGCGGTCCTCGGCGCCTTCGCGCTGCGCGTCGAGGACGGCGTCGTGGCTCGAGGCGCGCCTCGCCTATGGCGGCATGGCGGCGACGCCGAAGCGTGCCGCGCAGGCCGAGGCGGCGCTGCTCGGCCGCGCCTGGAACGGTGCGACCGTGGCGCTGGCGCAGGCCGCTCTGGACCGCGACTTCCAGCCGATCAGCGACATGCGTGCGAGCGCCGCCTATCGCCTGACGGTGGCGAAGAACCTGCTGCGAAGGCTCTATGTCGAGACGACGGAGGAGACCGTCGAAACCCGGCTCGTCGGTGACAGGAGGCTTGCCCATGTTTGACCAGCCGAACCCAGCGCGGCTCGCGCCCGATCCGGCCGATGCGCTGCGCCTGCCGCTGCGCCATGACAGCGCGCACAAGCACGTCTCCGGCGAGGCCGCCTATATCGACGACGTGCGGGAACCCGACGGGCTGCTGCATGTCTGCCTCGGCCTCGCCGAACGCGCGCACGCCCGCATTCTCGATATCGACCTCGATCCGGTGCGCCGGGCGCCGGATGTGGTCCTGGTGCTGACCGGCCACGACGTGCCCGGCCAGAACGAGATCAGCCCCGTGGGCAAGAACGACGAGCCACTGCTCGCCACCGATCTGGTGCAGTATGTCGGGCACCCGATCTTTGCGGTCGCCGCCCGCACCCGCCGCGCCGCCCGCGAGGCCGCCCGCCTCGCCGTGGTGCGCTACGAGGATCTGCCGCCGGTGCTCGACATCGAGACGGCGCGGCAGCGCGATCCGGTGCTGGTGACGGAGCCGCTGACGTTGCAGCGCGGCGATGCCGCGCGCGCGTTGGCCGAGGCGCCGCGGCGCCTGTCCGGGCGGGTGCGCGTCGGCGGGCAGGAGCAATTCTATCTGGAGGGCCAGATCGCGCTCGCCGAGCCGGGCGAGGACGGGGATGTGCGCGTGCTCTCCTCGACCCAGCATCCGAGCGAGACGCAGCACATCATTGCCCGCGTGCTGGGCGTGCCCGATCATGCCGTGACGGTCGAGGTGCGGCGCATGGGCGGGGCATTCGGCGGCAAGGAGACGCAGGCCAATCTGTTCGCCTGCGTCGCCGCCCTGGTCGCGACCAGGACCGGCCGCGCCGCCAAGCTGCGGCCGGACCGCGACGACGACATGATCATCACCGGCAAGCGGCACGACATGGAGATCGATTACGACGTAGGCTTCGACGGCGAGGGCCGCATCCAGGCGGTCAAGATGATCGCCGCGGCGCGCTGCGGCTATTCCGCCGATCTCTCCGGGCCGGTGACGGACCGCGCGCTGTTCCACGCCGACAACGCCTATTTCTACCCGGCGGTGCATATGCGCTCGCTGCCGCTCAAGACAAACACGGTGTCCAACACCGCCTTCCGCGGCTTCGGCGGCCCGCAGGGAGTTGCCGCCGCCGAACGGGTCATGGAGGAGATTGCCTACGCCACCGGCCTCGATCCGCTGGAGGTGCGCCGGCGCAATTTCTACGGCACCACCGATCGCAACATCACGCCGTACCATCAGGTGGTCGAGGACAATGTCATCGCCGCCATCGTGGACGAGCTCGAGCGGTCCTGCGACTACGCCGCTCGGCGTGCCGCGATCCGTGCCGCCAATCCGCATAGCCCGGTGATCCGGCGCGGCATCGCGTTGACGCCGGTAAAGTTCGGCATCTCGTTCACCGCCACGCATTACAACCAGGCGGGCGCACTGGTCCACATCTACAATGACGGCAGCGTGCATCTGAACCACGGCGGCACCGAGATGGGCCAGGGCCTGTTCTCCAAGGTCGCCCGCGTGGTCGCAACCGAACTGCAGCTCGACCTCGATCGCGTCAAGATCACCGCGACCAGCACCGGCAAGGTGCCCAACACCTCGGCCACCGCCGCCTCGTCCGGCGCCGATCTCAACGGCAAGGCTGCCCAGGACGCGGTGCGCAAGATCAAGGCGCGGCTGGTCCGCTTCGCTGCCGCGCACTGGAAGGTGGCCGAGGATGAGGTCGCGTTCCTGCCCAACCGCGTGCGCGTGGGCGATCAGGAGATCCCGTTCCGCACGCTGATCAAGCAGGCCTACATGGCGCGCGTGTCACTGTCGGCGACGGGTTACTACGCGACGCCGAAGATCCACTGGGACCGCGCCTCCGGCACCGGACGTCCGTTCTACTACTACGCCTATGGCGCCGCCTGCTCGGAGGTCGCGGTCGATACGCTCACCGGCGAGCACCGCATCGAGCGAGTCGATATCCTGCACGATTGCGGCCGCTCGCTGAATCCGGAGATCGACATGGGCCAGGTCGAGGGCGGCTTCGTGCAGGGCGTGGGGTGGCTGACCACCGAGGAACTGATGTGGGACGCACGCGGCCGGCTCACGACGCACGCGCCCAGCACCTACAAGATTCCCGCCTGCGGCGACCGGCCGCGCATCTTCAACGTGCGGCTGCTCCAAGGTGCCGACAACCGCGAGGACACGATCTTCCGCTCCAAGGCGGTGGGCGAACCGCCGCTGATGCTGGGCTTCTCGGTGCTGCACGCCATCTCGGACGCGGTGGCGAGCCTCGCCGACTACCGCCTCTGCCCGCGTCTCGACGCCCCCGCCACGCCGGAGCGCGTGCTCGATGCGGTCGAGCGGGTCACGGCGGCGGCCGACCTCGCGCGCCGGGATGCCGCCTGATGCAGAGCCGGGCTCGCCGACATGCTGCGGTCGTTGCTGGTGCCGGCGAGCCGGTCGCGCATGTGGTGATCCTGCGCGCCAGTGGCTCGACCCCGCGCGAGGCGGGTGCTGCGATGCTGGTGACGGATGCCGCGACCTTCGGCACGATCGGCGGCGGGCGGCTGGAGTGGGATGCCGTGGCGCGCGCCCGCCGCCTGCTCGCGGACGACGAGGCAAGCGCCTCGCTCGACGTGCCGCTCGGACCGGCGATCGGCCAGTGCTGCGGCGGACATGTCAGCCTCGCCATCACCCGTGGCGATGCGGCGCTCCTTTCCCGCATCGAGGCCGGCGAGCGTGCGGCCGAAGCCGCCCGGCCGACGGTGCTGCTGTTCGGCGCCGGCCACGTCGGCCGCGCCCTGGCCGTGGCGCTGGCGCCGTTGCCGCTCGTCGTGCGCTGGATCGACGGCCGTGCCGAGGAGTTCGGGGCCGCCGTCCCCGCCGGCATCACCCAATGCGTGACGCATGATTGGGAGGGCGAGATCGCCCGTGCTCCCGCCGGCACCGCCTGCCTCGTGCTGACGCACAGCCATGCGCTCGACAGCCTGATCGTGGCGGCAGCGCTGGAACGCGATGATTTCGCCTATGTCGGGCTGATCGGCTCGCGCACCAAGCGCCGCCGGTTCGAGCGCGGCTTTCGCGATATCGGCATCGCCGGGGCACGCATCGCCCGCCTGGTCTGCCCGATCGGCGGCGGTTTCGTGCGCGACAAGCGCCCCGAGGTGATCGCCGCCTTCGCGGCCGCCGAACTCCTGCACGCCAGCCTGCTATGGCAGGCCCAACAAGCCGATATGACGGGAAGGGAACGGGCCGCATGAGCCTGAATGGAAGCGACGCACCGCCGCGCCTGGAACTGCGCGGCGTCACCAAGCGGTTTCCCGGCGTCCTCGCCAACGACGCCGTGGATCTGCGTGTGCAGCCGGGAGAAATCCACTCCCTGCTGGGCGAGAACGGCGCCGGCAAATCGACCCTGGTGAAGATGATCTACGGCATTCATGCACGCCGATGCGGGCGAGATGCTGTGGGATGGAAAGCCCATGCACGTGCGCGACCCGCACGCCGCGCGCCGCATGGGCATCGGCATGGTGTTCCAGCACTTCTCCCTGTTCGAGGCGATGACCGTGCTGGAAAACGTGGCGCTGGCGCTGGAAACGCCGGAGACCCGCGAGGCGCTGGCCGAGCGCGTGCGCACTGTCAGCCGCTCCTACGGCCTGCCGCTCGATCCGGAGCGCGAGGTGCATACGCTCTCGGTCGGCGAACGCCAGCGCATCGAGGTGGTGCGCTGCCTGATCCAGTCGCCCCGCCTGCTCATCATGGACGAGCCGACCTCGGTGCTGACGCCGCAGGAGGCGGACAAGCTGTTCGAGACGTTGCGCATCCTGGCCGACGAGGGCTGCTCGATCCTGTACATCAGCCACAAGCTCGCCGAGATCAAGGCACTGTGCCATCGGGCGACGGTGCTGCGCGGCGGCCGCGTGGTCGGCAATTGCGATCCGCGCGCCGAATCGCCCGCCAGCATGGCGCAGATGATGATCGGCACCGAGATCCGCTCGCTGCCGCGCCGTTCCGAGATCGCGACCGGAACCGTCCGCCTGGCGGTGGACGCGCTCGAATTGCCGGCCGAAACCGCGCATGGCGTCGATCTGCGCCAGGTCGCCTTCGAGGTGCGCGCCGGCGAGATTTTCGGTATCGCCGGGGTCGCCGGCAACGGGCAGAACGAGCTACAGCTGGCGCTGAGCGGCGAGCGAATGAGCACGCGCGGTCACGCGGTGAAGATCGACGGCATCGCGGCCGGAACGCGCGGCGCCGCCGGCCGCCGCGCGCTCGGCCTGTGCTGCGTGCCGGAGGAGCGCAACGGGCATGGCGCGGTCCCCGACTACTCGCTGGTGGATAACGGCCTGCTCAGCGCGCATGACCGGCTGCACCTGTCATGGGGCGGATTGCTGCGCCGCGCCCGCGCCAGCGCCTTCGCGCAGCGCGTGGTCAGCGAGTTCGACGTGCGCACGCCCGGCGTACAGACCACCGCCGGCAGCCTGTCCGGCGGCAATCTGCAAAAGTTCATCGTCGGGCGCGAGATATTGCAGAACCCCGGCGTGCTGATCGTCTCCCAGCCCACCTGGGGAGTCGATGCCGGTGCCGCCGCGGCGATCCATGCGGCGCTGCTCCGGCTTGCAGCACAAGGTTCGGCGATCGTCGTGATCTCGCAGGATCTGGACGAGCTGCTGGCGCTCAGCGACCGGCTCGCCGTGCTGAACCTGGGCGTGCTGTCGCCGGCCATTCCGCGCGCCGAGGTCTCGATCGCGGAGCTTGGCCTGCTGATGGGCGGCATGCACGGCGCGGGCGGCGAAGCCCAGGCACACACCCCGACGGAGGTGGTCTATGCGTATCAAGGTTGAGCCGCGCCGGCAGGTCTCTCGCCGGCTGCAATATGCGACGCCGTTGCTCGCGGTGCTCTGCACAATCATCACCGCCATGCTGCTGTTCGCGCTCATGGGCTACGGCCCGTTGCGCACGCTGTACCAGTTCTTCGTGGCACCTCTGCTCTCCGTGCAGGGCCTGTCCGAACTGGCGCTGAAGGCGTCGCCCCTGGTGCTGATCGGCGTCGGTCTTGCCGCCGGCTTCCGCGCCAATGTCTGGAACATCGGCGCTGAGGGTCAGCTTACCATTGGCGCCCTGGCCGGCGGCGGCGTGGCGCTGTGGTTCTATGACCAGTCCGGTTTCTGGATCCTGCCGCTGATGTGCGTGGCCGGCGTCGCGGGTGGCGTGGCGTGGGCCTCGATCCCCGCCTTTCTCAAGACCCGCTTCAACGTGAGCGAGATCCTCACCAGCCTGATGCTCACCTATGTCGCGGCATTGCTGCTGAGCCTGCTCGTGCTGGGTCCGTGGAAGGATCCCGAAGGCATGAACTTCCCGCAGTCGCGCATGTTCTCCGATTCAGCGACCCTGCCCCTGCTGATCGCCGGCACGCGGCTGCATGTGGGCGTGCTGGTCTCGCTCGCCGTGGCGCTGATCGGCTGGATCGTGATGTCGCACTCGATGCTGGGCTTCCGCATCCGCACGGTGGGCCTCGCCCCGGCCGCCGCGCGCTACGCGGGCTTTGGCCGTCGCGGCGTTGTGTGGCTCACCCTGCTCGCGGGCGGTGGTCTGGCCGGGCTTGCCGGCGTGTTCGAGGTGGCGGGCCCGATCGGCCAGATCATCCCGGTGCTCACCCCCGGCTATGGGTTCGCTGCGATCATCGTGGCGTTCCTGGGGCGGCTGCATCCGCTCGGCATCCTGGCGGCGGGGCTGCTGATGGCGCTGTCCTATATCGGCGGCGAGAACGCGCAGGTGGTGATCGGCCTGCCCGAAGCCGTCACCGGCCTGGTGCAGGCGCTGCTGCTGTTCTTCCTGCTGGCCTCGGATTTCCTGGTCCGCTACCGCCTGCGTCTCGTGCGTCCCGTGGCAACCCTCCAGCCCGCGAGTGTCGTGGCATGAGCATCTCTGTCCTGGTTCCGCTGCTGGCCTCGGTGATCGTGGCCGCAACGCCGCTGCTCCTGGCAGCCCTTGGCGAGTTGGTGGTGGAGCGCGCGGGCGTGCTCAATCTCGGCCTGGAAGGCATGATGCTGGTCGGCGCCGTCTGCGCCTTCGCCATCATGTCGCTCAGCGGCAGCTGGGTGCTGGCGGTCTGCGCGGGTGCGGCGGCGGCGGCGGCGATGGGGCTGCTGTTCGGCGTGCTGACTTTGACGCTCAGCAGCAATCAGGTGGCGACCGGCCTGGCGCTCACGATCTTCGGCCTGGGATTGAGTGCCTTGGTCGGTGCGCCCTTCGTCGGCCATCCGGTGCCGCATCTGCCGCACCTCGCCATTCCTGGCCTGTCCACCATGCCGGTGCTGGGGAAGCTGCTGTTCTCGCACGATCCGCTGGTCTATCTCTCCATCGCCGCGACCGCCGGGATCGCGTGGTTCCTCAAGCGCAGCCGTGCCGGTCTCGTCTTGCGCGCGGTGGGCGAGGCGGACCATTCGGCGCACAGCCTGGGCTATGACGTGATCCGCATCCGCTATCTCGCCGTGCTGTTCGGCGGCGCGATGGCCGGGCTCGGCGGCGCCTATCTGTCGCTGGAATACACGCCGATGTGGACCGAGAACATGACGGCGGGTCGCGGCTGGATCGCGCTGGCGCTGGTCGTGTTCGGCGCGTGGCGACCGTGGCGCGTGCTGGTGGGCGCCTATCTGTTCGGCGGCATCGCCATCCTGCAACTCTATCTGCAGGGCAGCGGCTTCGTCGCTGTGCCGACGCAGGTGCTGGCGATGCTGCCCTATCTCGCGACCATCCTGGTGCTGACGCTGATCTCCAGCGGCTCGCTCAGCAAGCGCCTCGATGCACCGGCCTGCCTCGGCCGCGCCTTCCGGCCGGCCACCTGACAGACACACAACAACCGCTCCAGGGAGGAGAATAAGGAATGTCGTTTCTGATCAATCGCCGCACGGTGCTGCGCGGCGGTGCCGCCACGCTCGCCGCCGCAGGCCTGGGTGCCGCACGCGCACGCGCCGCCGAGCCGCTGAAGGTGGCCTTCGTCTATGTCGGGCCGGTGGGCGATTTCGGTTTCTCATACCAGCACGACCTCGCGCGCAAGGCGCTGCAGGCGAAGCTCGGGGACAAGATCCAGACCAACTTCGTGGAAAAAGTTGCCGAGGGTCCGGACTCCGAGCGGGTGTTCCGCCAGCTCGCCAGTACAGGCCACGGCATGATCTATGGCTGCTCGTTCGGCTACATGAACCCGATGGTCCGCGTCGCCCGGCAGTTCCCGAAGGTCTATTTCGAGCACGCCACCGGCTACAAGACCGGTCCCAACCTCGCCGTGTACAACGCGCGGTTCTACGAGGGGCGGACCGTTTGCGGCACCATCGCAGGGCACGTCTCCAAAAGCGGCGTCGCCGGCTATATCGGCTCGGTGCCGATCCCCGAAGTGGTCATGGGCATCAATGCCTTCACCCTGGCGGCGCGCAAGATCAACCCGAATTTCAAGGTCAAGGTGATCTGGGTCAATTCCTGGTTCGATCCGGGCAAGGAGGCCGACGCCGCGAAAGTCGCTGATCGACCAGGGTGCCGACATCCTCTGCACGCATACCGACAGCCCGGCGGTGATGCAGACCGCCGAGGAGCGCCACGTCCACTCCTTCGGCCAGTCCTCAGACATGCACTCGTTCGGCCCGAATGCGCAGCTTACCGCGATCGTCGATACCTGGGCGCCTTACTACATCAAGCGCACGCAGGAGGCGCTCGATGGCACCTGGAAGACCGGCAATGTCTGGTGGGGACTGAAAGAGGGCATGATCACGATGGCGCCCTATGGCCCCGGCGTCACCGATACCGCACGGGCAGCCGCCGACAAGGTGAAGGCCGGCATCATCGCCGGCACGGTGCTGCCATTCGGCGGCCCGATCATGGACCAGAAGGGCACGCAGAAACTCGCCGCCGGCGCCGCCAGCCTGCCGGATTCGGAGCTGCAGAAGATGAACTGGTACGTGGAGGGCGTGCAAGCCTAGGGCAGCAGCAGCCCCTCACCCCGGCCCTCTCCCAAAAGGGAGAGGGAGGAGAAGGCCCTCTTCCCTGGGGAGAGGGTTGGGTGAGGGCCTTCCGTCGGCTTCCCCTTCCGTGCCCGGCGCGCCTATCCTGCGCCAAATCCAAAGGGGAGAGCCTGTCATGCTGACTCGCCGCGCCGTCCTCGCCGCCACCGCCGCCTCACCGATCGTGGCCCGGACCGCCTGGGCCGCGACGCCGCGCGAGGTGGTTGTCATGGCCATGCAGATCGACGACGTCATCAGCCTCGATCCGCAGGAATCCTACGAGTTCACCGACAACGAGGTGTGCGGCAACGTCTATCGCAAGCTGGTGCTGCCGGATGAGACCGATGCCTCGAAGGTCGTGGGCGATCTTGCCAAATCCTGGGACATCAGCGCCGATGGGCGCACCTTTACCTTCCATCTGATCGATGACGCCCGGTTCTTCTCGGGCAAGCCCGTGACCGCGCAAGATGCGGCGTTCTCGCTGCAACGCCTCGTCATCATGAACAAGTCGCCCGGCTTCATCATCGGCCAGTTCGGCTTCAATGCCGGCAACGTGGCGAAAATGATCCGCGCGACCGACGACCGGACACTGGTGCTGGAGCTGCCGGAGCAGCAGGCGCCGAGCTTCGTCCTGAACTGCCTCTCGGCCAGCGCCGCCAATGTCGTGGAGCAGGCAACGGCACTCGCCCACCAGACGAACGGCGACCTAGGCAATGGCTGGCTCAAGACCAACAGCGCCGGGGCGGGCGCCTACAAGCTGACGTCATGGGCCGCCAGCGACCACATCATCCTCGACGTCAATCCGCATTCCGGCATCAAGGTGCAGCCGCGGCGCATCATCATCCGCCACGTTGCCGACCCGGCGGCGCAATTGCTGCTGCTGCAAAAGGGCGACGCCGATATCGCGCGCAATTTGACACCCGACCAGCTCAAGACCATCGCCGGCAATCCCGACTTCCACAGCATCTCCACCTTGCAGGCGACCACGCTCTATATCGCCATGAACGAGTCCGTCCCGGCGCTCGCCAAGCCACAGGTGCGGCAGGCGATCAAATGGGCGATCGACTACGACGCGATCGCGCGCAACATCACGCCCAATCTCTGGGGCATCAGCCAGAGCTTCCTGCCGAAGGGCCTGCCGGGCGCACTCGCCGATCAGCCATTCCATCAAGACATCACGCGCGCCAAGCAGCTTCTGGCCGAGGCCGGGTACGCGAACGGGCTCACGCTGACGATGGACTTCATCACCGCTGCACCATACGGCGATATCGCGCAGGCGGTGCAGGCCGATCTGGCGCAGGCCGGCATCAGGCTGCAATTGCTGCCGGGCGAGCAGAAGCAGGTCATCACCAAGACCCGCAGCCGCACGCATCAACTGGCGCTGCTGTACTGGGGTTCGGACTATTTCGACCCGAACTCGAACGCGCAGGGCTTCTGCGCCAACCCGGACGATTCCGACAAGAGCACCCTCAAGATCCTGGCCTGGCGCAGCCATTTCGTCGATCCGCAGCTGACACAGGAAGTGCTGGATGCGGCCAAGGAACTGGACGCGAAGAAACGCATCGGCATCTACGAAACCATGCAGCGGCAGTTCTGGGAGCGGGCACCCTTTGCGATCCTGCTGCAACGCAGCGCCAACGCCACGATGCGGCGCAACGTGAGCGGGCTGTTCGTGGGACCGATGCCTGATTTCACGAAATATCAGCGACTGACGAAGGCGTAAGCCCGGGATCGTGCCCGCCGCCCCCACATGATCGCCCGCTTGCGCCCGATCGGCCTCAACCTGGGCAGCGTTCTGGTGACGCTGTTCGGGTTGGCGCTGGTCACCTTCGTCATCGGTCACGTCATGCCGATCGATCCGCTGATCGCCATCGTCGGCGACCACGCGCCGCCCGATGTCGCCGCCCGCGTGCGCGTCGAACTCGGATTGGACCGACCGCTCGTCGTGCAGTTCGGCCTCTACCTCTGGCACCTGCTGCACGGCGATCTCGGCCGCTCGGTGCTGACCACGCATCCGGTCACGACCGACATCGCCACCTACTTCCCCGCAACGCTCGAACTCGCGACGGCGGCGATGCTGATTGCGGTTGCCATCGGCATCCCGCTCGGCGTGATCGCCGCATGGCGCCAGGGCTCGGCCTTCGATCATGCCGTGCGTGTTCTCAGCCTGATCGGCCAATCCGTGCCTGTGTTCGTGCTGGCGCTGCTCTGCCTGTTGGTGTTCTACGCCAAGCTCGGCATCGCTCCCGGCACCGGCCAGCAAGGCGTGCTGTACGAGGGGCTGGTTCCGCAAGTTACCGGCATGATGGTGGTCGATGCGGCGCTATCCGGCGATTGGGGTGCGACGCAGGATGCGCTGGCACATCTGGCGCAGCCGGCGCTGATCCTCGCGTTCTTCATCATGGGCACGATCACGCGCATGACGCGCGCCTTCATGCTCGACGCGCTGCAGGGCGAATACATCATCACGGCCCGCGCGAAGGGTCTGTCGCCATCGCGCATCCTGTGGCGGCACGGCTTTCCCAATACCGCGGTGGGGCTGGTGACGGTGCTGGCGCTCGCCTACGCCAGCCTGCTCGAAGGATCAGTGCTGACGGAGACGATCTTCAGTTGGCCGGGTCTCGGCCAGTATCTGACGATCTCGCTGCTGAATGCCGACATGAACGCGGTGCTGGGTGCGACGCTCGTCGTGGGGGCAGTCTATGTCGGGCTGAACCTGCTGGCCGACCTGTCCTACCGCCTGTTCGATCCGCGCGTTCAATGAGATACCGTCACGCTGAGCAAGCGTTTTTTCTGTGGCCAGCAGGCGCGGTCGGCTTCGTTATGTTGGGACTACGCCGCCCGCGCCTGCTCCGTCCGGATCGTAAAGGGCGCGCGGTTTTTGGCGACGCTGTAGACGGCGTGCAGCAGCTTGCGCATGGCGGCGACGAGCGCGAGCTTGGGCGGTTTTCCGGCGGCGCGCAGGCGCTGGTAGAAGGCGCGCAGCCACGGATTGCGGCGGACGGCGCCGAGCACGGGCATCCACAGCGCCATGCGCAGACGGGCATTCCCGAGCTGGGCGATGGCGGCGCGCGCGCCGGTGCGCTTGCCGGACTGCTTGAGGCCGGGGACGACGCCGACATAGGCGGCGAAGGCGCCGGCACTCTTGAAATGAGCTGGGTCGCCGACGGCGGCGATGATGCGTGCGGCCGATTGCGGTCCGATCCCCTCGATGGTGGTGAGCAATTTGCCGACCGCGTGGGTTTCGAGCAGGTCCTCGATGTCGTGCTCGATTTCGGTCAGGCGCCGTCGCCACAAGTCGAGATCCTGGCAGATGTGGCGCGCCTGCAGCGTGTAGGCCGGTCCGTGGTGCTGGCCGATGGAGCGCTTGGCGGCATTGACCAGTTGCTGGGCGAGTTCCTCGCCGACGAGATGGCGCCCGTCGTAACGAAGGCGAGCCAGCCGGCGGGGGGTTGGCGCGGGCGAAGGCACGGGCGGTCGGATACTCGGCCAGCAGGCAAGTGGCGAGCATGCTGTCGAGATTGCGCACATAACGGGCGAACTCGGGAAAGCCGAGATCGACCAGTCGATGCAGTTGGCGGACGCGGTCGTCGAAGTCCTGGCGCAGCCGGTCGCGGTGGCGGACCAGCTCGCGCAGGCTCTCGGCGACCTCATCGTGCAGCCGGGTCGGCGCGGGGCGCTTTTCGAAGCCGAGGCGGGCGAGGCCGTGGGCGTCGATGGCGTCGGTCTTGGTGCGTTCGAGGCTGCTGTCCTGGAAGCGCCGTGCAACGAGCGGATTGAGCAGCGCCACCTCATGCCCGGCGGCGGTCAGCGCCGCGAACAGGTTCTTCCAGTAGTGCCCGGTCGCTTCCATGACGATCAGGACCGGCGGCGGGCCGAGCGCTTGAGCAAGGCCTCGTAGCCCTCGCGGTCTTCGGTATTGCCATGGGCTTGCCGATCGGCGCGCCTCCATCGTCGAGGCGGGCGAGCGTGTGGCGTTCGGATGCGATGTCGATGCCGGCGAACATGCTGTCTCCTTGCGTGGTCAGCGGCCAGGAGCCTCGGAGCCGGCGATCATGCTCACGCTTGTCCAAGCGAGGACGCAAGCTGGCAAGGCCTGGCCTCAGGATACCGTCCGAGCCCTGAACGCCGGTCGAGGGCGCCTATCTCATCGACGAGGACAACGCCTCGAGCGAGCCACGGCGACCCTCTCCCAGCAACCGGTCCGCAACCTTAGCCAAGGAGCAGGCCGGTGAGTGGGGGAGTTACAAGCGACGTCGCCAGCCCCGGCCCGGCCATCTTCACCCGCGCGTGGCTGCTCACCGAAACGCCGGGTTCGCCGCGACAGGCCGCCTGGGGCCAGGCGTACCGGCGCTGGCTGCAATTCCGCGCCAATCCGCTCGCCATGATCGGCCTCGCCACGGTGCTGGTGCTGATCGCGCTGTCGCTTGCCGCACCCCTGGTCGCGCCGCAGAACCCGGACGTGCAGGATCTGGCGCACCGGCTGGCGCCGCCTTCCGCGGCGCATTGGCTCGGCACCGACGAGCTCGGGCGCGACCTGCTGTCGCGCGTGCTGTACGGAGGCAGGGTGACACTGGGCATGGTGGTGGCGATCGTGGCACTGGTGGCACCGCTGGGCCTCGCTGTCGGCACCGTCGCCGGCTATCTCGGCGGCTGGGCGGATCGGGTGCTGATGCGCCTGACGGACATCTTCCTCGCCTTTCCCCGGCTGGTGCTGGCGCTGGCCTTCGTGGCGGCGCTGCGACCCGGCATCAGCAGCGCGATCGTCGCCATCGCGCTCACCGCATGGCCGCCCTATGCGCGCATCGCCCGTGCCGACACGCTGACCATTCGCGGCAGCGATTTCATCGCCGCGGTGCGCCTGACCGGCGCGGGTTCCGCGCGCATCGTCCTGCGCCATGTCGTGCCGCTCTGCCTGTCCAGCATCATCGTGCGCGTGACGCTCGACATGAGCGGCATCATCCTGACCGCTGCGGGACTAGGGTTTCTGGGCATGGGGGCGCAACCGCCAATGCCGGAATGGGGCACCATGATCTCGGCCTCGCGCGGCTTCGTCCTGCAGCAATGGTGGGTGCCGGCGGTGCCGGGTGTCGCCATCTTCATCGCCGCACTTGCTTTCAACCTGCTGGGTGACGGGCTGCGCGACGTGCTCGACCCGAAGCAGCGCTGATGCTGGTCGAACTGCGCGATCTGCGCGTGGGCTTCCACACCGCGCAGGGCACGACCCAAGCCGTGCGCGGGGTGTCGCTGAGCCTGGGTGCCGAAAAACTCGGCATCGTCGGCGAGAGCGGGTCGGGCAAGTCGCTCACCGCGCGCTCCATCCTGCGTTTGCTGCCGCGCGGCGCGACCCTGTCCGCCGAGCGCCTCACCTTCGACGGCATCGACCTGCTGCGTGCCGGCGAGCGGGCGCTGCGCGGCATCCGCGGCCGCCGCGCTGGGCTGATCCTGCAAGACCCGAAATTTTCGCTCAATCCGGTGATGACCGCGGGCCAGCAGATTGCCGAGGCATGGCGTGCCCACCGAGCCGGCAGACCCGGTCGGCGCGAGGCCGCGCAGGCGGCGCTCGATCTGCTGGAGCAGGTGCGCATCCGCGACCCCGCGCGCGTCGCTGCCGCCTATCCGCACGAACTCTCCGGCGGCATGGGCCAGCGGGTGATGATCGCCATGATGCTGGCACCCGATCCCGAATTGCTGATCGCCGACGAGCCGACCAGCGCGCTCGATGCCACGGTGCAGGCGGAGATCCTGCGGCTGATCGAGGATCTCGTTACCCGTCGCGGCATGGGGCTGGTGCTCATCAGCCACGATTTGCCGCTGGTGGCCCATGTCTGCGACCGTGTCGCGGTCATGTATCAGGGCCGCATTGTCGAGGAGCTCTCCGGCTCCTCCCTGCATCGCGCGCGCCATCCCTACACGCGTGGCCTGATCGCCTGCCTGCCTTCGCTCGTCTCACCCCAGCCGCGCCTTCCTGTGTTGCGGCGCGACCCGGCGTGGAGCGAGGCATGATCGAACTGCGCGATTTGCGCGTACGCTTCGGCACGACCGAGGCGGTGCGCGGCGTTTCATTCGACGTGGCGCGCGGCACAAGCTTCGGCTTGGTGGGTGAAAGCGGCTCCGGCAAGTCGAGCGTGTTGCGCGCTCTGTCGGGACTGAACCGCGATTGGTCCGGCCACATTGCCGTCGCCGGCACGACGATCGGTAAGCTGCGCGACCGCGCGTTCTTCCGCCGCGTGCAGATGGTGTTTCAGGATCCGTACGGCTCGTTGCATCCGCGCCAGACGGTGCATCGGGCGCTCGCCGAGCCGTTGCTGGTGCATGGGCTGCGCGACATCGACCGGCGCATCGACCGCGCCCTGGCCGAGGTCGCCCTGCCGGCCGCGCTGCGATTCCGCTATCCGCATCAACTATCCGGCGGGCAGCGCCAGCGCGTCGCCATCGCCCGCGCCCTGATGGCCGAGCCAGAGATTCTGCTGCTGGACGAACCCACGAGCGCGCTCGACGTGTCGGTGCAGGCCGAGGTGCTCAACCTGCTGGCTGATCTGCAACAGGCGCGCGGCTTGACCTATTTGCTGGTCAGCCACAATCTTGCGGTGGTGGCGCATCTCTGCCGTACGCTGGGCGTCATGCAGGGCGGCGAACTGGTCGAGACTCTCTCGGCCGACGATCTCCGGGCAGGCCGCGTCCGCCATCCGCACACACGGGCGCTGCGGACGTTGACATTGGAGCTGGAGGAGGCGTGACGTTCACACGGGTCGCGCTGCCATCTCCTGCTCGAACGCGACCTCTGCCTGCAGCCCGGCCAGATCACGCTGCACGATGCCCAGCGCCAATTGCCGCCCGTCGCGCCGGTAGCTGATCGTGCAGTCGCGCTGCTGCAGCGAACCGTCGATCTCGATGCTGTCCCAGTGTTCTGCGTGACCAAGATAGCCGAGGCCGAAATCGGTACTGGATGGTCCAGAAGAACGGCACGCAATCGAACCGCTGGCGACCGCCGAGCATGTTGCGCGCCGCGGTCTGACCCTGGCGCTCCGCCACCACCCAATGCTCGATGCGGATGCGCTCGCCGCTCAGCCGGTCCGGCCACCGCGCGATATCGCCCGCCGCGAACACGCCCGGGGCACTCGTCTGCAGATAGGCATCCACCGTGATACCGCGATCGGTCGCGATGCCCGCCTGCTCGGCGAGTGCGATGGCCGGCTTCACGCCCACGCCGACCACGACCAGATCGGCGGGAAGCACCGAGCCATCCTGCAGCGTCACGCCTTGCGCGTCGATGCGGGAGGCGGTGGTGCCCAGGTGGAACCTGACCCCGTGCTGTTCGTGCAGCGCCTGGATGAACCGGCCGACTTCAGGCCCGAGGACGTGCTGCATCGGGCAGGTCTCCTGCGTCACCACCTCCACGTCCAGCCCGCGCTTGCGCAGCGATGAGGTCACTTCCAGGCCGATGAAGCTGGAGCCGATCACCACTGCCCGTCGCGCCGTAGCCGTGCCGGCGACCAGCGCGCGACTATCCGCGAAAGTCCGCAGGGTCCGCACATGCGGCAGGTCCGCACCGGGAATATCGAGTTGAATGGGTTCGGCACCTGTGGCCAGCAGCAGCGCGTCGTAACCGAGCCGCCCACCATCTTCCAACACCACGGAGCGCGCCTGCGTGTCGATCCGCGCGACCCGCGTGCCAAGCCGCAGGTCGATATCCTGCTCGCGATAGAATTGTGCGGAGCGCAGCGGCACCGCCTGCTCGTCCACATTGCCCGAGAGGAAATCCTTGGACAGGTTCGGCCGGTCGCAGGGCCGTGAATTGTCGGCGCTCAGCATGGTGATCCGCCCGGCAAAGCCCTGTCGCCGCAGCATCTCCGCCGCGGCGTTGCCCGCCGCCCCGCCGCCCACGATGACTGATGGGCAGCGGCGCCTCCGCGATCGCCGGCGCGGCGCGCGGGTGAAACGGATCGAGCTTCTCGTGGACATAGACAATGCCGTCACGCAGCTCGACCCGCCAGCAGGGCAGCGGATCGAGCGCCGGCGCCCGCAGTGCTTCTCCCGTGCGCAGGTCGAAGCAGGCGTGATGCCATTCGCAACGCAGCATATCGCCGGTAACCAGCCCTTGTTCCAGCGGCGCGCCGTAATGGGTGCAGGTGGCGCCGATCGCGAATACCTTGGCGCCACGCCGGATCAGCAGCATTTTTTCGCCATGCGCGTGGCCCAGCAGGATCGCCCCGTCGGCCAGCGCGGACAGAGCAACACCCTGCGTCAGGTCCGGGCCGTCCAACGGCTGCGCCTCCCTACTCATCCCGCGCGCCTCCCGGAATTGCGACGCCAGATCTCCTCAGCGAGAAGGCCCGCGAAGCTCAGCCACAGCATCAGCGGCACACCCGCCAGAGCCGCGACGCGATCCACCCGCGCCGCTGCCGTCATCTGAGTGGAGGCGGCGGCCAGCATCGCGGCCGTGACGGCCAACCCCTCGCCCGGCCGCTGGCGCCCGAAAAAGACCCAGGGGAAGCTCGCGAGCCCCACCAGGTTCACCGCCCAGGCCGCAAGGGCCGTGGAACGCGCCGGTCCGGGCCGTGCAGCCAGCAGTCTCGCGCCCGCCACCCCGAGCAGCGTGTCCAGCGCCCCCCATGCTGCGCCAATGACCCGGCCCGACGGCGTGAAGGAGGGTTTCCGCAACATCCCGTACCAAATGGCGGTGCGGACACTCCGCTGCGGTCCGAATCGCCCGCCGGCCGCCGCCGCCGCGAGGACCGCGGTGCCGGCCAGCAGGTACGCTGCGGACGCTTTCATTGAGCCTCCGACCTTCTGACCGGAGAAAGACGCGCGAGCGCCGCAGGCGTTGCCACGCGCGAAGCTATGCGCTCGACCCAACCGCCTCGGGAACAGCCCTGCTGCCGGTCAAGGACCGGGGCGGCCGCTTTCAGGGACCAGCTCACATCTTGTTAATTTTGTCGATCACGTAGATGACCGCATTGGTCGTCGTGACCGGCGGCTCGGCGAGTGTCGCGTCCAAGGGCTGGCCATTGGCGGCGCTGACCCAGTGAAGCCGCACCGCCTTCGGATCGGTCGCGTCGAGTTCGGTTCCGGCGATGGTCGTGAGCGACGCCTTTTTGCCCAAAAGCTCGCTGGTGAGGTGTTTGCCGGCGATGATGTGGCTGCGTGCCCGATCAGCCGCTCGCCACGCGGCGCCCAGCCGACCAGCCGCGCCATGTTGGTCTTCATCCCGTTGATCTCCTTCGAAGCTCAACCGTCGAGGAAGATCAGCCGGCGAACATCGAGCTTGGTCTGCAACTCGGCCCAGAGCTGGCGCGCCGCGGCGATGTCCTGGCGCGCTCGTTCACTCGCCTCGACGGTCTTTTTTCAGCGTCAGGCCAAGCCGCCGGACCGTATTCCACATCGTGCCGACACTGACCGAAACACCCACAGACCGCGCCAGCCAGGCGCGCAGGTCTTCCAACGTCCCGTCCGACTGCTCGCGCACGCGCCGCCGGATGGCATCGTCATGCCCAGCCAGCAGTCGCGGCCGGGCAAGCTGACCGGCCCAGCCGTCATCCGGCCATGCCGATCCCGGCGCTGGCGTGCCTTGACGACATAGGAAACGCTGACATCGAGGCGATCGGCGACCTCGCGCGCGCTCGCCGTTGGCCGCCAGCACTCGGTCTCGCAAATCTTGCGAGTAGGCCTATCCCCGGTCCGCCCGATCCCGAGAGATATTCCGGGCGTATCCCCCGGCCGGAGATCGCGACGGAAACGAACTGCGGTTTTCCATTAAGCCATTGAAAAGATGGTAGCGCCGGGCGGATTTGAACCACCGACCAAGGGATTATGATTCCCCTGCTCTACCGCTGAGCTACGGCGCCACAGGCGGGTGGGCGCTGCGGATAGCGCCCCACCCTGGCGGCGTCAAGCAGACCCCCGGGCCAGGATGCGTGCAACTCAACCTGGCATCGGCCGCGCGCGGTCAACACTCGGTTCATCCCGCTCCGCGAAGATGGGGGACAATCGCCCCCGCAACCGAATGGAGCTGACCCATTGCGCATCTCCCTGATCTCGAAAATCTGCTGCGGGGCAGTGCTCGCGCTGTCGGCGGTCACGGCCGGGGCCTGGTGGCTCGCGCACACCCAGCTCACCGCGCAGCGGCAGGCCGTCGACCGGCAGATGGAGTTCCGCCAGCTCGGCCTCGACCTCGCCAACGCCTCGACCTACCTGACCAATGAGGCGCGGCTCTACAGCGTCCTCGGCGACCGGACCCATTACGACAATTATTGGCGCGAGGTGAACCAGACGAAGACGCGGGATCACGTCGTGGCCGAGCTGACGCGGCTCGGCGCGCCCCAGGCGGAACTCGATCTGATCCAGCAGGCAAAAGCCAATTCCGACGCGCTGATCCAGACCGAGGCCGCGGCCATGAAAGCCGTGGCCGCGAAGGATTTCGATACCGCCCGCCGCCTGATGTTCGATTCGAACTACCATCGGGAACGCGCTCTCATCATGCAGCCGCTCGGCCAGTTCGCGACGATGATGAACACGCGCGCGGCACGGGAGACGGCGTCGGCCAGGACCAGCGCCGATCGCATGATGGGCCTTGCCGCGGCGCTGATGACACTCACCGCCTTGGGCGCCGTCGGCATCCTCTATTTCGTCCTCGGCCGGCGCGTGGCGGCGCCACTTGCGCGCGTCAGCGACGCAGTGACGCGGCTCGCGCGCCGAGAGACCGAAATCGTCATTGAGGATACCGGGCGCCAGGACGAGATCGGCGATCTGACGCGAGCGGTGGGGGTGTTCCGGGAGTTGATGATCCGCTCCGAACAGCTCGCGGCCGAACAGCAGGCGGGGCACGCCGCGCGCGAGCAGCGGGCAGCGCGCATGGACAGCCTGGTGCGCGATTTCGAGGGCAAGGTGGCGCAGATGGTGGGCCAGCTTGCCTCGGCATCGACCGCACTCGAGGCGACGGCGCAATCCATGTCCTCGACGGCGACCGACAGCAACCAGCAGGCGGCGCGCGTGGGCTCCGCCGCAGAGGAGGCGAGTGCGGGCGTGCAGACCGTTGCCGCCTCCGCCGAGGAACTGGCCTCCAGCATCGGCGAGATCGGCCGGCAGATGGCGCAATCCTCCAGCATCACCGGCAAGGCGGTGACCGAGGCGCGGCGGACCGACGGCATCGTGCGCGCACTCGCCGAAGGTGCCCAGAAGATCGGTCAGGTGGTCGAGCTGATCAGCAACATCGCCTCGCAGACGAATCTGCTCGCCCTCAATGCCACGATCGAGGCGGCGCGCGCGGGCGATGCCGGCAAGGGGTTTGCGGTCGTTGCCTCCGAGGTGAAGAGCCTGGCGCAGCAGACCGCCCGTGCGACGCAGGAGATCGCGTCGCAGATCGGCCAGATCCAGGGTGCCACCGGCGAGGCGGTGGAAGCGATCAAGGGGATCACCGCAACCATCGAGGAGGTCAGCACGATCGCAGTCAGCATCGCCGCGGCCGTCGAGCAGCAGAATGCGGCAACGGCTGAGATTGCCCGCAGCGTGCAGCACACCGCGGGAAGCACTCAGGATGTGACGACGAATATCGGCGGCGTCAGCCGGGCGGTGAGTGCGACGGGTGCCGCGGCGGCGCAGGTTCTGGGAGCGGCCAGCGATCTTTCGAAACAGGCGGAGACGCTCTCGACGGAGGTGAACAGCTTCGTCACCGAGGTCCGCGCCGCATGACACGAGCGCGGCACCAGCCGGTCAGCGCCCGATGAACCCGCCGCCCAGCACCCGGTCGCCATCGTAGAACACGCAGGCTTGGCCGGGCGTGGCCAGGGCCGGCGCGTCCAGCACCACTTCCGCCACCTCGCCCGCCGGGAAAACCTCGGCGGCCTGCGGCGTCTCGCGGGCGCGCAGCTTGACCACGCAGCGGCGCGGGCCGCCTGGGGCGAGCCAGTTCACCTCCCGCAGCCGCACCGACCGGCTGCCGCCCCCTTGCGGCGCCACGACCACACGCCGCCGCGCCGCGTCCAGGCCCACGACCACCCGACGACGGCCGGCGGCATCGCGCGAGGCGCTTCCCAGCCGCCGCGCCTGCCCGATCGTGTAGCCGGCGATGCCGTCGTGGCGGCCGAGCATGGCACCCGTCTCGTCCACGATCTCCCCCGGTTCGGCCGCATCGGGCCGCAACCGTGCCACGGTCGCGTCGTAGCGCCCGGACGGCACGAAGCAGATATCCTGGCTGTCCGGCTTGTCGGCCACCGCGAGACCCAGCCGTAGCGCCTCGGCGCGCACCGCTGCCTTGTCCGGGAACGCGCCCAGCGGGAACAGCAGCCGGTCGAGCTGGGCGCGGGTCGTGGCGAACAGGAACCAGCTCTGGTCGCGGCGGGGATCGGCCGCACGGTGCAGCTCCGCCCCGTCAGGCCCGTCGATGCGGCGGACGTAATGGCCGGTCGCCATCCGCTCGCAACCCAGATCGGCGGCAAGGTGCATCAGATCGGTGAACTTGACCGTCTGATTGCAGCGCACGCAGGGCACCGGCGTCTCGCCTGCCGCGTAGCTGTCGGCGAAATCACGGATCACCGCCTCGCGAAACCGCGCCTCGGCATCGATCACGTAATGCGGGATGCCCAGCCGGTCGGCGACGCGGCGTGCATCCATGATGTCCTGCCCGGCGCAGCAGGCGCCTTTTCGGCCACTCGCCGCACCGTGGTCGTAGAGTTGCAGCGTGGCGCCGATCACCTCATGCCCGGCCTCGTGCAGCAGGCCGGCCACGGTGCTGCTGTCCACGCCGCCGGACATCGCGACGAGGATGCGCATGGAACAGACCTACTTCAGCATGTTGCGGGTCGCCGCCGGCAGCCGCACCGTGAGCCCGTCCAACGCGGGGGTCATGACGATCTGGCAGCCCAGGCGCGAGGTCTTCTCCAGCCCGAAGGCGAGGTCGAGCATGTCCTCCTCGTCCTCGGTCGGCTTCTCCAGCTTCGGGAACCAGGAGACATCGACGATCACGTGGCAGGTCGAGCAGGCGAGCGAGCCCTCGCATGCGCCCTCGATATCCACGCCGTATTTGTGCGCGACCTCAAGTACCGACAGGCCGAGCGGCGCCTCGACCTCGCGGCGCGAGCCGTCACGCTGGATGAAGGTCATTTTCGGCATGGGCGAGAGCCTCGGCGGCTGAATGCGCGCAAGCCAGGCTTGTCGCGGCGAAATCAATGTCGGCGGCGGAGGTAAAGCGTCCTATGCCGACGCGCAAGGTGCGCCGCGCCTCCGCCTCGGACAGGCCCATCGCGCGCAGCACATAGGAGGGTTCCACCTCGGCCGAGGAGCAGGCCGAGCCGGTGGAGACGCACAGCGCCGGAGCCTCGCGCATCAGCGCCTGCGCGCTCGCACCCGGAAAGGTCAGGTTCAGGTTGCCGGCGATGCGCGAGGTGGCGCTGCCGTTCAGCCGCAGGCCGGGAATGGCTCGCCGCAGCGCTGCCAGCAGCCGGTCGCGCAGCGCGGCAATGCGGGACTGCTCCGGCTGCATCTCGGCAGCGGCGAGCCGGCACGCTTCGCCCAGGCCCACGACCAGCGGCGTGGGCAGCGTGCCCGAGCGCAGCCCCCGCTCCTGCGCCCCGCCGGAGAACAGGTGGGCAAGCCGGACCCGCGGGCGGCGGCGCACATACAGGGCACCGACGCCTTTCGGCCCGTACAGCTTGTGACCGCTCACGGAGAGCAGGTCGATGCCCATGCCCGCCACGTCGAGCGGAATCTTGCCGGTGGCCTGTGCCGCATCGGTATGAAACAGCGCGCCGGCCGCGTGCGCGATCGCGGCCAGGGCAGCGATGTCCTGGATCACCCCGGTCTCGTTGTTGACCGCCATGACGCTGACCAGCAGCGTCGGCACGGCCAGCGCCGCGCGCAGCGTATCGGGATCGAGCAGCCCGTCGGAGCCTACCGGCAGCACGACCGCCTCGAACCCCTCGGCGGTGAGATCGGCCACCGATTCCAGGACGCATTTGTGCTCGGTCGCGACCGTCACGATGCGCCGGCGCGGGTCGTCCTGGCTCGCCGCGAACCGTGCAGCACCCTTGATGGCGAGGTTGTTCGAACTCGGTGGCGCCGGAAGTCAGCACGATCTCGCGCGGCTGGGCGCCGATCAGGGCCGCCACCTGCGCACGTGCCGCCTCGACCGCCGCCTCGGCGGCAAGACCCGCTGCGTGCTCGACGCTGTGCGGGTTGCCGGGCTGCTCGGTGAACCAGGGCAGCATCGCCGAGACGACTCGCGGGTCGCAGGGCGTGGTGGCCTGGTTGTCGAGATAGACCAGACGGTTCGGTCGATCTGTCATCACCGCGATATGGCGCTACGCGGCGCGCCGTGCCAACCGCGCCGTCATCTTCTGGTATGCGGCGGCGAAGGCCGCCACGTCCGCCTCGGTCGCCGACCACGGCAGCGAGACGCGGATAGCCTGCCCGGCCAGTTCGCCCAGCCCCATCGCGTCGAGCACATGGCTGCGGCTGATCTTGCCCGAGCTGCACGCGGCACCGGCCGAGACCGCGATGCCCTCCAGGTCGAGGGCCATCACCTGAATCTGCGCCGCCGCCCCCGGAAGGGCGATGCAGGCGGTATTGGGCAGCCGTGCCGCGCCAGCGCCCAGCACGACCGCGCCGCAGGTCAGGGCCGCCGCCTCGATGGCGTCGCGCAGAGGGCCCAGCCGTCCGGCCGTCACCGGCACCTGCGCCGCCGCCGCGAAGCCGGCGATCGCAGCCAGCGCCGGGGTTCCGCCGCGCCGTCCTCGCTCCTGCCCGCCGCCCGCGATCAGCGGCACGAACTCCCGCGCCGCCTCGGGCGACAGCAGCAGCGCCCCGGCGCCCGTGGGGCCGCCCAGCTTGTGCGAGGAGAGCGCGGCGCTCGCGGCACCCAGCGCCGCAAAATCCCAGGCAATGCGGCCCGCCGCCTGCACGGCATCGACATGCAGCAGCGCACCGTGGGCACGACAGATCGAAGCGGCCTCGGCCACCGGCTGCACCGTGCCGGTCTCATTGTTGGCCAGCATCAGGCAGACCAGCGCCGGCCCCGCTGCGGCCAGGATGGCCGGGAGCGCCGCCAGATCCGCCACGCCATGCCGGTCCACCTTCAGGGTCAGGGCATCCGGCGCCGCGGCGCGGACCGCGTCATGCTCGGTCGCCCCCACCACGACGCGGCGCAAGCGGCCCAGCGCATGGATGGCGAGCGCGTTCGCCTCTGTGCCGCCGGAAGTGAACACGATTTCACCTGGCCCCGCCCCGAAGCGGGCGGCGATGGTCTCCCGCGAATCCTCCAGGATCCGCCGCGCCTGCCGCCCGGCGGCGTGGATCGAGGCCGGATTGCCGGTCTGCGACAGGGCGCGCAGAACCGCCTCCCGCGCCTCGGGGCGCAGCGGTTCGGAGGCATTGGCGTCGAGATAGGTGGCCACCGCCCCATTATAGCCGGTCCCGCCGGGGCGTTCGCCCGCTGCCACATGAAAACATGCACGGCATGCGACATTTCCATTATGAAAGCGGCGCATGGCGGTCCTATAGTCCCGCCCGCCGCTAGGCATTACCCGTGATCTGGGGCCGTGCCGGCGGGAATTCAGGGGCGGGAAGCTCGGTCCGGGATACAGGTGGCGGCGGTCGCGGGTGATGGCGCATGGCGCGGCCCGGCCTCCTTGGCGGCGCATGGGCGCGGTCCCATGTGTCACGCCTGTGTCATGGCCTGGCGACGCGGCCGGGTCTTTGGGTCGCCCACTCGTGGGGGCGAGCGTTGAAAGCGGATTTCGGTAGATATGCCTGAAGTGATGTTCGCCGGCCCGGACGGTCGGCTGGAAGGCCGTTACCACCATTCCGGGGAGAGTGGCGCCCCGCTGGCGCTGGTGCTGCACCCGCACCCGCTGCATGGCGGCACCATGAACAACCGCATCGCCTATTCGATGTACCAGGCGTTCCAGCGGCTCGGCTTCTCCGTGATGCGCTTCAACTTCCGCGGCGTCGGCCGCAGCCAGGGCCGCTATGACGGCGGCATGGGCGAGATCGGCGACGCCGCGGCCGCGCTCGACTGGATGCAGACGGTCAACCCGAACCACGGCGGGCTGTGGATCGCCGGCTACCAGTTCGGCGCCTTCGTCGGCATGCAGCTGCTGATGCGCCGGCCGGAGGTGTCCGGCTGGGTCAGCGTGGCGCCCCCGGCCAACCACTACGATTTCGGCTTCTTGGCCCCCTGCCCGTGCGGCGGGTTGATGCTGCACGGCGACAGCGACGAGCTGGTGCCGGAGCCTGCGGTGAAGAAGCTGGTGGACAAGCTGAACACGCAGAAGAACGTCTCGGTCGATTACCGCATCTTCGCCGGCGCCGACCACGTCTTCGCCAACCACGCCGACGCGGTGGCCGAGGCGGTCGATGACTACGTGAAGCGGACGATGGCCCGCCGCCATATGGCGCTCGCGGCGGACTAGGACCGGCGGCAGGCCCCACCCGGCCGTTCGGGCCACCCTCCCCGAAAGGGGGAGGGAGAAAGCGGCTTTCCTCCCAGAATGGGGAGGGTGGGGCGGAGCGCCGGGTGGGGCGCCACCCCGAAGGCGCCTCGGCCAGCGAAGCCACACACCGCACGGACCCCCCGATGCCCGCCAGCGACTTCCTCCACGAAGCCACGGAACGCGGCTTCGTCCATCAATGCACCGACGCCGAGGGGCTGGACGCCGCCCTGCGCGCGGGGCCTGTCGCCGGCTATATCGGCTTCGACGCCACCGCCGACAGCCTGCATGTGGGCTCGCTTGTGCAGATCATGCTGCTGCGGCTGATGCAGGGCCACGGCCACCGCCCGGTCGTGCTGATGGGCGGCGGCACCACGCGCATCGGCGATCCCTCCGGCCGCGACGAGGCGCGGCAGATGCTGAGCGATGCGGACATCGCCCGCAACATCGGCGGCATCCGCCGCGTGTTCGACCCGTTCCTGCGCTTCGGACCACAGGCGCCAGGGGCGATGCTCGCCAACAACGCCGACTGGCTGGACCGGCTCGGCTATGTCGAGCTGCTGCGCGAACTCGGGCCGCATTTCACCGTCAACCGGATGCTGAGCTTCGACAGCGTGCGCTTGCGGCTGGAGCGCGAGCAGCCGCTGACCTTCCTCGAATTCAACTACATGCTGCTGCAGAGCTACGATTTCCGCGAGCTGTCGCGGCGGCATGGCGTGGTCCTCCAGATGGGCGGCTCGGATCAGTGGGGCAACATCGTCTGCGGCGTCGATCTGGTGCGCCGCACCGACCAGCGCTCCGTGTTCGGCCTGACCACGCCGCTCATCACCACCGCGTCGGGTGCGAAGATGGGCAAGACCGCCGCCGGTGCCGTGTGGCTCACCGCCGATCGCGTCTCCGCCTATGATTACTGGCAGTTCTGGCGCAATACCGAGGACGCGGATGTGGGCCGCTTCCTGCGCCTGTTCACCGAACTGCCACTGCTGGAGATCGCACGGCTCGCCGCCTTGGGCGGGGCCGAGATCAACGAGGCAAAGAAGATCCTCGCCACCGAGGCGACGGCACTCGCGCATGGCCGCGCTGCCGCCGAGGTCGCCGCCGAGACCGGCCGGCGGGCCTTCGAGGAGGGCGAGGCGGCTGATACCCTGCCCGGCATCACCATTCCCGCCGCCGAGCTGGAGGCGGGCGTTCCGGTCGTGAGCCTGTTCGTCCGGGCCGGGCTCGCGGCGTCGAACGGAGAGGTGCGGCGGCACATCCAGGGCGGCGGCGCGCGTGCGAACAACGAGGTGATCGCCTCCGACAAGGTGCGGCTGACCAGCGCCGATCTGCGCGACGGGGCCATCAAACTGTCGATCGGCCGCAAGCAGCACCGGCTGGTGCGGCCGGCATAGCGCCGGACGCGCCGCTTCGGCAGGATGGCGCATGTCCCGTCGCGCCCTCGACATCACGCCCGAACTGATGCTGCGCGCCTACCAGGCCGGGCTGTTCCCGATGGCCGAGACGCGCGGTGCCGACCGGCTGCACTGGCTGGACCCGGCACGCCGCGGCGTGCTGCCGTTGGACGAGTTCCACCTCCCGCGCCGGCTGCGCCGCACGGTACTGGCCGGACAGTTCCGGGTCACAGCCGACGCGGATTTCGGCGCGGTCATCGCCGGCTGCGCGGAGGAAGCTCCGGGGCGCGAGGACACCTGGATCAACGCCGATATCGAGCGGCTGTTCAATGCGCTGCACCGCATGGGCCATGCCCATTCGGTCGAATCCTGGCAGCGCGGCGTGCTGGTGGGGGGGCTGTACGGGGTGGCGCTGGGTGGCGCCTTCTTCGGCGAGAGCATGTTCTCGCGCGCGCGCGATGCCTCGAAAGTGGCGCTGGTGCATCTGGTGGCGCGGCTGCGGCTGGGCGGGTTCCGTCTGCTGGATACCCAATTCGTGACCAGCCACCTGGCCCGCTTCGGCGCGCGGGAAATCCCGCGTGAGACGTACAAGGCGCTGCTGGCGCGGGCCATCGACGCGCCGGCGCGTTGGCTCGCCTCACCGGAGCCGCATCCGCTGGATGCCGAAATCCGTAGTCTCGGCGCGGGCGCGCAGGACGGGCCGGAATTTGACAAGACCATCATTTGACGCGGCCCCGAAGCGGGCGTGACTTCCGACCGTAACCCCGCAGCCACGCCCTGCGAACAGACGGGCGAGAAGAAGGATCGGACGAGTGCTGAACCTGCCGCAGTCCCGGACCACCCCATGCATCGCCGCGTGCCTGCTTGCCGCCTTTGCCGCAACGCCCCTGGCCCAGGCGGACGAGCGCCCGACGACCATGCCGACGCGCGACGTGGACATTACCTACCAGATGGCAGCACCCGGACCGTCGGGGAAAATACAGACGCTGTCGCAGCGGATGCGCTGGTCGCCGGAAGCGGGGCTGCTGCGCGTCGATCCTCCCGCGCAGGGCGTCTACACGATCATGGATTATCATGCGCACAAGCTGCTGGTGGTGAGCGACGCGCAGCGTTCGGTGATGCTCATGCACGCCGCTGCGAATGTCACGGCACCCGGCGTCTCGCCCACCGCGAAGTTCGTGCGGGGGGGTCAGGGCAGCGTCGCCGGTCTGGCCTGTACCGACTGGCAGACCAGCGATTTCACCGGGCAGCCGACGACGGTCTGCCTGACCGATGACGGGGTTCTGCTGCGCGCCAAACGCGGCGACCACGTGCTGGTCCAGGCGGCGCAGGTCGCCTACGGCCCGATCGACCCCGGCGTGTTCAAGGTTCCCGCGGACTATCACGAGGAGAGCCCGCCACAATGAGCGCCACGCTGGCCCGCACGCCGGTCCGAGCGTCCTGCCGATCGGGCTGCTGCGCGACCCGGCGGGCCGGTTCTCGTGGCTGCGCACGGCGACGCTGCTGGGCCTGATCCTGCCGGGCGCCATCGCCCTGGCGCGGCTCGCGGCCGGCGATCTGGGTCCGCGCGGCATCCACGCGGCGATCCTGATTGCAGGGCACTGGACCATCCGCTTCCTGTTGCTGACACTCGCGGTGTCGCCGGCGCGGGCGGTGTTCGATCTGCCGCGCGTAGTGCAACTGCGGCGGATGCTGGGCGTGGGCACCGCCTGCTATGCGGTCGCACATCTGACGCTGTATTGCGCCGACAACAATTTCCACATGCTGCATGTGGCGAGCGAGATCGTCCGGCGCTTCTATCTCACGATCGGCTTCGTGACCTTGCTGGGGCTGCTGGCGCTTGCCGTTACCTCGACCGACGGCTGGCAAAAGCGGCTGCGCGGACGCTGGAAGAAGCTGCATCGCCTGATCTTCCCGATCGCCGTGCTGGGCCTTACGCATTACCTTCTGCAATCGAAGCTGGAGATTGCCGACGCGGTGTTCGCCTCGGGCCTGTTCTTCTGGCTGATGCTATGGCGCGCGGAGCCGAAGCGCTGGCAGGCAGCGGCGCTGGCCGTTGCCGGCTGCTCGCCGGTACTGGCGATGATCGGCGCGGCGCTGCTGGAGGCGGCTGGTACGCGGTGCGCAACGGCGCACCGCCGCTGCAGGGTGCTCGCGGCCAATCTGCGACTCGCCCACCCGCGTCCGGCGCTGTTCGTGGGGCTGGCCGCCGGGCTGGTGCTCGCCGTGGCGCTGGCCCGGGGATTGTGGTCGAAGAAGCGTAAGGCGCGGCCGCGCGCGGCCTGACAATCCGCACTCAGGAGCGGACGGGGCCGCCGGCAGGCGTAGCGGCGCCTCGCAGCCCGCTCCGCGCGGGCGGCGAGGTCACTCTCGGCAATCGGGCGGCGGGCGATCGCTGCCGCATCGGCAACACCAAGGGCAGTCAGGATCAGTTCGGCCACATCCTCCGCGTGACCCGCGCCGGCCTCGCCGCGCAGAACCGACCGCATGGCCATCAACCCGAACCCAGGATCAGGTCGCAGACGGCCTGCGGCTCGACCGTGCGGAACCGCCCCGTCGCCAGCCCCATGCCGACGTCTTCCGCCAGATGCTCCGCATCGCCGTCCCGAGCGGGGCGGCGATCAGCGCGATGCGGACGATGATCCAGCCGAAGATGGGGTCTTCGGCGGCCATGCCGACGAACAGGCGAATCGTGCTCGCGACACGGTCCGCCGGGTCCGCGAGCCTGCGGATCATGGCCCGTTGCGCAAACAGCCGCTCGCTCACTTCGCTGGCAACGGCGATCAGCAGATCGTCCCGCGTCTCGAAGTAATTGTAGAACGTCCCCCGCGCGACCCCCGCTTCGGCGATGACGTCGTCGATGGTGGGTGTATCCGGCCCGAGGCGCGCGAACACCTTCATCGCGGCCTCGATGAGCGCCCGACGAGTTTGTGCGCGCTTGCGCGTTCCGATAGCCGCTCTGCTCGTTCCCATCCACCTTGCCCAAGACCCGTCCATCCGCTGCCTGCGGCCCGGCGGCCGGCATTTCATAAGCCCGAGCCGCCCAACCGCCAGCGATGTTGACAGAGTTGTCAATTTGACATACGTGTCAGAAAAGGCAGGGAGAGCGTCATGATCCTTCAGGTCTCCGTCCGGGTTTTTCGGCTGGCGCTGGCGGCGGTGGCCTTCTGTTTTCCGGCGGAACGGCTGGCGCGGCGGCCCGGCCGAACATCCTGCTGATCCTCGCCGACGACATGGGCTACTCGGATATAAGCCCCTACGGCAGCGAGATCTTCACGCCGAACATCGCGCGATTGGCCTACCAGGGCGCAATGTTCACCAACTTCCACGTCGCGGCATACTGCACGCCCACGCGCGCGATGCTGCTGACCGGCGCCGACAACCACCTCATCGGCTTCGGCAACATGATCGAACTGGCCGCGGACAACCAGCGCGGCAAGCCAGGCTACGAAGGATATCTGAACGGGCGTGCCGCGACGCTCGCGACGCTCCTCCGCGAGGCCGGCTATGACACCTTCATGGCCGGCAAGTGGCACCTGGGAAAGACCGCGGACACCATTCCGGCGGGGCAGGGTTTCGATGAGTCCGTGGGCGTGCTCGAAGGCGGCGCGGACAACTGGGAGGACAAGTCGTACACCCCCGGCTACAAATCGGTGCATTGGTTCGATGGCCGCAACAAGCTGACGCTTCCGGCCGATTTCTATTCCAGCAGGTTCTACGCCGACCGGATGATCGGCTATATCGACGACCACGCGGCTGACGGCAAGCCGTTCTTCGGTTATCTCGCGTTCCAGGCGGTACACCAGCCGCATCAGGCACCGGCCGACTTCACCGCGCGCTACATCTCGACGTACATGGCGGGCTGGTCCGCGATATCCCGGTTCCGTTACGAGAGGCAGATCGAGCTGGGCCTGATGCCACGGGGCTGACGCTGTCCCGTCCGTCCGAGGTTGCCGACTGGAAGACGCTGTCACCGGACGAACAGCGCATGGACGCGAAGCGCATGGCGGTCTATGCGGGCATGCTCGAATACATGGACATGAGCATCGGCCGGGTCATCGACCATCTTCGGTCGAAGGGCATGCTCGACAACACCGTAGTCGTGTTCATGAGCGACAATGGCGGCGAGGCCGCGAAGCTCCAGGCGATGTTTCCCGCCTATTACGCGAAGAACTTCGATCTCAGCTACGAGCATCTCGGCGAGAAGGGCTCCTATTCGGAGTACGGCCCCGGCTGGGCCTCCACGTCGATGACGCCGTTCCGCAACTTCAAGGGATCGGCGGCGGAGGGTGGAGTGCGCGCACCCTTCATCATCCGCTACCCCAGGCTGGTACCCCAGGGCGAGCGCACCGATGCCTTTGCCTATGTGCTCGATGTCGTACCGACATTGCTGCAGCTTGCCGGCGTCACGCCATCGCCGGATGAAACGACGCTCCTGTCCGGCCGCAGCATGGTCGGGCTGCTGTCGGGCAAGGTGCCGCTGATCCACCCGGCGAACGAGCCGATCGGCTACGAATCGGCGGGCGGTGCCGCTGTGTATCGGGGCGACGACAAGCTGGTGCGCAGCGCCCCGCCCTACGGCGACGGCAAATGGCGGCTCTACGACCTGCGCGACGACCCCACCGAGTTCCGCGACCTGACCGCAAGCCAGCCGGATCTCGCGAAGAGCATGCTCGCGGCCTACGCCAGCTACGCCAAGCGCAATGGCGTGGTTCAGGTTCCCGACGACTATGATGTGATGGTACAGGGCCGCAAAAATGCACCGAAGCAATAGCGTGGCTGTGGTGAGGCGTTCTTGCCGCGCCTTCGGGTTTGTTTGCGCAGTTCTCGATATCTGCCTCGCCGCGAAGGGTGCCTCGGCACAGCAGACAGCGCCGCAGCAATGGCAGTTCTCTGTCACACCCTATCTGTGGATTGCCGGCGTCACGGGGACGCTCAAGACTCCCAATCCCGCGATCCCGACGCAGAGCGTGGATGCCAGCTTCGGAGACGTGCTGTCGCACCTGAACGCCATTCCCGTGATGGGGGCGGCGGAGATGCGATATGGTCGCTTCGGGGTCATGGCCGACCTGATGGCAATCTCCGTCAAATCCGATCTGGTGACGAAGGACATCCTGTTCAGCGGCGGCAGCGTAAGGTTGACGCAGATCATTGGCACGGCACTCGGCACCTATCGTCTGGTCGATGACGCGCGTCAGTCGCTGGACGTGGGGGCAGGCGTGCGGGCGTTCGGCATCTCGACAAAGTTCACCGTCGACGCCGGCCTGCTCCCGGGCTTTTCCCGCAGTCCCGGCGCCAGTTGGGCCAATCCCATCGTGGCTGCCCGATACCGCCTGGCGCTTGGCCCGCGATGGGGGCTGACCGCCTATGGCGATGTTGGCGGCGGCCCGGACGACCAGTTCACCTGGCAGCTTCTCGGGACTGTGGATTATCAGATCACCGGCTCGATGAGCATGAGACTCGGCTACCGCTATCTCCGGTTTGAGTACAATACCGGTTCGCTGCACCAGAACATGGGCATGGGTGGACCGATCCTGGCCGCGACGATCCGGTTCTGATCGCGCTCCGCGGATCGCGGTGTCGTCGAAGCACTGCAGATTGCCGGCACCATCGCGCGCGGCTATGGTGGCGTTCCTGTAGCAGAACGAGGAACACGCCATGAACCCTGATGCGGCTGGCCGACGCACCGTACTTGCGGCGGCGGCAGCAGCGGGAATGGGCGCGATGCTTCACCCGCGCCCCGGCCTCGCGGCGGCGCAATCCGGCCCGGACATCGAGACACGCATCCAGGCGCTTCTGCCGGAACTGGAAGCGCGCATTGCGCAGGGCATGCAGGCGCTGGACCTGCCCGCGCTCGCCATCGGCATCGTGACGGGGGACCGGCTGGTCTATGCGCGCGGCTTCGGCGTCCGCGGCAAGAACGGCGGCGGCGCGGTCGGCACGCGCACCGTGTTCCAGATCGGTTCCACGACAAAGGCGTTCCTGGCCGCGACGCTGGCGTTGATGGTCGATCGCGGCAAGCTGCGCTGGGACGATCGCGTGGTTGATCTCGACCCGGAGTTCCAGCTTTACGATCCGTGGGTCACGCGCGAGTTCCGGGTGTTCGACCTGCTGGCGCAGCGCTCCGGCCTGCCGCCCTATGCCAACGATGCGCTGGGCCTGCTCGGGATGGACGAGACGGGACTGATCCGCTCGCTGCGGCATGTCCGGCCGGTCTCGAGTTTTCGTTCCACTTTCGCTTACACCAACATCACGCATCTGCTGGCGGGGCGGATCGTGGCGAAGGCGGCGGATGCCGCGGACTGGAACGCCGTGCTGCGGAAGGAACTGCTGCAACCGCTCGGCATGACGGAGTTGTCGTACAGCGCCGCCGCGATCGAGGCCGCCGGCGATCATGCGCGCGGCTATCGATGGACACCGTCGGGCACGGTCGAGATCCCGTTCACGCAGCTCTTTCCCTACAATTTTGGCGGCGCGGGCAACATCAACTCGACCGTCGAGGACATGGCGCAATGGCTGCGCTTGCAGCTTGGGCGCGGCAGCTTCGCCGGGCGCCGCATCATCTCGGCCGAGGCGCTCGGCGCCACGCACACAGCGAAGGTCGCGGTCTCGGAAACATCGACCTATGCGATGGGCTGGGTGGTCAGGCAGACGCCAAACGGGCCGGTCATCTGGCACAATGGCGGCACCAGCGCGTTCGGCGCCTTTGTCGGCATGGCGCCCGAACGGGATGTGGGTGTCGTGGTGCTGAGCAACGAGCAGAATGTGGGACTGCCGGACGCGCTTGGCGCGTGGACGCTGGACCGTCTGCTCGACAATCCCGAAATCGATTTCGTGCCGCTGGTTCTGAAGCACGCGACGGACGGGTTCAACACCGCGGAGAGCATGTTCGCCAGGCCCGCGAGCCCGCGCCCGTTCCCGAAGCTCCCGCCCCTGGCCGGCCAGTTCGAGAATGCGAGCTTCGGCAAGGTGACGGTCGCGGTCGAAGGGAATGCGCTGGCGATGGACCTGCACGCCACCGGCGCGCGGCTTCTGCTGGAACCGTGGGATGGCGAGGTGTTCACGGCGAGGCTGCTGCCGGAGGGCCGGTTCGCGGCGGTCGCGGCGGATCTCGGCCCGCAGCCCAGCGCCTTCGCGCAGTTCCAGATCGGCAAGGACGGCAGGCGCGATCTGCTTCACCTCTCGATGGATGATGGTCAGGCCTACGATTTCCGGCGCGGGTAGCGGCGACCGCGACCGCAGCGGCTCACCCCAGTTCCTTCGCCGCCTCCATCACCTCGGCGGCATGGCCGTTCACCTTGACCTTCGGCCAGATTTTCGCCACGCGCCCGTCCTTGTCGATCAGGAACGTAGTGCGCTCCATGCCCATGTATTTCTTGCCGAACATCGATTTCTGCGCCCACACCCCGTAATCCTCGGCGACATGCGTCGTCTCATCGGAGGCGAGCGGGAATTTCAGGCCGTATTTCTCGGCGAAGCGCTCGATCGGCTTCATCGGGTCTTTCGACACGCCGATCACGTCCACGCCGATATGGCCGAGCTGCCCCAGCGCCTCCTGGAATTTGCAGGCCTCCACCGTGCAGCCTGGCGTGTCCGCCTTCGGATAGAAATACAGCACGAAGGGCCGGCCGCGCTGGCCCGCGAGGCTGACGGTCCGACCGCCACTGGCCGGCATGGAGAAATCCGGGGCGGGATCACCTGCGGCAATGCTCATGCAACTTGCTCCTCGATCGGTCCGACCAGCCGGACGAATGCCTCGCGCACGCCGGCGGCCAATTGCTCCAGCCTGTCATGCAGGCCAGCCAGGTCAACAACCTCCATCGCCGCCGCGCGCACCGCGTGCAGCAGCGCGTCGGTCGAGGCGCCGGACAGGCCCGCATCATGGCGCGCCGGCGTCGATCAGCCGCAGCATTCCGAGCACCGTCCGCCAGACGCGGTCGGCCCGCAGCAACAGCGCCGTGTCGGCATCGTCCAGCGCACCCGCCGCGTGCAGCCGCGCCAGCGCGTCGCGCGTGCCGGGCGTGAGCGGCGGTGGTTCGTGTCCGGCACGGATCAGTTGTCCCACTTGCGCCACGAACTCCACCTCGACCAGCCCGCCAGGCCGCAGCTTCGAATCGCGCAGACGGTACGGCGGCCCCGGCGGCCGCGCGTCGCGCCAGAGCCGCGCGCGCATGGCGGCGGCATCCGCGCGCAGCCGGGCCGGGTCGCCGCCGGCGGCAATCGCGGCGCGGATCGCCGCCTCCAGACGCTGTTGCAACGCGGGCGGGCCGGCCACCACGCGAGCGCGGGTCAGCGCCATGCGCTCCCAGGTCCAGGCATCGCCGCCCGGCCGATGGTATTGCTCGAAAGCTGCGAGCGAGACGGCGACGGGGCCTTTGTTGCCCGAGGGCCGCAGCCGCATGTCGATCGCATACAAGGCACCGCCGGCATCCGGAGCGGTCAGGGCGGCGACGAAGGCATGGACCGCGCGGATGAACCACTGGCTTGCCGCGAGAGGACGCCCGCTCTCGCCGTCGTCCACCCGGCTCTGCATGATTTCGGACGGATGATCATAGACCAGCATCAGGTCGAGATCGGAGCCGGCCATCATCTCGCGTCCGCCGGCCTTGCCCAGCAGCACGACGGCCAGCGCGCCCCCCGGCACCTCGCCGTGCCGGCGGCTCATGTCCCGCAGCACCGCCGGCAGCAATGCGACAATGGCGGCATCGGCGAGGCTGGCCCGCCGCTCGCCGGCGGCATCGGCGTCCAGCCTTCCCTCCAGTGTCGCGACGCTGATCGCGAAATCCTCCTCGCGCACGAAGCCGCGGATGATGGCGATGGTGTCCTCCAGCCCGCGCGCATCGGACAGGCGCGCGGCGAGCCGGGCCGTGGCGTCGCCGGTGGGCGCCAGACTGAGCAGGCCGTCCAGCGCGCCGGGGATGCTGGCCAGATGCTCGGCCAGACGGGGTGCGGCACCCAGCACATCGGCCACCCGTCCCAGCAATTGCGGATTGCGCTGGAACAGGGAGAGCAATTGCACGCCGGCCGGCAGCGACGCGAACAGCCGGTCGAGGCGGGCGAAGGCCACGTCGGGCTGCGACTGGCGCGCGATGGCGCGCAGCAGCGGGGGCAGCACCTCGCCCAGCAGCGCGCGCGCCCGCTCGCTGCGCAGCGCCCGCGCCTCGCCGGCCCGCCAGCCGTCGATCACGGCCAGCACATGGCGCGGATCGACGAAGCCCAGCGCCGCCAGTTCCGCCTCGGTCAACGAGCCATCGGCCGCCTCGCCGCCCGGCAACTCGGCGAGCAACAAGGCGTAGCGGCGCTGCACGCGCCGCATGTGGCGCAGCAGGACCCGAGTGAACGCCTCCGCGTCAGCAAAGCCCATGAACACCGCGAACGCGGCGAGCGCATCCGGCGCGGCGGGCAGGCTGTGCGTCTGATGGTCGGCCACCATCTGCAACCGATGCTCGACGCGGCGCAGGAAGCGGTAGGCGGAGATCATCTCGCCGGCCGCGCGCGCCGGCAGATGGCCAGCGCGCGCGAGGCGGCGCAGCGCCTGCTCCGTGCGCGGCGAGCGCAAGGCCGGATCGCGTCCACCCCAGACCAGTTGCAGGGTCTGCGCCAGGAACTCGACCTCGCGGATGCCGCCCTGGCCCAGCTTCACATCGTGTCCCTCGATGCGCGACAGCGGCCCGGCGGTTTCGGGCAGACGCGTGCCCTTGTGCGCGTCGATGCGGCGCTTCATGCCGTGCAGATCGGCCATCGCGGAAAAATCGAGCGCGCGGCGCCAGACGAAGGGACGGATCGCCTCCAGGAACTCCGCACCCATCGCCAGATCGCCTGCCACCGGGCGCGCCTTCAGCATGGCGGCACGCTCCCAGGTCTGCGCCATGCTCTCGTAATAGGCGATGGCCGTGGGCAGGGCGACGCTGGGCGGGGTCGCGGCCGGATCGGGGCGCAGCCGCAGATCGGTGCGGAACACGTAGCCGTTCGCGTCGCGCGCCTCCATCAGGGCCACCACGCCGCGCGCAATCCGTGTAAAGACGGCGGTGGAGGAGTCGCCCGCCGCTTGCGGGTCGTGCAGCAAGACGAGGTCGATATCGCTCGAGTAGTTCAGTTCGCGCGCGCCCAGCTTGCCCATCGCCAGTACCACGAGCCCGCCGCCGGGCCGCGCCGCGATTGCCGGCCCCGCCGCGCGCAGGCTGTGATCCACCGCCGCGCGCAGGGTCGTCTCGGCCAGGTCGGACAGTGCTGCCGTGACCTGATCGAGACGCCATGCGCCGCCGATATCGGCGAGCGCCACGGCCAGCGCGACCAGACGCTTGGCCGCGCGCAAGGCAGCGGCCAGCCGCGGTGCGGGCAGATCCGGCGGCAATTCCGCCACGCCGGCCAGCGCCGTCGCCACCACGCCATCCGGCCCCGCTTCCGCTATGCGGCAGAGCGTCGCCGCCTCACGCAAAGCGAGGTCGCGCAGGTAGGGAGAGTTGCCGCCGATGGCGCGCAGCATGGCCGCCCCGCCCGTGGAGGCCGCGAGGGATGCCGCCTCGGTGGAAAGGGAGGCAAACTGGTCGAGCAGGCGGTGCGCGGCGGCCCCGTCGGCGGGATCCGGCCAGTCGAGCGGGGCGCACCAATGATCGGACAATTTGCCGGGAGAATCGAGCGCCATCGGGCGGCAGGCTGCTCGTGAGGGAGGCCACGGGTCAAGCCGCGCGGCTGGCGGGCGGCCGGCTGCACCGGCTGGCGCAGGTCGTGCTGGCGCTCGTGGTGCTGCTGCTGGCCGGCTTTGCGGTGCTGGCCTGGCGGCTCGATCAAGGGCCCTTGCCTGTGCCGTGGCTGGCGCATCGCCTGGAGCGCGCGGCGCGCGAGCGCGGCCTCGATCTCGCAGTGGGAGAGGTGACGCTGGCCTGGAGCGGTTTCAGTCGCGGCTTCGGCCAACCGCTGCGTCTGGCGGTGGCGGATTTGCGGCTGAGCGGCGCGCCCGGCGCGCCGCCGCCGGTGGTGCTGGCGCGGGCCACGGCGGAGTTCGCGACCGGATCGTTGCTGGCTGGCCGCCTGGTGCCGTTCGGCGTCACGCTCGACGGGCTGCGCGCAACCCTGACGCGGGAGCCGGCTGGCGAAATCGTGCTGGGCACGCAGCCTGCCCCTGGCCCGCCGATCGCAGGAATGGTGCGGGGCGCCCAAAGCCAGGGGAAGCCGGCGTCCGCCTCGGCGCCCCGTCTCGACTGGCGGCAACTTCGGCATCTGCATCTGCACGACCTGCGCGTGGCGCTGTACGACGCGCAGATCGGCCTGTCCTGGCAGGTCTCCCGCGCCGATGCCGATTTCGACCGCGCCGCAAACGGTCTGGTCGCCGGCCGCGCGGATGTCGCGATCGCCGCAGGGGCGCAGCACGCCACTCTGACGCTGACGGCGCGGCAGCGTGGCGACGGAACTGGCAGCGAGATCGAGGGACAACTGACCCCGCTCGACCCCGCGTCACTGGCGGGACTGGCCTCGGCCTTCGGCCCGCTGGGCATGCTCGATGCCCCGGTGAGCCTGTCGGCCAGCGCCGATCTCGATACGGGGTTCCAACTGCGCCACGCGCATGTGCAGGCCCAGGTGGGCGCCGGCACGGTCCATGCCGGGACCGGCAGCGCGCCGCTGCTATCGGCGACGCTCGCGGCCGACGCCACGCCCACGACCGTCGATCTGACGCAGCGGCTGGAGACGGCGGCGCGCCCCGACGGTCCGCGCACCGTCATCACCGGCACCATGCGGGCGACCCGCGCCGGGGCGGACTGGCGCGCGGCGGTGACGGGAGACGTCGATCAGGTGTCTTTCGCCGACCTGCCTGCGCTGTGGCCGGCGGGCACCGGCGGCCCTGGCTCGCGCCCCTGGATCAGCGGCAACATCACCTCCGGCGAACTGAGCGGTGGCCATCTGGCGATGACCCTGGACATCCCCGCCGACCTGTCCGACGCGCATCTGGTCTCGATCGACGGTTCCATCGACGGTCACGATTTGACGGTGCATTGGCTGCGTCCGGTACCGCCGATCGAGCACGCTGACGGGCGCCTCACCATCACCGACCCGGACGTGATCGACATCGCCGTCAGCACCGCGCGACAGGCGCGCGGCGCCCAGGCAGGAGGGGCGGCTGACGGCATCGCCTTCAGCCACGGCCTGGTGCATCTGACCGGCATCGCCGGACCCGACCAGTTCGCCGACATCACGACCGATCTGGCCGGCTCGCTGCCCGATCTGATCGCCGTGCTGAACCACCCGCGCGTGAAGCTGCTGAGCAAGCGCCCCATCCCGATGCGCGACCCGGCCGGCCAGTTCACGGCGCACCTGATCATCGCGCATCTGCCGCTGCGCGACGACGTGGCGATGGACGATCTCAGCATCAGCACCAAGGGGCATTTCACCGGCGTGCATCTGGGCGGCATCGCCGCCGGCCGCGACCTGGATCGCGGCGCGCTCGATCTGTCGGCGGACAATAACGGCTTGCAGGTAGGTGGCCATGCCGACCTCGCCGGCATTCCGGCCCAGCTCCGGGTGAGCATGGATTTCCGCGCCGGGCCGCCCTCGCAGATCGAGCAGCAGGTGAATGTCGCGGGTTCGATCGACGCGCGGCAGTTGGCGGCGCTCGGACTGGATACTCGCGGAATCGCCGGCGGCTCGGTGGAAGTGAGCGCCGAGATGCGCAGCCGCCGCGACGGCCGCACGGAGATCGAGGCGAAGGCCGACCTGACGCCCACCACGATCAGCCTGAGCCGCCTCAACTACAGCAAGGCAGCCGGTCAGCAGGTGACGGGAAGCCTGCGTGTCAGCCTCGACCACGACCGGCTGGTGTCCATCGACCGCGTGCTGGTGCAGGGGCCGGGCATCGACATCGAGGGGGCGGCCGATTTCGCCGGTGGCCGGCCGCAAATCCTGCGTCTCACCCGCATCGTTATCGCGGCCCCCGGCGATCCGCGGGCAACGGATGCCCGGGCGACGATCCGCCTGCCGAGCCGGGAGGGAGATGCGTATGCAGTGGATTTGTCCGGCGCCAGTCTCGATGCGTCCGGGGTGCTGACTCGCCGCTCTCCGGCGCTCAAGCCGGCAAAAGGGCAGCCGGCCGAAGCCGCCGGGCCGGCCTGGACGCTTGATGCCCGTCTCGGCCGCGTTCTGCTGGGCAGAAGCCGCCAGGTGGATAGCGTGGAGGCGCATGTCGAGAACGATGGGCGCGTGGTCCGCGCGGCGAGGCTGTCGGGCATCGCGCGATCGACCAGTCCGGCGGGCCAGGTGCAGCGCCCGGCGCCGTTCCGGCTGAGCATCGTCCCCGAGCGTGGCGGCCGCCGGCTCGATGCGAGCGCGCCGGATGCCGGCGGCCTGCTGCGGGTGCTCGATGTGGCCGACAACATCAGCGGCGGGCGCATGACGGTCGCCGCACGCTTCGATGACGCGCTGCCCGGGCGCCCGCTGGTCGGCACCGCCGAGTTGCATGAGTTCCGGGTGCTGGACGCCCCGGTGATCGGCCGCGTGCTGCAAGCCGCCACGCTGTACGGGCTGATCGAGGTGCTGCGCGGGCCGGGGCTGGGCTTCACGACGATGGTGGCGCCGTTCCGATTTCAGGACAGTGTACTGTATCTCGACGAGGCGCGCGCGTTCAGCGCCAGCCTGGGCTTTACCGCCAAGGGCGAGGCCAATCTCGGTCGGCGGACGCTCGACATGAGCGGTACGATCGTGCCGGCCTATGCGCTGAACACGCTGCCCGGCCGCATTCCGCTGCTGGGCCGCCTGTTCAGCCCGGAGCGCGGCGGGGGCCTGTTCGCCGCGACCTATCGGGTGCGCGGATCGTTCGACGATCCGAAGGTTGGGATCAATCCGCTGGCGACATTGACGCCGGGCTTCCTGCGCGGGCTGTTCGGCATCTTCGACGGTGGCGGCAAGGGTGGCAGGCGATAGCCTACAGCTCGCCGCCGAGATAGAGATGCTTGACACGCTCATCCGTCAGCAGCTCGCTCGACCTGCCGGACAGGACGATCTTGCCCGTCGCCAGCGCGTAGGCACGATGCGATATCCGCAGCGCCATGCGCGAGTTCTGCTCCACCAGCAATACGCTCACGCGCTCGTCGCGGTTGATGGCGACGATCGCCCTTGCCACGTCCTGCACGAGCTTGGGCGCGATGCCGAGCGAGGGCTCATCGAGCAGCAGCAGCCGGGGCTTGGCCATCAGCGCCCGGCCGATCACCAGCATCTGCTGCTCGCCGCCGCTCATGGTGCCGGCCGCCTGCGAATAGCGCTCCCGCAGGCGGGGAAAGCGGGCCAGCACGCTGTCGAGCGTGGTCGCGATCCCGGCCTTGTCGCCGCGGGTGAACGCACCCATCAGCAGATTGTCCTTGACCGACATGTACGGGAACACCCGCCGCCCCTCGGGCACCATGGCGATTCCACGGCGCACGATTTCGTCCGGTGCCAGCGCATCCATGGCCTCGCCGTCGAACGTGATCGTGCCCCGGCGCATCCGCCGGATGCCGGTGATGGCGCGCAGGATCGACGACTTGCCCGCGCCGTTGGCGCCAATCAGCGCCACCGTCTCGCCCTCGCCGACGGCGAGCGAGACGCCCTTCAGCGCATAGACGTGATCGTAGTAGAGCTCGACGTCACTGACCTCCAGCAGCGTGTTCATTCGTCAGAGTCCTATCGATTCGTCTTCGCTGCCGAGATAGGCCTCGATGACATCCTGGTTGCTCTGGATCTCGGCGGGCGTTCCCTCGGCGATCTTCTGGCCGAAATTGAGTACCACGATGCGGTCCGAGATGCGCATCACCGCCGGCATGTCGTGCTCCACGAGCAGCACGGTAACGCCGCGCTCGCGCACCCGGCGCACCAGATCGACCGCCCAGCGCGTCTCGTCGTGGTTCATTCCGGCGAACGGTTCGTCGAGCAGCAGGATCGAGGGACCGGCGGCGAGGCCGATGGCGATGCCGAGGGCGCGCAGATGACCCTGCGGCAACGTGCCGGCGCTCTCGTCGCGGAGGTGGCCGAGATTGAGGAAGGCCAGGATCTCATCGGCGGATTGGGCGAATTCGCGCTCGTCGCGCCGGGCGAGCGCGGAGGCGAAGTAGAACCCGACCAGCCCCGCCTTCGCGCGCAGGTGGTGCGCGGTGATGATGTTGTCCCGGACGCTCATGTTCTTGAAGACCGTGGCCTCCTGGAACGTGCGCACCACGCCCCTTCGAGCGGCCAGATGCGGCGCGAGGTCCGGAGATGCGCTGTCCGCGCAGCAAGACCTCGCCCCGTGTCGGCCGCATGAACGAGGCGATCAGCTTGAACAGCGTGGACTTGCCGGCGCCGTTCGGGCCGATGATCGACAGGATTTCGTTGGCAGCGACCGAGAACGACACGTCATTGACGGCCACCAGCCCGCCGAACCGCTTCGTAAGACCTGAAACACGCAGCAGATCCTGCATCGCTCAGGCCCTCTTTTTCCTGAGCGGCAGGCGGATGCCGAGCCGGGGCTGGTCCGGCTGGTCCTGCCCGGAGGCTCCACGACGCGGCTTCAGGCGGATGCTGAGCAGCCCGTTCGGCAGCACCAGCATCAGCGCGATCAGGATCGTCGAGTAGATCAGCAATTGGAACTGCCCGGTCTGGAACAGCAGATCCCAGCCGAAATACAGGACGAACGTCCCGACCATCGGCCCCGCCACGTAGTTGAGGCCGCCCAGGAAGCAGTTCAGCATGAAGTTCACCGAATCGACGACGGTGAAGCTGCTGGGATAGATGGACTGCGTGACAAAGGCGAACATGGCCCCGCCGATGCCGCCAAGAAATGACGAGATCGCGTAGGCAGTGACCCGCAACACCGCGACATTCACGCCGATCGAGGAGGCAAGCTCCTCGTTCTGCTGCAACGACCGGCAGAGCTGTCCGAAGCGCGAATGCACCAGGCGGTACAACGCCACGAATGTCAGTGATCATCAGCACGACTGACAGCAGGTAGAACGCCTTCCTCGGATGCTGGAGCGTGCCGAAATCGGGAATGATGGTCAGGCCGAACAGGGAAACGGCGCCGGGCGCCGGGATGCTGACCATGCCTCTCGCACCGTTGGTGATCGGCAGCGCCAGTGTCAGCAGGCGCACCACCTCGGTCAGCACCAGCGTCACCATCGCGAAATAGACGCCGCGAAGCCGCAGGATGGGCAGGCCGATCGCAATGCTGGCCGCCGCGCAGAACACCCCCGCGAGCGGCAGCGCCAGCCAGAAGGACAGGCCGTAGCGCACGACCAGGATCGCCGCGACATAGCCGCCCATGAGCGAGAAGGCACCCTGGCCGATATTGATGCGCCCGAGCGAGAAGGTGAGCCAGACTCCGGCGCTGGCGATGCTCAACAGCGCCACCGAGCTCAGCGTGTAATAGAGATCGCCCCGGTCGAGCCGGTCGATCGCCAGCGGCACGACGAACAGGACGATCGCGGAAGCGAAGACGGCGGCGGCAATTTTCTGGTTCCGTGCCACGTCCATCACCCCCAGGGCTTTCCCATCAGCCCGTTCGGACGGATGCTGAGGAACACCATGAGGGCGGCGAAGATCACCAGATAGGTGATGTCGCCGTAGCTGTGCAGGACGGACAGGCCCACGGATTCCATCATCCCGAGGATGAACCCGCCGACGATGGCGCCCCCAACCACGCCGGCGCCGCCGATCATCACCATCAGGAAGGCCTTGATCGAGATCGGACCGCCGATCCCGGAATTGACTCCGGTAATCGTCACCAGCAGCCCGCCGACCAGTCCCGCGAGCATGGCGCCCAGCGCGAAGCCGAGCATGGTGTAGCGATCGACGTTGACGCCCATCAATTGGGCGGCCACCCGATCCTGCGCCAGCGCGCGCATCGCGCGGCCGGGCTTGCTGTACTGCATGAACAGCATGAAGGCGACGATGAACAGGACCGCGAGCCCGCCCACCACGAGGCGATCGTACGGGATGATCAGATTGTCGGAGATGAAGACGCCCTGGACGATCTTCGGCACGCCGCGCTGCTTCTCGCCGAACAGCAGCAGGATCACCGCATCGAGGAAGAACGCAAGCCCCGCGGCCAGCAGCATCGTGCTTTCCTCGCGCAGGCTGCGCCGGATCACGGTGCGGAACAGCAGCCGCTCGACGAGGGCGCCGACGACGGCCAGCGTCACCGCCGACGCGGCGAGGGCTGCCACCAGCGGCAGGCCCAGCACGCCATAGACCTCATAGGTGATGAAGCCGCCCAGCACGAACATCTGCCCGTGCGCGAAGTTCAGCACGTTCATCAGGGCGAAGATCAGCGTGAGCCCGAGGGCGATGAGGGCGTATTGGGCGCCGAGATAAAGCCCGTTGACGATCACCTGTTCCATCGCGAGGCACTCCCAGATCGAGGCGCGCGGCCGGAGCCGCGCCCCACGCGAAGGCGGACGGATGCCGGGCTAGTCCACCGATCCGACAAACAGCGTCTTGAAAGCGCCGTTCTCGTATTCGTTCACGACCATCGGCACCGAGATCTGGCGCTTCTGCCCGAACGAGGTCATGCCCGACATATTTCAGCACGCCGTTGTCCTTGACGAACGGATTGGGCGCCGAGAAGGTGTCGATCGTCTTCTTGAACTCGGCCACGTCGTCGATCGCCTTCGGATCGGCCTGGAGCGTGTCGATGATGTATTGCAGGGCATAGACCTTGGTGTTCGACTCGTCGTTGTACTCGCCGAACATCTTGGTGTAGCGCGCGATGAAGTCGTCCATCGCCGTCGAGCGGATCTCCGGCGTCGAGGCGCCGCCCACCGAGATGAAACCGTTGGCGAGGTCGCCCGCACCTTCCTTCAGCACGCCCGCGTCCTGCGCCGTCTCGGTCGAGATCAGGCCCTTGTAGCCAAGCTCGCGCGCCGAGCGGATCAGCAACGGCGCATTGGCCGGTGCCACTCCGGACAGCACCAGCAGGTCCGGCTTGAGCTGCACGATCGGCGTCAGGACCGGGGTGAAGTCGCGCGTGTCGTTCTCGTAGGTATCCTGTGCCGCCACCACCTTGAGGCCGAGCGCCTTGGCGGCGGCCACACCGCTGTCGCGCTGGGTCAGCGGATCGGACTCGTTGGCGGCGACGAACGCCACCGTCTTTACGCCCTTCTTGTCGCGCAGGTATTTGTAGATGGCGGGGCCCGACTGATAGCTCGCGACCATGCCGAGCACTGCGTTCGAGGCGGGCTTGGTATAGAGTTCCTTGGGGAAGGCGTAGGGGAAGTAGATGATCCCGCGCTTTTCCGCGACCGGCCGGACCGCCGCAGCGCCGTCATCGACGTTCGGGCCCACGACGTAGTGGATGCCCTGCTCGGCCATTCTTTCCATGCCCGCGACGGAGCGCTTCGGATCCTTCTGGTCGTCGAACGTGACAATCTTGATGTCGTAGGTGGCATCGCCGATCTTCACGCCGCCGCCCTGGTTGATGATGGCAGCGAGCGTCTGCATCGATCGCACGTTCGAGGTGCCCCAGGCCGCGGCGGGACCGCTGGTCACGCCGACGAAGCCAATTTTCAGCTCCTTGTTGGCGGCCTGCGCGGGAAGGCCGCCCCATGTCAGGACGGCCAGCGCGGACGAACACAGCGCGGCCAGTTTCAAGGTCGTACGCCGATTGAGCATGGTTCCCCTCCCAGGCACCGGAAGCCTTTCCGCACAGCAGGCGCCGGAGGCGAGCCGTCTGTCAACATTTTTTGATCCTATTGTGCACATTCTTGCCGAGAATTTTCGACAACCGGGCCTTCCGGTGCTTGATTTCGCGTGCGGATCGGCGACAAAGAGGCGATGAAACCGGCGCCCATCCCCAGGCTGCGGGCCACCGATGACCGATCGGCCCGGCCCCGCGCCGCGACGGCGGAGCAGGTCGTCGATCGGGTCTTCGCGGCAGTCATGGAGCGCCGCCTTCCGGCCGGCACCAAGCTTGCGGAGAGCGCGTTGTGCGACGCGCTCGGCAACCAGCCGCAGCGTCGTGCGCCGGGCGCTTCTGGTGCTCGCCCAGCGCGGCATCGTCGATCTGCGGTCGAATCGTGGTGCCTTCATCGCGAGCCCCTCGCCGGAGATGGCCCGCAACGTGTTCGAGGCGCGCCGCACCATCGAGGTCGCCGTGGTGAGCAACGCCATCGACCGCCTCAAGGCAGCCCATCTGGCAGCACTCAGGTCACTGACACAGCGGGCGGCGGTCATGCGCCGCACGGAAAACCGTCACGAAGCCATTCGGCTCTCCGGCGAGCTGCATATCAGGCTGGCGGAGTTCGCCGGCAATCCGGTGCTGCTGCGCTTCGTCGAGGAACTGGTGGCGCAGACATCGCTCATCATCGGCCTGTTCGGATCGCTGCGCCTGCCGTCCTGTTCGGAGGAGGAGCACGAGGCGGTGATCGACGCGATCGAAGCGAGGGACGAGGCTGCCGCCGTCGACGCTCATGGTCCGGCACCTGGATCACATCGAGAGCGAGCTGGATCTCGCGGCGAGCGCCGAGCAGGCGGTGGATCTCGGCTCGATCCTGGGCTCGGCGCTGGCGAGCCGGCGGGGGCAGAGGCAGCGCGCCTGAAGTCCGCGGCTTCGATCGAAGGCACGCGGGGAGGAAGAACGACTTTATATCACGGAATGTTTATCCGAGTAGAATGCATTTCTACAAATATGGCCCCAATATATCCTAAAACATAGTTGAGTTATGTGATGAAAAACACTGACGCTTATGCGTTGCAGCGCTCGGATCTGAATGGATTTCTGTTCGCTGACGTCGGTGTGGAAGCGAGCGGGATGACACTGAGCGTTGTCTCGACGCTCGCACGCCGAGGCCTAGACCCGTGGCAGGAAGCCGGACGCCTGGCGAAGCTGCCGCGCAAGGCGGCGATTGAGGCGTTGGCCCTGATCATCGCGGTCATGCCGGCCGGCATCTGGTCGCCGGCCGATGCAACGGCGATCGCTGCGCGACTGGTGACGTTGCTGCCGGTGCGGGGCGGCGGTCAATCCACCGCGACGTCGGGGCAACGCGCGCCGACTCCCTCTCGGACGATCCTGCAATGGGCGGTCGTGCTGGCTCTGCTCGCGGCGGCGCTCGCCGGGCTGAGTTGACCCCCACCCTCGCCCCGTCGGACCAAGCCATCGCGGAACGCGCATTGCAGGCGTTGTTCCAGGGCACGCGTTCTGCTGCGCGAGCGGGTCGGGCTGGCTGTGGCAGGGGGGCAGGTCACGTTGACCGGCACTGTCGGATGCGACTGCGAACGGGCAGACGCGGAGCGGATCGTGTCCAGGCTCGACGGCGTGGTCGGGGTGACGAATCTGGTCGCGGTGCAGCCGGAGGAATGGACTGCCTCCGTGTTTCTCGGGCGGGCCGCAGCCTACGGCCGGGACGGTGAGAGCGGCGATATCCCGGGGCGGATCGAGGCGCTGTTCGAGCGCGACATCGAGATCGGCGGGACCGAGATCAGGATCGCCGCCGAATGCGGCAGGGTCGTCCTGACCGGCCAGGTCCGAAGCTGGCGGGAACGCGACCTGGCCGAACGGGTCGCCTGGTCGGCACCCGGGGTGACGCGGATCGAAAGCCGGCTCTGCGTGCGACCGACGCAAAGCACATGAACAGCATCCGCCACGAGCGGCCGGTGCATGACCCGATAGCGGCCAGCCTCACCCCGGCGGATGACCGCATTCTCCTGAGCCACTGGCTGCCGCCTCAGACCGGCGTGATGCCCAAGATTCGCATCGGCCAGCGCTGGGTCAACGTGCTGTGGGCGCTGCCGATCGCGTTCGTGCTGCTGGTCATCGGTGTGGCCGTGGCCCAGGCATTGCGCGAGGTGCCCGCCGTGCAGAGCGTTCCTGGTGCGCTATCCCGGATCGCCCGCATCCGCGCACGCTATCGGCTCGGGGTTCCCGACGTGGCTACGGGTGCAGCACTTCCTGAACCTGTTCTTCATGGCGTTCATCATCCGCGCGGGAGTGCAGATCCTCGCCGACCACCCGAGGCTCTACTGGAAGCGCGACTGCACGCCGGGCACCGAATGGTTCCGGTTCCAGAAGGCGGTTCCGACCGGCCGGGTGTGGACCTCGAAGGACGATTCCGTGACGCTGCCGGGATGGCTGGGCATTCCCGGCATCCGCCATTCCATCGGCCTCGCCCGCTGGTGGCACTTCTCGGTCAACCTGCTGTGGACGATCAACGGCGTCGCGTTCTACGCCCTGCTGTTCTCGACCGATCAATGGCAGCGGCTGGTGCCGACGACCTGGGCGGTGTTCCCGAATGCCGCTTCAACCGCGCTGCAGTACCTGTCGCTCACCTTCCCGACCGACCACAGTTGGACGCGCTACAACAGCCTTCAGCAGCTCGCGTATTTCGTCACCATCTTCGTCGCCGCACCCACCTCCATCCTCACCGGCTTCATGCAGAGCCCGGCCATCTCGAACCGCCTGGGCTGGATCGGGCGGGTGCTGAACCGGCAGCGGGCGCGCTCGATCCACTTCCTGGCGCTGTGGTGGTTCCTGCTCTTCATCCTGGCCCACGTGACACTGGTGTTCATCACCGGCGCGCGGGTGAACCTGAACATGATGTGGGCCGGGGTGAACGACGGCTCCTGGAGCGGCTTCGCGGTCTTCGTTCCGGCGATGGTGCTGGTGGCAGTGACCTGGTGGCTCGCCTCGCCCGTCACGATCCGCCACGCCCGCGTGGTGCAGAGGGTCGGGACGTTCATGGTCGGCTGGCTCAAGGGGATCGCCGAGTGGTGGACCCCGAACAACCTCATGACGGAGCAAGGACATCTCGCCGCATTTCTGGATCAACGGCACGATGCCGAAATGGGACGAGTTCGACTTGCCGGTGGCGGACGGCTTCGCGAGCTATCGGCTGCGCGTGGACGGCCTGGTTGAAACGCCCCGGGAGTTCTCGCTGGCCGAGCTGAGGGCGATGCCGAAGCAGGAGCAGATCACCACGCATTTCTGCATCCAGGGCTGGTCCGGCGTCGCGAAATGGGGCGGCGTGCCGATGCGTCACATCCTGGATCTGGTTCGCCCGACCACCGACGCCCGCTACGCGGTGTTCTACTCCTTCGCGGACGGCGGCGATGTCGGGCGCTACTACGACGTGCACACGATGAGCAACATGCGCCACGACCTGACGATCCTGGCGTACGATATGAACGGCGCACCCTCTGAGCGTCCTGCACGGCGCTCCGGTGCGATTGCGCTGCGAGAACGAGCTGGGCTTCAAGATGGTGAAGTGGATCGCGGCCATCGAGTTCGTGCACGACTTCGCCGATCTAGGCGCCGGCCAGGGCGGCTACAACGAGGATCACGAGTTCTACGGATACCGGATGCCGAT